>NZ_VFEV01000019.1 GCF_007858275.1 Pseudomonas proteolytica
AATAAGCCGAATGCGTTGTACCAGATACACCGCAGCGGCTGGTTTTGGGGCTGCTTCGCAGCCCAGCGCGGGGCAAGCCCGCTCGCCACAGGGGAGTTCGTCAGTTTCTGAAAGTTGTGTAGATACCGATGCTGCGATGCGGGCACCTCGGTCTTTCAGAGATACCGAGGTGATGCAATCGCAGGCAAGCCAGCTCCCACACAAGCCCTCATCCACATTAGGTCATCCGTGTGCTGGAGGGCTGTGTTCAGCCCTCTTCACCCTCATCATCATCCCCGCCATCCACCTTCATCCCCAATTCCTTGATCTTGCGGGTCAAGGTGTTACGACCCCAGCCCAGCAGCACGGCGGCGTCACGCCGGCGGCCAGCGGTGTGCTTGAGGGCCGTCTCGATCATGATCCGCTCAAAGGTCGGCACGGCGCTGTCCAGCAGGCTCGACTGGCCGCGAGCCAAGGCCTGGTCGGCCCATTGGCGCAGGGCTTGTTCCCAGTTGGTCACGGGCGCTGAATCCTGCGGCAGGCTCAACAGCTCCGGCGGCAGGTCGCTGATATGCACTTCGCGCCCGGACGCCATCACCGTGATCCAGCGGCAGGTATTCTCCAGCTGGCGCACGTTGCCCGGCCACGGCAGGTTTTTCAGGTATTCCTCGGTTTCCGTCTTCAGCAGCTTGGGCTCTACCGCCAGCTCCTGGGCGGCGCGGCTGAGGAAGTGGCGGGCCAGGGTCGGGATGTCTTCGCGGCGGTCCGACATCCGCGGGATGTGGATGCGGATCACGTTGAGGCGGTGGAACAAGTCCTCGCGGAACTTGCCGGCGTGCACCAGGGTTTCCAGGTTCTGGTGGGTCGCGGCGATGATCCGCACATCGACCTTGACCGGCGTATGGCCGCCGACACGATAGAACTCACCGTCGGCCAGCACCCGCAACAGTCGGGTCTGGGTGTCGGCCGGCATATCGCCGATTTCATCGAGAAACAGGGTGCCGCCGTCGGCCTGTTCAAACCGGCCGCGACGCAGGTTGGCGGCGCCGGTAAACGCGCCTTTCTCATGGCCGAACAGCTCCGATTCCATCAAGTCCTTGGGGATCGCCGCCATGTTCAGCGCGATGAACGGCGAGGCGGCCCGTGGGCTGTGGCGGTGCAGGGCATGGGCGACCAGCTCTTTACCGGTGCCGGACTCACCGTTGATCAGCACGGTGATGTTGGAATGGCTCAAGCGCCCGATGGCGCGAAACACTTCCTGCATCGCCGGCGCTTCACCGATGATTTCCGGGGTGCGCGTCAGGGTCGGTTCCACGGCCTGGCCTTGCTGCTCCTGGGCGTGCTGGTTGGCGCGCTTGACCAGCGCCACCGCCTCATCGACGTCGAACGGCTTGGGCAGGTACTCGAAGGCGCCGCCTTGATAGGACGCGACAGCGCTGTCCAGGTCCGAGTGCGCGGTCATGATGATCACCGGCAAGCGCGGGTGCTGCTCGCGGATCCGCGCCAGCAAGTCCAGGCCGCTGGCGCCGGGCATGCGGATGTCGGAGATGATCACATCGGGCTGCTGGCGCGCCAGGCGGCTCATCACCCCGTCGGCGCTGTCGAAGCTCTGGGTGGTCATGCCTTCCTGTTGCAAGGCTTTCTCCAGGACCCAGCGGATGGAACGGTCGTCATCGACGATCCAGACAGTTTCACTACGGCTCATGTCGATGGGGCTCCTTGTTCCAGTGGCAGAAAGATCGAAAAGGTCGTGTGGCCGGGATGGCTTTCACATTCGATCAGGCCCTGGTGCTGGCTGATGATGTTCTGGGTAATGGCCAGGCCCAGCCCGGTACCGTCCGGGCGGCCGCTGACCATCGGGAAGAAAATGGTTTCTTGCAGTTCGGCCGGGATACCCGGGCCGTTGTCGATGATCTCGACCTTGGTCACCAGGCGATGGCGTACGTGGCCAATGGTGAACTGGCGCAAGGCGCGGGTGCGCAGGCTGATACGGCCCAGGCGCAGTTCGTTCTGGCTGCTGATGGCCTGCATGGCGTTGCGCACGATATTGAGCACCGCCTGGATCATCTGCTCGCGGTCGATCAATACGTCGGGGATGCTCGGGTCATAGTCGCGCACCAGGGTGATGCAGCCCTGGCTTTCGGCCTCCACCAACTGGCAGACGCGCTCCAGCACTTCATGCACGTTGGTCATCGCCAGCGACGGCAGTTTGTTGGAACCCAGCATGCGGTCCACCAGGTTTCGCAGGCGGTCGGCTTCCTCGATGATGACGTTGGTGTAGTCCTTGAGGTGCTCATCCGGCAGCTCGCGGGCCAACAACTGTGCGGCGCCGCGAATCCCGCCCAGGGGGTTCTTGATCTCATGGGCCAGGCCGCGTACCAGCATCTTGCTGGTTTCCTGCTTGGACAACTGCGCCTCTTCCTTGGTGATGCGCAGCAGGCGATCGCGGGGATGCACCTCCAGCAGCAGCAAGGTGGCGCCGTGGCTCAGGATCGGTGTTACCGCGTAGTCGACGGTCAGGGTCTGGCCGGTGAGGGCCGTGAGCATCGCTTCGCGCTTGGTGAACGGGTGGGCCTGCTCCACGGCCTGGCGCAAGGAACTCAACGCCTCGGCGGACTCGGTGAACAGCTCGCTGATAAATTGCCCATGGCTGCGCTGGCCGCTGATGGCCAGGAGCATCTCCGCCGCGGGGTTCATGTACTCAAGGCGCAGTTCGGCATTGAGCAGGATGGTCGCGGTGGTCAGGTTGTCGAGTAGCAAGCGGTGCAGTGCGTCGCTGATGGTCATGAGGACCTCTTTTGGAGCAAGGCGTGGGCTTGAGGCTCACGCTGATACCAGGAAAATGCAAAAACCAAACCAAGGCTCCGAAAAGAAGCGTAAAAGCCCTGAAATAGGGGCTTTAGGCGCGAAACTATGGCGCTCTGCCAGCTTGCTCGGGAGATATCGACCCAAAATGGGCTGGCCGGCGGGCATGGGTGCAACCTATCGCACCAATATAGTGCGAATCCCGGCATTCTGTTCAGCGATCAACTATTTCCTGGAAGCACCAATCAAACTGTATGAGCTGGCTTGCCTGCGATAGCGGTGTATCTGTCACATCACGACTGACTGAACCACCGCTATCGCAGGTAAGCCAGCTCCCACAGTTTTGATGGGGTTTGCAAAGGTGGAGAGTCATTGTTTCAGGCAAAAAAAAGACCTCCCGAAGGAGGCCTTTTTGTCACGCCGCGTTGAGCAGCGCTACCGGATCAGCAGCTGTAGTACAGCTCGTATTCCAGTGGGTGTACGAAGGTGCGGACCTTGATTTCTTCTTCGCTTTTCAGGGCGATGTAGGCATCGATGAAGTCGTCGCTGAACACGCCGCCTTTGGTCAGGAACGCACGGCCCTTGTCCAGCTCTTCCAGGGCTTCTTTCAGGCTGCCGCACACTTGTGGGATTTCCTTGGCCTCTTCAGGCGGCAGGTCGTACAAGTTTTTGTCGGCGGCGTCGCCTGGGTGGATCTTGTTCTGGATGCCGTCCAGGCCAGCCATCAGCAGTGCAGCAAAGCCCAGGTACGGGTTGGCTGCTGGATCCGGGAAGCGTGCTTCGATACGGCGAGCGCGAGGGCTGGACACGTAAGGAATACGGATCGAAGCGGAACGGTTGCGAGCCGAGTAGGCCAGCATCACCGGTGCTTCAAAACCTGGGACCAGACGCTTGTAGGAGTTGGTCGACGGGTTGGTGAAGCCGTTCAGGGCCTTACCGTGCTTGATGATGCCGCCGATGAAGTACAGGGCGGTGTCGGACAGGCCGGCATAACCTTCGCCAGCGAAGGTGTTCTTGCCATCTTTGGCGATGGACAGGTGAACGTGCATACCCGAACCGTTATCGCCGTACAGTGGCTTAGGCATGAAGGTAGCGGTACGGCCGTAGGCCACTGCCACGTTGTGTACGCAGTACTTGAGGGTCTGTACTTCGTCAGCCTTGGCAACCAGGGTGTTGAACTTCACACCGATTTCGTTCTGGCCGGCAGTCGCCACTTCGTGGTGGTGAACTTCGATGACCAGGCCCATGTCTTCCATGGCGTTGCACATGGAGGTACGGATTTCGTGGTCGTGGTCGAACGGTGGTACTGGGAAGTAGCCGCCTTTGACGCCTGGACGGTGGCCATGGTTGCCGCCTTCCACGTCCTGGTCGGACATCCACGAACCCTGGTCGGAGAAGATCTTGAACATGGAGCCGGAGATGTCGGACTTGAACTTCACCTGGTCAAAGATGAAGAACTCAGGCTCAGGGCCCACGAATACGGTGTCACCGATACCGGTGGACTTCAGGTATTCCTCGGCACGCTTGGCGATCGCACGTGGGTCGCGGTCGTAGCCCTGCATGGTCGAAGGCTCGATCACGTCGCAGACGATGATCAGGGTTGGCTCTTCGGTGAACGGGTCGAGTACGGCGGTGGAGTCGTCCGGCATCAGGATCATGTCGGAGGCTTCGATGCCTTTCCAGCCAGCGATGGAGGAGCCGTCGAACATTTTGCCTTCTTCGAAGAAGGCGTCATCCAGCGCGTCGCGAGCCGGCATGGTCACGTGGTGCTGAGTGCCTTTGGTGTCCGTGAAGCGCAGATCAATCCATTTAACGTCATGATCTTTGATGAGTTGAACCGACTTCGACATAGTGTCCTCCGGGTGGCTTCGGGCTGGGGTAGTGGAGTAGCCCTTAGAATGTGGGTGATGCCGGCGCGGATAGTCCGCCATGGCAACCTGCCTCACAAGAGAGCAAATTGCATGCCAGTGCCCCGACATGGGTTTTTTGCCTCAAAATGGCCCCTATAAAGGTGCAAATCGTCGAAATGGCAAAAATCGCGCACTGCAATGTAGCGTAACTGCCTGTAAATGCACCTCTTTGGTGCGTTGCGTGCCGTTTGTATATTAACTGGTCAAACCTTGAGCGATTTCCGCTATAATCCGCGCCCCCCTTTTTCGGCTGGCCCTGCGCGCGCTGTTTCCATGAAATTAATCGTTAAAGTCTTCCCCGAGATCACCATCAAGAGCCGACCGGTACGGATGCGTTTCATCCGTCAATTGGCCAAGAATATCCGCGCCGTGCTCCGTGACCTGGACCCGGCCGTGGTGGTGAACGGTGTGTGGGACAATCTCGAGCTGGAAACCCGCGTCAGCGACCCTAAAGCCTTGAAAGATATGACCGAGCGCCTGAGCTGCATGCCGGGCATCGCGCATTTCCTGCAGGTCGACGAGTACCCGCTGGGCGACTTCGACGACATCACGCAAAAATGCAAACTGCACTTTGGCACCAGCCTTGAAGGCAAGATTTTTTCGGTGCGCTGCAAGCGTGCGGGCAAGCACCCGTTCAGCTCCATGGATGTCGAGAAATACGTCGGCAGCAAGCTGCGTCGCGAGTGTGGGGCCGCAGGAATCTCGCTGAAAGAGCCGCAAATCGAAGTACGCATCGAAATTCGCGACCAACGGTTGTTTGTGATCCACAGCCAGCACAACAGCATCGGTGGCTACCCGCTGGGTGCGCTGGAGCAGACCCTGGTGCTGATGTCCGGCGGTTTCGACTCTACCGTGGCGGCCTACCAGATCATGCGCCGGGGCCTGATGAGCCACTTCTGCTTCTTTAACCTGGGCGGGCGTGCACACGAATTGGGCGTGATGGAAGTTGCGCACTATATCTGGAAGAAGTACGGCAGCTCCCAGCGCGTGCTGTTTGTCAGCGTACCGTTCGAGGAAGTCCTGGGAGAAATTCTCGGAAAAGTCGATAACGGTCATATGGGCGTCGTATTGAAGCGTATGATGTTGCGCGCAGCGTCGAAAATCGCCGACCGCCTGCAAATCGAAGCGCTGGTGACCGGCGAGGCGATTTCCCAGGTCTCCAGCCAGACGTTGCCGAACCTGTCCGTGATCGACTGCGTGACCGACAAGCTGGTATTGCGCCCGCTGATCGCCAGCCACAAGCAGGACATCATCGACCTGGCCAACGAAATCGGCACCGCTGATTTCGCCAAGCACATGCCAGAGTACTGCGGGGTCATCTCGGTGAACCCCAAGACCCATGCCAAGCGCTATCGCGTGGAGCATGAAGAGAAAGAATTCGACATGGCGATTCTGGAGCGAGCGCTCGAGAACGCCAAACTGGTGCCGATCGATCGAGTCATCGACGAACTGGGCCAGGACGTACAGATCGAAGAAGTCAGCGAAGCCCTGGCCGGTCAGATTGTCATCGACATCCGTCACCCGGATGCCGCTGAAGACGAGCCGCTGGAAATCGCTGGCATCGACGTGCAAACGTTGCCGTTCTATGCACTGAACGCGCGTTTCAAGGAACTGGATAACAGCCGTCAGTACCTGCTGTATTGCGACAAAGGCGTGATGAGTCGCCTGCATGCCCACCATTTGCTCAGTGAGGGATATGCCAATGTGCGCGTTTATCGACCGAGCTAAGAGCCCGGGGCTGTTTGCCTGTGGCCTGCGTCACCGGCCCCCCGACTCTGCCGTCAAGCTGTAACGGCAAGGCCTGACTCTACTGTTAATCGCTGCCACGACCTGTCAGCACACCGAATCCTCTGATCGAGATACACAAGTGATCGAAAATCTACGTAACATCGCCATCATTGCTCACGTTGACCATGGTAAAACCACCCTGGTAGACAAACTCCTGCGTCAATCCGGCACCCTGGAGCGCAACGAGCTCAACGACGAGCGCGTGATGGACTCCAACGACCAGGAAAAAGAGCGCGGTATTACCATCCTGGCAAAAAACACCGCCATCAACTGGAACGGCTACCACATCAACATCGTGGATACCCCGGGCCACGCCGACTTCGGCGGCGAAGTTGAACGTGTAATGTCGATGGTTGACTCCGTTCTGCTGCTGGTTGACGCTCAAGACGGCCCTATGCCGCAAACCCGTTTCGTGACCAAGAAGGCTTTCGAAGCCGGCCTGCGTCCAATCGTGGTGATCAACAAGGTTGACCGTCCAGGCGCGCGTCCGGACTGGGTTCTGGACCAGATCTTCGACCTGTTCGACAACCTCGGTGCCACCGAAGAACAGCTGGACTTCAAAGTCGTCTACGCCTCGGCCCTGAACGGCATTGCCGGTCTGGAACACACCGACATGGCTGAAGACATGACCCCGCTGTACCAGTCGATCGTCGACAACGTACCAGCGCCGAAAGTCGACCGTGACGGTCCGTTCCAGATGCAAATCTCCGCACTGGACTACAACAGCTTCCTGGGTGTTATCGGCGTTGGCCGTATCGCTCGTGGTCGCGTCAAGCCGAACACTCCGGTCGTGGCTATCGACGCCACCGGCAAGAAGCGTAACGGTCGTATCCTGAAGCTGATGGGTCACCACGGTCTGCACCGTATTGACGTTGAAGAAGCTGCTGCAGGCGACATCGTGTGCATCAGCGGTATGGACTCGCTGTTCATCTCCGACACCCTGTGCCACCCGGACATGGTTGAAGCAATGGTGCCGTTGACCGTTGACGAGCCAACCGTTTCCATGACCTTCCAGGTAAACGACTCGCCTTTCTGCGGTAAAGAAGGCAAGTTCGTGACTTCCCGTAACATCAAGGAACGTCTGGACAAAGAGCTGCTGTACAACGTTGCACTGCGCGTTGAAGAAGGCGACTCGGCTGACAAGTTCAAGGTTTCCGGCCGTGGTGAGCTGCACCTCTCGGTACTGATCGAAACCATGCGTCGCGAAGGCTTCGAAAT
Organism: Pseudomonas proteolytica; assembly: GCF_007858275.1. Classification (GTDB taxonomy): domain Bacteria; phylum Pseudomonadota; class Gammaproteobacteria; order Pseudomonadales; family Pseudomonadaceae; genus Aquipseudomonas; species Aquipseudomonas proteolytica. The sequence goes on from NZ_VFEV01000019.1 coordinate 7,701, forward strand.
GGGCGTTGGCCGTCCGGAAGTGATCATCCGTACCGTTGACGGCGTGAAGCAGGAACCGTTCGAAAACGTCACCATCGACACCCCTGAAGAATCCCAGGGCAAGGTCATGGAAGAGATGGGCCTGCGTAAGGGCGACCTGACCAACATGGTGCCGGATGGCAAAGGCCGTGTGCGTCTGGAATACAACATCCCTGCTCGTGGTCTGATCGGTTTCCGTAACCAGTTCCTGACCCTGACCAACGGTGCTGGCATCCTGACCTCGATCTTCGATCGCTACGACACCATGAAGTCCGGCGACATGTCCGGCCGTCAGAACGGTGTTCTGGTATCGGTAGAAACCGGCAAGGCACTGACCTACTCCCTGGAAACCCTCCAGGCGCGTGGCAAGCTGTTCGTTGAACACGGTCAAGAGATCTACAACGGCCAGATCGTTGGTCTGAACAGCCGTGACAACGACATGGGCGTCAACCCAACCAAAGGCAAGAAGCTCGACAACATGCGTGCTTCGGGTAAAGACGAAACCATCGCCCTGGTTCCACCTGTTCGCTTCACCCTGGAACAGGCTCTGGAATTCATCCAGGACGACGAGCTGTGCGAAGTGACGCCGAAGTCCATCCGTCTTCGTAAGAAGATCCTGGACGAAGGCGAGCGTACCCGCGCTGCCAAAAAGGCCAAGAACTGATACTTAGTTCCGGCTGAATAAAAACGCCCCCGGTCGAAAGGCCGGGGGCGTTTTTTTATGCCCGCAATATTTGCAGTGGCTGTACCGGCCTCTTCGCGAGCAAGCCCGCTCCCACGCTTGACCTCATTCATCCTGAAAAAACGCGGTCGAATGTGGGAGCGGCGGTGCGACGATTCGACTTGCTCGCGAAAGCGCTAGTTCAAGCAATAAAGAACTTGGATCAGAACTTGTCGAGGGTCTTGAACTTGGTCTCGCGCACCACTTCCTTGGGCTTGTACGCGCAATACCCCGGCCGTGGCCCGATCTTCGGGTGATTGCGGCAGGTATCCGGGCGCTTGTCATAAATAGTGCAGAAGCGCGTCTTACGATCCAGGTACAGGCAATCGTTGTTGCTCATGCGCTGCAGGGTAAAGATCTCGGACTTGGAGTTGAAACGCTCGACGATGCCTTCCTTCTGCAAGCGCTTGGCGATGTTCTTCGGCGGGTCGCCACGCTCGAATTCGTCGACGATGCCAATGCGGATCAAATCCTTGATCTTCACCTCAACCGGCAGGGTGCAGCAGTTGGACGTGCAGCCGCCGCACATGTGGCTGGAGTATTTCTGCCACGTTTCGAGACGGTCGAGTTCCGCGGCGGCGATCAGTTGAGGCTTCATCAGGTTTCCAAGAGGGGCTTTGTCCGGGCGCGCGATCATACCGGGATTGGTGATTTTTTGAACAATATTTTGCGGATTTCGGCTCAAAGGCTCCCGCCCGTCTCAAACGGGCACGGCCCCTGCATCTAAAACCTGCATGCGTGAATGAGTGAAAAAACTGCCGAACCGTCAGCCATGCCATGGGTCAGACCGTCTAGGCTCTAGGATTTCCCTTCTTCTATCTCGCCCGAGGTCGCACCGATGTCTCAGGAACCGCTTGTACGAGAAGCAGAGGTAGCCGCGTTTCGCGATGCTGTCTTGACCAAACTCACTTATGCGGTGGGCAAGGATCCCGATCACGCCTTTGACCACGACTGGTTCGAAGCCATTGCCCTGGCGGCGCGCGACCATATGGTCGACCACTGGATGGACCACACCCGGCGTATCTACCGGCGTGGGCAGAAGCGGGTGTATTACCTGTCCCTGGAATTTTTGATCGGTCGTTTGCTGTTTGACAGCCTGAGCAACCTCGGCCTGCTGGAGGTGGCGCGCGAAGCCCTCGGCGAGTTGGGTGTGGACCTGGAGCGCATTCGCCTGCTGGAGCCCGATGCGGCCCTGGGCAACGGGGGCCTGGGGCGCCTGGCCGCGTGCTTTATGGAAAGCATGTCGACCCTGGGCATTGCCGGCCATGGCTATGGCATTCGTTACGAACACGGGCTGTTTCGCCAGGCGATTGTCGATGGCTGGCAGCAGGAGCAGACCGAACGCTGGCTGGATTTCGGCAACCCCTGGGAGTTCGAGCGCGCCGAGGTGATCTACCCGATCGGCTTTGGCGGCAGCGTCGAGACTGTGCTGGATGCGTCCGGCAAGTCGATCCAGGTCTGGTCGCCCAATGAAACCGTGCGCGCCGTAGCCTACGACACCCCGGTGGTCGGCTGGCGTGGCGCCAGTGTGAACACCTTGCGCCTGTGGCGTGCGCGGGCCGTCGAAGACCTGCACCTGGAGCGCTTCAACGCCGGTGACCATTTGGGCGCCGTTGCCGAAGTGGCCCGTGCCGAAAGCATCTCAAGGGTGCTTTACCCGGCCGACAGCACCGAAGCAGGGCAGGAATTGCGCCTGCGCCAGGAATATTTCTTCGTCTCGGCCTCCCTGCAGGACCTGCTGCGCCGCCACAAAAACATGCACGGCTCGGTCCTGAGCCTGGGCGAGCACGCGGCCATCCAGCTCAATGACACGCACCCGTCCATCGCCGTGGCCGAGTTGATGCGCCAATTGGTCGACCTGCACGATATTGCCTGGGATGCGGCCTGGCAGGTCACCGTCGAAACGCTGTCCTACACCAACCACACCCTGCTCCCCGAAGCCCTGGAAACCTGGCCGGTGGGCCTGATGGAACGCATGCTGCCCCGGCACATGCAGATCATTTACCTGATCAACGCCCAGCACATTGATTCGCTGCGGGCCAAGGGCATTCACGACTTCGACGTCCTGCGCGCTGTCTCGCTGATCGAAGAAGACAACGGGCGCCGCGTGCGCATGGGCAACCTGGCGTTCCTGGGGTCCCACAGCGTCAACGGCGTCTCGGGATTGCATACGCAGCTGATGCGCAGCACGGTGTTTTCCGAACTGCACAAGCTCTACCCCGAGCGTATCAACAACAAGACCAACGGCATTACTTTCCGCCGCTGGCTGTTCCAGGCCAACCCCAAGCTTACCGCGATGCTGGTGGAGGCCCTGGGGCCGGACATTCTCGACAACATGGAACAGCGCCTGGTGGAGCTGGAAACCTTCGCCGAGAAAGACGCCTTTCGCAAAGCCTTCGCCGAGCAGCGCCTGCACAGCAAGCGGGTGCTGGCCGATATCATCCACGAGCGCCTGGGGATTTCGGTCAACCCGGCGGCGATGTTCGATGTGCAGGTCAAGCGTATCCACGAGTACAAGCGCCAATTGCTGAACCTGTTGCACACGGTTGCCCTGTACCAGGCGATTCGCGCCGAACCCGAAGTGGATTGGGTGCCGCGGGTGAAGATCTTCGCCGGCAAGGCGGCGGCCAGTTATCACCAGGCCAAGCTGATCATCAAGCTGACCAACGACATCGCCCGTACGGTGAACAACGACCCCACGGTGCGTGGCTTGCTCAAGGTCGTGTTCCTGCCCAACTACAACGTCAGCCTCGCCGAAAACATCATCCCGGCGGCGGACCTGTCGGAGCAGATCTCCACCGCCGGGTTTGAGGCCTCGGGCACCAGCAACATGAAGTTCGGCCTCAATGGCGCGCTGACCATCGGCACTATGGATGGCGCCAATGTGGAGATGCATGAGCGTATCGGCGGCGAGCACATGTTTATTTTCGGCCTCAGCGCCGAGCAGGTGGAAGCGCGTAAACAGGCCGGTGAGTTCAATGCCGGCCCTGATATCGCCGCATCCCACCGCTTGAACGACGTGCTGCAGGCGATTCGTGGCGGGGTGTTCTCGCCGGACGATCCGGGGCGCTATGTGGGGTTGATCGACTCGTTGATCGCCTATGACCGGTTCCTGGTGTGCGCCGATTTTGACGCCTACTGGGACGCCCAGGCGCGGGTCGAAGCCCATTGGCACGACACCAGGGAGTGGTGGCGTTCGGCGGTGCTCAATACTGCGCGCACGGGTTGGTTCTCGTCAGACCGAACCATCCGGGAATACGCCACCGAGATCTGGAAAGCCTTGGACTAGAACCCGCAGAACCCCGTGTGGGAGCTGGCTTGCCTGCGATAGCATCCCCTCGGTGTCACTGATACACCGAGGCGCCTGTATCGCAGGCAAGCCAGCTCCCGCACAAGCCAGGTCCTACACAAGCTGGCTCCTACATTGGGATTGTGTCGATATACTGAGCGTCGGTTACGCCCGCTTCGGGCTGCTTAGGGATCTCGACCATGCAATGGATGTTCATGCTCATTGGCCTGGTGCTCGGCTGGGCGCTGGATGAGTCGTTCAGTGACGCAGCCTTCGGCGCGCTCCTGGGTTTGGGGATTGGCCAAGCCATTCGTCTGTCGAACCTTGGCAGCGCCTTGAAGGCTCTGGAGCAACGCCTGGCGATGCTGGAAAAGCCGCCGCAGGTCGAGCCGCCCATGGTCGAACCCGCGCCCGCCCCAGAACTGGTCTGGGAACTGCCCGCCGAACTGCAACCCACCTCTGCTGCCGAACCCAGCCCGCCGCTGCCGGACGACCTGTGGAAACCGGCCGCTGCTGCACGCGAAGCTGAACCCCAAACCCCCCGTGGCCCCAACCTGATCGAACGGGCTATCCAGGGGGCGCGCAACTGGCTGCTGGGTGGCAACACCGTGCTGCGGGTTGGCGTGGTGCTGCTGTTCCTTGGCCTGGCATTTTTGCTGCGCTATGCCACCGAAGGCATGGTGGTGCCCATCGAGTTGCGCTACGCCGGTGTCGCCGCCTGCGCCCTGGGCTTACTGGGCCTGGGCTGGTGGCTGCGCGCGCGCAACGGCAATTACGCGCTGATCCTGCAAGGCACCGGCATCGCCGTGTTGTACCTGACGGTATTCGCCGCCATGCGTCTGCACCCTTTGCTCGACCCCGGCGCGGCGCTCGGCCTGCTGGTGGCAGTGACGCTGTTTTCGGCGATCCTTGCCATTACCCAGGACGCCATCGGCCTGGCCTGCGCCGCCGCCCTGGGCGGTTTCGCCGCGCCGATCCTGGCGTCCACCGGCGAGGGCAGCCATGTGGCGCTGTTCAGCTACTTCACCTTGCTCAACGTCGGCATCCTCGCCATTGCCTGGTTCAAGGCCTGGCGCCTGCTCAATGTGATTGGTTTTGCCGGCACCTTCGGTATCGGCTTTGCCTGGGGCATCCGCTCCTACACGCCGGAGTTGCTGTGGAGTACCGAGCCGTTCCTGATTGTGTTTTTCCTGATGTACCTGGCCATCGGCCTGTTGTTTGCGCGGCGCAAACTCCTGGAAATGCCCGACGCCCCGGCCGATGACAGCCGTGGCGCATTGCTGCGCTGGTCGGCGGCCAAGGGGGATTATGTGGATGGCGGCCTGCTGTTCGGGCCACCGCTTGTGGCGTTTGGCTTGCAGTTCACCCTGGTGCAACACCTGGAGTTCGCACCGGCATTCAGCGCGTTGGCGTTGGGCATCATCTATATGCTCCTGGCGCGTGTGCTCAGTGGCGGGCGCACCGTATTGCTGGCCGAAACCTGCCTGGCCCTGGGCGTGATCTTCGCCAGCCTGGCGATCCCCCTGGGCCTGGATGCGCGCTGGACCGCCGCGGCGTGGGCGGTGGAGGGGGCGGGGATCTTCTGGCTGGGGTTGCGTCAGCAGCGCTTGCTGGCTCGCGGGTTTGGCCTGCTGCTGCAACTGGGTTCGGCACTGGCGTTTCTCAGTGAGTTGCAGGCGGGCGAATACACGCTGCTTGAGGGTGCACCGTTGGGTGCGTTGCTGCTTGGCGTGGCGTTGCTGTTTAGCTTCTGGCAACTGCGCAAGGCGGGCGATGAGCAGGTGTCTGCCTGGGAGCGCCACGGTTTGCCGGTGTTGGCCGGCTTGGGGCTGGGCTGCTTGTATTTGCTGGCACCGTTGCTGCTGTCGATCAACGGTACGGCGATCAGTTGGGCGCTGGCGGGCGCGGTGACACTGTTTGCCGGCCTGCGTATCGCTTCGCGCACTTTCCTGTTCGCGGGGCTTACTGTGCAAGTGCTGGGCGGCACATTGCTGTTGTGGTGGGCGCCGTGGATCGACGAAGAGTGGCCTGCGTTCCGGCATCTAGGATTCTGGGCGCCGATGCTTGTAGGGCTGGCAGCATTCGTGGGCGCCTGGCGTTTGCGGGGCGCAGGTCAATCGTCGGTGTTTGACGGGCTTAAGTTGCCGCGTATCGCGGATGGGCTGTTGGCCTGGGGCGTAATCTGGTGGGCGGCAGCGCTGAACAGCGAAGTGCTGCGCTTTACGCCTCCTGAACTGCAAGCCACGTTCCTGCTGGCGGCCGCGGCGGCCAGTGTGGCGCTCTGGACTGTGTTGGCCGTGCGTCTGCGCTGGGCATCGCTGGGCGCCATGAGCCTGTTGCTGATGCCGGCGGCGGCGATGGTGCTGCTGGTTTCGGCGCATCGCTATTATCACCCAGCAGCCGAATTTGGCTGGCTGGCCTGGAGCTGCGTGTTCGCCGTACATTTCATCTCGTTGCGCCTGTTGAGTCTGGTGGCGCCGACCAAGGCTTTGAGCATCGCCCATGTACTGGGCTGCTGGATGCTAATCGGCATGCTGGCCCTGGAGTTGCGCTACGGCCTGCTGGTGCTCTCGGTGCAATACAACGCCTGGCGCTGGCTCGGCTGGGCGATTTTCCCCAGCCTGTACCTGATAGCCGTCGCTGCACCGCGCCAATGGCCGTGGCCAGTTTCTGCTTATCCACGCGAATACCGCCTGCTGGCCGCGCTGCCGTTGGCCGTGCTGATGCTGGTGTGGTTCTGGCTGGCCAATATTTTCAGCGACGGTACCGCCAAGCCGTTGCCCTACATGCCATTGCTCAACCCCTTGGACCTTGGCCTGCTGTTTGCGCTGCTGGGTGTGTACCTGTGGGCGCGCAGCGCGGCGCCGCAACTGGGCGGCCGCACCCCCTGGATTGCCCAGGGGGTTGCCGGGGTTTCGCTGTTCGCCTTTTTCACCGCATTGGTGATGCGCACGGCGCACCACTGGGGCGGCGTGCCGTTTCATCTGGATGCGTTGCTCGACTCCATGCTGGTGCAGGCCGGATTGTCGATTGTCTGGACCCTGATTGCCCTGGGCCTGATGATCGGTGGTCATCTGCGCAATCGCCGGGAGGTGTGGCTGGTCGGCGCGGTGCTGATTGGCGTGGTGGTCGCCAAGTTGTTCCTCGTCGAGCTGAGCAACCGTGGCGGGCTGGAGCGGATTGTGTCGTTTATCGGCGTGGGCGGGCTGTTGCTGGTGGTGGGTTATTTTGCCCCGCTGCCGCCCAAACGCGTTGAACTCGAGGTTCAAACCCAAGGAGCTTCCTCTTGATCGGCAAACTGAGTATTGCCCTGGTGGGCCTGTGCACCGCGCTATCGGTATGGGCCGCAGAAGCCCCCGCCGACTTCACTGCCCAAGTGCCGCTGGCGATCAGCGGCGAAGGACCCTGGTATCGCCTGGAGTTGCCGCTGGCGGTGCAACTGAGCGCCCGCCAGGCCGATCTCAGTGACCTGCGGGTGTTCAACGCCGCCGGCGAGCCGCAGGCGTATGCATTGGTGCGTCAGTCGGCCGCCAGCGCGAAAAACCTGGCGAGGCTGAAGGGCTTCCCGCTGTACGCCGCCGACAACACCAGTGACAGCGCGCCCAGCGTGCGCGTGCAATCGAGTGCCACGGGCACCCTGGTGCAGGTGCAGCCGTCCAGCGAAGTGCCGGCCGGCGCGCAGGTGCGACGCGGCTGGTTGCTCGATGCCAGTGCCATCAAGGCGCCGTTGCAAAAGCTGATCCTCGACTGGTCCGCCGAGCACGACGGTTTCCAGCGTTTCAGCATCGAAGCCAGTGACGATTTGCAGCACTGGCGCTCCTGGGGCGAAGGGCAGTTGGCGCGCCTGGCGTTTGCCGATGATCGGGTTGAACTGCGTGAAGTGGCCTTGCCGGGGCAACCGGCGCGTTACCTGCGCCTGTTATGGCAAGGCCAGGCCGCGCCCGAGTTGACCTCCATTGAAGTGCAGAGCACCAGCAGCTTGCCGTTGCCGCTGGTGTGGTCCGAGCCATTGGCCGGCAGCGCCCTTGAAGCGGGGCAATACAGCTGGCAGCTGCCCGGGGCGTTGAATATCGAGCGGGTGCGCATCGAGTTACGCCAGCCCAACAGCCTGGCCCCGGTGGGTCTTGCCGGGCGCCAGGACAGCAAGCAGGCATGGCAGCCGTTAAGCCGCGGTTTGCTCTACCGGTTGCCGCAGAACGGGCAAGAAATCACCCAGGATCAATTGCAGTTGCCGGGTTACCCGGTCCGCCAACTCAAGCTGGACGTAGACGAGCGGGGCGGTGGCCTGGGGCCGCAGGCGCCGGGGTTGAGTTTCGCCGTGCGGGCCACGCAGGTGGTGTTCCTGGCGCGGGGCGAACCGCCGTTTACCCTGGCGCTGGGCAACCCGTCGGCCAAGGCGGCGAACCTGCCGTTGACCACCCTGATTCCCGATTATCAGCCGCAGCGCCTCGCGGCGTTGGGCCAGGCCAGGGTCGATGGCGAGTGGCGCGCCATTCCGCCGGCCGCGCCAAATGTCGCAGGTATGCCTTGGCAGACAATCGGCCTGTGGGCCGTATTGCTGCTGGGCGTAGCGGCACTCGGGGGCATGGCCTACAGTCTGTTGCGCAAGCCGCCGGCCAGGCCCTGAGCCGGGGCCTGCATGAACTCTGTCAGGGTTATCTCGTCTGATAGGAGGAAATGCGCCCCGACTCGCGCTAAACTGCGCGGGTTTTTAGCCCCCCCCATTCTCCGGAGCCGTCCATGTCCCGCGTTACCCTGAGTCGCTATTTGATTGAGCAGACCCGCAGCAACAACACCCCTGCCGATCTGCGCTTCCTGATCGAAGTGGTGGCGCGTGCTTGCAAGGAAATCAGCCACGCCGTGTCCAAGGGCGCGCTGGGCGGCGTCCTGGGCAGCATGGGCACTGAAAACGTGCAAGGCGAAGTGCAGAAGAAGCTCGACGTGATTTCCAACGAAATCCTGCTCGAAGCCAACGAATGGGGCGGTCACCTGGCCGGCATGGCGTCCGAAGAAATGGACAACGCCTACCAGATCCCGGGCAAATACCCTAAAGGCGCGTACCTGCTGGTATTCGACCCGCTGGACGGCTCGTCGAACATCGACATCAACGCGCCAGTCGGCACCATCTTCTCCGTACTGCGTTGCCCGAACGAATACCTGAGCCAGAACGAAGCCCTGAACGAAAAGGCCTTCCTGCAGCCAGGCACCGAGCAGGTCGCCGCCGGTTATGCGATCTACGGCCCGCAGACCATGCTGGTGCTGACCCTGGGCGATGGCGTCAAGGGCTTTACCCTGGACCGTGAAATGGGCAGCTTCGTGCTGACCCACGAAGACATCTCCATTCCTGCCTCGACCCAGGAATTTGCGATCAACATGTCCAACCAGCGCCACTGGGAAGAACCGGTCAAGCGCTACGTCAACGAGTTGATGGAAGGTGAAGAAGGTCCGTTGAAGAAAAACTTCAACATGCGTTGGGTCGCCGCGATGGTTGCCGACGTACACCGCATCCTGACCCGTGGTGGCCTGTTCATGTACCCACGCGACAGCCGCGAGCCGTCCAAGCCGGGCAAACTGCGCCTGATGTACGAAGCCAACCCGATGTCGTTCCTGGTCGAACAAGCTGGCGGTGCTTCCACCGACGGTCACCAGCGCATCCTCGACATCCAGCCTGAAGGCCTGCACCAGCGTGTGGCGGTGTTTCTGGGCTCCAAGGAAGAAGTGGCGCGCGTGACCGGTTACCACAAAGGTTAATGCTACCCCCTTTGGCGAGGGGGCTTGTCCCCCGCTGGGCTGCGAAGCAGCCCCCAAACCCACCCACTCGTTTTACCTGAAAGTACTCAGTGGCTTTATTGGGGCTGCTTCGCACCCCAGCGGGGGACAAGCCCCCTAGCCACAGGGGGCTTTTTTTGTTTTTGCCTTCCGGGAACCAGACCCCCCTTTTCCCTTCTAAGCTTCTGGCAGACCCCCACTGCTGCGTGTCCCTCCAGGAGCTCTACCATGTCGTTACGCCGTCTCGCACTCTTGTGCTTTTGCGTCCTATTGGCCGCTTGCAGCAAGGTCACCCAGGAAAACTACCAAAAGCTCTCGGCTGGCATGGCCAAGGCTGAAGTGGAGTCGTTGCTGGGTAAGCCCACCGATTGTTCCGGCGCGCTGGGCATGTCCAGTTGCACCTGGGGCGATAAAACCAGCTTTATCAGCGTGCAGTACGCCGGTGACAAAGTTCTGATGTTTTCCGGGCAAGGCCTGAAGTAAACCGGGGCGCAAGCCTGCGGGAGAAGAAGAATGATGCGTTTCGTTTTATACCTTTGCGCCAGCCTGTTTTTGGCAGGCTGCGCCAGCCATTCTGGCGATGATCTGCAACCCAAGACCGTCGGCAGCGTCAACCTCAAGCGTTACCAGGGCACCTGGTACGAGTTGGCCCGCCTGCCCATGTACTTCCAGCGTAACTGCGCGCAGTCCGAGGCCCGTTACTCCCTGCTGCCCGATGGCGACATGTCAGTGTTCAACCGCTGCCTGACCACCGAGTGGAAGTGGGAAGAAGCCAAGGGCACGGCCACGCCGCAAGTACCGGGCAAGACCGACAAGTTGTGGGTCGAATTCAATAACTGGTTCACCGCGCTGTTGCCGGGCGTGGCCAAGGGCGATTACTGGGTGTTGTACGTCAGCGACGACTACAAGACCGCCATCGTCGGCAGCCCGAGCCGGCGCTACATGTGGCTGCTGTCGCGCACGCCGACCGTCAGCGCCGACACCCGCGAAGACCTGCTCAGCAGGGCACGCCAGCAGGGTTACGACACCACGCGTTTGATCTGGCGTACGTCGGATAAGCAGATGAGCAAGACGTCGCAGTAATGCGAAATAGAAAGGGCGGGTTTTTTAATAAACCCGCCCTTTTTTTGCCCGCAGGGTTTGACCACGTCGGGAACCATGATGGATTTTGATGGCTGTGCTGATGAGGATTCGCTTCTGGCCAATGCGCGAGGCTGAGTTAAATACCCGCCTTTTCCTCTGAACAGCCGACTCCATGGACAACTCCGATATTGCGATCACCCTGGTCCTGATCTCCGCCTTTATGCACGCCACCTGGAACGCCGTTGTCCGGGCCGGCAGCAGCCGCTTCATGACCCTGGCTCTGGTCGATGGCACGGCTTTGTTGATCTGCCTTGCGGCGCTGCCGTTGGTCGATGTGCCGAGCCTGCAAGTGTGGAGCTATGTACTGCTCTCGGTGGTGCTAAATACGGTCTATCGCCTGTTTTTGATCAAGGCCTATGAAACGGGCGACTTTGGCCAGGTCTATCCGGTAATGCGCGGCGTACCGCCGGTACTGGTCGCGCTGTTTTCCTACTTTCTGCTGCACGAACACCTGTCTTTCCAGGCGCTGGCAGGGGTGTTGTTGATTTGCCTGGGGATCATCAGCCTGACGTTTGTGCGCAAGATGACGGCGCTCATGCTCCGGCCGATCCTGATGGCGGTGGGCGCCGGGGTGTTTATTGCCTCCTACACGGTGGTGGACGCCAAGGGTGTAAGAGCCAGTGAGACGGTGCTGCAATACATCATTTACTTGACGGTGTTCCAGAGTATTCCGATCCCGTTGCTGGCGTTTCTCAAGGCGCGTACGCAGTTTGTCCAGGCGATTGCCCGGCAGTGGCGGGTGGGCATGTTGGGCGGGGTTTTTTACCTGGCGTCCTACGGCCTGGTGTTGTTCGCGCTGTCCTTGGACGCGGTGGCCAAGGTCTCAGCACTGCGGGAAACCAGTGTTATCATCGGCGCCATTATTGCTGCGCTGTTCTTTCGTGAGCGGTTCGGCTGGCGGCGGATGCTTTCGGCGCTGGTGATAGTTTGCGGGATCATCCTGATCAAAGTGAGCACCTGATGGCCCAGCGCCCGCCACCGACTCCTATGCTTCAAGCCTTTGTCAGCGCTGCGCAATGTGGCAGCTTTGCGCGTGCGGCGTCTGAACTCAACCTCACAGCCAGTGCCATCAGCCATCAGATTGCGGGCCTGGAAGCGTGGTGGGACGTGCAGTTGTTCGAGCGCCACTCGCGGGGCGTCACGCTGACTGAAGCGGGGCAGGCCTTGCTGCCGGTGACCGCTGGATTTTTCCGCGAGCTGGATGGCGTGCTGCACTCCCTGCGCCCGGACACACCTCAACCGCTCTACCTTTCGTGTACCTCGTCCCTCTGCTCGACATGGCTGATCCCCAGGCTGCACGGCTCGCATACCGAGGCTTCGTTCAACCTGGACCTGGTGTTGACCAGTACGGATAACCTGGGCGCCCATCAATACGACGTAGCCGTGGTGATGGGGTACGGCGACTATCCGGAGCATCATGTCGAACTGCTGATGCGTGATGCCGTGTTCCCCGTCTGTTCGCCGGCGTTTGTGCGGGGCAATGGCGATATTGCGTTGGCGGATATCGCCCGGCACCCGCTGATCCACCGGGTCGACGATCAAGTGTGCCCGGGCTGGGAAAGCTGGTTTGCGTTCCAGGCACTGGCGGCTCCACCGTATCACCGTGGCCCGCGATTTCCGGATTCCAGCCAGGCCATCAGCCTGGCGGCAAAAGGCAGTGGGATTGCCCTGGGCAGGACGGCGCTGGTGTATGACGCGCTGAAAGAGGGGAGCCTGCTGGCGTTGAACGGTCCGGTGATGATGTCACCGGCGGCGTACTACATCATTTGTCGAAACGGGCGACAGTCTGAGCCGGATATCGCCCGGCTATTTGCTTGGCTCAAGGCGACTGCCGATGAGTTTGTGGGAGAAGTCCGCGAGCAGTGTCCGCAAATCTGTAGCTGTTAGGACAGTAGGTCTCTAAGAACCTGCGTGAAGGCCCGGCTGCTTTCTTCCTCGCCAGCATGCCGCCCATCGCGTACCACCCACTGGCCATTGACCAGCACATCACGCACTTGCCGATCACCCCCGGCGAACAGCCAGCGGTTGAGAATCCCGTCTTCACTGGCCGTCGCCAGGTACGGATCGTTGCCGTCCAGCACCAGCCAGTCGGCGCGCTTGCCCACTTCCAGGCGGCCAATCGGCTGGCCCAGGGCCTGGGCGCCGCCGTCGAGGGCGGCGTCGAACAACGTACGCCCGACCATCGGTTGATCGCTGCGATACAGCCGGTTACGCCGCTGGTCGCGCAGGCGCTGGCCGTATTCCAGCCAGCGCAGTTCCTCGACCACGCTCAATGACACATGGCTGTCTGAGCCAATCCCCATGCGCCCGCCCTGGGCCAGGAAGTCCACCGCCGGGAAAATCCCGTCGCCCAGGTTGGCTTCAGTGCTCAGGCACAGCCCGGCAATCGCTCGGCTCTGGGCCATCAGCGTCACTTCTTCAGGGTTGGCGTGGGTGGCATGTACCAGGCACCAACGCTGGTCCACTTCGACATTGTCATACAGCCATTGCAGCGGGCGCTTGCCGCTCCAGGCCAGGCAGTCATCGACTTCCTTTTGCTGTTCGGCGATGTGGATATGCACCGGGCAGGCCTGGTCGCTGGCGGCCAGGACTGTGCTGATCTGTTGTGGCGTTACCGCGCGCAATGAGTGGAAACACAGGCCCAGTTGCTGTGCCGGTTGCGCGGCCACTATCGGTTGCAAACGCGCTTGCAGGTCCAGGTAGTTTTCGGTGCTGTTGATAAACCGCCGCTGGCCTTCGTTCGGCGCCTGGCCGCCAAAGCCCGAGTGGCTGTACAGCACCGGCAGCAACGTCAGGCCGATCCCGCTGCTGGCCGCCGCCAGGCTGATCTGGCGTGACAGTTCGGTGGGGTCGGCGTACGGCTGGCCGCTGACATCGTGGTGTACATAGTGGAACTCGGCGACCGAGGTGTAGCCGGCCTTGAGCATTTCGATATACAGCTGGCGGGCGATGATTTGCAGTTGCTCGGGGCTGATCTGGCCGACCATGCGGTACATCAGGTCGCGCCAGGTCCAGAAGCTGTCATTGGGGTTGCCGGCGACTTCCGCCAGCCCTGCCATAGCCCGCTGGAATGCATGGGAATGCAGGTTCGGCATGCCCGGCAACAACGGGCCTCTGAGCCGTTCGGCGCCGTCTGCGCTGGCATTGGCCGTTACGTTGGTCAGCAGGCCGTCGGCGCTGACTTCAAGACGTACATCAGTGGCCCATCCATTAGGCAGCAGCGCGCGTTCGGCAAAGAAAGCGGACATGATCAAGGCACCCCGGTCGTGTGTTTATTTGTATATACATATACAGACGTTTGCCTGCTCGGTAAACTCCGGCAATCTATGCATCTTTTCCCCCTGCAAGGATTCCCCGTGCCGACTCCGCCCGCCAAGTCCCCGCTGGCTGCCCACATGGACGAAAGTCCGGCGCCCTTGTATGCCCGCGTCAAGCAGATGATCAGCCAGCAGATTCTCAACGGCAACTGGCCGCCGCACTATCGCGTGCCGTCGGAAAGCGAGTTGGTCAACCAACTGGGCTTCAGCCGCATGACCATCAACCGGGCGCTGCGGGAGCTGACCGCCGAAGGTCTGCTGGTGCGCATGCAAGGCGTCGGCACCTTCGTCGCCGAGCCCAAGAGCCAGTCGGCGCTGTTCGAGGTGCATAACATCGCCGATGAGATCGCCTCCCGCGGCCACCGCCACACTTGCAAAGTCATTACCCTGGGCGAAGAGGCCGCTGGCTCCGAACGTGCCGTGGCCCTGGAGATGCGTGAAGGCGGGCGGGTGTTCCACTCGTTGATCGTGCACTACGAAAACGATATCCCGGTGCAAATCGAAGACCGCTTCGTCAACGCCCTGGTCGCCCCTGAATACCTGCAACAGGATTTCACCCAGCAAACCCCCTATGCCTATCTCAACCAGGTGGCACCGCTGACCGAGGGTGAGCATGTGGTGGAAGCGATCCTGGCCGACCCGCAGGAGTGCAAGCTGCTGCAGATCGAGGCCGGCGAGCCATGCCTGTTGATTCGTCGGCGCACTTGGTCCGGCCGCCAGCCGGTGACCGCTGCGCGACTGATCCACCCCGGCTCCCGTCATAGCCTCGAAGGACGTTTCAGCAAATGAATGCAGTAAAGGTCTGGCGTGCTGCCGATTACGTGCGTATGCCGTGGAAGAACGGTGGCGGTAGCACCGAAGAAATCACCCGTGACGCTGGCCATGGTCTCGACGGCTTTGGCTGGCGCCTGTCGATTGCCGATATTGGCGAGTCGGGCGGCTTTTCCACGTTTGCCGGGTATCAGCGGGTCATCACCGTGATCCAGGGCGCGGGCATGGTGTTGACGGTGGACGGTGAGGAGCAGCGCGGGTTGTTACCGCTGCAACCGTTTGCCTTCAGCGGTGAAAGCCAGGTGGCGTGCCGCCTGATCACCGGGCCGATTCGCGATTTCAACCTGATCTATTCGCCCCAGCGTTACCACGCGCGTTTGCAGTGGGTGGATGGTGTGCAGCAGTTTTTCAGCACCGCGCACACCGTGCTGGTGTTCAGTGTGGCGGATGAGGTGAAGGTGCTGGGCCAAGTGCTGGGGCATCATGATTGTTTGCAGGTGGACGGTAACACCGGGCTGCTGGAGTTCAGCATCATTGGCCGTTGCTGTGTGATCGAACTGACCGCACGCGATTAAAAATGTAGGAGCGGGCTTGCTCGCGAATGCGCTGTATCAGTCACCGCAAGCGTTAGCTGACACACCGCATTCGCGAGCAAGCCCGCTCCCACATTTGGATCTTCATAGGCTACAAAATCTGTTTCCAGTCCCGCACCAAGTTGTTACCGAATGCCCCAGCATGGCGCAATGCCCTGCTTCAGTAGCAATCCCCCGGCACTTCAAAACCCCTCTGTAAGAAATTTCATCAAGCCCGGAAGCCTTGTTTTCCGAGGCTTACACGCATCCCACAAGAAAATCTTAGGCACATGGCGCAGAAGTTGGCCGCTTGATTGCATATGCTTGTATGTACAAGTAAAGGTGTGTGCATAAGAGTCGCTGGACATCCTCTTCGCACCATCGTGTTCGCGCATCGATTGCTGAGGAGTTTTTTGTGACTGACTTTTCCCAGAACAAGCCTACCAAGTACCGCGACGTTGAAATCCGCGCCGCCCGTGGCAACACGCTTACCGCCAAAAGCTGGCTGACTGAAGCACCGCTGCGCATGCTGATGAACAACCTCGACCCGCAAGTGGCCGAGAACCCCAAAGAGCTGGTGGTATACGGTGGCATCGGCCGCGCGGCGCGTAACTGGGAGTGCTACGACCAGATCGTCGAAAGCCTCACCCACCTGAACGACGACGAAACCCTGCTGGTGCAATCCGGCAAGCCGGTGGGCGTGTTCAAGACCCACAGCAACGCGCCCCGCGTACTGATCGCCAACTCCAACCTGGTGCCGCACTGGGCCAGTTGGGAGCACTTCAACGAACTGGATGCCAAGGGCCTGGCCATGTACGGCCAGATGACCGCCGGCAGCTGGATCTACATCGGCAGCCAGGGCATCGTCCAGGGCACCTACGAAACCTTCGTTGAGGCTGGTCGCCAGCATTACGACAGCAACCTCAAAGGCCGTTGGGTGCTCACCGCCGGCCTCGGCGGCATGGGCGGTGCCCAGCCTCTGGCCGCGACCCTGGCCGGCGCGTGCTCGCTGAACATTGAATGCCAGCAGGTCAGCATCGACTTCCGCTTGAACAGCCGCTATGTCGACGAACAAGCCACCGACCTCGACGACGCCCTGGCGCGCATCGCCAAGTACACCAAGGAAGGCAAGGCCATCTCCATCGCCCTGCTGGGCAACGCTGCCGAAATTCTCCCGGAACTGGTCAAGCGCGGCGTACGCCCGGACATGGTCACCGACCAGACCAGCGCCCACGACCCGCTCAATGGCTACCTGCCAGCCGGCTGGACCTGGGACGAGTACCGCGCCCGCGCCAAGACCGAGCCCGCCGCCGTGATCAAGGCGGCCAAACAGTCGATGGCCGTGCACGTCAAAGCGATGCTCGAGTTCCAGAAACAAGGCATTCCGACCTTCGACTACGGCAACAACATCCGTCAGATGGCACAAGAAGAGGGCGTAGAAAATGCCTTCGACTTCCCGGGTTTTGTGCCGGCCTATATTCGCCCGTTGTTCTGCCGTGGCATCGGCCCGTTCCGTTGGGCGGCACTGTCGGGCGACCCGCAAGATATCTACAAGACCGACGCCAAGGTCAAAGAGCTGATCCCCGACGACGCCCACCTGCACAACTGGCTGGACATGGCCCGCGAGCGCATCAGCTTCCAGGGCCTGCCGGCGCGCATCTGCTGGGTCGGCCTGGGCCAACGCGCCAAGCTTGGCCTGGCATTCAACGAGATGGTGCGCAGCGGCGAGCTGTCGGCGCCGGTGGTGATCGGCCGTGACCACCTGGACTCCGGTTCGGTGGCCAGCCCCAACCGCGAAACCGAATCCATGCAGGACGGTTCCGATGCCGTGTCCGACTGGCCTCTGCTCAATGCCCTGCTCAATACCGCCAGCGGTGCGACCTGGGTTTCGCTGCACCACGGTGGCGGCGTAGGCATGGGCTTCTCCCAGCATTCGGGGATGGTGATTGTCTGCGACGGTACCGACGAAGCCGCCGAGCGGATTGCCCGCGTGCTGCACAACGACCCGGCCACTGGGGTAATGCGCCACGCCGATGCGGGCTATCAGATCGCTATCGACTGCGCCAAGGAGCAGGGCCTCAACCTCCCGATGATCAAGTAACTAATGTGGGAGCGGGCTTGCTCGCGAATGCGGTGTATCAGTCACCGCAAGCGTTAGCTGACCCCCTGCTTTCGCGAGCAAGTCGAACCGTCGCACCGCCGCTCCCACATTTGATCTGCAGTGAACCAGAAAACAATCCATTAGAGGTTGAACCCCCATGGCTGCAAAAGACGCACGTGCAAGCTCCACCCCGTTGATCGAAAGGCGTTCGATCGACTACATCCCGGAAGCGGAAAGACACGGTCGTCTATTTAGCCAGTTCACCCTCTGGATGGGGGCCAACCTGCAGATCACCGCGATTGTCACCGGGGCCCTGGCCGTGGTGTTGGGCGGTGATGTGTTCTGGTCGTTGATCGGTCTGTTGATCGGCCAATTGCTGGGCGGCGCGGTGATGGCATTGCATGCGGCGCAGGGACCACGGCTTGGCCTGCCGCAGATGATCTCCAGCCGGGTGCAGTTCGGGGTATATGGCGCGGCCATTCCGATGGTGCTGGTGTGCTTGATGTACCTGGGGTTCACCGCCACCGGGACTGTGCTTTCCGGCCAGGCACTGGGCCAGTTGTTCGGGGTCAGTGACAGCCTCGGCATCCTTATCTTTGCCAGTGTCATCGTGCTGGTCACGGTGCTCGGTTATCGGGTGATCCATTTCATCGGCCGTGTCGCCAGCGTCATTGGGGTGGTTGCCTTTGTCTACCTGTTCAGCCGCCTGATGAGCCAGACCGATGTTGGCGCACTCCTGCAAATCCGCCACTTCAGTTGGTCCAGCTTCCTGCTCGCGGTGTCGCTTGCGGCCTCCTGGCAGATCGCCTTCGGGCCCTATGTGGCTGACTACTCACGCTACCTGCCGAGCAACACGTCTTCGGTGAAAACCTTTCTGGCCGCAGGCGCAGGCTCGGTCATTGGTGCGCAGGTGGCGATGATCCTCGGCGTGTTTGCCGCCGCCATGTCCAACGGGCAATTTGCCGGTAACGAAGTGGCCTACATCGTGGGCCTGGGCGGCACCGGTGCTACGGCGGCGCTGCTGTACTTCAGCATCGCGTTCGGCAAGGTCACCATCTCCACGCTCAATTCCTACGGCAGCTTCATGTGTATTGCGACCATCGTCAGCGGTTTTCGTGGGCGCATGGAGGTGACGCGTGTGCAGCGCCTGGTTTTCGTGCTGTTGATCGTCGGCGCGGCGACCCTGATCGCGTTGCTCGGCCAGCACTCGTTCCTCAGTGCGTTCAAGTCCTTCATCCTGTTTTTGCTGGCGTTTTTTACGCCCTGGAGCGCGATCAACCTGGTGGACTACTACTGCATCACCCGCGATCGCTATGACGTGCCGGCGCTGGCCGATCCGAATGGTCGCTATGGCCGCTGGAACCCGCTGGGTATCAGCGTGTATGTGTTCGGTGTGCTGGTGCAGTTGCCGTTCATCGCCACCAAGTTCTACACCGGCCCCCTGGTAGCCAGCCTGGGGGGTGTGGATATTTCCTGGATCATCGGCCTGGTACTGCCTGCCGCCCTGTATTACGTGTGTGCAAAAAAATGGCACGGCGAGATTCCGCAGCGACTGATCCTGCCGGTAGAGCAGGGCGCTACACCAACAACAACCGGGCAGCTTGCACAAGCCTGATGGGACGTGGACGAGGCAGGATGCCTTTTGACTGCCGTAATCCATTTCATGATTGGGAGCGTCACACAATGAAAATGCATAAGACCCTGCTGACCCCATTGCTCGCCGCAGGCTTGCTGGCCAGCGCTGGCGCCACCCAGGCGGCCGGCTGGTGCGAGTCAGGCAAACCGGTGAAGTTCGCCGGCCTGAATTGGGAAAGCGGCATGCTGCTGACCGACGTCCTGCAAGTGGTCCTGGAAAAAGGCTACGACTGCAAAACCGATAGCCTGCCGGGCAATTCCATCACCATGGAAAACGCCCTGGGCAGCAACGATATTCAGATCTTCGCCGAGGAGTGGGTCGGCCGCAGCGAAGTGTGGAAGAAAGCCGAGAAGGCCGGCAAAGTCGTCGGCGTCGGCGCCCCCGTGGTCGGCGCGGTTGAAGGTTGGTACGTGCCGCGTTATGTGATCGAAGGCGACGCCAAGCGCAAGCTTGAGGCCAAGGCGCCGGACCTGAAAAACATTGCCGACCTGGCCAAGTACTCTGCGGTATTCAAGGACCAGGAAGAACCTGCCAAAGGCCGCTTCTACAACTGCCCGGCCGGCTGGACCTGCGAGCTGGACAACAGCGAAATGCTCAAGAGCTATGGCCTGGAAAGTTCCTACACCAACTTCCGCCCAGGCACCGGCCCGGCGCTGGATGCGGCAGTGCTGTCGAGCTACAAGCGTGGCGAGCCGATCCTGTTCTACTACTGGTCGCCAACGCCGCTGATGGGCCAGGTGGACCTGGTCAAACTCGACGAAAAACCCGGCGTGGACAAAAGCGTGACCATCAAGGTCGGCCTGTCCAAGACCTTCCACGAGCAGGCCCCGGAACTGGTGGCGGTGCTGGAAAAGGTCAACCTGCCGATCGACCTGCTCAACCAGAACCTGGCGCGCATGAGCAAAGAGCGCATTGACTCAGCGAAGCTGGCGAAGATTTTCCTCAAGGAACACCCGGAAGTCTGGCACGCCTGGGTCAGTGAAGACGCAGCCAAGAAAATCGACGCGGCCTTGTAGGCACAGTGCTCCCGGCTACCCTGAAAAGGCAGCCGGACACCCGGCCACACTCCACTGGATCGAGAGCACGCTATGTTTCCTGAGAGTTTTACGTTTTCCATCGCCGACTGGGTCAACGGTTGGGTCGATGGGTTGGTGACCAACTACGGTGATGTGTTCCGGCAGATCTCCGACACCTTGCTGTGGGCCATCGTCAACCTGGAAGGCCTGCTGCGCATGGCGCCCTGGTGGCTGATGCTGGCGATTGTCGGCGGCGTTGCCTGGCACGCTACCCGCAAGGTCGTGACCACGGCGGTGATCGTCGGCCTGCTGTTCTTGGTCGGCGCGGTCGGCCTGTGGGACAAACTGATGCAGACCCTGGCCCTGATGATGGTAGCCACGGTGATTTCGGTGCTGATCGGCATTCCCCTGGGCATTCTCTCGGCGCGCAGCAATCGCCTGCGCTCGGTGCTGATGCCGCTGCTGGACATCATGCAAACCATGCCCAGCTTCGTGTACCTGATCCCGGTATTGATGCTGTTTGGCCTGGGCAAGGTGCCGGCGATTTTCGCCACGGTGATCTACGCCGCGCCACCGCTGATACGCCTGACCGACCTGGGCATTCGCCAGGTGGACCGCGAAGTGATGGAAGCCATCAATGCCTTCGGCGCCAACCGCTGGCAGCAGCTGTTCGGCGTGCAACTGCCGCTGGCCCTGCCAAGCATCATGGCCGGGATCAACCAGACCACCATGATGGCCCTGTCGATGGTGGTGATCGCCTCGATGATCGGCGCCCGTGGCCTGGGGGAAGACGTACTGGTCGGCATCCAGACCCTCAACGTCGGGCGTGGCCTGGAGGCCGGCCTGGCGATTGTGATTCTCGCAGTGGTCATCGACCGCATTACCCAGGCCTATGGTCGTCCACGGCATGAGGCGAGCAAATGACTACTGTCAGCAAGATCGAAGTTAAAAACGTCTTCAAGATTTTCGGCGCGCGGGAAAAAGAAGCCCTGGCACTTATTGGCCAAGGCCAGACCAAGGACCAGGTGCTGGCGCAGACCGGTTGCGTGGTGGGCGTCAATGACCTGTCCCTGAGCATCGGCACTGGCGAGATCTTTGTGATCATGGGCCTGTCGGGTTCTGGCAAGTCCACGCTGGTGCGCCACTTCAACCGCCTGATCGACCCCACCAGCGGCGCGATCCTGGTGGACGGTGAAGACATTCTGCAACTGGATATGGACGCCTTGCGCCAGTTCCGTCGGCACAAGATCAGCATGGTGTTCCAGAGCTTCGGCCTGTTGCCCCACAAGAGCGTGCTGGACAACGTGGCCTACGGCCTGAAAGTGCGCGGCGAAAGCAAGCCAGTGTGCACCGAGCGCGCGTTGCACTGGATCCAGACCGTGGGCTTGAAGGGCTACGAAAACAAATACCCGCACCAACTGTCGGGCGGCATGCGCCAACGGGTGGGCCTGGCCCGTGCGTTGGCGGCCGACACCGACATCATCCTGATGGACGAGGCGTTCAGCGCCCTCGACCCGCTGATCCGTGCCGAGATGCAGGACCAGTTGCTGGAGCTGCAAAAGACCTTGCACAAGACCATCGTGTTTATCACCCACGACCTGGACGAGGCCGTGCGTATCGGCAACCGCATCGCGATCCTCAAGGACGGCAAGCTGATCCAGGTCGGTACGCCGCGGGAGATTTTGCATTCGCCGGCGGATGAGTATGTGGACCGGTTTGTTCAGCGGCGGGCGGCGGTGGTCTGAGCCAGCAGGTGCAGTGAGGCCGCTGGCCCCATCGCAGGCAAGCCAGCTCCCACATTTGAATGCATTCACAAATCAAAATGTGGGAGCGGGCTTGCCCGCGATGAGGCCGGCAAGGCTGCAAAAGAATTGAAGAAGGTATGAAGATGTCCCAGGCAAAAAAAATCATCATCGCCGACACCCCCCTGCACTGGCAGGACGTAGTCGCCGTCGCTCGTTTCGGCGCCGAACTGCAGCTGTCGGGCCAGGCCTGGGCGCGCATCGATAATGCCCAGGCCATCGTGCAACGCATCGTCACCAGCGGCGAGCGCGCCTATGGCGTCAACACCGGCCTGGGCGCCCTGTGCAATGTGTCGCTCAAGGGCGAGCAACTGAGCCAGTTGTCGCGCAACACCTTGCTTAGCCACGCCTGCGGTGTCGGTGCGCCGCTGAGCAATGAACAGACCCGCGCCATCATCTGCGCCGCCGTCATCAACTACAGCCAGGGCAAATCCGGCCTGCATCCGCAGGTGGTGCATTCGCTGCTGGCGCTGCTCAACCATGGCATCACCCCGCAAGTACCGTCCCAGGGCTCGGTGGGCTACCTGACCCATATGGCCCATATCGGCATTGCCTTGCTGGGTGTAGGAAATGTTAGTTATCGCGGGCAGATCGTTACCGCCCAGGCCGCCTTGGCCGCCGAAGGCCTGCAGCCCGTGGTGCTTGGCGCCAAGGACGGCCTGAGCCTGGTCAACGGTACGCCGTGCATGAGCGGCCTGAGCTGCCTGGCCCTGGCCGATGCCCACCATTTGCTGCAATGGGCCGATGTGATCGGTGCCATGAGCTTTGAAGCACAGCGCGGGCAGATCGACGCATTCGACGAGCAGGTCATCGCCCTCAAGCCGCATCCGGGCATGCAGCAGGTCGCCAGCAACCTGCGGGCCTTGCTCGATGGCAGTGAGGTGATTGCCGCGAGCAAGGGCATTCGCACCCAGGACGCGCTCAGCATCCGTTCGATCCCCCAGGTCCATGGCGCTGCCCGCGATCAACTGGAGCACGCCACCCGGCAGATCGAGACCGAACTCAACGGCGCCACCGACAACCCTTTGCTGCTGGGCACGCCGGACAACTACCGGGTGGTGTCCCAAGCCAACCCCCATGGCCAGTCCGTGGCATTGGCGGCGGATATGCTGGCCATCGCCATGGCGGAAATCGGCGCCATCGCCGAGCGCCGCCTGGACCGCCTGATCAACCCCCACGTCAGCGGCCTGCCGGCATTCCTGGTGAGCAACCCCGGGGTTAACTCGGGGATGATGATCGTGCAGTACGTCGCCGCTTCCCTCTGTGGGCAGAATCGCCAACTGGCGCAGCCGGCGGTGCTCGACAATTTCGTCACCTCGGGCCTGCAGGAAGACCACCTGAGCATGGGCACCAATGCCGCGCTCAAACTGCACGCGGTGCTGGACAACGTCACCCAGATCCTCGCCATCGAATACCTGCTGGCGGCCCAGGCCTTTGAGTTCCTCAAGGAGCAACGCTTCGGCGCCGGCACCCACACCGCCTGGCGCCTGCTGCGCGAGCAGGTCCCGGCCTATGAACAGGACCGCTGGCTGGCGCCGGATATCGCGACCGCTGCCACGCTGCTCAAGAACACCGATTTGCTGAACCACGCTTTACCGAATGTGCACTGAACCCTATTTCAAAAGGAGCATGAATGTGACCGCGCTAAATCTGATTCCAGGCCAACTGAGCCTTGCCCAACTGCGTGACATCTACCAGCAGCCGGTAACCCTCAGCCTGGATGACAGCGCCACGGCGCAGATCGAAGCCAGTGTTGCCTGTGTCGAGCAGATCCTTGCCGAGAACCGCACTGCCTATGGCATCAACACCGGTTTTGGCTTGCTGGCCTCGACCCGTATCGCCAGCGAAGACCTGGAAAACCTCCAGCGTTCCCTGGTGTTGTCCCACGCTGCCGGGGTGGGTGAACCGATCAGCGATGCGCTGGTGCGGTTGGTGATGGTGCTCAAGGTCAACAGCCTGAGCCGGGGTTTCTCCGGGATTCGCCGCAAGGTGATCGACGCGCTGATCGCCCTGATCAACGCCGAGGTCTACCCGCATATTCCGCTCAAGGGCTCGGTGGGTGCTTCCGGTGACCTGGCGCCGCTGGCCCATATGTCCCTGGTGCTGCTGGGCGAAGGCAAGGCGCGTTACAAAGGGCAATGGCTGGAGGCCACCGAGGCGCTGAAAGTCGCCGGCCTCACGCCTCTGACCCTGGCCGCCAAGGAAGGCCTGGCGCTGCTCAACGGCACCCAGGTTTCCACCGCCTACGCCCTGCGCGGTCTGTTTGAAGGCGAAGACCTGTTTGCCGCCGCCATCGCCTGCGGTGGCCTGACCGTCGAAGCCGTGCTGGGCTCGCGCTCGCCGTTCGACGCGCGCATTCATGCGGCCCGTGGCCAGCGTGGGCAGATTGACTCGGCGGCCGCGTATCGCGACCTGCTCGGCGACAGCAGCCAGGTGTCCCAGTCCCACCAGAACTGCGACAAGGTGCAAGACCCGTACTCCCTGCGTTGCCAGCCACAAGTCATGGGCGCCTGCCTGACCCAGTTCCGCCAGGCGGCCGAGGTGTTGGTGGTCGAAGCCAACGCAGTGTCGGATAACCCGCTGGTATTTGCCGCCGAGGGTGATGTGATCTCCGGCGGTAACTTCCACGCCGAACCGGTGGCGATGGCTGCCGACAACATGGCCCTGGCCATCGCTGAAATCGGCTCCCTCAGCGAGCGCCGTATTTCGTTGATGATGGATAAGCACATGTCGCAACTGCCGCCATTTTTGGTGGGCAACGGCGGGGTGAACTCCGGCTTTATGATCGCCCAGGTAACTGCTGCGGCCTTGGCCAGTGAGAACAAGGCGCTGTCCCATCCCCATAGCGTCGACAGCCTGCCGACGTCGGCCAACCAGGAAGACCACGTCTCCATGGCCCCGGCTGCTGGCAAGCGCCTGTGGGAAATGGCTGAAAATACCCGTGGCATTCTCGCGGTGGAATGGCTGGCCGCGTGTCAGGGCCTGGACCTGCGCGATGGCCTGAAAACCTCGCCGAAGCTGGAACAGGCCCGCGGGATCCTGCGCGCCAAAGTAGGGTTCTATGACAAGGACCGCTTCTTCGCCCCGGACATCAATGCCGCCAGTGAGTTGTTGGCCAGCCGCTGCCTGAATGAGCTGGTACCCGCCAAGTTGCTGCCAAGCCTCTAAACACTCCCCCGATCCCGTGTGGGAGCTGTCTCGCCCGGCGAGGCTGCGATAGCGGTGGACCAGGCAATGTAAATGTTGCCTGTGCCGCCGCCATCGCAGCCTCGCCAAGGCTCGACAGCTCCCACAGGTGATCGTCCATAGGTTCGGATTCTCTCTGGATAACAATAATTAGGGACGAGAAATGCACCAGCAAGCACAAGGTCTCAAACGCGGACTGACCGCCCGCCATATTCGCTTCATGGCACTGGGGTCGGCGATCGGCACCGGGCTGTTCTACGGCTCCGCCTCGGCCATCCAGATGGCCGGCCCGGCGGTGTTGCTGGCCTACCTGATCGGTGGCGCTGCGG
Source organism: Pseudomonas proteolytica (assembly GCF_007858275.1). GTDB lineage: Bacteria > Pseudomonadota > Gammaproteobacteria > Pseudomonadales > Pseudomonadaceae > Aquipseudomonas > Aquipseudomonas proteolytica. The sequence goes on from NZ_VFEV01000019.1 coordinate 33,371, forward strand.
TGTTCATGGTGATGCGCGCCCTCGGTGAAATGGCCGTGCACAATCCGGTGTCTGGCTCCTTCGGCCAGTACGCCAGCACCTACCTGGGCCCGATGGCCGGCTTTATCCTCGGCTGGACCTACGCATTCGAGATGATCATCGTCTGCCTGGCGGACGTCACGGCCTTCGGCATCTACATGGGCTTCTGGTTTCCCGAAGTCGCACGCTGGGTCTGGGTGCTCGGCATTGTCCTGCTGATCGGCGGGCTGAACCTGTGCAACGTCAAGGTGTTTGGCGAGATGGAATTCTGGCTGTCGCTGCTCAAGGTCGGCGCGATTGTCGCGATGATCCTCGGTGGCTTCGGCATCATGCTGTTCGGCGTGCATTCGGCCGGTGACGCGCCAGCCAGTGGCTTGAGCAACCTGTGGGCCCATGGCGGCTTCATGCCCAATGGCGTGGGCGGCCTGATCGCTTCGTTTGCGGTGGTGATGTTTGCCTTTGGCGGCATCGAAATCATTGGCATCACTGCGGGTGAAGCCAAGGACCCGCAACGGGTAATCCCCAAGGCGATCAACGCGGTGCCGCTGCGCATCCTGCTGTTCTATGTGCTGACCCTGTTTGTGCTGATGGCCATCTACCCATGGCCGCAGATCGGCAGCCAGGGCAGCCCGTTCGTGCAGATCTTCAGCAACCTGGGGATTGGCTCGGCGGCGACCATCCTCAATATCGTGGTGATCTCGGCGGCGGTCTCGGCCATCAACAGTGACATCTTCGGCGCAGGCCGCATGATGTACGGCCTGGCCCAGCAAGGGCAGGCACCCAAGGGCTTTGCGCAACTGTCGCGCCACGGTGTGCCGTGGATGACCGTGGTGGTGATGGGCGCTGCGCTGTTGGGCGGCGTGGTATTGAACTACCTGATCCCGGAAAACGTGTTCCTGGTGATTGCCTCGATTGCCACCTTCGCCACCGTCTGGGTATGGCTGATGATCCTGGTCACGCAGGTGGCAATGCGCCGCTCGATGAGCAAGGAACAGATCGCCGAACTGAAATTCCCGGTACCGTTCTGGCCCTATGCGCCGGCGGCGGCCATTGTCTTCATGCTGTTTATTTTTGGCGTACTGGGCTACTTCCCGGACACCCAGGCCGCGCTGCTGGTGGGTGCCGCATGGATTGTGCTGCTGGTCGTCGCCTACCTGCTGTGGGTCAAGCCTGCAGCCGGGCAAGCGGCCAAGGTCCATTACGACCCGGCTTTGTCTCATCGATAACTTAGGGAGGCGTTGATGAAAACGCTTTGGCAACACTGCCACATCGCAACCATGGCCCAGGGCGAGTACTCGATCATCGAGGATGGCGCGATGGTCACGGCCGGCACGCTGATCGAGTGGATCGGCCCACGGGCCGAGCTGCCCAGTGGCGACTACGGGCAGACCCATGACCTGCAGGGGGCGTGGGTCACGCCGGGGCTGATCGACTGCCATACCCACACGGTATTTGGCGGCAACCGCAGCGGTGAATTCGAGCAGCGCTTGCAGGGCGTGAGCTACGCCGAGATCGCCGCAGCCGGTGGCGGCATTGCCAGCACCGTGCGCGCCACCCGTGCAGCGACCGAAGACGAGCTGTTCGACAGCAGCCGCAAGCGCCTGCGCAGTTTGCTGCGCGATGGCGTGACCACCGTGGAGATCAAGTCCGGCTACGGCCTGGACCTGGCCAACGAGCGCAAGATGCTGCGGGTGGCCCGGCGCCTGGGCCGGGAGCTGCCGGTCAGCGTGCGTGCCACGTGCCTGGCGGCCCATGCGTTGCCGCCGGAGTACAAGGACCGTGCCGACGACTACATCGAGCATATCTGCAACGAGATGCTGCCAGCCCTGGCCGCTGAAGGGTTGGTGGATGCCGTGGATGCGTTTTGCGAATACCTGGCGTTTTCCACCGAGCAGGTTGAGCGTGTGTTCAAGGTTGCCCAGCGTTTGGGCTTGCCAGTCAAGCTGCACGCCGAGCAATTGTCGTCCCTGCACGGCTCCAGCCTGGCGGCGCGGTATCAGGCGCTGTCGGCGGACCACCTGGAATTCATGACCGAAGAAGATGCCATCGCCATGGCCGCCTCCGGCACTGTCGCCGTGCTATTGCCGGGGGCGTTCTATTTCCTGCGTGAAACCCAGTTGCCTCCGATGGATGCCTTGCGCAAGCACGGGGTGAAGATCGCGATTGCCAGCGACCTCAACCCCGGCACTTCACCGGCCTTGTCGCTGCGCCTGATGTTGAACATGGCCTGCACCTTGTTCCGCATGACCCCGGAAGAAGCCCTGGCCGGCGCCACCCGGCATGCCGCCACGGCGCTGGGCATGGGTGACACCCACGGCTCGCTGGAAGTGGGCAAGGTGGCGGACTTTGTCGCCTGGCAGATCGATCGCCCCGCCGACCTGGCCTACTGGCTGGGCGGCGAGCTGGATAAACGCGTTGTGCGCCATGGCGTCGACGTCACTGTGTAAGGAGTAGCGTTGTGGACAAGGTTCTGAACTTCAAACAAGGCAGCACCCCGCTGCTGATCAGCATGCCCCATGCCGGCCTGCGCCTGACGCCTGCGGTGGCGGCGGGCTTGATCCCCGAGGCACAAAGCCTGCCGGATACCGACTGGCATATCCCCACGCTGTACGATTTTGCGGCAGAGCTGGGGGCCAGCACCCTGGCGGCCGAGTATTCGCGGTTTGTGATCGACCTTAACCGGCCATCTGACGACAAGCCGCTGTATGCCGGCGCGACCACAGGCCTGTTTCCAGCGACGTTGTTTGATGGCGTGCCGTTGTTCAGCGAAGGCAAGGAGCCGTCGAAAGAGGAACGGGCGACCTACCTGGAGCAGATCTGGACGCCCTATCACCAGACCCTGCAGCGCGAACTGGCGCGGCTCAAGGCCGAATTCGGCTACGCATTGCTGTTCGATGCGCATTCTATCCGCTCAGTCATCCCGCACCTGTTCGACGGCAAGTTGCCGGACTTCAACCTCGGCACGTTCAACGGTGCCGCCTGCGATCCCGGGTTGGCCAGCCAGTTGGAAGCGATCTGCGCGGCGCACCCGCAATACAGCCATGTGCTGAACGGGCGTTTCAAAGGCGGGCATATCACCCGGCATTACGGCAACCCGGCGCAGGCTATCCATGCAGTGCAACTGGAGCTGGGGCAGTGCACGTATATGGAGGAGTTTGAGCCGTTTCGTTATCGGGCGGATTTGGCCGAACCGACACGTCGAGTGCTTATGGAGTTATTGAAGAGCATGCTGGGTTGGGGATGCCGGCAGTATGCCAAATAAAGGCGGATGCGATCTTTGAAAAAAGATCGCATCTTTAATCTCCGAGCCTCAATAAATAAGACGTGGGGGGCCGGTTAATACGTTGAAGTGGCCGCGTATTTGAATGTTTGTTTTATCGGGCGCGACAACCAGGACGCTGAACTCGCCCAGGACTCTTTTCCTGCCACTCTCCCAGCGATAGCTGATGTGTCCCGAAATACCGAGGTAGTCAACAGTGGTATCGATCTTGTTTTGAGCGTCGGGAATGTGGTCAATAATTCTAAAAAAGCTGGCGCTGTTTTTTTGAGTTGCGGGGAGGCTTTTGGCAGGTGCCATCGGCTGATTGTCCTCCAGAGGGGTTCGCGCAATGTATAAATGGATCCCCTGTACTTCCTTGATCGCCCCGCCTTCTACGATTTCCTGAAAGGCCTCGATTTTCCAGCAGGCGTCTTCTGAGGTGCCTTCGGGGGGCTCAACCCTGACTTTAACGGCTTTGAATTCTAAATTGCTGGTCGGATACTGCACGCTAGCCACAAACTCCTCGTTTGTCTTGATACGGTGCACGCCACCCTTCTTCAGGTTAAAACCGCCCATTATTCTAAAGCTAGAGACGCCCGGGTTTTCGACGGTCAGGTCAAATGTTCCGCGCAAGTAGGTTTTGTCCGTGTTCCATTGATACGTTATCCAACCGTTGCGCAGAGGAAAGTTATTGGCTGTATCAACTTCTTTATCTATATCGTCAGGGCTGTCTGTGTATTTATAAAAGTAGCCGCTGTTTTTCGTCATGACGGGATACGGTTCGGGCGTGGCAAGTGCATGATCGAAGCTGGTTGAGTTCTTATCAAGAAAGAACTGGAATAAATTGACTTCGTCGCTGTAGGTTGTTTCGTTTATGGTGTTTTCGGCGGCGGTTATTTTCCAGCAGTCGGTGCCGGAAATATCATAGCTGTCAATACTTGCTTTATCGGCGGTGATTTTTTCCGTATGGCTGGAAAAAATCAGATCGGCCGTAAAGTATTCTATGAACTCATCCTGGATTATTTGAGTGGACATGGCGCAACTCTCCTGTGGCCGTGAAATTCCGCAAGGCGGTTGTCATGATTTAAATGCCGTTATAAGGAGGTGTCGACTGTCATAGTTGACAGTTTTTTATAATATTTGGATATAGCGCCAAGAGGGATTATGGAGGGTATCTGTGTCTGCGTAAAAGAAGCAGCGCCTTGGCAGGCAGATCTGCTGACACAGATCCAAGCCCTCAAGAACATGCTCATTGCACAATTCGGGTTTATGATGCCAGACGGCAAAATAATAGACGTCCCCCCAGGGATGGACCCGACCCCTTACGGAGCGCGCAATGCAGACTTTGTTCCCGCAGATCAAACCCTACGCCCGGCACGATCTGGCCGTCGATGAAACCCACACGCTGTATGTCGACGAAAGTGGTTCCCCGCAAGGTTTGCCCGTAGTTTTCATCCACGGCGGCCCCGGCGCCGGCTGCGATGCCAACAGCCGCTGCTATTTCGATCCCAACCTGTACCGTATCGTCACCTTTGACCAGCGCGGTTGCGGGCGCTCCACGCCACGGGCCAACCTGGAAAACAACACCACGTGGGATCTGGTCGCTGACCTTGAGCGCATTCGCGAGCACCTGGGCATTGAAAAGTGGGTGCTGTTCGGCGGCTCCTGGGGCTCGACCCTGGCCCTGGCCTATGCGCAAACCCACCCCGAGCGTGTGCTTGGCCTGATCGTGCGCGGCATTTTCCTGGCCCGCCCCCAGGATATCCAGTGGTTCTACCAGGCCGGCGCGAGCCGTCTGTTCCCCGATTACTGGCAGGACTACATCGCGCCAATCCCTGTGGAAGAACGCCACGACATGATCAGCGCCTACCACAAGCGCCTGACCGGCAACGACCAGATCGCCCAGATGCATGCCGCCAAGGCCTGGTCCACCTGGGAAGGCCGCATGTTGGGCCTGTGCCCCAACCCGCAGTTGATCGAGCGTTTTTCCGAGCCCCAGCGCGCCTTGTCGATTGCGCGTATCGAGTGCCACTACTTCACCCATAACTCCTTCCTGGAGCCCGACCAGCTGATTCGCGACATGCACAAGATCGCTCATCTGCCGGGCGTCATCGTGCATGGCCGCTACGATATGATCTGCCCGCTGGACAATGCCTGGGAATTGCATCAAGCCTGGCCGAACAGCGAATTGCAGGTGATCCGCGAGGCGGGTCATTCTGCCGCCGAGCCTGGAATCACCGATGCGCTGGTGCGAGCCACGAACGAGATGGCACGGCGCCTGCTTGATCTGCCGCCAGAAGAAGCATGAAGGGGCTTTTACAACGGGTGCGCGGCGCCCGGGTCGAGGTGGCAGGCGAAGTGGTGGGGGCGATAGACCAGGGTTTGCTGGTGCTGGTGGCCGTCGAGCCTTCAGATACAGCGGCCAGTGCCGACAAGCTGTTGCATAAGCTGCTTAACTATCGGGTGTTCAGTGACGACGACGGCAAGATGAACCTGTCGTTGAAGGATATTGGCGGTGGTTTGCTGCTGGTGTCCCAGTTCACCCTGGCGGCCGATACCAAGAGTGGCCTGCGTCCCAGCTTCTCCACGGCGGCGCCTCCGGCGTTGGGCGAGGCGCTTTTTGGGCACTTGCTGCTACAAGCGCAACAATTGCATGGCACGGTGGCATCGGGGCGTTTTGGCGCGGATATGCAGGTACATCTGGTCAATGACGGGCCGGTCACCTTCCTTTTGCAGACCTGATTGTATGAAAAACGACTTTTAATGCGCAAAAACCCAAGTTTTCGCTACAAATACTTCGCTGCCCCTGCTGCGTTATCTCACGGGCTACTAGATAATCGCGCGCTACGGGGATCAGCGTAAATTGGTCCAATTTTGATTTAGGTAGAGACTTGTCCGCTCGCCCTTGGGGAATCATTTAGCCCCATCGGAGTCGGAACAATGCTCGCCAACCTGGCATATAGATAGCTGGCCGTTGGTTTTTTGATCTGTTTTCGGCGAGGGTTGCTCGTGATTGTTAGTCCCTGTAATGCACCAAAATTGTCTGCCAAACGGTTACGAAACGCACTGGTGACGGGCTCCGCCCTGTTTTGCCTGTTCGGCGCGGGTCAACTGTGGGCATTCAGTCTGGACGATGTGTCGGCCAAGGCAAAAGAGCTGGCCGGGCAGAAGTACGAAGCCCCGCGCAGCAATCTGCCGAACGAATTCCGCGAAATGAAATTCGCTGACTACCAGAAAATTCGTTTCCGCAATGAAAAAGCCGAGTGGGCCGATCAGAAAACCCCGTTCAAGCTGTCGTTCTATCACCAGGGCATGCACTTCGACACGCCGGTGAAGATCAACGAAATCACCGCGACCGACGTCCAGGAAATCAAGTACGACCCGACTCGTTTCGATTTCGGCGACGTCACGTTTGATCCTAAAGCCACCGATCAGCTGGGTTATGCCGGCTTTCGCGTGCTGTACCCGATCAACAAGGACGACAAGCAAGACGAAATCATGACCATGCTCGGCGCCAGCTACTTCCGCGTCGTGGGCAAGGACCAGGTCTATGGCCTGTCCGCCCGTGGCATGGCGATCGATACCGCGCTGCCGTCCGGCGAAGAGTTCCCGCGTTTCACCGAGTTCTGGATTGAGCGTCCAAAACCGGGTGACAAGCACCTAGTGATCTTTGCCTTGCTGGATTCGCCACGGGCCACTGGCGCCTATCGCCTGATCCTGCGCCCGGGTACCGACACCATTGTTGACGTCAAGTCGCAGATGTTCCTGCGTGACAAGGTCAGCAAACTGGGGGTTGCCCCGTTGACCAGCATGTTCCTGTTCGGCGCGAACCAGCCGTCCAAAGTGCTCAACTACCGTCGTGAACTGCACGATTCCAGCGGTCTGTCGATCCATGCCGGCAACGGCGAGTGGATCTGGCGCCCGCTGAACAACCCAAAACACCTGTCGGTCAGCAACTTCTCGGTAGAAAACCCGCGTGGTTTCGGCCTGTTGCAGCGCGGTCGCAACTTCAGCCAGTACGAAGACCTCGACGACAACTACGACAAGCGCCCAAGCGCCTGGATCGAGCCTGAAGGCGACTGGGGCAAGGGTTCCGTCGACCTGGTAGAGATCCCGACTGCCGACGAGACCAACGACAACATCGTTGCGTTCTGGAGCCCGGCCGAGCTGCCCAAGCCCGGTGAGCCGCTGGATATCGCCTACCGCCTGCACTGGACGCTCAACGACGCACCGTTCCACTCGCCAGACAGCGCCTGGGTCAAGCAGACCCTGCGTTCGACCGGTGACGTGAAGCAATCGAACCTGATCCGCCAGCCAGACGGCAGCGTGGCCTATCTGGTGGACTTCGAGGGCCCGTCCCTCAAGGCCCTGAAGCCCGATGCGGCAGTGCGCAGCCAGGTCAGCGTCGGCGAAAACGGCGAAGTCGTGGAAAACAGCGTGCGCTACAACCCGCACACCAAAGGCTGGCGCCTGACCCTGCGCTTGAAGATCAAGGACGCAGGCAAGCCGACCGAAATGCGTGCGGCCCTGGTCCAGGACATCGTCAAGCCTGAGCCAGAGCAGGCTTCCACCCAAGTCCTGAAGGCTGACAAAGTCCTGGCCAAGCAACACGAGAAACAGGCCAAGAAAGATGCCAAGGACAAGCAAGACAAGCAGCCAGAAGCTGCCCCAGCCACCCCGGAACCGGTCAAGACAGAACAAGTCCTGACTGAAACCTGGAGCAATCAGTTGCCTGCCGATGAGTAACTCCCCAGTCCAGCCAGAGACTCTTGCCGAGTATCTGGCGCATCTTCCGATGACCGACGAGCAGCGCGCCGAACTGGCGGGCTGCAAGTCCTTCTCCGAACTGCACGAGCGCCTGTCGTCGTCGACCTTTGACGCACCGGTGGACGCCGCGCAGGCGTCGGTTGGCCGCCGCTTGACCCTCAACACGGCCGAAGAGCTCGAAGACGCCGAAATGCTGGTGCTCGACGCCGCAGGTCGGGTTTGCCTCAAGGCTACGCCGCCGATCCGCCGTACCAGGGTGGTGCCCGAGCCTTGGCGCACCAATATCCTGGTGCGCGGCTGGCGCCGGCTGACCGGCCGCAGCAACCCGCCTGCGCCGCCCAAAGACGAACGCGTGCTGCCGGCTGCGCGCTGGCGCACGGTCGGTTCGATCCGCCGCTATATCCTGCTGGTGCTGATGCTCGGCCAGACGATTGTGGCCGGCTGGTACATGAAAGGCATCATGCCTTACCAGGGCTGGTCCTTCGTCGACTTTGACGAGGTGCGCAACCAGACCCTGCTGCAAACGGCCACCCAGGTACTGCCATACGCCTTGCAAACCAGCATCCTGATCATGTTCGGGATCTTGTTCTGCTGGGTTTCGGCAGGTTTCTGGACCGCGCTGATGGGCTTCCTCGAGCTGCTCACCGGTCACGACAAGTACCGCATCTCCGGCAAAAGCGCCGGCGACGAGCCGATCCCGAAAGATGCCCGTACCGCGCTGGTCATGCCGATCTGCAACGAAGACGTGCCGCGGGTTTTTGCCGGCCTGCGCGCGACCTTCGAGTCGGTGGCCGCTACCGGTGACCTCGATCGTTTCGACTTCTTCGTGCTCAGCGACAGTAACGACGCCGATATCTGCATCGCCGAGCAGCAAGCCTGGCTCGACGTCTGCCGCGAAGCCGGTGGCTTTGGCAAGATCTTCTATCGCCGCCGTCGCCGTCGCGTCAAACGCAAGAGCGGTAACCTCGACGACTTCTGCCGTCGCTGGGGCGGTGACTACAAGTACATGGTGGTCCTCGACGCCGACAGCGTGATGAGCGGCGAATGCCTGACCAGCCTGGTGCGCCTGATGGAAGCCACGCCGGACGCCGGGATCATCCAGACCGCGCCACGGGCTTCGGGCATGGACACCCTGTATGCGCGCATGCAGCAGTTCGCCACCCGCGTCTATGGCCCGCTGTTCACCGCCGGCCTGCACTTCTGGCAGTTGGGTGAATCCCACTACTGGGGCCACAACGCTATTATCCGCATGAAGCCGTTTATCGAGCATTGCGCCCTGGCGCCATTGCCAGGTAAAGGTGCGTTCGCTGGCTCCATCCTGTCCCACGACTTTGTTGAAGCAGCGCTGATGCGCCGTGCCGGCTGGGGCGTGTGGATTGCCTATGACCTGCCCGGCAGCTACGAAGAATTGCCGCCCAACCTGCTGGACGAACTCAAGCGTGACCGTCGCTGGTGCCACGGTAACCTGATGAACTTCCGCCTGTTCCTGGTCAAGGGCATGCACCCGGTACACCGTGCGGTGTTCCTCACCGGCGTGATGTCCTACCTGTCGGCGCCGTTGTGGTTCCTGTTCCTGGTGCTGTCCACGGCCCTGCTGGCGGTCAATACCCTGATGGAGCCGCAGTACTTCATGGCGCCACGCCAGTTGTACCCGCTGTGGCCGCAATGGCACCCGGACAAGGCGGTGGCACTGTTCTCCACCACCATCGTGCTGCTGTTCCTGCCCAAGTTGCTGAGCATCATCCTGATCTGGGCCAAGGGCGCGAAAGAGTTCGGTGGCAAGTTCAAGGTGACCTTGTCGATGCTGCTGGAGATGTTGTTCTCCATGCTGCTGGCGCCGGTAAGGATGATTTTCCACACCCGCTTTGTACTCGCCGCGTTCCTCGGCTGGGCTGCGACCTGGAATTCGCCGCAACGTGACGACGACTCCACGCCATGGAGCGAGGCGGTCAAGCGCCACGGCCCGCAGACCTTGCTGGGCTTCTTCTGGGCACTGCTGGTGGTGTGGTTGAACCCTAGCTTCCTGTGGTGGTTGGTGCCGATTGTCGGTTCGTTGATGCTGTCGATCCCGGTCTCGGTGATCTCCAGCCGGGTCAAGCTGGGCCTCAAGTCTCGCGACGAAAGCCTGTTCCTGATCCCCGAGGAATACAATCCGCCGCAGGCGCTGCTGTCGACCGACCTCTACACCCACGAAAACCGTTGGCATGCACTCAACGACGGTTTTGTACGGGCAGTGGTCGATCCGCAACAGAACGCCCTGGCCTGCGCCCTGGCAACCTCGCGCCATGGTCAGGCGGAGCCGATTGAGTGGCTGCGTACCGATCGCGTGCGCCATGCGTTGAAAGTCGGCCCGGCTGGGCTGAACAACAACGAGCGCGTGGCGTTGCTCAGCGACCCGGTGGCCCTGGCTCGCTTGCATGAGCAGGTCTGGAGCGAAGGGCACGCCGAATGGCTTGGCGCTTGGCGCGAGTCGGTCAAGGCCGATCCCCATGCGCCGTTGCTGCCGCTCAAGCCGCTGTCCTCCCAGGTGCAACCTGCCTGATTCAGACGCCCCCGAGACCTGTCTCGGGGGCGCTTGATACGCCCGTCCTACAGCGCTTGTCGCTCGCGTCTCAACCTTCTAACTTCGATACAAAAGACCCTGGCTCAAGGCGTATTGCCGTGCCTGCCAGTGGGTTAGGATCGCCCCCCAAATCTGAATAGACCGCCTCTGGTTTGCGCTGAATCCGCAACGCCCGGTGCGCGGCTGCTTAATGAAAAAGGGGCTTTTCATGGTCAAGGGTTACTGGTCGATACTGCTGCTGGGCTTTATCGTGTTTCTGCAGGTGCAGGTGGCACAGGCAGGCGCCATCGATGAGGCCGTGCGGCGCGGGGTACTGAAAGTGGGGACCGACCCCAACTACGTGCCCTTTGAAATGACCGACAAGCACGGGCGTGTGATTGGCTTTGAAGCCGACCTGCTCGAAGAGATGAGCAATGCCCTGGGGGTGACGCTGGAATGGGTCCCGGTGGCCTATACCGAACTGATCCCGGGCCTGCTGGCCGGCCGCTTCGACCTGATCGGCAGCGGCATGACCGTGACCCAGGAGCGCAACCTGCAACTCAACTTCAGTGATTCGTTCATCATTGTCGGCCAGACCGTCCTGCTCCACCCGCGCCTGGCCGGCAAGGTCGGCAGCATTGAAGACTTGAACGAAGCCGGCTATCGCATTGCTGCCGCAGACGGCACCACGGGCGAAGCCGCGGCGCGTCGCTTCCTGGGGGCTGCACAGCTGCGCAGCTTTGCCACGGCTGAGGAAGGCGTACGTCAGGTGGTCAGCGGCGAGGTGGATGCGTTTATCCACGATGCGCCCTATAACCTGATTGCCCTGGCCAAGCCGCAAAACCACGGGCTGCTGGCCCTGGAACAGCCTTTTACCTATGAACCCCTGGCGTTTGGGGTGAAGAAGGGCGATTACGACAGCCTGAACTGGATCAATCACTTCCTGAATCAGATTGCCCAGGACGGCACCTACGATCGGCTGCATGACAAGTGGTTCCGGGACACGGACTGGTTGTCGGAGATCGAATGATGGTCACAACTGCTTACATAAGTTCTAGAGCCTGGCCCCCTGTGGCAAACCGTCTAACTGCGCTTTTCTCCGGGGTTTTGTAGGGTTTTTCTGTCATATCCGCCAACAAATCCCGGCTAGACCTTTGTGCCGGTGGGCGAGTGGGTTAGCATCGCTCCCCGAAGAAATAGTGCAGCCGTGCTAAGGCCTGCATCAAAATAAAATGAGTCAGGGGACTTGGTGATGAAAAAGTATCTTTCGATGCTCATGCTCGGTGTTACAGCCTTGCTGGCAGTCAATACGGCCCAGGCCGGTGCGATTGACGACGCGGTCAAGCGCGGCACCTTGAAAGTCGGTATGGATCCGACCTACATGCCGTTCGAGATGACCAACAAACGCGGCGAAATCATTGGTTTCGAAGTCGACCTGCTCAAGGCGATGGCCAAGTCCATGGGGGTCAAGCTGGAACTGGTCTCCACCGGTTACGACGGCATTATCCCGGCCTTCCTGACCGGCAAGTTCGACATGATCGGCAGCGGCATGACCCTGACCCAGGAGCGTAACCTGCGCCTGAACTTCAGCGAACCGTTCATCGTGGTGGGCCAGACCCTGCTGATCCGCAAGGACCTGGAAGGCACCATCAAGTCCTATAAAGACCTGAATGACGAGAAATACCGCCTGACCTCCAAGCTCGGTACCACCGGCGAGATGGTGGCCAAGAAGCTGATCTCCAAGGCCAAGTACCACGGCTACGACAACGAGCAGGAAGGTGTGCTTGATGTGGTCAACGGCAAGGCCGACGCCTTTGTCTACGACGCGCCGTACAACGTGGTTGCCGAGAAAAAAGTCGGCAATGGCAAGCTGGTGTACCTCGAGGAACCCTTCACCTACGAGCCTCTGGCATTTGGCCTGAAGAAGGGCGACTACGACAGCATCAACTTCATCAACAACTTCCTGCACCAGATCAAGCACGACGGCACTTACGATCGCATCCATGACAAGTGGTTCAAGAGCTCCGAGTGGCTCAAGGACATGGAATAAGCTAGTTGTGGCGAGGGGGCTGTCGTGGCGAGGGGGCTTGTCCCCCGTTGGGTGGCGAAGCCGCCCCAAGCCCCCCCCTGCGGTCTATCTGACACAGCTGGGTAAGTCTTGCAGGGGCGGCTTCGCCACCCAGCGGGGGACAAGCCCCCTCGCCACAGAGGGGCTTGCCCCGACCTTGATGGATGTTGAGCAATGAAACAGAAAAAAGCCCAATGGCCCTGGCACCTGCTGACCGTGCTGGTGCTGGTCGGCCTGGCCGGCGCTTTGTACTACGCCACCTCGCTGATGTCCTACGAATGGCGCTGGAACCGCGTGCCGCAATACTTCGCCTACCAGGCTGAAGAGTCCAAGCGGGCGGCGGATATTTCCACCGTGGTCGAGTTGGTACGCAAGGGCGACGTTGCTGAAGTTACCTTGCGCAACGACGCCGGCGCCGAGCAGCACCTGACGGTGGCCGAAAACAGCCTGCAAGTGGCCCGTGGCGACGATGTGGCCGAAGGCGATGTGATCGGTGTGACCCGACATTGGGCGCTGGGCCCATTGATGTGGGGCTTGTGGACCACTCTGTGGCTGTCGCTGGTCTCGGGGGTGTTGGGCTTGTTGATTGGCCTGGCGACGGGCCTGTGTCGTTTGTCGAATAACCCGACCCTACGCGATCTGTCGACGATCTACGTCGAACTGGTACGCGGCACGCCGCTATTGGTGCAGATCTTCATTTTCTACTTCTTCATCGGCACGGTATTGAACCTGTCCCGCGAGTTCGCCGGTATTGCCGCGCTGTCGCTGTTTACCGGCGCCTACGTGGCGGAAATCGTGCGTGCCGGTGTGCAGTCGATTGCCCGTGGCCAAGGCGAAGCGGCCCGGTCCCTGGGTTTGAGCGCCAGCCAGTCGATGCGCCACGTGGTGTTGCCGCAGGCCTTCAAACGCGTGCTGCCGCCGTTGGCCGGGCAGTTTATCAGCCTGGTCAAGGACACCTCGCTGGTCTCGGTGATCGCCATTACCGAGCTGCTCAAGAGCGGTCGCGAGGTCATCACCACCTCGTTCTCGCCGTTTGAAATCCTGTTCTGTGTCGCAGGCCTGTACCTGCTGATCAACCTGCCGCTGTCGAAAATGGCCAGCCGGCTTGAGCGGAGGCTCGCCCAAAGTGATTGAAGTCCGCGATCTGGTAAAAGTCTTCGACACCCGTGGGCATGTGGTCCGCGCCGTGGATCACGTCACCACCCAGGTGGCCAAGGGCGAAGTGCTGGTAGTAATCGGCCCATCTGGCTCTGGTAAGTCGACGTTCCTGCGCTGCCTCAATGGCCTGGAGGAGTTCGACTCAGGCTCGGTGAGCATCGACGGCTTGCAACTGGCCGACCCCAAGACCGATGTGAACGCCTATCGTCGCGAAGTCGGCATGGTGTTCCAGCACTTCAACCTGTTCCCGCACATGACCGTCCTGGAGAACCTGTGCCTGGCGCAGAAAGTCGTGCGCAAGCGTGGCAAGAAAGAGCGTGAGGCCAAGGCCCTGGCGTTGCTGGAAAAGGTCGGCATTGCACAGAAAGCCAACGAGTTCCCCTCGCGGCTTTCCGGTGGCCAGCAACAGCGTGTGGCGATTGCCCGGGCGTTGGCCATGGAACCCAAGGTCATGTTGTTTGACGAGCCCACTTCGGCACTGGACCCGGAAATGGTCGGCGAAGTGCTGGATGTCATGAAAACCCTGGCCCTGGAAGGCATGACCATGGTCTGCGTCACCCACGAAATGGGCTTTGCCCGGGAAGTGGCGGATCGGGTGTTGTTTTTCGATCACGGCAAACTGCTGGAAGATGCTGCGCCCGCGCAGTTCTTCGATTCGCCGAAGGATCCACGGGCACAGGCGTTCTTGCGTCAGGTCCTGTAAGTCGCGGGGGCAGGTTCAAACCTTGAACTTGCCCACGCACTTCTGAAGATTGCTGCCCAATCGGGCCAGTTCAATACTTGCCGCCGCTGTCTGTTCGCTGGCCGCGGCGGTTTGTTCCGACACATCCCGCACTTTCAACACGCTGCGATTGATCTCTTCGGCCACCGCACTTTGCTGCTCGGCGGCGGCGGCGATCTGTGGGTTCATTTCCTGGATGAGCAGCACAGTGCGCGCGATTTCCGTCAGGGCATCCCCGGCGTTGCGTGTCAGGCCGACACTGCGATCGGTCAGGGTGCGGCTGTTGTCCATGATATCGGCAACCTGTTGCGTGCCACTGTGCAGCCCGCCAATCAGCTCTTCGATTTCCTCGGCAGATTGCTGGGTGCGTTGGGCAAGGCTGCGCACTTCGTCAGCGACCACGGCAAAGCCTTGGCCGGCTTCCCCGGCGCGGGCGGCTTCGATCGCCGCATTGAGTGCCAGCAGGTTGGTCTGCTGGGACACCGATTTGATCACCTCCAGCACACTGCCGATCTTCTGGCTTTCCCGTTGCAGGCCCAGCATCGCCTGGCTTGAGCGCGCCATCTCGTGGGCGAGGTGTTCAATGTGCGCCACTGCATCTGTCACCACCTGGTCCCCCAGTTCGGTCTGCTGATTCGCCTGGCTGGCGGCAATCGCGGCCTGTTCGGCATGCCGGGCCACTTCCTGGGCGGTGGCGAGCATCTGGTTCATGGCGGTCGCTACCTGCTCGGTTTCGTCGCGCTGATTGCTGACGCCCGCGCGGGTTTGCTCGGTGACGGCCGAAAGCTCTTCGGCGGCGCTGGCGATCTGCCGGGCATTGTCGCTGATGCTGCCGATTAGGCTCCGCAGGTTGAGGGTCATTTGCGCCATGCTGCATTGCAACTGACCCAGTTCATCCCGGCGCCGGGTTTGCACATCGTGGCTCAGGTCTCCATCGGCGATGCGGTTGGCCACGGCCAGCGCCCGGCGTAGCGGTTTTACGATCTGCCCGGCAATCACCCAGGCCGCCAGGGCGCCGAACAGCAAGGCTGCAGCAGTGATGGCAATGGTTTGGGTGCGGGCATTTTCCGCCTCTTGGTTGCGACGCTCGGTCTGGTCCTGACTGAGCAGGTCACTTTGTGCCAACAGATGGTCCAACTGCTGCTCCAGCAGGTTCTGCGCCTTTTCGGTGTTGAGTTGGGTATCGCGCAGGCGTGTCAGATGGGTGCGGATGCTGAGTACGACATTTTTCAATGCGCCGCTGTCCACCGGTAACTTCTCTACGGCGGCCTGGGCCAGTTCGAGGCTGCGTTGCGCGTCGCTGACGGCCTGGGCATAGGCATCCAGGGAACTGGCGGCCCAGGCCGGGCTTGTGGCGCGGTCTTCGGCCTGTTCGATGGCCAGGCGCAAATCCTCGACGGTATCGAGGGCCTTCTGGTCTTCTTGATCGGGTAGGTCGCTGGCCAATTGGGACAGGGCGTCACCGCCGTCGATCGTGCTTTGCTTCAATTGTTCACGGGCGGTTTCCCGCTGCTTGACCAGTGCCGGTACATCCTTGAGCGTGGTTTTGAACTGGCCGGAAATACTGACCATGCTTTGCAGGTATTGGAGCGGCTTGGCTACCGTGACGCGTGTTGTAACCTCGGCCAGATACCCGTCGACCCGCTCTATGGAAAGGCTGAGTTTTTTCAGGCTGGCCTCATCGTCAAGGGTGCGGTAGACGATGCGGTCGGCCCGCAGCTCTTCGCCGGTCACCGCCAGTTGCGCCAGTACGCTCAGGGTCTGCGAACGGTAGAGCGAAGCGGCCAGGGCCTGCCAGCCGGTTAGGGCAATCACCAGGCTCAGGGCCAAGACCAAGGCAAAACCCAGAACCAGTTTGAGGGTGACGCTGGCGTCACCCAGCAGTTGAGTCATTCGACGAAGCATGGTCAACCTCCGGCAAGTGAACAAAGGCGTTCGCTGTACCGGGGCGCCGAAGGGCGTGGACACAGTGAACCCATTTGAACGCTAGTTCCGTTGGGCGCCGGGCGTATGGATCACGGTCTGAAAAGAATGTAGGAAACTTCACAAGCTTTAAGCGGCGACCCGGACGGATCGCCGCGAAGGGCAGGTATCAAACCCGGAAGCGGCCGACCAGTGCCTGCAGATGAGTGCCCAGGCGCGCCAGTTCGGTACTGGAGGCGGCGGTCTCTTCACTGGCCGCTGCGGTCTGCTCCGACACATCACGCACATTCAGCACGCTGCGGTTGATCTCTTCGGCCACCGCGCTCTGTTGCTCGGCGGCGGTGGCGATCTGCTGGTTCATGGCCTGGATCGCCGAAACCGTGCGAGTGATGTTTTCCAGGGCATTGCCGGCCCGGCGGGTCAGCTCGACGCTGCTGTCGGTGAGGCTGCGGCTGTTGTCCATGATGGTCGCCACTTGTTGGGTGCCACTTTGCAGGCCGACGATCAGTTCTTCGATTTCCTCGGTGGATTTCTGCGTGCGTTGCGCCAGGCTGCGCACCTCATCGGCCACCACCGCGAAGCCACGACCGGCTTCCCCGGCGCGTGCGGCTTCAATAGCGGCGTTGAGTGCCAGCAGGTTGGTTTGTTGGGCCACGGACTTGATCACGTCCAGGACGCTGCCGATCTTGTCGCTTTCGCGCTTGAGATGGCCCATGGCCTCGGTGGAGTTGCCGACTTCGCCGGCCAGGCGCTCGATCTGGGCGATGGCCTCGCCGACCACTCTGTCACCTTCGCGGGCCTGTTGGTCGGCGGCGACGGCGGCTTCGGAAGCCTCTTCGGCATTGCGCGCCACTTCCTGCACGGTGGCGGCCATTTCGTTCATGGCGGTGGCGACCTGGTCAGTCTCGACCTTCTGGCTGTTGACCCCGGCGCTGGTCTGCTCGGTAACGGCCGACAACTCTTCGGCAGCACTGGCGATCTGCGTCACGCCGTCGCTGATCCCGCCGATCAAGTCGCGCAGGCCCATGGTCATGCTTTGCATGGCACGTTGCAGTTGGCCCAGTTCGTCCTGGCGTTGCGAGACCAGGTCGTGGGTCAGGTCACCGGCAGCGACCCGCTCGGCGACCTTGAGGGTCTGGCTCAGTGGAATCACGATCTGGCGGGTGATCGCCCAGGCCGCCACGATGCCGAAGACCAGCGCCAGGGCGGTGGCGAGCATCAACAGGAACTTGGCCTGTGCAGCGTCGGCGTCGCGGATGATGGTTTGTGAGGCTGTGAGTTTTTTGCTGCGGTCGAACAGCAGGTCGCCTTGTTCAGCCATGGCCTTGAGGGCTGCGGCGCTGGCCACCTGGGAATCACGGAACTGGCTGACTGCCGCGAGGTAGGCCTTGAGGGAGTCGCTGGCCTCTTGCAGGTTGGCGCTGTATTGCTCCGGCAATTGACTGCGCAGGCTGTCGGCGTTTTTCAGGGCGTTGGCGATGGCGTCCAGGGCCGGCTGCTCGGCCTCGACCTTGGCGCTATAGGTGTAGCCACGTACCTGGAAGCGCGCCTGTTGGATCAACTTGCTCAAGTCGATCACGCTGTTGAATTGGCTGACGCTGTCGCCTTGCAGCAGGCTCTTTTCGATCTCCGACACGCGGGCGACGGCGTTGTCAGCGGTGGCGCCGAGTTTGCTGCGGGCGTCTTCGCGATGGGCGCCAGCCTGGACCATGGCGCTGAAGGACTGCTTGTACTTGGCGACGGCAGCCAGTTGCTCGTCGATCAAGGCGACATCGGCCGGCTGCTCGATCTGGCTACGCGCGGTCTTGAGGCCGCTGTCGAGTTTTTCCATCAGCTCGTTGACCAGCCCGGGACCCTGTTCGCCACGGCGCATTTCATAGTCCAGGCGGGCCTGGCGCAGGTCTTTGGTCAGTTCATTGAGGCTGGAAATAAAGCCCAGTTTATCGCCCCGGCTGATCACGCCGCTAAGGCCCGTCCAGCCAGTGAAGGTGATCAGAAGCGTGAGGAGCAACACCAGGCCAAAGCCCACGCTCAGCTTGCGATTGACGCTCACATTTCCCAGTTTTTCAGCTAGCCAACGGTGCATGCGGTGAACTCCCCTGAACAAGGCTTGGACTTATCCTGAGGGTATCGGCATGCACGCGCGATTCTGTAGGAGCGAGCTTGCTCGCGAAAATTGTCAACGATAACGGGTACTTGCTAAATGAACGCGCGGCTCTCAAGTTTTTCGCGAGCAAGCTCGCTTCTACAGGAGATTTCAGTGGTCTATCAGAGCGGGTTAGAAGAGGCGGGCCAGCAGCGCGGTGACGGCGGTTTCTACCCGCAGGATCCGCGCACCCAGCTGCACCGGCTGCAATCCGGCCTTGGCCAGCAAATCCACCTCATAGGGGATCCAGCCACCTTCGGGACCGATGGCCAGGGTCACCGGCTCATCCACATCGCGAGGGCAGGGCGGGTACGCGCCGGGGTGCCCGACCAGGCCAAGGGTGCCCTGGGCCAGGGCCGGCAGGCGGTCTTCGACGAAGGGCTTGAAGCGCTTTTCGATGATGATCTCGGGCAACACGGTATCCCGGGCTTGTTCCAGGCCAAGGATCAGTTGTTCGCGAACCGCTTCGGGCTCCAGGAAGGGCGTCTGCCAGAAGCTCTTCTCGACCCGATAGCTGTTGACCAGCACCACCCGTGGCACGCCCATGGACGCCACCGTCTGCAACACCCGACGGAGCATCTTCGGGCGCGGCAGGGCCAGCAGTAACGTCAGTGGCAGTTTGGCCGGTGGCGGCTGGTCGAGGGTGATTTGCAGCTCGGCCTCGTCCGCTTCCAGGCGCAGCAGCTGGGCATTGCCCATTAGAGCGCCAATGCGCCCCACGCGCAGGCTGTCGCCGACCGCCGCACGATGCACTTGCTGCATGTGCACCAGGCGTCGGTCACGCAGCACCACCCGGTCGGCCGCGATAAAGTCGGCGTCTTCAAGCAGCAGCAGGTTCACGGTTGTGTCGCTGGCGGCTGGTCGTCATCGGCGGGTTGGTCATCCGGGTGTTCGCCACGCTTGCTCACCAGGCTGCCAAACAGGATGCCTACTTCAAACAGCATCCACATCGGCACGGCCAGCAAGGTTTGCGAGAAGATATCCGGCGGGGTCAGGATCATGCCGACCACGAAGCAGCCGATGATCACGTAAGGGCGGATCTTGCGCAGGTACTGCACGTCGACCACGCCGATCCACACCAGCAATACCACCGCCACCGGGATCTCGAAGGCCACGCCAAAGGCGAAGAACAGCGTCATCACGAAGTCGAGGTAGCTGGTGATGTCGGTCATCATTTCCACGCCGGCCGGGGTGGCGGCGGCGAAGAACTTGAAGATCAGCGGGAACACCAGGAAGTACGCAAACGCCATGCCGGTGTAGAACAGCATGATGCTCGACACCAGCAGCGGCACTGCGATGCGCTTTTCATGCTTGTACAAGCCCGGGGCGATAAAGCCCCAGATCTGGTGCAGGATCACCGGGATCGCCAAAAACAGCGAAACCATCATCGTCAGCTTGAGCGGCGTCAGGAACGGCGAGGACACGTCGGTGGCGATCATCGTCGCGCCCACCGGCAGGTACTCGCGCAGTGGCGTGGAGACAAAGGTGTAGATCTGCTGGGTAAAGGCAAACAGCCCGGCAAAAATCACGAAGATCGCCGCGACACACCGCAGCAGGCGGGTGCGCAACTCGGTGAGGTGCGAGACCAGCGGCATGTGCTGGTCGTTTTCCGGTTTATCAGCGCTCATGGGGCTCGCGGTGGCAATGTAGGGTCGTGGGGAGCGGGCGACGCGGCAGGCGTCGGCGCTGGTTCTGCTGGGGGCACGGGCGTTGCGGCCGGGGTGGTTTGGGCCACTGGCGCAATGCTCTGCTCGGCCACCGGCTCAACCGGTGTCGGCGCCTGTTGCTGGGGCGCGAGAATTTTCCGCGCTTCCTGCTCCAGGGACAGAATGTGTTCGTTGTGCAGTTGCCGGCGGATCTCGTCGGCGCCGATTTCCCGTTCAACTTCCTGTTTGATGGCGTTGAAACTGCGTTTCAGGCGCCCGACCCACAGGCCGGCCGTGCGTGCGGCGCCGGGCAGGCGTTCAGGCCCCAGCACCAACAGGGCAACAAGGCCGACGAGCAGCAGTTCAGAGAAGCTGATACCAAACATTAGTCAGTGCTCACGAGTCTTTGCGGGACGGCTCTTCGACTTTCTCGGCCTGTACGTCGAAGGTGCGACGCTCAGTGATCGGCTGCGCGGCTTGGGGGTGTACAGGTTGCGCCGGAGGAATCGGGTTGGCGCCGGCATCGGCCGGTTTTTCGTCGTCGTTCATGGCCTTGCGAAAGCCCTTGATGGATTCGCCGACATCGGTGCCCAGGTTCTTCAGTTTCTTGGTACCGAACACCAGGACGACTACCACGAGAATGACGATCCAGTGTTTCCAGTCAAAAATGCCCATGCTGCAATTCCTCAGTCAGAAAGTTATTCAGGCGGACGGGCGCGAGGCCTTTTCGGCGTGCCCGGACAAGCCGAAGCGACGGTCCAGTTCATCCAGCACGGCCTGTGGGTGCTGCCCCAGTTGGGCGAGCATCACCAGGCTATGGAACCACAAGTCGGCGGTCTCATAGATTACATCGCTGTAGTCGCCGCTGATTTCGGCATCCTTGGCGGCGATGATGGTCTCGACGGATTCTTCGCCGAGTTTTTCCAGAATCTTGTTCAGACCCTTGTGGTACAGGCTGGCGACATAGGAGCTGTCGGCGTCCGCACCTTTGCGGTCTTCCAGCACCTGGGCCACACGGTTCAGGGTATCGCTCATGTTCAATGTCCTGCCGAGTAAATGGCGTGCGGGTCTTTGAGCACCGGCTCGACGGTTTTCCACGCGCCGTTCTCGAACACCCGGTAGAAGCAGCTGTGGCGGCCGGTATGACAGGCGATGTCGCCGATCTGCTCGACCATCAGCACGATCACATCGGCGTCGCAATCCAGGCGCATCTCGTGCAGTTTTTGCACATGCCCGGACTCTTCGCCCTTGCGCCACAGTTTGCCACGGGAACGTGACCAGTAGATGGCACGCTGCTCGGCGGCAGTCAGGCTCAGGGCCTCGCGGTTCATCCAGGCCATCATCAGGATGCGCCCGGTCTTGTGGTCCTGGGCAATGGCTGGCACCAGGCCGTCACTGTCCCACTTGATCTCGTCCAGCCAGTCTTTCATCTTCGACTCCGACAGCCGTGCGTGGCCCGCCCCGGCATTGTGCAACAGTGTATAACCGGTCGGCCTATCGACGCACGACCAGATAAAGGCCCACGGCGACCATGATTGCGGCCGGCCAGTGACCCAGTTCGTGCAACGGCCCGCCGACGGCAAGCACCGCGCCAGCGCCCAGGTGCGCCGCGCCCAGCAGGCGCAGGAACCAGTCGTCCTTGCGCTGGTGCCACGGCGGCGCCGGGTCCTTGGCGTGGGGCTGGGACATGCGTTCGAGCAGGTCGCGGGTCATGTTGGCCAGGTGCGGCAGTTGCTCGACCTGGCTTTGCAGGTTGCCCAACAGTGTTTTCGGGCTGACGCGCTCGCGCATCCAGCGTTCAAGGAACGGTTGTGCGGTGTTCCACAGGTCCAGGTCCGGGTACAGCTGGCGGCCCAGGCCTTCGATATTGAGCAGGGTCTTTTGCAGCAATACCAGTTGCGGCTGCACTTCCATATTGAAGCGCCGGGCCGTCTGGAACAGGCGCATCAGTACCTGGCCGAAGGAAATATCTTTTAACGGTTTTTCGAAGATCGGCTCGCACACGGTGCGGATCGCCGCTTCGAATTCATTGAGCTTGGTTTCGGCCGGCACCCAGCCCGAATCGATGTGCAATTGCGCCACGCGGCGGTAGTCACGCTTGAAGAAGGCAAACAGGTTGCGCGCCAGGTAGTCCTGGTCCTCGGGGGTGAGGCTGCCGACGATGCCGCAGTCGATGGCGATGTACTGCGGGCTCCACGGGTTCACCGTACTGACGAAGATATTGCCGGGGTGCATGTCGGCGTGGAAGAAACTGTCGCGAAACACCTGGGTGAAGAAAATCTCCACACCGCGCTCGGCGAGCATCTTCATATCGGTGCGCTGGTCGGCCAGGGTCGCCAGGTCGGTGACCTGCACCCCGTAGATACGCTCCATCACCAGCACTTTCGGCCGGCACCAGTCCCAATACACCTGCGGCACATACAGCAGCGGCGAGCCCTCGAAGTTACGCTTGAGCTGGCTGGCGTTGGCCGCCTCGCGCAGCAGGTCGAGTTCGTCGTAGATGGTTTTTTCGTAGTCGGCGACCACGTCCACCGGGTGCAGCAGGCGCGCATCGGCAGAGAACCGCTCGGCGGCGCGGGCAAGGATGAACAGCCACGCCAGGTCCTGGCCGATGATCGGCTTGAGGCCAGGGCGGATCACCTTGACCACGACTTCTTCGCCGGTTTTCAGCTGCGCGGCATGCACCTGGGCGACCGAAGCCGAGGCCAGGGGCTCGACGTCGAACCGGCTGAACACTTCGCTGATTTTCTTGCCCAGCTGTTCTTCGATCAGCTTCATCGATTGCTGTGAGTCGAACGGCGGCACGCGGTCTTGCAGCAGCATCAGCTCGTCGGCGATATCTTCGGGCAGCAGGTCACGGCGGGTGGACAGGATCTGCCCGAACTTGATGAAGATCGGCCCCAGGTCCTGCAAGGCCAGGCGCAGGCGCGCACCACGGCTCAGGTCCAGGGTCTTGCGCGGGAACCAGCGCCACGGCAGCACATAGCGCACCGCCAGCAGAAACCACGGCAGCGGCAGGGCGAACAGCAGGTCATCGAGGCGGTAGCGAATGACGACGCGTTGGATTCGGAACAGACGGCGGACGGCGAGCAGCTTCATGCGTTATCGCTTGGATCAAGGGAGCGGCTCAGGCGCTCGAAGCGCGCCTCAAGCCGTTCCAGGTCGAGTTTGGCCTGGTCGAGTTCACGAAAGCGCGCTTCGGCTTCCCGTTGTCCGACGAGGGTGCGCGATTCTTCGCTCAGGTATTCGGCGAGGTTTTGATTGAGGCTGGCGAAGCCCTGCTGGTACCAGCGCGAGCGGCTGCGCAGGTGCCCGCTGATCAGTTGGGTGGCCACGGGGCCCAGCCAGCGGGACAGCTCGTATTCCCAGTCCAGCTCCAGGTCTTGCAGCACGGCGGCCAGGTCCATCAGCACCGCGCTATCGCCTTCAAGCTCCACGTCCGGGCCGTGCAGGATCGCGGTCTTGTCCCGGCTCATGGCCAGGCGCAGCAGGCTTGAGCCGGAGGCACGCAGGGTGCAGTCGGCATCGGCGGCCCAATGTGCCGCCAGCAACAGGCCTTCATCGCTGGGCAGGATGAACAGTTGCAAGGCGGGGCTGGTGCAATCGACGGCAATGATCTTGCCATTGAGGTGCGCCAGCCGCGCCAGAGCGGTGCTGTCCAGGCGCAGGACACGGTTGAGGCCGTGTTCGACGCTGGCGAGAAGGCCCGTGAACAACATCAGGGTTTGATGCCGCGGTGCAGGGCAACGATGCCGGAGGTCATGTTGTGGTAGGTCACGCGGTCGAAACCGGCCTCGACCATCATCGACTTCAGGGTTTCCTGGTTCGGGTGCATGCGGATCGATTCGGCCAGGTAGCGATAGCTTTCGGCGTCATTGGTGATCAGCTTGCCCATCAACGGCATGAAGGCGAACGAGTAGGTGTCGTAGACCTTGGACATCAGCGC
Organism: Pseudomonas proteolytica; assembly: GCF_007858275.1. Taxonomy (GTDB): domain Bacteria; phylum Pseudomonadota; class Gammaproteobacteria; order Pseudomonadales; family Pseudomonadaceae; genus Aquipseudomonas; species Aquipseudomonas proteolytica. The sequence goes on from NZ_VFEV01000019.1 coordinate 57,565, forward strand.
GTTGGTCGGCTTGGAGAACTCCAGCACCAGCAGGCGGCCGCCCGGCTTGAGCACCCGCAGCATCGAGCGCAGGGCGTCTTCTTTATGGGTCACGTTGCGCAGGCCGAAGGCGATGGTCACGCAGTCGAAATGGTTGTCGGGGAACGGCAGCTTTTCAGCGTCGGCCTGGACGAACTCGATATTGCCCGCCACGCCCTTGTCCAGCAGGCGATCGCGGCCCACCTTGAGCATCGAGCCATTGATGTCGGCCAATACCACCTGGCCGGTAGGGCCAACGAGCTTGGAGAACTTGGCTGCCAGGTCGCCTGTGCCGCCGGCGATGTCCAGCACCCGATTGCCGGTGCGCACGCCCGACAACTCGATAGTGAACCGTTTCCACAGGCGGTGCATGCCGCCCGACAGTACGTCGTTCATCAGGTCGTACTTGGCGGCCACGGAGTGGAACACTTCAGCGACTTTTTCCGCTTTCTGGCTTTCCGGGACGTTCTTGAAGCCGAAGTGAGTGGTGGGTTCGGCATCGCTGCCTTTGCGCTGATCAGTCATATCGCTGTCACCAAAAGAGAATGCGGGACATGATAATCCCCAGGGCCTGCTTTGTCTTGGCAAGGCTGAAGGTAAGATAGATCGCCACCGAGACCTTTTGCCGCATGGCCGGGTAAACAAGGGGCTCAATAAGTCTTTGCAGCGAGGAGTCATTCACATGGCCCGGATACAGGTTGAACGTGCCCATACACTTGGCAAAGAAGTCGCCAGGGCGAAGGCCGACAAGTTGGCGCACAAACTCAAGGAACAATACGGCCTTGAGCCGTCGTGGTCCGGCGATACGCTGAACCTCAAGCGTTCCGGGGTCAAAGGCACGGTGAAAGTAGCCGAGGACTCTTTAAGGATCGAGGTGGAACTGGGTCTATTGATGTCGGCCATGAGTGGCACCATCAAGTCGGAAATCGAAAAGGCCTTGGATAAGGCACTGGCCTGACCTGTACTTGCAGCGCAAACACTCAACTGTGGCAAGCAGGCTGTTGTGGCGAGGGGGCACCCCCGCTGGGCTGCGCAGCAGCCCCAATAAGGCACACCTCATTTTTATCAGATACACCGAGGTGCCAGGCTTTGGGGCTGCTGCGCAGCCCAGCGGGGGCGATGCGGCGCTCCGACAAGCCCCCTCGCCACGACTAGGCACGTAGTGGTACTTGAGCGCCTTTGAAAGGGCTGCTTGTTAGGGTGCCGATTCTAATTTTTCTCCCTACTTTGTAGTCAGCCCTCAACTCCTGTGGGCAGTTCCTCCACCCTTTTATGCGTGAGGTGCACCATGGCCAAAGTTATTTTGAAGAAAAAAATCGACACCCAAAACAACGCTCTGAGTGAGGTTAAAACCTATGCTCGCAAGATCTGGTTGGCGGGTTTGGGGGCTTACGCGAAGGTCGGCAGCGAAGGCAGCGAGTATTTCAAGGAACTCGTTAAGTCCGGTCAACATGTTGAAAGCAAAGGCAAAAAAGTTGTGAATGAACAACTTGATGCAGCCAACAGTCAGATTGATTACGTCAAGAGCAATGTCTGCGACGTCAAAGGTCGTGTGGAAGTGCAACTGGATAAAGTCGAGAAGGCTTTTGATGCGCGTGTCGCAAGTGCCTTGAATCGTATCGGCATTGCGTCTAAACATGACGTGGAGACACTCTCTGCTAAGCTCGATGAGCTAACGGCATTGCTCGAACGTGTCGCGCGTAAACACTAAGGAGACATCGGATGGCTGTTAAAAAGACTACTCAGAAAGAAGGCAGCTCTTGGGTCGGGAAAGTTGAAGAATACTCCCGCAAGATCTGGCTGGCTGGTTTAGGCGTGTACTCGAAGATCGACAGTGACGGCAGCAAACTCTTCGAGACTTTGGTTAAAGACGGCGAGAAGGCCGAGAAGTTGACCAAGAGCACCGTCGGTAAACAAGTCGATGCGGCCAAGGCGAGCGCCAGCTCTGCCAAGTCCCGTATCAGTGATGCCAAAAAACAGGTCCTGGGTACCTGGGGCGAACTGGAAGGTGCACTCGACAAGCGTCTTAACAGTGCCATTTCGCGCCTGGGCGTGCCCAGCCGCAATGAAGTGAAGGCGCTGCACAGCAAGGTCGATACCCTGACCAAGCAGATCGAGAAACTGACCGGCGCCAAAGTGGCTCCCGCCAAAGCGGCGGCAAAACCTGCTGCCAAGCCGGTTGCGAAAACCGCGGCAGCCAAGCCTGCAGCGAAAACCGCAGCCAAACCGTTGGTCAAGGCCGCCGCCAAACCTGCCGCTAAGCCTGCGGCCAAGGCAGCTGCCAAGCCTGCGGCAAAAACGGCCGCAGCCAAACCTGCGGCCAAGAAACCAGTGGCTGCCAAAGCTGCTGCAAAACCTGTGGCCAAGCCAGCCGCGAAACCGGCCGCCAAGCCAGCAGCCAAGCCAGCGGCAAAAACCGCTGCGGCGAAACCTGCGGCCAAGCCCGTTGCAGCCAAACCGGCCGCCAAGCCTGCAGCGGCCAAACCTGCTGCAAAGCCTGCGGCGAAAAAGCCGGCTGTAGCCAAGAAGCCAGCAGCACCAAAGCCAGCCGTTGCGGCCAAACCCGCAACGACGGCATCCGCGACCAACTCGGCCACTGCGCCGACGCCCGCTGCGGCTACCCCGACTGTCACGCCGGTAACCCCGCCTACCAGTCAGTCCTGATCGTTACGGGACACCTGAAAACGCCCGGCCTGCAAAGGTCGGGCGTTTTTTATTGTGCACAACGAGCTATTTCGCCAGCGCCATCCAAACCCATCAGTTGTAGGTGATTGAAACGGTCACCGCGCTCACCAGCGTGCCTTGGCTGATCGCTGCGCCGGTTTTATGGTACGCCGCCGTGAGCGGGATCACCGCCTTGTGGCTGTTCGTTGCAATCTTGCGGCTGCGTTTGGCCACGTTGCCATTGGCAGCAATCGCAAAAACCGGGGACGCGCGGTGTGCCAACCACAAGGCCGTGCCTTTCGATGTCCCCGTATTGGAAAACAATGCCGGATTGCCGGTCGACGGCGTGCCGGCGAACAGGAACGTCACGTGGCGGATGTCCGATTCGCAATCGGCCGAAATCTCGAAATCAAACGCGCCCGCACTCGGCGCGGCATCGAAGTCGGAGATCTTGATGGCCGGCAGCGTAAAGGTGCGGTTTTCGTCGCCGGCGGCCAGGTTGCACGTGCCGGCCTCGACCTGGCCGTTGAAGTGCAGGGTGCCCGTGGCATTTGCGTGCGCCGTATTGGCCGCGAGGCCAGCCGTCACGGCCAGCAGTAGCGAGAGTCTGCGGGTGCTCATTAGATAGTTCTCCGGGATTCAGTTGTAGGTGATGTTGACGGTAGCGGTGCTGAGGAGGGTGCCTTGGCTGACCGTGCCGTTTGTGTGGTAAGCCGCGCCCAGCGGCAGGACTGCGCGATCGCCGGAAACCACCACCGTGCGTGTGTCGCTGGTGCCGTCGGCGTTGATGTTCTGGACTGCGCCATTGATCCGCGAATACAGCCACAGTGCGACGCCGCCGGCAGTGCCGGTATTGGCGAAGAGGGCGTTGTTGCCCCCGGCGGGGGTGCCGGAAAAACGGAAAGTGACCTGGGAGGCATCCTGGCAGATCGCAGTGAGCTCGAAGTCGCGGGCGCCGGTGAAGGTGGCGTTTTGCAAAGTACTGACCTTGACCGGATCGAGTGCAATGGTGCGGTTGACGTCCCCGGTTGCCAGGTCGCAGGTGGCAGCAGGGCTGACAAACCGCACGGCGTTGCCGAGCAGCAGGGTGAAACTCTCCGGGGTGTTGTCCATCCGGTTCACCCGGATGGCCCCGGCCGGGAGGGTACCGTCGGTGACCGGCCCGGTTTTATAGAACTTCAGCGTCGCGCCGGTGAAGCTGTGGACTTGTCCTGAGAATCTGCTCTGCTGGTTATGCAATGCGAACGGATAATCGATGCCTGCGGCATTCGTGAGTCTCAGGCGTACGCCCACACCTGGCGCTTCGGTGCGATAGGCCGCTGGGTAGCCGGGGTCTTTGGTCTGGTAGCGCCCGGTGATCGTCAACAGTGTCCAGGTGGGGCAGTTCGTGGTGAAGGCCTGCGCTGTGCCGCTGAAGGTACCACTGAAAATTTCGGCACCCACCGGGAGACTGGCCGGTACGGTGACAGTGGCGGGCATGTTGAGGGTCAGTGTGTCGTTCTGATACCGGTCGCACGCGGCGTGCGCGGCGCTCGAGAGGCCGGACATTAGCAGTGTTGCAATGAGTTTGATGGGGTGTTTCATCGTCAGTCCTGCGCTGGGAAATAGGGCGTGTGCGTGGCTGTCTACAACGCGGCGTTGGCTGCATCGCCCCGGCAGGTGCCTGCGTGCAGATGACGCAGCCGCTGGGTGCCAGCCGCCTGCGCCTGGGCGTTCACGTCGTAGTGCAACTGGCACGCGGTGCTGGCGTCGGCGCCCCACCTGACGGTCAATTGGCCCAACGGGCGGGCCACGCGGACAAACGCTTTGCCGCCCTGGCCGACAACTCCGACGCTGGCACCGTCCTCGTCGAACACATCGGCACCGAACGGCAGCGGGCTGCGGTCCTGGCGCGGTGCCGTGATCAATAAGGCCTGACCGCTGATCGTGCCGAATTGCAGCTTGACCACCGAACCGGCGCGGGGCGCCACATTCTGCGAGGCCGTCTTGAGCTCGACATCGACGGGCAGGTCCTTGGGGTCCAGTTCGACGATGTTCTGGCGGTAGGGCGTCAGGTGGGGCACCACGGCAAAGCCGCCGTCGGTGACTTGCGAACGGTGGTGACCATTGATTTGCGCGCCCTGGGCGTCGGGGGCTTGGACGATGCCCAGGGTATCGCCCAGTTCGGGGGCAAAAATCACCCCGCCCGAGTGGGCGACAATGCCCCCGGTCATGCCCAGGGAGGTCGAACGGTAGGCGTCGCTCTGGCCATAACCGGCAGACAGCACGCCATGGTTTGTCTGGTATTTCGCGTCGGCGCTGGTGGTGCTGCCGCTGCCCTGGGCCCGGCTGCGGCTGACGCTGTAGCTCAGTTGACTGTGTTCGCCCAGGCTGCCGCCCAGGCTGATCCGCTCACCGCTGCCTTGGTCGCCGCGGTAGGCCGTGGTAGTCAAGGTTGGCGAGCGGGCGCCGCTGCCCAGTGGCAGGCTCAAGGTGACGTCTACTTGCTGAGTGACCCTTTCACTGAGCACGTCACGGCTGCGTTGGGCGCTGACGGTGTAGTGAAGGCCTTTCCAGGTGCTGCTGTACCCCGCCGTGAACGTCAGGTTGCCCTGCGCGCGGTTCCAGTAGTTTTGTGCAGAACCTGTCAGGTACACCGAACCGCTGCCCACGCCCTGGCTCAGGCTCAGGTCCGTGCGGGCGCGCAGGCGGGTCACGTCGTCCAGGTTCAGCCCGTCGATGGCGAGGTCGCGAATGCGCGCAGCGTCGCCCAGGCTCAGGAAACCGGTGGTGGAGTAACGGTAAGCGCCAAGGGCAAAGTGGGTGCCGGTGTCTGCGAAGTTCTTGCTGTAGCGCAGTTGTACGCTCTGCCCGTCACGGGAGCCGTGACCCGGCAGATGGGCATTTGAATGGGTCAGGTCGACAGACAGCGCACCCCATGGCGTATTGAATGCCGTGCCCAGCAACTGCGATTGGTAGTCGTCACCCATCATGGCGCCGGTGTAGCCGGTCAGCAGATTGTTCAGGCCATGCTGATAAGTGGCCTGCACCAGGCTGGGCGGATGCCGCAGGCCGATTTCATCAAGTTGACCGACACTCAACGAGTGGCGGTGATAGCCGGGACGCAGCAGGTTGGCATTGGCGGCGAACGGCACGATGAACGCGCGCTGGCGCCCGTCGGCTTCGGTGATCGTCACGCTCAGGTCTCCGCCATAACCGGTCGGGGAAAAGTCCTTGAGCACAAAGGGGCCAGGCGCGACGGAGACTTCGTCCAACAACACGCCGCGCTGGCGCACGCTGACGCGGGCGTTGGTCTCGGCGACGCCGCGCACCACGGGCGCAAAACCGGTCAGGGAGTCCGGCAGCATGCGGTCATCACTCGACACACTGGCACCGCGCAGGCGCACGCTGTCGAACAGCTCGCCCGGTGTGTAGATTTCGCCCACCATCAACTGTGATTGCCACGCGCTCAGCTCGCGCTGCACATAGGTGGCGTTGCTTTGATAGCCGCTGGCATTGTTGGAGTGGCTGTAACTGGCGTCGTGACGCCAGTGCCAATCACCCAGATTGAGCCCGGTGTTGAGGCCCAGGTACATCGAGCCCCGTGAGCGCCCGCCGGCCTGGGTGCTGAAGGTATTGGCGTTGTAGCGCACAAAGGCGGCATCGATGCCGCTGTCCCAGTGCCGTGGGTCGATGTAGCCCCGCGCCTGGCGAGCCAGGTAAACCTGTGGCACCTGCAGGTCCAGGCGGTTTTCGCCTGGGTCAAATTGGCCGCTGGCGCCAGGCAGATAAGTGGCGATATCGGCGCAGGGGGCAAATGCGGCGTTGCCCAGGTCGATACCAAACCGCTGCAGCGCATCACGCTCCAGGCACACCTGGGCGCTACGCTGGCCGTCGAGTGCGACGAAGGTCAAGGTTTCGCGTCCGATCCACTGCCCGTTGAGGTGTACCTCGGTGCGGTAACTGCCGGGCAGCACCACGTTACCCTGGTTGAACTTGGCAATATCGACCTGCAAACCCGCTGCTGCACCGGCGAAGAAGGCCGGGTTGAACTCGACGTGTTCGGCACTGTGGGCGCCCATGGCATAGGCGCCGCTCAGCAGCAGGCTAGGCACCAGGGTGTTGAAACTCATATCTACGATTCTCAAAGGCAAGTGCTGTCCAAATCCCGGCATAGGGCGTCCCTACCCCGGGCAGTGGGCATTCAGCGAAGGCATGTGTTGAAGAATTAATCCGCGCCGCCCCATATCGCGCGGCGCCTGCTGTGGCCAGCGGGCTTACTGTGGCGAGCGGGCTTGTCGGAACGCCGCATCGCCCGCGCTGGGCTGCGAAGCAGCCCCAACAAAGCCCGCCACAGCTCCCATTACCGATGCCGTCATTGGCCCATCATGGACAGACCTCGGTGGTGTGCCGCACCTTTGCCCCGAAATCATCCAGTGTCTCAAACGCCACAGTCGCGCAGCTGTTCAAAGGCGCGGTGAGCCGAGGTAAGGCGAAGCGCTGGCGGCCACCGGGTATCACCATGTTTTCAGCACCCGAGGCCGCGGGTTCGCGCACGTGCTGCTGCTCTGCCACCCGCACGCGGATCTGTTCGAAGGTCACGTGGTAAGGGCTTGGATTGAACACGTCCAAAGCCTGGCCCTGCTCGGTGGCCACGCGCTGCCACTGCAGCTTGCCGGGCGCGGCCTCGACTCCGTAGGGCAGGTTGGCCGGGCGCAGGAACAGCTTGATGCGCGAGCGGAAAGCCAGCTGAAACTGATTGCTCTGTGCAGCGCCCTGGCGCTGTGAGGGCACCTCCAGCAGGTTGAACCAGAACAGGCCTTCCTGGGCCGAGGGCAGGTTCTGGCCGGTATAAGCCAGACGCACAACCTGTTGCTTGCCAGGCTCCATGCGAAAAATCGGCGGGATGACCACAAAAGGTGCAGTGGCCACGTCCGGGGTGGATTGTTCATCGCCGCTGTCCAGCCACGCCTGGACCAGCACCGGAGCCTGGTTCTTGCTCTCCAGCCGGACGGTCACTTCGTTGTCGTTCTGTGGATAGACAATGCGGGTGCTGTTGACGATAACGCTCGCTTGCACGGCGGCGCTGCTCAACAGCGCAACGGTCAACGTCATGAAGCGGGTGGTGGCACTCATGGCGTGACTCGCTTGGCGGGCGTAGGGCCAAGGTCAACGGAATGGCGTACGCGGGCGCCAAAATCGCTGACCGTGGTGAACTCCACTTTGGCCTCGCCGTGGGGGCGCTGGCGTAGCAGGGGGAGTGCAAACACCTTCACGCCTCCACCCGGTAGCAGCAGGCTGTCATCGGCGGCTTTGTTCGGCGCTTTACTGAAGCGTTGGCCATCGCTCAACAACTCGATCGAGGCAAGCGAAATATGGTACGGCGTCGGGTTGCTGGCTTGCAGGGCCAGGCCTTGTTCGTGGGCCAGCAGTTGCCATTGCAGTTTTGCCGGCGCGCTGTCGACCGGGTAAGGCAGGGCTTGTGGGCGCAGAAAGACGCGCAAGCGGGTGCGGAATGACAATTCAATCTGGTTCTTTTGCATCGCGTCGGTGGCAAGCGGCGGCACTTCCAGCACGTTGAGCCAGAACAGGCTTTCGCGGTCCTCGGCTATCGGCTCGCCGGTGTACCGCAGGCGTATCGCCTGTTGCTGGTGGGGCTCGATGCGCAAGATCGGTGGCGACAGGGTGAACGGGGTTTTCGCCGCCGCGGGGGGCGAATGCCGATCACCGGCGTCCAGCCAGGCTTGCACCAGCGCGGGACGTGTCCCTTTGTTCTCCAGGCGCACCACCACCTCCTGCTGTTGCGCGGGGTAGATCACCCGTGTGCCGTGAACAATCACCCCGGCATGGGATGGCGGGGGCAGTAGCAATAACAAGCAGCAGGCACAGGCGAGCAGCACCCGGCAGTTTGTTGTTTTCATTGTCTGAAATCTCTTCGCATCAGGCAGTACCGACCTGCGCGATTCACGCAGGTCGACACTGGCAAGGCTGGTTGCGCCCTTACTCGGCGTACTCGATCAAAAAGCCGACACGGGTCTTGACCTTGCCTTCGGTGGCAGGCGCGCTGGCGTACATTTGCGCAGCCAGGGGGATCAGTGCCTGGTTGTCGGCGATCACCACACCGGTGGATTTCTCGCTGTAAAGATTGATCGGCGTGCCATCGCGGTTGGTGACTTCGATCTGTACGTTCTTGGCGTTGCTGCTGTCGGACGGATTATCGTAACCGTCGATGTTCAAGCGCCCGGTTGCCACATCAATGGCCGGGCTGGTCGGGTCAAAGGCCACCATGGCGGTGCGCCCGTTGGTGCAACTGCCTTCGCCGGGGGCGCCAATACGGATGGTGAAGCCCGTGAGGTTGGCGCGATTGCCTGCGACGGCCAGGCGCGCAGCCGACACGCCCCCCAGGTTGATGTCCTTGACCACTGCCCCAGAGCCCGGTGCTGCGCCCTCGATCGTGCAGGTGACATCGGTCACCAGACCGCTGAAGTTGATAACGCCATCTGCTGCGTGGGCGGCTTGTGAAACTGCGGCGGCCAAGGCCAGCGCGGCTGTAAGCGTGGATACAGTGTTGCCTTTCATCGTGTTTCCAGTCGTGAGTCATCGGGGTGGCCCGCCAGTGTTTCAAACGCTGGGTGCTTAAATGGCGGGGAGCCCTAATTTGTCTGTTTGCGCGCGTTGCATCTATAGAGAAGTAGCGAGTTTTGTCTCGTAATTGTTCGAAAACAAAATTAATAAATTCCAGAATTTTCTGTAGTACTAAGAATGGTCTGTAGGTAATTGCTGTAGGCATCTAACTTATTGCTGTGTTGTATTGATCCTAGTGTGTGGCCGGGTATACCGTGCTTGCAGTAACAGATCAGGTATGTGCTGCTGCATTCATTTAAGCGAGGCTATTTATGCCTACTTCAATTGCCACCCCTTATACCGTCATGCTGCTGGACGACCACGCAATGGTCCGCCAGGGCATCGAGCTGGGCTTGCGCAAAGAGACCGATCTGGACGTGGTCGGATCATTCGGAACGGGGCGGGAGTTGTTGGAAGCGCTGGCCCGGCGCCCGGTGGATGTGGTGGTCATGGACTTTATCCTGGCCCCCTCGGACAGCGATGGCATCAGCCTGATCCAGGCGCTGAACAGGCGTTTCAGGCAGTGCCGGCCGTTGATTGTCTGTTCGCACTACACGCCGGCCACGGTTTCACTGTCATTGAAAGCGGGATGTTGGGGGATTCTGGGTAAAACCCAGAACTTGACGGAGTTGATTACGGCGATTCGCACCGTCGCCCAGGGCCGCATATACCTGCAACCTTGTATGGTGCCAGCCCTGCAGGGCATGCAATCGGTGCTTGAGGTCGCGAGCATGAAGTCGAAAATGGACTTTGCAACGCCGTTGCAATTGAACGCTTGTCTCTCACCCAAGGAGCAAGAAGTACTGCGGTGTTTTTTGGATGGTATGTCGGTGAACTCAATTGCGGCAAAGTTCTCGCGTAGTGCAAGTACGATCAGCACACAAAAACAATCGGCTTATCGAAAGTTGGGAATCAGCAGCGACAGTGAACTGTTCAAGTTCACGCACCAGTTCAGGAAGTCGGGATAACCTGACGGGAGGCTGAACCTGGCCCCTTCCACAGGCGGGGTTCGGCCTTGACCGTCAAACCGGGTCATCCAGGTAACGCAGGGCGAAACGCTCGGTCGCCAAGCGTGCGGGCATCAACAGGTGCGGGGCCACCAGCATCATCACTTGATAGACCACGACTCGCACCTCAGCCTCGCGATCAAGAATCCGCTGGTAATCCAGGGAAAACAGCAGGGTCATGGTGATCTGCTCCACCAGTTGGCCCAGGGCCTGGGTTTCGCTGACCAACTGGCCTTCGGTCTTGAGCCGCGCCAACAGTGAAGCCAGGGTGCGCTTGAGTGCGGTCAGCAGGTTGCGAATGCCCTTGGCCAGCTTCGGCAAGCGCCCGGCGAGGTTCGACAGGTCCTGGAACAGGAACCGATAGTGCGCCATGCGTTCGACGATCAAGTGCAGGAACAACCAGTAATCCTCCGGCGCCAACTGCACTTGCGCCGGTGGGTCGAGCAGTGGGGCCAGTTCGCCCTGGAAGCGCTCGAACAGCCCGATGACCAGGGGTTCCTTGCCATGGAAGTGGTAATAGAGGTTGCCGGGGCTGATCCCCATTTCATTGGCCACTTCCATGGTTGAAACATTCGGCTCGCCCTTTTGGTTGAACAACTGCAGGGCACATTCAAGGATACGGTCGCGGGTTTTCATCCAGTCTTCTTAGTGTTCAAGGGGCCAGGGTGTCAGCGAACCCGCACATAGGTGCCGGGCGCCGCCTCCATCGGTGGGTAGTTCTGGTTGCCCAGGGCCGTCAGGGTCTCGCGCTGCACTCCGGAGCGTTGCTGGATCCACTCAAGCCACTGCGGCCACCAACTGCCCTCGATATGGCTGGCGTCGTAGTACCAGGCGCGCGGGTCGCTGCTCAGCTTGAGGTTTTCGACAAAGTTGGCCTTGGGGTTGCCCGGGGGGTTGAGGATGCTCTGGATGTGCCCGCTGTTGGAGAGCACGAAGCGTTTTTCACCGCCCAGCAGCAAGGTCGAGCGGTAGACTGCGTCCCACGGCGTGATGTGATCGTTGATCCCGGCCACGCTGAAGCTGTCGACCGTGACTTTCTGCAAATCGATGGGCGTACCACACACTTCCAGGCCACCGGGATGGCTCAGCGGGTTGTGCTTGAAGAAGTCCAGCAGATCGCCGTGCAAGGCTGCCGGCAAGCGGGTGTTGTCGTTGTTCCAGTACAGGATGTCGAACGCCGGTGGTTCCTTGCCCAGCAGGTAGTTGTTGATCCAGTAGTTCCAGATCAGGTCGTTGGGGCGCATCCAGGCGAAGACCTTGGCCATGTCGCGGCCATCCAGCACCCCTTGTTGGTAGGAGCGGCGCTTGGCTGCCTCCAGGGTCTGTTCGTCGGCAAACAGCATGGCGGGGCTGTCGATCTGGCTGTCCAGCAGGCTGACCAGGTAGGTGGCGCTGGCGACCCGGCGTTGTTGGCGCTTGGCCTGCAGGTGGCCTTGCAGGGCCGCGATGGTCAGGCCACCGGCGCAGGCGCCCATCAGGTTCACTTCACGGGCGCCGCTGATTGCCCGGCAGATATTCAGCGCCTCTTCCAGCGCCGCCACATAAGTGGACAGGCCCCATTCGCGATGGCGCACATCCGGGTTGCGCCAACTGACCATAAACACCTGCAGGCCGTTCTTCAGGGCGTATTGCACGAAGCTGTTGGCCGGGCTCAAATCGAAAATGTAGTACTTGTTGATTTGCGGCGGCACCACCAGCAGCGGCTTGGCGTACTGTTTTTCGCTCATGGGCTTGTACTGGATCAACTCCAGCAGTTCATTGCGAAACACCACCGAGCCTGGCGTGGTGGCGACTGTCTTGCCCACCTCAAACGCCTGCTTGCTGACTTGGCGCGGCAGGCCGTTGTTGTGCAGCACGTCATCGAACAGATTGCCCATGCCGCGTACCACGCTGTTGCCACCGGAGTTGAGCAACTCCTTGATCGCCAGCGGGTTGAGCAGGGTATTGGACGGCGACACCGCATCGTTGAGCAACGAGAAGACAAAGTGTGCACGCGCGCGATCGTCGTCACTCAAGTGGCTGTCGTCGATCCAGTGCCGGGTCTGTTTCTGCCAGCTCAAATAGGCTTGCAGGCTGCCCCGGTACAGGGGGTTGAGTTTCCAGGTGGGGTCGGCAAAGCGGCTGTCGTGGGGGTTGGGCTCATGTACGGTTTCACCCAATAGCACCCGACCCAGTTGCCCACCCAGCGCCAGGGCATGGCGGGCGCTGTGCAACGGGTTGCGCAAGCCATGGGCCGCGACACTGCGCAGGGTCGACAGCAGATCCCGGCCGCGCAGGCCGGTGATTGCACTTTGTGCATTGATGAACGCGGCGGGTGTGGGGGCCGGGACATTTACGGGTCTGTCACGCATGGGTCAACACTCCTTCGTCAATTCGCCAACAAGCACGCCAGTTCAGAACCATAGTCGGTTCTGGCCAAGTTGCGCGTAAGGGTCGTCCTGACCCGCTACTGCTCAGGTATTGCTGTAGGGCGCCGGCTGCGGATGGATCACCGCACGCAAGCGTTCTTCCTGGAGAAACTTCATGATGATCGGTGCCACCGCTTCGGCCCGGGTAATCAGAAACAGGTGGCCGTCGTCGATGATGTGCAACTGCGCATTGGGAATGCGCCAGGCCAGCATGCGCATATTGACCAGCGGGATCAGCGGGTCGTCGTCGCCGGCCAGCACCAGGGTCGGCTGCTTGATCTTGTGCAGCCAGTGAATGCTGGTCCAGCCCAGGCCTGCGAACAGTTGCCAGTAGTAGCCCAGCTTGCCCGCCGAGCGCACTTTGCTCGCGTGCTCGGCGGCCAGCTTTGAATCCCGGCGGAACGAGCCGCCATAAATCATTGGCGCGATGCGCACCACGTGGGACGGTTGGATGTAGCGCCGGGGGCTGGCCATCAGCCACAGCACTTTTGGCTTGCCCGGCACCATGAAGGCGCCGGCGGCGGTGGCGGCCAGGATCAGTTTCTTGCAGCGTTCCGGGTAGTCATAGGCAAACTGCTGCGCCAGGGCGCCGCCCCAGGAAACCCCAACGGCATTGACCTGGCCGTAGTCCAGGTAATCGAGCATGCGCGCGGTGAGCTTGGCCAGGCCGGGAAAGCGATAGGGGCGGCTGGGTGTCGACGAGCCGCCGACCCCCGGTACATCGAAGGCAATCACTTCCAGGTCCGGATCCAGGGCCTGGACGAACGGAAACACCAGCTCAAGGTTGGCGCCGATGCCGTTGAAAATCAGCAGTGGCGTCAAGTGAGACTTGCCCGGTCGTACCGCCGTGCGGATGGTCTGGCCATCCAGGTCGATGGTACGGAAGATGAACGGTTGCGGCATGCTCAAACCCTGTGAAGTGTTACTACTGGAATGCGGCCCATGTAGGAGCGGGCTTGTGTGGGAGCGGGCTTGCCCGCGATGGCATCAACTCGGCCTGACAGAGACACCGTGTTGCCTGCATCGCGGGCAAGCCCGCTCCCACCCTGATTGATCCCATTTCAATCGCGCAAAAGTGTTTGCCTTAGCGCTCGTGAACGTATGTGCCGGGTGCAGCCTCTGCCGCTGCGTAGGTCTTGTTACCCAAACTCGTAGGTGCTTTCTTTAGCTTGCCCGAGCGTTCCCCTATCCAGCCCTGCCAGTGCAGCCACCATGAGTCGGTATGTTTGGTGGCGTTTTCCTGCCAGTCCAAGGCCTTCTCGCCCATGCTCTCGCTGGTCTGGTAGCGCGCCTTCGGGTTGCCGGGCGGGTTGAGGATGCTCTGGATATGCCCGCTGCTGGACAATACGAACTCGACCTTGCCGCCAAACAATTGCGCCGACTTGTAGCAGGACTGCCACGGTGTGATGTGGTCGTTGGTGCCCGCCAGCGAGTAGATGTCGGCCGTCACCTGCTTGAGATCGATTGGTGTACCGCACACTTCCAGGGCATTGGCCCGTATCAGCGGGTTGTTCTTGAACAGCTCGATCAGGTCGCCATGGAAGGCTGCGGGCAGGCGCGTGGTGTCGTTGTTCCAGAACAGGATGTCGAACACCGGTGGCTCATTGCCCAGCAGGTAGTTGTTGACCCAGTAATTCCAGATCAGGTCATTGGGGCGCATCCAGGCGAAGACCTTGGCCATGTCCCGGCCTTCCAGGACGCCGGCCTGGTAGGAGTGGCGCTTGGCTGATTCCAGGGTCTGCTCGTCGACGAACAGGGCCACCTGGGTGTCAAGGGTGGTGTCCAGCACGCTCACCAGCAAGGTCAGGGCGTTGACCTTCTTCTCGCCCAGCGCCGCATAGTGGCCCAGCAGCGCGGTGCAAGTGATGCCACCCGAGCAGGCGCCGAGCATGTTGATGTCTTTGCTGCCGGTAATCGCGGTCACCACATCGACCGCCTCTTTGAGCGCCTCGATGTAGGTCGACAGGCCCCATTCGCGCTGGGCCTTGGTGGGGTTGCGCCAACTGACAATAAAGGTCTGCTGGTTATTGCGCAGGCAAAAGCGCGCCAGGCTCTTGTCCGGACTCAGGTCGAATACATAAAACTTGTTGATCTGCGGCGGCACCACCAGCAGTGGCCGTTCGTGCACCTGCTCGGTGATCGGTTTGTACTGGATCAACTCCAGCACGTCATTGCGAAACACCACCGCGCCTTCACTGGTGCCCAGGCTCTTGCCCACTTCAAAGGCGCCCATGTTCACCTGGCTCGGCATGCCGCCGTTATGGACCAGGTCCTTGGCCAGGTGCGAGAGGCCATCGAGCAGGCTCTTGCCACCGGTTTCAAAGAAGCGTTTGACGGCGGCCGGGTTGGCGGCACTGTTGGTTGGCGCCATGGCCTCGGTCATCAGGTTGATGACGAAGTGCCCGCGGCTGATGTCCTGTTCCGACAGGTTGCTGTCGCCGATCCAGTCGTGCAATTCCTTGCGCCACGCCAGATAGGTTTGCAGGTAGCGCTTGTAGAGCGGGTTCTGGCTCCAGGCGGGGTCGTTGAAGCGACGGTCATCGCTTTCTGGGGCAAGCTCGGACTTGCCGAACACCACGTTCTTCAATTCCACGCCAAAGTGGGCGACGTGCTTGACGCTGTGTAACGGTTGCTTGATGGCCTGGGTCAGCACCATCCGCGCAGAGGCCAATAAATCCTTTTTGCGTAACGCGATGATCGGGTTCAGCCCCAGGGTGTTTTCCGAGGCCTGGCGTTTCAAGTCATCGTTATTCTTATTACTCATCTACGACGCTCCATTGTCCGAAAGACGAGTACCGGGTACCGCTGTGCCCTAACTATCGAGGCACAACACAAGCCTGGTACTGCTGCTCGGGTGACCGTTGATACCACATCGTCAAATGCAGGGAACTTGCCAATTCCATTGGTTACCCGAGTTTTATTTAATGCGCAAGCGGGCCAATCGTTGGCCACACGACAGGGCATTCAAGCAGATGAAATTAGAAAATGCCCACTAATGAGCAAGAAGCCTGAGTTAGAGCATCAGCTTGACGACGGACTGGCTCGGGTCGCGGGTTTTTCCGGCCGCCTTGAGCTCGGCAAGATAATCGGCCCACAACGCGTCCTGACGTACGGCGAGTTGGTAGAGGTAGTCCCAGGTGAACAGTCCGCTGTCATGACCGTCATCGAAGGTCAATTTCAGTGCGTACTGCCCGGCAGGTTCGATCTTGGTCAGGCCGACATTGAGCTTGCCAAATTGCAGGATCGGATTGCCGTGGCCCTGGACCTCGGCGGAAGGCGAGTGCACCCGCAGCAGTTCGGCACTCAGGTGATAGACCTCGTCCGGCCCGTAGGTCAGCGACAGGGTCTTGGAGGCTTTGTGCAGGTTGATGGCGGTGGGCATTTTAGACATTGGGGGAACCGCTCATGGATGATCCTGAAGGAACCGGCTTTAAAATGTGGGAGCGGGCTTGCTCGCGAATGCGGTGGGTCAGTCACAGTTGCATAAACTGACCCACCGCATTCGCGAGCAAGCCCGCTCCCACATTAAAGCAGAGCGGTTCCTGTGTGAGGCTTACAGGATATAACGAGACAGGTCTTCGTTCAGCGCCAATTCGCCCAGGTGGCTGTTGACGTAGTCGGCGTCGATCTTGATCGCCACGCCATTCTGCGCGCCCGCCATGTCGCCGGCGCTGAAGGAAACTTCCTCCAGCAAGCGCTCAAGCAAGGTATGCAGGCGACGGGCGCCAATGTTCTCGGTCTTCTCGTTGACCTGCCAGGCAATCTCCGCCAGGCGCTTGATACCGTCCGGCAGGAACTCGATGCCCAGGCCTTCGGTCTTCAGCAGCTCGCGGTATTGCTCGGTGAGCGAGGCGTGCGGTTCGCTGAGAATGCGCTCGAAATCGCCAGGGGTCAGCGCCTTGAGTTCCACGCGAATCGGCAGGCGGCCTTGCAGCTCCGGCACCAGGTCGCTTGGCTTGCTCAGGTGGAACGCACCGGACGCGATAAACAGGATGTGGTCAGTCTTGACCATGCCCAGCTTGGTATTAACCGTGCAGCCTTCGATCAGCGGCAACAGGTCGCGCTGTACGCCTTCGCGGGACACATCGACGCCCCCGGAGTTACCGCGCTTGGCCACCTTGTCGATCTCGTCGATAAACACGATACCGTGCTGCTCGACGGCTTCCAGGGCCTTGGCCTTGAGTTCTTCCTCGTTGACCAGGCGCCCGGCTTCTTCGTCGCGCACCAGCTTGAGGGCGTCCTTGACCTTGAGCTTGCGGTTTTTCTTCTTGCCCTTGCCCATATTGGCAAACAGGTTCTGCAACTGGCTGGTCATTTCTTCCATGCCAGGCGGAGCGGAGATGTCGACGCCAGCGTGTTCGGCGACTTCGATCTCGATTTCCTTGTCGTCCAACTGGCCTTCACGCAAGCGCTTGCGGAACAGCTGGCGCGTGTTGGAATCCGAGGCGGGAGCGGCGTCTTCATTGAAACCGGTACGTGCCGGTGGCAGCAGGGCATCGAGGATGCGCTCTTCGGCAGCGTCTTCAGCGCGATGGCTGACCTTGGTCATTTCCTGTTCGCGCAGCAGCTTCAGGGCGGCGTCGGCCAGATCACGGATGATCGACTCGACGTCACGGCCCACATAGCCAACTTCGGTGAACTTGGTGGCTTCGACCTTGATGAACGGCGCGTTGGCCAGCTTGGCCAGGCGACGGGCGATCTCGGTCTTGCCGACACCGGTCGGGCCGATCATCAGGATGTTCTTGGGCGTTACTTCAACGCGCAATTCTTCGGGCAGTTGCATCCGGCGCCAGCGGTTACGCAGGGCGATGGCAACGGCGCGCTTGGCATCGTCCTGGCCGATGATATGGCGATTGAGTTCATGGACGATTTCGCGGGGAGTCATGGACATAGTGGTGTGTGGTCCTCAAGCAGGAAAAAGCCGACGGCTTATTCCGCGAGGTCCTGCTCCTCAATGGTCAGGTTGTGGTTGGTGAACACGCAGATATCGCCGGCGATACCCAGGGCGGTCTCGACGATTTCCCGGGCCGACAGGTCGGTTTTCTTCAGCAAGGCGCTGGCTGCGGCCTGGGCGTAGCCGCCGCCGGAACCCATGGCGATCAGGCCGTTCTCGGGCTCAACCACGTCACCGTTGCCGGTGATGATCAGGGACGCGTCTTTGTTGGCGACGGCGAGCATGGCCTCGAGGCGGCTGAGGGAGCGATCGGTGCGCCACTCCTTGGCCAGCTCGACAGCGGCGCGCACCAGATGGCCCTGGTGTTTTTCCAGTTGGCCTTCAAAGCGTTCGAACAGGGTAAAGGCGTCAGCGGTGGCCCCTGCAAAACCGGCAAGGACCTGGCCGTGGTACAGGCGACGCACTTTTTTGGCGTTGCCTTTCATCACGGTATTGCCAAGGGAAACCTGGCCGTCGCCGCCCATGACGACTTTGCCGTGGCGACGAACTGAAACGATGGTGGTCAAGGGGAGAGTCTCCACGCTGCGGGGCGAAAATGCCCTGATGGAACTCATATGGGGGTGGCGGGGGAGATTTCAACCGTAGGAAGGATGTGCGGACGAGTGGTGTCTAGCGGGCTGGCACAGGCTTGAGCGCACTATAAAACCAGTGTGGGGGCTGGCTTGCCTGCGATAGCGGTGTACCAGTCACTGAAAATATTGACTGATACACCGCTATCGCAGGCAAGCCAGCTCCCACATTTGATTCGTGTTGACTGTGGATCAGCGGCTCTGGCGTTGTTGTAACAACAGGTTGCTAAAGCCAGCACCCGCCAGTTGTTTCTGCGCCACGGTCAGCTGTTCACGGTTGCTGAACGGCCCGACCAACACGCGATACCAGGTCGCCTCCTTCACCGTCCCGGACTCCACCGTCACCGTCTGCCCGAGCAGGATGATCTGCGCACGCACCCGATCGGCATCCGCCTGCTTGGGGAACGAGCCCGCCTGCAGGAAGAACTTGGTCACCGGCGCCGCCTTGGTGGTGGCGACCGGTGGTGCCGGCGGCGGGGTAATCCCGGCCAGTGCCGCCTGGGCGCGCGCGGTGTCGATCTTCGCTGCTTCCGCCGGGGTTACCGGGGTGGTCGGCACCTGCGGTGTCGGCAGGGTTTTCTCCGGCACGGCGTCTTGCGGCACGATCACTTCCGACTCCGGCAGCAGCGTGTAGAAGTCGTATTTCGGCTTCACAGGCGCGGTCGGGCTCGGTGGTGTCTTGTTCGCTTCGGCGATCTTGCTGGCCTTCTGTTGCTCCTGCTTGACCCGCTTGACGTCTTCACCCTGGCCCGGCTCCAGTTTCATCAGGAACACGATAAACGCACCGACCGACAGGCCGATGGCCAGCCACATCCAGCCCGGGATCGGTTGTTTGGCCGGTGCCTGGTAGCGGCTGGCGCCGCGCTTGGGTGCAGGTTTTTTCTTGGCTGCCAACTTACATACGCTCCAGAGTTTCCAGGCCCAACAGTTCCAGGCCTTGCTTGAGGGTCCGTCCAGCCAGTGCGGCGAGGCGCAGGCGGCTTTGCTTTTGCGTTTCGTCGTCGGCACTCAGGATCGGGCAGTTCTCGTAGAAGCTGGAGAACAACCCGGCGACTTCATACAGGTAGGTGCACAGAATATGCGGCGTGCCTTTCTCGCCCACGCTGTTGAGTACTTCGCCGAACTGCGCCAGCTTGGCGGCCAGGTCATGCTCTTGCGGCGCTTGCAGGATGATCTGGCCGTCGACTTCGCTGAAATCCTTGCCCAGCTTGCGGAATACGCCCGCCACACGGGTGTAGGCATAGAGCAGGTACGGCGCGGTGTTGCCTTCGAAGTTGAGCATCAGCTCGAAGTTGAAGCTGTAGTCGCTGGTACGGTGCTTGGACAGGTCGGCGTATTTCACCGCGCCAATCCCCACCACCCGGGCGATGTTGCGCAGGTCGGCATCGGCCAGTTCCGGGTTCTTTTCCTTCACCAGGTTGTAGGCACGCTCCTGGGCTTCGTTCAGCAGGTCGATCAGCTTCACGGTGCCGCCGTCGCGGGTCTTGAACGGACGGCCATCGGCGCCGTTCATGGTGCCGAAGCCCATGTGTTCCATGTGCATCGGGTGGGTGACGAAACCGGCGCGGCGCGCGACTTCGAACACTTGCTGGAAGTGCAGGGCCTGGCGCTGGTCGACGAAATACAGCGCACGGTCGGCCTTGAGCACGCCGCTGCGGTAGCGCACGGCCGCGAGGTCAGTGGTGGCATACAGATAACCGCCATCGGCCTTGACGATGATCACTGGCAGCGGCTCGCCGTCGGCGGTCTTGAATTCGTCGAGGAACACGCACTGGGCGCCGTTGCTCTCAACCAGCAAGCCCTTGGCCTTGAGGTCGTTGACCACATTGATCAGGTCGTCGTTGTAGGCGCTTTCGCCCATGACGTCGGCCATGGTCAGCTTGACGTTCAGCAGTTCGTAGATTTTCTGGCAGTGGGACAGGGAAATATCGCGGAAGCGTGCCCACAGCTCCAGGCATTCCTGGTCGCCGGCCTGCAGCTTGACCACCAGGCCACGGGCACGGTTGGCGAACTCTTCGGATTCGTCGAAGCGCTTCTTGGCGGCGCGGTAGAAGTTTTCCAGGTCCGACAGTTCGTTGCTGGTGATGGGGTTTTCTTGCAGGTACGCCATCAGCATGCCGAATTGCGTGCCCCAGTCGCCCACGTGGTTCTGGCGGATCACGGTATCGCCGAGGAACTCCAGGACCCGCGCCACGCCGTCGCCAATGATGGTCGAGCGCAGGTGGCCAACGTGCATTTCCTTGGCCAGGTTGGGGGCCGACAGGTCGATGGCCACACGCTGTACCGGGCCGGCCTTGCGTACGCCGATTTTGGCGTCGGCCAGGGCGGCGTCCAGGCGTGAAGCCAGGGCCTGGGTGTTCTGGAAAATATTGATAAAGCCGGGGCCGGCGATTTCGGCCTTGCTCACCTGTGGGTCGGCCGGCAGTGCGGCAATGATTTTTTCC
The DNA here is from genome assembly GCF_007858275.1 of Pseudomonas proteolytica. Taxonomy (GTDB): domain Bacteria; phylum Pseudomonadota; class Gammaproteobacteria; order Pseudomonadales; family Pseudomonadaceae; genus Aquipseudomonas; species Aquipseudomonas proteolytica. The sequence goes on from NZ_VFEV01000019.1 coordinate 78,232, forward strand.
GCAAGGTCCCGCGGTTTCATGCCAGCAGGCTTGGCCAACATCATTGCGATGTTGCTGGCGAAGTCACCGTGCGTCTTGTCTCGAGAGTTTTCCACCTGGATCGCCGGCGTCAGGCCTTCAGGCAACACACCTTCGTTGACGAGTTGGGTGAGGGCTTGTTGGATCAACTGGCGAATTGTGTCTTTCATGGTGTTCTCTTTCGACCGCAAGCGGCGGTGCGCGATGCGCAGGTGGAAAAACTGGACATTATCCGGTGCGAGGGCGGGCTTGCCAACCATTCAGACCAGTTGGCGGACCTGCGGCCCTTATCGCAGGCCAGCCCGCTGCCACATTTGACGGCGTTCACCGTTCAAATGTGGGAGCTGGCTTGCCTGCGATAGCAATTTATCTCTCAGTACAAATCCACCGGATCGACATCCAACGACCATCGCACCTGTCGCCCGCTGGGCATTTGCTCCAGCGCAAGCAACCAGCTACTTAATAGCCGATGCAGCGGTGCGCGGGCGGTGGCTTGCAACAGGAGCTGTGCGCGATAACGCCCGGCGCGCCGTTCCATCGGTGCTGGCACAGGGCCCAGCAACTCGATGCCGCTCAGACCCAGCTCACCGAGCAAACGTTCAGCCGCGCTGCACGCTTCATCCAGGAAACTTTCGGCCTGCCCCGGCTTATGGGCTTCGGCGCGTAACAGTGCGAGGTGCGCAAAAGGCGGCAGGCCGGCGGAGCGACGCTCGCTCAGCGCCTGCTCGGCGAAGGCGAAGTAGCCTTGTTCTGTCAGTTGAATCAGCAGTGGGTGGTCGGCCAAGTGGGTCTGGATGATCACTTTGCCCGGTTCCTCGGCACGCCCGGCGCGGCCTGCGACCTGCACGATCAGTTGTGCCATGCGTTCACTTGCGCGAAAGTCCCCGGAGAACAACCCGCCATCGGCATCCAGGATCGAGACCAGGGTCACGCGCGGGAAGTGATGGCCTTTAGCAAGCATCTGCGTGCCGACCAGGATGCACGGCTGGCCTTTCTGGATGGTGGCGAACAACTGGTTCATCGCGTCCTTGCGCGACGTACTGTCGCGGTCTACACGCAGCACCGGGAAGTCCGGAAACAGAATCCCCAGGCGTTCCTCGGCGCGCTCGGTGCCTGCGCCCACTGGCCGCAGGTCGACTTTGCCGCATTGCGGGCAATGGCGTGGCACCCGTTCCACATGGCCGCAGTGGTGGCAGCGCAACTCGCCGGAGCGCTGGTGTACGGTCATCCGCGCGTCGCAACGGTTGCATTCCGACATCCAGCCGCAGTCGTGGCACAGCAGGGTCGGCGCAAAGCCCCGGCGATTGAGGAACACCAGCACTTGCTGGCCGGCAGCCAGGGTCTGGCCGATGGCTTGTTGCATCGGCCCGGAAATACCGCTGTCCAGTGGCCGGCTTTTCACATCCAGGCGCAGGAAACGCGGTTGCTTGGCACCGCCCGCCCGTTCGTTGAGGCGCAGCAGGCCGTAGCGCCCGGTATAGGCGTTGTGCAGGCTCTCCAGGGAGGGCGTCGCCGAGCCCAGCACAATCGGGATGTTTTCCTGGCGTGCGCGCACCAGGGCCAGGTCGCGGGCGTGGTAGCGCAGGCCTTCCTGCTGTTTGTAGGAGCCGTCGTGTTCTTCGTCGATGATGATCAGGCCGGGGTTTTTCATCGGCGTGAACAGCGCCGAGCGGGTGCCGATAATAATGTCGGCCTCGCCGTCCCGCGCGGCAAGCCAGGACTCCAGGCGCTCGCGGTCGTTGACGGCCGAGTGCACCAGGGCAATCCGCGCATTGAAGCGCTGCTCGAAGCGCGCCAGGGTCTGGGGGCCGAGGTTGATCTCGGGGATCAGCACCAGTGCCTGCTTGCCGGCTTCCAGGGTTTCGCGGATCAACTGCAAATAGACTTCGGTCTTGCCGCTGCCGGTGACGCCGGCCAGCAGGAACGCGTGGAAGCTGTCGGCGCCAGCGCTGATGGCTTCAAAGGCGGCGCGCTGTTCCGGGTTCAGCGGCAGTTCCGGTTGGGCCAGCCAGTGCTCATGGCGCTCGCCGGGGGCATGGCGGCGGATTTCCACTTGCACCAGGTCCTTGGCCAGCAGCAGGTCCAGGCTGTCCTTGCTCAACATCAGTTTGCTCAGCAACTGATGGGCAACGCCGTGGGGGTGCTGCGCCAGGGTGGCCAGGGCTTCACGCTGGCGCGGGGCGCGGGCGATGCGCGGGTCGTCCAGGCGCGCGCCGGGGGCCATCGACCAGAAACGCTCCTGGCGGGCCTCGGCCAATTCGCCCTGGCGCAACAACACCGGCAAGGCCCAGCTCAAGGTGTCGCCCAGGCTGTGCTGGTAATACTGGGAGGTCCACAGGCACAGCTTGAACAGCGACGCCGGCAGCGGTGGCGTGGCATCGAGGATGGCCAGGGCCGGCTTGAGCTTTTCTGCTGGCACTTCGCTGTGGTCCGCCACTTCGATCAGGATCCCGATCATCTCCCGCCGGCCGAACGGCACGCGCACGCGCATCCCCGGCTGCAGCTGCGCCCGCACCACACCGGCAGGCGCCCGATAATCGAACAGGCGGCGCAGGGGCGAGGGCAGGGCGAGGCGCAAAATGGCGTCGGGCACGCGGGAAATTCTCATATGGCAGGCGGTGAAGAAGGGCGCGAGCCTAGCAGACCCGCAGGGGAGTGTCCTGCCACAGTTTCTGATGAAAGGGGGCATGGCGGCGCTTGCGCGTTTAAAAAGCTCTGGTAGAATCCGCGGCCTAATTACGTGCGGTATTCGACAATAGTGTCGAGTGGCGGCACGCTAGCCTGAGGAAGACACCATGAAAGCCGATATCCATCCAGCGTACGAAACCATCCAAGTTACTTGCAGCTGCGGCAACAAGTTCGAAACTCGTTCGAACCTGTGCAAGCCACTGGGTACTGACGTATGCAACGAGTGCCACCCGTTCTACACCGGTAAGCAGAAGACTCTGGATACTGGCGGCCGTGTACAGCGCTTCGCCGACCGTTTCGGTGCTTTCGGCAAGAAAGCTCCAGCTGCTGCAGAGTAAGGTTCAAAAGCCTGATGGGCTTTTACCTGCTAATGAAAAAGGCGTCCCTTGCGGGCGCCTTTTTTGTGCCTGCGATTTGGCTGTCGGCCGCCCAGGCCGAGGTGTTTTGCCCCGCCCCAGCAGCGATCAGTACCTTCGAGGTGCAGCGCGTGGTCGACGGCGACACCGTCCGTCTCAAGGACGGCCGCAGTGTGCGGATGATCGGCGTCAATGCCCCGGAGACCGGCAAGAAAGGCCGCCCGGACGAGCCTTTCGCCGTGGCGGCGCGCCAACGCCTGCAAGGGTTGGTGGATACCAGTGGTGGTCGGGTCGGGGTGGTGGCGGGCCGTGAGGGCAAGGACCGTTACGGGCGGACCCTGGCCCATCTTTATGGGGCCAACGGCGCGAACCTGGAGGCCCAACTGCTCGCCGAGGGCCTCGGATTCCTGGTGGCGGTGGCGCCAAATGTCGACTTGGTCGCCTGCCAGCAAGCGGCCGAACGCAGTGCGCGGGCTGCCAGGTTGGGCCTGTGGCGCCAGTCGCCTGTGCACAAAGCCGAGCAAATCAGGCAGTCGGGCTTTGCCGTGGTCAGTGGCCGCGTAAGCAAGGTCGAACGCAATCGTGGCGGGATCTGGATCGAATTGCAGGGCTCTCTGGTATTACGGGTTGCACCCAATCTTGTCGGACAATTCGATGACGCCTTGCTCCGACGCCTGCAAGGCCAGGATATCGAGGCCCGTGGCTGGGTGGTGGACCGCTCTCGGCGTGGCGGCCTGAAAAGTGGCCAGGCGCGTTGGCTGCTCCCGCTGACCGATCCCGGCATGCTGCAATTGGCACAATAAGAAAAATTGTAGACATTTTTTCTATCGATTGTGAACAGTTGTAGGCCTTGTATCCCGTGGCTCTTGGCCGAAAGTCGTAGGGTAGGGCCCTTGACACCTGTGACTGCTCAGTCTTGTGGGGACTTTGCGAGGCGAGTATCCTCGGCGATCCGTCGTCCAACAGTAAAAAGCGGAATGCCGATATGTCTGATTTGAAAACTGCCGCTCTCGAATATCATGCCCATCCTCGTCCAGGAAAGCTGAGTGTCGAGCTCACCAAAGCCACTGCTACCGCACGCGACCTGTCGCTGGCGTACAGCCCCGGTGTAGCCGAGCCCGTGCGTGAAATCGCCCGCGATCCCGAACTGGCCTACAAATACACCGGCAAGGGCAATCTGGTTGCAGTGATTTCTGATGGCACCGCGATTCTAGGCCTGGGTAACCTCGGCCCATTGGCGTCCAAGCCAGTGATGGAAGGCAAGGGCGTACTGTTCAAGCGCTTTGCCGGCATCGACGTCTTCGACATCGAAGTCGACTCCGAAAGCCCGCAGGCCTTCATCGATACCGTCAAGCGCATCTCCATCACCTTCGGTGGCATCAACCTGGAAGACATCAAGGCACCTGAGTGCTTCGAGATCGAAAAGGCCCTGATCGAACAGTGCGACATCCCGGTTTTCCACGATGACCAGCACGGCACCGCGATCGTTACCGCGGCCGGCATGATCAACGCCCTGGAAATCGCTGGCAAAACCCTGTCCGACGCGAAGATCGTCTGCCTGGGCGCCGGCGCTGCGGCCATCTCCTGCATGAAGCTGATCGTGAGCATGGGCGCGCGCCTTGAAAACATCTACATGGTCGACAGCAAGGGCGTGATCCAGTCCGAGCGTACCGACCTGAACCAGTACAAGGCGATGTTTGCCCACCCGTCCTCCAAGCGCACCCTGGCAGACGCACTGGACGGTGCTGACGTGTTCGTCGGCCTGTCCGGCCCGAACCTGCTGAGCGCCGAAGGCCTGAAGTCCATGGCGGCCAACCCGATCGTGTTCGCCTGCTCGAACCCTGATCCGGAAATCGCCCCGGAACTGGCACACGCCACCCGTAACGACGTGATCATGGCCACTGGCCGTTCGGACTACCCGAACCAGGTCAACAACGTACTGGGCTTCCCGTTCATCTTCCGTGGCGCCCTGGACGTTCGCGCCAAGCGCATCAACGAAGAGATGAAAGTGGCTGCCGCCAATGCCCTGCGTGAACTGGCCAAGCTGCCGGTACCCCAGGACGTGTGCGACGCCTACGGTGGCGGCAAACTGGAATTCGGCCGTGAGTACATCATCCCGAAACCAATGGATAAGCGCCTGATCACCGTGATCTCCGATGCCGTGGCCAAGGCCGCCATCGAGACAGGTGTGGCAACCCTGCCGTATCCGAAGAACTACCCGCTGCAAAGCGTGGATGATGTGTTCAACGGCTAAGCCGTTGTAGCGCACCAACAAAAAGCCCCGGCTCTTGCGAGTCGGGGCTTTTTTGTGGCTCTACACATAACCCCTTGTGGGAGCGGGCTTGCTCGCGAAGGCGGTGGATCAGTCGGCATTTTTGGTGACTGACCCACCGCCTTCGCGAGCAAGCCCGCTCCCACAAGGGGGTCTGTGTTAATCAGAACAGATCGATCGGCGCCGACTCGTCCGCAGGCAACGGGCTGCCCGGTGCCACGCCATTACCCAGTTCATTCATCGACGGCGGCGTGTCTTCGCTCTTGAACAGTTCAAAATACGCATTCGGCGTGCCGGGTGTTGCAGCGCGGCCGCTGATCGGGTCGATGCGCAGGCTGAGGATGCCTTCCGGCTCGGCCTGGGTGTGCGCCGGCTTGTCCTTGAGGGCGCCGCCCATGTAGCTCATCCAGATCGGCAGCGCGACGGTGCCGCCGTATTCGCGGCGACCGAGGCTTTCTGGCTGGTCGTAACCGGTCCAGACGGTGGTGATGTAGTCGGCGTTGTAGCCGGAGAACCACGCATCCTTGGATTCGTTGGTGGTACCGGTCTTGCCCGCCAGGTCCGTGCGGCCCAGGGCCAGCGCACGGCGGCCGGTGCCACGCTTGATCACGTCCTGCAGCATGCTGGTGAGGATATAGGTGGTACGTCCGTCAACCACACGCTCAGCCACCGCCGGTGTTTGCGGGGCGGCTGCGGCAGCGTCGGCGGGCGCAGCGCCGGGCACGGGCTCGATGGTGATGCCGCCGTTGGCGGGGGCGGCCAGGCCATCGCTGGCGGCGACACCGTTGGGCACGCTCGGCGGGTTGGCAACAAACAACGTGTCGCCGTTGCGGCTCTCGATCTTGTCGATCAGGTACGGCGTGATCTTGTAGCCGCCGTTGGCAAACGTACTCCAGCCCGTCGCGATTTCCATCGGGGTGAGGGTGGCGGTGCCCAGGGCCAGCGACAGGTTGGGCGGCAGGTCCTGCTTGTTGAAGCCAAAGCGGGTCATGTAGTCGATGGTCTTGCCCACGCCCATCGCCTGCAGCAAGCGGATCGACACCAGGTTGCGCGACTTGTACAGCGCCTCGCGCACGCGGATCGGGCCGAGGAAGGTGTTGGTGTCGTTCTTCGGGCGCCAGACCTTGTCCAGGTACTCGTCGACAAACACGATAGGCGCGTCGTTGACCAGGCTGGCTGCGGTATAGCCGTTATCCAGCGCGGCACTGTAGACAAATGGCTTGAAGCTGGAGCCCGGCTGGCGCTTGGCCTGGGTGGCGCGGTTGTAGTTGCTCTGCTCGAAGGCGAAGCCGCCGACCAGGGCGCGGATCGCACCGTTCTGCGGGTCCAGGGATACCAGGGCGCCCTGGGCGACCGGGACCTGGCTGAATTTCAGGCTGTCGTCCTTCTGGCGCTGCACGCGGATCAGGTCACCGACCTGGGCCACGTCCGATGGCTGCTTGGGCATCGGCCCCATGCTGTTGGTGTTCAGGAAGGGGCGCGCCCACTTCATGCTGTCCCATGCCACATGTTCTTCGCCGCTGCGGGTCAGCACCTGCACGCCATCTTTCTTCACTTGGGTGACGATGGCCGGATCCAGGCCGCTGATGGAGCGCTGCTTGCCCAGTTCGACCGTCCAGGCGCTCAGGGTCTTGCCCGGCAGGCGCGATTCCGGCCCACGGTAGCCATGGCGCTGGTCGTAGGTGATCAGCCCTTCATGCACAGCGTTGTTGGCGATTTCCTGCAAATTGCTCGGAATTGTCGTAGTGACGCGGAAACCTTCGGTGTAGGCGTCGCTGCCATAGCGGCCGACCATTTCGGCGCGGGCCATCTCGGCGATGTACGGTGCGCTGACTTCCGGCGTCGGTACGTGGTAGCTGGCGTTCAACGGCTCGGCCACCGCCGTTTCATAAGCGTTCTGGTCGATCTTGCCCAGCTTGTACATGCGCCCCAGGATCCAGTCGCGACGTTCCTTGCTGCGGGCCGGGTTGGCCAGCGGGTTGAAGCGCGACGGCGCCTTGGGCAGGCCGGCAATCATTGCCATTTGTGCCAGGCTGGCGTCACGAATCGACTTGCCGTAGTACACCTGGGACGCCGCCTCGATCCCGTAGGCGCGGTTGCCCAGGTAGATCTTATTGACGTACAGCTCAAGGATTTCATCCTTGGTCAGTTGGCGTTCGATCTGCAGTGCCAGGAGGATTTCCGTGGCCTTGCGCGAGAAGCTGCGCTCGCTGGTGAGGAAGAAGTTCTTCGCCACCTGCATGGTGATGGTGCTGCCGCCCGATTGAATGTGTCCGCTTTTTACCAGTTGTGTGGCCGCGCGCACCAGGCTGCTGGGGTCCACGCCATAGTGGTTGGCAAAATTATCGTCTTCGGCCGAGAGCAGGGCATTGATGAAGTTGGGCGGAATATCGGCGAAACGGATCGGGGTGCGGCGCATTTCGCCGAACTCCGCGATCAGTTTTTCATCGCTGCTGTAGACCCGCAAAGGAATCTGCAACTGGATACTTCTCAGGGCCTCTACCGAGGGCAATCCAGGACTAAGGTAGAGATAGGCGCCGCTGAACACGAGCAGCAGCCCGCAAACGATAGCGACGAAGGAGTACCCGAAAAACTTCAGCAGACGAATCAAGGCTTTTGGATTTCCAGAGAAAAGAATGAGTTAGGTGTCGGGATAGGCATGATTAGGAATGTATCGACCCGACCTGCGGATAAAAAGCGGGAAAAAACGCTGGGCATTAAAGCATTTTTCGCCTCGGGGCGTCATGGGCGCCGCTCAACCGAGCCGACCGAATGCATCAAACCCGGAACTGACCAGCCCTGAGACAGGCAAAGCTTTAGGGAGTTTTATGAGAAAGGGATTTTTCAGGCGAAAAGCCGAAACCGTACTGGGTGTGGACATCCAGGACAGCGGCATCAACGTACTAGAGCTGGCCCGCGCCGGCGAGGGCTATGCCGTGTGCGCGTATGCAAGCCAGCCTTTGCCGGGCCATGCGGTGGTCGACAGTAATATCGTTGATCTGGAGGTTGTCGCGCAGACCATTTCCAAGGCATTGTTCCGGGCGCAGATCCAGGTCACGCAGGCGGCGGTTGCCGTGGCGGGCCCTGCGGTGATCAGCCGGGTGGTTGCGCTGGAGGCTGGGCTTGAGCCCGACGAGATGGAGCAGCGCTTGCGCTGTGAAGCCGACCAGTACATTCCTTATCCGTTGGATGAGGTTGCCATTGATTTTCAGGTGCAGGGCCCATCGGCTCATGAACCCGGTTATGTTGATGTGCTGCTTGTGGCGTGCCTCAAGGAGCAGGTGGAAGCGCGCGAAGCGGTATTGGCCATGGCTGGCCTGGTTGCGCGAGTGGTGGATGTAGAGGCGTTTGCCGTGGCGCGGATGACCGACCAGGTGGTCGCCCGGATAGCGCCGGGGAGTGGGATCAATAGTGCACAATGGGCAGCCGATGCCCAGGGATTGCGGGTCGCCTGCGGTTTGGCCCTCAGGAGTTTCGATTGATGACAAGAATCAACCTTTTACCCTGGCGTGAAGAGCGCGCTGAGCGCCGTCGCAGGTTTTTCCTGATTTTTCTGTTGCTGATCACCACTATTGCATTGGCTGCGGTATGGCTGGCCGACCGGGTCATTGATCGAGCGATTGATCGACAAGTGGCCCGTAACAATCACTTGAGCAAGCAAGTCACGGTATTGGACTCGCGGATCAAGACCATCGACGAACTGCGCGAACAGCGTCAGCAACTGATGGAGCGGATGAAAGTGGTCGAAGACCTGCAGGGGCATCGCGCATCCGGCCAGGAGTTGTTCGACCAGTTGGCCCGGGCGATGCCGGATGGCGTCCAACTGAGCGAGGTCAGCGTCAGTGGCACATCGGTGGAGGTCACTGGCACGGCAGTGTCCAGCGATGATGTCGCCCGGCTGATGCGCAGCCTGGAGGCTTCCAACACGCTGCGCGCGCCCAATCTGCGGCAGGTCCGGGCCGAGGAGGGTGGTGCAGGCAGCGCCTTCCAGTTGATGGTGGACCATGGGGAGCACCTGGAGACGCAGCGGTGAGTCTTTGGTCCAGCCTGTCAGGGCTGGCACTCCCACAACTCTCCACGCTGTACTGCAACATCGCACGCTGGCCGTTGGCTGGCAGGCTTCTGGTGGGCGCGGTGCTTGCGTTGCTGGTACTGCTGGCGGGGGATGCGGTGTACCTGGGCGGCGCCCGCGAGGTGTTGCAACGCCAGGAAGCAGGGGAAGTAGCGCTGCGCCAGCAGTTTGCTGCAAAAGCCCGGCAAGCCGCGCAATATGACGGGGTGGCGCGTGAGCTTGAGACCTTGCGCATCGCCTTCAACGAGCAGCTGCGGCAAATGCCCACGCTGACGCAGATGCCCGGCCTGCTGGAAGATTTCGCCCGGCTGGGGCAAACCAGCGGGGTGCTGGTCGAGCAGCTCAGCGTGCTGGACGAGCAGGTGCAGCCCGTGTTCGTCGAGCGGCCGATGCAGCTCAGGCTGCTTGGCACCTATCACGACCTGTTGGCTTTCATCAGCGAGGTGGCTGGGTTGTCGCATATCGTAACCCTGCATGACTTTGTCATTCGCCCTGTGAGTCCACAGGATGGCGCATTGCTGAGTCTGACGATGCTTGCCAAGACCTACAGGTACAGCAACCAGGGAGCAATGCCATGAACCGCCTCATGGTTACGGGCCTGGGCCTGCTGCTTCTGACGGGATGCGAGCGTGACCCGCAGTTGCAGGCGCTGAACGACGAGTTGCAATTGATTCGCCAGCAGGTGGTACCTCTTGCTGACGAAACGCCCGCAGCATTGCCGGGGCTGCGGGTTGTCTCCAGTTCGCCACCCGTGCGTGATCCCTTCCAGCCAGCGGGCCAGCCCGCCATTCGACCCACCGGCAAAGCCGGACCTGCGCCGGACTTCGACCGCCCCCGGCAGTTTCTCGAAGGGTTTGCCGTGGACCAGTTCCAGATGGTCGGCACCTTGTCGCTGGGCGCGCAGACATTTGCCCTGCTGCGTGGCGCCGCAGGTGTGCACCGCCTGGCGGTGGGGGATTACCTGGGGGCCGACCATGGGCGTGTCGTGGCGATCCATGAGGGGCAGTTGGAGCTGGTCGAACTTTATCCCGACGGTGAGGGGGCCTGGCTTGAGCGCCCGCGCACCTTGGTGTTGAACGTGAATTCATAACGGAAGCAAAAAATGAAAAGGATTATTTCGTCCTTCGGTGTGGCGCTATGGATAGCGTTCACGGCACCGATGACTGAGGCTGTGCCCAAGCGGATTGACCTGATTCAGTTGCCACCTCCTGGTGCTTCGCCTTTGGGCGCCGGACGAGGGGCCTATAGCGGTGACAGGCTCTCTCTCAACTTCCAGGACATCGAGGTCCGCGCAGTCCTGCAGCAGATTGCCGACGTGGCTGGCCTCAACCTGGTGGCCGGTGATGATGTGCAGGGCTCGATCACCCTGCGCCTCAAGGACGTGCCCTGGGATCAGGCCCTGGACCTGGTGCTGCAAGCCAAGGGGCTCGACAAGCGGGTGACGGCCAATGTGCTGCTGGTGGCGCCGGCTGAGGAACTGGCCGCCCGTGAGCTGCTGGCCTTGGAGTCGCGCAAGCTGATGACCGAGCTGGCGCCCTTGCGGCGGGAGCTGCTGCAAGTCAATTACGCCAAGGCGGCCGAGTTGGCCAAGCTGTTCCAGTCGGTGAGCGGGCCTGAGGGCGTGGCCGATGAGCGTGGCTCGGTGACGGTAGATGACCGTACCAACAACATCATCGCCTACCAGACGGGGGAGCGCCTGGAGGAGCTGCGGCGCATCGTCAATCAATTGGATATCCCGGTGCGCCAGGTGATGATCGAGGCGCGGATAGTCGAGGCCAATGTCGACTATGACAAAAGCGTGGGCGTGCGCTGGGGTGGGTTGTTGCGCAATAAAGGTCATTGGAGCGGGGGTGGGGTTGGTAAAAGCCCGTCCGGCGAGGGCGAGCCGCCCGATAGCTCGCCGTTCGTTGACCTGGGCGTGGTCAACGCAAGCTCTGGTCTGGGCATCGCGTTTATCACCGATAACGTGCTGCTGGACCTGGAACTCACAGCCATGGAAAAAGGCGGCAATGGCGAGGTGATCTCCCAGCCCAAGGTGGTCACTTCCAACAAGGAGACCGCACGGATTCTCAAGGGCACCGAGATCCCCTACCAGGAAGCCACTGCCGAGGGTGCGACGTCGGTGTCGTTCAAGGAGGCCTCGCTTTCTTTGGAGGTGACGCCGCAAATCACCCCGGATGACCAGGTCATCATGGAGGTCCGGGTGACCAAGGATGAGCCGGACTACCTGAACAAACTCAACGATGTGCCGCCGATCAAGAAGAACGAGGTCACTGCCAAGGTTCTGGTCAGGGACGGCGAGACCATCGTCCTGGGCGGGGTTTTCTCCAAAAACCAAAGCAAGGTGGTAGATAAAGTGCCATTTTTGGGCGATGTGCCGTATCTTGGCCGCCTTTTCCGGCGTGATGTCGTTGCCCAAAGAAAATCCGAGCTGCTGGTATTCCTGACTCCGCGTATTATGAATAACCAGGCGATTGCTGTGAGTCGTTGATTCTGTGCGAAATTTGATTCTTGTAGGGCCGATGGGGGCTGGAAAAAGCACCATCGGCCGTTTGCTGGCCAAAGAGCTGCGCCTGCCATTCAAAGACTCCGATAAGGAAATTGAATTGCGCACGGGCGCCAATATCCCGTGGATCTTCGATAAGGAAGGCGAACTGGGCTTTCGTGACCGCGAGCAGGCGATGATTGCCGAACTGTGCGGCTGCGATGGCGTGGTATTGGCCACCGGCGGCGGTGCGGTGATGCGCGAGGAAAACCGGCGGGCGCTGCATGCCGGCGGTCGGGTGGTCTATTTGCACGCGTCGGTCGAGCAGCAGGTCGGGCGCACCGCACGTGATCGCAATCGGCCATTGCTGCGCACCGCCAACCCCGAGAAAACCCTGCGGGACTTGCTGACGCTGCGCGATCCGCTTTATCGGGAAATCGCCGATCTGGTGGTGGAAACCGATGAACGGCCGCCGCGCATGGTCGTAATCGACATTCTCGAGCGCTTGCAGCAACTTGCGCCCCGTTAAAGCCAGGGCCGAAATGCGCTATCCTCGGCAACGCGTTGCAACCGTCCGAGGTGTGGCGTAGAGCCATCAGGCAGCGTCCGATCTCGACGGTGCCGACAACGTTAATACAGGGCAGGACGCCTGCTTCCATCTTCAGCGCGGGGACACATGCAGACACTTAAGGTCGATCTTGGCGAGCGTAGCTACCCGATCCATATTGGCGAAGGTTTGTTGGACCAGCCCGAGTTGCTCGCACCGCATATTGCCGGGCGACAAGTGGCGATCATCTCCAACGAGACAGTGGCGCCGCTCTACCTTGAGCGTCTGAGTCGCAGCCTGGCAGCGTATTCGGTGATTTCGGTGATTCTTCCCGACGGCGAAGCGTTCAAGAACTGGGAAACCCTGCAACGGATCTTTGACGGACTGCTCACCGCGCGCCATGACCGGCGTACCACGGTGGTCGCCCTTGGCGGCGGCGTGATCGGCGACATGGCCGGTTTTGCGGCCGCGTGCTACCAGCGTGGCGTGGACTTTATCCAGGTGCCGACCACGCTGCTGTCCCAGGTCGACTCGTCGGTGGGCGGCAAGACCGGCATCAACCATCCCCTGGGCAAGAACATGGTCGGCGCGTTCTACCAGCCCAACGCCGTGCTGATCGATACTGCCACCCTCAATACCTTGCCGCCCCGCGAGCTGTCGGCGGGCCTGGCGGAAGTCATCAAGTACGGGTTGATCTGTGACGAGCCGTTCCTGACCTGGCTTGAAGAACACGTCGATGCCTTGCGCAACCTGGACCAGGTGGCGCTGACCGAGGCTATCTCCCGCTCCTGCGCGGCCAAGGCCCTGGTGGTCAATGCGGACGAGCGTGAGTCGGGCGTGCGCGCCACCTTGAACCTGGGCCACACCTTCGGCCATGCGATTGAAACCCACATGGGCTATGGTGTCTGGTTGCATGGCGAGGCTGTAGCGGCTGGCACAGTGATGGCGTTGGAGATGTCGCAACGCCTGGGCTGGATCAGTGTCCAAGAGCGTGACCGCGGTATCCGCCTGTTCCAGCGCGCCGGGTTGCCGGTCATTCCTCCCGAGGAAATGACCGAGGCTGACTTCCTCGAACATATGGCGATAGACAAGAAAGTGATCGATGGTCGTTTGCGTCTGGTGCTGTTGCGCCGAATGGGCGAAGCGGTAGTGACCGACGATTATCCGAAAGAGATTCTACAGGCCACGCTGGGAGCGGATTACCGCGCCCTGGCCCAGCTGAAAGGTTAACCAGATCCCGATGACTAGTTTGCATGCCGACGAGGCTTTCCTCGGCCATTACCAGTTGAGCCATGACCCTTTTGCGCCACGGGTCCCCGGTTTCAAGTTTTTCCCTGCACAGCGCAAGCCGGTGCTTGGGCAGTTGCACCACCTGGCGCGCTACAGCCAGTTGCTGCTGGTGGTCACCGGCCCCTTGGGCAGCGGCAAGACCCTGCTGCGCCAGGCCCTGGTGGCCAGCACCAACAAACAATCGGTGCAGAGCGTGGTGGTTTCCGCCCGTGGCGCCGGCGATGCGGCAGGCGTGTTGCGCCAGGTTGCCCAGGCGCTGGACGTGGCCAATGCCGAGCCGACCGCGATTCTCAAGCAGGTCGTGCAACTGGGGCTGACCGGCCAGGAAGTCTACCTGCTGGTGGACGACGCCGAGCAGCTCGACGAGTCTGCCCTCGAAGCCTTGCTGGCGCTGGCGGCGGGTACGCCGGAAGGTCGTCCCCATGTGTTCCTGTTCGGTGAGGCGTCGCTGATTGCCGATCTGGAGCAGCTCAGTGGCGAGCAAGAGCTGTTTCACGTCATCGAATTGCAGCCCTACGAAGAAGAAGAAACCCGCGAGTACCTGGCCCAGCGCCTTGAAGGTGCTGGCCAGGGCATCGAACTTTTCTCCGCCCAGCAGATCTCTGATATTCACGAAAGCTCCGACGGCTGGCCTGGCACCATCAACCAGGTGGCCCGGGATGCGATGATTGAAGCAATGATTGCCAGCCGCTCTGCGGTTAAGCGTCCAAAGATGGGGTTCACCATGCCGAAGAAACACGTACTGGCGATTTCTGCTGTTGTCGTGGTTGCCGTTGCCGCCGCCTGGCTGATTCCTGGCCGCAGCAAGGCCCCGACCGCTCCGGGCGCACCGACCGAGCAGGCCCAATTGCCACTGGGCAAGCCCACGACCAATGGCGCACCAGCCGTTGAGTTTGCCGGGTCCGGCCAGCCTACCAACCTGCCGATGGTCGGCCAGCCGGTCATGCGTGGCCCGCTGGCAGAAGAAGCCGGTGCCATTTCCGAAGGCGATGACGGTGTGCCGGTCGAAGGCTCCAGCGCCACGCCACCAACCGTTACCACCGTGGCTCCACCACCGGGCGCAACAGCCAGCGCTGCACCGGTGCCTGCGGCCACGCCAACGCCTGCCCCGACCCAGGTCGCCACCGCCAAGCCAGCCCCGGCGCCAGTGGTCAAGCCGACGCCAGCCCCTGCGGCCAAGCCAGCGCCTGTCGCCAAGCCTGCTGAAAAACCGGTGACCGTGGCCAAGGCCGCTGCCGGCAGTGGCTGGTACGGTAGCCAGCCGGCCAAGAACTACGTGGTGCAGATCCTCGGCACCAGCTCCGAAGCCAACGCCCAGGCGTTCGTGAAAGAGCAGGGCGGCGAGTACCGTTATTTCAAGAAAGTGCTCAACGGCAAGCCTCTCTACGTGATCACCTACGGTAGTTTCTCGAGCCGCGCGGCAGCCGATTCCGCGATCAAGGCCTTGCCAGCGAAGGTTCAGGCTGGTAAACCTTGGCCTCGCACTGTTGCCAGCGTTCAACAAGAACTCGCAACAACTCGCTGAAGATCCGGCGACCTTACCCAGGTCGCCCTCCCAGCACCTCAAAAAAAACGACAACAGCGTGCAGCCCTGAAGGCCGCGCGCTTTGTGGTGTCTGCGTCACAGTAGCTTTTGAGTAGCGGCGGTCGAAATTAAAAAAGTTTTGACTAGCACAGCATATCGCTTTAAACCTTTCATAAATGCGACATAGATTTGCGACAGTTCGTCGCCAAATTTGTGGGCGTCTGTGTCGGTGTGTACAATGACCTCCCTTTTGCCCCCGCTAAGCCGGCGTACGTTCGGCGTGGAAGGTAACCGGTTGAATTGAAAAGAAATTTGCCTCGAAATAAGAGGCAGCCTGGTGAGAAAGTGTCTATGAAAGCAGGTCTGTACCAACCCGATGAATTCAAGGATAACTGTGGTTTCGGCCTGATAGCCCATATGCAGGGCGAACCCAGTCATACCCTTCTGCAAACGGCCATCGAGGCCCTGACCTGCATGACCCACCGCGGTGGGATCAACGCTGACGGCAAGACCGGTGACGGTTGCGGCTTGCTGATTCAAAAGCCCGACCAGTTCCTGCGCGCTGTCGCCAAGGAAACCTTCGGCGCCGATCTGCCCAAGCAATACGCCGTGGGCATGGTGTTCTTCAATCAGGACCCGGTCAAAGCCGAGGCCGCTCGCGAGAACATGAACCGCGAGATCCTCGCCGCTGGCCTGCAACTGGTTGGCTGGCGCAAAGTGCCAATCGATACCAGTGTGCTCGGCCGCCTGGCCCACGAGCGCCTGCCGCAGATCGAACAAGTGTTCATCGCAGGCGACGGCCTGAGCGACCAGGACATGGCGATCAAGCTGTTCACTTCCCGTCGTCGCTCGTCCGTGGCCAACGCCCTGGACACTGACCACTACATCTGCAGCTTTTCCCACAAGACCATCATTTACAAAGGCCTGATGATGCCGGCGGACTTGACCGCCTTCTATCCAGACCTGAGCGATGAGCGCCTGCAAACCGCGATCTGCGTGTTCCACCAGCGCTTCTCCACCAATACCCTGCCGAAATGGCCGTTGGCCCAGCCATTCCGCTTCCTCGCCCACAACGGCGAGATCAACACCATCACCGGCAACCGCAACTGGGCCGTGGCCCGTCGCACCAAGTTCGCCAACGACTTGATGGACCTCGAAGAGCTCGGCCCGCTGGTCAACCGTGTGGGTTCCGACTCCTCGAGCATGGACAACATGCTGGAACTGATGGTCACCGGCGGCATCGACCTGTTCCGTGGCGTGCGCATGATCATTCCGCCAGCGTGGCAGAACGTCGAGACCATGGACCCGGACCTGCGGGCGTTCTATGAGTACAACTCGATGCACATGGAACCGTGGGACGGCCCGGCCGGCGTGGTCATGACTGACGGCCGCTACGCGGTGTGCCTGCTCGACCGCAACGGCCTGCGCCCGGCGCGTTGGGTGACCACCACCAACGGCTTCATCACCCTGGCCTCGGAAGTCGGCGTGTGGAACTACCAGCCTGAAGACGTGATCGCCAAAGGTCGCGTCGGCCCTGGCCAGATCCTTGCCGTGGACACCGAAACCGGGCAGATCCTCGACACCGACGCCATCGACAACCGCTTGAAGTCCCGTCACCCGTACAAGCAATGGCTGCGCAAGAACGCCCTGCGCATCCAGGCGACCATGGAAGACAACGACCACGGTTCGGCCTTCTACGACGTCGACCAGCTCAAGCAGTACATGAAGATGTACCAGGTCACGTTCGAAGAGCGCGACCAGGTGCTGCGCCCGCTCGGCGAGCAAGGCTACGAGGCGGTTGGCTCCATGGGCGACGACACGCCAATGGCCGTGCTGTCCCAGCGTGTGCGCACGCCGTACGACTATTTCCGCCAGCAGTTCGCCCAGGTGACCAACCCGCCGATCGACCCGCTGCGTGAAGCCATCGTGATGTCCCTGGAAGTGTGCCTCGGTGCCGAGCGCAATATTTTCCAGGAATCGCCAGAGCACGCCTCACGCGTGATCCTCAGCTCGCCGGTCATTTCCCCGGCCAAGTGGCGCTCGCTGATGACCCTGGAGCGCCCAGGCTTTGACCGCCAGATCATCGACCTGAACTACGACGAGAGCCTCGGCCTGGAAGCCGCGGTGCGCAACGTCGCCGATCAGGCTGAAGAAGCCGTGCGCGCCGGTCGCACGCAGATCGTGCTGACCGACCGCCATATCGCCCCGGGCAAGCTGCCGATCCACGCATCCCTGGCCACCGGCGCGGTGCACCACCGCCTGACCGAAAAAGGCCTGCGCTGCGACTCCAACATCCTCGTCGAAACCGCCACCGCCCGCGACCCGCATCACTTTGCGGTGCTGATCGGCTTTGGCGCCTCGGCGGTGTATCCGTTCCTGGCGTACGAAGTACTGGGCGACCTGATCCGTACCGGCGAAGTGCTGGGCGATCTGTACGAAGTATTCAAGAACTACCGCAAAGGCATCACCAAGGGCCTGCTGAAGATCCTGTCGAAGATGGGCATCTCCACTGTCACGTCCTATCGCGGTGCGCAACTGTTCGAAGCTATCGGCTTGTCCGAAGAAGTCTGCGAGCTGAGCTTCCGTGGCGTGCCGAGCCGCATCAAGGGTGCGCGTTTCGTCGATATCGAAGCCGAACAGAAAGCCCTGGCGGCCGAAGCCTGGAGCGCGCGCAAGCCGATCCAGCAAGGTGGCCTGCTCAAGTTCGTGCACGGTGGCGAATACCACGCGTACAACCCGGATGTGGTCAACACCCTGCAAGCCGCTGTGCAGCAGGGCGACTACGCCAAGTTCAAGGAATACACCGCGCTGGTGGATAACCGCCCGGTGTCGATGATCCGCGACCTGTTCCAGGTGAAGACCCTGGACACGCCGATGGACATCGCCGAAGTCGAGCCACTGGAATCGATCCTCAAGCGCTTTGACTCCGCCGGTATTTCCCTGGGGGCCTTGTCGCCCGAGGCCCACGAAGCCCTGGCCGAAGCCATGAACCGCCTGGGTGCGCGTTCCAACTCCGGCGAAGGCGGCGAAGACCCGGCGCGCTACGGCACCATCAAGAGCTCGAAAATCAAGCAGGTCGCCACTGGCCGTTTCGGGGTGACCCCGGAATACCTGGTCAACGCCGAAGTGCTGCAGATCAAGGTGGCCCAGGGCGCCAAGCCCGGTGAAGGCGGGCAACTGCCGGGCGGCAAGGTCAACGGCCTGATCGCCAAGCTGCGTTACGCAGTGCCAGGCGTGACCCTGATTTCGCCACCGCCGCACCACGACATCTATTCGATTGAAGACTTGTCGCAGCTGATTTTCGACCTCAAGCAAGTCAACCCGCAGGCCCTGGTCTCGGTGAAACTGGTGGCGGAAGCCGGCGTTGGCACCATCGCCGCTGGCGTGGCCAAGGCCTATGCCGACCTGATCACCATCTCCGGCTATGACGGCGGCACCGGCGCATCGCCGCTGACCTCCATCAAGTACGCCGGTGCACCGTGGGAGCTGGGCCTGGCCGAGACTCACCAGACCCTGCGCGGCAACGACCTGCGCGGCAAAGTCCGGGTACAGACCGACGGCGGCCTGAAAACCGGCCTCGACGTAATCAAGGCCGCAATCCTCGGCGCCGAAAGCTTCGGCTTCGGTACCGCGCCAATGATCGCCCTGGGCTGCAAATACCTGCGCATCTGCCACCTGAACAACTGCGCCACCGGCGTGGCGACGCAGAACGAGAAGCTGCGCAAGGATCACTACATCGGCACCGTCGACATGGTGGTGAATTTCTTCACCTACGTCGCCGAAGAGACCCGTGAGTGGCTGGCCAAGCTCGGCGTGCGTTCCCTGGAAGAGCTGATCGGCCGTACCGATCTGCTGGATATTCTCCAGGGCCAGACCGCCAAGCAGCACCACCTGGACCTGACGCCACTGTTGGGCAGCGATCACATCCCGGCAGACAAGCCACAGTTCTGCCAGGTAGAGCGCAACCCGCCGTTCGACAAAGGCCTGTTGGCCGAGAAGATGGTCGATATGGCCGGCTCCTCGATCAATGACGCCAGCGGTGGCGAGTTCGCCCTGGATATCTGCAACTGCGACCGTTCCATCGGTGCGCGGATCTCTGGCGAAATCGCGCGCAAGCACGGCAACCAGGGCATGGCCAAGGCGCCGATCACTTTCCGCTTCAAGGGCACGGCCGGCCAGAGCTTTGGCGTGTGGAACGCCGGTGGCCTGCACATGTACCTCGAAGGCGACGCCAACGACTACGTGGGCAAGGGCATGACTGGCGGCAAGCTGGTGATCGTTCCGCCAGCGGGTAGCGTCTACAAGACCCAGGACAGTGCCATTATCGGCAACACCTGCTTGTACGGCGCCACCGGTGGCAAGCTGTTCGCTGCCGGCACTGCCGGTGAGCGTTTCGCCGTGCGTAACTCCGGTGCCCACACCGTGGTCGAAGGCACTGGCGATCACTGCTGCGAGTACATGACCGGGGGCTTTGTCGCGGTACTGGGCAAGACCGGTTACAACTTCGGTTCGGGCATGACCGGCGGTTTCGCCTACGTGCTGGACCAGGACAACACCTTCGTCGACAAGGTCAACCACGAGTTGGTCGAGATCCAGCGGATCAGCGGCGAAGCCATGGAGTCCTACCGGAACCACTTGCAGCACGTGCTGGACGAGTACGTCGAGGAAACCGGCAGCGAATGGGGTCGTAACCTCGCCGAGAACCTCGATGATTACCTGCGTCGTTTCTGGCTGGTCAAGCCCAAGGCTGCCAACCTGAAATCGTTGCTTTCCAGCATCCGTGCCAACCCGCAGTGATATGCGCCTGAAGAGTTTGATGAGGTTTTAACATGGCTGAACGTCTGAATAACGACTTCCAGTTCATCGATGTCGGGCGCAAAGATCCGAAGAAGAAACTGTTGCGTCAACGCAAGAAAGAGTTCGTGGAAATCTACGAACCCTTCAAACCCCAGCACTCGGCCGACCAGGCCCACCGCTGCCTGGGGTGCGGTAACCCGTATTGCGAGTGGAAGTGCCCGGTGCACAACTTCATTCCCAACTGGCTCAAGCTGGTAGCCGAGGGCAATATCCTCGCTGCCGCCGAGTTGTCGCACCAGACCAACACCCTGCCGGAAGTCTGCGGCCGGGTGTGCCCCCAGGACCGTCTGTGCGAGGGTGCCTGCACCCTCAACGACGGTTTTGGCGCGGTGACCATCGGTTCGGTGGAGAAGTACATCACCGACACCGCGTTCGCCATGGGCTGGCGCCCGGACATGTCCAAGGTCAAGCCGACCGGCAAGCGTGTCGCCATCATCGGCGCAGGCCCGGCGGGCCTGGGCTGTGCCGACGTGCTGGTACGCGGCGGCGTGACCCCGGTGGTGTTCGACAAGAACCCGGAAATCGGTGGCCTGCTGACCTTCGGCATCCCCGAGTTCAAGCTGGAAAAGACCGTGTTGAGCAATCGCCGCGAAGTCTTCACCGGCATGGGCATCGAGTTCCGCCTGAACACCGAGATCGGCAAAGACGTGACCATGGAGCAGTTGCTCGAAGAATACGATGCGGTATTCATGGGCATGGGCACCTACACCTACATGAAGGGCGGCTTTGCCGGTGAGGACCTGCCGGGTGTGTATGACGCGCTCGACTTCCTGATCGCCAACGTCAACCGCAACCTGGGCTTTGAAAAGTCGCCGGAAGATTTCGTCGACATGAAAGGCAAGAAGGTCGTGGTACTGGGCGGTGGCGACACTGCGATGGACTGCAACCGCACGTCGATCCGCCAGGGCGCCAAGTCGGTGACCTGTGCCTATCGTCGTGACGAAGCCAACATGCCCGGCTCGCGCAAAGAGGTGAAGAACGCCAAGGAAGAAGGCGTGAAATTCCTCTACAACCGCCAGCCGATCGCCATTGTGGGTGAAGATCGCGTCGAAGGCGTGAAGGTGGTCGAGACCCGTCTCGGCGAGCCGGACGCCCGTGGCCGCCGCAGCCCCGAGCCGATCCCGGGTTCCGAAGAGATCATCCCGGCTGACGCCGTGGTCATCGCTTTCGGTTTCCGTCCAAGCCCGGCGCCGTGGTTCGAGCAGTTCCAGATCCAGACCGATAGCCAGGGCCGCGTCGTCGCCCCGGAACAAGGCCAGTACAAGCACCAGACCAGCAACCCGAAAATCTTCGCCGGTGGCGATATGGTGCGCGGTTCGGACCTGGTAGTAACCGCGATCTTCGAAGGCCGCAACGCCGCCGAAGGCATCCTGGACTACTTGCAGGTCTAATACGGGTCCCCTGCTGTAACGGGATCAAAAATGTGGGAGCGGGCTTGCTCGCGAATGCGCTGTATCAGTCACTAAATATGTCGACTGAGCCACCGCATTCGCGAGCAAGCCCGCTCCCACATTTGTTTTGCAGCGCTCTCATGTCCGCGACAAATTGACCCGATAGACAAAAGGCTGACCTGCAACCGTGCCTTTTGCGTCCGGCTCTGAGAAAATGCCCGCACTTTTTTTGCGGATGCCGACATGACTGCCCTCAAGAACGACCGTTTCCTTCGTGCCCTGCTCAAGCAACCTGTAGACGTCACCCCAGTGTGGATGATGCGTCAAGCCGGTCGCTACCTGCCGGAATACCGCGCCAGCCGCGCCAATGCGGGCGATTTCATGAGCCTGTGCATGAATCCGGAGTTCGCCTGCGAAGTCACGATGCAGCCGCTGGACCGCTATCCACAACTGGATGCGGCCATCCTCTTCTCCGATATCCTGACCATCCCCGACGCCATGGGCCAAGGCCTGTACTTTGAAACCGGCGAAGGCCCGCGCTTCAAGAAAGTGGTCAGCACCCTGGCCGATATCGAAGCCCTGCCGATCCCGGATCCCCACAAAGACCTCGGTTATGTGATGGACGCCGTCAGCACCATCCGCCGTGAGCTCAATGGCCGCGTACCGTTGATCGGCTTCTCCGGCAGCCCGTGGACCCTGGCCACCTATATGGTCGAAGGCGGTTCGTCGAAAGACTTCCGCAAGACCAAGGCCATGCTCTACGACAACCCACAAGCCATGCACCTGCTGCTGGACAAGCTGGCGCAGTCGGTCATTTCCTACCTCAACGGTCAGATCATGGCCGGTGCGCAAGCGGTGCAGATCTTCGACACCTGGGGTGGCAACCTGTCGGCGGCGGCGTACCAGGAGTTCTCCCTGGCCTATATGCGCAAAATCGTCAGCGGCCTGATCCGCGAACACGAAGGCCGCAAAGTGCCGGTGATCATGTTCACCAAGGGCGGCGGCCTGTGGCTGGAAAGCATTGCCGACGCCGGTGCCGACGCGCTGGGCCTGGGCTGGACCTGCGACCTGGGCGAAGCCCGTCGCCGTGTGGGCAACCAAGTGGCCCTGCAAGGCAACATGGACCCGACCGTGCTCTACGCCAAGCCTGAAGCCATCCGTACCGAAGTAGGTCGCATCCTCGCCAGCTACGGCAAAGGCAGTGGCCACGTGTTCAACCTTGGCCACGGCATCACCCCGGAAGTGAACCCGGAGCATGCAGGCGCGTTCCTGCGGGCGGTGCATGAGTTGTCGGCGCAGTATCACGAGTGATTTCAGCTCATAAAAAACGCCCGGCTTAGGCTGGGCGTTTTTTTGGGCCCGAAACAGACGTAAGGTGCTAGTAAAGTCCTTCATATAGGACTTATTCTGCTTTTTATTTAAAAAAGTCCAATATGGGTGACATCATGCTGCTGGCGAATCCACCTCAACTTGGCGAAAGGATACGCCAGTTACGTCGCGCCAAAGGTTACAGCCAGGCGCAACTGGCGGATCGGGCCAAGTGCAATCGCAAGACCATCATTGATCTTGAAGCGGGTGAGAACGTTGCGATGTACACGGTATTCCGGGTGATCTCGGCACTTGGGATGGCATTGGAAGTCGTCGACAAACGCATAGATCTCAAATCCCTGGCGGACCTGGTAGAGCACGATGAGTAGAGTCAAGTTACTCAACGTCGTTACCCCGCAGGGGCGTTCGGGCGAGTTGTCCAAGGGCTCCCAGTTCTCGTTTGCGTACGCATCTGCCGATACCGAGCGCGAGGTGTCGCTGGTCATGCCTTATGACCCGACGCCTGCGGTCAGCAACGTGTTGCATCCGATTTTCGATATGAACGTGCCGGAAGGTTTTCTCGCCGATCAGATAAAGCGCCGTATGGCCAGGCACATTCAGGTAGATGAGATGCGCCTGCTATCGGTTATTGGCGGGAACCAGATCGGGCGCCTGACCTATCAGAACCCCGTCGAAGCGTCGGCTGCCGTGCGTGCCCAGGTAGGGCTAGGCCAAATTCTTTCGGCTGACAGTACCCAGGACATCTTTGCGTTTTTGGTGCAGACCTATTTCGAGTCGGGTATTTCCGGCGTGCAGCCCAAAGTGTTGGTGCCTGATCTGGACAAGCTGGCCGGTGGCCGTAAAACCCTGCTCAGTTCCGACCTGATCGTAAAGTCCGGTGCCGATGAATATGCTCATCTGGCCCAGAATGAATTCCTCTGCATGGAAGCCGCGCGCATTGCGGGGCTGGAAACACCGCCATTCTGGTTGTCCGAAGCAGGCGATCTGTTTGTCATGGAACGCTTTGACCTGACACCGTCTGGGCGACTGGGTTTTGAAGACATGGCGGTGCTTTTGGGCCTCAACAAAGACCCCCATGACAATTACAAGTATTCCCAGAGCTACGAAACCCTGGCTACGGTCATTGACCATGTCTGTGCGCATGGCGAGCCGCTGCGCGAGCTTGAGCGGTTTTTCTCTTCCGTCTGCCTGTCAGTGATGGTGCGCAATGGCGATGCGCACTTGAAGAACTTCGGGGTGCTCTATACCCATCCTGGCGCGCGTGAAACGGTGCGGTTGGCGCCGGTGTTTGATGTGACTACCACCACGGTGTATGAACACTACAACCCCAAGTCCGGACGCTCATTGGTTGATCGCACGTTGGCAATCAAGATGAACAAGGTGAAGACCTACCCGGATCGCCAACAACTGATGGAGTTCGGTCGTAAACACTGTGCCGTGGAAAAGCCAGGGATAATCATCGAGCGAATCGCAGAGGCCATGTCCGAGGCGCTCGTCACCCATCAAGCCCGAATCGACGTTGAGCTGTTTTCGGCGATGCAGGCCGAATGGGATGCGGGGCGTGCCATGGCGTGTCATGACTCGTTGGTGGGCGGTATGAAACGAAAACCTGTGGTGAAAAAAACGCGGTAACGCGGTTTTTCTGACTGACGATTAATGCCGAAATCCAAGCAGACAGGGCCGTTGTGGCAAGCCCGCTCGCCACAGGGGTAGTTTGTCAGTGCCGGAATGTTGTGTAGATACCGATGGCCAGCCCGCTCCTACCGTTTGAGGGGCGCCAACTTCGCCAGCTTCAACGCCACCAGCAGTGCAACGATCAGCAGCGCCACAATAAACCCGCCAATCCCGTTCCACCCCCCGTAGTGCCAGAAAACACCCCCCGCCGTACCGGCAATACTCGACCCCGCGTAGTAGCTGAACAGGTACAGCGACGACGCCTGCCCCTTGGCTTTCAGCGCACGCCGGCCAATCCAGCTGCTGGCCACCGAATGGGCGCCGAAGAAGCCGAAGGTGAAGACCAACATGCCGATGATGATCAGTGGCAGTGGGCTGAACAGGGTCAGGGTGATGCCGGCGAGCATCAGCACGATAGTGGCCCACAACATGCGGCGCCGGCCCAGGCGGTCGGCCAGCGAGCCGATCTTCGCCGAGCTGTAGATGCCCGACAGGTACACCACTGACAACAGGCCGACCACCGCCTGGCTCATGTCATAAGGGGCGGCCAGCAAGCGGTAGCCGATGTAGTTGAACAGCGTGACGAAGGCGCCCATCAGTACGAAGGCTTCGAGAAACAGCCACGGCAGGCCCGCATCCTTGAAGTGCATGACAAAGCCGTTGATCAGGTTGCGCGGCTTGAGGCTGCTGGCGCGGAAGTTGCGCGACTCGGGGAGGATCTTCCAGAACACGGTTGCCGCAATCAGTGCCAGTGCGCCGATGATCAACATCGCGGTGTGCCAACTGACGAAATCGATCAGCACGCCGGTGATCAGGCGCCCGCTCATGCCCCCAATCGCATTGCCGCCGATATACAGGCCCATGGCCAGGCCGATGTGCTGCGGATGGATCTCTTCGCTGAGGTAGGTCATGGCCACGGCCGCCAAGCCACTAAGGGACAGGCCCAGCAGCGCACGCAGTAACAGGATGCCTTCCCAGGTCGGCATCAGGCCGCTGGCGATGGTGCATACCGCCGCGCAGAACAGCGAGGTGACCATCACTGGCTTGCGCCCCAGGCGGTCGGAAATCGGTCCGGTGATCAACAGGCCAAAAGCGAGCATCGCCGTGGAGACTGAGAGGATCAGGCTGCTTTGCGCGGCATTGATGGAAAACTCGTGGGACAACGCCGGCATCATCGGCTGCACGCAATACAGCAGGGCAAAGGTGGCAAACCCGCCGGAAAACAGGGCCAGCACCGTGCGCATGAACATCGGCGTATCTTTTTCGATGTACACATCGTTGAGTTGCGCCACCACCTCGTCGAGGGCGGTGGGTGGCAGTTCCTGGGCGAGTGGAGCAACAGCAGATTTCACGCGGGACCTCGGTGGCAAAGGCTGCCAGGGCTGGCAATGAAAAAAGAATATAGCTGGCTAATGATTCTTTCCAATATATTGTTCGACCTGTTTGATAGCTTTTACGACCTAATGAGGTTTTCATGGAATTGCGCCACTTGCGCTACTTCATCGCCGTGGCTGAAGAGCTGCATTTCGGCCGGGCTGCCCAGGTATTAGGCATCTCCCAGCCGCCGTTGAGCCAGCAGATACAGGCCCTGGAACAGGAGGTCGGCGCCCGCTTGTTTGAACGTACCAATCGTCGGGTCGAGCTGAGTGAGGCTGGCCGCTTGTTCCTCACAGAAGCCCGCCTGGTACTGGCCCAGGTCGACAAGGCCGCAGACGTGGCGCGCCGTGCGCAGTTGGGGGAATTGGGCGAATTGAAGATCGGCTTCACCTCTTCGGCGCCATTCAACTCCAGCATCCCACAGGCGATTTTTGCTTTTCGCCAGGCCTTCCCGGCGGTGCACCTGAACCTGCAGGAAATGAGCAGCACCGAGGTGGCGGGGGCACTGGTGGACGAGTCGATCCAGGTCGGCCTGATGCGCCCGCTGCCCTTGCCGGACTCATTGAGTGTCGTGGAGTTGATGCGCGAGCCCCTGGTGGCGGTGCTGAGTGCCGGCCATCCGTTGGCCCAAGGCAGCGAGCGGGGCCTGCACCTGACGCAGTTGGCTGACGAACCTTTTGTGTTTTTCCCACGGGCCTACGGCAGTGGTTTATATGCGCAACTGATCAACCTGGCCCGCGATGCCGGCTTCAGCCCGTACTTCGCACAAGAGGCCGGCGAAGCCATGACCATCATCGGCCTGGTGGCGGCGGGGTTGGGGGTGTCGGTGTTGCCGGCCTCGTACCAGCGCATCCGCATCGACGGCGTGGTCTACCGCACCTTGCTCGACCCGGAGGCAGTGACGGCGGTGTGGCTGGTGCAGCGCAAGGACCAGCAGTCGCCCATGGCCAAGGCGTTTGTCGAGCTGCTGACGCGCAAGGCGTTGGTGTAGCGGCGGTCACATATCAGGTAACGGAACCGGTTTAGTGATTTGCTTTGGCGTTGCGCAAAATCGTTTCTTTTTCACTGAGTGACATGGATGACACTTCTCTACCAACCCAAAGAAGGCAGTGTGTTGATTTGTGATTTTCGAGGTTATGAGGTGCCGGAAATCATCAAGATCAGACCTGTCATTGTGATACGCAGGCACAGGACCAATAGGCTGTTGGTAACGGTTGTGCCCCTAAGTACCACGCCGCCGCAGACGGTACTCGCACACCACTTGCAGCTTGAAAGCCATTTATAGGGCGCAAACCCAGTGTGCTGGGCGAAATGCGACATCGTTGCCACCGTCAGCCTTGGACGACTTGACCGAATCAAGAGTAAGGATCGGCATGGTAAACGAACTTACAAAATCGACGAACTTTCCAGCGAGCAGTTTTTGGCTGTAAAGGCGGCGGTGCGTGGCGCACTTGGCCTTTGACGAATCGGTTAGCTGACAGGAGGCGTTTTGCCACGGATTGTCCTATCCGGCTTTTCAGGCATACTGCCCCAGTTCCCGAAAGGGGCTTGTGAGACTCTGAGGATCCTGGAAATCCAGCTATCGCAGAGCCGGGCAGGACAAAGGCGATGACAAGCCAGCCTGCTTGTGAAGAGGGCGCCGAAAGGCGCCCTTTGTCGTTTCTGGTGTTAGGTGGATGCTGGCTTGCCAGGCGCCACTCAGTTCTGCTTCGACGTCCCCGTCTCCCTGAACAACTGCGCCGCCGTCCCCGCTTGCGCCGCGCCGTTTGTGCGCAGCCCGGCCATGATGTCGCGGTCGAGCATGCTCACCCAGCGGTTGTAGTTGCGATGAATCTTGCCGTCCTTGTAGCCCAGTTCCTGGCTGTCACGGTAGGTGATGGCGTAGCTGGTGCCGGTATAGCGGATGTCGATCTCGGCGTAGTAGCGATTGCGCACGTTGATCTGGGCCTGGATCAGGCGTGGGTCGGCGCGCTGGACGGTCCAGTTGCGCTTGTCCAGGGCGGTGAGGATGCTCTGTTTCATTTTCTCTTCGCTGACCTGCTCGTTGGCGGCGAGCGCGTGCTGGGTGTTGAGCACCGGTTTGCTGGTACAGCCGGCGGCGGTCAGCAGGGTCAGGGCGATGAGGGTGGCGCGTAGCAACGAAGACATTCCGTTCTCTCCAATCAAATAAAAGGCTTACTGCCAGCGGCGAAAGATCAGCGACGTGTTGACGCCGCCAAAGGCAAAGTTGTTGTTCATTACGTAGTCGTTGTGCATCTGGCGGAACTCGCCGCGCAGGTAATCCAGTTCGCCGCAGCGCGGGTCGACTTGATCGAGGTTGAAGGTCGGCACGTATTGGTCACGGTTCATCATTTCGATGCTGAACCACGACTCCAGCGCGCCGCAGGCGCCCAGGGTATGGCCCAGGAAGCTCTTCTGCGAACTGATGGGCATGCGGCTGCCGAACAGGCTGCTGGTGGCCAGGGTTTCGGCAATGTCGCCTTGTTCGGTGGCGGTGCCGTGGCCGTTCACGTAGCCGATGGCATCCGGCGTCAGGCCGGCATCTTCCAGGGCCAGTTCCATGGCGCGACGCATGGTGGTCTGCTCGGGACGGGTGGTGTGCTGGCCGTCAGCATTGCTGCCGAAGCCGACGATCTCGGCATGGATATGCGCGCCACGGGCCAAGGCATGTTCCAGCTCCTCAAGCACCAGCATGCCGCCGCCTTCGCCGATCACCAAGCCATCGCGGCCGCTGTCGTAGGGGCGTGGGCTGGTTTGCGGGGCGTCGTTTTTCAGGCTGGTGGCGTAGAGCGCATCAAACACCATGGCTTCGGTGGGGCACAGCTCTTCGGCGCCACCGGCGAGCATCAATGGCAGGCGGCCGAACTTGATCGCCTCATAGGCATAGCCGATGCCCTGGCTACCGCTGGTGCAGGCGCTGGACGTGGGGATCAGGCGCCCGGTGAGGCCAAAGAAAATGCTGATATTGGCCGCCGTGGTGTGCGGCATCATGCGCACATAGGAGTTGGCGTTCAGGCCCTCGGCCACCGAGTTGAGCAGCATATTGCCAAAGGCCTTGATCTCATCGGTGCTGCCGGTGGACGAGCCGCAGGCCACGCCCATGCGCCCGTCCTTGATCGACGCATCGCCCAGCAGGCCGGCGTCCTGCAACGCCTGCTCCGCGGCCCACACGGCCAGGCGCGAGACCCGGCCCATGCTGCGCAGTTGCTTGCGGGTCCAGTGGGCCGGCACCACAAAATCATCAATCGGCCCAGCCAAACGGGTGTTCAGTTCGCTGAAGCGATCCCACTCATCCATGCGCCGGATGCCGCTGCGCTGGGCACAGAAGTTGGCGACGATGGTTTCCCAGTCGCAGCCCAGGGAGGTCATGCCGGCCATGCCGGTGACTACCACACGTTTCATCAGCACAGGCCCCCGTTCACGGCCAGGACCTGGCGGGTGATGTAGCCGGCTTCGGCCGACATCAGGAAATTCACCGCACTGGCGACCTCTTCTGGCGTACCCATGCGTTGCGCGGGGATCATCTTCATCAGCTCTTCAACCGGCACGTTCTCGTCGAGCATTGCCGTGTCGATCAGGCCGGGAGCCACGCAGTTGACGGTGATCTTGCGCTTGCCCAACTCGATTGCCAGGGCCTTGGCCGCGCCGATCAAGCCGGCCTTGGACGCGCTGTAGTTGACCTGGCCACGATTGCCGATCAGCCCCGAGACCGAAGTGATGCACACAATGCGCCCGGCCGCGCGGCGCCGGATCATCGGCATCATCACCGGGTGCAGCACGTTGTAGAACCCGTCGAGATTGGTGCGCATCACCACGTCCCAGTCGTCTTCCGACAGCGCCGGGAACGCGCCATCGCGGGTCAGCCCGGCGTTGAGCACCACACCGTAATAGGCGCCGTGGGCTTCAACGTCGGCTTCGAGGATCTGCTTGCAGGTGGCACGGTCTGCCACATCGAATTGCAGCACCCGCGCCTTGCGGCCCAGGGCCTGGATTTCGACCTGTACGGCATCCGCCTCGGCGCGACCACTGCGGCAATGCAGCACGATGTCATGGCCGGCCTGGGCCAGGCGCAGGGCGATAGCGCGGCCGATACCCCGGCTGGAGCCGGTGACCAGTACGGATTCAGTCATGACGCGTGTCCTTCGATTCAGCTAAATAGTTGGCCGCCTGGGGCGGTCGAAATACGTTCAGGCGCGCGCTGGCCTGGATCCCGTCGCCGGTCAGGTGGCATTCGAACACACCCATGCCGTTGTCGTCTTCCAGGGAGCGCAGGCCGTGGATGGTCAGCTCGGTGCCGGCGGGAAAGTGCTCGACGTTGCATTCAAACTTACGGGTGCCCAACAGGAACCCCAGCTCGACGGCTTCACCGTTCTGCCGCGCCCGGCAGCCGGCATAGGCGGCGACGCTTTGCGCCATCAACTCGACGCCGACCCAGGCCGGCAGGCTGCCGTCAGGGCGGTTGAACAGGCCACCGGGCTTGACGGTGAGGCGGGTGCGGATCTGCTCTTCATCGAACGCCAGCACCTGGTCGATCAGGATCATGTCCCCGGCGTGGGGCAGCAGTTCGGCGAGCGGCCAATTGATCATGGGGCGTCTCCGATAATCAGGCTGACGTTATTGCCGCCGAAGGCAAACGAGTTGCTCATCAGGCAGCGTTTTTCCAGGGTGTCGCCGACCTTGGCCCAGCGCAGGGCGGGCAGCGCCGGGTCGGCCTGGCCGTCCCAGATATGCGGCGCCAGCGCGCCCTCGTCCAGGCTCAGCCAGCAGAACGCTGCTTCCAGCGCCCCGGCGGCGCCCAGGGTATGGCCGGTCATCGGCTTGGTCGAGGAACAGGCTACGCCAGCGGGAAACAGTGTCGCCACGGCCAGGCTTTCCATGGCGTCGTTGTGCTGGGTCGCGGTGCCGTGCAGGTTCAGGTAGCCGATCTGCTCCGGTGCCAACTTCGCACTGGCCAGGGCCTTGCTCATCGCCTGCAAAGCGCCCTTGCCCGTGGGTTCCGGCGCGGAAATATGGTGTGCATCGCAGCTCGCGCCGCTGCCCAGCAGGGCAATGGGGGCCGGGGTCTTGCTCATCAGGAACAGCACCGCCGCCTCGCCGATGTTGATGCCATTGCGGTTCACCGAAAACGGGTTGCTACGCTCGCACGACACGGCCTCCAGGGAGGTAAAGCCATTGAGGGTCAGCTTGCACAGGCTATCGACCCCGCCACACAGCACTGCATCGCACAGGCCCAGGTCCAGCAGGCGGCGCGCGCTCATCATCGCGCGAGCGCTGGAGGTGCAGGCAGTGGAAATCACATAGGCCGGGCCGCTCAGTTGCAGCCAGTCGGCGAGGAAGTTGGCCGGGGCGCCGAGTTCTTGTTGCCGGTAGTCGTAATCTTCGGGGAACTGCCCTTGTTGCAGGTAATGGGCAATGCCGCGACTGGCTTCATCGATGCCCGAGGTGCTGGTGCCCAGTACGATGCCGATGCGCGAGGCGCCAAAGGTCTGGATCGCTTGCCGGATCGGGCCTTCGATCTGCAAGGCGGCTTCCAACAGCAACTGGTTATTGCGGCTGTTCTGCTGGGCCAGGTGCGGCGGCAGCGCCGCCAGTTCGCCGGGCACGCTGCCCACCGGCAGCACCCGATCGGGCACCCAGCCGCTCTCGGCGCGCATGCCCGAACAGTCCCCGGCAAACAGGTTGCGCCGCACTTGCTGCTGGCCACGGCCCAGGGCGCAGATGATCCCGAGGGCATTGAGGTAGGCGGTCATGGGCTGCTCTCAAGCGCGGTGACGCGATAATCCAGGTGCTGGCCGGGCATGCTCACGGTGAAGGTCAAGGGCGCGCGGTAAATCACTTGCCAATGCGGCTTGAGCGCCCGCACACCGTCGTCCTCACGGGCTTGGGGGTAGCTGCCTGGCAGCTCGGCGGCGGGCGTCAAAGCGAACAGCAAGGCGGCAAACAATTCACGGGCCTGGGGGTTGGGCGGCAATAAACCATCCGCTTGCCAACTGCCGGCCACCAGTTTTTGCCGGGCGAGGGGGATGCCCAGTGGGTCCATCAGCGACCAGCGCAGCGCTTCGCCCTCGCGCTGGATCACCAGAAGCCAGTCCTGGCGCTGGCCGTCCTGCTCGCGCTCGATATGCAATTGCACGGGCAAGGCCAGGTTTGGCGTATGCACCGGCAGCGGCGGCTGGCTGGCACACGCGGCCAGCAGCAACAGGCAGCCGATCAACAACGCACGCATCATGCTGGCGTGCCTGTGAGTGGCTTGCGTGCGACCACATTCACCAGGGTTTCTTCACGCTCGCCAAACGGCTTAGGCTGGCGCAGGCCCCAGCGCTCCAGCAGGCCGAAGTCTGCCGAGCGGCTCCACCACAGGTACGGGTACGAGACATTCTGCGGGCCGAACTCGAAACCCTGGTCGCGGATCATCTCCAGGTACTCGGCGGCGCTTTTCTGCACATGCATCGGGTGGCGGAACAGCCAGCGAATCACCCAGGTGTCGATATAGGCTTCGGTGGACTCGGCAAACAGCAGGTAGCCGCCGGGCTTGAGCACCCGGTAAAACTCGGTCAGCGCCCGCTGCTGCTCCACCAGGTGGTGGAAGGTCTGGTGGCAGAACAGGATGTCGACACTTTCATCGGCCACGTTGAGGGTGGCGCAATCGCTGCCGATCAGCTCGATCTCAATGCCCTGGCGCGCGGCTTCGGCCCGGCTCAAGTCGAGGCTGTGCGGGTCGGCGTCTAGGCCGATCAGGCGCTCGGGGGCGAACACCTGCTGCAGGTAACGGAACGATTTGCCCTGGCCGCAACCGGCATCCAGCAGCACTGGCGCTTCTGGCAACGGGTCGCTGAACAGGCTGCGCAGGTCGTTGATCGCCACGCGCAAGACGTGATGCTGCCAGGTGTGGCTGCGCAGGAACCAGAAGCCGAATTTGGTCTCTTCGACGTAGTTTTTGCTCAAGTACTCTTTTGACACAGATGGGCTGCTCATAGGTTTTCCCCCGCACAGATTTCCGAAAGCATCCGCAAACGGCGCTTGGGTTCGCTGACAAAGGGGTTGCGCTCGTCCCAGGCATAACCGGCGAGGATCGAGCTGATCATGCGGCGGATTTCCGGGGAGCTGCCAGGGTGGTAGATCACATCCTGGAACGTGCCGGCGTACCAGCCTTCGACGTAGCAACGGAAGGTATCGACCCCGCGCTTGAGCGGTTCGGCAAACTCGGTCTGCCAGTCCACGCTCTCGCCTTTGAGCTGGCGATGCAGGACGCCTGCGGCCATGCTGGCCGAGCGCATGGCGATGGTCACGCCCGAGGAGAACACCGGGTCGAGGAACTCCGCCGCGTTGCCCAGCAGCGCAAAGCCTGGGCCGTGCAAGGTGGTGACGTTGGCCGAGTAGCCGCCGATGGTCCGCGCCGGGGTATCCCACACTGCGTTCGCCAGAACGTTGGACAGGCTCGGGGTTTGCTCGATAAAGCCGCGCAGGCAGGCATCGAGATCCCCATCACAACCGTCGAAATGCTCCTTGGCCGCGACCACGCCCACCGAGCAGCGCCCGTTGCTGAACGGGATGGTCCAGAACCAGATATCACGCTGGGTGGGGTGGGTGGTGATGAGGATCTTGGTGCGGTCGAAGCCTGGGTGTTCGATACGGTCTTCGACATGGGTGAACACCGCCTGGCGCAACGGGAAGTTCGAGGGTGCTTCCAGGTTCAGCAGGCGGGGCAGCACGCGGCCGTAACCACTGGCGTCGAGCACGAAGCCGGCCTTGATGTGGTATTCGCGGCCATTCTCGCGGCGCACATGCAGGTAGCGGTGGCCAGCGGCGAAGTCCACGCCGACCAGGGTCTGGCCGTAACGGATCTCTACGCCCTGCAACGCCGCCTGATCGGCGAGCAACTTGTCGAAATCGGCCCGCTGGACCTGGAAGGTAGTGGGCTTGCCTTCACTGAACGTGTCACCGAAATCAAACGCACTGTAGCGCTCGCCCCAGGCAAACGCGGCACCGGTTTTCAGCTGGAAACCGGCGGCGTTGACCGCCTCGAGCATGCCGGCTTCTTCGATAAAGTCGATGCAGTGGGACAGCAGGCTCTCGCCGATGGAAAAACGCGGGAAGTGCTCGCGCTCGATGATCAACACATCATGCCCGTTACGCTTGAGCAACGCGGCCGCAATGGCACCGGACGGGCCGGCACCGATCACCACGACCTGGCGACGTTCCATTTCAACTGTGGGCACTGTGGCTCCTTGCCGGGTTGGCGATCATCACATTCAACTGAAAAAAATTAGTGGGCATCATGGCGCATGTTCCTGGCGGCCGGCCCAGGGTGCCAGCATAAAGCTGAAGGCCAGGCCCAGGCTGACCGACAGGCCGAAGTTACTCACCGCCGGGGTGCTGGAGACTGCCAGCAAACCAAAGGACAGCCAGGTGGTGACGGCGGCCAGCAATGTCCCCAGCAGACTGACCGCGGCACCGCCGATCTGTTCGCGCATGAGGATCGCATAATCGACGCTGATCGCTGTGACCAGCAGCAGGCCAAACAGGCTGAACAGGGTCAACGGTTGCCCCAGCCAACCGAGGCTGGCCAGGCTGCACAGGGCGGCCAGCAGCGGCAGGGCGACAATCCGCAGTGCGCCGCCCAGGCCAAAGGGCAGGACCAGCAGCAAGACGATCAGTACACAGGACAATAATTTCAATTCGGCGGCGCTGACCTGAGTCGCGGCAAATACCTGGTTCAAGTCGCCGAGGCGGTCTACCAGCTCCACCCCCGGTAAGTCCTGGGCCTGGATCCGCAGCAGCGCCGGGTTGTTCAGGCCTTGCAGGCTGACCATCGCTGCCACGCCGCCATCGACATTGCCCAGCCACAACAGGCGCCAGGGCTCGGCCAATGGTCCGTTCAGGGCGTCGTCGATATCTTCGGTGGGCAGCGCCTGCAGTTGCGCCAGTTCGGCTTGCAGGGCGCTGGCGGGGATGCCGAGGTCCAGCAGCGGTTGCCACAGCGCCGGCAACTGCGAGAGGGCCTCGCGCACTTGCTGCTGTTGGCTGGGGGTGCTGACCAGTTGATTGAGCGCCAGGTAACCCTGCAGCTTGTCCATGTGCACCAGTTGATCCAGGCGTTGGCTCAGGGCAGCCTGGCGTTCCAGCAACTGCTGTTGATTGTCCGCCCGCACCAGGAAGAACTGGCTGGTGGGCTGGTAGCCGGTAATCCGCGCAATGGCCTGGGCCTCTTGCAGTAACTGCGGCGGCGCGCCGATCCACTGGCGAATATCGTTCTTGCTGTTCAGCTGCCATAGGCCCCCGGCGCAGAACAGCAGGGCCAGCACCAGCAGCGCCTGGCTTGGCAGGCGCTTGAGCAGCGACTCGCGCACCCCCAGCAGGAACTCGGCGACCCGCAGTGGCCATTGCGCCGGGCGCAGGTCGATGCCGTTGAGCAGCGCCGGCAACAGGCACACTGCCGACAGATAGGCGCCCACCAGGCCGGCGGCGGAGAACACCGCGATCTGGGTCAGCGCCGGGAATGGCGTCCAGGCCAGGGCCAGGTAGCCGATGCAACTGGTGGCCAGGCTCAGGCTCAGGCCCGGCAGGGTCAGGCGCAAGGCCGGCCAACTGCGCCAGGGTTGCAGGCTCCAGCTCTTGGACAGGTAATGCAGTGGATAGTCGACCGCCACGCCGATCAGGCTTGCGCCCAGCACCAGGGTCATTACATGCATATGGCCAAACAGCGCCACGCAGGCGACTGCGCCAAACAGCATGCCCACCAGCACCGGGACAAAGGCCAGCAACACGCGCCAACGGCGGAACGCCAACAGCAACAGCAACAGAATACCCACGGTCGCGCCGCCGCCGACCCAGGTCATCTCGCGGCTGGCCTGCTGTTGACCGTTGGCCGCGTACAGCAGGCCGCTGGCGGCAAGCAGTTGCACGCCTTGCTCGCTGGCCTGGTCGCGGCTTGCTTGCAGGAGGTCGGCGACTTGCAGCGGCAGTTTCATATCAAAGGCATTGCCCTGGGTACGCGCGCGCAGCAGCACCCAGCTTTGCCCGTCGGCATCGGCGATCAACGCGCCGCTGCCGATATCCAGCTGCACCGCGCCGTGTTGCGGCTGGCTGTTCTGGATGCGCCCGGTCAGGCCCAGCCAATCGTCCTGGCTCGACACCAGGCTGAAGCCGGTAAAGGGGTCGAACAGTGTCTGCACCCGCTGCTGGATAAAGGCTTCGGGCTCGGCGATCAACTGTTCGCGGTCCTTGGCCGAAAGCATCGCCAGGCGCCCGTGCAGCAGTTGCTGGCGCAGGGCTGGCAGGTCGGCCTGCAGAGTCCAGGTGACCTTCTCAAACAGGCCACTGGCTTGCCAGCGCTCACCCAGTTGTTGGGCCATGGCCAGCGCTTGCTGGCGCTCGGCATGCCCGACCAGCACCAGCATCTCGCGGTTCAGCGGCTCTTGCATGCGTTGCTCGGCCGCCAGTTCCAGGGCGTTCGGGGTGTTGCCCGGCACCAGCTCCATCAGGTTCGCCGACAACGGCGCGCCATGGCGCCATTGCCAGCCGGCCAGGGCCAGCACGGCCACCAGCAGGATCAGGAACAGACGCGGCAACCAACGCTCACTGGGCAAAGTCGTGTTGCTCCGCGTCGCTCAAGGGTTGTGTGCTGGTGCTGTCCTGCATGCGCAGCAGGGTACTGTCGCCCTGGGTTTCCAGCAGTTCGATGGTGTGCACCAACTCGCCGCCATCGATATTGATCTGGGTGAACACTTGCTTGAGCAGCAGCGAGCGTGGGATCAGCGTGAGTTTCCAGGCCTTGGCCTCACCTTGCAGTTGCAACTCGAAGTCGCGCTGCAAGCCACTGCTGTCGCCTTGCAGCACAGCAAGGAACAAACGGTTCTGCTCAGCGCCGGCGCTTTTGTTCGGCAGGGGCTGCCAGCCGTTGGCATCGCGGCGGGCTATGCCTTGGGCGTTGATGCGATAGTCCTGTTGCAACGGGGTTTTGAGCAGCCAGAGCAGGCCGTGGTCCCGGGCCAATACGAAGGTGCCTTTGCTGGTCAACGGCTGGGGCAGGGCACGCAGGTGTTTCTCCTGGATGAAACTGCCGTGGATCACCGAGGGCTTGGCCAACTGGTCGCTCAGTTGTTGCAAGTCGAAGGCATAAGCCCCAAAACTCAAAAACAACCCAACCCCTGTAGGAGCGAGCTTGCTCGCGAAAAACCCGAGGGCGCCGCGCAGTGTCAGGCACCCCGCGCTATCGTTGACGACCATCGCGGGCAAGCCCGCTCCTACAGGGAAGTCCTTTCGCCGCCCCTCTGTAGGAGCGAGCTTGCTCGCGAAAAACCCGAGGGCGCCGCGCAGTGTCAGGCACCCCGCGTTATCGTTGACGACCATCGCGGGCAAGCCCGCTCCCACAGGGAGGTCCTTTCGCCGCCCCTTTGTAGGAGCGAGCTTGCTCGCGAAAAACCCGAGGGCGCTGCGCAGTGTCAGGCACCCCGCGTTATCGTTGGCGACCATCGCGGGCAAGCCCGCTCCTACAGGGAGGTCCTTTCGCCGCCCCTCTGTAGGAGCGAGCTTGCTCGCGAAAAACCCGAGGGCGCCGCGCAGTGTCAGGCACCCCGCGTTATCGTTGGCGACCATCGCGGGCAAGCCCGCTCCCACAGGGAAGTCCTTTCGACGCCCCTCTGTGGGAGCGAGCTTGCTCGCGAAAAACCCGAGGGCGCCGCGCAGTGTCAGGCACCCCGCGTTATCGTTGACGACCATCGCGGGCAAGCCCGCTCCCACAGGGGTCAGCATTTCAGGGCCCTTTCGACGGCGGTGGTGAATACGCTGGGCGAGGCCAACTGCATTTCGCGGCTGGCGATTTCGACGGCGACTTGCACGGTGCTGGCGCGGGTCAGGCGTTCGCCGCTGGCAAGGTCGGTGATCAGGTAGTTGACCTTCAAGCGGTTCTCCCACTCCACCAGGCTGGCGCGCACGTTGATGGTCTGGCCAAAGGTGGCGCCACGCACGTAGCGCAGTTGCATGTCGATCACCGGCCACGCATAGCCGGATTCGAGCATCGCCGTG
The DNA here is from genome assembly GCF_007858275.1 of Pseudomonas proteolytica. GTDB lineage: Bacteria > Pseudomonadota > Gammaproteobacteria > Pseudomonadales > Pseudomonadaceae > Aquipseudomonas > Aquipseudomonas proteolytica. The sequence goes on from NZ_VFEV01000019.1 coordinate 116,140, forward strand.
TAGTTGTGGCCGAGCTTGTCCAGCAGCGCGCAACGGGCGATTTCCAGGTATTTCACGTAATGGCCGTGCCAGACCACGTTCATCGTGTCGATGTCGAAGAACGGCACGAGGATCTGCGTGTCGCTGTGCAATACGCCGGGGCTACGCATGCAGCCTCCAGTGTTGCGCAGCGATACGTTGCAGGCACAGGCGCAGTTCGCCTTCCAGGGCGCGGTCTTCAATCACCGGCGGGAAGTCCTTGGCCAGCTCGATATGCATGGCCGCCAGGGCCGGCGGCAATGGCCGTGCATCTTCAACCTGGGCGCGCAGCCACACGCCCTGGTTGGCGGCGAGCAAGGTGGCGGCGGCCACCTGTTCGGTCAGCTCCAGCACGCGGATCGCATCGCGGGCGGCGATGGTGCCCATGCTCACCTTGTCCTGGTTGTGGCACTCGGTGGAGCGCGAGAACACGCTGGCCGGCATGGTGTTTTTCAACGCTTCGGCGGTCCAGGCGCTGGTGCCGATCTGCACAGCCTTGAAACCGTGGTTGATCATCGCGCGATCCGCCGGGGCGCCCGACAGGTTGCTCGGCAAACCATGGTTGTAACGCTCGTCCACCAGCAGTGCCAGTTGCCGGTCGAGCAGGTCGGCGACGTTGGCCACCAGGTTTTTCAGGCTGTCCATGGCAAAGGCGATATGCCCACCGTAGAAATGCCCACCGTGCAGCACGCGCTCGGCTTCGGCGTCGATGATCGGGTTGTCGTTGGCGCTGTTGAGTTCGATCTCGATAAACGAACGCAGCCAGTTCAGGCTGTCGGCCAGCACACCGAGGACGTGGGGCGCGCAGCGCAGCGAGTAGCGGTCCTGCAAACGGTGCAGCGGCGCGGTCGGGGCGTCGATGGCCAAATCCTTGCGCAGCCAGGCCGCAACCTGCATCTGCCCGGGGTGCGGCTTGGCGGCGAACAGGCGCTCGTCAAAGTGCTCCGGGTTGCCTTGCAGCGCCACCACGTTCAACGCGGTAATACGCGTGGCCAGTTGCAGCAGGTAGTCGGCGCGGGCAAAGGCCAGGCAGGCGAGGCCGGTCATCACTGCGGTGCCGTTCATCAGTGCCAGAGCTTCCTTGGGCCGCAGCACCAACGGTGTCCAGCCCAGCTCGCGGTGGACGTCGGCGGCCTGGCGGCGCTCGCCGTGGAACAACACTTCGCGCTCGCCGGACAAGGTTGCGGCCACGTAGGACAGCGGCGTCAGGTCGCCGCTGGCGCCCACCGAGCCCTCTTCGGGGATCAGCGGCAAGATGTCGTGTTCAAGGAACGCATGCAGGCGCTCCAGCAGTTCAACCCGTACCCCGGACACGCCATGGCACAGCGACTGCAAGCGCGCCGCGAGCACCGCACGGGTGGCCTGGGCGTCGAGCAACTTGCCCAGGCCGCAGCCGTGGAAGGTGTACAGGTGACGCGGCAAGGCCTCGACATGCTGCAACGGTACCGCCACCACACACGAGTCGCCGTAGCCGGTGGTCACGCCGTAGATCACGCCTTCCTTGTCCAGCAGCGAATCGAGGAACTGCGCGCCCTTGGCGATGCGCTGGCGGTAACCGGCATCGTCTTGCAGGCGGGTAGGCGCCTGACGGTTGGCCAGGGCCAGCACGTCTTCGATGCGCAAAGGGAGTTCGCCGAAGGTTACCGGCTCAAGCAGATGCGTCGTCATCGGTCTTCCAGAAAGGGTAAAAGTTGAACCATTGTTGGGGCGCTTGCAGGCAGAACTGGCCCAGGCGCTCGGCATAGCGGGCGGTCGAGTGGGCGATTACGTGCTGGCGGTCGCTGCGTTTCCATTCGATCAATTGGGCGAAGGGCTCGATGATCAATCGATAGCGCCCCTGGTGCTTGAGGCACATCAGCAGGTTGACCGGGCATTTGAGCAGGCCGGCCAGCAGCCATGGGCCCTGGGGGAATGCCGCGTCATGGCCGAGAAAGTCCACGCGCACCGTGCGCCCGCCATGCAGCGGGATGCGGTCGCCGGCAATCGCCAGCCATTCACCGTCGTCCAGGCGCTGGCTGAGCAGCAGCATCACCGCCGGGTCCAGTTCGCTGACCTGGATCAGCCGCAGGTTACTCGCCCCGGCTTCGCCCAGCAGGCGGTTGAACTGTTCGGCATGCTTGGTATGCACCAGCACGTTCATGGTGACTTTCTCGCCCAGTTCCGCCAGGGCGCGGCACACTTCCAGGTTGCCCAGATGGGCGCCCACCAGCATCTGCCCGCGCTCGCCGCGCAGTTGCCCGCGCAGTTGGGCGGGGTCGATGATTTCAATCTGTTCCAGGCGCAGCTTGCCGTTCCACACATCGAGCTTGTCCAGCAAGGCGTCGGCGAAGGCCATGAACTGGCCGAAGACCTTGGTGTGGCTGGGGCGCAGGTCGTCGCGCCCGCTCCAGTCGGCCAGGCGCTGCTGGTATTGCCAGATGCTCCGGCGCGCGGTGCGGCCAAACAGGAAAAAGTACAGCACGATGCCATACAGCAACGGGCTCAGCAGCCGGCGCCCGAGGACTTTGGCGGCGAACGCGGTGAGCTTCATCAGCCAGAAACTGCCGCGCTCCTGGCGGTCGGCCCAATGCCGGGGGCTGTTGCTCATGCCTGCCACCGTCGCCACAGAATCAACGGCGCACGCATCAACATGCCGAAGAACAGCCGGGTGTGCATCGACGAAATCAGCAGGTTGTCGTGGACCAGCCGAAAGTGCGACAGGCCATCGGCCGGGTAATGCACCTTGGTCGGCAGCCAGCGCATCGGCTGGTTGCGCCACGACAGGCGCACGAGGATGTCGGAGTCGAAATCCATGCGCTTGCCGATCTGCGCCGAGTCCATCAGCGCCAGCACCGGAGGCAGGGGGTAGATGCGAAAGCCGCACATCGAATCGCGGATTTGCAGGGACAGGCTGTTGATCCATACCCAGAAGTGGGTCAGGTAACGGGCGTAGAGACGGCCCTTGGGCACGCTGTCGTCGTATTCGGGGTAGCCGCAGATCACCGCATCAGGGTGGGTGCGCGAGGCGTCGAGAAACAGCGCGACTTCGCGCAGGTCGTGCTGGCCGTCGGCGTCTACTTGCAGGGCATGGGTAAAGCCCAGGCGCGCGGCTTCGCGAAAGCCGGCCATCACGGCTGCGCCCTTGCCTTGATTGACGGGCAGGGTCAGCAGCGACACGTTATCCAGGCTGGCCAGTTGCGCCAGCACCGCCGCGCAGGCCGGGCTGCTGCCATCGTCCACCAGCAGGCAGGGCAGGCCGTGGTCCAGCAGGCTACGGACCACGGCGGGCACGGCGGCTTCGTGGTTGTAGACCGGGATCAGGGCGCAGGGGTTATGCATGACAGGCCTGCTTGCGGTGTAGGGAGGTGGATGGGGCTATGGCTGTGGCTGTGGCGAGCGGGCTTGCCCCGCGCTGGGCTGCGCAGCAGCCCCAGAAAGGCCTACGCGGTTTTTCAGACAGAATCCCGTTGCCGGTTTTGGGGCTGCTGCGCAGCCCAGCGCGGGGCAAGCCCGCTCGCCACAACAAGCCCATTAGCCGCGGGAACAGGGGCTCACTCATGGGGTTGCTCCAGCAAAACCCGCCCACTGGAACACGCCGCACTGTCGTTGCGATAGGCAAAGTACAACTTGCCGCGCTCGCGATCAAAACGCAGGTGCAGTTCGATCACGTCGCCAGGGCGTACCAGTTGCTGGAACTTGAGCACTTCCATGCCGGCAAACGTCGGCGGCAGGTCGAGCAATTGCTGGCCCAGGTTGAACGCCCATTCCACCTGCACCACCCCCGGCAATACCGGCGTGTGAGGGAAATGCCCGCTGAAGTAGGCCAGGTCCGGGGGGATGCTCAGTTGCAGGGTCCATTCGCCGTCAGTCTCGACTTGCGCCAGCACTTGCGGGGCCTTGGGGCGCGGCGCCAGTAGCAGGGCTTCGATCTGCGCCTGGGGCAGTTTGCCCTGGGGGTTGAACGGCAGCTGCCGCAACAAGCGCCAGCGACGGGGCAGGGCCAGGGCTTCGCAGTGTTGGCTCAGGTGTTGGCGCAGGGCCTGGGTGACGCTGCGCCGGCCTTGGTTACGCAGGGCGTGCAGGCCGTCGCCACTGAGCACCACCAGGGCGCCGAGGGATGCGCGGTTTTCCTGGACCACCCCCAGGCGCGCTTCCGCAACCCACGCGTGCTCGGCCAGGGCGTGTTCGAGCATGGGCAGGGAGATGCGTTTTTCTTCCAGCTTGACGATCCGATCCAGGCGCCCGAGCAATTCGAAGCGGCCGTCGGCGTAGATCTGGGCGGCGTCGGCAGTCTGTTCGACATGCCCGGCCGGCAGGTACGGCGAGGCAATGCGCAAGGCGCCCTCGGCATCCTGGCTCAGGCACACATCGGCAAACGGCTGCCAGGGCGTTTGGCCCTGGCGCCAGGCTATGCCGCCGGTTTCCGAGCTGCCGAGGATCTCGGTCGGCCACTGCTGCAGGCGTTGGTGCAGGCTGTTGGCCGCGTCGATGGGCAGCGCACCACCGGAGGAGAACACGCGCTTGACGCTGCTCAAGGCCGCCCAGTCGAGGTTATCGCCCATGCGTTTGAGCAGGGCCGGGCTGGCCACCCAGGCAAAATGCGGGTGCTGGCGGCTGATGCGCTGCACGTCTTCGGGGAATGGCAGTTGCTGGCGCACAAAGCTGCGACCGGCGCACAGCGGCCACAGCACGCGGAACAGCAGGCCATAGATGTGCTGGGTGGCGACACTGCCGATGATGCACGCCTGGCCCAGGTCGGCGCCCCACAAGGCTTCCAGGGCCCGCACCTCGTTGGCCAGTTGGCGCAGGGTCTTGTCGATGCGCTTGGGCTCGCCGCTGGAGCCGGACGTGCACAGGCCCAAACGGCAGGCGTCCAGGTCCAGGGCGGCGGCGGCCAGCGGCGGTTGGTAGAGCGCATCCAGGTCGCCCGCTTCGGTCAGCCAGGCGTCAACATCAGCGGCCCAGCGTTGGCGTGTCTGGGGTTGCAGGTCGGCGGGCAGCAACACGCTGACCCCGGCCTGCCAGGCGCCCAGCAAGGCAATCGCCAGCTCGCCGGCGTCGTTCAAGTGCACCGCCAGGCGCTGGATGCCGCGGGCTTGCAGGCCGGCCGCCAGGCTCAGGGCCCGTTCGCACAGCTGTGCGTGGTTCATCGCAGGTTCGGTGGTGACCGAACGCAGTTCCACAGGCTCAAGCAACAGATGCTCAAGATTGACCCAATTCATACGCGGCCTCGAACCCTTTGTCGTACCAGCCATTCCACGGCAAACAACAGGCCCATCAAGCCATAGGCGATCAGGCCGTTGTACAACATCCACCAGCTCAGCGGTGCCCACAGGGTGAGCGCGGCGGCGAGCAGGCCGTTACACAAGAAAAACACACTCCATACCACGGTGACCTGGCGCGTGTACGCAATAGCCTTTGGCGGCAGATGCGGGTCACTCAGGCGCGCCAGGCGCTCGACCATCGGCGGGCCGTATTTCAGGCTCAGGCCGAACAGCGCGAGCATGAAGGTGCTGACCAGGCTCGGGTACCAGCGCAGCAGTTGCGGGTTGTCGAACCAGGCCAGCAGCAGGCAAAACACCACCGCGACAAAGGCCATCCAGCCACTGCCGGGGCGCCGTGCGCCGGTCAGCGCGCGCAACAGCCACAGGCAGGCCAGCAGCAGGCCGAATTGCCAGGGCGCGAAATGCTCCGTGCCGTAATACACCGCAAAAGGATACAGCAGCCCTACCAGCAACAGGCCAAGGCCGATCAGCCGGCTCATGCGGCCGGTTGGACCAGACGGTAGACCGCCTCGACCACGTCATTGACCGTACGCACGGCCTTGAACTCTTCGGCGGCGATTTTCTTGCCGGTCTGGCGCTTGATATGGTCGATCAGGTCCACCGCATCGATGCTGTCGATTTCCAGGTCCTGGTACAGGTTGGCGTCGAGGGTGACCCGCTCCGGCTCCAGTTCAAACAGTTCCACCAGGGCGTCGCGCAGGGTGTTGAAGATATCGTCACGAGTTTGCATGGTCGGGTCTCAAGCTGCCTGTCTGGCCGTGACGAACGCCGCAAGGCTGGCCACGTTGATAAAGTGATTGCGGGTGTCCTTGGCGTCGGCATCGATCTTGATACCGTACTTTTTCTGGATCGCCAGGCCCAATTCCAGGGCATCTACCGAATCCAGGCCCAGGCCTTCGCCGAACAGGGTTTGCTCGCTGCCGATGTCGCTGGCGTCGATGTCTTCCAGGCCCAGGGCCTCGATGATCAGGGTTTTAATGTCGTGCTCAAGGCTGTTGGGGTTGCTCATCTTCGGCGAGCTCCTTAATGAAATAGTGATGCAGGTAATCGTTGAGCTTGCGTGAGGCCTGGGGTGCGGGCCCTTGTGAGGCAAACACCTGTGGGTCTATATCGGCCCCCACCTGCAAACTGAAGTGAAAGCGGCGGTTGGGGATGCGATACCAGGGCTCGGCCTTGGTCAGCGTGGTCGGGCTGACCTTGAGCACCACGGGGGTGATGATTGTCGCACCGCGCAGGGCGATGGCGGCGGCCCCGCGATGAAAGGCCGGCGGCGCGCCTGGCACGGTGCGGGTGCCTTCGGGGAAGATGATCAGGGTCTGGCCGTCACGCAGGGCGCCTGCGGCCGCATCGAGCATGTCGATGCTGCCGTCGTTGCTGATATAGCCGGCATCGCTCACCGGCCCCCGGGTGAAGGGGTTTTGCCACAGGCTTTGCTTGACCACGCAATTGGCCTGGCGCACCAGGCCGATCAGCACCACCACATCGATCAGCGACGGGTGATTGGCGATGATCATCTGCCCGGGGCGCCCGAGTTTTTCGGCGCCTTCGACGCTGTAGGTCAGAATGCCGGCGCGGTACATCATGTTGATAAAGAACCAGAACAACCGCCCGATGGTCAGGCGCGCGCGACGTTGGTGTTGCTGGGCGTCCCCCGGCAGGCAGCTGAGCAGTGGAAACACCAGCAGGCGCAGGCACAAGCCGCCCAGGCCGAACAGCACGAAGCTGGCCGCCGTGGCGAACAGGCGCCAGTAGTAGGCGTCCCGGGGCTTGTCGGTCAGGGTTTGCGTTGCCAGTTCCATACTCGGTTCTTCCAGGCATGTTGGCAGGCACCTTGCTCGTCGAGCAGGGTGCGCAGCAGGTTCAGGGCGTGGGGCCACTGGGTCTCGGTGGGTTGGACCGTTGCGGTGTGCAGCGCCAGTTGCCATTCGTCGCCTGGGGTCAGCAGCAGGCCCAGGGCATAGGGGAACGGCACATCATTGATCCAGCGCGTGTAGGCCGGGGGTGGCTGTTCTTCGGTAATCACCAACAGCACGGCCGGCGCGCCTTCGTTGAGCAGGGCCGCCGCTTCGAGCATGCCGTGCTCCAGGCCGTCGCCTGCCGCTGCCAGGGCGGTCATTTCGCTGGTTTCATTGCGCAGGATCGACCATAGGCCAATCACCGCATTGTGCACCGACAGGCTGAACTGGGTGGGCGACAGGGGCTGGTCATTGGCCAGGTCGCTGAGGATATCCAGGGTGCGCGGGGTTTCGCCATGACGTGAAACAAACACCAGCGGCAGGTCCTGCAGGCCTTCTGCCAAGGGCCAGCCGACGCTGAAGGCCATCCGGGCCAGGCGGCTCAGGCGCCGGCGCTGCATGGCCGGCAGGAACGACACATCGGGCGCGGCATCGCTTTGGGCCAGCAACGTCGGGGCCTGGCACCAGTCGCGCCAGGCATCCACGCTGTCGAGCCCAGGGGCCCAGGCGCGCCATTGGGCGATGTTGAAATTGATCACTGAGAAGATTTCCCGCCCCTGCGGGCTTCCTTGTGCTGCAGTTTGCCCCGCAATGGCGGGACATGGCGCGATGGCCGAGTGGCGCGCATTATCCCGGTGCGGTGGGGTTCTAGCAAACTTTGGTAAGGAATTGTTCACGAGATATTACAAAGTCAGCGAAATGAATCATCGATTCTCCGCCAATGGCTGTAGGTGTTTGGTGTCAGGCAGGTCTGTGTTGGTTGGCGTAATACGAGATAGTTATGCGGGATCGATCCTCTGATGCTGTAGTACATGCTTGATCAAGGTAGCGAGCGGGCGCTTTTGCCCTCTACACTCGGGCATTCATTGATACACGGAGGTTTTTCCATGCGGCGCGTGGTGTTCAATCAAAAAGGCGGCGTTGGCAAATCCAGCATCGCCTGCAACCTGGCGGCGGTCAGCGCTAGCGAAGGCTATCGAACCCTGTTGGTGGACCTCGATGCACAGGCCAACTCGACCCAGTACCTGACGGGGCTGACGGGGGACGATATCCCCATGGGCATTGCCGATTTCTTCAAGCAGACCCTGTCATCCGGGCCGTTTTCGAAGAAAAACCAGGTGGATATCTACGAAACCCCATTCGACAACCTGCACGTGATCACCGCCACTGCGGAACTGGCGGACCTGCAGCCCAAGCTTGAGGCCAAGCACAAGATCAACAAGCTGCGAAAACTGCTTGATGAATTGGCCGAGGATTACGACCGGATTTACCTGGATACGCCGCCGGCCCTGAACTTCTATGCGGTTTCCGCGCTGATTGCAGCTGATCGCGTGTTGATCCCGTTCGATTGCGATAGTTTTTCGCGTCAGGCGCTGTACGGCCTGCTGGCGGAAATCGAAGAACTCAAGGACGACCACAACGAAGGCCTGGAAGTGGAAGGCATCGTGGTCAACCAGTTCCAGGCCCGGGCGAGCCTGCCGCAGCAGATGCTCGACGAGTTGATTGCCGAAGGCCTACCGGTGTTGCCGGTGTACCTGGCCAGCTCGGTGCGCATGCGCGAGTCCCACCAGGAAAGCAAACCGCTGATCCACCTCGACCCGCGCCACAAACTGACCCGACAGTTCGTGGAGCTGCACAACCTGCTGGAAAACACCTGATCTGAAGGGTGAACACGGTCTATGTGGGAGCTGGCTTGCCTGCGATGACGGTGTGCCAGCTTGCATATCCATCAAGCTGCCCCTCGCCATCGCGGCATAGGTATCTACACAACTTTCAGAAACTGACGAACTCCCCTGTGGCGAGCGGGCTTGCCCCGCGCTGGGCTGCGAAGCAGCCCCAAAACCAGCCGCTGCGGTGTATCTGGTACAACGTATTCGTCTTATT
>NZ_VFEV01000001.1 GCF_007858275.1 Pseudomonas proteolytica
TGCCCCGCGCTGGGCTGCGCAGCAGCCCCACTCCAGACGCCGTAGATATTTCAGGCACACCGAGCCAGCAGGATTTGGGGCGGCTTCGCCACCCAGCGCGGGGCAAGCCCGCTCGCCACAGGGCGGGGTTTGAGTGCGGTTCAGGGGGCCAGGAAGTCGAACACCAGGTGCACCGTGCCGTAGTACTCGCCGCCGCGATATCCGTCATCGGGTTTTATCGCGGCGATGTCCAGTTCGGCGCGGCGGCCGGCGCGGGCGTCGTTGGCGTTGACCACTTCTATCGGGTCCAGGGTCAGGGCTACCCGGTTGAATTGCACCTGCAGGTCGATGCGGTTACGCCCGTTGTACAGGTACGGCTCGGCACCCAGGCGGGCCGCGACCCCGCCGTTGAGGTTTTTCACGTCGAAGTTCTTGCGCAGCCTGCCCAGTTGCTCGGTCACCAGGTTCCAGGCCAATAGTTGGTCCTGGCCCATCCAGTCCGGCTCGGACGGCAGTACATAGGCCTCATGCACCGGGATGGTCACCGAAACATCGAATGAGTGGCGCTCCTGGATTGCCGCGGTGTGGGTAGCCGCCAGCATGCAAGCCGCCAGTACACCGAGTCTTGTCAGTTGCTTGAACATCATCATCACCCGTTACTTTTCTCGACCTTCATCGGTTTTTTATCCAGCCCTTCCACCAGCACGAAGCTGTAGCGCCGGCCCGGTTTTTTCTCGAACTTCAATTGCCGCTCGGGCAGGATGTGGTGCTTGGTGGTAGGCACGCAGTCGGTGGCGTCGGTCACCGAGCAATCGTGAAACTCATCGAGCACCACGGTGCTGTTGCCGGCGTTGCGCAGTTGGTATTGATCGGTGGTGTCGTTGATCTGGGTATCAAACCGCGTGTCTTTGGGCCGCACGAAAAACACCGTGCCGTAGCCGGCCATCACGTTGATCCCGGCAGCGAGGTGGTCCTTGTAGTCGACGCGCTCTTCATCGGTGATGCCGAAGTTGTCGTCTTTTTCCGGAACCACGGGGATAAAGCGCAGGCGGAAATAGCGCTCCTTGTCACGCGGGCCCATGTACAACAGGCGCGTGCCCTGGCGGCCGTTTACCGGGACGATCAACCGTGACGGGCTGGCCATCAGGCCGTCGCGGCTGGTAGTGGCGCCCTTGTCGTCGGTCATCGAAGCCACCGGAACTTCGCGGGTGGTGCCGTCGGCGTTGTAGACGATCTCCAGCACATTGACCTTGATGAACGCGGTGCTGGTGCCGCCATTGAATACACGCTTGAGGTAGGAGCTGCGATCGCCTTCGAGGTAGTCATACACCACCCCCACATTGATCAGCGGCCCGGCCTGGGCGGTGAGGGACATCAGGCTCAACCCGATCCATAACGCTGCTTGTTTCATGTTTACTACGCCTCATTGATTGAATGCGGCGGGCCCGGCCCGCCTGTGGTGCGGCGAGACTAAATCTCGGAATCCCAGATCACGGTCACCACGCCCGAGTAAGTGCTGCCCGGCTGGTTGAGCATGCCGGCCATGTCGTCCCGCAGGACTTCAAAATGCAGGGTGCCGGGACGGTCGTTGACGTAGAACAACGGCTGGAACAGATCGGTGCCGTCTCCGTCCAGGCGCAAGGGGCGTTTTTGCACGGCCTGGTTGCCACGCCCATCGATGCCGCTGGGCAGTGTCACGGCGATCTGCAACGGCACTTCATCGCCATTGGCGTTACGCAAGCCGCAGGTGTTGCCCATCACGATCGAGCACTCCAGCTGCATCTTGAAACGCGAACTGGCGGCGATGCGGAAGGTCTGGTCGCGGTACAGCCGGGTCGGCGCACGCCCACGGTTGAGCCAGGCTTGCCAGCCGCCCTCGGGGAGCAACTCGATGCGGTTGCCGCCCGGGGGGATATCGACTTTGAGGTCATGTTCCACCGACAGATTAAAATTCAGTGTCAGCTGGGAGTCGTTTGGAATGACTACGTCGCCAAAGTCAAAGTCCAGTCCTGGCCCCATGGTGTAAGTCAGGCTGCCCGTGTACTCACCCGATGACATGCTCAGCGGGTTGGGAGTCCTGAGCGCATAGGCGAATTCGAGCGTGCGATATTGAAAAAAGGTGATGGTGGTTCCGGGAAAACGACTGCATACACCCGCATTTTCCGGCACCAACCAGAAGAACAACGCTAACGTCGAATGCCCGGTAAGGAACCCCGTACTCTGGCAAGGCGCGGGCGCGTTCAGCCACTGTCCCTGCCAGGAAACACCTGGCCGTGCCCACGCGCTGGTATTTGGCCGAATATCCCAACGGTGCCCAATTCCGGCTATCCGTACCTGCACTGTCTCGACTTCACCGGTGCGCGTATGGGTCACCGGAACATCGCGCCACTGCGAAGGCACTTGCCACATGGCGCCTTTGCGCGGGTCTTCGTGATAGGCCTCGATGGGCGCAATGGCGTCCGCTCGAAACGAGTCATCAATGCGGATCGTGAAAATCCCCATCTGCTTGCATCGTGCAGGCATGTGCCCTTGGCAAATGCCTGTCACTGGTGTGGTGTTAACAAATTCGTTCTTGGTCGGATTTGCCGGGTCAGGTTTAAAGACGGCGGTGATGTTTTGGCTAATAGCGTTTGCAGGCTCAGCCAACACCGCGCCCAATAAGCCAGCCAACAACAGGCCAAACACATTTCTCTCAAACTGCTTTTTCATAAACGTCCTTAACCAGCGGTCTCGGTCTGGAATGTGTTTTCAGCCAGGGTGTCCGGCGTGCAGCGCAGGTCACCGATCATCAACACGTCGTTTTCATTGGCGGAGGTGGCCGGGTCGAGGCGGAACTGGCAGAGCAACTGGTTGCGGTAGCGCACTTCGAGGGTCGGTGAGCTGGCGCTCATTTCCATGGAGAAGAACCCGTCGACTTCGCTGACTCCACGGCTGGCGTGGTTGATCACGTGATGGCCCCTGAGCGGCTGGCCCTGGGCATCGAGCAGGCGCCCGAGCACTGACACGGTCTTCATTACGGTGATTTTTCGGTAGTCCACCCCGCCCTTGTTCAGGTGATAAGTGGTCCGCCCCGGCTGGATGTTGGCCGCCGGTGGGTGGTTACCCTCAAAGTCGAAGTTCACCGTGCTGCTCTTGTAGGCGGCCACCGGCACAAAGTTGCGCCCGGGCCGCAGGATCGCGCCGCCACCGCTGAAGTCGTCGGCACGCAAGGTGATCTCATCGAGGTCGGTCTCGACGTCGACGATCATCCCCGCGCCATAGGTCTGGTACTGGCTGGTCATCAGCATCTGGTCGCCACCGGCAACGAAGGTGCTGTGCAGGTTCAGGCCACCGCTGAGGTTGCCGTTGAACGAGCTGCGCTGGACGAAGCCATCACCGCTGACGACATCGCTGTCAAAGCTGGCCATGCCCGACAGGCCGACGCCATAGGTGTCGGTGATCGCCGTGGCCGAGACGCTTTGCAGCAGGTGCTCGGTGAGGTCCTGGCGGTAGGTGACCGAAGCATTGTTATCGCGGCCACCGTCGCGGTCGGTACGGGTACCGATGCTGCCGGAAATCTGCCGGCCATCGCCGCCCAAGGCCAGGCTCACGGAGAGGTCCACGCCACGATTGCGCTGATCGCCGGTGCCAGAAGTGCCCGGTCGATCGAACACCGAGAACCGCCAGTTGGCGTCGCTGCCCCACAAGGTATCGCGCCGGCTCCAGCCCAGGTCCAGCCCGGTGCCTTCGACGTTGCCCTCGCTGTGGGACAGGCGCAGGTTCCAGGAATTTGTTGCGTCGACCCGTTGGTTGACCGAGAGCGCCGAGTTGCTGGTCTGGCCGACAAAGGTATTGCGCCGCAGACGCGTGCCGTCCGGCAGGGTTTCATAGGTGTCACGGGTGTCGAGCCAACTGCGGTTATGGCTAAACACCAGGGTGGTGGCCCCCAAGGTATAGAGCCCCTGTAAGTCCATGCCCGTGCCGTGTTCACGGGTCTGGTAGAGGTTGGCAAAAACGCTGGTGTTGTTGGCCACCGTCCAGTCTGCCGAGCCGCCGTATTGCAGTTGATCGCGCACTTCGCGCGCCGACAGGCCGAGGATCACCCGTGGGTGTACCAGGTAGTTGAGCGAGGCGCCGGCAGTAACCGCGCCGGACGCCTGTTCGTCCCAATTGCTGAACAACTTGGTTTCGCGCCCGGCAAACACGTTGTAGCGCCAGCGGTCTTCGGCGTTGCGCCAGTTGCTGGGTTTGTAGACCAGCTCCTGGGTGGTGCTGACGGTCAGGCCATCTTCCACCAGGCGCACTTCGACTTCGTAGATGCCGCCGGGCAACGGTCGCGTGTCCAGGGTCTGCAAGCCTGCCGCCACCGCCTGGGTGTTGACTAGCAGGCCGTTGCGGTAAATCTCCACGGCGGCCTGGCGATTGGCGGTGACGTAGATCGGATAGACACTGGCCTTGGTGTTGTTGATTGCCAGACTGTCGGAGCTGCCGTACATGACACCCAGCGCCGTATCGGGGCTGGCGCCAAAGCTGCGCAACTGACGGGTCAGGCCATCGGAGTTGGGCGTGAAATGGCCCAGGCGCAAAAAGCGACCTTCCAGTTCACGTTGGGTGTAGAGCTCGTGAATCGCGTGGCGCAGTTGTTCTTCATCTCCACTCTGGCGCGCCAGTTGCAAATTGAACACCTGGGTCCAGTTGCCCAGGCTGGCACTGGCCTGCAGACCATAACGCCCGCCCAGGTCTTCATCCTCGCCGCCGTTGAGGTTGAGCTGGTTGTTGATAATCAAGCCTCGGCTGCCGCCTTCGGGCTGTGCGTGATAGCGCGGAGCGTCACCGCCATGTTCGACGTTCTGGGTGATGATCGAGAGCAGCGAGCTTTCAAGGTTGTAGTGGGTGGACACCAGTTGCTGTGGGCATGACTGGGTACACGCACCAAGAGCAACACCACTGGCCAGCACCGCTTGCCAGATGTCGCGGGTGGCCGCCGGGACTTTGCTGTCGCCGGTGTCGGTGAACTCCAGCAACGTCACATGTTCGTCCTGCGACAGGGAAATCAGCGCCTCTCCCATGGGTTGCTGGTCCAGTTCAACCTGTACCGCCAACGGCACATCGAAGAAGTGATCGCTGAACCCGGCAGGCAAACCCTGGGCCTGGGTCATCAGACTGGCGGGCGTGACGGTACCTGGCGTGGGCGCGGCCACGGCACTCGTACAAATCACTAGCGCAAGCGCAACCGCGATGGGCGTCATCGGGAACATGAAAGGAATACTCTGAGGGCCAAGAGACAAAACAAAAAACCAGGCCGGCCTACGGGGAGAATCAGCCGGCCCGAACGCCAATGCCCGCGGGCGTACAAGCCCGGCGGGCACCTACACCATCAAGGTGTCGTTGGCAGCACCGCGTCGAACACCAACGCCACAGCGGAGGTGTAGGCACCGCGCTGAGTTGCCGAAGGCTTGGCTGCCACGATGCGCAGTTCAGCGCCGACGCCTGGGGTGGAGTCCGCTTCGTTGACGACTTCTTTAGGGGTGCCGGTCAGCTCTACACCGTGCAGGCTGGTGGTCAGCGCAATGTTCTGTGCAACGTTGCCGTTGAACAGCACGGCCGGGCCGCCTTCGATGTAGGCGTGGACCGAGCCGTTGGTGTTTTTCAGGTCGTAGACGGCGGTCAACGGCGCCAGCTCACCGCTGACAATGTTGTAGCTCATGCTTTCATCGCGGCCGAAGTTAGGGTCACGTGGCTGCGCGTGGAACACGGTTGTCGGGATATTCGCCTTGATGTTGACGGTGTGGTTGGCTTCACCGGCGGCGAATGCCATCGACGAATTCAGCGCCAAGAGGGCCAGAGGGGCAGCAATTGCGAACTTCTTGAACATGGTGATTTCCTGTTTTCGGACAAGTTAGTGACCCACTGAAAGTTGAACCATAGATCCAACACACAATGAGAGCCGTCGCGATGAAACTTAAGTGATTGCAACGCGAGGCAGATGATCCACCAACTTCAAAAACAGATATGCAAGGCAGTTCCCACGCTGCCGTAGCCAATAGATACAGGACAACTCGGAAAAATATGGCACTTTGCCAAAACTTTAATTTCTTCCGTAGGATACAGACTACATGAATGGTTACAGCGAATACGCAATGAAAAGTCCGTAAGAACAGTACCACAAAAGCAACTAACCAGACATGTAGCACAGCCCACGAAAGTTTGAGCTTTAGCTCTAATACTAGTTATGAAGCGCAACTTATGGGGAATAAATTAACTTGGCGCTCGGCTCGCCCGCCCACGGATGACCGTTGGTCACCTGCCTCTGGCCGGAATTTAAGATATATCTTACGTTATGTCTAAACCACACAGCAGAGAGCATGACAATGAGAGACCCTCATTCCCACCGTGAACCCGGTGACGATCGCGACGGCTTCGAAAAACGCCCAGGCCGCGAACGCGGTGGTCGAGGCCCACGGGTCTTCGCCCCCGGCGACCTGAAGCTGTTGCTACCGGCGTTGATCGCCGAACAGCCGTGCCATGGCTACGACCTGATCCGTCAGATCGAAGGCCTGTTCGATGGCGCCTACAGCCCCAGCCCTGGGGTGATCTACCCCACCCTGACCTTCCTTGAAGAAAGCGAACTGATCACCGGCGACGCCCAGGCTGGAAAAAAACGCTACACAATCACCGACGCCGGACGTCTGTTCTTAAGTGAGCAAGCCATTGCGCTGGACGGTGTGCGCATGCGCATTGATGTCAGCAAACGCTCATTGCGCGGCCACGACCGACCGCCGCAAATCCACGAGGCAGTGCACAACCTGCGCCATGCCTTGCAGTTGCACCACGGGCGCTGGAGCCCGGAAGAAATCACCCGCGTCGCGGCGCTGCTCAACAGCACCGCCCAAGCCATTGTGGATGGCCCGGCCGTCCCACCTGTACAGGGGAAAACCCTATGAGTACGCCTGTCATTCACCGAGTGAGCCACGAGATCAAACGCCGGCGCCTGGAAGTGCTGCGCGTGGTCGACATTACCCCGCGCATGCGTCGTATCACCCTGGGTGGCGAGCAGTTGGCGGGGTTCATCAGCCTGGGTAGCGATGACCATATCAAGCTGCTGTTCGCACAGAACGCTGCCGAGCAGGCGGCACTGGAAAGCCCGACATTCAGTGTCAAGGGCGAGGGGCCACAACCGGCGATGCGCGACTACACCCCGCGTCGGATCGACTTGAGCCGCGGCGAGTTGGATATCGACTTCGTGCTGCACGGCGACGGCCCAGCTTGCACCTGGGCCGAACAGGCCAAACCCGGCCAGCACCTGCACATTGCCGGCCCCCGCGGGTCGATGATCGTGCCGGACATCTTTGACAGCTACCTGCTGGTGGGCGACGAAACCGCCATCCCGGCCATTGCCCGCCGCCTGGAAGAACTGCCGGCAGGGCGCAAGGCGCTGGTGGTGATCGAGATTGCCGATGAGCATGAAAAGCAGGCACTCGACAGCGCAGCCGATGTGCAGGTGACCTGGGTGGTGCGTGGCCAGGATGAGTTGCTCGGCACCGTACGCGACCTGCAAGTGCCAGAAGGCTCGTTGTATGCCTGGGTCGCCACCGAGACCAAGCTGTCGCGCCAGTTACGCCGGGTGCTGCTTGACGAGCACAAGCTCAACGATGAGTTCGTCAAGGCCGTGGGTTACTGGCGTGCACAGGGCAGCGACGAGGAATAGCCCTTTGTGGAGAGCGGGCTTGCCCCGCGCTGGGCTGCGAAGCAGCCCCCTCTAGTTCAGACACACCGAGCCAGCAGGGTTTGGGGCGGCTTCGCCACCCAGCGCGGGGCAAGCCCGCTCGCCACAGGGGTTTTGAACTACGCTGCCGGCTTCAGGATCTTGTCCAGGCCCACTAGCGCCAATGCCACCAACACAAACCCCAACAGGATGCCCCCGGCATTCATGAACACCTGTGGATAACCCAGCGTCCCTACATCAATGAACGGGTACTGGTATTGCCCCAGGGCGTGCCCGCGCAGCAGTACATAAGCGAAGTACACCAACGGGTAAATCACCCAGTACCCGACGTGCCTGAGCCGCAGCGCGCCCTTGGGCACACAGAACCACCAGTAGCCCAGGAACAGCAACGGCATCACATCGTGCAGCAATTCGTCGGCGATAAACTGCCAGCCCTCGGGGCTCCACAAATGCCGCAACAGCAAGCTATACGCCAGGCCCACCACGACAATGCTCACCGCAATACCGCTGCTGACCGCCGGGCGCAGGAAAAACCGGCGTGCGGCCGAAGGGCGATTCACCAGTGCATAACTCAACACCACAGCGGCCAGGGTGTTGGTCAGCACGGTAAAAAAGCTGAAGAAGTTCACCAGGCCGCCCAACAGGCTGGCATCGGCCATCCAGCGCGAATAGCCAATCAGGTACAGCTGGATCGTCAGGCCCGCCCAACCGGCCAGCGCTGCCCCTGCCACATATGCCCTCATTCCTGGGGGCGTTTGGTGCGCATCAACTTGACGTACAACCCTTCGACCTTTTCCCGCGCCCATGGCGTCTTGCGCAAGAACGTCAGGCTCGACTTGATGCTCGGGTCGTTCTTGAAGCAGCGGATGTCGATGCGCTCGGCAAGGCCTTGCCATTCGTAATGCGCTACCAGCGCGGTGAGCACCTGTTCGAGGGTAACGCCGTGCAGTGGGTTGTTGTTCGGTGCGGTCATGCCGGGCCTTTGCCAAGTAAATGAAGAAGAAGCCGCGCACCTTAGCCGAGGTGCCAGGCCGGTGGAAGCACGACCTTGATTGTAGCCCCACCCCCGCCCCCCTGTAGAAGCAAGCTTGCTCGCGAAAATCGTCAATGCTGAAGCGGGGCATCAGGTTTAACGCGGCGTCCTGAAGTTTTTCGCGAGCAAGCTCTCTCCTACAGGGCCTGTGAAAAGTTCCACTCCACGGCCTAAAAAGAGATGTTATATTGTAACTATAAATATCCAACTCTCTGCTCGACCAAGGAACCCCCCGATGTCCCTCTCCCCTCTCTGGCGCCTGACCCCGCTGGCGGCTGCCCTGTTGATCGGCTCCCAGGCCCACGCCCTGGAACTGCAACCCCAAGTCATCACCGGCAACCCCCTGGGCAGCCAGCAACTGGCCTCGCCCACGACGGTGCTGGAAGGCGATGACCTGACCCTGCAACAAAAAGGCAGCCTGGGCGAAACCCTGAACAAGCAGCCAGGGGTGTCGTCGTCGTACTTCGGCCCTGGCGCCAGCCGCCCGATCATCCGTGGCCAGGATGGCGACCGCATCCGCATCCTGCGCAATGGCGTCGGCGCGCTGGATGCCTCGTCGCTGTCCTATGACCATGCGGTGCCGCTGGACCCGGTCAACGTCGAGCGCATCGAGATCGTGCGCGGCCCGGCTGCCCTGCTCTACGGCGGCAGCGCCATTGGCGGCGTGGTCAACACCTTCGACAATCGCATCCCCACCGAAGCCATCGAAGGCATCCACGGTGCCGGTGAACTGCGCTACGGCGGCGCCGACACCACCCGCAGCAGCGCCGGCAAACTGGAAGCCGGCAACGGCACCTTCGCCCTGCACTTGGATGCCAGCGCGCGGGAATTCAACGACCTGAAAATCCCCGGTTACGCCCGCAGCCGCCACGCCCCCCAAAGCGAGAATGGCCCCGGCAAAAACGGCCGCCTGGGCAACAGCGACGGACGCCAGGACGGCGGCGCGGTGGGCGGTTCCTACACGTGGGACGACGGTTATGCCGGGCTGTCCTACAGCAACTCCGACAGCAACTACGGCTCCCCCGCCGAACAGGATGTACGCATCCGCATGCAGCAGGAGCATTACGCGTTTGCATCGGAGATTCGCAACCTGCAAGGCCCGTTTACCTCGGTCAAACTCGACGCCGGCTACACCGATTACGAACACCGCGAAATCGAAGGTGGCGAAACCGGCACCACCTTCAAGAACAAAGGCTATGAAGCACGCATCGAAGCGCGCCACCAGCCGATGGGGCCTTTCGATGGCATCGTCGGTGCCCAGGTCAGCCGTAGCGAATTCTCCGCCTTGGGCGAGGAAGCTTTCGTACCGCAGACCGATACCAATGCTGGCGCGCTGTTTATCCTCGAAGAAATGCAGGCCAGCGAACGCCTGAAACTGAGCCTGGGTGCACGCCTGGAGCACACCACCGTCGACCCGGACGGCAAAGGCAACGAGCGTTTCGCCAAGGCCAACAGCTCCAGCAGCTTCACCGCCGGCAGCCTGTCGTCGGGCGCGGTGTATACGCTGACGCCCATCTGGTCGCTGGCCGCGACCCTGGGCTATACCGAGCGCGCGCCGACTTTCTACGAGCTGTATGCCAACGGCGCCCACGTCGCCACCGGTACCTATGAAGCGGGTGATGCCAAGCTGTCGAAGGAAAAGGCCGTGGCCAGCGACCTGGCCCTGCGCTTTGACAATGGCACCCACAAGGGCAGCTTCGGCGTGTTCTACAGCCACTTCTCCAACTACATTGGCTTGCTGAACAGCGGCCGCACCTTGAATGACGAGGGCGAAGAAGACGCCGATGGCATCCCGGAATACACCTACTCCGGCGTACGCGCACGTTTCGTCGGCTTCGAAGCCCAGGATCACTGGAAACTCAGCGAAGGGGCCTACGGCAAATTCGCCCTGGAACTGTCGGGCGACTACACCCGCGCCACCAACCTGGATACCGGCGAAGCCTTGCCGCGCATCGCCCCACTGCGCTTGAACAGTGGTTTGTTGTGGGAACTGGACCGCTGGCAGGCGCGCATTGATGTCGAGCACGCTGCCGGCCAGGGCCGTGTACCGCGCAACGAAAGCGGGACCGACGGCTACACCACCCTGGGCGCCAGCGCCGGTTATCGCTTCAACCTGGGCGGCAGCCAATGGCTGGCGTTCGTCAACGGCGAGAACCTGACCAACCAGACCGTACGTTATGCCAGCTCGATCCTGCGCGATATTGCGCCGGCGCCGGGGCGCAGTGTGCAGGTGGGCTTGCGTACAACCTTCTAACAGACACTGACCTGCAACCTGTGGGAGCTGGCTTGCCTGCGATAGCGGTGGGTCAGTCACTGAAAATAGTGACTGACCCACCGCTATCGCAGGCAAGCCAGCTCCCACATTAGTTTTGCGGTGCCTGCACCGACTGTTACCAAATCCGAAAGAATCCATCTTGCGATTAGCGCTTTCTCTCCCCGAGCCGGCGCTTTATCCTTGTCGGCAACAACCTGAAACGTTTCATCCGCCTCTCAAACCTGACCCGTTGGCACCCGCCAATCGCGGTTTGCGTACTAAAACCAAAAACTATTAAGACCTGCCCTTGCCTATGCCTGCTTTCCCAACACTGCGCCTGTGCGCTGCGCTGCTGCCTTTGTGCCTGATCACCTGCGCCCAGGCCGCGCCGGCCTTTGACCGTGAGTCCCCGTGGATGCTGGGTGATTTCGGCGGCTCCCGGACAGCGCTGTCTGAACAAGGCTACGACTTCAAGATCGACTACACCGGTGAGATGGGCAGTAACCTGCACGGCGGCTCGAACCACGACCGCACGGCGCGCTACAGCGATCAATGGGCCTTCGGCAGCCACCTGGACCTGCAGAAAATCCTCGGCTGGCAGGATGCCGAGTTCCAACTGACGATCACCGAGCGCAGTGGCAACAACATCACCAACGATCGCATCAACGATCCGCGGGTCGGCGGCTTTACCTCGTCCCAGGAAGTCTGGGGCCGTGGCCAGACCTGGCGCCTGACGCAGATGTGGTACCAGCAGAAGTTCTTCGACCAGAAGCTGGATATCAAGGCTGGGCGTTTTGGCGAAGGCGAGGACTTCAACAGCTTCCCCTGCGACTTCCAGAACCTGGCGTTCTGCGGCTCCCAAGTGGGCAACTGGGTCGGCGGCATCTGGTACAACTGGCCGGTGAGCCAATGGGCGCTGCGGGTCAAATACCACCTGACGCCCGAGTTGTACGCGCAAATCGGCGCCTATGAACAGAACCCCTCCAACCTCGAGCGCGGCAATGGCTTCAAGCTCAGCGGCAGCGGCACCCAAGGCGCCCTGCTGCCGGTGGAGCTGGTGTGGACCCCGAAGATCCACGGCCTTGCTGGTGAATACCGCGCCGGCTATTACTACAGCAGCGCCAAGGCCAGCGACGTGTACAAGGACCGCAACGACCAGCCCGCGGCCGTCAGTGGCGAGGCCTATCGCAGCGCCTCCAGCAAGCACGGCGTGTGGCTGGGCGTGCAGCAGCAAGTCAGCAGCCTGGCCAGCGACAACACCCGGGGCTTGAGCGTGTTCGCCAACGCGACGATGCACGATAAGAAAACCAACGCAGTGGATAACTATGTCCAGGCCGGGGTGGTCTACAAAGGCCCGTTCGATGCCCGTGCCAAGGACGATATCGGCTTTGCCGTGGCTCGCGTCCACGTCAACCCGGCGTACCGCAAGAACGCCCAGGCCAGCAACCAGGCCCGCGCGGTGTACGACTTTGACGACGCCGCCTACCTGCCGGTGCAAGACACCGAATACAGCGCCGAACTCTATTACGGCGTGCACGTCAGCAACTGGCTGACGGTGCGCCCGAACCTGCAGTACATCCGTCATCCGGGGGCCGTCGCCCAGGTGGATGACGCGCTGGTCGGCGGGATCAAGCTGCAAGCGTCCTTCTGAATCGCAATAAACGCAATTAGCCCTGAACCAAGCCTGCGCGCAAACGTCATCTACAGTGAACAAGCGCGGGACTACCTTAAACGTCACGGAGAATCACACTATGAGCACTGATGGTGCTTCAAGTCCAAGCCGCCTGCTGCCCAGGCTGCTGGGGATCTTGCTGCTGATCATGGGCCTGGCCTTGTTGGCCGGGGGCATCAAGCTGAGCATGCTCGGCGGGTCGCTGTACTACCTGCTGGCCGGTATCGGCATCACCCTGACCGGCCTCCTGCTGCTGGCCACCCGCCGTGCGGCGCTGGGCCTGTACGCGGTGGTGCTGTTCGCCAGTACCGTGTGGGCCCTGTGGGAAGTCGGCCTGGACTGGTGGCAGTTGGTACCGCGCCTGGCCCTGCTGTTTGGCTTGGGTATCGTCATGCTCCTACCGTGGTTCCGCCGCCCCTTGCTGCGTGGGCAACCTGCCCCGCTGGGCACTGGCGCGCTGAGCGTGGCCGTGGTGCTGGCCGGTGCAACCGCCGTGGCCAGCCAGTTCACCAACCCCGGAGAAATCAAAGGCCAACTGGACCGCGACGCGGTACCGGGCATGACCAATGCCGCGCCGGCCCAGGCCGATGGCGACTGGAACTCCTATGGCCGCTCGGCTTTCGGTGACCGCTACTCGCCCCTGGCGCAGATCACTGCGCAGAACGCGCACAAGCTGGTGCCGGCCTGGACCTATCGCACCGGCGACTTGCCTGGCCCTGGCGACCCCGGTGAAACCACCGCGGAAAACACCCCGCTGAAAGTCAACGGCATGCTCTACGTGTGCACGCCGCACAGCCAGGTGATCGCCCTTGACCCGGATACCGGCAAGGAAATCTGGCGTTTCGACCCTAAGCTCTCGACGCAGAAAGCCGAGAACTTCAAGGGCTGGGCGCACATGACCTGCCGTGGCGTGACTTATCACGATGACGCCGCCTATGCCGCCACCGAGCAAAGCCCGGCCACTGACGCCACTGCGCCAGCCGCCAATGCGTGCCCGCGCCGGATCTTCCTGCCGACCGCCGACACCCGCCTGATCGCCCTGAACGCCGACACCGGCAAGATGTGCGAAGACTTCGGTGACAAAGGCCAGGTCGACCTGGGCGCCAACATCGGCGCTTTCGCCCCAGGTGGCTACTACTCCACCTCGCCGCCCGCCGTTACCAAGAACCTGGTGGTGATTGGCGGTCACGTGACTGATAACGTCTCCACCGACGAGCCGAGCGGCGTGATCCGCGCGTTCGACGTGCACACCGGCAAGCTGGTGTGGAACTGGGACAGCGGCAACCCGGACGACACTACGCCGATTGCCGAAGGCAAGACCTACACCCGCAACTCGCCGAACATGTGGTCGATGTTCGCCGTCGACGAAAAACTCGGCATGCTCTACCTGCCGATGGGCAACCAGACCCCGGACCAGTTCGGTGGCTACCGCACGCCTGCGTCGGAACTGCACGCTGCCGGCCTGACAGCGCTGGATATCGACACCGGTAAAGTGCGCTGGCACTACCAGTTCACCCACCATGACCTGTGGGACATGGACGTGGGCGGCCAGCCGAGCCTGATCGACATCAAGACCGCCGCCGGCGTGAAACAAGCCGTGATGGCCTCGACCAAGCAAGGCAGCATCTACGTGCTGGACCGGGCGACCGGCGAGCCGGTGGTGCCGATCAACGAAATCCCTGTGCCGCAAGGCGCGGTGGCCGGTGATCACACTTCGCCAACCCAGCCCAAGTCCGACCTCAACTTCATGCCACCGCCCCTCAAGGAACGTGACATGTGGGGTGTGACTCCGTTCGACCAACTGCTGTGCCGGATCGACTTCAAGTCCCTGCGCTACGACGGCCCGTTCACCCCGCCATCGCTGCAAGGCTCGATCGTCTACCCAGGCAACTTCGGCGTATTCGACTGGGGCGGCATCTCGGTTGACCCGGTGCGCCAGATCGCGTTCGTCAACCCGAGCTACATGGCGTTCAAATCGACCATGATCCCGGCCGAGAAAATCGCCGCCATGGGCCCGCGTGTCAGCGAGACCGAAGGCGTGCAGCCGAACAAAGGCACGCCATATGGCGTGGTCCTGGAAGCGATGCTCTCGCCAATGGGCCTGCCCTGCCAGGCTCCGGCCTGGGGTTATGTGGCAGCCGTGGACTTGACCAACAACAAGACCATCTGGATGCACAAGAACGGCACCGTGCGTGACAGCTCGCCGGTTCCCATCCCCCTGAGCATGGGCGTGCCAAGCCTGGGCGGGACCTTCACCACTGCCGGTGGCGTGTCCTTCCTCAGCGGTACCCTTGATCAGTACCTGCGTGCCTATGACGTGAAAAACGGCAAGCAACTGTGGGAAGGCCGCCTGCCTGCAGGCGCACAGACCACCCCAATGACCTACACCGGCAAGGACGGCAAGCAGTACGTGCTGGTCGTGGCGGGCGGTCATGGTTCCCTGGGGACCAAGCAGGGTGACTATGTAATGGCGTTCAAACTGGCCGACTAAGCCAGCCAGCAACAAAAGAGCCCCGCAATTGCGGGGCTTTTTATTTGCAATACAACTCAACTGTGGGAGCTGGCTTGCCTGCGGTAGGCATAGTTATCCACACAACTTTCAGATACTGCCGAACTCTCCCGTGGCGAGCGGGCTTGCCCCGCGCTGGGCTGCGAAGCAGCCCCAGAACCAGCCGCTACGGAGTATCTGGTACAGCGCATTCGGCCTGACTGGGGCTGCTTCGCAGCCCAGCGCGGGCGATGCGGCGTTCCGACAAGCCCGCTCGCCACAACAGCCCTGTCTGCTTGGTTTTAAATTGTGTGGATGGCTATGTCTATCGCACACAAGCCCACATATTTCAGACAGTACTGCGGTCGCGGCGCATCCACATCTCAAAGGCCATGGCATTCAGCGGCCGGCTGATCAGGTAGCCTTGGGCCGTGTCGCAATTCCATTGCTTGAGCAGCCTCAAGCTCGGCTCGAACTCCACCCCTTCGGCCACGACCTTGAGCCCCAGGTTGTGGCTCATCTCGATGGTCGAACGCACGATCACCGCGTCGCCGCTGGTGCTGTCGAGGTTGCGTACAAAGGACTGGTCGATCTTCAGTTCCTGCACCGGCAGGCGCTGCAATTGGGCCAGGGACGAGTAGCCCGTGCCGAAGTCGTCCACCGACAGGCTGATGCCACAGCCACGCAGTTGCTCGAGGATGCGCAAGGCCTGTTCCGGGTTGTGCATGATCGCGCTTTCGGTGATCTCGAAAATCAACTGCCCGGCCAGCACCCCGTGCAGTTCCAGCAGCTCGGTCACCCGCGGCGCCAGCCCTTCGTCGCCCAGGTCGTCGACCGAGATGTTCACCGAAAGCTGCACCTCCTGCCCACGCACGCTCCACTCTGCCAACTGGCGGATCGCTTCTTCGATCACCCAGTGAGTCAGGCTGGCCATGCTGCCGGAGCGTTCGGCCAGGGGGATGAATTCGGCGGGGGACACCAGGCCCAGGGTCGGGTGCTGCCAGCGCAACAGCGCTTCGGCCTGGCGCACGTAGCCGTGGCGCAGGTCGAGCTTGGGTTGATAACACAGGAACAATTCGTCTTCGATGGCGGCACGCCGCAGGTCGCGGATCAGGCTGATCTGGCGTTGGTGGGCGAGGTCTCGGTCCTGTTGATAGATCTGCAAATAGCCGGGCAGCGCGGAGGCATCGTGGCGGGCAATGGCGGCGCGGCTGATCAGTTCTTCAACCTGCAGGCCATCTTCGGGGTAGGCAGCAATGCCCATGCTCACTTCGTGGCGCAATTCATCGCCACCGACCCGCTGCGGCTCGGTGAGCAGGCTGTAGAGGCGGTCGGCACGGGCCACGGCGCTGTCGAGCTTGGTGTTTTCCAGCAACACGAGAAATTCGCTGCCGGTAATGCGCGCCGCCGAATCCCCCGCCGCCAGGCTCGACAGCAGGCAGCGGCTGGCTTCACGGAGCATTTCCTCGACGCCCTGGGGGCCGAAGCCTTCGTTGATCACCCGGTAGTTTTCGATCCCCAGGTACAGCAACACCACCGGCCGCCGCGCACTGATCGCACTGCCCAGGCGCTCCATGGCCAGGGCGCGGTTGGGCAGCCCGGTCAGGGCATCGTGCAAGGCGTTATGGGCCAGTTGTCGTTCACGCACGGCGATGCCGCTCTGCATCGCGTTGAAGGCGCGGGCCAGCAGGCCGAATTCATCCTTGCCACGCACCGCTACGGGCGTGCGGTAATCACCGGCGCCGATACGCTCGGCCGCCTGCACCAGGGCATCCAGCGGACGCGATACGCGGCGCGCCATCAGCAGTGCGCCCACCAGAGAAACCATCAAGGCCGCCAGGGCAATGCCGAGAAATTGCCGGTCCAGCGGCGCGAAGGATTGCAGGGCATGGTCCAGCGGGCTTTGCAGCAAAGCCATGACTTGCCCGCCATCGCCGGTGTTGGCCAGGGCCAGGACCTGGCTGAGAAAACGCTGGCCGTGCCATTCGCTCATCTGCGCCAATGGGTTGATGTTCGAGTTCTGCAGCGCCTGGATAATAGCCGGGCGGTCCGCCAACGGCTGGGTGCTGAACAAGGTGCCTGGCTGGCCGTTGTCCAGGCTCATGAACGACACTTCCAGATTGCTCAGGGAGCGGAGTTCGGCGGCGAATACCTCATCCATGGCGAACCCCATGACCACCCGGGCGATGGGCAGCGGGTCCAGGACATCTTCCTGGACCAGCAGGAACGGTTGCCCGGCCAGGGCGACGATGAGCATTTGCAGGGAGTTGCGCCGCGCATGGCGCAGCGCCTGGGCATAGGGAAAGGCCTGTTGGGCAGGCACCCCATCGAGGGTACTGACGAGGACCTGCCCCTCGAGCCCCAGCACAAACACCTCGCTGCTGCGGATCCCCGTGCCGTGGCGCTGCAGGGCCGCGAGGATCTGTGCCGGCTGGCCTGCGGCAACTGCGCGGCGAAACTGCGCGTCCACCGTGAGCCAGTCCAGGCCGTATTGCAGGCGGCGGCCACGCAAGTCCAGCAAGCGCTCGAACACTCGGCTACCGGTCTCCAATTGCACTTGGGCCTGGTTTTCCACGGCGCGGGAGGTAGCGCCCTGGACGGCGAAGTACACCGCGCCCACCACGACCAGCAGCAATAACGCCAACACCCCGGCCAGACGGGTCTGGAAGGCATGGCGCCATTTCATCCGCTTGCCTCCTGGCAGCGTGCCCGCGCCCCAGCTCAAGCGTCCTTTTGTCATACGCATCCCTCGCGACTGCAGAGCCGGTGTCAAATAAATGCCCGTTCACTGAGCACATTCGGAAAACCCAGATTAGCCGTCGCTGGGCAGAAGTAAACCTAATAAATGCGGGCGGTTGGCTGACATTATTTTGACGACAGATCACCGTCTAAATGGCCCTGACAGGCCGTAAATCACCCCTGTTTTGTACCGGCGCGGCGCGAAAATCCGACTGGCCCACGCCCATAGGGCTGCTGCACTGACATTCGAAAATGTCATGCAATTTGTTGCTAACAACGCGCCGCCATTGAAACCACCCCTCACCTGCCCCATCTAACCTCCATACTTCACTATGCAGGTGCCCCATGAGCGACCAGCAAGAATTCCCCGATATCGACCTCAACGACTACGCCGACCCCGAAAACGCCGAAACGCCGTCGTCCAACACCGGCCTCGCCCTGCCTGGGCAGAACCTGCCGGACAAGGTCTATATCATTCCGATCCACAACCGCCCGTTCTTCCCGGCGCAAGTGTTGCCGGTGATCGTCAATGAAGAGCCCTGGGCCGAGACCCTGGAGTTGGTGAGCAAATCCGACCATCACTCCCTGGCCCTGTTCTTCATGGACACCCCGCCCGAAGACCCACGGCATTTCGATACCTCTGCCTTGCCGCTGTACGGCACCCTGGTCAAGGTGCACCACGCCAGCCGCGAGAACGGCAAGCTGCAATTCGTCGCCCAGGGCCTGACCCGCGTGCGCATCAAGACCTGGCTCAAGCACCACCGCCCACCGTACCTGGTGGAAGTCGAATACCCGCACCAGCCCAGCGAGCCGACCGACGAGGTCAAGGCCTACGGCATGGCGCTGATCAATGCGATCAAGGAACTGCTGCCGCTCAACCCGCTGTACAGCGAAGAGCTGAAGAACTACCTCAACCGCTTCAGCCCCAACGATCCGTCGCCCCTGACTGACTTCGCCGCCGCGCTGACTTCGGCCACCGGTAACGAGTTGCAGGAAGTGCTGGACTGCGTGCCGATGCTCAAGCGCATGGAAAAAGTGTTGCCGATGCTGCGCAAAGAGGTTGAAGTCGCGCGCCTGCAAAAGGAAATTTCCGCCGAGGTAAACCGCAAGATCGGCGAACACCAGCGCGAGTTCTTCCTCAAGGAACAGCTCAAGGTGATCCAGCAGGAACTGGGGCTGACCAAGGACGATCGCAGCGCTGACGTCGAACAGTTCGAGCAACGCCTGGAAGGCAAAGTGCTGCCGGCCCAGGCGCAGAAACGCATCGATGAAGAACTCAACAAGCTGTCGATCCTCGAGACCGGCTCGCCGGAATACGCGGTCACGCGCAACTACCTGGACTGGGCCACCTCGGTGCCGTGGGGCGTGTATGGCGAGGACAAGCTGGACCTCAAGCACGCACGCAAAGTCCTGGATAAACACCATGCGGGCCTGGATGACATCAAGAGCCGCATCCTCGAGTTCCTCGCCGTCGGTGCCTATAAAGGCGAAGTCGCCGGTTCCATCGTGCTGCTGGTGGGCCCGCCGGGCGTGGGCAAGACCAGCGTCGGTAAATCCATTGCCGAGTCCCTGGGGCGGCCGTTCTACCGCTTCAGCGTCGGCGGCATGCGCGACGAGGCCGAGATCAAGGGCCATCGCCGCACCTACATCGGCGCCCTGCCGGGCAAGCTGGTGCAGGCGCTCAAGGATGTTGAGGTGATGAACCCGGTGATCATGCTCGACGAGATCGACAAGATGGGCCAGAGCTTCCAGGGCGACCCCGCGTCGGCCCTGCTGGAAACCCTCGACCCGGAACAGAACGTCGAATTCCTCGACCACTACCTGGACCTGCGCCTGGACCTGTCCAAAGTGCTGTTCGTGTGTACCGCCAACACCCTGGACTCAATCCCCGGCCCGCTGCTGGACCGCATGGAAGTGATTCGTCTGTCGGGCTATATCACCGAAGAAAAAGTCGCCATCGCCAAGCGTCACCTGTGGCCCAAGCAGTTGGAAAAGGCCGGCGTGGCCAAGAACAGCCTGAGCATCACCGACGGCGCCCTGCGCGCGCTGATCGACGGCTATGCCCGCGAAGCCGGGGTGCGTCAGTTGGAAAAACAGCTGGGCAAGCTGGTACGCAAAGCGGTGGTCAAGCTGCTGGATGAACCGGATTCAGTGATCAAGATCGGCAACAAGGACCTGGAAAGCTCCCTGGGGATGCCGGTGTTTCGCAACGAGCAAGTGCTGTCGGGCACCGGCGTCATCACCGGCCTGGCCTGGACCAGCATGGGTGGCGCGACCTTGCCCATCGAGGCGACGCGCATCCACACGCTCAATCGCGGCTTCAAGCTCACCGGGCAATTGGGTGAAGTGATGAAGGAATCCGCCGAAATCGCTTACAGCTACATCAGCTCCAACCTGAAGTCGTTTGGCGGTGATCCGAAGTTCTTCGATGAAGCCTTCGTGCACCTGCACGTACCGGAAGGCGCCACGCCCAAAGACGGCCCGAGTGCCGGGGTGACCATGGCCAGTGCGTTGTTGTCGCTGGCACGTAACCAGCCGCCGAAAAAAGGCGTGGCCATGACCGGCGAACTGACCCTGACCGGGCACGTGCTGCCGATTGGCGGCGTGCGTGAGAAGGTGATTGCGGCGCGGCGGCAGAAGATTCACGAGTTGATCCTGCCAGAGCCTAACCGTGGCAGCTTCGAGGAATTGCCGGAGTACCTCAAAGAGGGCATGACGGTGCACTTTGCCAAGCGGTTTGCGGATGTGGCGAAGGTGTTGTTCTGAGAAACCTTTAGCGTCTGAAAGGGCCTCATCGCGGGCAAGCCCGCTCCCACATTTGACCGAGTGCATCCTTTGGAACGCGGTCGAATGTGGGAGCGGGCTTGCCCGCGATGGCGCCAGCCGCCTCAACACAAAACCCTGCTGTAACACCTTGTCTCATCTTCGGTTATGCTCGCCCTTCGTCGCCAATAAACGGAGCCTTCATGACCGCTGCCCGCCTGCTTCTTCCGCTAAGCCTCGCCCTGCTCGCGGCTTGCGCCAGTGCACCGAAGCAAAACGTCACCGTCGAAAAACAGAGTGCCTGCCCGCTCAAGCTCAAGGCCGGGCAAAACCTGACCCTGACCTTGCCGAGCAACCCCACCACCGGTTATCGCTGGGCGATCCAGGATTCGGCCGGCGGCGTGCTGCGCAGCCTCGGCCCCGAGGTCTACAGCAATCCCGAGGACGCCGGTGTGGTCGGTGCCGCGGGGCAATCGACCTGGCGCTTCCAGGCCTTTACCGCCGGTAGTGGCCGCCTGCGCCTGACCTCCCAACAACCCTGGGCCCCGGAAGTGAATCCGGTGGACACCTTTGACTGCGCCATTACGGTGAACTGATATGCCATGGATGATTCTTGCGTTGATGGGGGCGGGTACCTTTATCTACGGCCTGAGCACGCACGCGACATTGCTCTGCCTGTTGGTCAAGCCGCTGCCGGTACTGGCGATGCTGGGTTGGCTGCATGACGCCCCACCCAGCGACTATCGACGCTGGATCAGCCTGGGGTTGATCTTCTCCCTGGTCGGCGATGTGTTGCTGGCCTGGCCCGGCGACCTGTTTATCTTCGGGCTGGGCGCATTCCTGGTCGCGCACCTGGCGTACCTCAAGGCCTACTTCAGCGACTGCCGCCGCCCGGCACTGTTGCCACTGGCACTGGCGCTGGGGGTTGGGGCGATCTTGTTGAGCATCCTGATTTCCCACGGCCTGGGCGATTTGCTGATTCCGGTGGTGGTGTATGCGCTGGTGATCAGCGCCATGCTCTGGCGTGCACTGGCTCGCCTGGGCAGCGATGTACCCAAGCGCTCGGCGCAACTGGCGGCCATTGGCGCGGCGTTGTTTGTGTTTTCCGACACGCTAATCGGCATCAACCGCTTTGTGGTGACCTTCGATGCCGCGCCGTATCTGTTGATCATTACCTATTGGTTGGGCCAGTGGGGCATCACCGCGTCGGCGTTCCATCAGACAACCCGCGCATCCAAGGAGCAAGTTGGCTAAAATGCCGGCCTTTTCCCCTTCGTCGCCGGAACAGCCGTGAGCAAAGAACCCGATCGCCTATTCGCCCAGCCCTTGCCCCAGGTGCCGGACTTCGCCTTTAACGAGGACGTGGTGCGGGTGTTCCCGGACATGATCAAGCGCTCGGTGCCCGGCTACCCGACCATTGTCGAGAACCTCGGTGTGCTCGCCGCGCAGTTTGCCCAGCCCAATAGCGTGCTGTACGACCTGGGCTCGTCCCTCGGCGCCGTGACCCAGGCCCTGCGCCGCCACGTGCGCACCGACGGTTGCCGGGTGATCGCTGTGGATAACTCGGCGGCGATGGTGGAGCGCTGTCGCGAATACCTCAACGGCCAGGACTCGATGTTCCAGGAGCTGTTGCCGGTGGAGGTGATCGACGGCGATATCCTCGCCCTGCAGTTCCAGCCGGCCTCGGTGGTGGCGCTGAATTTCACCCTGCAATTTATCGCCCCCGAGGAACGCCTGGCGCTGCTTGGGCGGATCCGCCAGGCGCTGCTGCCGGGTGGCGCGCTGATTCTCTCGGAAAAACTGCGTTTCAATGATCCCCAAGAGCATGCACTGCTCACCGACCTGCATGTGGCGTTCAAGCGCGCCAACGGCTACAGCGAGCTGGAAATCGCCCAGAAGCGCAGCGCCATCGAAAACGTCATGAAGCCCGACAGCCTCGAAGAACACCGCGAACGCCTGTTGGCGGCCGGGTTCTCGAAAGTCGTGCCGTGGTTCCAGTGTCTTAACTTTGCCTCGTTGATTGCCTTGCCATGATTGATCTGTCTCCCCTCGCCCGCCATCTGGTCGGCACGCCCCTGGCCGTCTGGGCCCAAGGCCTGCAAGCACAACTCGATGCAAAAATGGAAAAGGGTCATGGCGACCTCGCGCGCTGGCAAAGTGCGCTGGACGCATTACCCAAGATCCTGCCCAGTGAAATCGACCTGCTCAACGGTCTGACCCTCGACACCGATTGCGATGACGCGACCCGCACGCAAATGCATGCCGCGTTGATGGGCCTGAGCCCGTGGCGCAAGGGGCCGTTCGATCTGTTCGGGGTGCATGTGGACACCGAATGGCGCTCGGACTGGAAATGGTCGCGGGTCGCGCCGCACCTGAACCTCAAAGGCAAACGCATCCTCGATGTGGGTTGTGGCAACGGCTACTACATGTGGCGCATGCTCGGCGCCGGTGCTGACAGCGTGATTGGCGTCGATCCCAACTGGCTGTTTTTCTGCCAGTTCCAGGCGGTACAGCGCTACCTGTCGGCTCCCAACGCCTGGCACCTGCCGTTCCCGTTCGAAGACCTGCCGCCGAACATGGAAGGTTTCGACACCGTGTTTTCCATGGGCGTGTTCTACCACCGCCGCTCGCCGATCGAGCACTTGCTGGCACTCAAGGATTGCCTGGTCAAGGGCGGCGAACTGGTGCTGGAAACCTTGGTGATCGAGGGTGATCAGCAGCAGGTGCTGGTGCCGGAAGACCGCTATGCGCAGATGCGCAACGTGTGGTTTCTGCCATCCGTACCGGCACTGATGCTGTGGCTGCGCCGTGCTGGCTTCAGCGATGTGCGTTGCGTGGATGTCAGCGTGACCACGGTCGAGGAACAACGCGGGACCGAGTGGATGAAGTATCAATCCCTGAGTGACTTCCTCGACCCTGAGGATCACAGCAAAACGATTGAAGGGCTGCCAGCGCCGATGCGAGCGGTGATCATCGCCAAGAAATAACCCTCAATCTCGCTGAAAAAATGAAGATCAAACATGTGGGAGCGGGCTTGCTCGCGAAGGCGGTGTGTCAGTCAATTGATTCGTTGGCTGATACACCGCCTTCGCGAGCAAGCCCGCTCCCACACTTGATTGGGTCTCACATTGAGGTCAGGTGTTAGTCGAGCGTGGGTTTAGCCCGGCGCGCCTTGAAGAACTCACTCAACACCGCCCCGCACTCCTCGGCCAACACCCCGCCTTCATACAACACCCGATGGTTCAAAAAGCCCTGGGTAAAGAACTGCCCCTGGCTCTGCACAATCCCCGCTTTGGGCTCCAGTGCGCCGTACACCACCCGGGCGATGCGCGAATGCACGATCAAACCTGCGCACATGCTGCACGGCTCCAGGGTCACATACAGGGTGCTGCCCGGCAGACGGTAGTTGCTGACGGCCTGGGCGGCCGCGCGGATGGCGACCATCTCGGCGTGGGCGCTCGGGTCGCTGCCGCTGATCGGGCAGTTGAAGCCGCGCCCGATGATTTCACCGTCCTGCACCAGCACCGCACCCACCGGTACTTCACCAAGGGCCGCGCCTTGGGCGGCGAGGGCCAGGGCTTCGCGCATAAAGTCCTGGTCGCGGCTGCGGTCGATAATCGCCGTCGGGCGAATCTGGCGCATCACGCCACCTCGATGGCGGCCATCAGGCCGGTTTCCATATGGTCGATCACGTGGCAATGGAACATCCACACCCCGGGGTTATCCGCCACCAACGCCACACGGGCGCGTTCATTCTTGCCCAGCAGGTAGGTGTCGGTGAAGTACGGCGTGACCTTGTGGCGGTTCGAGGCGATCACCTTGAAACTCATGCCATGCAGGTGGATCGGGTGCTGGTACTGGGTCATGTTTTTCAATTCAAAAATATAGCTCTTGCCCAATTCGAGCTTGGCAATCGGCCGGTCGGCGCAAGTCTTGTCGGTGATATCCCAGGCCTGGCCGTTGATCTGCCACAGGCTCGGCGGCCTGTTCTCGACATTGACCGAGACCGAACCGACCCATTCGAAATTGAAGTTGAGTTTCTCGGCATTGGCCAGGTCCGGTTCGGCAATCGGGTTGGCCGGCAACGCGGGCGGCCACTCGCCAGGGGCGTCGGTGTTGGCCACCGAGCGGAAGGTGCCCAGGCGCACCGGGCCATTGCGGATCGACAGCTCTTCGCCGGCCGGCGGGGCCTTGATTGCCAGGCAAATACGCATGCCCGGACCCAGCCAGTACTCCTTGCCCAAGGGCCGTGGCTCGATGGGGTTACCGTCCAGGGCGTAGATCTGTGCCTCGGCGTTAGGGATATTCAGGCGATAGGTCAGGGTGTTGTCGAGGTTGAGCAGGCGCACCCGGGTGATTTGCCCGGCCGGCAGGTCAATGACCGCCTGGGGCACGCCATTGATGGTCGACAGGCGCCCGGCCGTACCGCCACGCGCCGCTTCGCGAGGGATGCTGAACTCGACAAACTCACCCTGTTCGTCGATATGCCAGTTTTTCAGGCTCAGGGTGCGCTCATGCTTGAAGCCGGTGGGCTCGCGCTCTTCGACAATCAACGGGCCGACCAGGCCACGGCCCAGCTCTTCGCTGCTGCTCACATGGGGGTGATACCAGTAGCTGCCGGCATCCGGCACGCGGAACTGGTAATCGAAATACTCGCCGGGCAATACCGGCAGTTGCGAGACGTAGGGCACGCCGTCCATTTCCAGGGGCAGGCGGATACCGTGCCAGTGGATGGTGGTGGCGACCGGCAGGTGGTTGATAAACCGCACCCGCAGCCACTCGCCCTGGCGTACGCGCAACTCGGTGCCCGGCGCCGACGGGCCGAACGCCCAGGCCTGGGTTGTGTGCCCCGGCACCAGTTCCACGTCCAGTGGCGCGGCGATCAGTTCGTAATCGCGCCCGGCACTGGCGTCCGCGACTTTCCCCAGCCAGTAGCGATAGGCGCCACCGGCACCCACGCCCACTACTGCCAGGCCGGCGAGGCCACCTAGGATTTGTCGACGGGAAAAGGATCGGGACACAACAACCTCACGTATCTGCGCGGGCGCAAGGCCCGCAAAGGGCAAATACGATACACCCCCACAGGCTAAACAGTAAGGCTTCGCATTGCCGCAGGAGACCTGTAGGAGCGAGCGCGCTCGCGAAGGTCGTTAACGATGACGCGGGGATGCTGGCCCCCCGCGCTGTTCTCTGGCTTTTCGCGAGCAAGCTCGCTCCTACAGGTTGATTCAGAGTCAGTGCTTGGCGGCGGCCAGGATCAGCGCTTTCATCTCGGCTACCGCGCCTTTGAAACCGACGAACAGCGCATGGGCGACCAGCGCGTGGCCGATGTTCAGTTCGTTGATACCCTTGATCGCCGCCACAGCCTCAACGTTGTGGTAGTGCAGGCCATGGCCGGCATTGACGATCAAGCCTTCACGCAGGCCGCAGGCCACGCCGTCGATGATGCGTTGCAGTTCGTCGGCGACTTCGGTCGGGGTGGTGGCATCGGCGTAACGGCCTGTGTGCAGTTCGATCGCTGGGGCACCCACGCGGCGCGAGGCTTCGATCTGCCGTTGGTCGGCGTCGATAAACAGCGAGACTTCGCTGCCGATCTGCGACAGGCGTTCGACCGCGGCTTTGATCCGCGCTTCCTGGCCGGCCACATCCAGACCGCCTTCGGTGGTCAGTTCCTGACGGGTTTCCGGAACCAGGCAAATATGCGCCGGGCGGATACGCTCGGCGAAGGCCATCATTTCTTCGGTGATGCCCATCTCGAAGTTCATGCGGGTCTGCAGCACGTCCTTGAGCACCAGCACGTCGCGTTCCTGGATGTGCCGGCGGTCTTCGCGCAGGTGCACGGTGATCCCGTCGGCGCCTGCTTCTTCGGCGTCCAGCGCGGCCTTGACCGGGTCAGGGTAACGGGTGCCCCGGGCCTGGCGCAGGGTAGCAACGTGGTCGATGTTGACGCCAAGAAGAATGCGATTGCTGGTGGTCACGGAAGCGCTCCTGAAAAGGGAAAGAATCGGCGCACAGCATACACGGGGATGTCAGGGCTTTCGAAACAACTCGCGACTGACCAGAGGCCGGCCGCCCAGATGCACGGCCAGGGCCTGGCGCATCAGGCGCTTGGCGGCAGACAGGGCGCCAAGCGCGCTCCAGTCGGCCTCGGCCATCGCCAGCAACTCAGTGCCCTGGAACAAGCCCGGTTGCAGCAGGTAGACCCGCTCCAGCCCGGCATCCACTTGCAGGCGGTACATACCGTCGCTGGCGATCGGTTCGCCGTGCAAGTCATTGCTCAATTCGAAGCCGTAGCCCAGGTCGTCAAGCAGGCGCCATTCGAACGCGCGCAACAGCGGCTCCAGCGGGCGGCCTTCGGCCAGGGCCAACAGGGTGGCTGCGTAGTGATCGAACACCGCAGGGTGCGGGTCCTCGGCGGGCAGCAGGCGGATCAGCAGTTCGTTGAGGTAGAGGCCACTGAACAGCGCCTCGCCATTGAGCCAGGCAGAAGTACCGATGCTTTCCAGGCGCCCGACGTTTTTCAGCTCACCCTTGCCGCGAAATTCCACGTCCAGGGCCACGAATGGCCGCGCCAGCGTCCCCGCCTTGCCCCGCGCACTGCGCAACACCGCGCGCAGGCGGCCTTGGGGCGTGAGGAAGTCCACCAGGGCGCTGGTCTCGCGGTAGGCGCGGCTGTGCAGCACGTAGGCGGGCTGGCTGGGAGGTGGGGATTGGGACATTGGGTTCTCGCTGACGGAACACGGTCTTGAAAACTACGACGATCCAATGTGGGAGCGGGCTTGCTCGCGAATGCGGTGGACCAGCCAACGCATCCGGTGACTGATCCACTGCATTCGCGAGCAAGCCCGCTCCCACATTTCGTGCTGCGATGTGACTGGAGACTGATTACAGGTCGCCGTAGCCCAGGGAGCGCAGTGCGCGCTCGTCATCGGACCAGCCACCCTTAACCTTCACCCACAGGTTGAGCATGATCTTGGAATCGAACAGCAATTCCATGTCCTTGCGCGCTTCGGTGCCGATGCGCTTGATGCGCTCGCCCTTGTCGCCAATGATGATTTTCTTCTGGCCGTCACGTTCGACGAGGATCAGCGCATGGATATGCAGGGTCTTGCCCTGCTGCTTGAACTCTTCGATTTCCACGGTGATCTGGTACGGCAGCTCGGCGCCCATCTGGCGCATGATTTTCTCGCGTACCAGCTCGGCGGCAAGGAAACGGCTGCTGCGGTCGGTGATCTGGTCTTCCGGGAAGAAGTGCTCGTTCTCCGGCAGGTAGCCAGCGATCACCCGCTCCAGGGCTTCGAGGTTGTGCCCGTGCTGGGCCGAGATCGGCATGATCTGGGCGTTCGGCAGTTGTTCCTGCAACCAGCTCAGGTGCGGCATCAACTCGGCTTTGTCTTCGATGCGGTCGGTCTTGTTCAGCGCGACGATCAATGGCCCGGTGACGTACTGCACACGCTCCAGCACCATCTGGTCTTCATCGGTCCACTTGGTGCGGTCAACCACGAAGATCACCACGTCGACGTCTTTCAACGCCGCCGAAGCAGTCTTGTTCATGTAACGGTTCAGGGCTTTCTCGCCGCCTTTGTGCATGCCCGGGGTGTCGACATAGACCGCTTGCACGTTGCCTTCGGTCTTGATGCCCAGCATGTTGTGGCGGGTGGTCTGCGGCTTGCGCGAGGTGATCGCCAGCTTCTGCCCCAGGATATGGTTCAGCAGCGTGGACTTGCCCACGTTGGGACGGCCGACGATGGCAACATAGCCACAGCGTGTTGCGGTTGAATCAGTCATGGCCATTCTCCACGCCCAGGGCAATCAGTGCTGCAGCGGCCGCTACCTGTTCGGCAATACGACGGCTCACACCCTGACCTCGGCTTTTTTCGTTCAATAAGGTGACTTCGCATTCGACGAAGAACACACGGCAGTGCGGTTCACCCTGGATATCCACCACTTCGTAGCGTGGCAGTTCGCAGCCGCGCGACTGCAGGAATTCCTGCAGGCGGGTCTTGGGATCCTTGTTGGTATCCACCAGGGTCAGGCTGTCGATTTCCGACGCCAGCCAGGCCATGACCCGCTCCTTGGCCACTTCCATCCCGGCATCCAGGTAGATCGCACCGATCAGGGCTTCCAGGGCATCGGCCAGGATCGACTCGCGACGGAAACCGCCGCTCTTCAACTCACCGGAACCCAAGCGCAGGTACTCGCCCAAGTCAAAACCACGGGCCAGCACGGCCAGGGTCTCGCCCTTCACCAGGCGCGCGCGCAGGCGCGACAGCTGGCCTTCACGGGCCAGGGGGAAGCGGTTGAACAAGGCTTCGCCAGCGGCGAAGTTGAGAATGGCATCACCCAAAAATTCCAGGCGTTCGTTGTTGCGCCCGGCAAAACTGCGGTGTGTGAGGGCAAGGACCATCAATTCCTGGTCCTTGAAGGTGTAGCCGAGCTGACGCTCAAGACGACTCAAAGAAACGCTCACGGTTTACCTACTTTCAGTACGTGGCGGCAAAGGCCATCGACGATTAACGCTGTGTTCAAATTCAAATCCTGGCAATGCTGTGTGTTGCTCGAGGCCGGACCAATGTCCAAGCCCCAGAAAAGCATTCGGCGCTGTGTTCACAGCGCCGCATGGATTACTTGATCAGCCCCACCCGCGAGAAGTTCGGCAGGTGGCTGAGTTTGGGTTCCGGCCAGCTCATCCAGACCGCGAAGGCCTTGCCGACGATATTCTGGTCGGGAACCATGCCCAGCAGCTCCTTGGGAATGCTTGGATCGTCCCAGTAGCGGCTGTCATTGGAGTTGTCGCGGTTGTCGCCCATCATGAAGTAGTGCCCGGCAGGCACGGTCCACTGGTTGTCGGGCGGCGAACGGTAGCGGCTCATTTCCTTGCGGATCTGGTGCTCTACCGCCCCGAGTTTTTCCTCGTACAGCTCGGCGCTGCCCAGGGTGTTCGGCTCGGAACCGATGAGTTTCTCGGCCACCGACTCGCCATTGACGAACAGGCGCTTGTCGCTGGTGTAGCGAATCACGTCACCCGGCAGGCCGACCACACGCTTGATGTAGTTGACGTTCGGGTCGCTTGGGTAGCGGAACACCATCACATCGCCGCGTTGCGGATCACCCACCTCGATGATTTTCTTGTCGATCACCGGCAAGCGGATCCCGTAGGAAAACTTGTTCACCAGGATGAAGTCGCCGACATCCAGGGTTGGCTTCATCGACCCCGAAGGGATCTGGAACGGCTCCACCAGAAACGAGCGCAGCACCAGCACGATGAACAACACCGGGAAGAACGACTTGCCGTATTCAACCAGCAAGGGCTCTTTGTTCAGCTTCTCGATCACCACGCCATCGGGCTGGCTGACGCTGCCCTGATAGGACGCGATGGCCGCCCGACGACGCGGGGCGAAGAACACCAGATCGAGCAGCGCCAGGAGACCACAGACGGCAACGGCGATGACCAGCAACAGCGGGAAATTTAGTGACATAGGACCTAACTATCCAACCTGAGCACCGCAAGGAAGGCTTCTTGTGGAATTTCCACGTTGCCCACTTGCTTCATGCGTTTTTTACCGGCCTTTTGCTTCTCAAGCAGCTTGCGCTTACGGCTCACGTCGCCACCGTAGCATTTGGCCAGTACGTTCTTTCTGAGTGCCTTGACGGAGGTCCGCGCAATGATCTGCCCGCCAATGGCGGCCTGGATCGCGACGTCGAACATCTGGCGCGGAATCAGTTCTTTCATCTTCTCGGTAAGCTGGCGGCCTTTGTAGTGCGCATTGTCCTTGTGGACGATGAGCGCCAGGGCATCCACCTTGTCACCGTTGATCAATACATCGAGCTTCACCAGATTGGCCGATTGATAACGGTCGAAATGGTAATCCAGCGAAGCATAGCCGCGACTGGTGGATTTGAGACGGTCAAAGAAGTCCAGGACCACTTCGTTCATCGGCAAATCATAGGTCACTTGGACCTGGGTACCGAGGAACAGCATGTCGTGCTGTACGCCACGCTTTTCGATACACAGGGTAATGACGTTACCCAGGTGCTCTTGCGGCACAAGAATATTGGCCCGCACGATCGGTTCGCGCATGTCTTCGATGGACGACAGATCCGGCAGCTTGGACGGGTTGTCGACGTAAATCGTTTCACCGGTTTTCAGCGCCAGCTCAAAAATAACCGTCGGCGCGGTGGTGATCAGGTCCAGGTCGTACTCGCGCTCCAGGCGCTCCTGGATGATCTCCATGTGCAGCATGCCCAGGAACCCGCAGCGGAAACCGAAGCCCAGGGCGTCGGAGCTTTCCGGGGTGTACTGCAACGACGAGTCGTTGAGGGTCAGCTTCTGCAGGGCTTCGCGGAAGTCCTCGAAGTCGTCGGAGCTGACCGGGAACAGGCCGGCGTAGACCTGTGGCTGGATGCGCTTGAAACCTGGCAGCACGTCGACATCAGGCGTCGAGCTCAAGGTCAGGGTGTCACCGACCGGTGCACCGTGGATGTCCTTGATACCGGCGATGATGAAGCCTACTTCACCGGCTTTCAGGTCAACGGTGGCGGTGTGTTTCGGGTTGAATACACCGACGCTGTCCACCAGGTGGATCTTGCCGGTGGACTTGACCAGGATCTTGTCGCCCTTCTTCACCCGGCCATGGCGCACACGTACCAGGGAGACAACGCCCAGGTAGTTGTCGAACCAGGAGTCGATGATCAACGCTTGCAGCGGATCTTCGATGTTGCCGGTGGGGGCCGGAATGGTCTTGACCAGGCGTTCGAGCACTTCGTCGACGCCCAGGCCGGTCTTGGCGCTGCACTCGACGGCGTCGGTGGCGTCAATGCCGATGATTTTTTCGATTTCTTCCTTCACCCGGTCCGGATCGGCCTGTGGCAGGTCGATCTTGTTCAGCACCGGCATGACTTCCAGGCCCTGCTCGATGGCGGTGTAGCAGTTGGCCACGGACTGGGCTTCTACGCCCTGACCCGCGTCCACCACCAGCAACGCGCCTTCACAGGCCGCCAGGGAACGGCTGACTTCGTAGGTGAAGTCGACGTGGCCCGGGGTGTCAATGAAGTTCAGTTGGTACTTGATACCGTCTTTGGCGGTGTAGTACAGGGTAACGCTGTGGGCCTTGATGGTGATCCCGCGCTCGCGTTCGAGGTCCATGGAGTCCAGGACCTGGGCTTCCATTTCACGCTCGGCAAGGCCGCCGCACATCTGGATGAATCGATCGGCCAGCGTCGACTTACCATGGTCAATGTGGGCGATGATGGAGAAATTGCGGATATGACTCAAATCACTCACGGATCAACACTCAAAAAGGCTGCAGGCAGATTGCCCGCTGAAAAATAGCCGGGAATTGTACCTGATGCTCGGGCCAGACGTCATCTTTGGCGACCAATAACAAAAATGCCCCGTTCTTGCGAATGGGGCATTTTTTGTTCAACACGTGCGAATCAACCGGCCCGCCGCAGCAGCCAGAACCCGGCCAGGGCACAGATGCCGGTCGGCACCAGCACCGCAAACAGCGGCGAGAAGCCGAATACCAGGCTCGACGGCCCCAGCAGGTCCTGGGCAATGCGGAAGGTGAAACCGACCAATACCCCGGTAAATACACGCTGGCCCAGGGTTACCGAGCGCAACGGGCCGAAAATAAACGAAATCGCCATCAGCACCAGTGCGGCGGTCACCACCGGCTGCAACACCTTGACCCAAAATGCCAACCAGTAGCGGCCGTTGTTCAGGCCCTGCTCCTTGAGGTAGTGGATATAGCTCCACAAACCGGAGATCGGCAGGCTTTCCGGAATCATCACCACGGTATTGAGCAGTTCCGGCTTAAGCGCGATGTCCCAGGCCTGGGTCGGCTCGTTGATCACTTCGGTGCTGGCCTCGGTGCCTTTGCCAGGATTGCGGAAATGGGTGGTGGTGACATCGCTCAACACCCACTGGTTGTCACTGAACTGTGCCCGCTTGGCAAAGCTCGACGACAGCATGTGGCGCTCGTCATCAAATCGATAGCGAGTGACACCCACCAGCAGGCCGCCGGGTTGCACCGCGTTGATGTGAATGAATTCATCACCCTGGCGGTGCCACAGGCCCCGCTTGGAGCTCTGGGCATCGCCCGAACCCTGGGCCAGCGCACGGTTGGCCTGGGCCGTGGTTTCCGCCGGTGGCGCCACGTATTCGCCGATCAGCACGCTGGCGGCCATCAGCAGCAGCATGGGTTTCATCACGGCCCAGACGATACGGGCAATGGACACCCCGGCTGCGCGCATGATGGTCAGTTCGCTGTTGCTGGCCAGGCTGCCCAGGCCGATCAGGCAACCGATCAGCGCGGCCATCGGCATCATGTCGTAGAGCCGGCGCGGCGCGGTCAGCGCCACATAGCTCAGTACGTCAGTGACCGTATAGGTATCGGTGACGTTGCCCACTTCATCAATGAAGGCAAACAACGACGCCAGGCCGAGGATGATGCCCAATACCGCCAGGATGGCGACCAGTACGCTGCTACCGATGTAGCGATCCAACTTACCCACGAGCCATCTCCTTCATGCCGCGACGGCTCTGCATTTTCAAACGAATCGGTTCCCAGTACAGCAGGCCCAGGCCAATCATCAGGAAGATGCCGTGGACCCACCACAACCCCAGGGTCGGCGACAGCTTGCCCTTCTCCAGGGAGCCACGGGCGGAAATCAGGATGGTCAGGTAGGCCATGTACAAAAGGATCGCCGGCAGCAACTTGAGGAAGCGGCCCTGACGCGGGTTGACCCGGGACAGTGGCACCGCCATCAAGGTGACGATAAACACCAGCAACGGCAGGGAAATACGCCATTGCAGCTCGGCAATCGAGCGCCGTTCCTGGCTGCCGATCAGGGCCTGGGTCGGGATCGCATCGCGGTCGGTGACCTCGTTGCTCACGTCCGGCCGGGCCAGCATGACGCCATAGGTGTCGTACTTGATGGCGCGGTAGTCGGCCTGGCCGGGGCTGCCGTCGTAGCGATAGCCGTTTTCCAGGATCAGGTAGCGGCTGCCGTCCGGACGCACTTCCTGGCGCCCGCTATCGGCCACCAACACGGAAATGCCACGGTCTTTCTTGTCCTGGCCCAGGCGTTTCTCGGAGATGAATACACCACCGAGGTTGGCCCGATCATCGGTCATGCGCTCGGTGTAGGTCACCCGGGTGCCGTCGTTGAGCGCCTGGAAGCGGCCCGGCTCGAGGGTGTCGAACTCGGTCATGGCGTCCTGCTTGTTGAGCACCAGCTGAAACTGCATGGCACCCTGGGGGGCCAGGCTCAGGCTTAGCCAGGCCACCACCAGCGCCACGCCGGTGGCCGGAACCATGGTCATGGCCAACAGGCGCTGCTGGCTCATGCCGGTGGCCGACAGTACGGTCATCTCGCTTTCGAGATAGAGCCGGCCATAGGCCAGCAGGATCCCGAGAAACAGCCCCAGGGGCAGGATCAGTTGCAGGAAGCCTGGCAGGCGAAAACCCATGATCAGGAACAGAGAACCCGGATCCAGGGCACCCGAGGCAGCCTGGGCCAGGTATTTGACGAAACGACCACTCATGATGATGACCAGCAATACCGCACTCACGGCACTCAGGGTCAGCAGGACTTCGCGGGACAGATAACGGAAGACGATCAAACCAGACACTCCAGGGTTGTCAGGCTAAGGCGGCCAAACAAGCAAGCATATCAAGTCGCCCCGTTGACACGGGCCGGCGAAAAAGATGGCGCATTATCCTGTGATTGTCGGCGCCTGTCACGGAGCTTGCTCACACCGGTGCACAAAGCTGGCCTCAAGGGTTGTCAGGCTCGGGCGGCGCGGTACAAACTGCGGGCTTTGTCGCGGTCACCCACAGGTGGCCCAGCCTACAGGCCGGAGTACAGACTCCAGGCTCTTTGACCTTATATAAGGGACCCGAACATGGAATTGGTTGTAAAAAGCGTTAGCCCCGAAACGTTGAAGACCGCCACCCTCGTGGTCGCCGTCGGCGAAGGCCGCAAGCTCGGCGCCGCCGCCAAACAAGTCGACGAACTGAGCGGGGGCGCCATCAGCGCCGTGCTCAAGCGTGGCGACCTGGCCGGCAAAGTCGGGCAAAGCCTGCTGCTGCAAAGCCTGCCCAACCTTAAAGCCGACCGCGTATTGCTGGTAGGCGTGGGCAAGGACGCTGAACTGGGCGACCGCCCGTTCCGCAAGATCATCAGCGGCATCCTCAGCACCCTCAAGGGCCTGGGCGGCAGCGATGCGGCACTGGCGCTGGACGAAATCGTGGTCAAGGGCCGCGACAGCTACGGCAAGACCCGCCTGCTGGCCGAAACCCTGCTGGATGGCGGCTACACCTTCGATCAGTTCAAGAGCCAGAAAGCCGAACCCCGCGCCCTGAAGAAAATCACCCTGCTGACCATCAAGGCCGCCCAGGCTGAAGTGCAGCGCGCCGCCACCCACGCCCAGGCCATCGCGGCCGGCATGGCGTTCACCCGCGACTTGGGCAATATGCCACCAAACATCTGCCACCCAACCTACCTCGGCGAACAGGCCAAGGCCCTGGGCAAAGAGTTCAAGGGCCTGAAAGTCGAGGTCCTGGACGAGAAGAAGATCAAGGACCTGGGCATGGGCTCGTTCTATGCCGTGGGCCAGGGCAGCGACCAGCCACCACGTCTGATCGTCATGCAATACAACGGCGGCAAGAAAGCCGACAAACCGTTCGC
Organism: Pseudomonas proteolytica; assembly: GCF_007858275.1. GTDB lineage: Bacteria > Pseudomonadota > Gammaproteobacteria > Pseudomonadales > Pseudomonadaceae > Aquipseudomonas > Aquipseudomonas proteolytica. The sequence continues at coordinate 35,328 of NZ_VFEV01000001.1, forward strand.
CCTGGTCGGTAAAGGCATCACGTTCGACACCGGCGGCATCAGCCTCAAGCCGGGCGCCGGCATGGACGAGATGAAATACGACATGGGCGGTGCCGCCAGTGTCTTCGGTACCCTGCGTGCCGTGCTCGAACTCAAGCTGCCGATCAATCTGGTGTGCATCCTGGCCTGTGCCGAGAACATGCCGAGCGGCGGTGCTGCCCGCCCAGGCGATATCGTGACCACCATGAGCGGCCAGACCGTGGAAATCCTCAACACCGACGCCGAAGGCCGCCTGGTGCTGTGCGATGCCCTGACCTACGCCGAGCGCTTCAAGCCGCAAGCGGTGATCGACATTGCTACCTTGACCGGCGCCTGCATCGTGGCCCTGGGCTCCCATACCTCGGGCCTGTTGGGCAACAACGACGAACTGGTCGAACAACTGCTCAGCGCCGGCAAGGCTGCCGACGACCGCGCCTGGCAATTGCCGCTGTTCGATGAGTACCAGGAGCAACTGGACAGCCCGTTTGCCGACATCGCCAACATTGGCGGGCCAAAGGCCGGCACCATCACCGCCGCCTGCTTCCTGTCGCGGTTTGCCAAGAACTTCAACTGGGCCCACCTGGATATCGCCGGCACGGCCTGGACCAGCGGCGGCAAGGACAAGGGCGCTACCGGTCGTCCGGTTCCGCTGCTGACCCAGTACCTGCTGGATCGCGCCAAGGCCTAAACATCACGGCCCCTGCTTGACCCTGTAGGAGCGAGCTTGCTCGCGAAAAACGTCAACGATAACGCGTACAGCCTGAATAAACGCGTTGCTCTTGAGTTCTTCGCGAGCAAGCTCGCTCCTACAGGGGAAAGCATGCAGGCCGCTGCAGGACATGTAATGACCCAAGTCGACTTCTATATATTGCCCAGCGCCGATCCGTCGGCTCGCCTGGACTTTGCCTGCAAACTCACGGAAAAGGCCTGGCGCATGGGCCACCGCATCTACCTGCATTGCAGCGACGCCGCCCAGCGTGACGACCTCGATGCCCGCCTGTGGCGCTTCAAGGGTGAGAGCTTCGTGCCCCACGGCCCCGCAGAATCTGAGCCCGAAGGGCTGGTGGTGCTGGGCTTGGGCGACAGTTGTGGTGATCACCATGATCTATTGGTCAACCTGGACCTGAAAGTGCCGGCCTTCGCCAAGGGTTTCGCCCGCGTGGCGGAAGTGGTGGTGGAAGACCCGGCTATTCGTCAGGCCGCGCGGGAGAGTTTCCGTTTCTACCGCGAACAGGGCTATTCTCTGCAAGATCACCGATTACAGCGACTCTGAGCACATGATGGACACTTCCAACCCGCTAAAACCCTCCGACCACCTGCTGGACGACCTTGAGTCGATCCGCCAGTTGCTGGGTGATGACAACCTGCAACCGCCGCTGCTGACCGATACCGTCGCAGAAGAGGTGCAGATCCCCCTGCTGTTCGACCTGGTCAACGCCAAGCCCGCCGCTGTCGAGCCTGTGGAGCCGCCCGTCGTCCAGGCAGAGCCCGCCGCCGAAAAAGCCCCAGACGCCCTGCTGCTGCACCTGGACAACGAACTGCGCGCCGCAGCGCAATTGATCATGCAGGACGTGATCGACGACTTTGCCCCGCATATCGAAACCGAGATCAAGCGCCGGATGGATGCGCGCATGGAGCGGTTGCTCAGCCAGTACCAGTCCTAAGCCACATAGATATCCCCTGTAGGAGCGGGCTTGCCCGCGATGGCGGTGGATCAGTCGATTTGTCGATGACTGACACACCGCTATCGCGGGCAAGCCCGTTCCCACATTTGCCCCGCGCCAGCCTTGGCCCCTCTCTTCGTCTCGCCCTCTCCCCTATCCCCCGTTATACTTGTCGGCTTTCCTGAATAAATGCCAACTAGGGTCCCGCCGCGCATGGATAAGACCTACCAGCCGCACGCCATTGAAACTTCCTGGTACAACACCTGGGAATCCGAGAATTACTTCGCCCCTCAAGGCGCGGGTGATGCCTACACGATCATGATCCCGCCGCCGAACGTCACCGGCAGCCTGCACATGGGTCACGGTTTCAACAACGCGATCATGGACGCCCTGATCCGTTTCCGCCGCATGCAGGGTCGCAACACCCTGTGGCAGCCGGGCACCGACCATGCCGGCATCGCCACCCAGATGCTGGTGGAACGCCAACTGGAAGCCACCGGCCAGAGCCGTCACGACCTGGGCCGCGAGAAATTCCTGGAGAAAATCTGGGAGTGGAAGGACCAGTCCGGCGGCAATATCAGCCGTCAGATCCGTCGCCTCGGTTCGTCCGTAGACTGGAGCCGCGAGCGCTTCACCATGGACGATGGCCTGTCGGAAGCGGTCAAGGAAGCCTTCGTGCGCCTGCATGAAGATGGCCTGATCTACCGCGGCAAGCGCCTGGTCAACTGGGACACCAAGCTGCACACCGCTATTTCCGACCTTGAAGTGGAAAACCACGACGAGAAAGGTTTCCTGTGGAACCTCAAGTACCCGCTGGCCGACGGCGCCAAGACCGCCGAGGGCAATGACTACCTGATCGTCGCCACCACCCGTCCGGAAACCATGCTCGGCGACTCCGCCGTGGCCGTTAACCCGAACGATGAGCGCTACCAGGCACTGATCGGCAAATTCGTCGAGCTGCCACTGGTTGGCCGTCGCATCCCGATCATCGCCGATGATTACTGCGACCCTGAATTCGGCACCGGCTGTGTGAAAATCACTCCGGCCCACGATTTCAACGACTATGAAGTCGGCAAGCGCCACAACCTGCCGCTGCTGAACATCTTCGACAAGAACGCCGCCATTCTGCCGGCCTGCCAGGTGTTCAACCTCGACGGCACGCTGAACGACAGCATCGACGGCAAGATCCCGGCCGAATACGCCGGCCTCGACCGTTTCGAAGCGCGCAAGCAGATCGTTGCCGCCTTCGATGCCGCAGGCTTGCTGGTCAGCGTGGATGACCACGCCCTGAAAGTGCCGAAAGGCGACCGCTCCGGCACCGTGATCGAGCCGTGGCTGACCGACCAGTGGTACGTGTCCACCAAACCGCTGGCAGAACCTGCGATTGCTGCCGTGGAAGATGGCCGCATCCAGTTCGTGCCCAAACAGTACGAAAACATGTACTTCTCGTGGATGCGTGATATCCAGGATTGGTGCATCAGCCGTCAACTGTGGTGGGGCCACCGCATTCCGGCCTGGTACGACGAGTCGGGCAAAGTCTATGTAGGGCGTGACGAAGCCGAAGTGCGGGCCAAGCACAACCTCGGCCCGGACGTGGCGCTGCAACAGGACAACGACGTACTGGACACCTGGTTCAGCTCTGGCCTGTGGACGTTCTCCACCCTGGGCTGGCCGCAGCAGACCGAATTCCTCAAGAAATTCCACTCCACCGACGTGCTGGTTACCGGCTTCGATATCATTTTCTTCTGGGTTGCCCGGATGATCATGCTCACCATGCACTTGGTGAAGAACGAAGACGGTACCCCGCAGGTACCGTTCAAGACCGTGTACGTGCACGGCCTGGTGCGTGATGGCCAGGGCCAGAAGATGTCCAAGTCCAAGGGCAACGTCCTTGACCCGCTGGACATCATCGACGGCATCGACCTCGAAACCCTGGTGCAAAAGCGCACCTCGGGCCTGATGCAGCCGAAACTGGCGAAGAAGATCGAGAAGCAGACCCGCGACGAGTTTGCCGACGGCATCGCCAGCTACGGCACCGACGCCCTGCGCTTCACCTTCTGCTCGCTGGCGTCCACCGGCCGCGACATCAAGTTCGACATGGGCCGCGTCGAAGGCTACCGCAACTTCTGCAACAAGATCTGGAACGCAGCGCGCTACGTGCTGGACAAGGGCGAAGACTGCGGCCAGAACGGCGAAGCTTTCGAACTGAGCCTGGCGGATCGCTGGATCATCTCGCAGTTGCAGCGCACCGAAGCCGAAGTGACCCGCCAACTCGACCAGTTCCGTTTCGACCTGGCCGCGCAGGCGCTGTACGAGTTCATCTGGAACCAGTATTGCGACTGGTACCTGGAACTGTCCAAGCCCGTGCTGTGGGACGAGAACGCGCCGATCGAGCGTCAGCGCGGCACCCGCCGCACCCTGGTGCGCGTGCTGGAAGTGGCGCTGCGCCTGGCGCACCCGTTCATGCCGTTCATCACCGAAGAAATCTGGCAGCGCCTGGCGCCGCTGGCCGGTATCGAAGGCAAGACCATCATGCTGCAACCTTGGCCAGTGGCCAATGAAGCACGCATCGACGAGGCTGCCGAAAGCGATATCGAATGGCTCAAGGCCCTGATGCTTGGCACACGCAACATCCGCGCCGAGATGAACATCGGCCCGGGCAAGCCATTGGCGGTGTTCGTGAAGAACGCCAGCGCCGAAGACCAGCGCCGTCTCACCGAGAACGACGCGCTGCTCAAGAAGCTGGCCAAGCTGGAGTCGATCACCGTATTGGCGGCTGGCGCCGAAGCACCGCTGTCCGCTACCGCACTGGTGGGCGAGATGGAAGTGCTGGTGCCGATGGCCGGCCTGATCGACAAAGGCGCCGAACTGGCGCGCCTGGACAAGGAAATCCTGCGTCTGCAAGGCGAAGTGCAGCGCGTGGGCGGCAAGCTGTCCAACGCCGCCTTCGTGGACAAGGCCCCGGCCGAAGTCATCGACAAGGAACGCGCCAAACTGGCCGAAGCCGAACAGGCGTTGGGCAAGCTGGCGGAGCAACATGCGCGGATTTCCAGCCTGTAAGGTGGACCGTGTGTAAGAAAGAGGCCTTCGGGCCTCTTTTTTTTGTGTTGAAAACCCAATCAAAGTGGGAGCGGGCTTGCTCGCGAATGCGGTATATCAGACACACACCCAATAACTGACACACTGCATTCGCGAGCAAGCCCGCTCCCACATTTAACCGAGATCAACTTCGGAATGTGTGACAATACCCACCACTTTTGAAGCAACCCCAGAATCGACGTAGCCCATGACCGCCCCCAGCACACCCAAACCGCCCCGCAAGAAGCCGAAAACCGCCGCCACGGCCAAGCCCGTCGTGCCGCGCAAGGAAGCGACCCTGCATCCGCGCAACCGCCACCAGGGCCGCTACGACTTCCCCGCGCTGATCAAGACCACGCCAGAACTGGCCCAGTTTGTGATCATCAACCCCTACGGCAAGGAAAGCATCGACTTCGCCAGCCCGGACGCGGTGCGGGTGTTCAACCGGGCGCTGCTCAAGGCGTTCTATGGCGTGCAGCACTGGGACATCCCCGCAGACTACCTGTGCCCACCGGTGCCGGGCCGTGCCGATTACGTGCACTTCCTCGCCGACCTGCTGGCCAGCGTCAACGACGGCAAGATTCCCCGTGGCTCGATCGTCAAGGTGCTGGACATCGGCATGGGCGCCAACTGTGTCTATCCGCTGATCGGCTACATGGACTACCGCTGGAACTTCCTCGGCTCCGAGATTGATCCGACAGCGGTCGCCGCGGCCAAGGCCATTGTGCAGTCCAATGACCTGAGCAAGGTTATCCAACTGCGCCAGCAAACCAATCCCAAGCATATTCTGCTGGGCCTGCTGGAGCCGGGCGAACGGTTTGACCTGACCATGTGCAACCCGCCGTTCCATGCCTCCATGGACGAAGCGACCAAAGGCAGCGAGCGTAAATGGCGCGCCTTGGGCAAGGCCGATCCCAAGCGCAAATTGCCGGTGCTGAACTTCGGCGGCCAATCGGCAGAGTTGTGGTGTGAAGGCGGTGAGGCGCGGTTTGTCACGCAATTGATCGCCGAAAGCGCGCATTTCGCCCATAAAGTGCTGTGGTTCAGCACCCTGGTGTCAAAAGCGTCCAACCTGCCTGCCATCGAGACCGCCCTGAAAAAAGCCGGTGTCCTGGAAAGCCAGGTGGTGGAGATGTCCCAGGGCCAGAAACAAAGCCGTTTTGTGGCCTGGACCTTCCAGACCAAGAACGAGCAGCAGATCTGGCGCCAGCGCTGGGTGCGCTGACCCCGCGTCTGTAGGAGCGAGCTTGCTCGCTCCTACAGATAAAGCAAAAAACGCAGGCAACAAAAAACCGTGCCCGGATCGCTCCGGTGCACGGTTTTTTTTACTGCGTCTTACTTGTTGATCGAGTCGGTCAGGCCTTTGGCCACAACCAGCTTGATCACTTTCTTGGCAGCGATTTCGATGGCAGCGCCAGTCGAAGGGTTACGGCCGGTACGGGCTGGACGCTCGGTCACTTTCAGCTTGCCAACACCTGGCAGAGTGATTTCGCCACCGTTTTCCAGCTGGTCAGCAACAACTTGGCTCAGTTGGTCCAGCAGAGCGCGCACGGTAGTTTTCGGTGCGTCTACTGCTTCAGCCAGGTCAGCGATCAGTTGGTCTTTAGTAATAGCCATTGTGGTGTTCCTTCCCTATCAAATTCATTTGGATTGCAGAGTGCAGTGTCAGCCATCGAGCCCGACCGTCATGGCCTGGCACCCCTGGCCATAACCGCGAGAGATCGGGGTTATAGATGCTTGAAACGGGGTTTGGTTCGACCTGACAAATGCTGAATGCACGCTTAACGCCGAGACATCGCGTAAGACGGGGCAAAACTAGCACAGAGACGGGGAAATATCCGCTTCTACCTACCCATTTGGTCAGCTTTATCGCTCTAAACCGTGAAAAAAAGGCATATGGGTCGTCAGAGGCCTCCCGAAACCGCTTCAAACGACGCCGCGACCAACGGGTGCGGTACACTGGCGACTTTTTCCGGGAGGCCAACCGCTCCCGCTCAACCAGCCGAGAAGCCCATGCCGATCCGTCATTGCATCGTCCACCTGATCGACAAAAAACCCGACGGCACGCCCGCAGTTCTCCATGCCCGTGACTCTGAATTGGCCGAGTCCGCTGCCATCGAGAACATGCTCGCCGACCTCAACGAGAGCTATAACGCCAAACAAGGCAAGGCCTGGGGTTTCTTCCATGCCGAGTCCGGCGCGCACCCGTTCAGCGGCTGGTTGAAGGAATACTTCGATGGCGGCAAGGATTTCACCGCCTTCAGCCGAATTGCCGTGGAACACCTGCAAAAGCTGATGGAGGAGTCCAACCTCTCCGTCGGCGGCCATGTGCTGTTTGCTCACTATCAACAAGGCATGACCGACTACCTGGCCATCGCCCTGCTGCACCACAGCGAAGGTGTGGCGGTGACCGACGAGCTGGACGTGACGCCCTCGCGCCACCTGGACCTGGGCCAACTGCACCTGGCAGCACGCATCAACGTGTCCGAATGGCAGAACAACAAGCAGTCCAAGCAGTACATCTCGTTTATCAAGGGCAAGAACGGCAAGAAGGTCTCGGAGTACTTCCGCGACTTTATCGGCTGCCAGGAAGGTGTCGATGGGCCGGGCGAGACCCGCACCTTGCTCAAGGCGTTCAGCGATTTCGTCGAGAGCGAAGACCTGCCGGACGAGTCCGCCCGCGAGAAAACCAAGACCCTGGTGGACTACGCCAGCAGTCAGGCCAAGCTCGGCGAGCCCATGGGCCTGGAAGAGCTGTCGGGGTTGATCGATGAAGATCGGCCAAAAGCGTTCTACGATCATATCCGCAACAAGGATTACGGCCTGTCGCCGGAAATTCCCGCAGATAAGCGCACCCTCAACCAGTTCCGCCGCTTCACCGGGCGCGCGGAAGGGTTGTCGATCAGCTTTGAAGCGCACTTGCTGGGCGACAAGATCGAGTATGACGAAGCCGCCGGCACCTTGATCATCAAGGGCCTGCCGACCCAGCTCACCGACCAGCTCAAGCGTCGTAACTGATGCTTGGCGGGGTGCTGAAGAAAGTCCTGCTGGTGTTGCTGGTGGTGGTGGCGATCCAGAACTGGGGCAAGATCGAGCGGCTGTTCAACCCCTCGCAGGTGGTCCCGGAGCAAACCCGAGCGTCAGCGCGGGTGGTGCTGTATGCCACCGACTGGTGTGGCTACTGCAAGCAGATCCAGCGATTCCTGGATCAGAAGGGCATTCCCTACAAAAGCGTGGATATCGACAAGGATCCCGAAGGCCGCAAGGCCTATCAGGCGCTGGGCGGCGGCGGGATTCCGTTTGTGGATGTGAACGGCACGCTGATTCGCGAATACAACCCGGACGCGATCCTGTCCGCCCTCAAATAACTGTGGCGAGGGGGCTTGTCCCCCGCTGGGCTGCGTAGCAGCCCCAAAACCTGCACCCTCGGTTTTGCCTGAGATTACTCAGTGGCCTTACTGGGGCTGCTATGCAGCCCAACGGGGGACAAGCCCCCTTGCCACTGAAATATCCAACCTGCACCACAGATACACCTAATCCAACCTACAGCTGCTGGATACCGAACCCCAATCGCGGGAAGTGCACATGCACGGTGCCGGCGCGCTCATCTTCGCGGCGCAGGATCAGTTCTTCGCGACCGGCAAATATCAACTCGCCTACCACCGGGTCGACGCCATAGTCGGTCGCAGCGATGCTCACTGGCTGGCCCACCTTGAACCCGTTGGGATCTTCAAACACCTCAGCCGGCAACGCCGCAGGCGCGCTATCACGGGCGATTTCCAGTGCCTGGCTGGCACTCATCTCGCTGGCGGTACCATGCCCAAAGCCCAAAACCCGAGCAAGCCAGGCGCCGACAACCGGATAGTTATCCACCAGCGGCGACGTCACCGACGAGCCCTTGAGGAACCACAACGGATGGGCCATGGAGAAGTCGGCAATCGACGGCTCGCCAAACAGGAAATCCCCCGACTGACGCTGCAACTGTTGCTCAAGCCGCGCGATGATGGCCGGCCACTGGTGCAGGGCTACGTCCAGTTGCACGCGGGTGGCAGTACCGTCGCCGAACATCTTGCTGCGGTCTGCAACCAGCACCTGCAGCAAATGCGGCGGCACCTTGGCAAATTTCACGGCCAGGGATTCAGGCTGGAATACCAGGGCCACGGCGTGGGAAAACACCACCGAATCGGCCCAGGCCGCGAAGCTCTGGCTGACCAACTCCTGACCTTCGGGAAACAGCGGGGGCGTGGCCTTTTCCTGCTCCAGGCGGCGGGCGATCAGCGCAGTGTCGCAATAGATATCCGCACCGACCTGCAACACCGGGGTTTTACGGTAGCCGCCGGTCAGAGCCGTCAGGTCGGGCTTGGGCATCACCGGGGGAATGGTCACCGATTGCCAGGACAGCCCTTTGAAGCCCAGGAGCAGGCGGGCTTTTTCCGCGAAGGGGGATTGAGGGTAGTGGTGCAGGATCAACTCAGACATTCCGGACTCCGCCAGATGAAGGAACCGCCAGCTTATCGTGCAAAAACGCAGTGGCCTACCCATTGGCCTGATGGGAACCGATCAATCAGATTGATAAGCCCGCGCCAGGCACTCCTTGGCGCTTTTCTTGAGCTTTTTTATCAAGCGTTCCTGGCGCAAGGCCTCGCCCTTGCTCGCGCAGGCCTCGGTATACACCAGCGCCACCGCCGGGCTGGAAAGAAAGAACCGCGCGCCTTTGCCGCTTTGATGGGTCGCAAAGCGGCGCACCGGATCATTGCTGATGCCGCAATAGAGCGAGCCATTGGCGGCACGGACCAGGTACACAAACCAGGGTTTCGGCACGGCGGGTTCAGGCGAACTGTTCACAAAGTATTCTGGCCAGTGAAAAGAGCGCCAATCTTATCAACGACCGGCCTGGAACGCTTTCAAGCCTTTCAAGGCCTGTGCCCGCACGGCGTTGCGTACCAGTGGCGTCCAGCCCAACAACAGGCCCTTGGCCCCGAGCGCCTGGCGCGACCAGCGCCACAGGTCAAAGTGATCGTGGTGCTCGCAGATCTTGCCATCGCGGAACACAAAGCGTGCCTGGATATCGTTGACCACGGTGTTGCCGGTCTGGCTGAACAGGTACGTCGCCACCCAATGGGCGCTGCCGGTGGTGTCGTCGCTGCGCACCTGGTCAAAGGTCAGGGAAAAATCCTTGGCCCGGGTGGTGAGCATGCGCCACATGTCGCCGGCATCGCGCCCACGCAGATCACCAAATGCAGGATCGCTGAACAGCACATCATCGGTGTAGCAGGCGCTCATGGCTTCAGCGTCCAGACGCTCAAAGGCACGATAGAACTCGACGATCAGGGCGTTATGGGCATCACTCATGGGCAGCTTCCAAAAGTAGGGAGTCAAGCCAAGCACTGTACCCGTGTCGAGCGCGCCGTGGCGAGCGGACCTGTCGTGACGAGCGGGCTTGTCGTGGCGAGCGGGCTTGCCCCGCGCTGGACTGCGCAGCAGGCCCAAAACCAGCCAACTCGGTTTGCCTGAAAAACCTCGGTGGGTTGGGGTTGGGGTTGGGGTTGGGGTTGGGGCTGCTGCGCAGCCCAGCGGGGGACAAGCCCCCTCGCCACAAAAAGCCCCTATTCCCCCCTTCAGCACAACAGCAGGCTTGCCAAGACCCACCTAAGGCACCATCCCGCAATTACGCGCATAGGCGAACAAATCCACATCGGTGGAAATGCACAGGCGTTGCATCGCGGTACTTTTCTGCTTGCTGATCGTGGAAATACTGCGATTGACCCGTGCGGCGATCTGGCTGACGGTCAAGCCGCTGGCCAGCATCCGCACCACTTCCCGCTCTTTGCCCGACAACTGCGGCAGTTGTGACTGATCCCCCGTCCCGGCTTCCACCAATTGCACCCGCAGGCACTCGCTGGCAAAGGTCTGGCCGCCGATCACGGCGTTGATGGCCTGCGGCAACTCCCTGGCCGACGCGCTCTTGGCCACGATGGCGCGGGCACCATGGGCGAGGGAGGCACGCAGGGTGGCGACATTGGCGAACATGGTGACCAGGATAACCGGCAAGTCCGGATACTGACGGGCCAGCAGGCTCAACAAGCCATAGCCATCAGCCTGCTGCCCTCCGGGCATGGCGAAGTCGGTGACCAGAACATCGCACGGCGTGGTACTCAACAGCCTGAGCAGCGCGTCGGGGCCATCGGCCTCCCCCACCACTTTGCAGCGACCGTTCGCCTCGATCACCACTCTCTGCCCGATACGTACAATGGGATGATCGTCAGCAATAATTACTCGAAGCATAGATACCCACGGATGATGGCAAATTGAATCCGCGCAAAATAACCCCGCTGGCGATCCTCAACAACCGTTCAGGATAAGCCTCCTAAGGCGGCGTCCCGTGTTTGGTAGTTACCAATTCTTTCCCTACACAACAAAAGGAAACACCCTACAGCCAAAAACCAGACAGCCAGATTGCCAAATGCATCTCGACACAAGTCACTCCCCACTGCGCTTACACACTGCGCAAATATTCCAGACACCGCCGCAAGTCCGCCCGGAATGCCTGCAACGCTGGAGCGTGGGCCAATACGCCATCGGCGTGAACCAGCTCAATCAACTTCACCCCCCTTAACTCAAGGTCCGTCCCGCCCAAAAACGCCAGGCTGCCTACCAGGCGATGCAAGCGCTGCGCGGTCAATAAAGTACTCAGGGTGCAACAGGCTTGTTCCAGGATCGCGAAGTCTTCCCAGGCTTCGTCCAGCAGGCCGGGGAGCATCTGGTCGACAACCTGCTCATTGCCGAAGGTTTGCACAAGCTGCGCACGCGTCGGCCATGTCCCGGCAGAGGGCCGGCCCCACGCCGAAAAAGTACCCGGCAGCCAGCGCACCAACACCGCATGCAATTGCTCCAGCGCCAGCGGCTTGAGCAACCAGGCATCCATGCCGGCGTCGCGGCAACGTTGTGGGTCGTCGTTTTGCAGATTGGCGGTCAAGGCAATGATCGGCACGCGCTTGAGCCCCTTGCGCCGTTCATGCTGGCGAATGGCGCGAGCCATGCGGTAACCGTCCATATCCGGCATTTGGCAGTCGCTGATAATCAGGTCCGAAGGCCGGTTGATAACGGCTAACAGGCCCTGGCGGCCATCGGCCACGGACTGATGGGCAACACCCAGTTTTTGCAGGAAGCAGCCCAGCATCGCGCGATAGGCTGAATGATCATCCACGACCAGTACGTTCAGGTGCGGTGCGGGGGGTGGCTGCGACGCTCGGCCCTCGCCGGTGGTTGAACGTACCACAGAGCCCATGGGCACCCCTTGTGCGCGATCGGACTGGAGGCAGGCAGCCCCGAGTCACCTCCGGCAGCGCTGGCGTAATAGGCAGGAGGGCACTGTGCAGCGCCTTAAGTGACACCGGTGACTATCATCGCGGCAAAAATATATCCTTTTGGATACTCCGACGCCGATACAACAACTACGAAAAACAACTTTCCTACGTCACTGAAAACCTATTCTTACGGACTTGCCGCGGATTTCCGTACGCCCGCCCATTGTCGTATTTTTTGTATTTGCCCCCCGCCCTGCCCTCGCTAAATTGCGCCCCACCCCAGAGAGGGACGGCTCGCCACTCGGCGTGCCAGCCACAACAAACAACACCCCGCACACTGCCAGCCCATTGGGGGCCAGGCATTGCCGTGCATCTTTTTTATCGATCAGCCTTGCAATGGACAATTGAAATGAACGCCTCCCGACACCTGATGAGCACCACCCCCCAAGCCTTCCCAACAGCCGCAAATCAGGTCCTGTAACCATGAAAAACTTTGCCTCGCGCCTCATGCTCACCCTGCTGTTCACGCCTTCGGTATTTGCCGCAAGCTCCATCGAACTGGCCGTCAGGGGGACTATCACCCCGAGCGCCTGCACACCCGCATTCGCCGGTGGCAACGTCGTCGATCACGGAAAAATCTCGGCCAAGGATTTGGTACAGGGCAACACCACTTACCTGCCCACGGCCACCGTGCAATTGTCGATCACTTGCGAGGCCAGCACGCTTTTCGCGATCAAGCCCATCGACAATCGTAGCGGTACAGCTACCAGCCCCCGCGACTTCGGTCTGGGCCTGATCAATGGCGACAAAAAGCTGGGGCGCTTCCACCTGACGCCCAAGGACATGACCGCCGACGGCGTCGCTGTGCAGCCGATTGCTTCGGAAGACGGTGGTCGCACCTGGTTTGCCGAACACATATGGGAACTGGGCGTGCTGTGGGGCGCCGGGGCCATGGACGACGCCAGCGCTTTGCTGCCATCCCGAGTACTGGTACTGGGCCTGGATGTCAACACCTCGATCGCTCGCGCCGATCAATTTGACTTGAGCGATGAGGTCTCCATCGACGGCTCCGGCACCCTGGAAGTGCTGTACCTGTAGTTCCCGTTTCACCCACAAGGAAGGTCCATCGAATGAAACTCTCCAGCGCAGTACCTCTGGTTGCACTGTTGTACGCCACCGCGTCAGTGGCGTTGGCCGCCAGTGACACAGAGCTGGCCATCAAGGGCTCGATCACCCCCAGCGCTTGTGAGCCGCTGGTCTCCAGTGATGGGATGGTCGACTTCGGAAAAATATCCGTCAAGCAACTCAACAGCGATTCTTACACCCCTCTGCCAGATGAAAGGCTGCTGTTGAATGTGCACTGCGATGGCCCGACCTTTTTTACGCTCAACAGCATTGATAACCGCTCGGGCTCCTCGGCTCACCACGACATGTATCACGGCCTGGGTATGACCCCCGACGGTGAAAAGCTGGGGGGTACAGGCTTTGGTTTCTACGGGCTCATAGCCGACGGCGTAAGCCGCAACTCGATTATTTCAACCGACGGCGGCGTGACCTGGCACCCCGCCGCAGTAATAAGCCCGATGTCGCTGACGGCCGTCGCTGCAGGCCGCGAGTTGGTACCCATTGCCGTGCAGAACCTGGACGCGGAATTGGCGCTTTTCACCCACATTGCCCCCGCCGACGGCCTGACGCTTATTGACGAAGTCCCTCTGGATGGCCACGTCACCGTGCAAGTCAATTACCTCTGATGGCTTGAACAGGCCCATTTAAAAGGAGCTCCTCCGATGAAAACCCTATTGACCACGCTTGCCACCAGCGCCCTGCTGCTGGGTAGCGCCACCGCCTTTGCCGCCTCGACCGTCGAACTGGTCGTCAGGGGCAAGATTATTCCTGCCGCCTGCGTTCCCGGCCTCTCCAGTAGCGGGGTGATCGATCACGGCAAGATTTCCGCCAAGGACTTGCGAGCGGACAACCCAACGCTGATCGGCACGCACCTGCTGAACATGACGGTCAACTGCGACGCCCCCGTCTTGTTCGCCCTGCATGCCATCGACAACCGCGCCGCCTCGGCAGCGATGCCCAGTGACTACGGCCTGGGCTTTATCAACGATAACCAGAAACTCGGTTGGTACACCCTGAGCCTGCTCAACCCGGTGGCTGAAGACGGCGTGGTGGTGCAACCGATTGCCTCCGGCGATCAGGGCAAGACCTGGTACCGGGAAAGTGCCTGGGAGCCGAGTCTGTACATGTCGGTCGCCTCGATGGACGACGACACTCAGCCGCTGCCGGTCAAGGAGCTGCGGGTAGGCCTGGAAGTACGCACGTCAATCGCCCGCACCGACTCCCTGGACTTGAGCAATGAGGTGACCATCGACGGCTCGGCCACCCTCGAAGTGAAGTACCTGTAACCATGGCCGCCCATGCCCAGAACGCTTGCGGGCATGGGCGGCGCTCACCTGTGCCAGTGATCGCCCACGTTGCAGCCGTGCTGCTGTGTATGGCAATCACGACACAGGCCAATGCGCTGTCCCATGTCGACCTCACGGTGACCGGTCGCTTGACGCCGGATGCCTGCCATATCGAGCTGTCCGACCTGGGCACCATCGAGCATGGAGAGATCCCGACCCACCAGCTCAATACCCACGAACCCACGGTACTGCCCAGCCAGAGGCTGGACCTGACGGTGATCTGCGAAAGGCCGATGCTGTTTGCGCTGGTGGGCATCGACAACCGCCAGGACTCCGCGCCGGCCCCCGACACGTTCGGCCTGGGCGTCAACATTTACGCCCCGGACCAGATGCTGGGAGCCGTGAAGCTGTCCTATCGCGCAGCCCTCGGCGATTTACAGCCGATGCAGGTGCTGGCCTCCAGCGACAACGGCGAAACCTGGACACCCCAGGCTGGCGCCCATCCCCACGCGTACATGGGCTTTGCCCTGCCGGGCGACCGCCAGCCGGATTTCATCAGCCAGCTGTTCACCCAGTTGTGGGTCGACACCTCCATCAATGCCGCACGCCTCCTGACCCTGGATCAGGAAGTGCCGCTGGATGGCTCCATCGTCCTGGATCTGCGCTACCTCTGATTCGCGCCCTTTTTGTTGCACCAACGGAACCTGCTGTCATGACCACGACCCTCTCAACCACCGCTGCCGGTCTCATTGCCTTGCTGCTTGTGCTCGGCAATCAAGTCAAAGCCGACGGCATGGTGCCCGACACCTCGGTGGTGATCGTTTACGAAGCCGATGGCGAAGCCGCCGTGTCGGTGACCAATACCGACAGCAAACTGTCGCTGCTGCACGTCACCTTGCAAGACATTCCCGAAGACACCGAGCCGTTGCTGGTGGTGACGCCGCCGTTATCGCGGGTAGAAGCGTCCAAATCGCAGCTGGTGCGTTTCATCCTGCAAAACCAAACACCGCTGCTCACCCAACGGCTCAAGCGGGCCGTGTTCGAAGGCATGCCCCAGGGCCGCGCCGCCCCTGCTGCCGGGCACGCCCGCGTCGGCGTGACCGTGCGCCAGAACCTGCCGGTGATCGTGCATCCCAAGGGCCTGCCACTCAACCGCACGCCCTGGACCGACCTGACCTGGACCCTGCGCGACGGCCGGTTGCACGTACGCAATGACACCCCCTATGTGGTGCGCCTGGCCCAGGATCTGCGGCTGCTGCCCGGCGACGGCAAGGCGATGCTGCCGCGCACCTATGTGTTGCCGGGCGAAAAATTGAGCGTCCCGGCCACTGGCGGCCCGGCCACTAAAGTCAGGCTGCAACCGGCCACGGTGTACGGCTTTGCCGTCAAGGCTTACGAAGCACCTCTGAGCCTCTGACTGGACACCTGCAGGCGCCTGCCACGAAGCGGCGCCTGGCTTAAGCAAGTGACGGCGCATCGACCGTCACCGCAATGCCCGCAAGCACCGGAACAACCGGGCCGGGACGTTGAACATTTGAGTGCCTTGCGTGAAAACAGTATTGAATTACCGTGACGGCGTAGCCGTGCCCGCAGCACCTGCAATGGCGTTGCTGCTGTGGGGGCTACTGCCGAGTCAAACCTGGGCCAGCGGCTTCGACGCCCAGACCCTGCATCAGCGTGGCATTGATCCGCAGTTGGCCAGCCTGCTGCTGGACGCCCCGCGTTTTGCCGCCGGGCAGCATGCAGTCAGCCTGCGGGTCAACGGCCAGGGGCGTGGCCGGCTGGAGGTCAGTTTCGATCAACAGGGCAACCTGTGCTTCGACCGGGCCTTGCTCGACGCCGCAAACCTGAGAATCCCGGACGACACCGAGCACTGCCACGCCTTCCTCGCGCAATTTCCCCAGACTCTGGTGGAACCGGACCCGGCCACACTCAGCGTAGCGCTGGTGGTGCCCACCGAAGCCTTGCGTCCGGTGCTGCAAGACATATCAGGCTATGAAACCGGCGGCTTCGCCGGCTTGCTCAACTACGACCTCACAGGCTTCTACAACCGCTATGGCGATGACGCCAGCCGTTTTGGCTCGGCCAACACCGAAGTGGGATTCAACGCCGGCGACTGGATCGTACGCAGCCGCCAAGTGCAGACCTGGCAGGAGGGCCAGTCCCGCAGCACGCACCTGGAGGCCTACGCCCAACGCACGTTCGCCAGCCATCAGGCGGTGCTCCAGGCCGGGCAGATCAGCCTGTACAACCCAGTGTTATCCGGGGCGCAGATCACCGGCGTCCAGGTCCTCACCGAGCACGCCCTTCAAGAGCAAGGCCAGAGCGCCGTGATCGAAGGTATCGCCAACAGCCCGGCGCAAGTGGAGGTGCGGCAGAACGGCGTGCTGATTCATTCCACCGTAGTGCCCGCCGGGCCTTTTTCGCTGAACGATGTGCGCCGTCTCAATACCCGTTCGGACGTCGAGGTCACGGTCAAAGAAAGCGTCGGTGGCGAGCGGCGCTTCAACGTGCCGGCGGCCATGCTCGGCCTCGGGTTGCCGGCGCCGGGCTACTCGGTGGCCGCCGGGCGGGTTCGCAATGTCGGCGATGCCCAGGGTGACGACCCGTGGGTGGTGAGCGCCGGCTGGACAGCGGCCGTGCATCCGCAACTGACCCTGGGCAGCGGCGTCTTGGCTGCCAGCGAGTACCGCTCCGCAGGCTTGAGCCTGGGCTGGCTACCGTGGCTGGACAGCCAGGTCCAGCTGTCGACGCAACTGTCCAATGCCGATGGGCGGGAAAAGGTGTCCGGGGTGCAGACGGATCTTTCCTGGGCCCAGCGCCTGAATGACCAGTGGTCCTTCAGCACCAGTAACTCCTGGCGCAGCGCAGGCTATCGCGAGCTGGAAGAAAGCACCTACGCGCGCAACCAGCACTCGCAACGCTCACGCTATCGCGATCAACAAAGCGTCAACCTGGGCTGGTCCCATCCCTGGCTGGGCGCATTCAGCGCCGGGCTGTCGCGCTCGGCCAACTTCGCCGGGGACAGCAGCAGCCGGGCCCTGATGTCCTGGGGCAGCAACATCGGCGCAGTGTCGCTATCGGCCAGTGCCGAATGGCAAATGGGCGGGGCCCAGCAACAAGACAACGCGGTGTACCTGAACATCAGCGCACCGCTGGGCGAGCAGCGCCGGGTGCGCGGCTGGGTACGCCACAGCGCTGGCGAAAACCGCAGCGGCCTGGGGCTGACCGAACAGATCGACGAGCAACTCAGCTACCGGGTCAGCGCCGAGCGTGACTCGCGCGATCGTCAGGTCGAAACCAGCGTGGGCCTCTCGGCATTGCCGCGCTACAGCCAGTTGGATTTGAGCTACAGCCGCTCCGATGCACAGCGTTCCAGCTACCAGGGCGGCGCGCGCGGTGGGGTGGTGATGCATGACGGTGGCGTCACGTTTTCACCGTATCCGGTGCGCGATACCTTCGCCCTGGTGACGGTGGGCCAGATGGGCGGCATCCGCATCAGTACCCCCAGCGGCCCGGTGTGGACCGACTGGCAAGGCCAGGCCGTGGTGCCGCAAGTCAGCGCCTATGGCCGCAGCCCTGTGGAAGTCCAGACCCGCTCGTTGCCGCGCAACGCCGACATCAGTAACGGCCTGGCGATGATCCAGGCCGGGCGCGGCGCAGTGGACCGGGTGGACTTTGGCGTCAGCCTGACCCGCCGCGTCTTGCTGACCGTCAGCACTGACCACGGCGCGCCACTGCCCTCGGGCGCGTCAGTGAGTACTGCCGAGGGCGAGTTCGTCACCCTGGTCCAGGAAGGCAGCCAAGTATTCCTGCCCAATGTGCTCGATCAACCGCCCCTGTGGATAACCTCGCCGGGAGGTCAACGCTGCCTTTTGCGCTACACGCTGGCGCAAAAGGCCGACCCCTCGGTGTACTTCGAAACTGCCCCGGCCCGTTGCCACGCGCCTTGAGGACGACTGCCATGCCCCTTCCCCGCTTGCACCACCTGAGTTTATGGCTATTGATCGGCATTGCCGGCAGCGCCCATGGGCTGGAGGAATGCCAACTCAACCTCAGCGAACCCACGGTGGATTTTGGCTTGATGAGCCGCCTGGCCCAAAACGACAGCGCGCCCGAACGCCTGCTGGGCGAGCGGCGGCTGAACTTGACGTTCAGTTGCCCCCAGGCCGACGACTTGAGCCTGTTCTACCGTGCCCTGGCGGCCTCCGCTGAACGCCTGCAGTTTACCGAGCACGGCAGCTACGAAATCGAGGTCAGTCACGGCGTACTCGACGGGCAGGCAGTGGAGCTGGGGCTGATTGCTGCCATGGGCCAGCCGCCAGTGAGTAGCGCCAGCACGCTCACCTGGCGCACCGGGCATGGCATCGCGCCGATAGAACACGGTGCCGTGCGCATGGGCAAAACCCTGTCGCTGCAATTGACCTTGCGCGCCTGGGCCGACCCCGAAGCTACCCGGGTGCGCGATGCCACCACCTGGGAAGTCCCCGGCATGCTCTACAGCGCCAGTCATGGGCGCTACCGCGAGATGACGCTGCGTGCGCACTTTGCCCCCGTCGCCTGCCAGCCGGCGTTGTCGGACCAGGGAGTAGTGGACTACGGCATCCTGTTTGCCAAGAACCTCAACCCCACCACCGAAACGCCATTGCCCATCCGCACCCTGCGCTTGAGTGTCACCTGCGATGCACAGACGCGCTTCGCCCTGCGCATGCATGACAACCGCGACGGCTCGGCCACCGGCGGCACCGATGAAACCGCCTATGGGCTGGACCTGGACGCCAGCCATAACAAAATCGGGCGTTTTTACCTGACCATCGACCCCGCCGAGTTCAGCGCCGATACCCTGCGCACCTTGTACCGGACCGACTCCACCAGCAACGGCGCCGCCTGGAGCAACTCCAGCGCACGCCAGATCCCGATGGCGGCCAACAGCTACATGGGCTTTACCGACAAAAGCGGCCTGAGTACCGGCCCAGTGGCTATCCAGACCCTGGCCGGCACCGTGCGGATCAAGACTTACCTGGCTCCCATGCAGTCGCTGGACCTGCGCCAGGTGGTCCATATCAACGGCTCCGGCACCATCGAAATCATCTACCTGTGACTTGCCCCTGCGAGGTATGCGCCATGAAAACCGTTGCCCTAACCAGCCTGCTGTTTCTGACCTGCGCTCAATCGGCGGTGGCCGTGTCGGTGGTCGACCTGAGCGTCCAGGGCCAGATCATTCCCCGCGCCTGTACGCCGCTGTTATCCGGCAGTGGCCTAATCGACTACGGCAAGATTTCCCGCCAAGACTTGAATCTGGAGCAAGGCACGCGTCTGCCGCTCAAAACCCTGCAGGTCAGCATCGACTGCAACGGGCCCAGCCGCTATGCCTTGCGCATGCGCGACAACCGCGACGGGTCGGCCACGGTCAACAGCGAAATCTACTACGGCCTGGGATTCGACACGGCGGGCAATCGGCTCGGCCTCTACTCCATGAGCTTCGACCCGCGCCAGACCCAGGCGGACAGCAACGCGCAGATCTACGGCACCGAGTCCACCACCGGCGGCCTGGGCTGGCGCACGGCCAACCTGAACCCCATCGACATTGGCGCCACCAGCTACCTGGGTTTCACCGACACCGAGGGCAGTACCGCCGGGCCGACGGCAATTGCCACCCTCAACACCACAGTACAAATCAGCACCGTTATCAATGCCCGGAAAAACCTGGACTTGAGCGTTGAAACCGACCTCGATGGCTCGGCGACTCTGGAAGTGGTGTACCTCTAGAGTCTCTCGCTGGCGACGTGAACATAACGGGCGCGCCCGGCACCGAGGCCAGCGATGATCGCCCCCACACCCAGCAGCGCGAAAATCCAGCCGGTTACCGCCCAGCCACCGGTCCAGTCGTGTACCAGACCGACCGCCAGCGGGCCGAGGGACGCCAGGGTGTAGCCGACGCCCTGGGCCATGCTCGACAGGTTGGCGGCCACATGGGCATCGCGTGAGCGCAGCACGATCAGGGTCAGCGCCAGGCTGAACGTACCGCCCTGCCCCAGGCCCAAGACAATCGCCCAGCCCCACAGGCCGTCGAGCGGCGCATACAGGCAACCGAACAGGCCGCCGAGGGTCAGCAGCATCACCACCACAATGGCCAGGCGCTGATCCTTGCCGCGGGTGGCCAGCCACGGTGCCGCAAGGGAACTGGCCAGTTGCACGATCACCGATCCCGACAGCACCAGCCCGGCCTGGGTCGCGCTCAAGCCACGGTCGATCAGGATCGACGGCAGCCAGCCAAACACGATGTAGGCCAGGGAGGATTGCAGGCCCATGTACAACGTCACTTGCCAGGCCAGGGGATCACGCAGCAAACCGCGCACCCGATAGGCCACTTGATGGGTACCCTGTTTCTGTCCGACCTGAGGCAACCAACACAGCGCCGCCAGCAATGCCGGCACCATCCAGAAGCCCAGGCCGATTTTCCAGCTGTCGCCAAAATGCTGGCTCAACGGCACCGTAGCCCCGGCGGCAAGCGCCGCGCCCAGGCACAGGGCCATGGTGTAGACACCGGTCATGACCCCTGCATGCCGGGCGAAATCACGCTTGACGATCCCGGGCAACAGCACGCCGATGATGCCGATACTGGCCCCGGCCAGCAGGCTGCCGGCGAACAGCCCGACAGCGCCCAACGAACTGCGCAGGATGATCCCCGCCGCCAGTGTCAGCAAAATCCCCAGCACCACCCGTTCGGCGCCGAAGCGCCGGGCCAGGAACGGCGCCAGCGGCGCAAACAGGCCCAGGCACAGGACCGGCAGCGTCGTCAGCAACCCAGCCCTGGCCGCCGAGAGGCCGAGGCTTTCGGACACGTCGTTGAGCAACGGCGCCATGCTCGACAATGCCGGGCGCAGGTTCAACGCCACCAGCACCAACCCCAGCAGCAACAGCCAGGCCCGGTTGACGACCGGCTGACTGTGCTGCACCTGGTCATCATCGGCTTCGGCGTCGATCAGCAATTCTTCAAGTGCGTTTTCTGGGCGGGGCATGGTGCTCTCGGGTTCAAGGCGGGATTGCGCGCGAGGGAGCCATGGTAATGCCCTGCACCACCTTGTGGCGAGCGGGCTTGTTGTGGCGAGCGGGCTTGTCCCGCGCTGGGTTGCGTAGCAGCCCCACCCCCCCCGGTTACACCTGACACTCCTCGGTGATGCTCTTGGGGCTGCTGCGCAGCCCAGCGCGGGACAAGCCCGCTCGCCACAAGTAAGCAGGCTCACCATAGTGGGGGGTTAGATCAAAGCAGAATATGGCTGAGAAACAACCGGCGCCGACTGTTCGACGGGTTCACGCAGGTTTGCTGTGGCGAGCGGGCTTGTCGGAACGCCGCATCGCCCGCGCTGGGTTGCGCAGCAGCCCAAAGAGCATCACCGAGGAGTGTCAGGTGTAACCAGGGGGGAGGTTTGGGGCTGCTGCGCAACCCAGCGCGGGCGATGCGGCGTTCCGACAAGCCCGCTCGCCACAACAAGCCCGCTCGCCACAAGCAAGCAGGCTCGCCACAGTGGGGTGGGTTAATGCAGGATCTGGCTCAGGAACAACCGGGTCCGGTCGTTCTGCGGGTTGTCGAAGAAATCGTTCGGCGCCGCCTGTTCGACGATTTCGCCCTTGTCCATAAAGATCACGCGGTTGGCCACGGTGCGCGCAAAACCCATCTCGTGGGTCACGCAGAGCATGGTCATGCCGTCTTCGGCCAGGCCGATCATGGTGTCGAGGACCTCCTTGACCATCTCCGGGTCGAGGGCCGAGGTCGGCTCATCGAACAGCATGATCTTGGGCTTCATGCACAACGCCCGGGCAATCGCCACGCGCTGTTGCTGGCCGCCGGACAATTGCCCCGGAAACTTGTGGGCCTGCTCCGGGATGCGCACGCGCTCCAAGTAGTGCATGGCAATTTCCTCGGCCTTGCGCTTGGGCATCTTGCGCACCCACATCGGCGCCAACGTGCAGTTCTGCAGGATGGTCAGGTGTGGGAACAGGTTGAAGTGCTGGAACACCATCCCCACTTCGCGGCGCACGGTTTCGATCTGCTTGAGGTCGTTGGTCAGCTCCACGCCATCGACCACAATGCGCCCCTGCTGGTGCTCTTCCAGGCGGTTGAGGCAGCGGATGGTGGTGGACTTGCCCGAACCCGACGGGCCGCACAGCACGATGCGCTCGCCCTGCTTGACGTTGAGGTTGATGTCTTTCAGTACATGGAACTGGCCGTACCACTTGTTGACGCCCTGCATCTGGATAATGCCTTCAGGGCTCACCGGCTGTTTGATCGCTTCGCTCATAACAACAACTCCTAACGCTTGTGGCCAGTGTCGAGCTTGTGTTCCAAATGAATGGAATAGCGCGACATGCCAAAACAGAAAATCCAGAACACCAGGGCCGCGAACACATAGCCTTCAGTAGCCATGCCCAGCCATTTCGGGTCGGCGGCGGCTTGCTTGACGCTGTTGAGCAGGTCGAACAGGCCGATGATGATCACCAGGCTCGTATCCTTGAACAGCGCGATAAAGGTGTTGACGATGCCCGGTATCACCAGCTTCAACGCTTGCGGCAGGATCACCAGGCCCATGCTGCGCCAGTAACCCAGGCCCATCGCCGCCGCGGCTTCGTACTGGCCTTTGGGAATGGCCTGCAAGCCACCGCGCACCACTTCTGCCACGTAGGCCGACTGGAACAGGATCACGCCGATCAACGCCCGCAGCAGCTTGTCGAAGTTCATGCCTTCAGGCAGGAACAGCGGCAGCATCACCGACGCCATGAACAGCACCGTGATCAACGGCACGCCGCGCCAGAACTCAATGAAGGTCACGCAGATCACGCGAATCGCCGGCATATTGGAGCGCCGCCCCAACGCCAGCACGATACCCAGCGGCAAGGCGCCAGCGATACCGACGGTGGCGATCACCAAGGTGAGCATCAGGCCGCCCCATTGGCTGGTCGCGACGTTGGTCAGGCCAAAGATCCCGCCGTGCAGCAGGAAGAAGGCAATGATCGGGTACAACACCAGAAAGCCCAGGCCATAAATCGCCTTGGGTTTAAAACGCGAGATGAACAGCGGCGCCACGCCGACGATCGCCAGCCACACGGTCAGGTCTACGCGCCAGCGCAGGTCGCCGGGATAATAGCCATACATGAATTGCCCGAAGCGCTGCTGGACAAACACCCAGCAGGCGCCCTCCTTGGTGCAATCGGCCTGGGTGGTGCCGACCCAGTTGGCGTCGAGGATCGCCCAATGCAAAATCGGCGGCACCACCAGGTAGACCAGGTAGATCGCCAGCAACGTCAGCAGGGTGTTGAACCAACTGGAGAACAGGTTGGCGCGCATCCACGCCATCGGCCCGAACACTTTGTTCGGTGGCGGCATGTCAGGTTTGAAAATATGGGAAGTCATGCAGGTTTCCTCACCGCTCGATCAGCGCAATGCGCTTGTTGTACCAGTTCATCAACAGGGAAATGCTGATGCTGATCGCCAGGTACACGCTCATGGTGATGGCAATGACCTCAATGGCCTGGCCGGTCTGGTTGAGCACCGTGCCGGCAAACAGCGAGACCATTTCCGGGTAGCCGATGCCGGCGGCCAGGGATGAGTTTTTCGCCAGGTTCAGGTATTGGCTGGTCAGCGGCGGGATGATCACCCGCAGCGCTTGCGGGATGATGACCTTGCGCAGCGTAGGCCCCGGACGCAGGCCCAGGGAGCGCGCGGCTTCGGTCTGGCCGTGGCTCACAGACTCAATGCCCGAGCGCACGATCTCGGCAATAAACGCGGCGGTGTAGACGGTAAGCGCCAGGGTCAGTGCCAGCAGTTCGGGGATCAACACCCAGCCACCGACAAAGTTGAAACCCGCAAGCCTTGGCATTTCCCAATGCAGCGGCACACCGAAGATCAAGACGCACAACGCCGGAATCACGATGAACAGCGCCAGACCCGCCCAGAACTTATGGAACGGTACGCCGGTGGCTTCAAAGCGCTTGTTGGCCCAACGCGCCATCAGCACGATTGCCACGATGGCCACCCCGACACTGGCCACAAACGGCCAGAAACCGTCAGCCGCCAGCGCCGCCGGCATATTCAGGCCCCGGGCGCTCATAAAGAATGTATCGCCCAAGTTGTGGCTGTTGCGCGGCAACGGCATGGTCAGGAAGACCGCGAAGTACCAGAACAGGATCTGCAACAACGGCGGAATATTGCGGAACACTTCCACATACACCGTCGCCAGTTTGTTGATCATCCAGTTCGGTGACAGACGCGCCACCCCAATGATGAAACCGAGCAGCGTCGCCAGGACCACACCGATCACGGTCACCAGCAACGTGTTGAGCAGGCCGATCACAAAGACCCGGGCATAGCTGTCCGATTCGGTGTAGTCGATCAAATGCTGAGCGATGCCAAACCCGGCACTGCGCTCCAGGAAGTCAAAGCCGGAGGTAATGCCCCGGTGCTGAAGATTGGTTTGCGTGTTGTTGAACAGATACCAGCCCAACGAAACCACCGCGACGATGGTGATGATCTGAAATAGCCACGCGCGCACTTTGGGATCGCTGAAGCTGAGCTTCTGCTTGGGTGCGCCGATTTGAGTTTGCATTGAGTGCCCCAGAAATAATGGAACAGAACATCACCCGGCGGTTGGCCCACCGGGTGATAGAACCATCAGCGATCAGCGCACAGGGGGTGCGTATTGAATGCCACCGTTGTTCCACAGCGCGTTCAGGCCACGGTCGATTTCCAGGGGAGTGCTCTTGCCCAGGTTGCGCTCGAACACTTCGCCGTAGTTACCGACCTGCTTGACGATCTGTACGACCCAATCCTTCTTCACTTTCAGGTCTTTGCCGTATTCGCCGTCAGCACCGAGCAGACGCGCGACGTCCGGGTTCTTGGTGGCCTTGGCTTCGGCTTCAACGTTTTTCGAGGTGATACCGGCTTCTTCAGCGTTGAGCATGGCGTAGCCTACCCAGCGCACGATGGCCAGCCACTCGTCGTCGCCATTACGCACGACCGGGCCCAGGGGCTCCTTGGAGATGGTTTCCGGCAGCACCACGTAGTCCTTCGGCGCGGCCAGCTTGCTGCGCTGGGCAAACAGTTGCGACTTGTCGGAGGTCAGCACGTCGCAGCGCCCGGACTCCAGGGACTTGGCGCTTTCATCGGAGGTGTCGAAGGTGATCGGGGTGTACTTGAGGTTGTTGCCACGGAAGTAGTCGGAAACGTTCAGCTCGGTGGTGGTACCGGCCTGGATGCAGATGGTTGCACCGTCCAGTTCCTTGGCACTTTTTACGCCCAGCTTGCTGTTGACCAGAAAGCCGATGCCGTCGTAGTAGGTGATAAAGCCCGAGAATTTCAGGCCCATGCCCGCATCGCGGGAGCTGGTCATGGTGGTGTTGCGCGACAGGATGTCGACTTCGCCCGATTGCAGCGCGGTGAAACGCTCCTTGGCATTCAACTGGCTGAACTTGACCTTGGTCGCATCGCCAAACACGGCAGCGGCCACGGCGCGGCAGTAGTCAGCGTCGATCCCGAGGATCTTGCCGCTGGCATCCGGCACCGAGAAACCCGGCAGGCCGTCGCTGACGCCACATTGCACAAAACCTTTCTTCTGCACTGCATCCAGGGTGGCGCCGGCCTGGGCCAGGCCACTGATCCCTAATACGGTCGCCGCGGTCACGATGGCCAGGGTGGACTTCAATACCTTCATTCAAACCTCCAGTTGCTCTTGTTGTGTCGGAGCTCGAACCCCTGCCCACCCTTGTGAGGCGATATCGACCCGTGTTGGCTTTTTTTGGGGTCAAGCAGCAGAGGCTGTCGCTGTCATTGCAGCGGCTATCCCAGAGGCGGCAGTCACTGATAGTGTTACCGTCCCGGATAGTTCTGACATCGACCTACACATAGCAAGCGCCGTACCAGAGTGTCGGCTGAGCCGTTTGCGCCCAGGATCTGTCGCAAAACAGTCAACCATGCGACATCCTGTTAACTGATCCACCGTCCACGCACTGCCCCGACGCCTCCCATCGGCGCGCACGCACATTTTTGGAGCACACATGACCGACCCCTTGATTCTTCAGCCCGCCAAGCCCGCAGATGCCTGCGTCATCTGGTTGCATGGCCTGGGTGCCGATCGCTACGACTTCCTGCCGGTGGCCGAAGCGCTGCAGGAAACCTTGCTGTCCACACGCTTCGTATTGCCCCAGGCACCGACCCGCGCGGTGACCATCAATGGGGGCTACGAGATGCCAAGCTGGTACGACATATTGGCCATGAGCCCGGCGCGGGCCATCAGCCGTGAGCAGCTGGATGAATCGGCCAGAATGGTCATCGATTTGATCGAGCAACAAAAAGCCAGCGGGATAGACGCCTCGCGAATTTTCCTCGCCGGTTTTTCCCAGGGTGGCGCCGTGGTCCTGCACGCCGCGTTTGTGAAATGGCAAGGGGCCCTGGGTGGCGTGCTTGCCCTCTCCACCTATGCACCCACTTTCAGCGATGAGCTGGAACTGTCCGCCAGCCAACAGCGCATTCCGGCCCTGTGCCTGCACGGCCAGCACGATGAAGTGGTGCTCAATGCCATGGGCCGCAGCGCCTATGAGCATTTAAAGCAGCGCGGTATCACCGTGACATGGCAGGAATACCCAATGGGTCACGAAGTGTTACCCGAAGAAATCCGCGACATCGGCACCTGGTTGGCCGGCCGCCTGGGCTGAAAACCGACCATTGTGTAGCCGCATGACCAACGCACTACGCCGCGCCCGATTCTTGCATTACACTGGCCGGCGTACATTCCTTAACCAATTGATGAGATGACCGTGCTCAAAGCACTCAAGAAGATGTTCGGTAAAAGCGAGGCTGAACCACTCGCCCCTGTTCCCAGCGCCCCTGTCCAGACGTCAGGCAGCCGCAACGACGGTAAACAGCCTGGCCGAACAGCGCCTGTTACCTCGCCAAAACCGCCGCCCGTAAAGCCTGCTGTCCCGGCACCCGTCGCCGCCCAGCCCGCAGAAGAACCCGCGCGTGCGGAAAAGCCGCGCCGCGAACGCGCGCCAAAACCGGTGGTAAAGCCGTGGAAGCTGGAAGACTTCGTGGTCGAGCCCCAAGAGGGCAAGACGCGCTTTCACGACTTCAAGCTGGCCCCGGAACTGATGCACGCCATCCAGGACCTGGGCTTCCCGTACTGCACGCCGATCCAGGCACAGGTATTGGGCTTCACCCTGGCCGGCAAAGACGCCATCGGCCGCGCCCAGACCGGTACCGGCAAGACCGCTGCGTTCCTGATCTCGATCATCACCCAACTGCTGCAGACCCCGCCGCCCAAAGAGCGCTACATGGGTGAACCTCGGGCCCTGATCATCGCCCCGACCCGGGAGCTGGTGGTACAGATCGCCAAGGACGCCGCCGACCTGACCAAGTACACCGGCCTCAACGTCATGACGTTCGTGGGCGGCATGGACTTCGACAAACAGCTCAAGCACCTGGAAGCGCGGCACTGCGACATCCTGGTCGCCACCCCGGGCCGTTTGCTCGACTTCAACCAGCGCGGCGACGTGCACCTGGACATGGTCGAGGTGATGGTGCTGGACGAAGCCGACCGCATGCTCGACATGGGTTTTATCCCGCAAGTGCGCCAGATCATTCGCCAGACCCCACCGAAAAACGAGCGCCAGACCCTGCTGTTCTCTGCGACCTTCACCGAAGACGTGATGAACCTCGCCAAGCAGTGGACCACCGACCCGTCCATCGTCGAGATCGAAGCGCTGAACGTCGCCAGCGAAAACGTCGAACAGCATATCTATGCCGTGGCCGGTGCCGACAAATACAAGCTGCTCTACAACCTGGTCAACGATAACGGCTGGGAGCGGGTCATGGTGTTTGCCAACCGCAAGGACGAAGTGCGGCGCATTGAAGAACGCCTGGTGCGCGATGGCGTCAATGCTGCGCAGTTGTCCGGTGATGTGCCGCAGCACAAGCGGATCAAGACCCTGGAAGGCTTTCGCGAAGGCAAGATCCGCGTGCTGGTGGCCACCGATGTGGCAGGCCGTGGGATTCATATCGACGGCATCAGCCACGTCATCAACTTCACCCTGCCGGAAGTACCGGACGATTACGTGCACCGGATCGGCCGTACCGGGCGTGCCGGCGCTGCGGGTGTGTCGATCAGCTTTGCCGGGGAAGATGACTCGTACCAGTTGCCATCGATCGAGACGCTGCTGGGCCGCAAGATCAGTTGCGAAACGCCGCCGACGCACCTGTTGCGGGCCGTGGAGCGCAAACGCCCTTAAAACGGGTGCAGGAGCGGGCTTATGTGGGAGCGGGCTTGCCCGCGATAGCGGTGTGACAATCACTGAAGTGATTGACTGACACACCGCATTCGCGAGCAAGCCCGCTCCCACATTTGCCTTCAGCGCTTTCAAATTCAAGGAGGACCACATGAACCAGGCTGATTACCTCATCATCGGCGGCGGCATTGCCGGTGCCAGCGCCGGTTACTGGCTGTCCCGACACGCCCGCGTCATCGTGCTGGAGCGTGAGTCCATGCCGGGCTATCACTCCACTGGCCGCTCCGCCGCCCTCTATATCGCCGCCTATGGCACGCCACAAGTGCGCGCCCTGACCCTGGGCAGCCGCGACTTCTTCGATCACCCACCTGCAGGTTTTACCGAGCACCCTTTGCTCACGCCCCGTGGCGAAGTACTGGTGGACCTGCTTGGCGCCCCAGAAGAGCTGCAGCGCCAATACCTGAGCGCCAAGGCGCTGGTAGCCGAAACACGCCTGCTGGACACCGAAGAAGCGCTGCAGATGCTGCCGATCCTGCGCCGGGAAAAAGTCCATGGCGCGATCTACGACCCGACCGTCTGCGATATCGACACCGATGCGTTGTACCAGGGCTATTTGCGCGGCATTCGGCGTAACGGCGGGGCTATTCATACCGACAGTGAAGTGCAAAAGCTCAACCGTGACAGTCAGGGCCAGTGGCAAGTGCGCACCTCACAACAGCGCTACAGTGCGCCAGTGATCATCAACGCCGCCGGGGCCTGGGCCGATACCATCGGCGAACTGGCCGGTGCACAAAAAATCGGCCTGCAACCCAAGCGCCGCAGCGCCTTTGTGTTCGCCCCGCCTGCCGGGCTGGATATTCATGACTGGCCGGAGTTGGCGGCCCTCGACGGTTCGTTCTATATGAAGCCCGACGCGGGGATGTTCCTCGGCTCACCGGCCAACGCCGACCCAGTGGAACCTCACGACGTACAGCCTGAAGAACTGGATATCGCCACAGGCATCTATCACATCGAAGAAGCCACTACCCTGAGCATCCGCCGCCCCACGCGGACCTGGGCGGGGCTGCGCAGCTTTGTCAGCGACGGCGATCTGGTCTGTGGCTTTGATCCGCAGGTAGAGGGTTTTTTCTGGATCGCGGCCCAGGGCGGCTACGGGATCCAGACCTCGCCGGCGATGGGTCAGGCCAGCGCGGCGCTGGTGCGTGGGCTCGGATTGCCCGAGCCTTTGCAGCGCGCCGGGCTGACCGAGGCGATGTTATCGCCTGGTCGCCTGGGTTGATCGTGCTGCTGGACTCGTCCAATACAGCGGCCAAACGATAGGGTGTGACGGGCACACGGAAGGCCACTCACGCCTTCCAGCGATCAGCCGCCCTATGATCACTGGCCCGCCCTTCCACCCAGCGCGCCCCTTCGCTGGTGTTTTCCTTCTTCCAGAACGGCGCTCGGGTCTTCAGGTAGTCCATCACAAACGCACAAGCATCAAACGCCGCCTGGCGATGGGCGCTGGCCGCTGCGACGAATACGATCGGTTCGCCCGGCTCCAGGGCGCCGATGCGGTGCAACACCTCGAGCTTGAGCAACGGCCAGCGTTGCTCGGCCTCAACCGCGATCTTGGCCAGGGCCTTTTCGGTCATGCCGGGGTAGTGTTCGAGAAACATCCCCGCCACATCTAGGCCATCGTTGAAGTCGCGTACATAGCCGACGAAACTCACCACGGCGCCCACACCCACATTGGCGGCGTGCATGGCGTTGACTTCGGCGCCGGGATCGAACGGTTGGGCTTGCACACGAATAGCCACGGTCAGCCTCCGGTCACGGGCGGGAAAAAAGCCACTTCGTCGCCGGCCTGCAGAGGCTCGTCGAGGCCACACAGTTCCTGGTTGCGCGCACACATCAGGCTGGCCTCGTTGAGCACCGCAAATTCTGGGTCACTGGCCAGCGCCAGGCGTACGGCATCGACCGTGGCGAAGTCGCCTTCGACCTCCATGGAATCGAGGCCCACCGCTTCGCTGTAACGGGCAAAAAACAAAACGTTGATACTCATGCCTGGTCCGCCTTGAAATGCCCGCTCTTGCCACCGAGTTTTTCCAGCAGGCGAATGTTTTCGATGGTCATGCCACGGTCCACCGCTTTGCACATGTCGTAGATGGTCAGCGCGGCGACGCTGGCCGCCGTCAACGCTTCCATCTCCACGCCGGTCTGCCCGGACAGCTTGCAGCGCGCGACGATATGCACGGTATTTTCCCCTTCGGCGGCCAGCTCGACCTTGACCCCGGTCAGCATCAGCGGATGGCACAGGGGGATCAGATCACTGGTCTTTTTCGCGGCCTGGATCCCGGCAATGCGGGCCACGGCGAACACGTCGCCCTTGGGGTGGGCGCCGTCGACGATCATTTGCAGGGTCTGGGGCAGCATGCGCACCCGCGCTTCGGCCACGGCTTCACGGAACGTCACGCTTTTGTCGGTGACGTCGACCATATGGGCACGGCCCTGGGAATCGAGATGAGTCAGCACGGGGATACTCCTGATCAGAAGCCCCGATTGTAAACCCAACGCCGATCAAAATGTGGGAGCTGGCTTGCCTGCGATAGCGCTGTGTCAATCAACCTATCATCGACTGAACCACCACTATCGCGGGCAAGCCCGCTCCCACACTGAACGCGGTTACAGGTGGGATTCGGCGTATTCGGCCAGAATCGAGCGTGGTACCCCTTGCAGCGCAATGTGCACGCCGTTCGGGAAGTCCTTGAAGCGTTCCGTCAGGTAGGTCAGCCCGGAGCTGGTCGCGGACAGGTAAGGGGTGTCGATCTGTGCCAGGTTGCCCAGGCACACCACTTTGGAACCGGCACCGGCACGGGTGATGATGGTTTTCATCTGGTGCGGTGTGAGGTTCTGGCATTCATCGATCAAAATCAGGCTCTGCTGGAAGCTGCGACCTCGGATGTAGTTGAGGGATTTGAACTGCAACGGCACTTTGCTGAGGATGTAGTCGACGCTGCCATGGGTGTTTTCGTCATCCATATGCAAGGCTTCGAGGTTGTCGGTGATCGCCCCCAGCCACGGCTCCATTTTTTCTGCTTCGGTGCCGGGCAAAAAACCGATTTCCTGGTCCAGGCCCTGCACGCTGCGGGTGGCAATGATGCGGCGATAGCGCTTGGTGACCATGGTCTGCTCGATGGCAGCCGCCAGGGCGAGGATGGTTTTCCCCGAGCCGGCAGCCCCCGTCAGGTTGACCAGGTGGATGTCCGGGTCGAGCAGCGCGTACAGCGCCAGGCTCTGGTAGATATCACGCGGTTTCAGGCCCCAGGCTTCCTGGTGCAGCAGGGGTTCCTGATGCAGGTCGAGGATCAGCAGCTTGTCGACCTGGATCTCTTTGATCCAGCCCACAAAGCCCTGTTCGTCGATGATGAATTCGTTGATATGCACGGCCGGCAGGTTGTCGGTCAACTGCACCTGGTGCCAGGTGCGGCCATGGTCCTGGCGGGTCTCGACCTTGCTGACGCGGTCCCAGAACGAGCCGGTCATGGTGTGATAACCACGGGACAGCATCGACACGTCGTCGACCAGTTGGTCGGTACTGTAGTCCTCGGCAGCGATCCCACACGCTCGTGCCTTGAGGCGCATATTGATGTCTTTGGTCACCAGCACCAGGCGCAGGTCCTTGTCGCGCGCATGCAGGTCGATCAATTGGTTGATGATCTTGTTGTCGTTGAGGTTTTCCGGCAGCAGGCTGTTGGGTTCGCTGCGCTTGCTCATCAGGATCGACAGCAA
This sequence comes from Pseudomonas proteolytica, assembly GCF_007858275.1. GTDB lineage: Bacteria > Pseudomonadota > Gammaproteobacteria > Pseudomonadales > Pseudomonadaceae > Aquipseudomonas > Aquipseudomonas proteolytica. The sequence goes on from NZ_VFEV01000001.1 coordinate 67,854, forward strand.
GCCCTTGGGCCCGCTCTTGCCACGCTGGATCGGTACGCCGACCTCAACATCCTCGGGCGAGGCTTCACCCAGGGTCTTGTCGATCAGGCGGATCGCCTGGCGGCATTCGGCGGCGACGCTGTGGTGCCCACTTTTGAGTTTGTCGAGTTCCTCAAGCACGATCATCGGGATGGCGACGTGGTGTTCTTCGAAATTGAGCAACGCGTTTGGATCGTGGATCAAAACATTGGTATCAAGCACATAAAGGATTGGCTGGTCGGAAGAAGGGGTACGTCCATGATCATCCATACTCGGTCACCTTTGTGGGAGCCAGTCGACGCAATACCACAACAGTGCTGCGCCTCGATTCGACCACCGAATACACCGCAAAGGGAGTCTGGGAAGACGCCACCTGTGGTGCAGGTTTCGGCGATCTGTCTTCGTAATACCGCAAAACCCATGACAGGAAAAAGCACTTTGACGCTTTTTTGAAGTTTATTTTTCAGGATGACGAATAGCACTGGCGGGGCGCCACGCACACCGCTAAAGTCGGAAGTCCGCCTGCATCGAAATGTCGCAGCAAATCACCCCAAAAAAACCTCACCCCCAGCAGGGCCGGGCACTTCAGCGAAATGCCTCGCGACACTCCTGCCAACCCAAGCCACTCTGCGCCGTTGCCTGCAACAACATCGGCAATGCCACCCGCGCCTTGTCCTGGGTGTCGTGGAACACAATCACCCCTTTGCGCCACAACAACATCAGCGTCAGCACCCGCTGGGCCGACTCGTCGGCCTTGAGCTGGCCCGGCTCATCCTGGGAGTCGATATCCCACAGCGCCACTTGCAGGCCCTGGGCCTGGAAGAAGCCCTGGCTGTCGGCCCGGCGCTGGCCATAGGGCGGACGGAACAACGGCACATAGTTTTCCGGCAGCAGGTTCTGGGTCAGTGATGCACTGCGGGTGATCGAACTCTGCCAGTCGACCCAATGGCTGTGGGAGCGGTACTGCCAGCCCTGGATGCCCACGCACTGGCCTTGATACAACGCCTGCACATCAGCGGCCGACGTCTTCTCCAGGCGGGTTTGCAGGCTGTTGCCCAGGGCAAAGAAGGTGGCCGTCATTTTCTGCTTGCGCAGGTAATCGGCCAGCCAGTCGGTTTGGCCGTTAAGCGGCGCCGGGCCGCCATCGAAGGTCAATAGAAACAGGCGGTCGTTGAGCTCGTCGCCATTGCGCTCGAAATCACCAAACCGTGCGACTTCGCTGCTGATCTGCGGGAACAGAGCCGCCTTGCGCAGCAACTCGTCCAGATAGCGCTGGTGAAAGGTGCGGCTGGGGCCGGCCCAGCCTATGTAGAAGGATTGGTCGCTGACCTCGAATTTGCCGGCCTGCTCGCGCAGGTCGTCCATGTTGTCCACCAGGTAGCAGAACGAGGCGTCCTGTTCGCAGCTTTGCTGGGCAAATCCGTAATTCTCCAGCAACCGTTGCCAGAGGTGGCGACGCAGGTCGTCGATGGCGCCCTGGTTGATGATCTTCAGCCCCAGACGTTGCTTGAGGGCCGCCTCATCCAAGGCCTCGCTGGCCAGCAGTGTGTGGGCGAACATGAGGATTTCGGCGCGTGACGCCACATCGAACAGCGCCGGGCTGCTGAGCTTTTCCGGCCAGGTGCCGCGGTCCAGGCTCGCGACATCCACAGTGGCCGCCTGGGCGCCCAGGCACGTCAGCCAGGCGCATAAAAAAAGCGCAATTCGCACAAAGGGTCCCCCGTTCCTGATTCGTCGGCCACTATAGCCGATCACAATCCTCCCTGTGGGAGCCGGGCTTGCCCGCGATGGCGGAGTGTCAATTGGCCTATTGGCAAGCTGTCACGCCGCCATCGCGGGCAAGCCCGGCTCCCACAGGGACAACCGTATGGCAACTATTGGCGTGATAGGTGGAGTCAAACCGCCCTACCCCCTAGAATCCCCCGACGATTACAGGAGACGACTTCATGCTGATGGTGATTTCCCCCGCCAAAACCCTCGATTTCGAGACTGCGCCTGCGACCCAGCGCTTTACCCAGCCGCAATACCTCGACCACTCCCAGGAATTGATCGAGCAGTTGCGCGAACTGAGCCCGGCGCAGATCAGTGAACTGATGCATGTTTCCGACAAGATCGGCGGCCTCAACGCCGCACGTTTCGGCAGCTGGAGCCCGGCCTTCACCCCCGCCAATGCCAAGCAGGCGCTGCTGGCGTTCAAGGGCGACGTGTACACCGGCCTGAATGCCGAAACCTTCAGCGATGCCGACTTCAGTTACGCCCAGGACCACCTGCGCATGCTCTCCGGCCTGTACGGCCTGCTGCGCCCGCTGGACCTGATGATGCCGTACCGCCTGGAGATGGGCACCAAGTTGGCCAACGCCCGTGGCAAGGACTTGTACGCATTCTGGGGCACACGGATCAGCGAGTGGCTCAATGAAGCCCTGGCTGAGCAAGGCGATGATGTACTGCTCAACCTGGCGTCCAACGAGTACTTCTCCGCGGTCAAGCGCCCGGCCCTCAACGCGCGGATCATCAACACCGAGTTCAAGGACCTGAAGAACGGCCAGTACAAGATCATCAGTTTCTACGCCAAAAAGGCCCGGGGCATGATGAGCCGCTTCGTGATCGAAGAACGCATCAACGACCCGGCCCAGCTCAAGCAATTCGATGTGCAGGGCTACCGCTTCAATGCCGAGCAGTCCAAGCCGGATAACCTGGTGTTTTTGCGCGATCACGCACCGGATTGAGGCTGCACCCGGCTTAAAATGTGGGAGCGGGCTTGCTCGCGAAAGCGGTGTATCAGTCACCGGATAGATTGACTGAAACACCGCTTTCGCGAGCAAGCCCGCTCCCACATTTGTCCTACATTCCTCCAATAGAATCGTCATTATTTTGGCGCCAAAAATATTTCTTCAGAATTCATAACGTTTCTTTCACTCGACATCCGTCAGTTTTTTTCGTAGTGGCACCACTTTTTTCAAACAGTAGTGGCATAAAACTATATCCCCGCGCCAACTCCCTATATCCACTAGCCCAATCTGCAAGTGCTATCAATATAGTACTAGTGCCATCTTTGCTTATATTTCAAGAAATTTCGAGAAACAGGATGAGCGGCCAGGAACTATGTCTGCGAGTGCCGCTCATACCACCGGTAACGATTATCTCTGTTCTTGTGCGATATGACTTACACAGCGACCAACGGAAGTAGCAAAGTTGTCATATATAACTTTGACTGCTCGGTCTAATTACCAACTGTTTAGTTGAGGGCGGGCGATCAGGTTGCATGACCATCCCCTACAAGGCCAGGGCTAAAGCCTACCTAAATGGGTCAGTGAGACAACCCAAGGCATTGATAGATAAAGGCTAAATGCCAATATCAAGGCTTTGCGGCACTGACGCCAGACCCTTCTCACAGAAGACTGGCTGCATTTCAGGGCAAGCCCCAACAACAAGGCCAAGTTGCGCACAACTTGAGTGCATTAGTTAGTCACTCGACTTTTAACATGCCTGTACATGGCAATGCAGTGTCTATTCACGGCATTTCCTAGTGCATGAGTGACGCTTGAAAACATGAACTCCGGCCATTTAATGGCGTGATAAAGATAGAGGTAAATGCGATGCGCATCAGCATATTTGGTTTGGGTTACGTGGGCGCAGTATGTGCCGGTTGCCTGTCTGCACGGGGCCATGAAGTGGTCGGTGTAGACATTTCCAAGGATAAGATCGACCTGATCAATGCGGGCAAATCCCCCATCGTTGAACCGGGCCTGGGCGAACTATTGAGCCAGGGCATTGCCAGCGGCCGGTTGCGCGGCACCACCAACTTCGCCGACGCCATCCGCGATACCGACCTGTCGATGATTTGCGTCGGCACGCCCAGCAAGAAAAACGGCGACCTGGAACTCAACTACATCGAAGCGGTGTGCCGCGAAATCGGTTTTGTCCTGCGTGACAAGACCACCCGCCACACCATCGTGGTGCGTAGCACCGTGCTGCCCGGCACCGTGGCCAACGTGGTAATCCCGATCCTCGAAGACTGCTCCGGCAAAAAAGCCGGCGTCGACTTCGGTGTCGCGGTCAACCCGGAGTTCCTGCGCGAATCCACCGCCATCGCCGACTACGACCTGCCACCGATGACCGTAATCGGTGAACTGGACAAAGCCTCGGGCGACGTCCTGCAGTCGCTGTACGAAGAACTCGACGCCCCGATCATCCGCAAGGACATCGCCGTAGCCGAGATGATCAAGTACACCTGCAACGTGTGGCACGCCACCAAAGTCACCTTCGCCAACGAGATCGGCAACATCGCCAAGGCCGTGGGCGTCGATGGTCGCGAAGTGATGGAAGTGGTCTGCCAGGACAAGACCCTCAACCTGTCCCAGTACTACATGCGTCCGGGCTTTGCCTTCGGCGGCTCGTGCCTGCCCAAGGACGTGCGCGCCCTGACCTACCGCGCCAGCTCTCTGGATGTGGAAGCACCGCTGCTCAACTCGCTGATGCGCAGCAACGAATCCCAGGTGCAGAACGCCTTCGACATCGTCTCCGGTCACGACAAACGCAAGGTCGCCCTGCTGGGCCTGAGCTTCAAGGCCGGCACTGATGACCTGCGCGAAAGCCCACTGGTGGAGCTGGCGGAAATGCTGATCGGCAAGGGCTTCGACCTGAGCATCTACGACAGCAACGTCGAATACGCCCGTGTGCATGGGGCGAACAAGGATTACATCGAAGGCAAGATCCCCCATGTGTCGTCCCTGCTCAACTCGGACTTCGACGATGTAATCAACAACAGCGACGTGATCATCCTCGGCAACCGTGACGAGAAATTCCGCGCCCTGGCGCAGAACGCCCCGCACGGCAAACAAGTGATCGACCTGGTGGGCTTCATGTCCCAGGCCACCAGTGTCAATGGCCGTACCGAAGGCATTTGCTGGTAACCGCGCTGATCGCCGGCAAGCCGGCTCCTACAGGTCGCGCATGTCATGTAGGAGCCGGCTCGCCGGCGATGGCGCCCCACTGTAAGCCTGCCACAACCCCATCGGGCCACCCCACAGGCTCGCCCCAGACTCCAGACGGATGCAGATTATGCACAGGCTAAAGCACGGCCTCCTTCAGGCCGCCGGTTGGCTGTTGTTTTTAAGCGTGTTGATGTGCCTGGCCCTGGCGTTGCCGGCGAGCACATTCGACTCGCAGTCGAGAAATTTCATCTTCCTGATTGGCGCCGTCGGTATCTGGCGCTACTCCATGGGCGCCACGCACTTTGTACGCGGCATGCTGTTCCTGTACGTGGTCTACCCGCACCTGCGGCGCAAAGTGCGCAAGCTGGGCAAGGCGGCGGACCCCTCCCACGTTTTCCTGATGGTCACCAGTTTTCGGATCGACGCGCTGACCACCGCCCAGGTCTACAGCTCGGTGATTCGCGAGGCCATCGAGTGCGGCTTCCCTACCACCGTGGTCTGCTCCCTGGTGGAAATGTCCGATGAGCTGCTGGTCAAGAGCCTCTGGGAAAAGATGAACCCACCGGATCACGTCAAGCTCGACTTCGTGCGCATCGCCGGCACCGGCAAGCGCGATGGCCTGGCCTTCGGCTTTCGTGCGATCTCCCGCCACCTGCCGGACGACCGCGCCGTGGTTGCGGTAATCGACGGCGACACCGTGCTGGCCGAGGGCGTGGTGCGCAAGACCGTGCCGTGGTTCCAGCTGTTCGGCAATGTCGGCGGCCTGACCACCAACGAGTTTTGCGAAGTACGCGGCGGCTACATCATGAGCGAGTGGCACAAACTGCGCTTCGCCCAGCGCCACATCAACATGTGCTCCATGGCCTTGTCCAAGCGCGTGCTGACCATGACCGGGCGGATGTCGGTGTTCCGGGCCAGCGTCGTCACCGACCCCGGCTTTATCGCCGACGTGGAAAGCGACTCGCTGCAACACTGGCGCCTGGGCCGCTTCAAGTTCCTGACCGGGGATGACAAGTCCAGTTGGTTCAGCCTGATGCGCCTGGGCTACGACACCTTCTACGTGCCCGATGCAGCGATCAACACCGTGGAACACCCCCCTGAAAAGAGCTTCATCAAGGCCAGCCGCAAGCTGATGTTCCGCTGGTACGGCAACAACCTGCGCCAGAACTCCCGGGCCCTGGGCCTGGGTATGCAGCGCCTGGGCCTGTTCACCAGCGTGGTGCTGTTCGACCAGCGTGTGTCGATGTGGACTTCGCTGCTGGGCCTGACCGTGGCGATCCTCGCCACCTTCAAGTACGGCGGTGCGTTCATCCTCGCTTACCTGCTGTGGATTGGTATCACGCGCCTGATCCTGACCCTGTTGCTGTCGTGCTCGGGCCACAAGATCGGCCCCGCCTACCCGGTGATTCTCTATTACAACCAGATCATGGGCGCGCTGGTGAAGATCTACGTGTTCTTCCGCCTCGATCAACAGTCCTGGACCCGCCAGGACACCAAACTGACCCGCGATTTGGCCAGCTTTCAACGTTGGTTCAACACCTGGTCGTCTCGGACCATGACCTTCTCCGCCGGCAGCATTTTCGTCGCCGTGTTGCTGATGATGGTCTGACCCTGCCAAGCCTGAATTAACCTAGGAATTAGTACGCCATGAACAGCCAAGTAAACGCCAACGTTGTCCACGAATCCGAAGCCCAGCGCCAACACGCCCGGGTCAAAATCCCGGCCAAGCTACGCTTTTTCGGCGCCGACCGCACGCCCATGGAAGTGCGGGTCATCGACCTGTCAGCCGGCGGCCTGGCCTTCAATGCCGCCCAACAACCGTTGAAAGTCGGTGATGTGCACAAGGCGCGCCTGCAATTTGTGATCGACAATCTGGGCCTGGCGATGGACGTGGAGCTGTTGATCCGCTCCCACGACCGCCAGACCGGCCGCACCGGTTGCCAGTTCCAGAACCTGGATGCCCAGGATATTTCCACACTGCGTCACCTGATCACCTCGCACCTGTCCGGCGACATCGTGACCATGGGTGACGTGCTGGCCACCTTGCAGCGCGACAACTTCACCAAGGCGCGCAAGGTCAAGGATAGTGGCAGCGGCATGAGTGCCTTTGGCCGCCTGCGCGCCGTGACCTTCAGCCTGGCGATCTTCCTGGTGGGCCTGGCGGCGTTCGGGTTTGTGTTCAAGTCGGTGTACGGCATGTACTTCGTCAGCTACGCCCAGGCCGGCCTGGTCAGCGTGCCGGGGATGAACGTCACGATGCCCCGCGACGGCACCGTGCAAAGCCTGATCAAAGACAACGGCGTTGCCGCCAAAGGCGCGCCACTGGCGACCTTCAGCACCAGCATGCTTGATGTGCTCAAGGGCCACCTGGACGAAGACCAACTGCAACCGGCCAAGGTCGAAGAGCTGTTCGGCAAGCAAATGACCGGCACCCTGACCTCGCCTTGCGACTGCATCGTCGCCCAGCAGTTGGTGGCCGACGGTCAATATGCGAGCAAGGGTGATGTGATCTTCCAACTGGTGCCGCGCGGCAGCCAGGCCAACGTCGAGGCGCGTTTCTCCTATCGCCAGTTCGGTGATGTGCGCCCAGGCACGCCGGTGAGCTTCCAGGTCGCCGATGAAGAACAGACCCGCACCGGCACCATCGTCAGCAGCACCAGCCTCAACAGCGCCGACCTGTCTTCGGATATCCGCGTGCAGATCAAACCCGACGCCCCCCTGGACAGCGCCTACGCCGGCCGCCCGGTGGAAGTGACCAGCGACCGTGGCCCGTCCCTGAACTGGCTGATCGATAAAGCCATGGCTGCTGGTTTGTAAGCGAGGACATGCCTGTGAACCCTATTTCAAGAACAACACAATCCCTGTGGGAACCGCCTGTTGTGGGAGCCGGGCTTGCCCGCGATGCAGGCGACGCGATGCATCAGACAAACCGCGACGATGCCATCGCAGGCAAGCCAGCTCCCACAAAAGTGCGCTCCCACATCCGCCCTGTGGCGCTGCTGGCGTTGGCGGTCAGCCTGGCCGGTTGCGCCGGCCTGCCCGACCAGCGCCTGGCCAATGAAGCGCTCAAGCGCGGCGACACCGCCACCGCTGCGCAGAACTATCAGCAACTGGCAGATCTGGGTTACAGCGAGGCCCAAGTCGGCCTCGCGGATATCCAGGTCGGCAGCCGCGACCCGGCGCAGATCAAGCAGGCCGAGGCCACCTATCGCGCGGCCGCCGATGTATCGCCACGCGCCCAGGCCCGCCTCGGTCGCCTGCTGGTGGCCAAGCCCGGTGCCACCGAAGCCGAGCACCGCGAAGCCGAAAGCCTGTTGAAAAAAGCCTTTGCCAATGGCGAGGGCAACACCCTGATCCCGCTGGCGATGCTGTACCTGCAATACCCCCACGATTTCCCCAGCGTCAACGCGCAGCAGCAGATCGATACCTGGCGCACTGCCGGCTACCCCGAAGCGGGCCTGGCGCAGGTACTGCTGTATCGCACCCAGGGCACTTACGACCAGCACCTGGATGACATCGAGAAAATCTGCAAGGCCGCGCTCAGCAGCACCGATATCTGCTACGTCGAACTGGCCACCGTCTACCAGAAGCGCGAGCAACCGGAGCAACAGGCCGAACTGCTCAAGCAGATGGAGGCCGGCTACAGCCGTGGCACCGTCACCGCCCAGCGGGTCGACAGTGTGGCCCGTGTGCTGGGCGATGCCTCCCTGGGCAAGACTGATGAAAAAACCGCCCAGGCCCTGCTGGAAAAAATCGCCCCGGGCTACCCGGCGTCCTGGGTCAGCCTCGCGCAGTTGCTCTACGACTTCCCGGAACTGGGCGACGTCGAGCAAATGATGAAGTATCTGGACAACGGCCGTGCCGCCGACCAGCCCCGCGCCGAATTGTTGCTGGGCAAGCTGTACTACGAAGGCAAGTGGGTGCCGGCCGATGCCAAGGCCGCGCAAGCGCACTTCCAGAAAGCCCAGGGCCAGGAAGTGGCTGCCGATTACTACCTCGGCCAGATCTACCGCCGGGGCTACTTGGGCCAGGTCTACTCGCAAAAGGCCCTGGACCATTTGCTGACCGCGGCGCGCAACGGCCAGAACAGTGCCGACTTCGCGATCGCCCAATTGTTTTCCCAAGGTAAGGGCACCCGGCCCGACCCGCTCAACGCCTATGTGTTCAGCCAACTGGCAAAAATCCAGGACACCCCGCAGGCCAATGAGCTGGCCGCACAACTTGAACAACAACTGCCGCCCGCCCAGCGCGCCGAGGGCCAGCGCCTGCTGCAACAAGAGCTGGCCGCCCGTGGCGCCTTGAGCCAAAGCACGCTGCAACTGCACGCCCTGCAAGAAGAAGACGGCGAGGAATCCCTATGAAACTCAATCCATTCGTCAAGGCCGGCATTGGCCTGACCTTCGCCCTGCTGTGGTCGTGCCCGACCCTGGCCGCGCTGACCGAAGACAAGAACTTTGGCCTGGAAGTGAAAGTCACCGGCCAGTCCGAAGATGACCGCGACCTGGGCACGCAAAAAGGCGGCGACGTCAACGGCATCGGCCTGGATGTGCGCCCGTGGATCTACGGCGAAAGCGGCGCCTGGAGCGCCTACGCCATGGGCCAGGCGGTGGCGTCCAGCGACATCATCGAGACCGACACCCTGCAACAGTCCGATGGCGACACCACCGAGCAGTCGAGCAACAACGACCGCAAGACCAAGAAGAATTACCTGGCCCTGCGCGAGTTCTGGGTCGGCTACAGCGGTTTCACGCCCTACCCTGGCGAGATCCTCAAGCTCGGCCGCCAGCGCCTGCGCAATAACGATGGGCAATGGCGCGACACCAATATCGAAGCGCTGAACTGGACCTTCGACACCACCCTGCTCAAGGCCAATGTCGGCGCTGCCGAACGCTTCAGCGAGTACCGCACCGACCTCAAGGAACTGTCTCCCGAAGACAAGGACCGCCAGCACCTCTATGCCGATGCGGCCTACCAGTGGACTCCCGGCCATTGGGTCGGCGTGCGCGGGCATCACACCCACGACGACGGCAAGCTCGACTACCCGCAACCGGGCGTGGCTGCCGACCCACTGGACAAGCGCCAGAACGGCGACCTGACCTGGCTCGGCCTGGAAGCCAACAGTGACGCCTACAACTGGCGCAACACCAATACCGTCAACTACTGGGCCAGCGTCACCGGCATGCAGGGCGATCGCAGCAACGTCAACGCGTTGAACGCCGACGGTAGTCGCCCCACCAACGCCAAGCGCAACACCGATGTAGACGGCTGGGCCACTGACCTCGGCGTGCGCCTGCGCCTCGACCCGCAGTGGCAAGTGGGCGCGGCCTATGCCCGCGCCAGCGCCGACTACGAACAGAACGGCCTGCAAAGCAACCGCTCGAACTTCACCGGCACCCAGTCGCGGGTGCATCGTTTTGGCGAGGCGTTTCGCGGCGAGATGAACAATATGCAGTCCATGAGCCTGTTCGGTTCCTGGCAGCTGCGCGACGACTACGACGCCAGCCTGGTCTACCACAAGTTCTGGCGCGTGGACGGCAACAAGCCGGTGGGCAGCAACGGCATCAATGCCGTGCAGAACAACTACGACGATGTCACCGGTGCCGTGTTGTCCAGCGCATCCCTGCCGCTGGTAGACGGCAACAAGGACCTAGGCCAGGAGATGGACCTGGTGGTCACCAAGTACTTCAAGAAAGGCCTGCTGCCCGCAGCGCTCAGCCAGTCGATCGACGAACCGTCGGCCCTGGTGCGCTTTCGTGGCGGCGTGTTCAAACCGGGCGATGCCTATGGCAAGCAAGTCGACTCGTACATGCACCGCGCCTTTGTCGACGTAGTCTGGCGCTTCTGATGGGAGCCTGCGCAATGAATCCTCACGCCCTCAAAGGCTCGGCCCTGCTCGCTGCGGCAATGCTGCTGGCGTGCGCCCCGGCCTTTGCCAATGTCGAGCCGCAGGTCAAGGCGCCCACCATCGCCAAGGAACTGCAACAGGCCAAGACCTACACCATCACCAGCCCGCCCACCGCGCCGCTGGAGATGCCCAAGCCGGCGCTGCCGGACCTCTCGGGCTACACCGCACAAGCCGTGGCGAAGAAAATCGTGCGCAGCAAGGCCGGCAAGGTCAGCGTGCGCCGGATGATGCAGGAAAACGCCCTCAAGGACTTTATCGGCGGCGACAACAAGATGGCCGAATGGGTGGTGCGCCAGCATGGCATCCCCCAGGCGATCTTTATCGACGACGGCTACATGAACCTCAAGGAACTGCTCAACAAGGTGCCCAAGCAATACCTGAGCGAAACCTCGCCCGGGGTATTCCTGGCCAGGCTGCCGATTGTGGTCGGCGAAAAAGGCATCCTCGAAATCGATAACCAGACCCAGGAATTGCGCCTGTCCCAGGAGGCCGGTTCGTTCCTGGTCAACGACGGCCAGCTGTTTGTGCGCGACACCAAGATCACCGGCTGGCGCGAGAAGAGCAACGGCCCGGCGACCTTCCGCTCGCCCAAGGAATTTCGCCCGTTCCTGCTGGCCTGGGGCGGCACCCAGACCTATATCGTCAACAGCAAAATGGCCAGCTTCGGCTACGCCAACAGCAAGTCCTATGGCGTGAGTATTTCCCAGTACACGCCGAACATGGCGAAGGTCCTCAAGCGCCCGGAACCCACCGGCTGGATTGTCGATTCCGAGTTCTCCGACATGTGGTACGGCTTCTACTGCTACGAGACCACCGGCTTTGTGATCAAGGGCAGCACCTACAAAGACAACATCGTCTACGGCATCGACCCCCACGACCGTTCCCACGGCCTGATCATTGCCGACAACACCGTCTACGGCACCAAGAAAAAGCACGGGATCATTATTTCCCGTGAGGTCAACGACAGCTTCATCTTCAACAACCGCAGCTACGACAACAAGCTCTCGGGCCTGGTGATCGACCGTAACAGCGTGAACAACCTGATCGCCGATAACGAGATTTACCGCAACCACACCGACGGCATCACCCTCTATGAGAGCGGCGACAACCTGCTGTGGGGCAACAAGGTGATCAGCAACCGTCGCCACGGCATTCGGATCCGTAACAGCGTGAATATCCGCCTGTACGAGAACCTCGCCATGGCCAACGGCCTGACCGGCGTCTACGGCCATATCAAGGACCTGACCGACACCGACCGCGACATTGAGCTCGACCCGTTCGACACCAAAGTCTCGCTGATCGTGGTCGGCGGCGAACTGGCGGCCAATGGCAGCGGGCCGCTGTCCATCGACTCGCCGTTGAGCATCGAGCTGTACCGCGTGTCGATGCTCGCGCCGACCAAATCCAGTGGCATCAGCTTCTCCGGCGTTCTTGGTGAGCGCCAGGAAGAGATTCTCGACTTGCTGGTACGCCAGAAAAAAGCCGTGCTGATCGACCCTGTCGAACGCCAGACCCAATTGCAGGACTGAGGATGACCTTTATGCACCCACACATGATCAAGCTGCTCAGCCTCTCGGGTTTGACCCTCGGCATCCTGGCCGCCAGCAGCGGCGTGCGCGCCGATGAAGCCAAGGCGCCGAGCTTTACCGCCGAGCCGTGCTGCAACCTGTGCCCCGAGGCTCACGACGCAAAGAACTACACCACTCGCTACCAGCAGAACTTCACCACCCTGGTACAGGCCCAGGGCGACTGGCTGTTCCGTACCCAGGAAGACCTGCGCACCGAATTCGACACCACCCCGGCCGGCTACAAGCGCATGCAGCAACTGCACGATGCGTTCAAGAGCAAGGGCGTGGAGTTGGTGGTGGTCTACCAGCCGACCCGTGGCCTGGTAAACCGCAACAAGCTCAACCCGGCAGAGAAAGCGCGCTTTGATTTCGACAAGGCCCTGGGCAACTACAAAACCATGCTTGGGCGTTTTGCCAAGATGGGCTACGTGGTGCCGGACCTGTCGCCGCTGACCAATGAACAACTGCCGGACGAACTGCCGGCCCACGACTTCTACTTCCGCGGCGACCAGCACTGGACCCCCTATGGCGCCCAGCGCACCGCGAAAATCGTCGGGGCCAAGGTGCGCGCCATGCCTGAATTCGCCGGGATCCCCCAGCGTGAATTCGAGACCAAGAAATCCGGACGCATGGGCAAGACCGGCACCCTGCACAACATGGCCGGGCAGTTGTGCGGCACCAGCTACGCGATCCAGTACATGGACCAGTTCAGCACCGAGCCCAAGGGCGAGGCTGCGGACGGCGACCTGTTCGGCGATTCCGGCAACCCGCAGATCACCCTGGTGGGCACCAGCCACAGCGGCAAGAACTACAACTTCGCCGGCTTCCTGGAACAGGAAATCGGTGCCGACATCCTTAACGTCGCCTTCCCCGGCGGTGGCCTGGAAGGCTCGATGATCCAGTACCTGGGCAGCGAAGAATTCCAGAAAAGCCCACCGAAGATTCTGATCTGGGAGTTCTCGCCGCTGTATCGCCTCGACCAGGAAACCATCTACCGCCAGATGATGGCCCTGCTCGACAACGGCTGCGAAGGCAAGCCGGCGCAGATGAGCGCCAGCACCACCCTCAAGCCCGGCAAGAACGAGCTGATGGTCAACAGCAAGAACATGGACCTGCGCAATAGCCGCCATCAGGTCGACATTCGCTTCGCCGATCCTTCGGTGAAAACCCTGCAAGCCACCCTCTGGTACATGAACGGTCGCCACGAGGACATCAAGATCGACAAACCCGAAACATCCGAGACAGACGGGCGTTTCGCCTTTGAACTGCGCACCGATGAAGACTGGGCCTCGCAGAACCTGCTGGCCGTGGAAGTGCAGGGCCCCGAAGCGGGCGCTGCCGCGCAGAAAGTCGAAGCGAAAATTTGCACACGCAACGTGTTCCCAAGCGGCGGTCAGCAGACCGCGCAACTTGGGCAATGAGGTTACCTATGCACAAGTTACTGATTCCAACGCTGCTGGGCCTGGCGATGTTTGCAGGCCAAGTCAACGCCGCCGCGCCGCTGCGCCCGCCCCAGGGCTATTTCGCGCCGATTGAAGCGTTCAAGACCGGCGACTTCAAGAACGACTGCGACGCCATGCCGACGCCCTACACCGGCTCGCTGCAGTTTCGCAGCAAATACGAAGGTTCCGATAAAGCCCGTTCGACCCTGAACGTGCAATCGGAAAAAGCCTTTCGCGACAGCACCGCCGACATCACCAAACTGGAAAAAGACACCAGCAAGCGGGTGATGCAGTTCATGCGCGACGGTCGCCCGGAGCAATTGCAATGCACCCTGAACTGGCTGGTGAGCTGGGCCAAGGCCGATGCGCTGATGTCCAAGGACTTCAACCACACCGGCAAGTCCATGCGCAAATGGGCGTTGGGCAGCATGGCCTCGGCCTATGTGCGCCTGAAGTTCTCCGAGTCGCAACCGCTGGCCAAGTACCCGCAGGAGTCGCAACTGATCGAAGCCTGGTTCAACAAACTGGCCGAGCAAGTGGTCAGCGACTGGGACAACCTGCCCCTGGAAAAAACCAACAACCACTCGTACTGGGCCGCCTGGTCGGTGATGGCCACGTCCGTCGCCACCAACCGTCGCGACCTGTTCGATTGGGCCGTCAAGGAATACAAGGTCGGCGCCAATCAGGTCGACGCCCAGGGCTACCTGCCCAACGAATTGAAGCGCCAGCAACGGGCCTTGGCCTACCACAACTACGCCCTGCCGCCGCTGGCGATGATCGCCAGTTTTGCCCTGGTCAATGGCGTGGATGTGCGCGGTGAGAACAACGGCGCGCTCAAGCGCCTGGGCGACAAGGTGCTGGCCGGGGTGAAGGATCCGGACATCTTCGAGCAGAAGAACGGCAAGGAGCAGGACATGCATGACCTGGAGCAGGACTCCAAATTCGCCTGGCTCGAACCCTTCTGCACCCTCTACACCTGCGCCCCGGATGTGATCGAACGCAAGCACGACATGCAACCGTTCAAGACCTTCCGCCTGGGCGGCGACCTGACCAAGGTCTACGACCCGGCGCACGAAAAAGGCAACAAAGGTTCCTGACCGTACTCGGTCCAAATGTGGGAGCGGGCTTGCTCGCGAAGGCGGTGTGTCATTCAACACAGTAGGCGACTGTTACACCGCCTTCGCGAGCAAGCCAGCTCCCACATTTCGAGCCGGTTTCGACAGTGAAAAAGTAGTACCGCCCTCCCCGGTTTTGCGTGGGGGGTTTGGGGGGGCCGTTGGCCCTTGACTGTTGGTTAAACATGGAGAGATCGGGATGGTTTTCTCGTCCAATGTGTTCCTGTTTCTGTTCTTGCCGATCTTTCTCGGCTTGTACTATTTGAGCGGGCAACGCTATCGCAATCTGCTGCTGCTGATTGCCAGCTACGTGTTCTACGCCTGGTGGCGGGTGGACTTCCTGGCGCTGTTCGCCGCCGTGACCCTGTGGAACTACTGGATCGGCCTCAAGGTCGGTGCGGCAGGCGTGCGCACCAAGCCGGCACAGCGCTGGCTGCTGCTCGGGGTGGCGGTCGACCTGTGCATCCTGGGCTACTTCAAGTACGCCAACTTCGGCGTCGACAGCATCAACCTGATGATGAAATCGGCGGGCCTGGAGCCGTTTATCCTGACCCACGTGCTGTTGCCGATCGGGATCTCGTTCTACATCTTCGAGTCCATCAGCTACATCATCGACGTGTACCGCGGCGACACTCCGGCGACCCGCAACCTCATCGACTTTGCGGCGTTCGTGGCGATCTTCCCGCACCTGATTGCCGGCCCGGTGCTGCGCTTTCGCGACCTGGCCGACCAGTTCAACAACCGCACCCACACCCTGGATAAATTCTCCGAGGGCTGCACGCGGTTCATGCAGGGCTTTATCAAGAAGGTGTTTATCGCCGACACCCTGGCGGTGGTGGCCGACCATTGCTTCGCCCTGCAAAACCCCACCACGGGCGATGCCTGGCTCGGCGCGCTGGCGTATACCGCGCAGCTGTATTTCGACTTCTCCGGCTACAGCGACATGGCCATCGGCCTGGGTTTGATGATGGGTTTCCGCTTTATGGAAAACTTCAAGCAGCCGTATATCAGCCAGTCGATCACCGAGTTCTGGCGGCGCTGGCATATCAGCCTGTCCACCTGGTTGCGCGACTATCTGTACATCACCCTGGGCGGCAACCGCAAAGGCACGCTGACCACCTATCGCAACCTGTTCCTGACCATGTTGCTCGGCGGCCTGTGGCACGGCGCGAACATCACCTACATCGTGTGGGGCGCCTGGCACGGCATGTGGCTGGCGATTGAAAAAGCCATCGGCCTGAACACCTCGCCACGCAGCTTCAACCCGGTGCGCTGGGCCTTCACCTTCCTGCTGGTGGTGATGGGCTGGGTGATCTTCCGCGCCGAAAACCTGCACGTTGCCGGGCGCATGTACGGCGCGATGTTCAGCTTTGGCGAGTGGTCGCTGTCGGAACTCAACCGCGCCAACCTCACGGGCCTGCAAGTGGCAACCATGGTGGTGGCCTACGCCACGCTGGCGTTCTTCGGCCTGCGCGACTTCTACCGCAATCGCCCGGCCGACAAGGCCAAGCCGGCTGACCCGAGCCTGATCAAGGCGGTGCCTGGGGATAACCCCGGCAGCATCCAGGAACCCGGCTTCAGCGTCGGCAGCAACGCCGCCGTGCAACCGGCCTACTGGACTGCCGACTGGCCACGCTATGCCATGCGCGCGGTGATCCTGCTGCTGTTCGTGGCTTCGATCCTGAAACTCTCGGCGCAAAGCTTCTCGCCGTTCCTTTACTTCCAATTCTGAGGGAGCCGACCATGACCCGTTCATTCCGCATCCTCTACGCCGCGCTGTTCATGGCCCTGCTGCTGGCCCTGGGCGCGTGGTCGGTGCGCAGTTTCTTCGGTTTCAATACCAACGCCGACGCCACCGTGCTCAACGGGCGCTGGGCCAAGGCGGTCGAAACCCATTACGACGATGAGTTCCCGATCAAGCGCCTGGGCACAAACCTCTGGGCGGCCCTGGACTACAAGCTGTTCAACGAGGGCCGTCCCGGCGTGGTGCTGGGTCGCGATCACTGGCTATACAGCGACGAAGAGTTCAACCCCGCCGTCAACGAAGAGCAGAACCTGCAAGACAACTACGCCCTGGTCGAAGGCGTACGCCAGACCCTCAAGGCCAAGGGCGTGCAATTGGTCATGGCAATTGTCCCGGCCAAGGTGCGCCTGTACCCCGAGCACCTGGGTGAAGTGCAACCAGCGAGTATTCATGCCGGGCTCTACCAGGACTTCCATGCCCGGGTGGCCGCCGACAAGATCATCGCTCCCGACCTGCTGGGCCCGCTGCAACAAGCCAAGCTCCACGGCCAACAAGTGTTCCTGCGCACCGACACCCACTGGACCCCGGATGGCGCCGAAGTCGCCGCCAAGCAACTGGCCAGCGTGATCAACGCCAAGACCCTGCTCAGCGGCGAGCCCCAGCGGTTTGTCACCGACGCCGAAAGCATCGCCCCCCACAGCGGTGACCTGCGCCTGTTCCTGCCCCTGGACCCGCTGTTCGAAAACCTGATGCCGCCCAAGGAGTCCCTGCAAAAACGCGTGACCCACGCGGTGCAGGCCCAGGCAGCGGGCGACGATGCGTTGTTTGCCGACAGCGAGATGCCGGTGGCCCTGGTGGGCACCAGCTACAGCGCCAACCCCAACTGGAACTTCGTCGGTGCCCTCAAGCAAGCCCTGGGCAGTGAAGTGGTGAACTACTCCGAGGACGGCCACGGCCCGATCCTGCCGATGCTCGGCTACCTGAAAAGCGATGACTTCAAGAACAGCCCGCCGCAGGTGCTGATCTGGGAGTTCCCGGAACGCTATCTGCCGGTGAACAACGAAATCGGCGACGCCGACCCCAAGTGGGTTGCGCAACTCAAGCAAGCCGGTACACGCCAACAGAACATGGCAATCAACACACCCGTTAAAACCCAGAAATCCGAGACGCCCGACCGGGCGCAAAACTGAAAGAGAGGTAACTCACATGACTTTCACTACTACTCCTCGTCGTCTCGCCAAGACCCTGGCCCTGGCCGCCGGCATGAGCTTCGTGTCGATGTCCGCCTTCGCCGGCGACGCCGCCCTCTACGGACCCATCGCGCCGAAAGGCTCGAGCTTCGTGCGCCTGTTCAACGCCAGCAACCAGGAAGTCAGCGCCAGCGTCGGCAACACCGCGTTGAGCGATGTGGCGCCACTGGCCAGCAGCGACTTCAGCTTCCTGCCGGGCGGTGACTACAGCGCCAAGGTCGGCAGCCAGAACGTCACGGTCAAGCTGGCCGCCGATCACTACTACACCCTGGTCAACAGCGGCACCGGCCAGCCGCAACTGATCGAAGAACCACCGTTCAAGAACAAGCAGAAATCCCTGGTGCGCGTGCAGAACCTCAGCGACAAGGCCCTGACCCTGAAGACCGCCGACGGCAAGACCGACGTGGTCAAGGCCGTGGCCGCCAAGGGCCGTGGCGAGCGCGAGATCAACCCGGTGAAGGTCAGCCTGGCGCTGTATGACGGCGATAAAAAAGTCGGCGACGTGAAGCCGGTGGCGCTGGAGCGTGGTGAGGCGGCGGTGCTGTATGTCACCGGTTCCGGTTCGAGCCTGTCGCCAGTGTGGGTCAAGCGCCCCGTGTCGACCCGCTAATTATTTCCTGAACTGACGGCTACCCACTGTAGGAGCGAGCTTGCTCGCGAAAATCGCCAACGATAACGCGAGCATTCTGAATGAACGCGGTGTCTGGAAGTGCTTCGCGAGCAAGCTCGCTCCTACAGGGGATCAAGGCGTCAGTTCGGACCGAGACAAAAACAAGAGTGAAACGACTGAATTTCGTTGCTCTAACCCATACAGATTCAAGGAGAAACCCATGATCCCAGTAATCCTTTCCGGTGGTAGCGGCTCACGTCTTTGGCCGCTTTCGCGTAAACAGTTCCCTAAGCAGTTCCTGGCCCTGACCGGCGAGCACACGCTGTTCCAGCAAACCCTGGAGCGCCTGGTGTTCGAAGGCATGGACAGCCCGATCATTGTCTGCAACAAAGACCACCGCTTCATCGTCAACGAGCAGTTGAGCGCGCGCAAGCTGGAGAGCCAGCGCATCCTGATGGAGCCATTTGGCCGCAACACCGCGCCGGCCGTGGCCCTGACCGCGATGATGCTGGTCAATGAAGGCCGTGACGAGCTGATGCTGGTCCTGCCCGCCGACCATGTACTGGACGACCAGAAAGCCCTGCAACGCGCCCTGGCCCTGGCCACCGTGGCCGCCGAGCGTGGCGAGATGGTGCTGTTCGGCGTGCCGGCCACCCGCCCGGAAACCGGCTACGGCTACATCAAGTCCACCAACGACTCACTGCTGCCCGAAGGCGTCAGCCGCGTGCAGCAGTTCGTCGAGAAGCCGGATGAAAAACGTGCGGTGGAGTTCGTCAAAAGCGGTGGTTATTTCTGGAACAGCGGCATGTTCCTGTTCCGCGCCAGCCGCTTCCTCGAAGAGCTGAAAAAACACGACCCGGACATCTACGATACTTGCGTGCTGACCCTCGAGCGCAGCGAGCATACCGCTGATACCGTGACCTTCGACGAAGCCACCTTCGCCTGCTGCCCGGACAATTCCATCGACTACGCGGTGATGGAAAAAACCCAGCGCGCCTGCGTGGTGCCGCTCAGTGCCGGCTGGAGCGACGTGGGCTGCTGGGCCTCGCTGTGGGCGGTCAATGACAAAGACGCCAACGGCAACGTGACCAAGGGCGACGTGGTGATCCAGGACAGCAAGAACTGCATGATCCACGGCAACGGCAAGCTGGTGTCGGTGATCGGCCTGGAAAACATCGTGGTGGTGGAAACCAAGGACGCGATGATGATTGCCCACAAGGACAAGGTCCAGGGCGTCAAGCAGATGGTCAACACCCTCAACGAACAAGGGCGCAGCGAGACCCAGAACCACTGCGAAGTCTACCGCCCGTGGGGCTCCTACGACTCGGTGGACATGGGCGGGCGCTTCCAGGTCAAACACATCTCGGTCAAGCCGGGCGCGTGCCTGTCGCTGCAGATGCACCATCACCGCGCCGAACACTGGATCGTGGTCAGTGGTACCGCTGAAGTGACGTGCGACGAGAACGTGTTCCTGTTGTGCGAGAACCAGTCGACCTACATCCCGATTGCCTCGGTGCATCGCCTGCGCAACCCGGGCAAGATCCCCTTGGAGATTATCGAAGTGCAATCGGGCAGCTATCTGGGCGAGGATGATATCGAGCGGTTTGAAGATATCTACGGGCGCTCGACGCCGGTTGAGCGTGGCGTGTCGCTGAAAACTATCGCGCAGTAGACCCCGCAAAAAACAGCCGCCTATCACCCTCTGCGTCCCCTATCCGCAGCGAGTGATGGGCGGTTTGTCTATTGGCGGTCAAGCGGTGTACGGCGTCTCGCCGCGAGAAATGACGCGACTCACGAGTTCACCGCTGGCGCCATCCCTGTATTGCAACGGAATGGAGAAAGGGGTCTCCACATAAAAAATATGTGGATGTCCGGGGACTTCCACCAACTTCAGACCGGTGGTGTTTATCTCAAAGTAATCGGTCATCTTATTCAACGTTTTGCCATATTTGTTACGCCCGAAAATCATCTGGGATATGACCTCCGTAGGCTTATCTTCAGGCGCCAGATCGGTGAAGTAATGCCTGCCCTGCCCTTTAGGCAGCGGGCCACCTCTTAAATCGGTAGAGGACGGTGAAAAAGAGCGGTCAGCGACGAAAGCGGAATGACGACTTCGGTTGTTGTATTTGTAGAAGACGTTCTTTCCTTTGATGGGAGGTTCCAGGGTGGCTTTTTCACCGGGAAAGGCTTCAGGTAACTTGGGGCGTTTTAAGGTGGATTGCCCACCGGAAGTGGATGGCCCCGAAGAACTGCCTGGCTCAGCAAGGCGTTTTCGACCAATGCTCACATCCCTATCGATACTTTGGACCCCGCCCAGCATCCCGCTCGAACGCCATTGGCCATTAGCCACAGCGTCGACTGTCAATACAGGCTTGCCGCTCTGGGGGTCGATAATCTGGACATAGTCGTTACTGAGTTTGAAATCACTCTTGATCTCATACGTGTTGGCGATACCTGTCTGGTCGGTATAACGGATAAACCAACGGTCTTTTCCCAGCTCGTCCTTGAATTGATAAATACCTTTGGCATTAACTGTACTTTTGGCGAGTAATGACTCGCCATCCGCAACAGCGTAGATGCTGATATTGCCCGCTTGTGACGGCAGCAGGCGATTGGGTATGTCGAAACTAGCG
This sequence comes from Pseudomonas proteolytica, assembly GCF_007858275.1. Taxonomy (GTDB): domain Bacteria; phylum Pseudomonadota; class Gammaproteobacteria; order Pseudomonadales; family Pseudomonadaceae; genus Aquipseudomonas; species Aquipseudomonas proteolytica. The sequence goes on from NZ_VFEV01000001.1 coordinate 89,073, forward strand.
TATTCAGGGCCGGATGCCGGTTCAAGGATTGGCGGCTCCTTTTCCGGCAGCGTGAAAGGATCTTCAGCTTTTGAGCCGACACCTACAGAAGAGAACAACACGTTGAGCATTCCATCGAATACCTTCGCCGCCCCGTCATGACGCTCAGCTTGAGTATCGCCCGTGATCTCTTTTTCAGTGCCCAGCGCCACTTCAGTGAGCCCCGTGATGACTGCGGCTGCGGCGATTGGAGCCGCCAGCGGGGCCAGCTTGGTCAGCAACTCTGCGCCGACCGAGATGTCATTGAGCCAAATATCACGAGTGACCTCGCTGTTGGACTTGATCGCGGTGTCTGCATCACTTTTCATGCGCTGTTGGCTTAGATGCGCCATGTGGCTGAACACATCGCCCTTGATCGCGAAGTTGCCGCGGTCGATGACCCTGCCCTCTTGATTACTGACGGTTCCTGCACCGAGGTATTCCAACGATGTATCGACGCCATCTTTCGGACGGACTTCAGGGGCCAGGGAGCTTAGCGGCACTATTGCATTAAATAATAGGGTCCCCGCCCCGGGTTCACCGTTCTGCCGATCAGCCAGCGAGAAGTGCGACTCCAAGGCTTGACGCAAGGAGGGCGTGCTGGCCTGATCGCTGACCCATCGATCCATTTTTTCCAACGAGTCGAATTTCAGAAAGGCTGGCTGGGCGTCAGGAATGTAGAGGACTTGCACGCCGTCCAGACGACCATTGACGTATTTTTTGGGCAACTTGCCGGGTAGGGTAAAACGCACAATGTCATTTGACTGGAAGCCATTGATATCGAAAGCATGGGCCTGGACAGCACCTGTTACCGGGGATGTTGCCTGCAATTGTGCAAAGGTCAGGGGCTGGTTTTCAGATACGCCCTCACCACAAACAGCCGTCATCAGCTGTTTATAGTCGCTCCTGGTGAATTCATGCTCGGGCGGCTGCAGCGCTCGTTCAGCAGGTAACTTGGCCTCCTGGGACTTGAGTTGTTCGCTTGCCTTATGGATGAACACCCCCTTCTGGACAGTCCGATAGTTATCGGCGTGGTGTTCCCAGAAGTCGTCGATTTTTTCCGACATTACCGTTTGGAAGTCGACGTTCCAAAGCGACTTCATAAACTGGGAAGGCGCCAGGGGAATTTGGTTATGAGCGCCGTAGCCTGCTTTTTTGCTGTGTCCGGGGCCGTCTTTATACAAGCCCGCTTCCGAGTCCAGATTGCCGGGAACCCCGTCGTTTTCGGAGAAGTTCTTCAATACCGCATCGGTCAACGTGATTGAAGAGGAAGGTTCTTCCTTCATATGCTCCCAGCCGGTAGCGGTTGTAGCAGATTGCATGCCGTTAAAACGATTCAGATACGTCTTATCGGCGTCTACATGGAGGCCGGTCAACTTGAACACGATGTCTTGCGCGCACTTTTTGGCTTCTGTGCGCACGTCTGGAAATGCCGCAGCCGTGCCTAAGGCAATATTGTTGAATTTGGCTTTCTCGACATTGGCCTTGGCCACTTGCTCGGTAATGACTGCATAGGCATTGGAAGTGCTTTCCGGTGCCTGTGAAGACACGATTTGTCTGAGTTGGATGAGTTCTTCATGATTTTTCGGAATGTTCCAGCCGTTGGCTGTGATGTATTGCCATAGGCTGACTTCTATGGCCGGGCCTGCATCTTTCGTATCGGGCTCCAGTTGGATCTTCGTGGTTTGCAAGGCCGGAAAAATAAGCTCATTGGTTATGCGACCCGTTGTGATGCCTTGCTCCAGGCCTGCCAGTGTCTGTATCAGCGAGTTACGGTTGTCCAGATCACTGGAGCCTGCACCGGTGGATGGTTGCGTATTGGATGTTGGCTTTATTGAGTTGCTCTCTTGGGTAACCTCGTATTCGTAGGCTCCGGAAGAAAGATTCTGTATCGATATACTCATGGTGTTTATCCCCGACAGATACAAGAAAGCCCGCAGAACAACAGTTGTCAGTCTGTGGCTGTATCTATGTAAGTGATGCGAACAACGCCATCCATTCCAGTGAAAAGGTAACGGAGGATATCTCCAGAGCGTACTCGCAACCCGATAGGCAACCGTACCCCGCCAACGGTACGATGGTTCCCCCATCCGCGAGGCTGCCCCCATGTTCTTCGGCGTTCTACTGATCATCACCTGGCTGATCCTGCTGCTGCGCTATCCCGCCAAGGCGTTGCCTGTATCCCTTGTAGCAGCAGTAGGTCTGGGTTTCGTGGCGATGTGGGTGGTATGGCTGGACAACCGCGAAGCCGCGCAACTGGCGCGCCTGGAGCTACGCATCAGCTACGCCCCCGAGCAATGCCCTGCCGATCGCCCCTTGCAGCTCAAACTCAACAATGGCAATGACGTCCCCCTGACCGAATTGCGCTGGCGCGTCGCCGCCTATGCGCCGGGCGACACGGTCAACCTGGCCGACAACGTCTATGCTGCCCCACGCTATCGCGGCCCCGGCGAATTGCAGGCCGGCGCCACCTGGGAAGATTGCCTGCCGATGCCGCCGCTGCGCCCCGGCTATCGCCCGCAAACCCTGGAGTTTCGTGCCGAACGCTTGCAAGGCAGCTTCTGCGACTAATTAATAACGACAAAGGATTGAGCCATGCCCAACGTGCTTATCACCGGTTGCTCCAGCGGCATCGGCCGCGCCCTGGCCGATGCCTTCAAGGCTGCCGGCTATGACGTGTGGGCCAGCGCCCGCCGTCCCGAAGACGTCGCGACCCTGGCGGCAGCCGGCTTCAAGGCCGTGCAACTGGATGTCAACGATGGGGCCGCCCTGGCGCAACTGGCCGGGCAAGTGGGCGAGCTGGATGTGCTGATCAACAACGCCGGCTACGGCGCCATGGGCCCGCTGCTCGATGGCGGTACCGCGGCGATGCAACGGCAATTCGAGACCAATGTGTTCTCCATTGTCGGCGTGACCCAGGCGTTGTTTCCCGCGTTGCACCGTAACAAAGGGTTGGTGGTCAACATCGGCAGCGTGTCTGGGGTATTGGTCACCCCGTTCGCCGGCGCCTACTGCGCCTCCAAAGCCGCCGTCCATGCCCTGAGCGATGCCCTGCGCATGGAGCTGGCGCCGTTTGGCGTGCGGGTCATGGAAGTGCAGCCGGGGGCAATCAACACTAGTTTCGCCAAGAACGCCGGCACCCAGGCCGAACGGCTGATCAACGAACAATCGCCATGGTGGCCGTTGCGCGAAAGCATCCGTGCGCGCTCCCAGGCGTCCCAGGACAAGCCAACCCCAGCCAGCGTGTTTGCGGCGGATGTGCTCAAGGCCGCGCAACAACCTGAACCACCGCGCCTGTTGCGCTCAGGCAATGGCAGCCGCGCGTTGCCGTGGATGGCGGCGCTGTTGCCCAAGGCGTTGCTGGAGAAGGTGTTGAAGAAGCGGTTTGGGTTGAGTGGCCAGTTGTAGGTTTATTCCGAGACCGAGGCGCCTGTATCGCGAGCAAGCCCGCTCCCACTCTTACCGAGCACATCCTCGAAATACGGTCAACCTGTGGGGGCGGGCTTGCTCGCGATGGCGTCCCAACCAGCAACATAACCCTCCTTCATGAAATCAATAAACGCCCGCACCTTGAGCGGCAAATGCCGCGTGTCCGGATACAGCGCATACACCCCTTGGGGTACGAAGCGATGATCCGGCAACAGGTGTACCAATCGCCCGGTGTCCAGATCCTCCTGTATCAGCCACTGCGGCAGGATTGCCACGCCATGGCCGCGCACGGCAAATGCCTGGAGCACGGCGGCACTGTCAACCATAAGCGCACTGGGGCCGGAGCGATATTGATGCTCGCGACCAGCCGGGTCGATCACACTCAACTCGTTCAATCGGCCGTGCCCCAGCTTGGGCAGTTGTTCAAGTTCATCCAGCGTATGGGCGCTACCAAAACTAGGCGCCGCGACGGCGAATATCGGGTACGTGGATAACTGCACCGCACGATGATTGGAATCCAGCAAGCGCCCGAGCCGAATCGCCACGTCAAAGCGTTCGGAGATCAGATCGGCATGGGTGGAGGATGTGGATAAGTGGACATTCAGATCCGGGTGCAAACGGCCAAAGGCCTCCACCGCAGGGACGACCACGGCCAGCGCATATTCCACGGTGGTGGTGATGCGCAGGGTGCCCTTGAGCTGGGTATGCTCCGAACGCGCCTCTTCCACCGCCAACTGCGCTTCTTCGAGCATGCGTGTACAGCGCAGGTAGAACCGCTCGCCGGCATCGGTCAACGCCAATTGCCGGGTGTTGCGCGTCAGCAGGGTGACACCGAGTTCAGCCTCCAGGCGCTTGAGATTAAAGCTGACCACGGCGCGGGTCTGCCCCAGTCTATCGGCCGCGGCAGTCAGCGAGCCGGCCTCCACCACCGTCTTGAACGTCTCGAAACGATCCAGGCTGACCATGGGCCACGCCTCCACTTGTCAAAATATTTTTGACAAACTAACAGTCAAACCAGCGTTCCCCAAGTATCCGCAGCACTCTACCCTGCCGGGATTGAATGCAGGAACGCCCCAATGACCTACCGCTCGAAAATCGCCTGGATCTTTTTACTGGGTTTCGCCCTCGATCTGGTGAACATGTTTGTCGCCACCGTCGCCTACCCGGATATCGCCCACGAACTGCAGGCTTCGGTCACGCAATTGGCGTGGGTCAGCAATGCCTACCTGCTCGGCCTGACCGTGATCATTCCCTTCAGTGTATGGCTGGCGGCAATGCTCGGAGAACGACGTTTGATTGCCGCCAGCCTGCTGCTGTTCGCGGGCGCTTCAGTGATGGTTGGTCAGGCCGGCTCGATTGAGGCGCTGATCGGTTGGCGTTTGCTGCAAGGTTTGGGCGGTGGCCTGCTGATCCCGGTGGGGCAGGCCCTGGCTTATCGACACTTTCCAGCCGCAGAACGCAGCCAACTCACCGCCCGGGTGATGTCCGTGGCCCTGCTGGTGCCGGCGCTGTCCCCGGCGCTGGGTGGGTGGCTGGTCGATAGCCTGTCCTGGCGCTGGATCTTCCACGCCAATTTGCCGCTGGCGTTAATCATCCTGCTGCTGGCGTGGCTGTGGATAAAACCGGACGCGCCTGCAACTGCGCGCCCCTCCCTGGAGATGGGCAACCTGTTCAAACAGATCGGCAACCCGATGCTGCGCATCGCGATGCTGATCTACTTGTGCGTCCCCGGTGTGTTTATCGGCACCAGCCTGATCGCCATCCTCTACCTGCGCGGCCTGGGCTATGACGCCGCGCACACCGGCGCGCTGATGCTGCCCTGGGCGCTGGCATCGGCGCTGGCCATCTTCCTCAGCAAGACCTTATTCAACCGCTACGGCCCCAAGCCCTTGCTGCTGGTGGGCATGGGGCTGCAATGCAGCGGTATTGTGTTGCTCAACGAGCCTTCCCTGATCATTCTCGCCTACGGCCTGATGGGCCTGGGCGGCAGCCTGTGCAGCAGCACCGCGCAGACCCTGGCCTTTCTCGATATCCGCGCCCCGCGCATGGGCCACGCCAGCGCGCTGTGGAATATCAATCGGCAGCTGAGCTTTTGCCTCGGTGCAGCGGCACTCAGCGCCGTGCTATCAGCCTCGGATTCCTTCACCATGACCTTCTTGATCGCGGCAGCCCTGACACTACTGCCGCTTTTGGCAGTGCTGAGCCTGGATACCTCCAGGGTTCGCGCACTGCTTCACCCAGCCAGCGAGCCTCAATGATGATTGATTACAGCGACTTTTTTGAAGAAGTGATCCAGACCCACATCGAGATCGAGCAATGGTTTGCCGGCGTCGCGCCGGATGGCACCTTGCAAAACCTGCTGGCGCGCTTCTCCCCGGAGTTCAGCATGATCGCCCCCGCCACCGGCGCACGGGTCAACACAGCCGGGGTCAACGCCCTGTTCACCCGCCTGGGCGGCATGCGTCCTGGGTTGAAAATCACCTTGAGCGAACTGACCGGCATTGACCGACATGCACGGGGCGCCACGGTTACCTACCGTGAACACCAGATCGATGACAGCGGCACCCAAACGGACCGCCGCGCCACCGTGGTGTTCGAGAAACAGGCAAGCGGCGCGTTGCTGTGGCGGCATTTGCATGAGACCTATATCCAGGGCCAATAACTCTCCCCTGTAGGAGCCGGCTTGCCGGCGAAAATCGTCAACGCTAACGCGGAGCACCATGCTCCCCGCGTTGCTCTCAGGTTCTTCGCCGGCAAGCCGGCTCCTACAGTAAACCGCGAACCGATAGGCGATGTGCCTGATGCCCTTTGTTTAGTTTTGAGCCTGGTTGACAATCACGGTGCAGGTAATCCCCGCCGCCAACAACACGCCCTCCGGCACTTCATCGATATGGATCCGCACGGGCACGCGCTGGGCCAAACGCACCCAGTTGAAGGTCGGGTTCACATCGGCAATCAGTTCGCGGCTCTCGGGGTTGTCGCGGTCGTAGATGCCGCGGGAGATGCTTTCTACGTGGCCCTTTAACGTCTCGCCGCTCATCAGTTGCATATCGGCTTTGTCGCCGACTTTGACGTGGGGCAGCTTGGTTTCTTCGAAGAAGCCATACACCCAGAACGAGTGCATATCGACCACGGCCATCTTGGCTTCGCCTATGCGTGCGTAGTCGCCGCGATGCACGTTGAGGTTGGTGACGTAACCATCCACCGCAGCCAGCACTTGCGTGCGTTTCAAATTCAACTCCGCCGCTTCCAACTGCGCCAGCGCGTGTTGGTAATCAGCCAGAGCGGAATCAGCAATGTTGCTCGCGTCGTCGCGGTTTTCCTTGGAGATCACCAGTGCATCAAGGTCCGCACGGCGATGGGCGTTGACCTTGCGCATTTCCCAGGTGGCCTTGCGTGAGGCCACCAATGATTGCGCCTGCTTGACCGCGATGCGGTAGTGCTCGGGGTCGATCTGCATCAGCAGGTCGCCCTTTTTCACCAACTGGTTATCCCGCACCGGCACATCGACCACTTCGCCGGTGACGTCGGCGGCGACGTTGATGATATCGGCGCGTACCCGACCATCGCGGGTCCACGGGGTTTGCATGTAATGCACCCACAACGTACGGCCAATCCAGATCGCCAGGGCCAGCACCAGCAGGGTTGCGAGCAGGCTGAAAAACTTTTTCATCGGGGGCATTCTCAACGGTAGACGGTCAGCGCCATGGCGCCGAAAAGACAGGTGAACAGGCTCAGGCGCAGCAACGCCGGGTGCCAGAAAAAACGGTACAGGTCAAAGCCGGCCAGGAAGCGATCCAGGGCCCAGGCCAGTCCCGCGGCGATAAAAAACATCAGGGTCATGGTCGGCATGTAGATGCCATGGAAGGCGATTTCACGCGGCATGAACGGTTCCTTCAAGCTTGAGAGCAGCCAGGGGCGATTGCGGGTCCAGCAGGGACGTGCGGATAAAGTGCAGGTAGCTTTTGACCCGGCGCAGGGCCGAGGTATCGAAGTGCGGGGCGAAGGGTTCGTCGGTGGCCTGCACACGGCTGATGGCGTGGTCCACCGCAATCAAGGCGCGCTCAAGATTGCTCTGGCTCGGTTGCAGGAACAGCCGCACCAGCGAACGCCCCATCACCCGGATCGCCTGGCGCCACGATTGGGACTCGGCATACGCCGGATGCACCGGCAGGATCGCCTGCTCTTTGCGCAATTCAATAATGGCGTGACCGACTTCCAGCACCACGAACATCCAGCGCAACAGGTTGCGTTGCACCTGCGGCTGGCCGGCGGCCAGGCCATAGGCCTGGTGCAGCAGGTCACGGGTGCGGCTTTCAAACCCCGAGGCCAGGCCCTTGAGCTTGCCGCTGATGGCATACACCACTTGCTCGCGCAGGTCGCGCTCCAGGCGGCGCCACAGCCAGGGGCTGTTGGGCGGCAGGATGATCGCCCCCGCCGCTGCGCACACCAGCATGCCGATGATCATGGCGATGTAGTCGTTGATAAAGGTGTAGGGGTTGTAGATCGTCAGGTTATCCGGCACCGAACCGGTGCTGAAGAAAATCAGCAGGCCCAGGCCGACCCCAGCGTATTGCGGGCGCGAGGACAGGAACGCGCCGAGCACGATCACCGGGGCGAGCATCACACAGAGCAAAGGGAACCCGTCGATCCAGGGAAACACGAAGAACATCTCGACGAACCCCACCAGGGCGCCGATCAAGGTGCCACAGGCCATTTGAAACGCCATGCGCTTGGGGTTCGGCGTGGCAGCCGACAGGCCAACGGTGGCCGCCGCGATCAGGGTCATGGTGGCGCCACTGGGCCAGGCGGTGGCCACCCAGTAACTGCCCAGCACCACCAGAATGAACGACGCGCGAATCCCCGACGCGGCGCAGGCCAGCCAGTTGGTTTTCGGCGTGTAGGCCTCATCCCAGTGCTCACGCGCGTGGCTGTGTTCGGCCAGGGAGGCGTGGGTCTGCGCGTAGTTGTGCAGGTCGTCGACAAAGCGGTACAGCAGCTCATAAGCGGTGTGGAAATCCAACTGCTCGGCATCGCTGGGGCTGCTCTGCTGGAACTGCGCCCGCAGGCTGCGGACCTTGGCGGGCAGGCTCTCTTTATAGGCCGTCAGTTGGCTGACCAGGCGCGTGGCATCGGGGCTGGTCAGGGCGCGCCCGCTGAAGCCATCGAGCAACTCGGCCAAGTCCTGCAGGCCGGGTTTGATCGCGGCCACCACATGGTCGGCAGCATCGCTGCGCAGGCGTTCAAGCAACTGGTGCAGGGCGTTGAAGCGCGTGGTGATGCCCATGAATTCGCTGTTCAAGCGGCTGAGCCGGCCATTGCGCCGACGCATATGCGGGTCTTCGAACACGGTGACACTGCGCAGCCCTTCAAGGCCCACGGCTTCGGCGATAAAGCGCACGTTGCTGCTTTCAAAACCTTCGCGCTGGCTGCGGCCACGCAGGCCGTCGGTAACGAACAGGGCGAAGGTGCCGAAACGCTGGTACAAGGCGTTGCGCATGGCCGCGCTGCTGGTCTGCGGGAGGATCGCGGCGCTGACCAGGGTCGCGCAGAGAATCCCCAGGGAGATTTCCAGCACCCGCCACACCGCCGCCATAAAGGCGCCGTCCGGGTGGGCCAGCGCCGGCAGGCCCACCATCGCCGCCGTGTAGCCCGCCAGTACAAAACCATAGGCGCGGAAGTTGCGGTTGCGCGTGGCACCGGCCGTGCACACGCCCACCCAGATAGCTAGCGCGCCCAAAAACAACTCGGTGTTCTGCGCAAACAGCGCGATCAACAACACCATCACCGCCGACCCCGCCAGGGTGCCGAGGAAGCGGTAGAAGCTCTTGGCAAACACCTGGCCGCTTTGCGGTTGCATCACGATAAACACGGTGATCATCGCGGTACGCGGTTGCGGCAGCTCCAGGCGCATGGCCAGCCACAGGGTGAGGAACGCGGCGATCAGCACTTTGAAGATGTAGACCCAGGTTACGCCGTCACTGCGCGCCCAGTCGAAGAAGCCACGGCGCCATTCCAGGGAATGCAGCCAACGCAGCGGTGCAGGCAAGGGAGTCATGGGAAACCTGATCAGTGATCGAATACGGCCAACGCCGCCGGGGTCTTGCTCGCGAGGGTGGTGCCTGCTGCCGGCGCATCGTTGCCCGCGCCCAGGCCGCCGCCCAGGGCAGTGACCAGTTCGGCATGGGCACTCAGGCGCGCGGCCTGGACCTGCTGCTGGACCTGTTGCTGGCGAAACAGCAAGGTCTGGGCATTGAGTACGTTGAGGTAATCGGTCAGGCCGCGCTGGTAGGCGATCATCGCGATGTCATAGGTTTTCTGCGCCGAGGCCACCGATTCAGCGGCGAAGGTCTGCTGCTTGGCCATGGACTCACGGCGGATCAGTTGGTCGCTGATGCCCTTGAGCGCATTGACCAGGGTCTGGTTGTAGCGGGCCACGGCAATGTCGTAGCCGGCGCTGGCTTCGCCCAATTGCGCGCGCAGGCGGCCACCGTCGAAGATCGGCAGGGTGATCGCCGGGCCGACGCTGTAGTTGAGCTTCTTGCCGGTGAGGAATTCCAGCATGCCGCCACCGGTAGCGACGTAGCCGAGGCTGCCCACCAGGTCGACATTGGGGTAGAAACCGGCGTGGGCCACGTCGATGCCCCGGGCCTGGGCTGCCACTTGCCAGCGGCTGGCGACCACATCCGGACGCTGGCCGAGCAGTTGCGCGGGCAGTGCCGATGGCAATTTCAGGGGCGCAGCGAGGGCCAGGGTCGGCCGTTGCAAGGTTGCACCCTCCCCCGGACCCTTGCCGGCCAAGGCCGCCAGTTGGTTGCGGATCAGGGCGATTTCTTCGTCGAGGGCGTCCAGTTGCCGATGGGTTTCGGGCAATGGGGTCTGGGCCTGGCTGACTTCAAAGTGGGTGCCGATGCCGCCATCCAGGCGCTTTTTCGCCAGGTCGAGGATCTGCTGTTGCTGGGCCAGGGTCGCGGCGACGATATCGCGCTGGGCGTAATGCAGCGACAGTTGGATGTAGGCGCGTACCACGTTGTTCTGCAGCTCCAACTGGGCCTGGCGCGCCTGGGCGACGCTCATATGGGCCAGGTCGAGCGCGCGCTCAGTGGCGTTGCGCTCACGCCCCCACAGGTCGAGGGCGTAGCTCAGGCCCAGGGCGGCGTTGTTGTCCCAGGTCGTGGAGTTGTCCAGTTTTCCAGGGCCGTAGAACTGATCGCTCGGCCAGTTGTGGCGCTTGAGCGTGGCATCCCCGTTGATCTGCACAGCCTCGGCAGACTCGGCCAGCCCAGCCATGGCCCGCGCTTCACGTACCCGGGCGGCGGCTTCGGCCATGCTTGGGCTGCCTTGAACGGCGAGGTCGACCCAAGCATTGAGTTGCGGATCGCCGTAGGCTTGCCACCACTGGGTGGTCGGCCAACGGGCATCTCGGGCGGCGCTCTGGATTGCGTCGTCGGTGGCCAGGTTATTGGCGGCGAGGCTCTTGCCTTGGGGGGCAATTCCACCGGTTCCGATGCAGCCGCTGATTGCTAACGATAAAGCCCAAACACTGAGAGTCTTCAGCTCTCTGCTGATGCGACGCGGCACTGCTGCGAATTCCTGAGGTGGTGTTGCGGGGACGGTGCGGCAATTCTAGGGGGCGCGAGGAATGGCGATAAGGTGGGATTCCTGTGAATCTTTGTTACCGTTCAGGCGATAATCCATTGGTCGGGGTCACTCGCCCCCGTAACTTCGTGTCACAATTTGCCATCTCCCTTGAGAGCACCCCATGGACACTTTGCAAAACATGCGCGCCTTCAGTTGTGTCGCCGAAGCCGGCAGCTTCACCGCCGCCGCGGTGCAACTGGACACCACTACAGCCAACGTCTCGCGCGCGGTCTCCAATCTGGAGGCCCATCTGCAAACCCGCTTGCTCAACCGCACTACCCGCCGCATCGCCCTGACCGAGGCCGGCAAGCGCTATTTATTGCGTTGCGAGCAAATCCTGGCCTATGTCGAGGAAGCCGAAGCCGAGGCCAGCGACGCCCATGCGCGCCCCGCCGGGCAGCTCAAAGTGCATACCATGACCGGCATCGGCCAGCATTTCGTGATCGATGCGATTGCCCGCTACCGCCGCACCCACCCCGATGTGACCTTCGACCTGACCCTGGCCAACCGCGTGCCGGACCTGCTCGACGAGGGCTACGACGTGTCCATCGTGCTCGCCAGCGAGTTGCCGGATTCGGGGTTTGTGTCCCAGCGCCTGGGGATCACCTACAGCATCGTCTGTGCCTCGCCGGCCTACGTCAAAGCCAACGGCTGCGCGCAGCGGCCCAGTGATTTGCTCAACCATGCGTGCCTGCGCCTGGTCAGCCCGGTGATCCAATTGGACAAATGGGTGTTCAACGGCCCCGATGGCCAGGAAAGCGTGAGCATCAACAGTTCGCCATTTTTGGTGAACTCCGCCGACGCGATGAAGACCGCGATCATCAGCGGCATGGGCGTTGGCCTGCTGCCGGTCTACGCGGCCATCGAAGGCCTGCGCAATGGCACCCTGGTGCGGATGATGCCGACTTATCGCTCCCAGGAACTGAACCTGTACGCCATCTACCCGTCGCGCCAGTACCTGGATGCGAAGATCAAGACCTGGGTGGAATACCTGCGTGGCTCACTGCCGGAGATCCTGGCGGCGCACCAGGCGGAACTGGCGGCGTATGAGTTAAGCGGTAGTTTGGGAGCGGTGCGCCTTACCACCTGATTTGGAACACGGCCCCCAAATATTGAAAGTCCCCTGTGGGAGCGGGCTTGCCCGCGATAGCGGTGTATCAGTGCCAGATGTAATGCCTGACACACCGCCATCGCGAGCAAGCCCGCTCCCACATTGGTGATGCGGTGTCCTGACAAGTGGGTGCAGGAATGTTAGCTTGCTTGGCATTCTTCCCTGTCGATGAGCCCCACTTGCGATGAAAAAGACTGTCCTCGCCTTCAGCCGTGTCACCCCCGAGATGATCGAACGCCTGCAACAGGATTTCGAGGTCATCGTCCCCAACCCCAAGCAAGGCGATATCAACGCGCAGTTCAATGAAGCGCTGCCCCACGCCCACGGTTTGATCGGGGTGGGCCGCAAGCTGGGCCGGGCGCAGCTCGAAGGTGCGGGCAAGCTTGAGGTGGTGTCCAGCGTCTCGGTGGGCTATGACAACTACGACGTGGACTACTTCAACGAACGCGGGATCATGCTCACCAATACCCCCGATGTGTTGACCGAAAGCACCGCCGACCTGGCCTTCGCCCTGTTGATGAGCAGCGCCCGCCGCGTGGCCGAACTGGATGCGTGGACCAAGGCCGGGCAGTGGAAGGCCAGCGTCGGCGCGCCGCTGTTCGGCTGTGATGTGCACGGCAAGACCCTGGGCATCGTCGGCATGGGCAATATCGGCGCAGCCATCGCCCGCCGTGGGCGCCTGGGCTTCAATATGCCGATCCTCTACAGCGGCAACAGCCGCAAGACCGCAGTGGAACAGGAACTGGGCGCGCAGTTTCGTAGCCTGGACCAGTTGCTGGCCGAGGCGGATTTTGTGTGCCTGGTGGTGCCGTTGAGTGAAAAGACCAAGCACCTGATCAGCCATCGCGAGTTGGGCCTGATGAAATCCAGTGCGATCCTGGTGAATATCTCCCGTGGCCCTGTGGTGGACGAGCCGGCACTGATCGAGGCCCTGCAAACCCAGCGCATTCGCGGCGCCGGGCTGGATGTGTATGAGCGCGAGCCCCTGGCGGAGTCGCCGCTGTTCCAACTGAGCAATGCCGTGACCTTGCCGCATATCGGTTCGGCCACCCATGAAACCCGCGAAGCCATGGCCAACCGTGCCCTGGATAACCTGCGCAGCGCCCTGTTGGGCCAACGCCCGCAGGATCTGGTGAATCCGCAAGTCTGGAAAGGCTAAGACACAACCCACTGTAGGAGCGAGCTTGCTCGCGAAAAACATTAACGATAACGCGTCTATCCTGAATAAACGCGGCGCCCTCGGTTTTTTCGCGAGCAAGCTCGCTCCTACAGTTTTTTGGGCCAGCGTCGATAACCTGCCATAGAAGATTGTTATCGCTGATCCACAGAAGGTTTTTATGTCCACCACCAAAGCCCGCGCAGATTCACTCTCGCTTCTGCTCTTTACCTTGCGCAGCGGCAAGCTGATGGCCATCAACCTGCTGAAAGTCAGCGAAATCATTGCCTGCCCGCCGCTCACCAAGCTGCCGGAGTCCCATCCACACGTCAAAGGCATCGCGACCCTGCGTGGCGCTGCCCTGTCGGTGATCGACCTCAGCCGGGCACTGGGCGAAATGCCCCTGAAAGACCCCGACGGCGGCTGCCTGATTGTTACCGATGTCAGCCGGTCCAAGCAGGGCCTGCACGTGCAGGCGGTGAGCCGGATCGTGCATTGCCTGACCACTGACATCCGCCCGCCACCCTTTGGCTCCGGCGGTACGCGCTCGTTTATCACCGGCGTGACCCAGGTGGACGGCGTGCTGGTGCAAGTGCTGGACATCGAAAAAGTCATCCACGCCATTGCCCCCGCGCAAATCGAAGTCGCGCCCACCGACCTGACCATGGAAGAAGCCGAAGTGCTCGGCAATGCGCGCATCCTGGTGGTGGACGACAGCCAGGTGGCCCTGCAGCAATCGGTGCACACCCTGCGCAACCTCGGCCTGACCTGCCACACCGCACGCAGTGCCAAGGAAGCCATCGATGTGCTGCTGGAGCTGCAAGGCAGCGCCGGGCAGATCAATGTGGTGGTGTCTGACATCGAAATGTCGGAAATGGACGGTTACGCCCTCACCCGTACCCTGCGTGAAACCCCGGACTTCCAGGACCTCTACGTGCTGCTGCACACCTCCCTGGACAGCGCGATGAACAGCGAAAAAGCGCGCTTGGCCGGGGCCGACTCGGTGCTGACCAAGTTCTCCTCGCCCGAGCTGACCAAATGCCTGGTGGTCGCGGCCCAGACCGTGGCGCAAAAAGGCCTGTAAGTGACAGCGTATTACCAACTGCTGCGCCGCGACCTCACCAAGAGCCTGCCCGCGCCGCAGTGGCCAGCCGACACCCGTCTGGACCATTACCGCCTTGAGCTCGCCCCGGCGATCCATGCGGTGTTACGCATGACCCAGGCCCAGGGCGGCGGCCACGTGCCCAACCTGAAGACCTGGCAGCAGCAATTCATCACCGATGCGGAATTTGACCCCACGCTGTGCCTGGTGGCGAGTAATGCCGACGGTATTCTTGGCGTGGCCCAATGTTGGACCAGTGCGTTTATCAAGCATCTGTGCATCCACCCTTGCGCCCAGGGCCAGGGACTGGGGCGCGCCTTGCTGCTACATAGCTTCCAGGTGTTCAAGCAGCGCGGCGAACCCTATGTGGACCTCAAGGTGCTGGAAAGCAATCAGCGCGCACGCCAACTGTATGAGAGCGCCGGCATGGTCTTGGTGCTGCGTGACGTGGTCAGCGAAGACTGAGCGGCACTGGCGCATAACTTGCTTCCAGAGTCTGCGAGCGGCGGATAGAGGTAAAAACCCGTCACCGCTCAAGAGAGCCCTCTGACCTGGCCTGGTAGCAGATCCTCCATGAATACCCATTTTTCCTGCGTCGGTTGCGGCAAATGCTGCACCGACCATCATGTCCCCCTGACCCTCGACGAAGCCCGCCAGTGGGCGGCAGATGGCGGCAATGTCATCGTGCTGGTGGAAGGCTTCCTGGGCAATGGCCTGGGCCTGCCTCTGCAACAGCGCGAGCATGCCGAACGGCGTTCAGTGGTGGTGCCCAGCGGCAATACCCAGGCGTTCGTGGCAATCACCTTTGCCGCCTACAACGCCGGGCGCTGCCGGAATCTTGACGAAGACAACCGTTGCGGCATCTATGAGCGCAGGCCGCTGGTCTGTCGCATCTACCCGATGGAGATCAACCCGCATATCCCGCTGAACCCGGCCGCCAAAGATTGCCCGCCGCAATCCTGGGAACAAGGCCCGGCGCTGATCGTCGGCGGTGAACTGATGGACCAGGAACTGGCCGACCTGATCCGCCGCTCGCGCCAGGCCGACCGTGACGATGTGCAGACCAAGGAGGCGGTGTGCGCCCTGCTGGGGATTCGGACCACGGCGCTCAAGGGCGATGGGTTTACCGCATACCTGCCGGACATGGGCGCCTTTGCCCAGGCCATTGAATTGGCCGCGACCCAGCCAGCTGGGGCCAATGAATGGGTGTTCCATGTCTCCGGGATGGACATTGCCGAGCAGTTGCTGGACGCCGGGGCGCAGATTGCCACCGAAGTGCCGGCCAACTACGCGTTCATCTCCCTGCGCGCTGCCTGAGGGCCGTCAGAGGCGTAAGCCTGTCGCTGTGTCGGGCACGCTTGTAGTGGCCAGCGGGCTTGCTGTGGCGAGCGGGCTTGCCCCGCGCTGGGCTGCGTAGCAGCCCCACCCCAGGCACCGCAGTTGTTTCAGACATACCGAGCCAGCAGGTTTTGGGGCGGCTTCGCCACCCAGCGCGGGACAAGCCCGCTCGCCACAGGGAGGGCGGCGGCAGGTTAGCGGCGTTTGCCCCAGAACTCTTCTGCCAAACGCCGCAGGTCTTCCGCTAGCGCGGCGACGTCGCCCGAGCTGAGCTGGCTCTGTTGGCCGGCGCTGACGGTCGCCTCGCCCGCATTGCGGATGCCGACGATATTGCGATTGATGTCCTCGCTCACCGCGCTCTGTTCTTCCACCGCCGCCGCAATCTGCACACTCATGGCCGTGATCTGGTTGACCCGCTGGCTGATGCCATCCAGGGCCGACGCGGCGCGCTGGGCATGGTCGACGCTGACTTCGACATGCTGGCTGCTTTGCTCCATGGCCATCACCGCATCACGGGCGCCGCCCTGCAAGGTGCTGATCATGCGTTGGATTTCATTGGTGGATTGCTGGGTACGTTGCGCCAGGCCGCGCACTTCGTCGGCCACCACCGCAAAGCCACGGCCCTGCTCGCCAGCCCGCGCCGCCTCGATGGCCGCGTTGAGGGCCAGCAGGTTGGTCTGTTCGGCAATCGCCCGGATCACTTCCAGTACGCTGGAGATATCCCCGCTGTGGCTTTCCAGTTGATGGATCACGGTGGTGGCCCTGGCCAGTTCCTGGGACAGGCGCAGCACCGCATCGCGGCTTTCGTCCACGCGCAGATGGCCTTCACGGGTCTCGCTGCCGGCCAGGTCTGCCGCTTTCGAGGCTTGTTGGGCGTGGCTGGCAACTTGCGCCACGCTGGCCGCCATCTGCTGGATGGCGGTCGCCACCTGGTCGGTCTGGCTCTGCTGGCCCAGGGTGCTGGTGTGGCTGCTGTCCAGTTGCTGGACCAGGGCGGCGGCGTGCCCGGATAAACGCTGCGACGCATCGCCAATCCGGCCAACCACCGCGCCCGCCTGGGCTTCGAGCATTTGCATGGCAAATTCGATTTGCCCCAGCTCGTCCGCGCGCCCGGTGTAGATCGCCTGGCTGACGGGGTTGTCGGCAATCTGCCGCGCCCGCTCGCTCAATTGCCTCAGGGGCCGCAACAACAGATTGATGCCCAGCACGCCAACCGCGCCCACTGCCGCCAGGCCCAGCACTTGCAACGCCCATGAATAACTGGCCAGCCCGGCCCCCACGCCCCAGGTCAGCGCGCACGTCGCCCCAGTGACCAGCGACAACTTCATCGGCATCTCCAGCACCGGCCGCATGCGCCGGGAGCCTGCGCGCAAACGCACATAGGCGCGCTCTGCCGCTCTCACTCGGCGTGCGTCGGGCTTGGTGCGCACCGACTGGTATTCCACCGTCGCCCCGTCGCGGGTGACCGGCGAGGCATAGGCGCTGACCCAGTAGTGATCACCGTTCTTGCAGCGATTCTTCACCATGCCCATCCACGAGCGACCACTTTTGAGGGTCTGCCACATATGGGCAAACGCCGCCGACGGCATGTCGGGATGGCGTAGCAGATTATGTGGCGCGCCCAGCAGTTCCTCACGGCTGTAGCCACTGATGTCGATAAAGTCCTGGTTGGCGTAGGTAATCGAACTACCTAGGTCAGTGGTCGAGAGGATGTTGGCGTCTTGGGCAATGTCCACACTTCGACCCGTGACCGGGAGATTGATCTTCATGGAAAGCGCGCTCGGGGTTGTTGAGGGAGTCGGCAGGGGCACCGACTCTAAGCGCACCGGTTGAGCAAATACTGATCCAGCTCATGTTCCACGCATTTAGTTACCCGCTACCCCCGTCAACGATCCGGGAGGGTCGCCGACCACGGCCACGCACTCGATCGCCACCCGTGCGCCGCGCGGCAGCCGGCGCACGGCCAGCACACTGCGGGCGGGCAGCCGGCCTTGGGCGAAGTAGCCCAGGTACACGTCGTTGACCAGCTTCAGGTCCTCCAGCTCGACCAGCATCAAGGTGCACTTGACCACGCGGTCCAGCGACGACTCATGACGCACCAATAGTTCGTGCAGCGTATTCATCAGCTGTTTCATCTGCGCGCCCGTACCGCCCTTCACCAGATTGAGGTTGGCATCCACCCCGGCAATGCTGGAGGTGTACAGCGTATTACCGACCCGCACGGCCTCGGAAAACGGCAGCTTCGGGTCAGCGGGGTAAAACTGCGGCTCGAGCGGGTCCTGAGCATTGGCGGCGTCGTGTGCCTCCTGTGGATAACCCTGGAGAATGCGCTGGTACTCGCCGCTCTGCCTGAGCTGCTCCAGTGCGCGGTTCAGCTCACTGCGCAACTCGGGGTCGGACTTGCGCACGCCGATGGCCACGGCAGTGCCCATCTGCTGGCCGGCCACCGGCGGGCCGACGAAGTCAAAAGCCCGGCCCTGTTCGGTATCGAGCAACTCCTGGCGGATTTCTGCGGTGCCTTGCAGCGTCGCGTCGATATCGCCGGCGACCAGGCTGCGGATCAACTGGTCGTTAAGCCAGAAGCTCTTGATGATCACCCCGGCCGGCGCCCATTGCGCCAGGGCGAAGGCTTCACGGTTACTGCCGGCCAGCACCCCGACGCGCTTGCCCTTGAGCGCACGCACGGTCGGCAGCAGCCCGGAGTACTTGCGGGCCACCAGGTGGGTGGTGAGGGGATAGAGGTCGTCGGTGAAGTCGATCAGTTGCCGACGCTGGGGGGTGGATGCCATGCCCATGATCGCATCGAAACGCCGGCGCTCCAGGGCATCAATGCTGTGGGAAAATACCTGGTCGACCCAGGTGCAGCGCACATCGAGCTGGGCACACAGGGCATTGCCCAGTTCGATGTTCAAACCCACCAGTCGCCCTTGGGCATTGCGGCTTTCATAGGGCGGAAACTGCGGGGAGATCGCGAAGCGGATCTCGCTGCGCGGCGCAGTGCCGGCCACCGCCCCCATAAAAAAGCCGCCCGACAGCAGCAGCCCAACGGTTAACACGAAGATCTTTGCCAAAGCCATGCAGACATCCCTTTCCTGAAAGACCCACACCCTCAACCCAAACTGCTGCCAACCAGGCGCGGCGAAGGGGTATCAGGCAAGCTTTCAAGAAAAGGTCGTGGACCGACAAGACGAAAAGTCAGCAATGGCTGTAGGCACAACTGCCGTCAGCGTTTACCCATCGAGCGGCGGGTGCCTGGCGGCGCCATACCAGGGGTTTTGGTGTGGCCGTTCTTCGCGCCGTTTTTGTACCACGGCTGATTGCTGTCTTTCGCCCCGGCCAGTTCACCCGGTTTGAAGGGGAATTTGAAGGCCGGGATCACCGGCTTGGCCTCACTGTCGAGGCTGTCTGGATCAGCGAGTTCGGCGCTTTCAACAGGCGGTTGTGTCGGGCAATTCATGGAAGCTCCGGAGCGTGCAAAAAATGACGCGGGCCCGACTTGCGGGCCACGCTGGCGCGCAGTATACCTGCGCGCCCTGGTTCTTTAACCACTGCCCGTACGAATGGTCGACCTTTGCTGTCAGCGCTGTCAGTTAACGGTCACTTTGCTGACCGGGTTTGCCGGCTATAAAGAGCCTTCACTCTTCCCATTCTCTGTCCGGACGCCGCGAGCCCATGCACATTCAACGCAAAACCACCTTGATTGTGCTCGCCGTCGTGGCCCTGGCGGTCGTGGCCTGGGTCGCGACCCGGCCGGCCAAGACCAAGCTGTCCGCCTCCACTGCGATCCCGGTGCGGGTGGTCAGTGTCGCCCAGCAGGACATCCCGCGGTTTGTCAGCGGCATCGGCTCGGTGCTGTCGCTGCACAGTGTGGTGATTCGCCCGCAAGTCGACGGCATCCTCACCCGATTGCAGGTCAAGGAAGGGCAACTGGTCAAGGCCGGCGACCTGCTGGCGAGCATCGACGACCGGGCGATTCGCGCCAGCCTCGACCAGGCCAGGGCCCAGTTGGGCGAAAGCCAGGCGCAGTTGCAGGTGGCCCAGGTCAATCTCAAGCGCTACAAGGAGCTGAGCATCGACGACGGCGTGTCGAAGCAGACTTACGACCAGCAGCAAGCCCTGGTCAATCAGCTCAAGGCCACGGTCCAGGGCAACCAGGCGGCGATTGATGCGGCCCAGGTCCAGCTTTCCTACACGCAGATTCGCTCCCCCGTCAGCGGGCGCGTCGGGATTCGCAATGTGGATGAAGGCAACTTCCTGCGCACCAGCGACACCCAAGGCCTGTTCTCGGTGACGCAGATCGATCCGATTGCGGTGGAGTTTTCCCTGCCACAACAGATGCTGCCGACCCTGCAAGGCCTGATCGCCGCGCAACACCCGGCCAGTGTCGATGCGTTCCTGGGTGCCGACACCGAGAGCCCGGCCGCGATCCTGCTCGGCGAGGGCCGCCTGAGCCTGATCGATAATCAGATCAGCGCCACCACCGGCACCATCCGCGCCAAGGCCGAGTTCAGCAATGCCGCGCAAACGCTGTGGCCAGGGCAACTGGTCACGGTAAAGATCCAGACCGCCCTCGACAAGGCCGCCCTGGTGGTGCCACCGACCGTGGTTCAGCGCGGCATGGACTCGCACTTTGTGTACCGCCTCAATGGCGACAAAGTGGACGTGGTGCCCGTGCAGGTGACCTACCAGAACAGCGACCTGACGATTGTCACCGGCGTGCAGCCCGGTGATGTGCTGGTCAGCGACGGCCAGTCACGCCTCAAGGCCGGCGCCCAGGTGGAGGTGCTCAAGGAGCCGCCGCAAGTGATCCAGACCGCCCAAGCGCAGGCCCGGCCATGAAGGGCCGTGGCTCGGTATCGGCGTGGTGCGTCGACCATCCGGTCGCCACCCTGCTGTTGACCTTTGCCCTGGTGCTGCTGGGGTTGATCGCCTTCCCGCGCCTGCCGGTCGCGCCGCTGCCGGAGGCGGAGTTCCCGACGATCCAAGTCACCGCCCAACTGCCCGGCGCCAGCCCCGATACCATGGCGTCCTCGGTGGCAACGCCCTTGGAAGTGCAATTCAGCGCCATCCCCGGCATGACCCAGATGACGTCCAGCAGCGCCCTGGGTTCCAGCCTCCTGACCCTGCAATTCACCCTCGACAAGAGCATCGATACCGCCGCCCAGGAAGTCCAGGCAGCGATCAACACCGCGGCCGGCAAGTTGCCCAGCGATATGCCCAACCTGCCGACCTGGCGCAAGGTCAACCCGGCGGACAGCCCGGTGCTGATCCTCAGTATCAGCTCCAACAACATGCCCGGCACCGAACTGAGCGACTACGTGGAAACCCTGCTGGCCCGGCAGATCAGCCAGATCGACGGGGTCGGCCAGATCAGCATCACCGGCCAGCAACGCCCGGCGATCCGCGTGCAGGCCTCGCCGGACAAGCTCGCCGCCATCGGCCTGACCCTGGCCGACATCCGCCTGGTGCTCCAGCAATCGAGCCTGAACCTGGCCAAGGGCGCGCTGTATGGGCGCGACAGCGTGTCGACGCTGTCGACCAACGATCAACTGTTCCACCCCGAGGAATACGGCGACCTGATCGTTTCCTACAAGGATGGTGCGCCGGTGCAATTGCGCGATGTGGCGCGGGTGATCAATGGTTCGGAGAACGCCTACGTGCAGGCCTGGTCCGGCGATACGCCGGGGGTCAACCTGGTGATTTTCCGCCAGCCGGGGGCCAATATCGTCGACACCGTGGACCGCATCCAGGCCGAGTTGCCGCGCCTGCAGGCGATGCTGCCGGCGTCGGTGGACGTCAGCTCGTTGTCGGATCGCACCAAGACCATTCGCGCCTCGCTGCATGAAGTGGAAATCACCCTGTTGATCGCCGTGTTGCTGGTGGTGGCGGTGATGGCGCTGTTCCTGCGCCAATGGTCGGCAACCCTGATTGTTTCCAGCGTGCTGGGAGTATCGCTGGTGGCCACTTTTGCCTTGATGTACGTGATGGGCTTCAGCCTGAATAACCTGACCCTGGTGGCCATCGTCATCGCCGTGGGTTTTGTGGTGGACGATGCGATTGTGGTGGTGGAGAACATCCACCGCCACCTTGAGGCCGGCCTGGACAAGCGTGAAGCAGCAATCAAGGGCGCCGGCGAGATCGGGTTTACCGTGGTGTCCATCAGCTTCTCGCTGGTGGCGGCGTTTATCCCGCTGCTGTTCATGGGCGGCGTGGTCGGGCGCCTGTTCAAGGAATTTGCCCTGACGGCGACCTCGACCATCCTGATTTCGGTGGTGGTGTCCCTGACCCTGGCGCCGATGCTGGCCGGGCAGTTCATGCGCGCCCCCACCCACCATCCCCACGACAAGCCGGGCTTTGGCGAACGCCTGCTAGCCGGCTATGCGCGGAACCTGCGACGGGCACTGGCCCATCCGCGCACGATGCTCGCTGTCTTCACCGTGACCCTGGGCCTGGCGGTGGCCGGCTACGTGTTTATTCCCAAGGGGTTTTTCCCGGTACAAGACACCGGCTTTATCCTCGGCACCAGCGAGGCGGCGGCGGATGTGTCCTACCCGGATATGGTGGCCAAGCACCAGGCCCTGGCCGAGATCATCAAGGCTGACCCGGCGGTGGAAAACTTCTCTCATTCGGTGGGTGTCACCGGCAGCAACCAGACCATCGCCAACGGCCGCTTCTGGATTGCCTTGAAGGATCGGGGTGAGCGTGATGTGTCGGCCAGCCAGTTTATCGACCGCATCCGCGCCAAACTGGCCCAGGTGCCGGGGATCGTGCTGTACCTGCGCGCCGGCCAGGATATCAACCTCAGTTCCGGGCCCAGCCGCAGCCAGTACCAGTACGTGCTCAAGAGCAACGATGGCGCGACCCTGAACACCTGGACCCAGCGCCTGACCGAAAAACTGCGCGCCAACCCGGCCTTTCGCGATCTGTCCAACGACCTGCAACTGGGCGGCAGCATCACCCACATCAGCATCGACCGCCAGGCGGCCGCACGGTTTGGACTGACGGCCACCGATGTCGATCAGGCGCTGTACGATGCGTTTGGCCAACGCCAGGTCAATGAATTCCAGACCGAAACCAACCAATACCAAGTGGTGCTGGAGTTGGACAGCCAGCAACGGGGCAAGGCCGAGAGCCTGAATTATTTCTACCTGCGCTCGCCGCTCAGTGGCGAGATGGTGCCGTTGTCGGCGCTGGCCAAGGTCGACCCGCCGACGGTCGGGCCGTTGTCCATCAGCCATGACGGCATGTTCCCGGCGGCCAACCTGTCGTTCAACCTGGCACCGGGCGTGGCCCTGGGCGACGCGGTGATCATGCTCGACCAGGCGAAGAACGAAATCGGCATGCCGAGCACCATCATCGGTAACTTCCAGGGCGCGGCCCAGGCGTTCCAGAGTTCATTGGCCAGCCAGCCGTGGTTGATCCTCGCGGCGCTGGTGGCGGTCTATATCATCCTCGGCGTGCTGTATGAGAGCTTCGTGCACCCGCTGACGATCATCTCGACCTTGCCCTCGGCCGGCCTGGGCGCGCTGATCATGCTCTGGCTGCTGGGCCAGGACTTTTCCATCATGGCGTTGATCGGCCTGGTGCTGTTGATCGGCATCGTCAAGAAAAACGGCATCCTGATGATCGACTTTGCCCTGGAAGCCCAGCGCGTGCGTGGGCTGGCACCTGGCGAGGCGATTTACGAAGCCTGTATCACGCGGTTCCGGCCGATCATCATGACCACCCTCGCCGCCCTGCTGGGCGCGGTGCCGCTGATGCTCGGCACAGGCCCCGGCGCGGAGTTGCGCCAGCCCCTGGGGATCGCGGTGGTCGGCGGGTTGCTGGTGAGCCAGGCGCTGACGTTGTTCACCACGCCGGTCATATACTTGTACCTTGAGAAACTTTTCCACAGACCCAAACCGGCCCTCGGGTTGGCGACCACACATTGAGGCGGGGTCATGCGCGTCCTGATTATTGAAGACGAAGAAAAAACCGCCGACTACCTGCATCGCGGGCTGACGGAACAAGGCTACACCGTGGACGTGGCCCGCGACGGCATCGAGGGCCTGCACCTGGCCCTGGAAAGCGACTACGCGGTGATCGTGCTCGATGTGATGCTGCCCGGCCTCGACGGCTTTGGCGTGCTGCGCGCACTGCGGGCCCGCAAGCAGACGCCAGTGATCATGCTCACTGCCCGCGAGCGTGTGGAAGACCGCATTCGCGGCCTGCGCGAAGGCGCCGACGATTACCTGGGCAAGCCGTTTTCCTTCCTCGAACTGGTGGCACGCCTGCAAGCCCTGACCCGGCGCAGCGGTGGGCATGAGCCGGTACAGGTGAGCATCGCCGACCTGTGGATCGACCTGATCAGCCGCAAGGCCAGCCGCGCCGGCCAGCGCCTGGACCTGACCGCCAAGGAGTTCTCGCTGCTCAGCGTCCTGGCCCGGCGCCAGGGCGAAATCCTGTCGAAGACGGCGATTGCGGAAATGGTCTGGGACATCAATTTCGACAGCGATGCCAATGTGGTCGAAGTGGCAATCAAGCGCCTGCGGGCCAAGCTCGACGGGCCATTTGAGCACAAGCTGCTGCACACCATCCGCGGCATGGGCTATGTGCTGGAGAACCGCAGTGTCGAGTAACTCGATTGCCCTGCGCCTGAGCGGCATGTTCACCCTGGTGGCGCTGGTGATTTTCCTGCTGATCGGTGGCGCGTTGTACCAGCAGGTGGACCGTGGCCTGGGCTTGTTGCCGGGGGCCGAGTTGGATGCGCGCTACAGTGTGCTGGAGTCGTCGATCACGCGTTTCGGCACGCCGGATCATTGGGTGAAGATGGCCAGCAAACTCAAGCTGCTGGGGGAAGAGGACACGCGCATTCGTTTCTGGGTGGTAAGCAGTGACCCGACCTATGAGTACGGCAAACCCGACGCACGTATCCGCGAATTCGCCGCTGGCCCCACGGGCAAGCGTGATTTGTACCTGCCGGGCCACGCCTATCCGTTCAAGGTGCTGGTCAGTCAGTTCCCGGCCAAGGACCAGCGCCCGCCGCTGCGCTTTATGATCGCCATCGACACCGCCAACTTCCGCGCCACCCAGCACCATCTGCTGATGGCGTTGATCAGCCTGTCGTTTGTCGGCGTGGTACTGGCTTCGCTGCTGGGCTTCTGGGTCGCGCGCATCGGTCTCAAACCGTTGATCAAGCTGTCGGATGAGGCGCAAAAACTGGCACCGCCCAAACTGTCGGGGCGCTTGCAGTTGTCGCCGTTGCCGCCGGAGCTCAAGCAGTTCGTCAACTCCTTCAACTCGACCCTGGAGCGGGTGGAAACCGCCTACTCACGCCTGGAGTCCTTCAATGCCGACGTGGCCCACGAACTGCGCTCGCCACTGACCAACCTGATCGGCCAGACCCAGGTGGCGCTGACCCGTGGCCGCTCCGCCGAGCATTACTTCGAAGTGCTGCAATCGAACCTGGAAGAGTTGGAGCGCCTGCGCTCGATCATCAATGACATGCTGTTCCTGGCCAGCGCCGACCAGGGCAGCAAGGCCACCAAACTGATTGAGTGCTCCCTGGCCGATGAGGTGGCGACGACCCTCGAGTACCTGGACTTTATCCTCGAAGACGCCCAGGTGCGGGTCACCGTGGTCGGCGATGCCCAGGTCCAGATCGAAAAGGCTCATTTGCGCCGGGCGCTGATCAACCTGCTGAACAATGCCGTGCAGCACACCTCGCCGGGGCAGGAGATCCAGGTACGGATTGAAACGCAGGAGCAGCAGGTGCTAATTGGCGTGACCAACCCAGGGGAGCTGATCGCCCGCGAACATCTGCCGCGCTTGTTCGAGCGCTTCTACCGCGTCGACGCCTCGCGCAGTAACAGCGGAGCCAATCATGGGTTGGGGCTGGCCATCGTCAAGGCGATTGCCTTGATGCATGGCGGGGATGTGTTTGTGCGCAGCGAGCACGGTGGCAATACCTTTGGTATCACCCTGCCCATCTAATTTTTTTAAACCACTACACAATCAAAATGTGTGCGGGCTTGCTCGCTCCCACACAAGCCCATCCCCATAGGTAGATCGCCGTCTCGACTGTTGCGATTTGGGCAACAGTCATTATCTTGTTACACTCTGTACCGTACCGCTCGCCTGCGCCAATATGTCGCATCGACGAGCGAGACGGCAAAGACAGCCGACCCGCCCTGCTATTTCCCTCGACTTATTTCCAGGGCTCTACACTGGGAATCTGTCTTAAAGCCGCTGACTTCAGCGGCTTTTTTTTGCCGTAAAAAAGGCCAGGAACACCCCACAACATTGGCCGTTCAGACTCATCCAAAGGAGCTTCCCCGGTGAAACCCGCGCTGACATTCACCCCGTTATTCCTCGCGATTGCAGCAACTATCTCCCCTCTCGCCCATGCCGCAGATGCCCCTCCCACCGACGGATTCGTCGAAGGCTCCAGCCTCACTATCAACACCCGCAACTACTACATGAACCGCGACCGCCGCGACATCCACACTGACGACAGCAAAGAGTGGGGCCAAGGCTTCCTCGGGGTCTTCGAGTCTGGCTACACCCAAGGCACCGTGGGTTTTGGCCTGGACGCCCATGCCATGCTCGGCCTGAAACTGGACGGCGGTGGTGGCACCGACGGCTCCAGCATCCTGCCGTACGGCAGCGGCAACGGCAAAGCGCCGGGCTCGTTTTCTACCGGTGGAGGCACCCTGAAAGTGCGCGCCTTCGACACCGAACTCAAAGCCGGCGACCTGTTCCTCAACAACCCGGTGATTGCCGGTGGCATGACGCGCATGCTGCCCGAGACCTTTCGTGGCGTCAGCCTGACCAACCACAGCCTTGACGGCTGGATGTTCGAAGGTGGCCAGGCGAGTTTCGCCAAGCTCTATAACCAGAGCGGCCACGGGCGTATCGGCACCAGCTACGGCGCGCTGCCCAAGGGCCAGGACAGCCAGCACATGAACTGGGCCGGCGTGGCCTGGAGCGGCCTGCCAGGGCTGACCAGCAACCTGTACGCCTCTGAACTCAAGGACGTGTGGAACCAGTACTACTACGACCTGGACTACACCTACGCGCTCAATGACCTGGTCAGCCTCAACCCCGGCCTGCACTTCTACCACACCCAAGACACCGGCCATGCCCTGCTGGGGGATATCGACAACAACACCTACAGCCTGCATTTCAC
The DNA here is from genome assembly GCF_007858275.1 of Pseudomonas proteolytica. Taxonomy (GTDB): domain Bacteria; phylum Pseudomonadota; class Gammaproteobacteria; order Pseudomonadales; family Pseudomonadaceae; genus Aquipseudomonas; species Aquipseudomonas proteolytica. Next base: position 116,035 of record NZ_VFEV01000001.1, read on the forward strand.
CGTGGGCGTGGGCAATCACAGCGTCACGGCCGCGTACCAGCGGGTCAATGGCAACACGCCGTTCGACTACATCGCCCAGGGCGACAGCGTGTACCTGGACAACTCCCAGCAATACTCGGACTTCAACGGGCCCAACGAGCGCTCGTGGAAGCTCAAGTACGCCTACGACTTCGCAGGCCTTGGCGTGCCCGGCCTGACCTCGGCGGTGTCGTACATCAGCGGCAAGACCGACCTGACCAAGGTCGACCCCAACAGCCGCGGCTACTCGGCCTGGTACAGCGCCGAGGGCAAGAATGCCAAGCACTGGGAACGGGATATCGACCTCAAGTACGTGGTACAGGGCGGCAAGGCCAAGGACTTGGCGGTACGCCTGCAATGGGCGACCAACCGTGGCAGCAATGGCTACTCGGCGGTGGACCGTGATGTGGATGAGTACCGGGTAATCGTCGACTACCCGATCAATGTGTTCTGACGGCGAATTATCTTTTTCGCCGATTGCTTAATTTCAGGCGCGCGGAATTAAACTGCCATCATCGTCACCGCCGAAGTCAGTCCGATGAGTCAACGCCGCGCCCTTAAACTGCCTGCACGCCCGGAGCTTTTGCTGATTCTGGGCAGTGGCCTCACCGTTGTGCTGATTCTGATCATCGTCGCCGTGCTGCTGATCCGCGAGCACGCCAGCACGTTACAGACCGCCCAGCGCTCCACCAGCAATATCACCCAATTGATCAATGCCGATGTGCTGCGTAACGTCGAGCTGTATGACTTGGCGCTGCAAGGGCTGATTGCTGCTGCAGGTCGGGATTTGTCCGGCCTGCCGGGCGATGTGCGGCACCAACTGCAATTCGACCAATCCACCGCAGCGCCCTACAAAGGCGAAGTCCTGCTGTTGGACGCACAGGGCACGGTGCTGGCCGACTCGTCGACGCAGACCCCCACCGTGCGCAACTTCGCCGACCGCGACTACTTCCAAATCCATCAGCAAAACCCCGAGACCGGCCTGTTTATCAGCCGCCCGTTCAAGATCCACTGTGACTGCGAGCAAATCTGGCGCATCGCTTTCAGCCGCCGCGTGACCGGGCCCAATGGCGAATTTACCGGGGTAGCGGTGGCGACCATGCGCCTGGCGTATTTCGATCAGTTGTTCAGCAGCCTGACCATCGGTAGCGGCAACACCATCAACCTGCTGAACAATCAGGGCATCCTGCTGGCCCAGCAGCCCCTGCTCGAACGGGACATGATCGACAAGGACCTGAGTTCGCGCCCCAACTTCAAGCGCATGCTGCAAGAGGGCAGCGGCAGCTTCCGGGCGATCTCTGCGATCAGTGGTACCCCCCGGCTCTACACCTTCACCAATGTCGGCCAGTTGCCATTGATCGTGGTGGTGGCCTTGGCCAGCGACGATGTATTCGCCGCCTGGCAACGCGCCGCATGGCTGACGGCAGGCGCCACCGGGGTGTTGTGTGTGGGCCTGTTATGGTTGAGCTGGATGTTGCGCCTGGAACTACGGCGGCGTTACCGCGCCGAGAAGGTGCTGTCAGAACTGGCAGCCACCGACGGCCTGACCGGCCTGGCCAACCGCCGTATCCTCGACCAGCGCCTGACCCTGGAATGGGACCGCGCCCGCCGCTCCGCCGAGCCCTTGGCGCTGCTGATGATCGACGTCGACCACTTCAAGGCCTTCAACGACCGCCATGGCCACCTGGGCGGCGACGAAGCGCTGCGCAGCGTGGCACAGGTGATCGGCAGCCAGATCCGCCGCCCGGCCGACCTGGCGGCACGTTATGGCGGCGAAGAGTTTGCGGTGATCCTGCCCAATACCGATGCCAGCGGTGCCCGGGCGATTGCTGAGCGTATCCGCCAGGGGATCCAGCACTTGCCGCCGGTTGCGGGTGATAGTGAGCCAGTTACGGTGAGTATCGGCTTGAGCACCTGGGACAAACGCAGCAGCGCGTCATTGGAGCAGTTGCTGCTCAGTGCTGACCGGGCGTTGTATGAGGCGAAAAATAGCGGGCGCAACCGCGTGGTCGATGCGGCCACACTGCTGGCGCCTTGAATGTAGGAGCCGGCTTGCCGGCCCCTATAGGCGGATGTTTGCCAATAAAAAAAGGCCACCCGAAGGCAGCCTTTAAAAACTAAAGAAAGAGAGTTGTTACTTACACCGCCGCAACGGGACGCATGTAAGAGATCGGTGCGGTGCTGGCATCTTCGAAGGTCACGACTTCCCAAGCATCTTTCTGCTCAATCAATTTGCGCAGGAGCTGGTTGTTCAGTGCATGGCCCGACTTGAAGCCTTTGAACTCGCCTATCAGGCTATTGCCCAGCAGGTAGAGGTCACCAATTGCATCGAGGATCTTGTGCTTCACGAACTCGTCTTCATAGCGAAGGCCGTCTTCGTTCAGTACACCATCCGCGTCGACCACGATGGCGTTTTCCACGCTGCCGCCGAGTGCGAGGTTGTGCTTGCGCAGGTACTCGATGTCACTCATGAAACCAAAGGTACGGGCGCGGCTGACTTCTTTTACGAACGAAGTGCTGGAAAAATCCACGCTTGCACTTTGGGTGCGGTCACGGAATACCGGGTGATCGAAATCGATCTCAAAGCTCACTTTAAAGCCTTCGAACGGGACGAAGGTGGCGCGCTTGTCGCCGTCTTCTACTGTCACTTCCCGCAGAATGCGAATGAACTTCTTGGCTGCGTCCTGTTCTTCCAGGCCGGCAGATTGAATCAGGAATACGAAAGGTCCAGCGCTACCATCCATGATCGGGACTTCAGACGCGGAGAGCTCGACGTAGGCGTTATCGATGCCCAGGCCAGCCATGGCCGAGAGCAAGTGCTCCACCGTGTCCACTTTGACGTCACCGTTGACCAATGTGGTCGACATGGTGGTTTCGCCAACGTTTTCCGCGCGAGCAGGAATCTGCACCACAGGGTCCAGGTCGGCACGAACAAACACGATGCCGGTGTCGACAGGTGCGGGCTTGAGGGTCAGGTATACCTTCTCCCCGGAGTGCAGACCTACACCTGTGGCACGGATAATATTCTTCAGGGTGCGTTGTTTAATCATGGCTTGGACCGCTTCAGCGCAAATTGCGAACTGGTATCAACAAAGGCTGGCGATAATAACAGACCAGACCTTTGCTGAACACCAATCACCTTCATAGCCCTGATACATTCCATCAATCGGCCTGACGACGCAGGAAAGCCGGGATGTCCAGGTAATCCAGATCATCTTGCGGATTCGGGCTACGGGACGCAGCAGCACCGGCCTGAGCCTGGTTGCGCATCACGGTCGGACGATCCAGGTCACGGTAGTTCACCGACGGCATTTCCGGGCGCACAGGCGCTGGAGCGGCAGTCGAAGACGCCTGGCTGGTGTGAACGGTATTGTCGATGACCTTCACAGGCTTCTCGATTTTAGCGCCCAGGCCAGTGGCAACCACGGTCACATGCAGTTCGTCGCGCATGTCCGGATCGATAACGGTACCGACCTTGACCATCGCGTGCTCGGAAGCGAAGGCTTCGATGATGCTACCCACGTCGGAGTACTCACCCAGGGACAGGTCAGGACCGGCGGTGATGTTCACCAGGATGCCGCGTGCACCTTGCAGGTTCACGTCTTCGAGCAACGGGTTGCGGATAGCCGCTTCGGTCGCTTCACGTGCACGGTTAGGACCGCTGGCGCAGCCAGTGCCCATCATCGCCATGCCCATTTCGCTCATGACAGTGCGTACGTCGGCAAAGTCGACGTTGATCATGCCCGGGCGCTTGATGATGTCGGAGATACCGCGAACGGCACCGGCCAGTACGTCATCAGCCTTGGCGAAAGCCGACAGCAGGCTTGCGTCTTTACCGAGGATGGTCAGCAGTTTCTCGTTGGGGATGGTGATCAACGAGTCAACGCTTTCAGACAGCAGACGGATACCTTCGTCGGCGATCTGCATGCGCTTGCGGCCTTCGAACGGGAACGGACGGGTCACGACAGCAACCGTCAGGATCCCCATTTCCTTGGCCACTTCGGCAATGATCGGCGCTGCACCGGTACCGGTACCGCCGCCCATGCCAGTGGTGATGAACACCATGTTGGTGCCTTGCAGCACTTCGGCAATACGCTCGCGGTCTTCCAGGGCGGCTTGACGGCCGACTTCCGGATTGGCGCCAGCGCCCAGGCCCTTGGTCACCGCAGTGCCCAATTGCAGGATGGTCCGCGCGCCAATGCTCTTGAGCGCCTGGGCATCAGTGTTGGCGCAGATGAATTCAACGCCTTCAATGTTGCTCTTGACCATATGGTTGACAGCGTTGCCGCCGCCACCGCCGACACCGATTACTTTGATAACCGGGCTTGCGGGGATGTTGTCTACGAGTTCGAACATTTTCCCTCTCCTTTCATTTCTCTAGTTTTTTCGCCTACTACTTGAAACGGTGTTGCGGTAAATCTTTAGAAATTGCCCTTCACCCAGGCTTGCAGGCGCTCCAGCAACGGCGCTTTAGGCTCGTCACTGCTGTAGCTTTCGCGGCTGCCAATGCCCGACAGGGAAATGCCGTCGGTCTGCTTTTGCAGGCCGTACAACAGCAAGCCCACACCGGTGGAATAAATCGGGTTGCGCACCACGTCGCCCAGGCCCTTGACGCCATGGGGCACGCCCAGGCGGACCGGCATGTGGAAGATCTCCTCGGCCAGTTCGACCGCGCCTTCCATCTTCGAGGTGCCACCGGTCAGCACGATGCCGGCCGGGATCAAATCTTCGTAGCCACTGCGGCGCAGTTCAGCCTGGATCAGGGTGAACAGTTCGTCGTAGCGCGGCTCGACCACTTCGGCCAGGGCCTGGCGCGACAGTTCGCGCGGTGGACGATCGCCCACGCTTGGCACCTTGATGGTTTCACCGGCACCGGCCAGCTTGGCCAGGGCGCAGGCGTAGCGGATCTTGATTTCTTCGGCGTACTGGGTCGGTGTACGCAACGCCATGGCGATGTCGTTGGTCACCTGGTCGCCGGCAATCGGGATCACCGCGGTGTGACGGATCGCACCCTCGGTGAAGATTGCGATGTCGGTGGTGCCGCCGCCGATGTCCACCAGGCACACGCCCAGTTCTTTTTCGTCGTCGGTCAGTACCGAGTAGGCCGAGGCCAGTTGCTCAAGAATGATGTCGTCGATTTCCAGGCCGCAGCGGCGCACGCATTTTTCGATGTTCTGTGCGGCATTCACCGCGCAGGTCACTACGTGGACCTTGGCTTCCAGACGTACGCCCGACATGCCCAGGGGCTCACGTACGCCTTCCTGGTTATCGATCACGTAGTCCTGCGGCAGGGTGTGCAACACGCGCTGGTCAGCCGGGATCGCCACGGCCTGGGCGGCGTCAAGGACGCGCTCAAGGTCGGCGGAGCTGACTTCACGGTCGCGGATCGCCACGATGCCGTGGGAGTTCAGGCTGCGGATGTGATTGCCCGCCACGCCGACGAACGCCGAGTGAATCCGGCAGCCGGCCATCAGTTGCGCTTCTTCGATGGCGCGCTGGATCGATTGCACGGTGGATTCGATATTGACCACCACGCCCTTCTTCAGGCCCCGGGACGGATGCGTGCCGATTCCGACGATTTCCAGCGTGCCGTCGTCCGCGACCTCGCCTACCAGCGCCACCACCTTGGAGGTGCCGATATCGAGACCGACGATCATTTTGCCGCTTTGCACGTTTGCCATGGGTCCTGCCTCTTCTTAATTCTTCGCGACAGCGGGTTGCGCTGCCGTGGGCGCAGCCGGTTCGCGCCAGCTAACGGCCAGGCCGTTGGCATAACGCAGGTCGATGCTCGCAATGTTCGTAATCTGTTCTTTCAGGGTTTTGTCGTAGATGGCGATAAAGCGGCGCATCTTCTCCACCAAGTGGTCGCGTCCCAGCAACAACTCGATGCCCGGGCCGGAACTGCCTGCCCCGGTGGTCAGGAACCAACTGCCCCGCTCGCGCAATTCCAGGCGCGCAATGGAGAAGCCCAGTGGCCGCAGCATCTGGCTCAAGGCCTGGTACTGCTGCATCACTTGCTGCTGTGCCCGTTGCGGTCCGAACAACTGCGGCAAATGCTCGTAGTTGGCCAACTCGCGCGGGTTGAATGCCTGGCCCTGGTTGTTCAACAGCGCCTCGTCGCCCCAACGGGCCACGGGCAGTTGTTCTTCCAGGCGGATCGTCACTTGATCCGGCCACACGCGCCGTACTTCGGCGTGGGCAATCCACGGCATCTGTTCCAGTTCGGCACGCATGCCTGCCAGGTCGATGGTGAAGAAGCTCGCGGCCACGAAAGGCGCGATCCGCTGCTGCACCGCTTGCTGGCTGATGTAGCTCAAGTCGCCCTGCACGCTGATCTTGGTGATCGGGCGGTCGGCATACGGCAACAGCCGCTGCGCACCTTCATAGGTACCAAAGCCCAGCGCTACCAGCAGCACCGGCCAGAACAAGGCCTTGAGAAAACCAAAGTTGGCTTTCGGCAGGCGCGCCGACATCGGCTCTTTAGCCACCATTCGACTGGCACCACGCGGCACCGGCTTGCGGCCGGGAGCGGGTTGCTGATGACGAAGCGATGCGCCTTGCATGGTCTTAACCTCGTGCCTCTGTATAGCTAGCCGCCAGAATTGCCAGCACCAACTGCTGGAAGTCCAGGCCGGCTGCCCGTGCAGCCATGGGTACCAGGCTATGGTCGGTCATGCCCGGTGCAGTGTTGACTTCCAGGAACCAGAAATTCCCTTGGTCATCCTGCATCACGTCTGCCCGCGCCCAACCAGCGATACCCAACGCCTCACAGGCTTTCGCCGTGAGGTCCATCAATTCCTGCTCTTTGGTTGCATCGAGGCCGCATGGGATCCGGTACTGGGTATCGGAAGCCACATACTTGGCGTCGTAGTCGTAAAAGGTGTGGGGCGTGCCCAATGCGATGGGCGGCAATACCTGGCCACGCAGGGTGGCGATGGTGTACTCGGGACCCTGGATCCACTGTTCCACCAACACTTGCGAATCGTAGGTACTTGCCGCTTTCCATGCGTCGATCAATTCGGCGGCCGAGTTCACTTTAGCCATGCCGATACTGGAGCCTTCATGGGCTGGTTTGACGATCAAAGGCAGGCCCAGTTCCTTGGCTGCAGAAATACAATCGTCTTCGCTGCACAGCACACTGTGACGCGGCGTCGGAATGCCCAGGCTGTGCCACACCTGCTTGGTGCGCAACTTGTCCATGGCCAGTGCCGAAGCGAGGATGCCGCTGCCGGTGTAAGGAATACCGGCGCACTCCAGCAGGCCCTGCATGCTGCCGTCTTCACCGCCACGGCCGTGCAGGATGATGAAGGCGCGGTCGATCTTCTCGGCCTGCAGGCGGGCGAGGAAGTCATCGCCCACGTCGATGCCGAAGGCGTTCACACCCGCGCTTTGCAGCGCTTGGAGCACGGCGTTGCCAGACTTGAGCGACACTTCGCGCTCAGCGCTCTTGCCGCCGAACAGCACCGCCACGCGGCCGAAGTCGGCAGGCGCGATGGTGGAAAACAGGGAGCCGTAGTTCGTGTTCATTTCGACTTCCCCTGCACAGCAGCGGCCGCAAACAGCGGGCTCGCCAGCAATTTAGGGGCAAGGCCGCCGATATCACCGGCACCCTGGCACAGCAGGATGTCGCCGGCACGCAGCAGCGGCTTGACGATCGGCGCGAGGTCGACGCCACGCTCGATATAGATCGGGTCCAGTTGCCCGCGCTGGCGGATGCTGTTGCACAGCTTGCGGCTGTCGGCGCCGGGGATCGGTTCTTCACCGGCCGGGTAGACTTCCATCAGCAGCAACACGTTGGCATCGGCCAATACATTGACGAAATCGTCGTACAGGTCGCGGGTGCGGCTGTAGCGGTGCGGCTGGTAGACCATCACCAGGCGGCGCTCCGGCCAACCACCGCGCACGGCCTTGATCACGGCGGCAACTTCGGTCGGGTGGTGACCGTAGTCGTCCACCAGCATCACGTCGCCGCCGTCTACCGGCAACTGGCCGTAGACCTGGAAGCGCCGGCCCACGCCAGCAAAGCCCGACAGGCCTTCGACGATGGCTTCATCGCTGACACCCTCATCGGTGGCGATGCAGATGGTCGCCAGGGAATTGAGCACATTGTGGTTGCCCGGCATGTTCACCGACACATCCAGTGGTTCGCGGTCCGGACGCAGCACGGTGAAGAAGGTCTGCATGCCTTGCTGACGTACATTGATCGCACGCACGTCGGCGTCTTCGCTGAAGCCGTAGGTCACGGTCGGACGCTTGACCAGCGGCAGGATTTCCCGCACCACCGGATCGTCCAGGCACACCACGGCCAGGCCGTAGAACGGCAGGTTGTGCAGGAATTCGACGAAGGTTTTCTTCAGTTTGTTGAAGTCACCGTCGTAGGTCGCCATGTGGTCGGCGTCGATGTTGGTGACCACGGCCACCAGCGGTTGCAGATGCAGGAAGCTGGCGTCGCTTTCATCGGCTTCGGCGATCAGATAGCGGCTGGTACCCAGTTGTGCATTGGTACCTGCTGCATTCAGCCGGCCACCGATCACGAAGGTCGGGTCCAGGCCGCCGGCGGCGAACACCGAAGCGATCAGGCTGGTCGTGGTGGTCTTGCCGTGGGTACCGGCAACAGCGATGCCGTGGCGGTAGCGCATCAGCTCAGCCAGCATCTCGGCGCGGGGCACCACGGGAATACGGCGCTCAAGGGCGGTGGCCACTTCCGGGTTGGAGGTGTTCACGGCACTGGAAACCACCAATACATCGGCTTGCGCGGCGTTCTCGGCACGGTGGCCGATAAAGATCTGCGCGCCGAACGACTCCAGGCGCTCAGTGACCGGCGAGGTCTTGAGGTCGGAACCGGAGACCTGGTAACCCAGGTTCAGCAACACCTCGGCGATCCCGCACATGCCCACGCCGCCGATACCGACGAAGTGGATGCGACGGATGCGGCGCATTTCCGGTTGCGGCATGGCTTTTTGATTCTCAACCATGGGCCACCTCCAGGCAGATATCGACCACGCTGCGGGTGGCGTCGGGTTTGGCCAGGCGGCTTGCGGTGCTCGCCATGCTGTTCAGTCGTTCGGGTTGCATCAAAACCTCAGTCAGGCGTGCGGCCAGATCGGCGGCGCCAGTCGTTCTTTGCGGCAGCAGGAAGGCAGCGCCCTCCCCGGCCAAATATTCGGCGTTGCGGGTCTGGTGGTCGTCAATCGCATGGGGCAAAGGCACCAGCAAGGACGGCAGACCGGCAGCAGCCAGTTCACTGACGGTCAACGCACCTGCGCGACAGACCACCAGGTCGGCCCAGCCATAGGCATGGGCCATGTCTTTGATAAAGGGCTCTACCGTCGCCTCGACACCGGCCTCGCGATAGCGGGCGGCAGTCACTTCATCGTGGTTCTTGCCCGCCTGGTGGAAGATCTCGGGACGCAGTTCCACAGGCAGTTGCGCCAGCGCTTCTGGCAGCAATTTGTTCAACGGCTCGGCGCCCAGGCTTCCGCCCAGGATCAGCAGATGCGCCTTGCGCCCGGCCAGGGTTTGGCGGGCAATGTCCATGAACAATTCGGTACGCACCGGATTGCCGGTGGTACGCCGCTTGTCCATGGCCGCAAACGTATTCGGGAACGCCTCGCAGACCCGCGCCGCCAATGGCGCCAACAGACGGTTGGCAGTACCGGCCACGGCATTCTGTTCGTGGACGATCACCGGCACACCCGCCAACCGCGCGGCCACACCGCCGGGACCGGTGACGTAGCCACCAAAACCCAGCACGCATACCGGCTTCAACTCACGGATGACCTTGCGCGCCTGCCACACCGCCTTGAGCAATACGAACGGCGCCTTGAGCAGGGACAATTTGCTCTTGCCGCGCAGGCCGCTGACGTTGATCAGGTGCAGGCGCAAACCGGCAGCCGGGACCAATTCATTTTCAATGCCACGGGGCGTACCCAGCCAATGCACGGTGTAGCCACGGGCCTGAAACTCACGGGCACAGGCCAGCGCCGGGAACACGTGGCCGCCGGTGCCGCCGGCCATGATCAGCACGTTAGCGCCCATGGGTCGGCTCCTCGGCGAAATCGCTCTCGCTGAATTCCATCTCTTCGCTGCCCAGATGGGTTCGACTCTCCCATTCGATACGCAGCAACAAGCCCAGACAGGCACAGCAGATCACCAACGAGCTGCCGCCGTAGCTGAGGAACGGCAAGGTCAGGCCCTTAGTCGGCAGCAGGCCGACGTTCACGCCGATGTTGATCAGGAACTGGCCGATCCACAGGAAGGCCAGGCCGTACGCGACATAGGCCGCAAAGAATTGCTTGGCTTTCTCCGCCCACAGGCCGATGTACATGGCCCGCACGCAGACGAACACGAACAGCCCGACAGTAGCCAGGGAACCGACCACGCCCAACTCTTCGGCGAGCACCGAGAACACGAAGTCGGTATGCGCTTCCGGCAAGTAGAACTGCTTCTGCACGCTGTTGCCCAGACCCACGCCCAGCCACTCGCCGCGACCGAAGGCGATCAGCGCCTGGGTCAACTGGTAGCCGGAACCGAACTGGTCGGACCACGGGTCGGTAAAGGTGATCAGTCGCGCCATCCGGTAGGGTTGCGCCTGCACCAGGATCGTCACAGCGGCCACCGCCAGCCCGACCATCAGGGCAAAGCGGAACAGGCCCACACCGCCGAGGAACAGCATCGCCGCAGCGGCGCCCATCATTACCACGGTGGCGCCGAAGTCCGGCTCCATCAGCAGCAGGCCAGCCATGGGCAGCAGCACGATGAACGGCTTGAAGAAGCCCATCCAGCTTTCGCGCACTTCTTTCTGTCGGCGCACCAGGTAACCGGCCAGGTAAATCACCACGAAGACCTTGGCGATTTCCGAAGGCTGCACGTTGAACGCGCCGAAGCCGATCCAGCGCATCGACCCGTTCACTTCGCGGCCGATACCGGGGACGATCACCATCACCAGCAAGCCGAAGGCACCGATCAGCATCAGCCAACCCAGGCGCTGCCAGGTGGCGATAGGGATCATCATGGTGACGATGCAGGCACCGAGACCAATCACCAGGTAAATCAGGTGGCGAATCATGTGGTAAAGGGTGTTGCCCGACTGTACCGCGGCCACTTCCGAGGAGGCCGAGGTGATCATCACCAGGCCCAGGCCCAGCAGCGCCAGGCAACCGGCGAGCATCGGGAAGTCGAGGTCGATCCCGCGCCCGGTAATGATCGGCGAAGGGTACGGCTTGATGATGTTTTTCAGGTCCAGACTCATGCCAAGCCCTCCACGGCGCGGGCGAACAACTGGCCGCGCTCTTCGTAGTTCTTGAACATGTCGAAACTGGCGCACGCCGGCGACAGCAGCACGGCATCGCCGGGCTTGGCCAGGGCACGGCATTGGGCGATGGCGTCGTCCAGGGAGGTGGCACGCACTTGCGGTACCGCGTCGCCCAGGGCGGCGGCGATCAAGTCGCTGTCACGGCCCATCAACACCACCGCGCGGCAATGGGTAGCCACCGGGCCCTTGAGGTCCTTGAAGTCGGCACCCTTGCCATCGCCACCGGCGATCAGCACCAGCTTGCCTTCGATGTCCGCGCCCAGGCCTTCAATGGCGGCCAATGCCGCACCGACGTTGGTGGCCTTGGAATCGTTGTAGTAGCTCACGCCATCCAGGTCGCGCACCCACTGGCAGCGGTGCTCAAGCCCGGCAAAGGTGCGCAGGCTCGACAGCATCGCGTCGAACGGCAGGCCAACCGCGTGCCCCAACGCCAAGGCCGCCAGGGCATTGGACTGGTTATGGGCGCCACGGATCTTCAGTTCACGCACCGGCATCAGGTTCTGGAATTCGAAGGCCAGGTATTTCTCGCCATTCTCTTCACGGATACCAAAGGCCTTGAAATCGGGTTTGCTCAAGCCAAACGTCCAGCATGGCAGGCCTTCGCCCATCAACGGACGGCTCAGGGCATCCTGGCGATTGACCACCACTTGCCGCGCACCCCGGAAGATCCGGTGCTTGGCCAGGTGGTAAGCCGGCAGGCCGCTGTAGCGGTCCATATGGTCTTCGCTGACGTTCAACACGGTGGCCACTTCGGCGCCGAGTTGATCGGTGGTCTCCAGTTGGAAGCTCGACAGCTCCATCACATACAGCTCGATATCGTCACTGAGCAGGTCCAGCGCCGGCGTACCGAGGTTGCCGCCCACGGCCACGCGCTTGCCGGCCGCAGCCGCCATTTCGCCGACCAGGGTGGTGACGGTGCTCTTGGCGTTGGAGCCGCTGATCGCCACGATCGGCGCCTTGGCGTTACGCGCAAACAGCTCGATATCGCCAGACAATTTCACCCCACGCGCCGCGGCCGCTTGCAGCGCCGGGGTCGCCAGGGCCAGGCCGGGGCTCACGTAGAGTTCGTCGGCACGGCACAGAAACTCGACATCCAACTCGCCACAACGCACTTCCACGTGCGGATAGTCACGGCGCAGCGTGACCAGCTCCGGTGGATTTTCCCGCGTATCGGCCACGGCAAACGACGTGCCCCGGTTCGCCAGGAAGCGAACCAGGGACATGCCGCTCTTGCCGAGGCCGACAACGATGCGGAAGTGGTCTGAAGCGATCAGGGACACTCGTTTCTACCTCAGTTTCAGGGTGGCAAGGCCAACCAGCACAAGAATCACGGTGATGATCCAGAAACGGACGATCACCCGCGGCTCAGGCCAGCCCTTGAGTTCAAAGTGGTGATGAATCGGCGCCATGCGAAACACACGGCGGCCGGTCAACTTGAAGGACGCAACCTGGATCACCACCGACAGGGTCTCCATCACGAACACACCGCCCATGATGAACAGGACGATTTCCTGGCGCACGATCACGGCGATGGTGCCCAGGGCCGCACCCAGCGCCAGGGCGCCGACGTCACCCATGAACACTTGGGCCGGATAGGTGTTGAACCACAGGAAGCCCAGGCCGGCACCGATCAGCGCGCCGCAGAACACAATCAATTCACCGGCGCCCGGTACATAAGGGATCAGCAGGTATTCAGCGAATTTCACGTTACCCGACAGGTAGCAGAAGATGCCCAGGGCACCGCCCACCATCACCGTCGGCATGATCGCCAGGCCATCGAGGCCATCAGTCAGGTTGACCGCGTTGCTGGAGCCGACGATCACAAAGTAGGTCAGCACCACGAAACCAATGCCCAACGGGATGCTGGCATCCTTGAGCATCGGGAAAATCAGGGTGGTTTCCACCGCGCTCGGCGCTGTCATATAAAGGAAGATCGCCGCGCCCAGGCCGAACACCGACTGCCAGAAATATTTCCAGCGGCTTGGCAGGCCCTTGGAGTTCTTCTCGATCACCTTGCGATAGTCATCGACCCAGCCGATGGCGCCGAACAAGAGGGTTACCAGCAACACCACCCACACATAGCGGTTGGCCAGGTCGGCCCAGAGCAAGGTGCTGATGCCGATGGACGACAGGATCAACGCGCCGCCCATGGTCGGTGTGCCGGACTTGGACAAGTGCGACTGCGGGCCGTCATTGCGCACGGACTGGCCGATCTGCAGGTTTTGCAGGGTACGGATCATCCATGGCCCGAGAAACAGCGACAAACACAGCGCGGTCAGCACACCCAGGATCCCGCGCAGGGTCAGGTACTGAAAGACCGCGAAGCCTTTGTGGAACTGTTGCAGATACTCAGCCAGCAGCAGCAGCATTAATGTTTCTCCGTACTTGAGCCACACAAGGCCGCGACGACGTTTTCCATCACCGCGCTGCGCGATCCCTTGATCAAAATGGTTGTGTGTTTGTCTTGTTCGGCCATACCCAGCGCCTGGATCAATTCGGCCTGGGTCGCGAAATGCCGCGCGCCTGCACCGAACGCGGCGACGGCGTGGGCCATGTTCGGGCCGACGGCGTAGAGCGCGTCGACCTTACCGCCGGCGTAGGCGCCGACTTCACGATGGGACTGTTCGGCCCAGTCGCCCAGTTCGGCGATATCGCCCAGCACCAGGACCTTGCGACCGTCAAAGCCCTTGAGCAGGTCAATGGCAGCACAGACCGAGGACTGGTTGGCGTTGTACGTATCATCAATCACGCGCATGCCGTTAGTCGCCAACTGCGCCACGGTGCGGCCCTTGACCGGCTGCACGGCGCCAAGGCCGGTGGCGATGCCGAACAGCGACACGCCCAGGGCGTAGGCGGCAGCAGCAGCGGCCAAGGCGTTGGCAACGTTATGGTTGCCCAGCAGGTTCAGTTGCACAGGCTCGTCACCTTGCGGGCTGTGCAAGGTGAAAGCCGGGCAGCCACGGGCATCGAGCGTGATGTTCGAGGCATGGAAGTCAGCCGCAGCGTTGTGCACGGCGAAGCTCAGGACCTTGCGCCCGGCGGCACGTACACGCCAGGTTTCGAAGGCTTTGTCATCGAGGTTCAGGACGGCGACGCCGCAAGCGCCCAGGCCCTCAAGGATTTCACCCTTGGCCTGGACGATCTTCTCAGGGCCACCAAACTCGCCGACATGGGCGGTACCCGCGTTGTTGATAATGGCGACGTGCGGCCGGGTCATGGCCACGGTGTAGGCAATTTCGCCAATGCGCGACGCGCCCAACTCAATGACCGCCGCCGTGTATTCCGGGGCCAGTTCGAGCAGCGTCAGCGGTGCGCCAAAATCGTTGTTGAGGTTGCCACGGGTGGCAAGCACCGGCCCGCGCGTGCGCAGGATGCCAGCGAGCAATTCCTTGACCGTGGTTTTGCCGCTGGAACCTGTGATCGCCGCAACCGGGTTGGTAAACGCTGCACGGTTAAGGGCTCCCAGTTGACCAAGGGCCAGGCGAGTGTCAGCCACCAGCAACTGCGGCAGTGTCGAGTCAGCGACTTCACGCTGTACCAAGGCGCCGACGGCACCTTTGGCAGCCACCTCATTCAAATAGTCATGCCCGTCGAAACGCGGGCCGGCCAAGGCAACAAACAGTTGCCCCGGCTTGATGTTGCGACTGTCGATGCTGACACCGTCGAAACTGCAATCGCTCGACAACACACGGGCCGACAGGGCCTGGGTCAGTTCGCTGAACTGCATGGCCTTAAGCATGGGCCACCTCCCATGCAGTCAAGGCGTGATCGGCCTCGACCAGATCGGAAAAAGCGTGGCGCTCGCCGTTGATTTCCTGGTAGTCCTCATGGCCTTTACCGGCCAGGACCACCACGTCGTCTGCGCTGGCGCTGGCGATCAATTGGGCAATGGCAGCACCGCGACCGGCAACAAAGGTCACTTGGGAGGCGTCTTTGAAGCCTGCACGAATATCATCGAAAATCTGACTCGGGGCTTCGCTGCGCGGGTTGTCGTCGGTGACCAGCACGCCATCGGCCAGGCGTTCGACGATCTCGGCCATCAGCGGGCGTTTGCCGCGATCACGGTCGCCACCGCAGCCGAACAGGCACAGCAACTTGCCCTTGGCATGCGGGCGCAGGGCTTCGAGCACTTTTTCCAGGGCATCGGGGGTGTGGGCGTAATCAACCACCACCAGCGGTTGCGTCCCGCCACCCAGGCGCTGCATGCGCCCGGCCGGGCCTTCGAGCTTGGGCAACACGCGCAGGATTTCGTCCAGGGCGTAATCCAGGCCCAGCAAGGCGCCGATGGCTGCGAGGACGTTGCTCAGGTTGAAGCGGCCCAGCAAGGTGCTGCGCAAGTGGTGCTCGCCCTGGGGCGTGACCAGCGTTGCGAGCACGCCTTCATCATTGAACTGTGCTTCGCGGCAATACAGGTAGGCGCTGGAGTCTTCCAGGCTGTAGCTGATCAGGCGCGCTTCGCTTTTTTCTGCGGCCAGCTGGCGACCGAATGCATCGTCCAGGTTCACCACCCGGCACTTGAGGTCATTCCAGCCGAACAGCTTGGCCTTGGCGGCAGCGTAGGCCTCCATGCTGCCGTGGTAATCCAGGTGGTCGCGGGACAGGTTGGTCATCACCGCCACGTCGAACGCCAGCGCGGTCACCCGGCCCTGATCCAGGCCGTGGGACGAGACTTCCATGGCGACGGCCTTGGCCCCGGCCTTTTTCAGGTCGGCCAGGGTCGCCTGCACGGCAATCGGATTCGGCGTGGTATGCAGGCCGCTTTGCAGCGCGCCGTAGAAACCGGTGCCCAGGGTCCCGACGATGCCGCAGTGCTGACCCAGCAGGTCCAGCGCCTGGGCCACCAGTTGGGTGACGCTGGTCTTGCCGTTGGTGCCAGTGACACCAATCAGGTTGAGCTGGCGGCTCGGGTCGCCATAAAAACGCCCGGCGATATCCGACAACTGTGCCGCCAGGCCCTTGACCGGGATCAGCGGCACATCGGTGATTGGCAGGACGGTGGCGCCTTCAACTTCATAGGCCACCGCTGCCGCACCGCGCTGCAAGGCGTCGGCAATATGAGCACGGCCATCGAGTTTGCCACCCGGCACGGCCAGGAACAGGTCGCCGGCACGTACATTGCGGCTGTCCAGGCTCAGTTCGCGAATCAACAGATCGCGGCCAGCGTGGGCGAAAATCTTGTTCAGGCTAAGAGACATCAGCCGCGCCCTCCATTGGCTTTTACCGCAGCGGCCGGTGGTCCGGCGTTGGCTTGTTGGGTCGGCGGCAGGTTGTCCGGCGTGATGTTCATCAAGCGCAGGGTGCCGGACATGACTTTGCTGAATACCGGTGCCGAGACCAGGCCACCGAAGTAGCCGGCCTTGCTCGGTTCATCGATGACGACAACGATGGCGTAGCGCGGATCGCTCATCGGGCCGAAGCCAGCGAACAGCGAACGGTAGGAGTTTTCGGCATAACCCTTGGTGCCCACCGACGTCTTGCGCGCGGTACCGGATTTGCCGGCCACGTGATAGGCCGGGACCTGGGCACGGAACACACCACGCGGCGCCTCGATCACCTGTTGCAGCATGGTCTGCATGGTCTTGGCGACGCTTTCCGGGATGACCTGTTCGGATTTCGGCGCTTCGTCCACGTGGATCAAGCTCAACGGCGTCATGCGGCCATTGTTGGCCAGCACGGAGAAGGCATGGGCCAATTGGATCGCGGTCACCGACAGGCCGTAGCCGTAGGAGAGGGTCGCCGTCTCGGCCTTGCGCCATTCACGGTAGTTGGGCAGGTTGCCGACGCGCTCACCCGGGAAGTCCAGGCCAGTGGGCTGGCCCAGGCCGATCTTCTGCGCCAGGTGGTAGATGGTCTCGCCGCCGATATCAAAGGCGACTTTACTCATGCCGACGTTACTGGAGTTGATCAGGATGCCGGTCAGGTCCAGCACCGGCCCTTCGCTGCGGGATACGTCGCGGATGGTGTACTTGCCCAGTTGCAGCGTGCCGGGATAAACCTCGACCTTGTCGGTCGGCTTCCAGCGCCCGGATTCCAGGGCCGCACTCATGGAGATGGCTTTCATGGTCGAACCCGGCTCGAACACGTCGATCATCGCGCGGTTGCGCATCATCGCCGGTTGCAGGTTGCGACGGTTGTTGGGGTTGTAGGTCGGCTGGTTGACCATCGCGAGGATCTCGCCGGTCTTCACGTCCATGATCACCAGGCTGCCGGCCTTGGCACCGTTCTCGATGATGGCGTTGCGCAGCTCGCGGTTGGCCAGGTATTGCAGGCGCAGGTCAATCGACAACGCCAAGGGCTTACCGGCCTTGGCGTTTTTGGTGACCTGGACATCCTTGATCAGTCTGCCGCGACGATCCTTGATGACCTGTCGTTTGCCGGGAACCCCGGCCAGCCACTCGTCGTAGGCAAGTTCCACCCCTTCGCGGCCATGATCATCAATGTCGGTGAAGCCAACCATATGGGCAGTGGTTTCACCGGCCGGGTAGAAACGTCGGAATTCCTCGATGCCATAGACACCGGGGATTTTCAGGTCGAGCACACCTTGACCCTGTTCAGGGGTGAGGCCGCGAACCAGATAGATGAATTCTTTATTGGCCTGGGCCTCAAGACGCTCCTTGAGGGCCTTGGGATCCTGGCCGAGGGCATGGGCCAGCTCGGTCCATTTGTCCTTGGCGACTTGCAGTTCCTTGGCGTTGGCCCACAGGGTGGTAACCGGGGTACTGACAGCCAGGGGCTCACCGTTACGGTCGGTGATCAGGCCGCGGTGCGCAGGAATCGGGATATGCCGCAGGCTACGGGCGTCGCCCTGGCCGATCAGGAAGTCGCGGTCTACCACTTGCAGGTCAATGATGCGCCAGGCAATCGCGCCCACCATCAATGCGAGCAAGCCCAGCACGACGCGGAAGCGCCACGGGTAGAGAGCGCCTTCAAGTTTCATCATGGCGCCACCATGCGGACTTCTGCTGCGCCAGGAATATGCATCTTCAGTTGCTCAGCGGCGAGCACTTCGATGCGGCTGTGGGCCGTCCAGGTGCTCTGCTCCAGGATCAACCGACCCCATTCCGCCTGCGCCTTGTCACGCACGCTCAATTCGCCGTACAGGCTATTGAGCAGCTGACGATTCCAGTGGGCGCTGTAGGACACCGCTATCGCGGACACCAGCACGCCGACATACAGCAGCATCATAAAGAAGCTGCCGCCCGGAAGGGGCTTGGCGAAAAGCTTGCTCACCGCAGCTTCTCCGCAACGCGCATGACGGCGCTGCGAGCACGTGGGTTGGCCTTGAGTTCGGCTTCGGAAGCGAACTGCGCTTTGCCATGGATTTTGATTTTCGGCACAAAGGCTTCGAAACGTACCGGCAGGTTGCGCGGCAGGTTATCGGTTTCGCCCTTGACCAGACGACGCATGAACAGTTTGACGATGCGGTCTTCCAGGGAGTGGAAGCTGATCACTACGAGACGACCGCCCACTTCCAGGGACTCCAGGGCAGCCTCGAGGCCAGCCTCCAGATCACCCAGTTCGTTGTTGACGTGAATGCGCAGGCCCTGGAACGCGCGGGTTGCCGGGTTCTTGCCCTTTTCCCACGCCGGGTTGGCGACTTTCAGTACTTCAGCCAGGTCGGCGGTGCGTTCGAACGGCTGGATTTCCCGGCGCTCGACCACGGCACGGGCCATGCGGCCGGCGAAACGCTCTTCGCCATATTCCTTGAATACTCGGGTGATTTCTTCGTGGGGTGCGGTGGCGATGAACTGCGCGGCACTGATGCCACGGCTCGGGTCCATGCGCATGTCCAGCGGGCCGTCGTTCATGAAGCTGAAGCCGCGCTCAGGGTCGTCCAGCTGCGGCGAGGACACGCCCAGGTCCAGCAAAACCCCGGCCACCTTGCCCGCCATGCCGCGCTCGGCAACTTCCGCGCCCAGCTCGGCAAAGCTACGCTGCACAACGACAAAGCGGCCGTCTTCGGCCGCTAGCGCTTGCCCGGTGGCAATCGCCTGGGGATCCTTGTCGAACCCGAGGAGTTTGCCCTCCGGGCCGAGCTGGCTGAGGATCAACCGGCTGTGCCCCCCGCGCCCAAACGTGCCATCCAGATAGCAGCCATCAGGGCGCACGGCGAGAGCCTCGACGGCTTCGTCAAGCAGCACGGTGATGTGGTTAAAGCCGCTATCAATAGTCACAGGATCAAATCACGCAGTTCATCAGGCATGGCGCCCGGTTGTTGAATAGCAGCCAGGTCAGCTGCAGAAACAGCATCCCAGGCATCTTCGTCCCACAATTGGAACTTGTTCAGTTGGCCTACCAGCATCGCGCGCTTATCCAGCTTGGCGTATTCGCGCAGACGCGGCGGAACCAGGAAACGACCACTGCCATCGAGTTCGAGGTCGACGGCATTACCAATCAGCAAACGTTGCAGACGGCGGTTTTCTTCACGTAACGAAGGCAGAGCGCGCAACTTGGTTTCAATCAACTCCCACTCATCGAGGGGGTAAACACACAAACATGGATCAACGGCATCAATCGTGATGATTAACTGGCCTGAACTTCGCGAAATGAGCTCGTCACGATACCGGCTCGGCATGGCGAGACGGCCTTTTGCATCGAGACTTATAGCGTTAGCTCCGCGAAACACAGATGCGTTTCTCCAAATTTTAGCGTTTTACGTTCAAAAAACCCACTTTGTGCCACTTTCCGCCACTTGCGCACACTATAGGAATGCGCCCACCACACCGTCAAGGCGCGGATTAAAGGAAAAGCCTTACAGAACGGAGATTTAGGAGCGCAAAAGGAGGAGAAACGAGAGTTCGGTGATGTTTTTGACTCAACAACCCCAAATAGCTCAAAGAGCTAGAGCTTGAACTTAAAGTAATTTATTAAGAGTAAGATTTTTTCGGTATTACGAAGACGCATCTGCCAATGATTTGGCAGGGAGGGATTCTTGCGCTACTACCTGGTTTCTGCCCGAGACTCGCGCAGAAGGAAAAAGGTGGAGAGTCGATCTATAAGCCGGGTTCTGTCTTGAACAGTCATTCGTCTACGATGGCCATCACTGGACATCTTTAGCAACCTACCCGGTTCCAGCGCGGGCCACGCCTTGGAACCCTATTTGGTCTTGCTCCAAGTGGGGTTTACCTAGCCACGAACTGTTGCCAGTCGTGCGGTGCGCTCTTACCGCACCTTTTCACCCTTACCGGCACCGAAGTGCTTAGGCGGTTATTTTCTGTGGCACTTTCCGTAGGCTCACGCCCCCCAGGCATTACCTGGCACTTCGCCCTATGGAGCCCGGACTTTCCTCCCCCCCCTAATTTTCATAGAGGGCAGCGACTGTCCAATCGACTCTCCGCCGCGAAGGTTAACGGCACGGCGGCCTTAGAACAAGTATTAAAAGACAGCATTGCCATCATGTTCCGACGTCGTGCACGTTAAACCCAGGAACTATTCGCTCTTTTGCTTATCAAGCGCGGCCTGATACAACACGTTCTTGCGCACTCCGGTTATTTCCGCCGCCAGGGCCGCGGCACGCTTGAGCGGCATCTCCTTGAGCAACAGGTCCAGCACGCGCATGGCTTCGCTACCCACCGCGTCTTCGCTTTGCGGTGCAGTCCAACCCGCAACCAGTACCACGCACTCGCCACGCTGCTGATTGCTGTCACCCTCGACAAAGGCGCGCAACGCTTCCAGAGGCAGACCCTTGAGGGTTTCAAAGGTCTTGGTCAGTTCCCGCGCCAGCAGCGCCAGGCGCTCGCCACCGAAGACCAGTTCCATGTCTTGCAGGCACTCAAGGATACGGTGCGGTGCTTCGTAGAAGATCAGGGTGCGCGGCTCTTCCTTCAATAACTCCAGGCGCGCCCGCCGCCCCACGGCCTTGGCCGGCAGGAAACCTTCGAAGATAAAGCGGTCGGACGGCAGGCCCGCCGCCGACAACGCGGCAATCAACGCGCACGCACCGGGAACCGGGACTACATTGATACCAGCGGCACGTGCCTGGCGCACCAGGTGGTAGCCAGGGTCGGAGATCAGCGGCGTACCAGCGTCGGAAATCAACGCCACGTCGTCGCCCGCAAGCAGGCGGGTAATAAAGCGGCTGCCTTCGTCACGCTCGTTATGTTCATGGCAGGCGGCCAATGGCGTGGCAATACCAAAGTGCTGCATCAAGCGCAGGGAGTGCCGGGTGTCTTCCGCAGCAATCAATTTGACGTCACGCAACACTTTCAGCGCCCGTGCACTGATGTCGTCCAGGTTGCCAATGGGCGTCGCCACCACAAAAAGCGAGCCAGCAGTGGAATTCAAAGGACCTGGAGCAGTCAAAGCGCACACCTCGAAGATTGGCAAAAGCCATATTGTAGCGCGTAGACGTCAAGAAAATGCGCCGACGAGGTTGCGTCCAGAAGGTCTGTTTGCGGCGGTTACCGACGCCCTGCAACATTTAAACGATCTAAATAGACGGTTTCACGCCACTAACATCGCGCCCCGGCCAGTGCTTGGGTACAATTCCACGCTAATTTGATCGGTATCAGGAACACTTACATGATCGCTTGCCTGCGGCTGTTCTCTGCCCTTTGCCTGGCTGCCCTGTTGGCGGCTTGCGCAAGCTCGCCCTCGTCAAGCCTTGGCGAACTCCCACGGACCCCGGATGCCACCATCGAGCAACTGCTCGAACAGGCGACTTCGGCCAAGACCCCGGAAAAAGCTGCACTGCTGCGCCTGAGCGCGGCAGACATGGCCTTTCACCAGAACAACCCCGGCCGCTCTGCGCAGATCCTCGCGCAAGTGCCATTGGACAGCCTCAAACCGGCCGCCCAGGTCTTTGCCAGCACCCTCACGGCAGAACTGGCGATGACCCGCAACCAGCCGAAGGCTGCGTTGACGGCGCTGGGCCATCCAAGCCTGCAAAACCTCAAGGAATTGCCGCCGGAGCAACAGATCCGCACTGGCACCGTGCATGCTCGCGCCTATGAAGCCGACGGCCAGACCCTGGCTGCCGCCCGTGAACGCGTAGCCATGGCGCCGCTGCTCACCGGTGATGCCGCCGCCAGCAACCACGACGCCATCTGGAGCCTGATTGCCGCCGTGCCTGGCGAGCAGTTGCAGGCCAGTGGCAACCCGACTCTCGATGGCTGGATCACCCTGGCGCAGGCCGTGAAAAACGCCGGCACCCTGGAGCAGCAGCAAGCCGCCATCGACACCTGGCGCGCGCAGAACCCTGCGCACCCGGCTGCGGTGCAACTGCCGACGCCGCTGACCAAGCTCAAGGAGCTGGCCAGCCAGCCGCTGAATAAAATCGCCCTGCTGCTACCACAGCAAGGTCCGCTGGCCAGCGTGGCCAAGGCCCTGCGCGAAGGTTTCATGGCCGCCCATTACCAGGCGCAGCAGGCCGGGCAGAAGCCGCCGGTCATCCAGGTCTATGACAGCTCACGCGTCAGCTCCATCGATGAGTTCTACAAGCAGGCCCAGGCTGACGGCGTGCAATTGGTTGTCGGCCCACTGGAAAAACCGCTGGTCAAGCAACTCAGTGCCCGCCCGCAATTGCCTATCACCACCCTGGCCCTGAACTACAGCGAAGGCGACCAAGGCTCGGCCCAACTGTTCCAGTTCGGCCTCGCGGCCGAGGACGAAGCCCGTGAAGTGTCGCGCCGCGCCCGCGCTGACGGCCTGCACCGCGCCGCTGCCATGGTGCCCAAAGGCGAATGGGGCGAGCGCGTGTTCAAGGCCTTCCGCCAGGACTGGGAAGCCAACGGCGGCACCCTGATCGGCGTCGAATATGTCGACCAGCCGGTGGCCCTGGCCCAGCAAATCGCCGACCTGTTCAAGCTGCGCCAGAGCGAAGGTCGCGCCAAGAGCCTGCAAAGCACGGTTGGCGCTGACGTCGCGGCACAGCCATCGCGTCGCCAGGATATCGAGTTCATCTTCCTCGCTGTGACACCGCAACAGGCCCAGCAGATCAAGCCGACGCTGAACTTCCAGTACGCGGGTGATGTGCCGGTGTACGCCACGTCCCACGTGTTCAGCGCCAGCGGCGACAAGAACCAGTACAACGACATGAACGGCATTATGTTCTGCGAGACGCCGTGGCTGCTCAACACCACCGACCCGCTGCGCAACCAGGTCGCTACACAATGGCCACAAGCCAATGGCAGCCTGGGCCGCCTGTACGCGATGGGTGTTGATGCCTACCGCCTGGCGCCGCGCCTGGGTCAGCTCAAGGCGCTGCCTGATACCCGTATCGAGGGTCTTTCCGGCAACCTGGGCATGAGCCCGAGCCAGCGGATCGAACGCCAGATGCCGTGGGCCAAGTTTGTCAGTGGCCAGATCGAACGCCTGCCCGATACCCCGCGCTGATGCCCCCACGCTCCAGCGCACAAAGCGGCAAGGACGCCGAACAACAAGCACTTGAACACTTGCAGCAACAGGGTCTGCGCCTACTGGCGCAGAACTGGTTGTGTAAACGCGGCGAGCTTGATCTGGTCATGCTTGACGGCGATACAGTAGTATTTGTCGAAGTCCGCTACAGAAAATACGCACAATGGGGTGGCGCACTCGCCAGTATCGACGAGCGCAAACGCCAAAAGCTGATACTCGCCGCGCAGTTTTTCCTGCTCAGTGAACGTCGCTGGGCTGACTCACCCTGCCGTTTCGATGTGGTCGCCATAGAAAGCACCGCCCACGGAACCGCTGATCTGAACTGGCTGCGCAACGCCTTCGATGGTTGAGCGCCACCACTACGGATCGGACATCTTCACCGCACACTTTTGCTCTTTGCTTTGCGGGCTGCACATTCGTGTGCCATACAGCCGCGCTACTTAAGGTCACACAGATGGACATGCAATCCCGAATTCGCCAGCTTTTCCAGGCCAGTATCGATACCAAGCAACAGGCGATGGACGTACTTGCACCGCACATCGAGCAAGCCAGCCAGGTCATGGTCAACGCCCTGCTCAACGAAGGCAAAATGCTTTCGTGCGGCAACGGTGGTTCGGCCGGCGACGCCCAGCATTTCTCTTCGGAGCTGCTCAACCGCTTTGAGCGCGAGCGCCCGAGCTTGCCGGCGATCGCACTGACCACCGACTCGTCGACGATCACCTCGATCGCCAACGACTACAGCTACAACGAAATCTTTTCCAAACAAATCCGTGCCCTCGGCCAACCGGGCGATGTGCTGCTGGCTATTTCAACCAGCGGCAACTCGGCGAACATTATTCAAGCGATCCAGGCCGCACATGATCGCGAAATGATTGTCGTAGCATTGACCGGGCGCGACGGCGGCGGCATGGCCTCGCTGCTATTGCCTGAAGACGTGGAAATCCGCGTCCCGGCCAATGTCACTGCACGTATTCAGGAAGTCCATCTGCTGACGATCCACTGCCTGTGCGATCTGATCGACAGCCAACTGTTCGGGAGTGAAGAATGACCGTTAACCGCCTCAGCCTTATGGCCATCACGCTGTGCCTCGCTATCAGCGGCTGCACCTCGGCCATTACTGCCACCCGCGACACACCGATCCAGGACGACCGGGGCACACGCACCTTTGGCAGCAAGATCGATGACTCGCTGATCGAAACCAAGGTCGGCGTCAACGTGGCCAAGGCCGCGCCCGACCTGGGCAACGGTGCATCGCGCATTGTCGTGACCAGCTTCAACGGCATCGTGCTGCTCGCCGGGCAAACCCCGCGCGCCGACCTCAAGACCCAGGCTGAACAAGCCGCCTCGACCGTACAACGGGTCAAGAAGGTCCACAACGAATTGCAGGTCGCACAACCCATCACCCTGCTGGCTATCAGCAACGATGCGGTGCTGACCACCAAGATCAAGGCGCAGATGCTGACCGACAGCGCGATTCCCGGCTCTCGGATCAAGGTCGTGACCGACAACGGCATCGTCTACCTGATGGGCCTGTTGACCCAGCAGGAGGCCACCCGCGCTACCAACCTGGTACAGGGTGTGTCCGGAGTACAGAAAATCGTGAAGCTGTTCGAATACATCGACTGATGTAATCACCAGCCACAAAAAAGGGCGCCGTGCATTGACTGCACGGCGCCCTTTTTATTGGCTGGTGGTTACTGGTACTGCTGGTATGGATTGCCCTGGAACTGGTTGTTCTGCTGCTGTTGCTGCGCCGGCTGGCCATACTGCTGGCCGGGAATCGGACCAAGGTTGACCTCCACGCGACGGTTCTGCGCGCGACCATTGACGTCGGCGTTGCTGGCAATCGGGTTATCCGGGCCGGCACCACGGGTGGTCAGGTTGGTCGGGCTGACACCTTGGGAGGTCAGGTAATTGGCCACGCTTTGCGCACGACGCTGGGACAGGTCCATATTGAGCTGGCGGCTGCCGGTGCTGTCGGTATAACCGACGATCTGGATGGTGTTCTGATTGAACTGCTTGAGCGAACCGGCCAGGTTATTCAGTGGGGTATAGAAGCTGCTGGCGATAGCATCGGAGTTGGTGGCGAACGTGATGTTACCCGGCATGATCAACTTGATCTGATCACCCTGGCGCTGCACCTCGACGCCGGTGTTGGCCATGCTTTCGCGCAGTTTCTTTTCCTGCTGGTCAGCGTAATAGCCATAACCCGCAGCACCGATACCCGCCACTGCTGCGCCGATCAGCGCGCCCTTGCCACGGTTGTTATGGTCAATGGCCGCACCGGCCAGCGCACCCGCCAGCGCGCCGAGGCCGCCGTACTTGGCGGTTTTGCTCATGCCTTGTGAACCGTTGTCCGCCTGTCCCTGGCTGCCATCGTAAGGATTAGGGGAAGCACAGCCCGACAATAGGGCTACCGCGGTAGCAACAACAAGCAGACGACGCGAAGTGAACATGAAGGAAGCTCCTACTTTTGCATTCTGTGATGCAGAGGACATTGGCAATGGACCTGTGCCGAGTTTGGAACGCGACAAACGGCAAAAATTCCATGACCGGCCTCTGTCCTGTAACAAAAGATGGAGGCCGGTGCAGCTACCTAAACCCTAGCAGAGCCTCGCGATTTCACGCCCTGACGAACGGATTCTCACGCATTTCATCCCCCAGGCGCGTATCCGGGCCATGCCCCGTCACCACGGTCGCGTCTTCGTCCAGGGTATACAGGCGCTGCTGGATCGAACGCACGATGGTTGCCTGGTCGCCACCCCACAAATCCGTACGCCCTACCCCGCGCCGGAACAAGGTGTCCCCGGCGATCAGCAGCTTGGCATCGGCAAACCAGAAACTCATGGAACCCGGCGTATGCCCAGGCGTGTGCAAAGCCACGCCACAGCCACAGGCCAACTCCTCATCATCGGCCAGCCAACGATCCGGCGACGGCACCGGAGTGTAGGGCACACCGAACATCTGGCACTGCATTTCCAGGTTATCCCACAGGAACTGATCTTCCTTGTGCAGGTGCAGCGTGGCACCGGTCTTTTCTTTCAATTGGCCGGAAGCCAGGAAGTGATCCAGGTGCGCATGGGTATGAATGATGCTCACCACCTTCAAGCCCAGCGCATCCAGGCGCGCCAGGATCAGCTCATGGTTGCCGCCCGGATCGACCACGATCGCCTTCTTGCTGATCGGGTCGCCGATGATCGTGCAGTTGCACTGCAATGGGCCGACGGGAAAGGTTTCGCGGATCAGTCGGGGAGTTGTCGCGTGCATAAGGAATCCCTTCTAGCTGTTGGCCCGTGCGGCGTGCAGTTTCTTGTAGCTGTCGATCAACCGCAGGTGTCGGTCCAGGCCTTCGAGCTTCATGCTGGTCGGCGTCAAGCCATGGAACCGCACGCTGCCCTGCACCGAACCGATGGCCGCATCCATGCGCTCGTTGCCAAACATCCGGCGGAAGTTGGCCTCGTAGTCTTCCAACTCCAGGTCTTCGTCCAGTTGCATCTCCAGCACCGCATTCACCGCCTGGTAGAACAGGCCGCGCTCGACGGTGTTGTCGTTGTATTGCAGGAACATCTCCACCGCCTCTTTCGCCTCTTCATACTGCTGCAGGGCGAGATAGATCAACAGCTTCAACTCCAGGATGGTCAACTGGCCCCATGCGGTGTTGTCGTCGAACTCGATGCCGATCAGCGTGGTGATATCGGTGTAGTCATCCAGCTCGCTTTCCACCAGGCGCTCGACCAGCGCTTGCAGGCCTTCCTCATCCAGGCTGTGCAAGTTCAGGATATCGGCGCGGAAGAACAACGCCTTGTTGGTGTTATCCCAGATCAGGTCGTCAACCGGATAGATTTCCGAATAGTCCGGCACCAGGATGCGGCAGGCCTTGGCGCCGATATGCTCGTAGACCGCCATGTAGACCTGCTTGCCCATGCCTTCGAGAATGCCGAACAACGTGGCGGCCTCTTCGGCGTTGGAGTCTTCGCCCTGGCCAGAGAAGTCCCATTCCACAAATTCGTAATCGGACTTGGCACTGAAGAAGCGCCACGACACCACGCCACTGGAGTCGATGAAGTGTTCGACAAAGTTGTTCGGCTCGGTGACCGCATGACCTTCGAAGGTCGGCTGCGGCAAGTCATTCAGGCCTTCGAAACTGCGGCCCTGGAGCAACTCGGTCAAGCTGCGCTCCAGCGCCACTTCCAGGCTTGGGTGGGCACCGAACGAGGCAAACACCCCGCCGGTACGCGGGTTCATCAGGGTCACGCACATCACCGGGAATTCGCCGCCCAGGGAGGCGTCCTTGACCAGCACCGGGAACCCCTGTTCTTCCAGGGCCTGGATACCGGCGAGGATGCCCGGGTATTTGGCCAGCACGTGGGCCGGGACATCCGGCAGGGCGAATTCGCCTTCGATGATTTCGCGTTTCACCGCGCGCTCGAAGATCTCCGACAGGCACTGCACCTGGGCTTCGGCCAGGGTGTTACCGGCACTCATGCCGTTGCTCAGGTACAGGTTTTCGATCAGGTTGGAGGGGAAATACACCACCTCGCCGTCCGACTGACGCACGAACGGCAGCGAGACGATGCCACGCTCCTCGTTGCCGGAGTTGGTGTCGATCAGGTGCGAACCACGCAATTCGCCATCGCGGTTGTAGATCTTCAGGCAGTACTCGTCGAGGATCTCAGGCGGCAGCGCATCTTTGCGGCCCGGCTTGAACCAGCGCTCGTCCGGGTAATGCACAAACGCCGCGTTGGCGATGTCTTCGCCCCAGAACTGGTCGTTGTAGAAGAAGTTGCAGTTCAGGCGTTCGATAAACTCGCCCAGGGCCGACGCCAGTGCGCCTTCCTTGGTCGCGCCCTTGCCGTTGGTAAAGCACATCGGCGAATGGGCATCGCGGATGTGCAGCGACCAGACATTGGGCACGATATTGCGCCACGAGGCGATTTCAATCTTCATGCCCAGGCCCGCCAGAATCGCCGACATGTTGGCGATGGTCTGCTCCAGCGGCAGGTCCTTGCCTGCGATATAGGTGCCCGCGTCTGAAGCAGAAGCCGGCATCAACAATGCCTGGGCGTCGGCGTCGAGGTTTTCCACCTCTTCGATGACAAACTCAGGCCCGGCCTGGACCACCTTCTTGACCGTGCAGCGGTCGATGGAGCGCAGGATGCCTTGGCGATCCTTGTCGGAAATATCCGCGGGCAACTCGACCTGAATCTTGAAGATCTGGTTGTAGCGGTTTTCCGGGTCGACAATGTTGTTCTGCGACAGGCGGATGTTGTCCGTGGGGATATTGCGCGTGCTGCAGTACAACTTCACAAAGTAAGCCGCGCACAACGCCGACGAAGCCAGGAAGTAGTCGAACGGACCGGGGGCCGAGCCATCGCCCTTGTAGCGAATCGGCTGGTCGGCCACCACGGTGAAGTCATCGAACTTGGCTTCAAGCCGGAGGTTGTCGAGAAAATTGACCTTGATTTCCATGCGGGATTACCAGAATAGCGGAGCAAACGAATTGGCCGCCATTATCCGGCTTTTGCAGCGCAAGTCTCCCCCTTACCCCAACAACCCCATCTCCTGTGCCCGCGCGACCGCCTGAGTGCGGCGCTCGACCCCCAGTTTGCTGTTGATATGACTGGCGTGGGTCTTGACGGTGTGCAGCGAGATAAACAGCTGGTTGCTGATTTCCTGGTTGGAGCACCCTTGGGCGATCAACTGCAGCACCGCCAACTCACGGGCGCTCAAGGTTTCGCTGGAGTGGCTGGTTTCGACCGGCTCACGCGGGGCAACCGCCGGCAGCAGGGCCCACAGGCTTTGCCGTAGCAAGTCACGCGGCGCTTGGAGTTGCTCGCGCATCCACTCGGGATAACGCTCCAACAGGCGCTGGAAGGGTTGCAACGCGCCGCCGCTCGCCATTTGCAGAGCCCGGGCAAAAACCGGCCGAGCTGACGCTGCCTGGCCATCATCCAGCAACAACAAGGTGTGCTGGTTCAGGGCCATCACCGCGATCATCTGCTGGCCCTTGCCTTCAGCCTGCCGGGCGAGCGCATCGAGCCGACGCAGGGCGCTTTCGGAGTGACCACGAATGGCCTCCAGGGCCGCCTGTTGCAATTCGATATGTTGCGGCAGATGTGGATGAAACTCCGGGGCCGCCGCTGCCTGGTCGCCGTTATAGGTCTGCCCCAGGCGTACCAGCCAGGCATCGGCCAGGTCAGTACGGCCCTGGGCCAGCCACAACTCGCATTTGATCAGGGTAATCATGGCCAGGTAGTAAATCGGCGGCACATCCCAGATATGCATCAGCCGCTCGGCTTCGGCCAGTTCGGCAAAGGCCTTGGGGAAGTCGCCACGGCGCCCCTCAAGGTTGGCGATGACACAGTGGCCGATCAGCACGCTGATATCCCGGCAGGCGCGGGCCTCGGCAAGCCCCGCGCGCAGGCGCAACAGGCCGGCTTCGGGCTGGCAACGCATCAACAACAGGAACCCTTCGTACAGCGCAAGTCGCGCGCGCACCGCATACAGGCGCTGGGACGCCAGGCCCTGCAAGCGTTGCAGGCCGTCACGCACTTCCTCCAGGGAACGCAGGATTTCCCCACGCGCCTGCAGCACCCGCGCCCGGTCGTAATGGGCCAGGGCCTCGAACAGCGGGTTGCCGACGCGTTGCGCCAGCTCCAGGGATTCGCGATTCAAGCCCCGCGCGCGCCACAGGTCGGCATCGACGATGGCTAGGTTCGACAAGGTCGACAGGCACATCAAGCGCTGGCCGTAACGCTTGTGCGGCAGGCTTTCCAGGGCTTCGCTGCAATACAACTGGGTCAACTCGCGATTGCCGCGCCCCCGGGCAATGATGCCGCTGAGGGCCAGCCATTGGGCAAGCATCGACTTCTGCGCCGTGGCGGACGGTGCTGGCAAGAAACGGCTGAGATGGCTGGACAATTCCTCTGCGGCGTCCAACTGACAGGCCAGCCCCAGTGCCCAGCTGTAGAGCACGATCAGGCGTGGCGTGCTGATCAACAGGCTGTCGGGCAAGTCCATCTTCCAACGCAGGAGCATGCCGACGTTCTGTTCGGCCAGCAGTTGCTCTTCGGAGAGGTTCTGCACCAGGTTCGCCGCTACATCCAGATGCCCCGCGCGCAGCGCCTGTTCGACCGCCTCATCGAGCAAGCCCTGGGCATTGAACCAGCGACAAGCGCGCAAGTGCAGGCTGGCGGCCGGCAGCATCGCGTTCGGTGAGCGCCGGGTGCGCAGCAAATCGGAAAACAGGTGGTGATAGCGATACCAGTGGCCCTGCTCGTCCAGCGGCACCAGGAACACTTGGTGGGCTTGCAGGTAACGCAGGATCTCCGCACTGTCATGGGCCTCGCGCACGGCGTCGCACAGCTCGCTGCAAAAGCGCTCCTGGGAAGCAGTGTCATAGAGGAAGGCCTGGACCTCTGGCGGCAGGCAGTCGATCACCTCTTCCAGCAGATAGTCACGGATCAGCCCTTCCCCACCATGCAGGCCTTGGGGCAGGTCGGCCTCGCTGCCGGCTTCGGAGGCCGCCAGCAACCAAAAACGCAGGCCGGCAACCCAGCCTTCGCTACGGCGGATCAGGTTGTCCAGTGCCTCACCGCGCAACGAGCTGCTATGGCGGTCGAGCAAGGCCAGGGATTCATCGTTGGTCAGGCGCAGGTCCTGTTCGTGCAACTCCAGCAAATGCCGGGACAAACGCAACCGCGCCAGATGCCAATCGGGACGCTGGCGGCTGGTGACCAGCACCAACAAGCCATCGGGCAAATGGTTGAGAAAAAACTGCAGGCAGCGATCCAGCACCGGGCCCTGGGCCAGGTGATAGTCATCCAGCACCAGCAACAAGGGCGCGCGGGTGGAAAGGCAGACGGTTAGTTCATCGAGCAGGCCATCGAGCCACTCTTCAAAGGCAAACGGTTGATGGCGCTGGCGCATTTTCAACAGGCCCAGGGCCTGGTTGCCTACCTGCGGGAAATACTGTTGCAGACCTTCCAGCAGACGCTCAAGGAAACGTCCCGGATCACTGTCCCGCGAACTGAGACCCAGCCACAGGCTTTGCCAGTGATCGGGCAGGCTTTGGCAAAACTCCACCGCCAGCGAGCTTTTGCCAAACCCGGCTGGCGCGCTGACTAGCAGCAAACGGCCATCCAGGCCCGCGCTCAAACGCTCGCACAGGCGCGGGCGCAGCACATAGCCATCAGGCAGCGGGGGTCGATAGAAGCGCCCTTCCAGCGTGGGGATTACCGCACTGGCAGGCCCTTGGATTCGGGACAGATCAGTCATCGCCGGGCTCTTGTAGTAGGCTGTGGTCGGCATTGCAGATGTCGGCAGACTAGCGTTAAAAGCAGCAGCTTTGTAGATCTTTGCAACATTTGTCTGAAAAAGACTACAACAAGAAATAACCAGCGATGTTCAGGCCCCCCAAACAAATGTAGGAGCTGGCTTGCCTGCGATGGCATCGCCTCGGTATGTCAGATAGACCGAGGTGATGCCATCGCTGGCAAGCCAGCTCCTACAGAGGCCAACGTGTTTACTGCACGTTAGCGAACACCCTCTTGGCGCAGGGCTGCCGGGGTGAAGTCTTTGGTAGTGGCCGTAAAGCCGAAGTCATAGGCCTTCTTCTCTTCGTTCTTCATGCCCAGTGCCAGGTAACGGCCGGACTGCAGGTCGTAGAGGGTTTCGAGGGCGTACCACGGCACTTGCTTGTCGTAGTAGTTCTCGCCATGGGCTTCGGCCACGCGCCACAGTTGGCCACGACCGTCGTAGTGGTCGATCACGGCTGCTTGCCAGGTGTCTTCGTCGATATAGAAGTCACGTTTGGCGTAGATATGACGCTGGCCTTCCTTCAGGGTCGCGACCACGTGCCAGACGCGGCGCAGTTCATAACGTGCCAGGTCCTGGTTGATGTGGCCGGCCTTGATGATGTCGGCGTACTTGAGCTTCGGATCGTCGAGCTTGTAGCTGTTGGAGGCGATGTAGATTTCCTTCTTGCCTTCCAGCTTCCAGTCGTAACGATCCGGCGCGCCGTTGTACATGTCGAGGTTGTCGGAGGTCCGCAGGCCATCGGCAGCGGTACCCGGCCCGTCATAGGACACTTGCGGTGCACGACGCACACGGCGCTGGCCGGCGTTGTAGACCCATGCCGCGCGAGGCTCCTTCACCTGGTCCAGGGTCTCGTGTACCAGCAATACGCCACCGGCCAGACGCGCCGGTGCAGTCACTTGCTGCTTGAAGTAGAACAGGATATTGCCCGGATTGGCCGGATCGTAGTCCTTCATCTTGTCGCGGAACACGAACTGATCCTGGAAGTACACCAGGCTGTACGAGCCGTTGGCCTGCGGCGTGGCCTGGGTCACCAGACGCGTCACGCTGCCGCCGCGATAACGGGTGATGTGGTTCCAGATCACCTCGACCCCACTTTTTGGGATCGGGAACGGAATCGCGGTCTCGAAGTTTTCCAGGCCGTTACCGCCACCTACCAGGTTGGTGCTGGTGGCGTTTTTCTTGATGGAGGCGAACACTTCGGCCGGCACTGTGGCGCCGCGATGGGTGGTGTACACCGGCATCTTGAAGGTTTCGGGGTAGCGCTTGAACATCGCGTACTGCCCCGGCGCCAGCTTGTCTTTGTACTGCTCGACGTTCTGCGCGGTGATGGTGAACTGCGGTTGCTCGCTGGCATAAGGGTTGGCCAGGAAGCCCTTGGCATCCACGGCGCCGGCGTTGGTTGGCAGGGCTTTCCAGGCGGGGATGGTGCCGGCAGCGTTGCCGGCCATTTCCGCGCCCATCGGGGTCAGCGTGGTGCCCAGCTTGGCGGCTTCATCCGCCGAGACGGCCGCCATGACGCTGCTGGCCATGATCGACAGTCCCAGCACACCCACGTGCAACAGACTTTTGGTTATTTTCATGTTCTGGTCTTCCTGAAATGCAGTGTGCTTAGAAGTTCGCGCCGAAACTCAGGGCCACGAAATCGCGGTCAACCGACGTGTTGTAGTCGCCACCAAAGAAGTTGGTGTAGGCCAGGCTCGCGGTGTAGGTGTTCTGGTATTCCGCGTCCAGCCCCAGGCTCACCGCTTTGCGACCTTCTTCGAAGTTGCCGCCAGGACCTGGCGAGTAACCGTTCACGTCATGGGACCACGCCACGTTAGGCTTGAGGTTCACACCAGCGAAGACATCCGGGTATTCCCAGATCGCACGACCGCGGTAGCCCCAGGAAGTGGCGGTGGTGAAGCCGTCGTTGTTGCAATTGGCGGTACGGTTGCTGGCATCGGTGCCAGGCCCGGCGCCGGCGATGGTGCCGGAGTTAAGCGTTGCACAGAGGGCGCCTTGCCCTGGGCCATACACCGGGTCACGTCCGTAACGCGCTTTGTTACTGCTTTCCAGGCCACCGACATGGGTCACACCCACTTCACCGACCAACGTCAAGCGACTTGCTCCCATCACTTGATCGAAGAAGTGCGTGAAGGTCGTCTGGAACTGGGTAACTTCCTTACGCCGGTAGCCGTTCAGATCCTGGTCAGCAGAGCCTTTGAGTGGCGAAGCCGCCCCCAGGCCCAACAGCGGTGTTACGCCCGCATACAGAATATCGGTGGTATTGAGTTGCACCGGCGCATTCGGCCGATAGCTCAACTCACCGCTCCATGCGGTCCCTGTTGCCAGTGTGGTGGAGAAGCTCAAGCCATACAGCCGGATGTCCTCCGGGTACTCGACAAAGTAGCTGGAGTTGCCGGCCACAATCAGAGGACGCAACTGACTGGCACCGGGCACAGTCGTCAACGCGTTAGCGGCCGCGTAGGTCGCCGCAGAGGCGCCCCGGGCGCTGAAAATCGGCGCGCGGCTGTGATAGTTCATGAAGTAAGCACCGAACTCAGTGTCCAGCGGCTCAAAGTTGTAGTGCATGGCCACGCCGAACTGACCGCTGTCGCGTGCATCGCGATCAGGGCCACGCTTGACCAGTACACCCTCTTCATTGATGTTCACGCCAAACGCGTTCATCAACGGCAAGCCACCGCCCGCCGCGACCACTGAACGCTTGCTGAGCAAGCGCAAGTTGTCGCTGCAGCCGTCGGCAATCACATCGGGCTGGGAGAAGAATGTGCCGCAGTTGTCGGTGATCGTCTGGTCCCATTCCAATTGATAGAAGGCTTCTGCCGACAGGTTATCGGTCAAGGATTGCGACACGTAGAACATGTTGACCGGAATCAGGCCTTCCTTGATTTCGGCGCCCGGACGACGGAACGCAGACACGTCGATCGGGTTGACGGAGTTGATACCGCCGCCGATGAAAGTACTTTCACCCCAGCTCACGACTTGCTTACCGAACCGCACCGAACCCGGCGCATCGGCAATTGAGTAGTTGTGGTAGATGAACGCATCGAGGATCTGCCCGCCAGAAGACTTGGCGCCCTCTTTGCGGTTGTGATCGCTGATGTCCTTGAACTCGCGGCTCTCATCCTTGAGTTCAAAGTCATACCAATACTTGCCACGCACAAACACACCGGTATCGCCGTACTTCAGCTCCAGGTCATGGATACCCTTGAAAATCTTCGAGAACGTCTCCCCACGCTTGAAGTTCAAGTGACCGTCATCGGAGGTCTGCGACAGGCCCTTGCCACCGTTGTTGACACCAATCAGGTCGCGATCGGGCTTGGCCGTGCTCCAGCTGGCCCCCACCGACAGGGATGAGTCGAAGCTGCCTTCGACTTCACCGATGTTGAAACTGACGCCGAATGCGGGCCCGGCGAGGGTCGAGGCAAGACTGACCGCCAGGGGCAATCTCGCCCGGCGCCAGAACTGATTTACTGAGGTCATCGACGCTACTCCATGTGCATTTTATTGTTATGGCAGTGAGCCTTTTCAAACACGCTTGTAACGGCCGGAATACAACGATTCCAATGCCAGACAGCCGCCGTACCACCCAGGACCGCAGCGCCGCATCCTTGAAAAACTCTGGGAGGGACTATAGCCAGCAGGGGGTATCGCTTGATCCCTCTAAAGTGTGATTTGCATCACCAACCCGTCTGCAACAGCCCTTTCGCCATGTCAGCGAAGGCTGACGCGAGAGAGGATGGCTCAAATCTGGGAAATGACAAGGCGAAGGCTTGTGATAGAGCATTGCCGTGCCCGAACGGGCACGGCGCAAAGGGTCAGAGCGTGGAGAGGAAGGTGCTGTTATTGGCCTGCCATTCGACGATGTCGATACGGATACGCTTCTTGTCCAGCTTGCCGACGCTGGTCTTGGGAATTTCCGTAACAATGGCAATCTGACTGGGGATTGCCCACTTGCTCAAGTGGCCCTGCTCGACATACGGCTTGAGGTGTTCCTTGAGTTCACGGGCGCCAATCCCGTGCCCTTCACGGACCACCAACAGCGCAAACGGGCGCTCGCCCCACTGCGGGTCGGCAATCCCCACCACCGCTACTTCGCGTACCGCCGGGTGACGGCTGACCAGGTCTTCGAGGGCCAGGGACGAAATCCACTCGCCGCCAGTCTTGATCACGTCCTTGATGCGATCACGAATATCGATCACACCAAAGGCATCCAGGGTGGCCACGTCGCCCGTGTGCATCCAGCCGCCTTCCCAGAGCTCGGCGCCCTTCTGCGGCTCGTTGAAATAGCCTTCGCTAAGCCACGGCGCACGCAGCACCAGTTCGCCCTGGGACTCGCCATCGGCCGGCAGGAAGTTGCCAGCCCCGTCGATGATCGCAGCTTCCACCAACGGCCCGGGCACACCGGCCTTGATCCGATAGGTCGTGCGCTCGTCTTCGCTGCCGGCCATCAGTTCTTCATTGAGATGGGCACAGGACACCAGCGGCCCGGTCTCGGACATGCCATAGGCTGCGGTCAACTGGATGCCACGGGCCTTGGCCGCTTCATACAACGAACGGTTGAGTGCGCTGCCACCAATCACGATTTTCCAGCCGCCAAAATCCACGCCTTGGGCGGCCTTGGCGTTAAGCACCATCTGCAGGATGGTCGGCACGCAGTGGGAGAACGTGACCTTTTCCTTGCGCCACAACTCCACCAGGTATTCCGGGTCGTAGCGGCCCGGGTAGACCTGCTTCAGGCCGAGCATGGTCGCCACATAGGGCAAGCCCCAGGCGTGCACATGGAACATCGGCGTAATCGGCATGTACACGTCGTTGGTGCCGAGCAGGCGCACGCTGTCGACGCTGCCCATGATGGTCGCCACGCCGATGGTGTGCAGCACCAGCTGACGGTGGGTGAAATACACACCCTTGGGGTTACCGGTGGTGCCGGTGGTGTAGAAGGTGGTGGCCACCGAATGCTCGTCGAAGTCCTCGAAGGTGTATTGAGGACTGGCGGCGGCCAACAGGGTTTCGTACTCACCCACCAGGTTGGGCAGGTCGGCGGTTTTCTCGTCGCCATCGGTCAACAGCAAGGTCTTGTCGACCGTGGTCAACTGCCCGGCAATGGCCTGGTACAACCCGACGAACTCACTGTTGACCAGCACAAAGCGGTCTTCGGCGTGGTTCATCGTGTAGAGGATCTGCTCCGGCGACAGGCGCACGTTAATGGTGTGGATCACCGCGCCAATCATCGGGATGGCGAACATGCACTCCAGGTAACGGTGGCTGTCCCAGTCCATCACGGCCACGGTATCACCGGCCTTGACCCCGGCTGCGGTCAGCACGTTGGCCAGGCGGGCGACACGTTCGATCAGGGTCGGGTAGGTGTAGCGCAGCTTGTCGCGGTAGACGATTTCCCGGGTTTTCTCGTAGCGGGCACCCGACATCAACAGGCGCTTGATCAACAGCGGGTATTGGTAGGCGCCTTCTGCGGGCGGGATAACACGAGTCTGCAACATACGAATCCCTTTTTATGACTGCACGGTCTTGGCTAAAGGATTTGCACTGTAGAGACCTTGCACGCCGGCCAAATCAGCCGAAGGAATGATTTGCAGAGCGGGATGAATGCTAGCTTTGCGCCAGCATTCATTCAGCCGATGACGCGCCTAGCGCTCAGTGAGGGCCACTTTTACACCGATAGCAATCAGCACTGCGCCCATGCTCCGGTCAAACCAATGGCCCATGCGCGCAAAGCCGGCGCGCACGCGTTGTTGGCTGAACAGCATTGCCACCATGCAAAACCACAGGGCGGTGGCCACGGCCAGGTACAGGCCATAACCGGCCTGGATTGCCAGCGGCGTGTGGGGGTTGATCACCACGGTGAACAGTGACAGGAAAAACAGCGTGGCCTTGGGGTTCAGGCCATTGGTCACAAAGCCCGAGGTAAAGGCGCCGCGGGCAGTGCGCTCGCCCACTTCGCGGTGCAGGTCTTCTTCACTGGCAGGCTTGGCCGGTTGCGCACGCAGGGCCTTGAAGCCGATGTACAGCAGGTAGGCTGCCGCCGCCCATTTCAGGGCGTTGAACAGCACGATGGACTGGGACACGATCAAGCCGATACCGAGCAGCGAGTAGCCGACATGCAGGAAAATCGCCGAGCCGACGCCCAGCGCCGTCCAGGTACCCGCGCGCCGGCCATGGGTCACGCTCTCGCGTACCACCACGGCAAAGTCCGGCCCGGGACTGGCCACGGCCAGCAGGTGAATCAACGCCACGGTCAAAAACTCGGTGAGGTACATGCACACTCCAAGAAGTAACTGATTATTTCATCTGGTAGGCTCGGCAGATTACGCCTTCGAACCCTGTCGCAAAAGGTACAGTTGATGACGAACAATCGCCGCGCCGTCTTCCTTGATCACCCTTCCCTGGACCAGGGGGACCTTGACCTCAGCGAGTTGCGGGAAGTTTTCAGCGACTTGCAGCTGTGCGAGCAGACCTCGGCGGACCAGGTGGTCGAGCGCCTGCAAGGTGCCCAGGTAGCGATCAGTAACAAGATCCTGCTCAACGCCCAGACCCTGGCCGCCTGCCCCGACCTGAAGCTGATCCTGATCGCCGCCACCGGCACCAACAACGTTGACCTGGCCGCCGCCCGTGCCCAGGGTATTACCGTAAGTAACTGCCAGGGCTACGGCACGCCCTCGGTGGCGCAACATACGATCATGCTGCTGCTCAACCTCGCCACACGCCTGAAGGACTATCAAAAAGACGTCGACGCCGGCCTGTGGCAGCAAGCCAAGCAGTTCTGCCTGCTGGATTACCCGATTGTCGAGCTGGAAGGCAAAACCCTGGGTTTACTCGGCCACGGCGAACTGGGCGGCGCCGTCGC
This sequence comes from Pseudomonas proteolytica, assembly GCF_007858275.1. GTDB lineage: Bacteria > Pseudomonadota > Gammaproteobacteria > Pseudomonadales > Pseudomonadaceae > Aquipseudomonas > Aquipseudomonas proteolytica. The sequence goes on from NZ_VFEV01000001.1 coordinate 154,905, forward strand.
GCGTCTGGCCGAAGCCTTCGGTATGCGCGTGGTGCTGGGAGCCATTCCTGGCCGCCCGGCCCGTGCAGATCGGGTACCGCTGGATGAACTGCTGCCGCAAATCGACGCCCTGACCCTGCATTGCCCGCTCAATGAACACACGCGTCACTTTATCGGTGCCCGCGAGTTGGCGCTGCTCAAGCCGGGCGCGTTTGTGGTCAACACCGCACGCGGTGGCCTGATCGATGAACAAGCCTTGGCCGATGCCTTGCGCGGCGGTCATCTGGGCGGCGCGGCCACCGATGTGCTGAGCGTCGAACCGCCGGCCACCGGCAACCCACTGCTGGCCGGCGACATCCCGCGGCTGATCATCACCCCCCACAGTGCCTGGGGCAGTCGCGAGGCGCGGCAACGGATCGTCGGCCAATTGACCGAAAACGCCCGAGGCTTTTTCAGCGGCGCACCGCAGCGCGTCGTCAGTTGATAAACTGCGCTCCTTTTTCAGGGAGCAGACCATGGATCCGCGCAGTGAAGTACTGCTTCGTCAGGCCGAACTTTTTCAAGGCAACGTGTTGCTGGCCGGCCTGCCCGCCGACGACCTGCTGGGGCGGCTGCCCAATGCCCATGGCTGGTGCTGGCATGCCGGCGATCAGGCGGCGCTGGATGCACGGTTTGCCGAGCGCAGCCATTTCGGGGTGAATGTGCCGGATCGCGCATTCGATACGGCCGTGGTGTTCCTGCCCAAGTCCAAGGACCTGGCTGATTACATCCTCAAGGCCGTGGCCGCCCGTCTGCCGGGCGCCGAGCTGTACCTGGTAGGCGAAAAACGCGGCGGCATCGAAAGCGCCGCCAAGCAACTGAACGCCTTTGGCAAACCACGCAAGCTCGACAATGCGCGGCACTGCCAACTGTGGCTGGCTACCGTGGCCGACGCCCCGCCAGCCCCCGAACTGGCGAGCCTGGCCCAAGTCTTTGAAGTGCCACTGGCCGACGGCCCGCTCAAGGTCGTCAGCCTGCCGGGCGTGTTCAGCCATGGCCGCCTGGATCGCGGCACCGCACTGTTGCTGGAACACCTGGACAAACTGCCCAGCGGTCATCTGCTGGACTTCGGCTGTGGCGCCGGCGTGCTGGGTGCGGCGGTCAAGCGGCGCTACCCGCACAACACCGTGACGCTGCTTGATGTGGACGCCTTCGCCACCGCCAGCAGTCGCCTGACCCTTGAAGCCAATGGCCTGGAAGGCGACGTGCTGACCGGCGATGGCATCGACGCCGCGCCCATGGGCCTGGATGCGATTCTGAGCAACCCGCCGTTCCATGTCGGGGTGCATACGGACTATTTCGCAACGGAAAACCTGCTGCGAAAAGCACGCCAACATCTGAAAAACGGCGGCGAACTTCGGCTAGTTGCCAATAGCTTCCTGAAGTATCAACCGCTGATCGAAGAGCATCTGGGCGTCTGCGCAGTCAAGGCTGAGGGCCAGGGTTTTCGCATCTACCGCGCCAAGCGCGGCTGACGGGCGTTTGAAAAAGAAGGCTTGCCGAATGGATTTTGCCAAGGCAGAATCCGCTCCGTCCTAGGGGAGTAGTCTCCCACGAGCAACATGCTCGTCCGGCATACGTCAACATACTTGGTCAGCAGACCATGGCGTATGCGACCCAGGAGTCCGCACAGACGGACCGGGGTTTGACAAGACCTATGACACGCACACCTTACCCGGGGCGGGAAGGCTGTACGTGTCATAGCCGTGTCGACCCGCCCCTGGAAACCTACCTGATGCTGGATTCACTTCTCGTTCCTACCGCAATCGTTGCCTTGGCCGAAATCGGCGACAAGACGCAGTTGCTCGCGCTTATTCTTGCCGCACGCTTTCGCAAACCCTGGCCGATCATCGCCGGCATCATCGCCGCGACCCTGGCCAACCACGCCGCCGCCGGTGCCGTGGGCGCCTGGTTTGGCAGTTTCTTCTCGGACGCGGTGCTGCACTGGATCCTCGCCGCGAGCTTCTGCGCCACGGCCTTGTGGACCCTGGTGCCAGACAAACTCGACGATGACGAGGCCAGCACCTCACGTAAGTTCGGGCCGTTCCTGACCACACTGATTGCGTTCTTTATCGCGGAAATCGGTGACAAGACGCAGATCGCCACAGTGATGCTGGCGGCGCAATATCCGGAGTTGTGGCTGGTGATTATCGGCACCACCTTAGGGATGCTGATTGCCAACGTGCCGGTGGTTCTGGCGGGGAATTTCGCGGCAGAGAAACTGCCACTGACCCTGATTCGGCGCCTGGCGGCCTCGGCGTTCTTCATCCTGGCGCTGGTGGCGGTGTACAAGGCCATGCAAAGCAGCGGCTGGATCTGATGTGGGAGCGGGCTTGCCCGCGATAACAGTGGCTCAGTTGATAAATATGTAACTGATACACCGCTATCGCAGGCAAGCCAGCCCCCACACTTGGCGTTTCACACAGTCCGAGCTATCAGGACTTCTTGGCCTGTTGGTAAAGCGGCATCACCTTGGGAATCGCCGCCTGCAGCGAAGCGATCCGGCTGCTGGAGGCCGGGTGGGTGCTCATGAATTCAGGCGGTGCGCCTTCCGAGGCCTTGGCCATCTTGTTCCACAGCGTGATCGCGGCGTTCGGGTTGTAACCGGCGCGGGCCGACAGTTCCAGGCCAATCAGGTCGGCTTCGTTTTCATTGCTGCGGCTGTTGGGCAAGGTCATGCCGTAGTTGGCCACGGTGTCGGCCAGCGCCATGCTGTCCTGGCCCAGGCCCAGCAATGCGCCGGCGCCTTGCTTGGCCATCTCGATGCCATAGGCCTTGGACATGGCTTCACGGCCATGCTCACGCAGGGCGTGGGCAATTTCATGGCCCATGACCGCGGCCAATTCATCGTCGGTCAACTTGAGCGTGTCGATCAGCCCACTGTAGACAAAGATCTTGCCGCCAGGCCCGCAGTTGGCGTTCATCTCATCGCTCTTGATCAGGTTCACTTCCCACTTCCACTGCGCCGCATCCGGGCGGAAGGTGGGGGCCTGGGCGATCAGCCGCTTGGCAATGGCCTGCACGCGCTTGGCGTTGGCGCTGGTCTTGTCCACCAGGCCCTTGCCACTGGCTTCGCCCAGGGTCTGTTGGTACGACTGCGCGTACATCTGGTCGACTTCCTGGCTCGACAGCATGCTGAACATGTACTGCTTGCGCTCCACACCCACGGCACCGCCGCTGGTGGTGTTGACCGACTGGCAACCGGCGAGCAGCAGGGCTGCGCTCAATGCCGTTAACGCCAAATATTTTTTCATGCACATTCTCCCTGAAAACATGGCGCGTATCGTAGGCCCTCCTCTGTATCGGCGCTAGATACACCAGACGCTTAACCGCTAATTTCAGACTCCCCCCACGCCCATGACCATTCTATAAGCGACATTCCTGATTCTTTTGCAGGGCAGCGCCTCATGTCTGCCGGGCCTGTGGCCGATATAAAAAAGGCAGATCATGCCCCCAGCGCCCGGAGCCATCATGAAATTCAAGTCGATTCAGTTTTCTGTCGCGGCATTGGCCGGAGCCATTGTCCTGAGCGTCGTGGCGGCCCTGGTGCTGTACGCGCTGTTCGCCGGCGCACGGACCCAGGAAATGGTGCAGCAACGTACCCAGGCGCAATTTGAGCAAGTCATCGAACAACGTCTTACGGCATTGGCGCAAACCCAGGCCACCCTTATCCAGCGCGAACTGGAAGCGCCACTGGTGACCGCCAAAGGCCTGGCCACCACCAATGCGCTGATGGGCATGAAAGACGCAAACGGCGCCGCCCCGCTGCAGGTCAGTCGTGAACAACTGATCAACCTGCTGCACGAAACCGTGGTGCGCAACCCGAAAATCCTCGGTTCCTATATCGCCTGGGAACCCAATGCCATCGACCACAATGACGCCCATTACCTGAACTCCACCGTCGTTGGTGTAGAACCCAGCAACGGGCGCTTCATGCCCTGGTGGTTCCGCAACCAGGACGGCAGCCTGGGCCTGGAAAAACTCGCCGACCTGACTGACCAGAAAATCCTCTCCACCGGCATTCGCGCCAGCGAGTACTACCTCTGCTCCTAGGAAACCCAGAAGCCCTGCGCCATCGACCCGGCCCCCTATCGGGTGGGCAACACCACGGTGATGCTGGCCTCGTTTATCGAACCGATCATGGTCGACGGCGCGTTCCAGGGCATCGTCGGCGCCGATCTGTCGGTGAATTTCATCCAGGAAATGCTCACCGCAGCCGACCAGAAGCTTTACAACGGCGCCGGTGAAATGGCACTGATTTCCAACAACGGCCGCCTGGTGGCCTACACCCAGGACCCTAGCAAGCTGGGGGAAAAGGCCAGCGACCTGCTCGACAAAAATGAACTGGATAACCTCGGCCAACTGAAAACCGGTGAGGTGCGCTACGACATCGACCAGGCCAACGGGCATATCGAGTTGTTCCTGCCCTTTAACATCGGCCAGACCGATGCGCGCTGGACCCTGATGCTGCAACTGCCCCTGGGCGCGGTCATGGCCGACCTGCACACCCTGCAAGGCGACCTCGAGGCCCAACGCAAAACCGATATTTTCGGCATGACCATGGTCGGCCTGTTGATTGCCGGCATCGGCCTGCTGGTGATCTGGCTGGTGGGCCACGGCATTGCCCGGCCGCTCAAGCAAATGGTGGCGATGCTCAATGACATCGCCCAGGGCGAAGGCGACCTGACCCGCCGCCTGACCAGTGACCGCGCCGATGAACTGGGCGCGATTGCGGCGGGCTTCAACACCTTCCTGATCAAGTTGCAGGGCATGATTACCCAGGTGGTCAGTTCGGTGCAGAAGGTCAGCGACTCCTCGGAGCACACCGCCGATATCGCCATCCGCACCAACCAGGGCGTGCACAAACAGATGGTCGAGATCGACCAGGTCGCCACTGCCGTGCACGAAATGACCGCCACCGCCCAAGACGTGGCGCGCAATGCCACCCAGGCCGCCCAGGCTGCCACCCACGCAGACCAGGCCGCGAGCCAGGGCATGCAGATTGTGCGCGACACCTCCACGTCCATCGGCGCCCTGGCCCTGGAGATCGGCAAGGCAGTGGGCGTGGTCCAGGCCCTGGCCAAGGACAGCGAAAACATCAATGCCATCCTGATTGCTATCCGCGGCATTGCCGAGCAGACCAACCTGCTGGCCCTCAACGCCGCAATCGAAGCCGCCCGGGCTGGCGAGCAGGGCCGGGGGTTTGCGGTAGTAGCCGACGAAGTGCGCAACCTGGCGCAGAAAACCCAGAAAGCCACCGAAGAAATCCAGACCATGATCCAGCAATTGCAGCAAGGCACGCGGGACGTGGTGCGGGTCATGGAAGACAGCCAGCAGCGCACCGATGAAAGCGTGCACCATGCCGCCAAGGCCGCCCAGGCTCTGGAGACCATCACCCAGGCCGTATCGGTGATCAATGATATGAACACGCAGATTGCCAGTGCAGCGGAAGAACAGAGCGCGGTGGCCGAGGACATCAACCGGAATGTGATCAATATCGGCCAGGTGGCCAACGAAGTGGCAGGCGGTGCCGATGAGTCCAGTGCCGCGAGCGCGGGGCTGACCCAGTTGGCGGAGCAGCAGCGGCGGTTGATCAATCAGTTCAAGGTCTGAAGGCTTTAGTGGACTTTAGGGCCTCATCGCTGGCAAGCCAGCTCCCACATGTGATGTGTGAATACATTCAAATGTGAGAGCTGGCTTGCCAGCGATGGCCATAAGTATCTACACAACTTTGCCGCAACGCCTAAATCCAGGCAGATAGCGCAGTTGTGGCGAGCGGGCTTGCCCCGCGCTGGGCTGCGAAGCAGCCCCAGTAAGCCGTATGCGGTGTATCAGATACTCCGTAGCGGCTGGTTTTAGGGCTGCTTCGTAGCCCAGCGCGGGGCAAGCCCGCTCGCCACAGGAGAGTTCGTCAGTTTCTGAAAGTTGTGTAGATACCTATGCAGCGATGGTGGCAGTACATCCCCCCACAACCTTCAAGCTCACCCCGGAGTAAGGCATTCCGGCCCATTGAGCTTGGGATCATTGACCATATTAGCCAGCACCCGCTCGCGCAACGCGGTGGGCTCACCGGCCAGCAATCCCTGCAACACATGCAACGGCGTCTCGGGATCCAGCCAGGCCTCCTGCCCCGCCGCATCCAGAATCAACGGCCGGCGCTGGCTCTGCGCCGCCTGGGTAACCACCGCCGCGCTCAGCCATACCTGCTCCTGCACTGGGTAGGCCTCCCAGATCGCCGCAAAAAACAGGGTCGAACCCTCCCCCGGCGTCAACCAGTACGGGCGCTTGCGCTGGGTGCCGCGCCATTCATAAAAGCCATTGGCCGGCAGCAGGCAACGGCGCAGGCGAAAGGCCTCGCGAAACATCGGCTGTTCGGCCAGGGTTTCGGCGCGGGCGTGGGCCGGGGTGCGGGACAGATCGGTCAACCACGGCGGCGTCAGCCCCCAACGGGCCCGCGCCAGGGTGCGCTGGCCGTCAGTGGCGCGCTGGATCAGCACCGAATCATTGGGGGAAATATTCCACTGGGCCTGTTGATCCGCCGGGAAACCCGGCAAGGCAGCAAAGGCGGGATTCCAGCGAAACAGGGCATAACGTCCACACATGGGGCAACACGACTCTTGGGTAAACCGATCGACAGCCTAACAGACCAGCACGTCGGGGTAGCTGTCGGGTTCGTCGCCGGGCAATGGTTGCGCACCGATATACGCAGTAATCAGCTCGCGGGCGTAGGTGGCCTGGTCGTTCTCCACCTCCAAGCCCAACAGGCCGAAAATCGGCAGCTCACCCGTGCCACCGAGCAGATGGCGCCCCACCAGATGGGCATCGATGCCTTCGCTGGCGAGCATTTGCTGCAACAACTCACCTTCCATCAGGTTTTCCGGCTCGTAGATTCGTTGCATGGCCGCTCCCTTTACTCGTTCTCGCTGCGCACTTCGAGCATCCATTCGTCGCCATGTACCTGCAGGTCGAAAATGATCGGCCGACAGCACACCTGGCAGTCTTCTACATAGTTCTGGTCACCGCCGGACAAATCCACGTTTGTCTCGCTCTGTTCACCACAATAAGGACAATCGTACAGCGCACTTTCGAGCATCGCGGTCTCCCAGGTGACTTGTGCGTATAATCGCCGGTCTATTTGCAGGGCTTTTTCGTTTGATGCCATTTGTTCAGACCTCGCCCTGTCACTTATCGATCCAAACCTTTACTTACCCTAGCCGTTTCTAACAAGAGAGCATGATGGGCGAATTCGATACCATCCGACCTTACAACGACAGCGAAGTCCCGGCAGTGCTGGCCCGGCTGTTCAGTGACAAGGCCTTTCTGGACATCCTGACCCACTTTCGCTTCCCGCGCTTTGCCGGCGCCTTTGGCTGGCTGCTCAAGCCGCTGATCGCCCAGAAGCTGCGCCGTGAGTTCGCCGGTGTCACCACCGTCGCCACCTTGCAGGACAAAGTCGAGTTTTACGTCGACCACACCATTGACCGGGCGACCGACGGCGTCACCTATACCGGGGTCGAGCAGCTCAAGTCCGGCACGGCCTACGTGTTCCTGGCCAACCACCGCGATATCGTGATGGACCCGGCCTTCGTCAACTATGCGGTGTACCACGCCGGCCTGCCAACACCGCGTATTGCCATCGGTGACAACCTGCTGCAGAAGCCGTTTGTCAGCGACCTGATGCGCCTGAACAAGAGTTTTATCGTGCACCGCTCCATCACCGGGCGGCGCGAGAAAATGGCGGCGTATCAGTTGCTGTCGGCCTACATCAATCATTCGATCCGTAACGACTGCCAGTCGATCTGGATCGCCCAGGCCGAAGGTCGCGCCAAGGATGGGGATGATCGCACCGAGTCGGCGATCCTCAAGATGTTCCATATGAGCCGCAAGGACGAGCCATTCGCCGACGTCATCCTGTCGCTGAACCTGACGCCAGTGTCCATCAGCTACGAATACGACCCGTGCGACGCCGCCAAGGCCCGCGAGCTGTATATCCGCGCCACCACCGGGACCTACACCAAGGCGCCAGGCGAGGATGACGTGAGCATTGCCCTGGGCATCACCGGCTACAAGGGCCGGGTCCATATCAACTTTGCGCCGCCCATCACCGAGCGTTTTGAAGACACCAAGCTGCTGGCCATCGAGATGGACCGGCAGATTCTCGGCGGGTATCGGTTGTTTCCAGTGCACTACCTGGCGTATGCACAGTGGAGCGACGCCGACCCGCAGTTGCAGGTGCCGACGGCGGCCGAGGTATTCCCGGCGGACGAATTGGCCAAGGCGAAAGCGGAGTGGGAACGGCGTTTGAATGCCTGCCCGGCAGAGCACCGACCGTATCTGGTGCTGCAATATGCGACGCCAGTGCGTAATCAGTACCGGGTCAAAGCAGGGATCCCCCTTTAAACTACCGTCTAAATGTGGGAGCGGGCTTGCTCGCGAAAGCGGTGGATCAGTTAGTACAGATTTGACTGATCCACCGCTTTCGCGAGCAAGCCCGCTCCCACAGTTGTTTTGTGGTGTTTTTACAGTCGAGTACTGAGCCAGGACAGCAGCAACGCCAGGCTAAGACAGGCAAAGCTAATGCGATAGCCAAGGCGATGACTGCGCTCGGCACGCACATCCAGAAACAACATCGGCTGGTCGATGGCCCGCTCTTCGCTCTGTGCGGCCAGATTGGCCATTGCGCGTTGTTCGCGCAGCCGAGTGATGAACAGCAGCCCCGCGCCAGGGCACGCAATCAGCAGTGCAGCGGTATTGATCAGTAGCGCAGACAACGGCATTTCAAACCCCAGTGTGACAATTGTCCATCCAGATGCGCTCTCCCGCGCATTGCAGCTCCCTGCCCCCATTGACGAGCAATGTATCGGGTAATTTACAACGTCACCTGAACGTCACCTTAACAAGCCACTCTGTTGCCCTTCGAACACCCGGGAGCTTGTCATGTTGCACGCGCAGAACCAGGATCGGCTGTACCTGATCGCCCCAAGCGATGAGCAAGAGGCGCTGGTCGGCGGCCTGGCGTTCAATGTCCAGGACCGGCACTGGCTGGTGTATTGCGCCCTCGGCGGGCATCAACATGCCGACCTGCCGGAGCTGGATCTGCTGACTGGCGTGAGTGTGCTGGACTTTTATGTCGAAACGGCGGCATGACGCCCACAGGCACAAAAAAGCCGGGCCCGTGACGGGGCCCGGCTTTTTTACCAGCGATTATTGCGAGCTGAGGATCTGGCCGATGCTTGGATCCTTGAACAAGCGCGTCAGGGCATCGCTCAACACGTCGCTGACCAGCTTGGTGTTGGTTTCCTGGTTCGGCGCCATGCCGAAGCGTTGGTCCAGGGATGCACCGTAACGGCCACTGTAGCGGCGGTTGCCGGCCGACACATCAGAGCGGAAGGTCGCACCGATGGTGGCTTCGGTCACGTACAGGCCTTCCTTGGGCGACTGGTACTTCAGCTCGGCCAGGGTCACGGTCAACTGCGGTGCGCCTGGCGAGTTGCTGGTCGGGGTGAAGCCCAGCAGGCGCACAGCCGCTTCGGCCTGGGCTTGCAGCTTGGGCAGTACGTCGGCGCCGGTCACCGTGATAGCGCTGGTTTCCGGGTACAGGCCGCCGCGGGTGCCCAGGGTCGGCGATGGACGACCATCAACGACACGCACCGATACCGGCTGGCCATGGCCCACAGGCGCCAACTGGGTGGTGAGCTTGGGTTGCGGGCTGAGTTGCTGCGGGCTGTGGGCGCAGCCAACCAGGGTCAAGCTGGTCACAGTGATCAAACCGAACAACAGGCGTTGCAACATGCTTTTCTCTCCAGAATTCAGGTACCGACAGGCCGGCAGTATAGCGGCGCACCACCGCCTGGAACTAGCGCCAGTTACAACCTCGGACCCAGGCCCGCCTGCCGCGGTTCAATGTCACCGATATGTCATGCTGGGCTGGCATGCTTGCCCCCATTATCAGGAGGCCGACCATGCTCAATCTTCTCTGGCGCTTTTTCGCTCGCACACCCGTCCGTCGCAACTTTGCCCTGCTCGACCTGCAAGGTCGCTGCCAGGCATTCAAGCAATGCAGCCAGCCGCCCGTAGGCGAGGGTTGGGTCGAAGTCGACGAGATCCGCCTGAGCTGGATGCACCATCCGCTGCCCGCCCGCGCACGCGTCAGCCCGCGCCGTGCACGGTCATCGCACCGCCTGCCGTTGACCGCCTGACCGAAGCGCTAATAAAAGTCATAAAACACGTCCATTTCCCCGCAGTTCTTCGCTACAATCTCCCCCCGATTATAAGGACGTCTCCTGATCGGGCCTCGCAGCATCGCTAATGCCCAGGTATTAGCTCCCCCGCACCGCCCACAGAGAGCCGCCCACACAGATCGAGTGAAGCTGGTGAGCTGGCTGTTTTGTCTGCAAACCTGCGCCTTTACCGAATCTGCCAGAGCTGCCATTGCGCTCGGCCACTTGAGTTGTTTGCCCGTTATGCCGCGTGTCGGCAGTGATTTCGGGCCAGGTGCCAGGCTGGGGCAGCCCTTTTTTGAGGTTCACGTCTTCAAAAGAGCGTGAAAAAAACGGGTTTTCACAACTTCACAAGAGTGTGGCGAGCAAATGAATAGTTTTGCGTTTGTACAAGCACCATCAACGTCTGGCACTGCCCAACCACACAGGACCGAGTACTCCTCAAAAACCGGAGCTTGAAGCCTGTCCGCTACGGATTTGGTTGCACGATCGGACGTACTTGACCATAAGTCGAATTGCCACAGGGCCCCTGAAATGCGTTCATATGCAGATAAGGCCTGGTCGGCAGCGTCCGCTGAAGTTGCAAAAAAATTGCGAAGAATCGGACATGGCGATCCTGGCCATGGGTAACCTGGGGCATTACGTGAACCGCCCCGTCACTCCTGGCAGCCATGCCGTCAATTTGGTGCTGCAGATTTTGGAGACGCGTTAAATGGCGCATAACGAAGCAGTCGACGTAGTACTGGTAGGTGCGGGCATCATGAGTGCCACCCTCGCCGTACTGCTCAAGGAGCTCGACCCCGGCCTCAAGCTGGAAGTCGTTGAGCTGATGGACTCGGGTGCCGCGGAGAGTTCCAACCCGTGGAACAACGCCGGTACCGGTCACGCAGGGCTGTGTGAGCTGAACTACACCCCGCAGGCTGGCGATGGCTCCATCGACATCAAGAAAGCCGTGCACATCAACACCCAGTTCGAGGTGTCGAAGCAGTTCTGGGCGTACCTGACCAAAAAAGGCACCTTTGGCTCGTCCAAGTCCTTTATCAGCCCGGTGCCGCACTTGAGCTTCGTGCAGGGCGAAAAAGGCGTGTCGTTCCTCAAGAAGCGCTTTGAGACACTCAGCCAACACCACGCGTTCTCGGACATGCACTACACCGAAGACCGGGCAGAAATGGCCGAGTGGATGCCGCTGATGATGCCCGGCCGCCCCGCTGACGAAAAAGTCGCCGCGACCCGCGTGATGAACGGTACCGACGTCAACTTCGGCGCCCTGACCAACCAATTGCTGGCGCACCTGAGCAGCTCGGCAGATGCCCAGGTCAAGTACAGCAAGCGCGTCACCGGCCTCAAGCGCAATGGCGCCGGCTGGACCGTGAGCATCAAGGACGTCAACAGCGGCAACACCCGCCATGTCGACGCCAAGTTCGTGTTCCTCGGCGCCGGTGGCGCGGCCCTGCCGCTGCTGCAAGCCTCGGGCATCGAAGAAAGCAAAGGTTTTGGTGGCTTCCCGGTCAGCGGCCAGTGGCTGCGTTGCGACAACCCGGAAGTGGTCAAGCAGCACCAGGCCAAGGTCTACAGCCAGGCCGCCGTGGGTTCGCCACCGATGTCGGTGCCGCACCTGGACACCCGCGTGGTGGAGGGCAAGAAATCCCTGCTGTTCGGTCCATACGCCGGCTTTACTACCAAGTTCCTCAAGTTCGGCTCGTTCCTTGACCTGCCCATGTCGATCCGCCTCGGCAATATCGGCCCGATGCTGGCCGTAGCCCGCGACAACATGGACCTGACCAAGTACCTGGTCAGCGAAGTGATGCAATCGATGGAGCAGCGCCTGGAATCCCTGCGCCGCTTCTACCCCGAGGCCAAAGCCGAGGACTGGCGCCTGGAAGTGGCCGGCCAGCGGGTGCAGATCATCAAGAAAGACCCGAAGAAAGGCGGCGTGCTGCAATTTGGTACCGAACTGGTCGCGGCCAAGGACGGTTCGCTGGCTGCGCTGCTGGGCGCCTCCCCAGGTGCTTCGGTGACGGTTTCAATCATGCTGGAACTGATCGAACGCTGCTTCCCGGCACAGGCGGCCGGCGAGTGGGCGGCCAAGCTGCAGGAAATCTTCCCGGCCCGGGAAAAAATCCTGGAGACCGATGCCGAGCTGTACCGCAAGATCAGCGTGCAGAACAACATCAGCCTGGAACTGGTTGAGCAAAGCAGCGAAACCTGTGGGAGCGAGCTTGCTCGCGAAAATCGTTAACGATAACGCAGCGTACTTGATTCAACGCGGCGCTCTCAGGCCCTTCGCGAGCAAGCTTGCTCCTACAAAGAAGCGATAAAAAACGCCCCGCTCTCGTGATGAGAGCGGGGCGTTTTTTTATGCCTTGGACAATCAGCCGCGAGCTTGGTCGATCAACTCGATGTACTCGTCCGCATTGCGCTGGTCCTTGATCAGGTCGACGAAGGTCTGGCCGTGCTCGTCCTTGCCATCGAGGTCCAGGCCGGCCTCCTTGAAAAAGGTCAGGAAACGTCCGAAATCGTCGATGCGCAAGCCGCGATAGGCTTTGATCAGTTTGTGCAGGGAAGGTGAAGTGGCGTCGACCGGTTCAAAATCCAGGAACAGCTTGATCTGATCGTCGCCGATCTCGTCACCAATCACTTGTTTCTTATCTTTACGCATTGCCGACTCCAGCCTGCAGACATTTACACGGGGGTACGAAGTCTACCTGCGGGACACACGCTTGTGTAGGAGCCGGTTTACCGGCTGCTACACAGCAAGTGTTCAATCGAACTGGGCCAGCATCCAGCGATGATACTCAGCCATACCGGCTTCGCCTTCCCGGGGTGCCCAGGTGGCCAGTTCGCCTTCGCCCACCGGGCGATAGGGGCCAGCCTTGCACTCGAACATCACCGAGTCGGGCTCAAGCACCACCAGGCCGTGGAAAACGCCGGGCGACAGATCAACACCCTGGCAATCGCCACCCGCCTGCAGGACGCGCCGCTCCAGGACTTCGCCTGACTCGCTGAAGATCAGAATGCCCAGGCGCCCCTTGAGCACCAGCAAGGTCTCGGCCTTGTCAGCGGTGAGGTGACGATGAGGTTGCACGTAGGTGTGTGGCTGCAAGCCGACAGCCATGCGATGACACGGCTCTTCCATCTGATGGAAGTTGACGTTCTGCCGGCCCCGGGGGTTGGCGGCGGCTTTCTCGGCCAATTCGGCAAACAGCGATTGATCAAGAAAACGCGCCATGGCTTACATCCTCTTCACAGCAAAGATGCCATTGGCATTGCGCCAGTAGCCCTTGTAGTCCATGCCATAACCGAAAATGTAGCGGTCGATGCACGGCAGGCCAACGTAATCGGCCTTCAGGTCCGGGCGGGCCTTGCGGTCGTGGTCCTTGTCGATCAGCACGGCGGTGTGCACTTTGCGCGCGCCGGCGTGTTTGCAGAAGTCGATGATCGCGCCCAGGGTGTGACCCTCGTCGAGGATGTCGTCGATGATCAATACGTCGCGGTCGATGAACGACACTTCCGGCTTGGCCTTCCAGAACAGGTCGCCGCCGCTGGTTTCATTGCGATAGCGCGTGGCGTGCAGGTAGGACGCTTCCAGGGGGAATTGCAGATGAGTCAGCAATTTGCCGGCGAAAATCAGACCACCGTTCATCACACAGAACACCACCGGGTTGGTGTCGGCCATTTCACGGGTGATGTGCGCGCCGACCTTGGCGATAGCCTCTTCGACTTGTGCTTCGGTGTACAGGCAGTCAGCCTCGCGCATGATTTGACGGATATGGTCGAGATCAGCGGACATGGCGCTCTCCAGGGGTACTGTGGCAAGAAAAGCGGGCGAAGGTACGCCTCTGGGACGCAACGTTCAAGCCTTTATGGACTAACGTACTTGTTGTCTATAGGACAACACCCTCGGATAGATTAATCTAGGCCGGTTTTTTTGCCCGCCGCCGGAGCCTTCCCCATGCCCATCCGTGAGATCCGCCACCCGCTGATCCGACACAAGCTCGGCCTTATGCGCCGCGCCGACATTAGCACGAAGAACTTCCGTGAGCTTGCTCAGGAAGTCGGAGCGTTGCTCACCTACGAAGCCACGAAAGATTTACCCCTGGAAAACTACGAGATCCCCGGTTGGTGCGGTCCCGTCCAGGTCGAGAAAATCGCCGGCAAGAAAATTACCGTGGTGCCGATCCTGCGCGCCGGTATCGGCATGCTCGAAGGCGTGCTGAGCCTGATCCCAGGCGCCAAGGTCAGCGCTGTGGGCGTCGCCCGCAACGAAGAAACCCTGCAGGCCCACACCTACCTGGAAAAACTCGTCCCGGAAATCGACGAACGCCTGGCGATGATCATCGACCCGATGCTGGCCACCGGCAGTTCCATGGTCGCCACCATCGACCTGCTGAAGAAAGCCGGCTGCAAGGACATCCGCGCCATGGTGCTGGTGGCTGCGCCCGAAGGTATCGCCGCCGTAGAAAAAGCGCACCCGGATGTGGTGATTTACACCGCGTCCATCGATGAACGCCTGAACGAACACGGCTACATCATTCCGGGCCTGGGCGATGCGGGCGATAAAATCTTCGGCACCAAGCAGAAGGACGCGTGAACATGCAGGATGAATTCAACGACCCGCTTTGGCGCCAGATCCTGTCTGGCGCACAGATGCTCTTCGTAGCATTTGGCGCGTTGGTGTTGATGCCACTGATCACAGGTCTTGATCCAAACGTTGCACTGTTTACCGCAGGCCTGGGCACGTTGCTGTTCCAGATCGTGACAGGGCGCCAAGTGCCGGTGTTCCTGGCATCGAGCTTTGCCTTTATCACCCCGATCATTCTCGCCAAGGGCCAGTTCGGCCTCGCGGCGACCATGGGCGGCGTGATGGCAGCAGGTTTCGTCTACACCTTTCTCGGCCTGGCGGTGAAGATCAAGGGCACCGGTTTTATCGACCGGCTGCTGCCGCCCGTGGTCATCGGGCCGGTGATCATCTCCATTGGCCTGGCCATGGCGCCGATTGCCGCCAATATGGCGATGGGCAAGAGTGGTGACGGTGCCGAGCTGATCCATTACCAGACGGCCATGATGATCTCGATGCCGGCGCTGCTGACCACGCTGATCGTGGCCGTGTTCGGCAAGGGCATTTTCCGCCTGGTGCCGATCATTGCCGGGGTATTGGTGGGTTTTGGCATGTCGTTCTACTTTGGCGTGGTCGACACCGCGAAGATCGCCGCCGCGCCATGGCTCGCCCTGCCCCACTTCACCGCGCCGGAATTCAACTGGCAGGCGATCCTGTTTATCGTGCCGGTGGCCCTGGCACCCGCTATCGAACACATCGGCGGCGTGATTGCCGTGGGTAGCGTGACCGGTCGCGATTACCTGAAAAAGCCCGGCCTGCATCGCACGCTATTGGGCGACGGCATCGCCACCACCACTGCCGGCCTGTTCGGCGGCCCGCCCAACACCACCTACGCCGAAGTGACCGGCGCGGTGATGCTGACCAAGAACTACAACCCGAAGATCATGACCTGGGCGGCGGTATTTGCCATCACCCTGGCCTTTGTCGGCAAGTTCGGCGCGCTGCTGCAGAGCATTCCGGTGCCGGTGATGGGCGGGATTCTGTGCCTGTTGTTCGGCTCGATTGCCGCGGTGGGGATGAATACCCTGATCCGTCACAAGATCGACCTGGGGGAAGCACGCAATCTGGTGATTGTGTCGGTGACCCTGGTATTCGGGATTGGCGGTGTGCTGATCGGCACCGGCACCGGTCCGGACGATTTCGGCCTCAAGGGCATCGCCCTGTGTGCGGTGGTAGCGATTGGCTTGAACCTGCTGCTGCCGGGCAATGACGGCTGGAAGCACAAGAAGCCGGACGAGCCGTTGCTCTAAAGGCTACGGATTGTCGGTGTTGCTGATGACCTCATCGCGGGCAAGCCCGGTTCCCACATTGCAATGCATTTGTGTGTGTGGGAGCCGGGCTGGCCCGCGATGAGCATAGGTATCTACACAACTTTGCCGCAACGCCCAAATCCAGACAGATAGAGCAGTTGTGGCGAGCGGGCTTGCCCCGCGCTGGGCTGCGAAGCAGCCCTAAACCCGGGCGTCGCGGTTTATCTGAAGAAACGTGGAGGGCTTTTTGGGCTGCTTCGCAGCCCAGCGCGGGGCAAGCCCGCTCGCCACAGGAGAGTTCGTCAGTTTCTGAAAGTTGTGTAGATACCTATGCCGCGATGAGGCCAGGGCAGCCAATACAGGTTTAAACCTTAAAGATCGCCCAAGCCATCGACCAGCGCCTGGTTCTGCTCTGGCGTGCCGATGCTGATCCGCAGGAACTGGGCAATCCGCTCCTGCTTGAAGTGCCGCACGATCACCCCTTGCTCGCGCAGCTTGGCCGCCAGGCCGGCGGCGTCGTGCCGTGGGTGGCGGGCAAAGATGAAGTTGGCCGCCGAAGGCAGCACTTCAAAGCCTTTACCCTGCAACTGCGCAACCACCTTCTCGCGACTGTCGATGACCAACTGGCAGGTCTTCTCGAAGTATTCACGATCTTCAAAGGCCGCCGCCGCGCCAACAATCGCCAGGCGATCCAGCGGATAGGAGTTGAAGCTGTTCTTGACCCGCTCCAGCGCCTCTATCAGGTCCGGATGGCCCACCGCTAGGCCTACGCGCAAACCGGCCAGTGAGCGCGATTTGGAGAGGGTCTGGGTGACCAGCAGGTTGGGGTAACGGTCTACTAGGCTGATGGCGGTTTCGCCACCGAAGTCGATATAGGCCTCATCGACCACCACCACCGAATCGGGGCAGGCCTTGAGCAACTGCTCCACCGCATCCAGCGCCAGCACGCAGCCGGTCGGCGCGTTCGGGTTGGGGAAGATGATGCCGCCATTGGGCTTGGCGTAGTCCGCCACGCGGATCTGGAACTGCTCGTCCAGCGGCACCGGGTCGGACTTGATGCCGTACAGCCCGCAGTAGACTGGATAAAAGCTGTAGCTGATATCCGGAAACAGCAGCGGCAAGTCGTGCTGGAACAGGCCGTGGAAGATGTGCGCCAGGACTTCATCGGAACCATTGCCGAGGAAGACCTTGCTCGCATCGACCCCGTAATACTTGGCCACGGCCTGCTTGAGCAGGTCGCTGTTGGGGTCGGGGTACAAACGCAGGTTGTCGTTCAGCTCGGCCTGCATGGCTGCCAGCGCCTTGGGCGATGGCCCATAAGGGTTTTCGTTGGTGTTGAGCTTGACCAGCTTGGTCAGCTTCGGCTGCTCGCCGGGCACGTAAGGCACCAGGTTCTTGACGAAGGGGCTCCAGAATTTGCTCATGCCTTACTCTCCCTTGACGATGCGGTATTCGGCGCTACGGGCGTGTGCGCTCAACGATTCGCCACGGGCCAGCACCGAGGCAGTCTTGCCCAGCTCGGAAGCGCCCTGGGGCGAGCAGAAGATGATCGACGAGCGCTTCTGGAAGTCATACACCCCCAGCGGCGACGAGAAACGCGCGGTACCGGACGTTGGCAATACGTGGTTGGGACCCGCGCAGTAGTCGCCCAGGGCCTCACTGGTGTGGCGGCCCATGAAGATCGCCCCGGCGTGGCGAATCGACGGCAGCCAGGCTTGTGGGTCGGCCACGGACAGCTCCAAGTGCTCGGGAGCGATGCGATTGGCCACTTCGATGGCCTGCTCCATGTCCTGCACCAGGATCAGCGCGCCACGGCCATTGATCGACTTCTCGATAATCTCGGCACGTTCCATGGTCGGCAACAGTTTATTGATGCTGGCCGCCACCTTGTCGAGGAACTCGGCGTCGGGGCTGACCAGGATCGCCTGGGCGTCTTCGTCGTGTTCGGCCTGGGAGAACAGGTCCATGGCGATCCAGTCCGGGTCGGTCTGGCCGTCGCACACCACGAGGATTTCCGACGGGCCGGCAATCATGTCGATACCGACCTGGCCAAACACGTGGCGTTTGGCGGTGGCCACGTAGATATTGCCGGGGCCGACCACCTTGTCCACCTTCGGCACACTTTCGGTGCCGTAGGCCAACGCGGCGACTGCCTGGGCACCGCCGATGGTGAACACACGATCAACCCCGGCAATGCAGGCCGCGGCCAGCACCAGCTCGTTGATTTCACCGCGCGGGGTCGGGACCACCATGACCACTTCTGTCACGCCGGCAACCTTGGCGGGGATGGCATTCATCAAGACCGATGACGGATAAGAAGCCTTGCCACCCGGCACGTACAGGCCGGCGCGGTCCAGGGGCGTGACTTTCTGCCCCAGCACCGTGCCATCAGCCTCGGTGTAGCTCCAGGAATCCTGTTTCTGTTTTTCGTGGTAGCTGCGCACCCGCGCTGCCGCGACTTCCAGGGCTTCACGCTGGGGCGCAGTGATGCGCGTCAGGGCCAGCTCCAGGCGTTCGCGGGGCAGGATCAGGTCGGCCATGGACTTGACGTCCAGGCCGTCGAACTGCCGGGTAAAGTCCACCAGCGCCGCATCGCCGCGCTCGCGCACAGCCTTGATGATGTCGAGAACCCGCTGGTTGACCGAGTCGTCGGACACACTTTCCCAGCTCAGCAGATGATCCAGATGATGGGCGAAATCCGGGTCGGCAGCGTTGAGTCGGGCAATTGCAGTGGACGTGGTCATAGCGAGGGCCTCAATAGAATTGGCAAAAACTCAGGCGCCCTAAACTAGCAGTCGTTTCCGCTTGGGCACCCGAGAATTCTGGCTATGAGGCGGATAGACGGGCGCGACCTAAGGCCGCGCAGGTGAGTCAACCGCGGTGTCGAGACTCCACTGCCTTGCGCAGGGTGTCGATCAACGCCTGGATACGGGCGTGCTGCATTTTCATCGAAGCTTTGTTGACGATCAGGCGGGAGCTGATGTCGGCGATAAAGTCCTGGGGTTCCAGGCCATTGGCGCGCAGGGTGTTGCCGGTGTCGACCACGTCGATGATCTTGTCGGCCAGGCCAATCAGCGGCGCCAGCTCCATCGAGCCGTAGAGCTTGATGATATCGACCTGAAGGCCTTGCTCGGCGTAATAACGCTTGGCGACGTTGACGAACTTGGTGGCTACCCGCAGGCGGCCCTTGGGCTCGACGTCACCGACACGGCCGGCGGTCATCAGCTTGCACAGGGCAATACGCAGGTCCAGCGGCTCGTACAGGCCCTGACCACCGTATTCCATCAGCACGTCCTTACCGGCGACACCGAGGTCGGCGGCGCCATGTTCAACATAGGTCGGCACGTCGGTAGCACGCACGATCAACAGACGAACGTCGTCCTGGGTCGTGGGGATGATCAGCTTGCGGCTCTTGTCCGGATTCTCGGTCGGCACGATGCCCGCTTCAGCCAGAAGCGGCAATGTATCGTCAAGGATGCGGCCCTTGGACAGTGCGATGGTCAACATGGGAAACGTCAGTCCTTCATCAGGCTATTGCTGTCCGGTCGCAAACGGCGCCAGACACAGATCGAGGCCATGACAGCCTCGATTTGAAACAAATCTGCTAACAGCATACATCGTCCTGTGGCGAGGGAGCTTGCTCCCGCTGGACTGCGCAGCAGTCCCGGCCTTAAAGAGCAGGGCCGCTTCGCGCCCCAGCGGGAGCAAGCTCCCTCGCCACAATGACGGTGTTGACAGCCCCGAGGACTAGCCCGGTACGCGGCGGATTTTCGCGCCGAGCATCTGCAGTTTTTCTTCGATGCACTCGTAGCCACGGTCTATGTGGTAGATGCGATCGATCAGGGTGTCGCCGTCAGCGCACAGCGCCGAGATCACCAGGCTGGCCGAGGCCCGCAGGTCGGTGGCCATTACTGGCGCGCCCTTGAGCTGCTCGATACCGGTAACGATGGCAGTGTTGCCTTCGACCTGGATCTTGGCGCCCATGCGGTGCAATTCATACACGTGCATGAAGCGGTTTTCGAAAATGGTCTCGATCACCGCACCGGTGCCTTCGGCAATCGCGTTCAAGGAGATGAACTGCGCCTGCATGTCGGTCGGGAAGGCCGGGTACGGAGCGGTACGCACGTTGACGGCTTTAGGCCGCTTGCCGTGCATGTTCAGCTCGATCCAGTCTTCGCCGGTGGTGATTTCGGCACCCGCTTCGCGCAGTTTTTCCAGGACCGCTTCAAGGATGGTCGGATCGGTGTCCTTGACCTTGACGCGACCACCGGTGACGGCAGCAGCAACCAGGTAGGTACCGGTCTCGATACGGTCCGGCATCACTTTGTAGGTCGCCGAGTGCAGGCGCTTCACACCGTCGATGGTGATGGTGTCGGTGCCGGCGCCGGTGATGTTGGCACCCATGGCGATCAGGAAGTTGGCCAGGTCGACCACTTCCGGCTCACGCGCGGCGTTCTGCAGGACACTACGGCCATTGGCCAGGGCCGCAGCCATCATGATGTTCTCGGTACCGGTCACGCTGACGGTATCAAAGAAGAAGTTGGCGCCACGCAGGCCGCCTTCCGGCGCCTTGGCCTTGATGTAGCCGCCTTCGACGTCGATGGTCGCGCCCATGGCCTCCAGGCCACGGATGTGCAGGTCGACCGGACGCGAGCCGATGGCGCAACCGCCAGGCAGTGCCACTTCGGCTTCGCCGAAACGGGCAACCATCGGGCCCAGTACCAGGATCGAGGCACGCATGGTTTTCACCAATTCGTACGGTGCGATCAGGGTCTTGATGGTGCGCGGGTCGATTTCGACCGACAGCTTCTCGTCGATCACCGGCTCAATGCCCATGCGACCGAACAGCTCGATCATGGTGGTGATGTCGTGCAGGTGTGGCAGGTTGGCTACGGTAACCGGGCCATCGCACAGCAAGGTAGCGGCCAGGATCGGCAAGGCCGAGTTTTTAGCCCCGGAGATACGGATTTCGCCATCAAGACGGGCACCGCCGGTAATAATCAATTTATCCATAAGAATCTCGACGCCTTGGGGGCTCAGGTGCGCTCGGCCCAGGCCGCGCGGCTGAAAAATTTCATAGTGACCGCATGGATGCTGCCATCGGCGATCCACGGGCTCAAATGGGCATAGATCTGCTGCTGACGCTTGACCGGGCTCAATGCCGCCAGTTCATCGCTAATCACGTTCAGCTGGAAATTGCAGCCTTCGCCTTCAACTGCAACCTCAGTATTCGGCAGCTTTCCTTCAAGGAAGCTTTTAACTTCTAGGGCCTGCATGCTCAACCTCTATCGGCGCCCAGTGCGCGCGGGTCGCACATCATACAAAAAAGCCCCGCGCCTGCGAACCCCGCATAGCAGGACTCTGACGGGGGGCTTCTTCAATAATGTGTATTAAGGATGCGCCAACAGCTCGGTCAAACCGCTAACCTGGGCGATTTCACGCATATCCTCGGGTAATGCGCGAATACTGACAGGTTTATTGACCGCTGCGGCGTCACGTAGGAAACACAGGAGCAATGACAAGCCAACACTGCTGGACTTCACCACCGCCGAGCAATCGATAACCAATGCCTGCGCGGTGCTGGCATTGATCAACGCCTGGCCCTGCTTGCGCAGGGCCGGCCCGGTGCTGTAGTCGAGCACGCCGCTGAGGAGCAGCTCGCCGGCCTGGCCTTGACGAACAGCCGACTCGGTCATGGGGCCTGCTTCTCTGCGGCTTCTTCGGTCACTTCCTTGGCCTTGGCCACTTCGCCAGCCCAACCATCGATGGTCTTGTCCAGGTCGTTGCCATTGCGCTGCATGGCATCGGCGAACTGGTCACGGAACAACTTGCCAATGTTGATGCCGTTGATGATCACGTTGCGCACTTTCCACTCACCGTTGATTTTCTCAAGGGTGTAGGAAACCGGATAGACCGAGCCATTGTTGCCCTTGACCTGCATATCCACGCTGGTGCGGTTGCCGGACTCATCCTTGGCCGGGGAAACGACGATGCCCTGGTTGTTGTATTCCAGCAGCGCGTTGCCATAGAACTGCATCAGGCTGCGCTTGAAGTTTTCCTGGAAGCGCTGCATCTGCGCAGGCGTGGCCTTGCGCGAGTACTTGACGGTCATGATGCTGCGGGAGATGCCATCAGCGTCGACCACCGGCCCAACAATGCCGTTAAGGGCATCGTAGAACGCGCTTGGGCTCTGTTTGTACTGCTCCTTGTTTGCCGCAAGGTCAGCCAGCAGCTCCTTGGTAGTTCTATCAATAATGTCGTGCGCCGTAGGCGCCGCCACGGCGTTAGCCATCAATGGCAAGGCTGCCAACAGCACCAACAGGCCACGTCGCAAGGTAGAGATCATGAACAAACTCCTCATTTGGCGTCTTTACTAACCGTATTAAGCAGGAATTTACCGATCAGGTCCTCCAATACCAGCGACGACTGTGTGTCATGAATGGTCGAACCATCCTTGAGCAAGGCTTCTTCCCCGCCCACGCTGATACCGATGTACTTTTCGCCCAGCAGACCCGCCGTGAGGATAGACGCCGTGGAGTCAGTCGGCAGGTTATCTACCTTCTTGTCCAGTTGCAGGGTCACTCGGCCGGTGAAGCTGTCGCGGTCCAGATCGATTGCCGTGACCTTGCCGATGGTCACACCGGCCATGGTCACTTTAGCTCTGACCGTCAAACCGGCGATATTGTCGAAGTAGGCGTAAAGTTTATAGGTATCGGCGGCCGGGCTGGCCGACAAGCCGCTGACTCGCAGGGCGAGCAACAGTAAAGCCAGGATGCCAGCCAGCAAGAAAAGGCCGACACCGATTTCCACAGTGCGGTTTTGCATCAGAAATCTCCAAACATCAAGGCGGTCAAAATGAAGTCAAGGCCCAGTACCGCCAGCGAGGCGTACACAACGGTCTTGGTGGTGGCTCGACTGATCCCTTCTGAAGTGGGCTCACAGTCATAGCCTTGGAATACGGCGATCCAAGTCACGACAAAGGCGAAGACGATGCTCTTGATAATGCCATTGAGCACGTCACCGCTGAAGGTCACGCTGTTTTGCATATTGGCCCAGTAGGAGCCGTCGTAGACTCCCAGCCAGTCCACCGCCACCCAGGAACCGCCCCAGATCCCGACCACGCTGAAAATCATCGCCAGCAGTGGCAAGGAGATGAAGCCGGCCCACAGGCGCGGGGCAACAATGTACTTGAGCGGGTCCACGCCGATCATTTCCAGGCTGGACAGCTGCTCGGTGGCCTTCATATTACCGATCTCGGCGGTCAAGGCAGAACCGGCGCGCCCGGCAAACAGCAATGCCGTGACTACCGGCCCCAGTTCACGCAGTAGCGTCAGCGCAACCATCTGCCCCACCGCCTGCTCTGAACCGTAGCTGGACAGGATATTGAACCCCTGCAACGCCAGCACCATGCCGATGAACACCCCGGAGACAACGATGATCACCAGGGACATCACGCCAACCGAATGCAACTGCTTGAGCAGCAAGCCAAAACCGCCGCCGATGCCGCCGCGGCCAAGCAAGGCGTGAAACAGGAAAATCGTCGAACGCCCGAGCACTTCGACGATGTCGATGCCCGAGCGACCGAAAAGGCGAACCTTCTCGATTAAAGATGTCTTGCGCATCAGCGCTTCCCCAGAAGATCTGAGCGGTAGTCCGCTGCCGGAAAATGAAAAGGCACCGGGCCATCAGGATCGCCGGTCATGAATTGGCGGATGCGCGGGTTATCAGCATTCATCAGCTCTTCAGGCGTGCCCTGCCCCAATACCTGGCCATCGCCGACGACATAGAGATAGTCGGCGATGCTCGCGGTTTCGGCCAGGTCATGGGAAACCACGATGCTGGTGATGCCCAGCGCATCGTTGAGCAGGCGGATCAGGCGCACCAGTACGCCCATGGCGATAGGGTCCTGGCCGACAAACGGCTCGTCATACATCAGGATCTGCGGGTCGAGAGCAATCGCCCGTGCCAGGGCTACACGTCGTTTCATACCGCCGGAAAGCTCGTCAGGCATCAAGTCGATGGCACCGCGAAGCCCTACGGCCTGCAGTTTCAACAGCACGATGTCACGAATCATTTCTTCGGACAGCTGGGTATGCACCCGCAGCGGGAACGCGACGTTTTCGAAAACATCAAGATCGGTGAACAGAGCACCGCTCTGGAACAGCACTCCCATGTGCTTGCGCGCATCGAACAGGTCGCTGCGCGACAGGGTCGGCAGGTTCTGGCCATTGACCCAGACTTCGCCGGCAGTGGGACGCAGCTGCATGCCCATCAGGCGCAGCAGGGTCGTCTTGCCGCAACCGGACGGCCCCATGATGCCCGTCACCTTGCCGCGGGGAATGCGAATATCGACATTATTGAAGATGCTGCGCGTACCGCGCTTGAAGGAAAGGCCCTTCAGCTCGACCGCGTAGGCGTTATCGGCACTCATCTAAACTCCTTGGGATGCAGCTTCTCACTCAGACACCACGTTTGGGACAACTGCTTGCGACAGTTAGACACATGTGAGCTGCGCGGACCGAACTGGCGGCGAACTATATCACTGCTGACATAAAGCGCCCAAGGCCGCAGCAGCGCTTGTTCAGAAACATGACAGGTAAACGCGTATTTGAGAGTGTTCTCACATCCGAGGCGAACAAACCCTGACGAACTTGCGTGAGGGAATTGTTCATTACCGCTATAATCGCCGACTTTTCGTCAGGCTATACGATTTCAGACATGAGCCAATCCAGCGACCTTATTCAATCCGCACAACGCACCATCCGCCTCGAGCTTGAAGCCGTAGAAGGCTTGCTGGCCCATATCGACGCAGATTTCGTACGCGCCTGCGAGATGATCCTGGCCAGCAAAGGCCGGGTTGTCGTGGTCGGCATGGGCAAGTCTGGCCATGTCGGCAACAAGATTGCCGCCACCCTGGCCAGCACCGGCACCACGGCGTTTTTCGTGCACCCGGCCGAAGCCAGCCATGGCGACATGGGCATGATCACCCGCGATGACGTGATTGTGGCCCTGTCCAACTCCGGCACCACCAACGAAATCGTGACCCTGCTGCCGCTGATCAAACGCCTGGGCATCAAGCTGATCAGCATGACCGGCAACCCGGACTCGACGCTGGCCAAGGCCGCCGAAGTGAACCTGAATGTGCATGTGGCCCACGAGGCCTGCCCGCTCAACCTGGCGCCGACCTCTTCCACTACCGCCGCCCTGGTCATGGGCGACGCGCTGGCCGTGGCCCTGCTGGAAGCCCGCGGCTTTACCGCCGAAGACTTCGCCTTTTCCCACCCAGGTGGCGCCCTTGGCCGTCGCCTGTTGCTGAAAGTGGAAAATGTGATGCATGCCGGCGACGAACTGCCCCAGGTACAGCGCGGGACCCTGCTCAAGGACGCGCTGATGGAAATGACCCGCAAGGGCCTGGGCATGACCGTGATTCTGGAGGCCGACGGCCGCCTGGCCGGGGTCTTCACCGACGGCGACCTGCGCCGCACCCTGGATCGCGCCATTGATATCCATACCGCGACCATCGATCAAGTCATGACCCCTCATGGCAAGACCGCCCGCGCCGAAATGCTCGCCGCCGAAGCCCTGAAGATCATGGAAGACCATAAAATCGGCGCCCTGGTGGTGGTCGACGATGCCGATCATCCGATTGGCGCCCTGAATATGCACGATTTGCTGCGCGCAGGAGTGATGTAAATGAACACCGACCTGTTGCAACGGGGCAAGGCCATCAAGCTGGCGATTTTCGACGTCGATGGCGTACTGACTGACGGCCGCCTGTACTTCCTCGAAGATGGCAGCGAATTCAAGACGTTCAATACGCTGGACGGCCAGGGCATCAAGATGCTGATGGCCTCTGGCGTGCAGACTGCGATTATCAGTGGTCGCAAGACCCCGGTCGTGGAACGCCGCGCACAAAACCTGGGGATTCCTTACCTCTACCAGGGCCGCGAGGATAAACTGGTGGTTCTGGATGAGCTTCTTGGCAAACTCAACCTAAGCTATGAGCAAGTCGCCTATCTGGGCGATGACTTGCCTGACCTGCCGGTGATCCGGCGCGTGGGCCTGGGCATGGCCGTGGCCAATGCCGCATCGTTTGTTCGCGAACACGCCCACGGCATTACCCAGGCCCGTGGCGGCGAAGGTGCCGCCCGCGAGTTCTGCGAGCTGATCCTGCGCGCCCAGGGCAGCCTTGAAGCGGCCCACGCCGCCTACCTATAGAGCCTTCTATGCTGAGCAAAAAGATTCGCAACTTCCTGATATTCGGAGCCATTGCCGCACTGTTCCTCGCGGTGGGCTACTGGAATATCAGCCCGGAGCGCTTCCTCGATCAGCCTGTCGTGCAGGCCGACCAGGGCGCCATCGACTATTACGCCACCAACGCCTACAGCGTGCAGTTCCTGCCTGACGGCAAGGTGCAGTACGAAATGACGTCGGACAAGGTCGAACACTTGAAGGCTTCAGAGGTCACATTGCTGACCAATCCGGACCTGAATCTGTATCGCGGCACCGAATTCCCGTGGCACGTCACCAGCAAGCGTGGCGAGGTCAACCCGGACGGTACCGAAGTGGAACTGATCGACTCGGTGCGCGTTGCGCGTACTGACGCCCAGAACCGCGACACCATCATTACCAGCAGTCGCATGACCGTATTCCCACAGAAGCAATATGCGCAGACCGAGCAAGACGTTAGAATCGACGGCGCTGGCGGTGTATCGACTGGCAAGGGAATGAAAGCGTATTTGAAAGAAAGCAGGATACACCTGCTATCGAACGTAAGAGGACAGTATGAGGCTCGTTAAAACCCTCCCTATTTTGCTCGGTCTGGGCGCAGCACTGGGAAGCGTGAGCGCCTGGGCTCTGCCGAACGATAGCCAGCAACCGATCCATATTCAGGCTGACGATGCGCAACTGGATGACAAGCAAGGTATCGCGACCTACAAGGGCGACGTAATCATCACTCAAGGTTCGATGAAGATTACCGGCAATACCGTCACCCTGACCCGCACCCCGGCCGGCGACATCGACGTCGTGACCTCGGTGGGCAACCTTGCCTATTTCGAACAGAAGCAAAACGCCGCCGATCCAGGCCCGATCAAAGGCTACGGCGTAACCATCCAGTACCACGCGCCGCAGAACCGCATCGTACTGACTGACCGCGCCAAAGTGATCAGCAGCGACGGCAACTCGACCGAAGGCGAGAAAATCGTCTACGACACCGTCAAGCAGGTCGCCACTGCTGGCCGCGCCAATGGCACCAAGGTCACCGCGCCACGTCCGCGCATTGACATGGTTATCCAGCCGAAGAAGAAGGCCCAGTAATGGCAACCCTGAAAGCCCAGCATCTGGCCAAGGCCTATAAAAGCCGTCAGGTCGTGCGCGACGTCAGCCTGTCGATCGACAGCGGCCAGATCGTCGGCCTGCTTGGCCCCAACGGTGCCGGCAAGACCACCTGTTTCTACATGATTGTCGGCCTGGTCCAGGCAGACCAGGGCCGTGTATTGATCGATGACCTGGACGTGAGCCACCAGCCAATGCACGGTCGTGCACGGGCCGGTATCGGCTATCTCCCCCAGGAGGCGTCGATCTTCCGCAAACTGTCAGTGTCCGACAACATCATGGCGATCCTTGAGACCCGCAAGGAACTGGATCGCGATGGGCGCCGCCAAGAGCTGGAAAGCCTGTTGCAGGAGTTCCACATCAACCACATTCGTGACAACCTCGGCATGAGCCTGTCCGGCGGCGAACGTCGTCGCGTGGAAATCGCCCGCGCCCTGGCCACTGCACCGAAGTTCATCCTGCTGGACGAACCCTTCGCCGGTGTCGACCCGATTTCGGTAGGCGACATCAAGCAGATCATCCATCACCTCAAGGCCAAGGGGATCGGCGTGCTGATCACCGACCACAACGTGCGTGAGACCCTGGATATCTGTGAAACCGCCTACATCGTAAACGACGGCCAACTGATTGCCGAAGGCGACTCCGCCACCATCCTGGCCAACGAACTGGTCAAGGAAGTGTATCTGGGGCACGAGTTCCGCCTGTAACCACTGTGATGTCAGGACATTCGCCATCGGGCGCGGGAGTCAATAAAAACCTCATTATTTTTATTGTTACCGCGCTCTAGGCAAAACCCCCGATATCAGGCATATAATTTGCTTATGTTTGGCGCTCACGCGCCCTGTCGTGGATGGCGCATTGCGCCGGCGAATAAGGTGTTAAGCCCCCGCCATGAAACCATCGCTAGTCCTGAGAATGGGCCAGCAGCTGACGATGACACCGCAGCTGCAACAGGCCATCCGCCTGCTCCAATTGTCGACCCTGGACCTGCAACAGGAAATCCAGGAGGCCCTGGAGTCCAACCCGATGCTCGAACGCCAGGAAGAAGGCGACGACTTCGATAATGCCGACCCACTGGCCGACAACATAGAGCAAAAACCCAATCCCGACGTCCAGGAACCGTCCTACCAGGAAGCCGCCCCCACGGTGGATAACCTGGAAGAAGGCGAATGGAACGAACGCATTCCCAACGAACTGCCCGTGGACACGGCCTGGGAAGATGTCTACCAGACCAGCGCCAGCAGCCTGCCCAGCAACGACGATGACGAGTGGGACTTCACCACCCGCACCTCCGTTGGCGAGAGCCTGCAGAGCCATCTGCTGTGGCAGCTGAACCTTGCCCCGATGTCCGACACCGATCGCCTGATCGCCGTGACCCTGATCGATTGCATCAATAATCAGGGCTACCTGGACGAGACCCTTGAGGAAATCCTCGAGGCCTTCGACCCGGAACTGGACATCGAGCTGGACGAAATCGAAGCGGTGCTGCACCGCATCCAGCAGTTCGAGCCTGCCGGCATTGGCGCGCGCAATCTCAGCGAGTGCCTGTTGCTGCAACTGCGCCAGCTACCCGCCAAGACCCCGTGGCTGACCGAGGCCCAACGCCTGGTCACCGACTACATCGACCTGCTGGGCAGCCGCGACTACAGCCAGTTGATGCGCCGCATGAAGCTCAAGGAAGATGACCTGCGCCAGATCATCGAGCTGGTACAGAGCCTCAACCCGCGCCCCGGCTCGCAGATCGAGTCCAGCGAAGCCGAATATGTCGTGCCTGACGTGATCGTGCGCAAGGACAACGAGCGCTGGCTGGTGGAACTGAACCAGGAATCGGTGCCACGCCTGCGGGTCAACCCGCAATACGCCGGGTTCGTGCGCCGGGCCGATACCAGTGCCGACAACACCTTCATGCGCAACCAGTTGCAGGAAGCGCGCTGGTTCATCAAGAGCCTGCAAAGCCGCAACGAGACCCTGATGAAGGTAGCCACCCAGATCGTCGAGCATCAGCGCGGCTTCCTGGAGTACGGCGACGAGGCGATGAAGCCGTTGGTACTGCATGATATTGCCGAAGCCGTTGGCATGCATGAGTCGACCATTTCCCGGGTAACCACCCAGAAATTCATGCATACCCCACGGGGTATATATGAGCTGAAATACTTTTTCTCCAGCCACGTCAGCACCTCCGAAGGCGGCGAATGCTCGTCCACGGCGATCCGCGCGATCATCAAAAAACTGGTTGCCGCGGAAAATCAGAAAAAGCCGTTGAGTGACAGCAAGATCGCTGGTTTACTGGAGGCACAAGGCATTCAGGTCGCCCGTCGAACCGTCGCCAAGTACCGCGAGTCCCTTGGGATCGCGCCTTCCAGCGAGCGTAAGCGGTTGATGTGACGGGCGGGCCACAGCGTTCCAGTGGCGGGTATTCCTACCCGCCGCTTTATGCACTGGCAACGAAGGAGAAGCTGTATGCAAGTCAACATCAGTGGACACCAACTGGAAGTGACCGAACCGCTGCGCGCCTACATCAGCGAGAAACTCAAACGAATTGAGGGGCATTTCGACAAGATCACCAATGTGCAAGTCATCATGTCTGTCGAAAAGCTGAAGCAGAAAATCGAAGCCACCTTGCGTATACCCGGCGGGGAAGTAGTCGCCAATGCAGAGCATGCAGATATGTATGCCGCTATTGACGACCTGACCGACAAGCTGGATCGCCAAATCAAAAAGCATAAGGAAAAGCAGCAGAGCCTTCTTCAAGGCACAGGCCGCTAACACTCCCCACCCATGATTCGACTTGAAACCATCCTGACCCCCGGCCGTTCCCTTGTGAACGCGCCGGGCGGCAGTAAAAAGAAAGCCCTCGAACAGATTGCCAACCTGATCAGCCGCGAAGTGCCTGAACTGGTGATGCAAGACGTGTACGAGGCTCTGATTGCCCGTGAAAAACTCGGCTCGACCGGTTTTGGCAACGGCATCGCTATTCCTCATTGCCGCCTCAAAGGCTGTGAAACTCCGGTAAGCGCCCTGTTACACCTGGACGCCCCCACTGATTTCGACGCCATCGATGGCGCCCCGGTTGACCTGCTGTTTGTCCTGCTGGTCCCGGAGGCCGCTACCGATGCGCACCTGGAACTGCTCAGGCAGATCGCCAGCATGCTCGACCGTGAAGAAGTACGTAAGAAACTGCGTAGCGCCAGCACCAATGAAGCGCTGTATCAGGTTGTCCTGGATGAGCAAAGCGGGCAGTAATCATGCGTTTGATCATCGTCAGCGGGCGTTCCGGCTCAGGTAAAAGTACTGCCCTCAACGTGCTTGAGGACAACGGTTTCTATTGCATCGACAACTTGCCGGCGGGCCTGTTGCCCGAGTTGGCGGAGCGCGCGCTGATCCACACCGAGCTGGCGCAACCGCTGGTGGCGGTGTCGATTGACGCCCGCAACCTGCCCAGCCACCTCACGCGATTCCCGGAATTGCTTGAAGAGGTACGCGCCAAGCATATCCATTGCGACGTGCTGTACCTGGATGCCGACGAAGAAACGCTGCTCAAGCGCTTCTCGGAAACCCGTCGCCGCCACCCGCTGAGTAGCTCGAACCGCTCGCTGGCTGAAGCCATCGAGGACGAGACCAAGCTGTTGGGGCCGATCATTGATTTGGCCGACCTCAAGATCAACACCACCAGCCTGAACCTTTACCAACTGCGTGACGCCATCAAGCTGCGCCTGCTGAACCAGCCGGAGCCCGGCACGGCATTCCTGGTTGAATCCTTTGGTTTCAAGCGGGGCATGCCGATAGACGCCGACCTGGTATTTGACGTGCGCTGCCTGCCCAACCCGTACTGGAAGCCGGAGCTGCGCGATCAGTCAGGCCTGGACCAGCCGGTTGCCGAATACCTGGCGGCTCAACCGGATGTCGAAGAGATGTTCCAGGATATCTCCAGCTATCTGCTCAAGTGGCTACCGCGCTTTGCCGCCAGTAACCGGGCTTATGTCACCATCGCTATCGGCTGTACCGGCGGGCACCACCGCTCCGTCTACCTGACCGAGCGCCTGGGCCAGGTCTTGCAGAAAACCCTCAAGAATGTCCAGGTTCGCCACCGCGACCTTAGCTGAAAGGAACACCTTCGCGATGCCCGCTCTGGAAATTGAAATCATCAACAAACTGGGCTTGCACGCCCGCGCGTCGGCCAAATTTGTCGGGGTTGCGGGCCAGTTTCCTTGCCAGGTCCGGGCCGGGCGTACGCCAGAATCCATGGTCGACGGCAAAAGCATCATGGCGATGATGATGCTGGCTGCCGGCAAAGGCACCACGATTCATCTGAAGACCGAAGGTGAGCAGGAACAGGAAGCGCTGGATGCGCTGGTGAAGTTGATCAACAACTACTTCGATGAAGGCGAATAGCCCTTTGCCCAACATAAATCCCATGTGTACGGGCTGGTGTGGGAGCTGGCTTGCCTGCGATAGCTGTGGATCAGCCAACATTTTTATCGACTAGTACACCGCTATCGCCGGCAAGCCAGCGCCTACATTGGTTTTGCGCTAAAAGTCAGCCCAGCGCTGTATCCATCGCCATCATCAGGCAAAACCCGATGCATAGCCCCAGGCTCGCCAGCTTGTCATGGCCATTGCGCCGCGACTCGGGAATGACCTCATGAGTCACCACCAATAACATCGCCCCAGCCGCCAGGGCCAGGCCCAGGGGCAACAGCATTTCGGCCAGGCTGACCAGCCAGGCACAGAGCACGGCAAACACCGGTTCCACCAGCCCGGATGCAGCGCCGATCAGGAACGCCTTGACCCGCGACATCCCCGCCCCTGCCAGCACCAATGCAATCACCAGCCCCTCGGGCACATCCTGCAACGCGATACCCATGGCCAGGCTATCGGCATCGGGCATACCGCCACCAGCCGAGACACCTACCGCCATGCCTTCGGGAATGTTGTGGGCAATGATGGCAAACACAAATAGCCAGATGCGCGGTGGGATTACCGGTTTGTCAGGCGTGCCGACCAGCATTTCCGGGCTGGCACCGGAGACCTTGCGGTCCACCAGGAACAAACCGAATGCGCCCAGCATGATGCCAAAACTGATCAACCCGCTGGAGGCCCAGGGCGTCAGCCCCAGGTTTTCGGCAGCGGCGATTCCCGGCACGACCAGCGAAAACGCCGTCGCCGCCAGCATCACCCCGGCGCCAAACCCCAGTAATGTGTCGCTGACCGCCAGCGGCATCCGCCGGATCACCAGCACCGGCACCGCACCCAATGCCGTGCCTAGGGCACAGATTGCACCACCTTGCAGGGCGCGCAGGATGCGCGGTTCCAGGTCCAGCCAGGCCAGCCCGTGGGCCACCAGCAATGCAGTTCCCGCCAATAGCAGCAGCGAGCCAAACGCATAGCGGAACATTCGCACGCTGCTGATCGCCAGTGTTTCAGTGCCCATAGTCGGCCTTAGGTCTTGTTATGAGAGGGCATTAAGCCAGTGCAGCCTGGTAGCGCTCAGCGACTTCCGGCCAGTTGATAACACTGTAGAAGGCGTTGATGTACTCAGGGCGACGGTTTTGATAGAGCAGATAGTAGGCGTGCTCCCAGACGTCCAGGCCGAGGATCGGCGTATTGCCGTTCATCAATGGGCTGTCCTGGTTGCCACTGCTTTCGACGACAAGGGTCTTTTGCGGGGTGACGCTCAGCCAGGCCCAACCACTGCCAAAGCGAGTCAGCGCGGCCTTGGTGAATGCATCCTTGAATGCGTCAAAACCACCCAACTGCGCGTCAATCGCCTGACCCAAGGCGCCCTCGGGCTTACCACCGCCCTTGGGCGACATGACCGCCCAGAACAACGAATGGTTGGCATGCCCACCGCCTTGGTTGATCACTGCCGCACGCAGTTTTTCCGGTAGTTGCTGGACGCTGGAGACCAGTTTTTCTACCGGCCAGCCTGCAAACTCGGTGCCTTCGACGGCAGCATTGAGGTTATTGATATAGGTCTGGTGGTGCTTGGTGTAGTGGATTTCCATGGTTTGCGCATCGATATGCGGCTCAAGGGCATCGTAGGCGTAGGGCAAGGCAGGCAAGGTGTAGGACATATCAATGTGCTCCATAAAAAGGGCTGTTGCGGGTCGGCGTATCCGTCTGCGCCGTATTGCTGCCCAGCAAGCGATGGGTACGGGGGTACTCGCCGTGATCGCTGATGAAATTCAACAGTTCGACGTAGGTCTTGCTGCTCTGGCGCAAGGCCGCCTCGCGCAA
Source organism: Pseudomonas proteolytica (assembly GCF_007858275.1). Classification (GTDB taxonomy): domain Bacteria; phylum Pseudomonadota; class Gammaproteobacteria; order Pseudomonadales; family Pseudomonadaceae; genus Aquipseudomonas; species Aquipseudomonas proteolytica. The sequence continues at coordinate 188,585 of NZ_VFEV01000001.1, forward strand.
GGCTTGAGGCAGCCGGGTGTCCTGCATCGTCTGCAGCAAGCGCTGGTGAATGGCGCAGAGGTATTCGGCGCTTTCCTCAGGCTGGTTCAAGCGCAGGTGCAGGTCCGCCAGGTTGTGGTGGGAAATAACGCAAGCTGCCACGGCCTCGTCGGCATCACCCCAGCGCTCAAACAACACTTGGGCCAGGGCCAGGGCCTGCAGGTAATGCTCGCGGGCATCCACCAGTTCGCCCTGCATAAAGCAGCGATTGGCCCGTTCGATCGTGCGTTTCCAGTGCTCCATGGTGAGCCTCCAAAGCAGGGTCGGTAATTACACGCCACCCGCCGTGAGCTTTTCCGGGTCCAGCAGGACTTCCAGTTGGCTGCGCGGCAAGTCGGTGTGCTCGAGCGCCACATCAATCACCGGCCGGCCTTGTTGGTAGGCTTTCTTGGCGATTTCAGCGGCCTTTTGGTAACCAATGATCGGGTTGAGTGCAGTGACCAGGATCGGGTTGCGCGACAGCGCTTCCTTGAGCTTGGGTTCGTTGACCTTGAAGCTGGCGATGGCCTTGTCCGCCAGCAGGCGGCTGGAGTTGGCCAGCAACTCCAGGCTGCCGAGCAGGTTCTGGGCGATGATCGGCAGCATCACGTTGAGTTCGAAGTTGCCGGACTGGCCTGCGATGGTGATTACGCTGTCATTGCCAATAACCTGTGCTGCAACCATCGCGGTGGCCTCCGGGATCACCGGGTTGACCTTGCCGGGCATGATCGACGACCCCGGCTGCAGGCCTTCGAGCTCGATTTCACCAAGGCCTGCCAGTGGGCCGGAGTTCATCCAGCGCAGGTCGTTGGCGATTTTCATCAGTGTTACGGCAATGGCTTTGAGTTGGCCGGAAACGGCAACGGCAGTGTCCTGGGAGCCAATCAAGGCGAACAGGTTCTTGCCCGGTGTGAACTGCACCTGGGTCAGACGGCTCAGTTGCTGGCTGAAACGTGCAGCGAATTCTGGGTGTGCATTGATCCCGGTCCCAACCGCGGTGCCGCCCTGAGCCAGGGCCTGCAGACTTGGCAACAGGCCTTGCAGGTGACCGATATTGGCCTTGAGTTGCTGCGCCCAACCCTCCAGGACCTGGCTCATGCGCACCGGCATGGCATCCATGAGGTGCGTACGCCCGGTCTTGATGAACGGATGGACTTCAACCGCCTTGCGCTCGATCACTTCAACCAAGTGCAGCAACGCCGGCAAAGTCTGCTCATGCAGCACCAGCGCGGCGCTGACATGGATGGTGGTCGGGATGATGTCGTTGCTGCTCTGCCCGCAGTTGACGTGGTCGTTCGGGTTGACCGCCTCGCCCAGCAGGCGGCTGGCCAGGGTCGCGATCACTTCGTTGGCGTTCATGTTGGAACTGGTGCCGGAACCGGTCTGGAAAATATCCACCGGGAAATGCTGCATGAAGTCGCCTTCCAGCAAGCCCTGGGCGGCCTCGACGATGGCTTTGCCCTGGCCTTCGCTGATCTGCTTGAGGTCGACATTGGCCTTGGCAGCCGCAGCCTTGGCCAGGATCAGGGCGCGAATGAACTGGGTCGGCATGCGTTGGTGGCTGATCGGGAAGTTGTTCACCGCACGCTGAGTCTGGGCGCCATACAAAGCTTCTGCGGGTACTTGCAACTCGCCCATGCTGTCGCGTTCGATACGGGTATTACTCATCGGAAGATCCTTGCACCAAGTCGGAGTGAGAAATAGACGGCAACAATTCACAGGTCGCCAATTGCCAGGCAAAGGTCTGCCAGCGCTTGAGGCGGCAGGCACAGTGAGAGAGGTTTTCCAGGTCGCGTAGCGGGCGCCAGGCCTGGTCCAGGCACGTGGACCGCCAATGCCAGGGCAAAGCGATATCGGTGGCGGTATCGATCAACAGGCGAAACGAGGTCTCAGCGATGGTCCACGGGTGCGTGGCCGTGCAGCAGGCCAGATAACGCCCTTCGTTTAGGTAATGTTCGATCAGGCGTGGCTCGTCAGGGTTGAGCCCACAGCGAATCTGGCGACTCATCCAGCGCCAGCTTTCCAGGTAGGGATCCTCGTGCAGGACAGAACTCATGATCCAAGCTCACTCGATAATGATATTTATTATTAAATGATATTGAGAATCAAAACAAGCTATTGAACCTATAGCTTTGTCGGCCTTGTGAGATTCCAGACAAAAAAAAGCGCCACCCTTGGGGTGGCGCTGCTGTGTAAGGAATAGTGTTTAGCTGCCGGCAACGGTCATCCGTTCGATCAGCACCGAACCGGTGCGGATATTGCTGCGCAGTTCCAGATCGTTACCCACGGCGACGATCTGCTTGAACATATCGCGCATATTGCCGGCGATGGTCACTTCCTGGACGGCGAACTGGATTTCACCATTCTCCACCCAGAAACCCGCCGCGCCTCGGGAATAATCACCCGTCACCATGTTCAAGCCGTGCCCCATCAACTCGGTCACCAGCAAGCCACGACCCATGCGTCGCAGCAGCGCCGCCTGGTCTTCATCGCCATGGGTCACGAACAGGTTGTGAACGCCACCGGAGTTCGCGGTACTGGGCAAACCAAGCTTGCGCCCGGCGTAGGTGCCGAGCACGTAGGACACCAGCTCACCATTTTCGACAAACGGCTTGGCGTAGGTCGCCAGGCCATCACCATCAAAGGCCGAGCTACCCATGGCGCGCATCAGGTGCGGACGTTCATCCAGGGTCAGCCACTCAGGAAACAACTTCTGCCCCATCGCACCCTCAAGGAACGACGACTTGCGGTACAGGTTCCCCCCGGAAATCGCCCCCAGGAAGCTACCGAACAGACCGCCGGCCAACTCCGCCGAAAACAGCACCGGCACTTCGCAAGTCGGCACCGGGCGCGCGCCCAGGCGGCTCGCGGCCCGTTGCGCAGCGCGCTGGCCAATGCTCACCGGATCCGCCAGCAACTCACCCTGGCGGCTTACGTCATACCAGTAGTCACGCTGCATCTGGCCATCGGCCTCGGCGATCATCACGCAGCTCAAGCTATGGCGTGTCGACGCATAGCCGCCGATAAAGCCATGACTGTTGCCATACACACGGCAACCCTGATGAGTGCTCAAGGTGGTGCCATCGGCATTCTTGATCCGGCTATCGGTATCGAATGCCGCAGCTTCGCAGGCCAGGGCCTTTTCGATGGCCTGCTCGGGAGTGATATCCCAGGCGTGATACAGATCGAAATCTTTCAGGTCGCGCGCCATCAAGGCCGCATCCGCCAAACCGGATGCCTCGTCTTCGGAGGTGTGCTTGGCAATTGCCAGGGCGGCAGCAACCGTTTCGCGAATGGCTTCCGGACCGCTGGCCGAGGTACTGGCCGACCCCTTGCGCTGCCCTACATACAAGGTGATGCCAAAACCCTGGTCACGGTTGAACTCAACGGTTTCCACTTCCCGCTGGCGCACCGAAGTCGACAAGCCCTGCTCCAGCGACACCGCCACTTCACAGGCACTGGCGCCCTGGCGCCTGGCCTCGGCAATGATCTGCTCAACTTGTTCCTGCAGTGCCGGTAACGCTTGTGGACCGACGCTTTGGGCTGCACTCATGGTTTTCTCCACTCAAATTCTGCTTTCGGTTAAGGCCATCGAGCGACCGGGCCGGACAAGCGGCCCCCGACTGGTTATCATGGCGGCGTTTCTTTGCGGACTGCCACCATGGTTGATTCTTACGACGACTCCCTCGATGGGGAGAAAAGCAAAACCCAGGTCAAACGCGAGCTGCATGCTCTGGTTGATCTCGGCGAGCGCCTTACAACACTCAAGCCGGACTTGATTGCCAAACTGCCATTGACCGACGAAATGCGCCGGGCCCTGGCAGATGCACCCAAGCACACCGCGAACATCGCGCGTAAACGGCACATCATGTTTATCGGCAAGCTGATGCGCGACCAGGACACTGACGCCATTCTGACTTTGCTCGACCAACTTGATGCTTCCACCCGCCAGTACAACGAACGCTTCCATAACCTGGAACGTTGGCGCGACCGCCTGATCGGCGGTGACGACGCTGTATTGGAGAAGTTCGTCCTGGACTATCCGGATGCCGACCGCCAGCAACTGCGCTCCCTGATCCGTCAGGCCCAGCACGAACTGGCACAGAACAAGGCGCCGGCCACCAGCCGTAAAATCTTCAAGTACATCCGTGAGCTGGACGAGACTCAACGCGGCCTGCGCTGATCCTCTTCCCCGGGTGGCGGTCTTCGCCACCCGAAGCTCCACGCCTTACGATCCCGTGCCACCCACGGTGATCGCATCAATTTTCAGGGTTGGCTGGCCGACACCGACCGGCACCGACTGCCCATCCTTGCCACACATCCCTACACCACTGTCCAGCGCCAGGTCGTTACCGACCATCGACACCTTGCTCATGGCCTCCGGGCCGTTGCCAATCAAGGTTGCGCCCTTGACCGGTGCGGTGATCTTGCCGTCCTCGATCAAATAGGCTTCGCTGGTAGAGAACACGAACTTGCCGCTGGTGATATCCACCTGGCCGCCACCCAGATTGGCGCAATAGATCCCGCGTTTGACCGAGGCAATGATCTCTGCCGGGTCGCTTTCGCCCGCCAGCATGTAGGTATTGGTCATGCGCGGCATCGGCAAATGCGCGTAGGACTCACGCCGACCGTTGCCGGTGCGCGCCACGCCCATCAGGCGCGCGTTGAGCTTGTCTTGCATATAACCCTTGAGCACGCCGTTTTCGATCAGCGTGGTGCACTCGGTGGGCGTGCCTTCATCGTCGACGCTCAGGGAGCCACGACGACCGGCCAATGTGCCGTCATCGACGATGGTGCAGAGCTTCGAGGCGACCATTTCGCCCATGCGCCCGCTATAGGCGGAACTGCCCTTGCGGTTGAAATCGCCTTCCAGGCCGTGCCCTACCGCTTCATGCAGCAATACACCGGACCAGCCCGAACCCAGCACCACCGGCAGCGTACCGGCCGGCGCCGGGATGGCTTCCAGGTTGACCAGCGCCTGGCGCAACGCCTCGCGGGCATAGCCCATGGCTCGGTCTTCGGTGAGGAAATAGCGATAATCCGTACGCCCGCCGCCGCCATGGCCGCCACGCTCGCGACGGCCGTTCTGCTCGACGATCACACTGACATTGAAGCGCACCAACGGCCGCACATCCGCCGCCAGGCTGCCATCGGTGGACGCCACCAGGATGCGCTCCCAGACACCGGCCATGCTCACACTCACCTGCTGGATACGTGGGTCGAGGGCACGGGTTGCGGCATCCACACGCTTGAGCAGCTCGACCTTTTCGGCCCGGCTGATCACTTCCAGCGGGTTGTCCGGGCCGTACAACTGGGTCACGTCCTGGGTGCTGAACGCCTGCACGGTACCGTTCTGGCCGGCACGGGAAATCGAGCGCGCCGCACGGGCTGCCAGGCCCAGGGCTTCCAGGGTGATGGCATTGCTATAGGCAAAGCCGGTCTTCTCACCGGACTGCGCACGCACCCCAACCCCTTGGTCCAGGTTGAAACTGCCGTCCTTGACGATCCCATCTTCCAGGGACCATGACTCGGAGATCTGCCCCTGGAAATACAGGTCGGCGGCATCGATGCCAGGCCCGGCCAGGTCGCCCAGTACGGTTTGCAGACTTTCGATGGTCACGCCACCGGGCGCCAGGAGGTGTTCACTGACTGAGGACAACAACTCGCTCATAGGTTCGGCCTTAAATTCATCGTTCTGAAGCAGGTCGCTGTGCGCCCTGCGAGAAAAAGCGCCGGTGGCCTGCCACCGGCATGCGCGCCCGTATCGACGCTTGTTCGCTACTATCACGTTCGGCCAACAACACCGCTTCGCCTTGATCCTGTTGCGCCAGCACCCGCCCCCATGGATCAACAATCGCCCCATGACCATAGGTTTCCCGCGGTCCCGGATGCACGCCACCTTGTGCGGCCGCGAGCAGGTAACACTGGGTTTCGATGGCCCGCGCACGGATCAACACATCCCAGTGCGCCGCGCCCGTTACCGCCGTAAAAGCCGAGGGTGCGGTAATCAATTCGGCACCCGCAGCACGTAATTCGCTGTATAGCTCCGGGAAGCGCAGGTCATAACAGACCGTCAGCCCCAGGCGCCCGACCGGCGTATCGGCCACCACCACTTGGTTGCCGTAAGCATAGTCGTCGGATTCACGATAACGACCGCGCGCGTCAGCCACATCCACGTCAAACAGGTGCAGCTTGTCGTAGCGAGCAACGATCTGACCCTGCGCGTCGATCAACAACGAGCAGGCATTGGACTTGGCATCGGGGTGATCCAATGGAGGCAACGGCAATGTGCCGGCCACTATCCATAAGTTGAGGTCACGGGCGGCCAGTTTCAACCAGGGCAGGATCGGCCCATCGCCCAAGGCTTCGGCGCGGCCGATGGCGGCCACATCGCGCCGGCCCATGGCGGCGAAGTTTTCCGGCAGGACCGCCAGTTGCGCGCCCCCTGCCGCCGCCTGCTCCAACAAGCGCCTGGCCTGGGCCAGGTTGGCCAGGACATCGCTCTGGCTGACCATCTGGATTACCGCAAAGGACATGGGCCGACACTCCATAAAAAGCATGGGGCCATGCTACTCCACAGGCGCTTATTGTGGTTTTTCAAATGGCTTGTCGAAGGTGATTTTTGGATCTTTCCATGGCCCTTCCACCTTGTACTGGACGCTGGCAAAACGCGAAACCCGATCACCGATCAACTTGTCGATCAAAAACAACGCGCCACCAATGGCCGGCGCGCCGACGATCAATGCGGCGATAGGCAGGTTGTTGGTCACCGGCAAGGTCACCAGTAACTTGGCATCGACGCGATCAGCCACCAGGTCCAGGGTACCGTTGAGTTCCAGGTTGCTCGACGGCCCCGTGAGGATTATCGGCTCGCGGGTCACAAACACACCGTTGCTGGCAGCCAGCAGGCCCTTGACCCGGTCATAGCTCAGGCCCTTGCCAAGCAAGTCCGAGAAGTCCAGGCGCAAACGCCGGCCAATGGAGTTGAAGTTCAGCAGGCCAAACACCCGCAACGCCTGGGCACCGCCCTCGACCTCGACAAACTGGCCTTTGCGGAACGACGCATCCAGGCTGCCGGAAAAACGCTTGGGCCCAACCCACGCAGGCGAACCCGGCCAGCGCCCGTCTACATCCAGATGAAAATCCTGGCTGGTCACGGTGGGCGCAAAGCCCCAGCCCTTGAGCACATCGGCGATATTCTTGCCGTCCAGGCGCCCCTTGTACCAGCTGTTGCTGGCGCCAGGAGCCCCTTCCCAACCACCAGCGCCCTTGAGCTGCATGCCTTTGAGACCCAGGTCGAGGTTGTTGAAGGCCATGCCCTTGGCTGTCGGACGCACCTTCAAGGACCAGGCGCCGATCAGGTCGGGGCCCTGGAACAACTGGGCAATGGCGATATCCAGCGCGGGAATATCCTTGGGATCGATGCCGGCCAGGGGGTCAGGCGCGTTTTCATCGGCCTGTACCGTAGGGTCGACCGCCGGCAGCTTCACATACTGCAGGTTGATGGCAATGGGCGCGCCCTTGGCATCTGGCAGGCCAACAGTGCCCTTGGCCTGCTGGCTGTCGAGCTGCAGGCCCCAGGCGGCGGGCTTGCGATCCAGTTTCAGGGTGACCTGATCGAGTTGGGTCCCAAACCCGGTCAGCTTGCCAATCTTGAAATCGGCACTGCTCAGCAGTTGCTTGGCATTGCCGCCCGGATCATTGCCGGCGTAGCGCTCCACCAACTTCTTCCAGGGATCGATATCCAGTTCCGACAGCACCCCGCGAATCCGCAGGCCCTTGCCACCGGGCAGCAAGGCATCGCCGTCACCGAGGAACAGCTCGCCCCGGCCCTGGGCGAAGTTGTCCGCCGGGGCTGCAAAGGTAAAGTTCGCCAACTCTCCATAATCAAACCAGTAACGCCGCTCCGCGCCTTGCAAAGTCATGCGGAACACACTGTCACGCCCCTGGCTGGCGGGCATGCCAAATGGCGCAGGCAAGTCCACCGCCACGCCCTTGAGGTTGGAGCTGACCCGCAACTGGCTGTCGGCGCCATCCAGGTCAAGCTGCAGTTGATACGGGATATCCCCGGATACCGGCAGCGGCTGGCTGACTTTCAGCCAGTCGGTAAGGCGCTTGACCGTTACCTGGCCCTTGGCGGTGACCCGAGTGCTGAGATTGCCCGGCTTGCCCCCAGGCGCAATCTGCGCCGTGATCGGCCGGTCGAAGGCTTGGGCGCTGATGTTCTGGCCACTCAGGCCCTTGGCGCTGTCGAAGCGGAACTCGCCCTTGAGCTGGTTCAGGTCCAGGGTCGGCTCGGCCAGTTGCAGGCGCGCCTTGTCGGTCTTGAAGTCCACTACAATTTTCGGTTCGGTGCCCTTCGCCAGGGGAATATCCAGGTCCAGGGAACCCTGTAGGTCGCCCTCGCCTTTCCAGCCGGCAAACGTCGACGCCGTGCCGATGGGTGCGTCCTGGAGGATCTTCAGGCCGTCCCCCAGACCGCCGGCAAAACCGCCCGTCAGCAGCAAATGGCTGTCATGGCCGGGCAGCGCATGGGGAATGTTGACGTAGATATCCTTGACCTTGGTATCGAGCAGTTGCCCCTTGCTGGCCAGGATGCGCACGCCGGTCTCTTCGACGAACACTTCACCGGCCACCTTGCTGACATGGGGCCAGCCCGGCTGGAACGCCAGCTCGGCGTCATGCACCTTGAAGAACAGGCTGATATTGCGCGCCGCCGTCACCGCATCGTGGTTCAGCGAGCCTTGGTACTGGAAGAAACCTTCATCGACCGCGCCCTTGAGAATCGCAGTACGCAGCCACTCATCCAGGGCCGGGCTCAACACAGCCAGCAAGTATTTGGAAGTAAAACGCCCATCGCCATCGACCATGCCGACCCGCAGGTCCATGTAGTCTTCCTGGCTATGATCGAAATGCAGGCGAATCAGGAAATCCGCCGCGACCTTGCCCTCTTCCCCAAGCACCTTGATATACGGCGCGATCAGGGTGAAGCCTTGCTTATCCAGCTTCCACGTCAGGCGTGCATTGGCCTGGATGTACTGCCAGGGCTTGGCGAAAATCGGGTCCAGGTGCAGGACGAAATCCTTGCTGTCCATGCGCAACTCGCCCTGGCCCAGGTCGCCACTGATGCTGCCGGATACATTGCGGGCCGCCGGCGCGCCGAAATAGGCGTCAAAACCCACGCGCTCGAGGTTGGCAGCGAAGCTGACGCGCTGGTCGCCGGCCTCCTGCGGGCGATAATCGACCCGCACATTGCGCAGTACGCCCGTGGCCTTCAACGCTTCTACGGTCTTGGCAAAACCTTCCGGCAATGGCGCCAGGGCGTTGAGCAAAGGGGTAATCGGCGTCAGGTCCAAGCGGTCGGCCTGCAGGTTCCAGGTCTCTTGTGCCTTGTCGGTAGCCAGGGTTTGCTGCAATTGCAGGTGCGACTCCCAACGGGTGTCGCCCAGGTTCATGGCCAACGAGTCGAAGACCACCTTTAGGCCACTGTCACTGCGCTGCAGGTAGGCCGTCAGCCCCAGATTCTGGATGCTCGTGGATTTGCGCTGGGCGTAACGAACCTTCACCTGCGGCGCATTGAGCCGCGCGGCCGCGCTTTGCAACGTGCCATTGGCCCAGGTCAGCCAGAATTCACCACCGGCTTTCAACTCGCTGAGCTTCCAGTCCCGGGTCAACTTCGCCGGAACCCATTGCGCCCAATTGCTCTGGGGCAGGCTCAGGTAAGCCTGGACCTCGCCGTCGCGCCACTGGCTGGCACGGATCCGCGTGCGCAGGCTCAGGGCCAGCGGTTGCCCATCGGGCAAGGTCAGGCGGGCATCCAGGCGCTGGCGAGTGGCACCGGTTTGCAGGCTCAAGCCCACGTAGGTCAAGGTCAGCGGCGCTTGGTCGAACGGCTGCAAGGTAACCTGGCTGTCCAGCAGCGAGACCTTCGCCACCGCTCGCATGCGCTTGAGCAGTTGCTCCGGGTCCAGGGGTTGGTCGTCCTGTACCGGCAGGCCTTGCAATGCCCAATGGCCGTCCTGGTCCTCCTTGACGCTGAGCTGCAAGCCGCTGACTTCCAGATGGGCGATGCGCACATCCCACGCCAGCAGGCTGGCCCAGAGATCGGGCACCACTTGCACCTGGTCCAGGCGCAGGGCGCTAGGGCCTTCGCCGACCATCACATCATGGGCGAGCAATACCGGGGCAAAGCCGCTCCAGCGCCCTTCCAGGCTGCCGATGCTCAGTGGCATGTCGACCGCCGCCTGTGCCTTGGCCTCTACTTCGCCGCGGTACTCCGCGACCAATGGCGTCAATTCACGGCCCAGGCTGACGTAGACCGCCGCCAGTACCAACAGCAATGCACACAGGCCAAGGCCCCAACGGGTCAGTGCGGCAAAAAAGCGTTGCAGACGCTCCATGTCAGGCGACCCTCAAGGTAATAGTCGGACGGCAGATCAAGGTTTGCCGGTCTCGTTGAAAAGGACTGATGCGGATCAGAGCAGCACCACGTCGTATTGTTCCTGGGAATACATGGTTTCGACCTGGAAACGGATGGTGCGGCCAATAAACCCCTCCAACTCCGCAACGTTGCCCGACTCTTCGTCCAGCAATCGGTCCACCACCTTCTGGTTGGCCAAAACTCTGTAACCCTCGGCCTGGTAAGCGCGCGCCTCCCGTAGGATTTCCCGGAAAATCTCGTAGCAAACCGTTTCCGGGGTCTTCAACTTGCCGCGCCCCTGGCAACTGCTGCACGGCTCGCACAGCACTTGCTCAAGGCTTTCGCGAGTACGCTTGCGGGTCATCTGCACCAGGCCCAACTCGGTGATACCGATGATGTTGGTCTTGGCGTGATCGCGCTCCAGCTGCTTCTCAAGGGTGCGCAACACCTGGCGCTGGTGCTCTTCATCTTCCATGTCGATGAAGTCGATGATGATGATCCCGCCCAGGTTACGCAGGCGCAGTTGGCGGGCAATGGCAGTGGCGGCTTCGAGGTTGGTCTTGAAGATGGTTTCTTCAAGGTTGCGATGGCCAACGAAGGCGCCGGTGTTCACGTCAATGGTGCTCATGGCTTCCGCCGGGTCCACCACCAGATAGCCGCCGGACTTGAGCGGCACCTTGCGTTCCAGGGCCTTCTGGATTTCGTCCTCGACGCCATACAGGTCAAAAATCGGCCGCTCGCCGGGATAGTGTTCAAGGCGGTCGGCGATTTCCGGCATCAGTTCGGCGACAAATTGCGTGGTTCGCTGGAAAGTTTCCCGCGAATCGATGCGAATTTTCTCGATCTTCGGGCTGACCAGATCACGCAGGGTACGCAGGGCCAGGCCCAGGTCTTCATAGATGACGCTCGGCGCGCCGATGGTCTTGATCTGGGCAGCGATCTGATCCCACAGGCGCCGCAGGTAGCGGATGTCCATGAGGATCTCGTCGGCACCGGCGCCCTCGGCGGCGGTGCGCAGGATAAAGCCGCCCGCTTCCTTGATGCCTTCGGCCGCCACGCAATCGCTGACGACCTTTTTCAGACGCTCACGCTCACCTTCGTCTTCGATTTTCAGGGAAATGCCGACATGGGCGGTGCGTGGCATGTACACCAGGTAGCGCGATGGAATCGATAGCTGCGTGGTCAGGCGCGCGCCCTTGGAGCCGATCGGGTCTTTGGTGACTTGCACCACCAGGCTCTGCCCTTCATGCACGAGGGCGCTGATGCTCTCGACCGCCGGACCTTCGCGCAACGAAATTTCCGAGGCATGGATAAACGCAGCACGGTCCAGGCCGATATCCACAAAAGCTGCCTGCATGCCCGGCAATACCCGCACGACCTTGCCTTTATAGATATTGCCAACGATCCCGCGCTTCTGGGTGCGCTCGACGTGCACTTCCTGCAAAACACCGTTTTCTACCACCGCCACGCGCGATTCCATCGGCGTGATATTGATCAGAATCTCTTCACTCATGGCTGGGTCTCGTTCAGGCGTTTTCACAATAGTGGCCGATCGCTTAAATGTGGCGCTGGAGTAACGCGTTCAGCGCACGGAAAGGTGTTGCCAACAGGGTATGCCGAAATGGCCCAGCAGTTCTGCTGTTTCGCAGACCGGCAGGCCAACGACTGCGGAGTAACTGCCATTGAGGCCGGCGACGAATACTGCCGCCAACCCTTGGATAGCATAGCCGCCCGCCTTGTCCTGGGGTTCCCCGCTGTGCCAGTAAGTCGTTGCCTCGTGTGTGGAAACCTTGCGAAAGCGCACGCGGCTACTGACCAGGCGCGTTTCGCAGCGCTGGCCATCGAGCACGGCAATGGCGGTGAGCACTTCGTGTTCACGATCAGAAAGGGCCAGCAACATGGCAAGGGCATCGGCCTGGTCAAGGGGCTTGCCCAGGATCCGGCCATCGAGGATGACGGCGGTATCGGCGCCCAGCACGCAGGCATTCGCGGTATCGGTCAATGTCGCCAGGCCTGCGGCGGCTTTGCCACGGGCCAGGCGTTCGACGTAGGACGCGGGCGATTCGTCGCCCAGGGGTGTTTCATCGATGGCGGCGTTGACCACGGTGAACGGCACGCCGATCTGGGTCAGCAGCTCGCGCCGCCGAGGAGAGCCGGAGGCCAGATAAAGCGCATGCATTGCAGACTCTCCCTGTGGGTTCGATAACCAGGCAGAGCCTCGCGACCCACTCAATTGATTTTATAGCGGCGACGCAACCCACGCAGGCCGAAACTGATCCATGGCCACAACAGCGCACTGACCAGGGCCGGCAAGACCAGCGCCAAGGTGGGTTGGCGGTTGCCGGTCAAGGCACTGAGCCACAGCTGCACCAGTTGGGCCAGGCCGAAGATCACCAGGATGACCAGGCACTGTTGCCACATCGGGAACATGCGCAAGCGTTGCTGCAACGACAGCACCAGGAAGGTAATCAGCGTAAGAATCAACGCATTCTGCCCAAGCAACGTGCCATACATCACGTCTTCAGCCAGCCCCAGGCACATCGCGGTGACCATGCCGACCTTATGCGGCAGGGCCAGGGCCCAGAATGCCAGGAGCAATGCCAGCCATAGCGGGCGCAGGATTTCCATGAATTGCGGCATCGGCGAAACGCTGAGCAGCATACCGGTGGCGAAGGTCAACCAGACCATCCAGCCATTGCGTGAATGAGTACCGGCCATTATTGCGCCCCCTGTCGAGTGGTTGCCGGCGTGGGCGCCGCAGCAGGCGCAGTCGCCGCTGGTTTGACTGGCCGAGCAGGTTGGGCCACCGGCTTGGCCGGTGTCGCGGCAGCAGGCGTAGCGGGTACAACCGGTGTCGCCACAGGTGCCGCTGGCTTGGGTACGGTTGCCGGGATGATCGGCGTCGCAGTGCCGTCTTGCTTGTCCTGTGCTTCCTGGGCCTGGGCGGCGTCGTTGGCGCGCTCTTCCGGGGTGCGCGTGTCGCTGAACACCAGCAACAGGTAGCGGCTGCGGTTCAGCGCAGCCGTAGGCACCGCACGCACAATCGCAAAGGGCTGCCCGGAATCGTGGATCACTTCCTTGACCGTCGCCACCGGGTAGCCTGCCGGGAACCGCTGGCCAAGGCCGGAGCTGACCAGCAGGTCGCCTTCCTTGATGTCGGCAGTGTCTGCCACATGCCGCAGTTCCAGGCGCTCCGGATTGCCCGTGCCACTGGCAATCGCCCGCAGGCCGTTGCGGTTGACCTGCACCGGAATGCTATGGGTGGTGTCGGTCAGCAGCAGCACGCGGGAGGTATAGGGCATCAACTCCACCACCTGGCCCATCAGGCCACGGGCATCGAGCACCGGCTGGCCAAGGACCACGCCATCGCGCTCACCTTTATTGATGATGATGCGATGGGTGAAGGGGTTGGGGTCCATGCCGATCAACTCGGCCACTTCGACCTTTTCGTTGACCAGCGCGGAAGAATTGAGCAACTCGCGCAGCCGCACGTTCTGCTCGGTCAGGGCCGCCAGCTTTTGCATGCGCCCCTGCAACAGCAGGTTTTCGGTCTTGAGTTTTTCGTTCTCGGCAACCAGCTCGGTACGGCTGCCAAACTGGCTGGCCACACCTTGCCATAGCCGTTGCGGCAGGTCAGTGATCCAGTAGGACTGCATCAATACCAGCGACATTTGGCTACGCACCGGCTTGAGCAGTGTGAAGCGGGCGTCGACCACCATCAGCGCGACCGATAGCACGACCAGCACCAACAAGCGCACGCCCAATGAGGGGCCTTTAGTGAAGAGCGGTTTAATAGGCCGCTCCTCCCGGGCAGATATTCTCTTTATTCATACGGCATCAAACCGGCCTGGATGCAGATTGAAGAAGATAAACGCCAACAGGCAGCACTGCAAAGTGCTGCCTGTTGGCGAAACATGGCGTAACCAACGTTCTTATTCGCTGGAGAGCAGGTCCATGGTGTGTTTATCCATCATTTCCAGTGCACGACCACCGCCACGGGCCACGCAGGTCAGCGGGTCTTCGGCGACGATCACCGGCAGGCCGGTTTCCTGGGCCAGCAACTTGTCGAGGTCGCGCAGCAAGGCGCCACCACCGGTCAGCACCAGGCCACGCTCGGCGATATCGGAAGCCAGTTCCGGCGGCGATTGCTCCAGGGCGCTTTTTACCGCCTGAACGATAGTGGCCAGGGACTCTTGCAGAGCTTCCAGCACTTCATTGGAGTTCAGGGTAAAGGCACGTGGCACGCCTTCGGCCAGGTTGCGACCGCGCACATCGACTTCGCGTACTTCGCCGCCCGGGTAAGCGGTACCGATTTCCTGCTTGATGCGCTCGGCGGTGGATTCGCCGATCAGGCTGCCGTAGTTACGACGCACATAAGTGATGATCGCTTCGTCGAAGCGGTCGCCGCCAACCCGTACGGATTCGGCATACACCACGCCATTGAGGGAGATCAGGGCGATTTCAGTGGTACCACCACCGATATCCACCACCATCGAACCGCGCGCTTCTTCAACCGGCAGGCCGGCACCGATGGCCGCAGCCATTGGTTCTTCGATCAGGAACACTTCGCGGGCACCGGCACCAAGGGCCGATTCACGGATGGCACGACGCTCCACCTGGGTGGATTTGCATGGAACGCAGATCAGCACACGAGGGCTGGGCTGCAGGAAACTGTTTTCGTGAACCTTGTTGATGAAGTACTGCAGCATCTTCTCGCAGACGCTGAAGTCGGCGATCACGCCGTCTTTCATCGGACGAATGGCGGCAATGTTGCCAGGTGTACGGCCGAGCATGCGCTTGGCCTCGGTGCCCACGGCAACGACACTTTTCTGATTACCATGGGTCCGAATGGCCACAACCGATGGCTCATTCAGGACGATACCGCGCTCGCGCACGTAAATAAGGGTGTTGGCAGTGCCCAGGTCGATGGAAAGATCGCTGGAAAACATGCCACGCAGTTTCTTGAACATGGGAAAGGGACCCTAGGCAACGCGTGGGTAAAAAAGTGCGGCAAACTCTAACAACGACAGGGATTTTGGGCAAGGCGCCAATGTGCTAAATTGGCCGACTTTCTGTGCACCTAACCCCACAATCGCGGCCTTATGACCGTAGAAATGCGGTAGTGTTCCGACAATCTAACACACGGATAGCTTCCGTTCTGTTTTCCACTGGAGAATCCCATGGCGCTTGAACGCTCCGACGTGGAAAAAATCGCTCATCTGGCCTGCCTGGGCCTCAATGAAGCCGATCTTCCACAGACCACCGCAGCCCTGAACAGCATTCTCGGGCTGGTCGACCAGATGCAAGCGGTGAATACCGACGGCATCGAACCCCTGGCCCACCCACTGGAAGCCAGCCAGCGCCTGCGCGCAGACGTCGTGACCGAACGCAATAATCGCGAGGCCTACCAGTCCATCGCACCAGCGGTCGAAAACGGCCTGTACCTGGTTCCGAAAGTCATCGACTAAAGGGAAAGAGCCTGCAATGCATCAATTGACTCTGGCCGAGATCGCCCGCGGTCTCGCCGATAAAAAGTTTTCGTCCGAAGAGCTGACCAAGACCCTCCTGGCGCGCATCGCCGCACTGGATCCGAAGGTCAACAGCTTCATCAGCCTCACCGAGGAACTGGCCCTGGGCCAGGCCAAGGCCGCCGATGCCCGTCGCGCCAACGGTGAAAGCGGCGCGCTGCTGGGTGCGCCAATCGGTCACAAGGACCTGTTCTGCACCCAGGGCATCCGCACCAGCTGCGGCTCGAAGATGCTCGACAACTTCAAGGCGCCCTACGACGCCACCGTCGTCGCCAAGCTGGCCGAAGCCGGGGCCGTGACCCTGGGCAAGACCAACATGGACGAATTCGCCATGGGCTCGGCCAACGAATCGAGCTACTACGGCGCGGTGAAAAACCCGTGGAACGCGGAGCACGTGCCCGGCGGTTCGTCCGGTGGTTCGGCCGCAGCCGTTGCCGCGCGCTTCCTGCCAGCCGCCACGGCCACTGATACCGGCGGCTCGATCCGCCAGCCCGCCGCCTTCACCAACCTCACCGGCCTGAAACCGACCTACGGTCGCGTTTCCCGCTGGGGCATGATTGCCTACGCGTCCAGCCTCGACCAGGGCGGCCCTCTGGCCCGCACTGCCGAAGACTGCGCAATATTGTTACAAGGCATGGTCGGTTTCGATGCAAAGGACTCCACCAGCATCGATGAGCCGGTGCCGGACTACAGCGCCAGCCTCAACACCTCGCTCAAAGGCCTGCGCATCGGCGTGCCGAAAGAGTACTTCAGCGCCGGTCTCGACCCGCGTATCGCCGAACTGGTGCACAACAGCATCAAGGCGCTGGAAAAACTCGGCGCGGTGATCAAGGAAATCAGCCTGCCGAACAACCAGCACGCGATTCCGGCTTACTACGTGATTGCTCCGGCCGAAGCCTCCTCCAACCTGTCGCGTTTCGACGGCGTGCGCTTTGGCTACCGCTGTGAAGACCCGAAAGACCTCACCGACCTGTACAAGCGTTCCCGTGGCGAAGGTTTCGGCGTGGAAGTACAGCGCCGGATCATGGTCGGGGCCTACGCCTTGTCGGCTGGCTACTACGACGCGTACTACCTCAAGGCGCAGAAAATCCGACGCCTGGTAAAGAACGACTTCATGGCGGCCTTTAATGAAGTCGACGTGATCATCGGCCCAACCACGCCGAACCCGGCCTGGAAACTCGGCGCCAAGAATGGCGACCCGGTGGCCGCGTATCTGGAAGACCTGTACACCATCACCGCCAACCTCGCAGGCTTGCCGGGCTTGTCCATGCCAGCCGGTTTCGTCGATGGCCTGCCGGTGGGCGTGCAGTTGCTTGCCCCGTATTTCCAGGAAGGCCGCTTGCTCAATGTGGCGCACCAGTACCAGTTGAATACTGACTGGCACACTCGCACCCCAACCGGCTTCTGAGGAGAACACTATGCAATGGGAAGTTGTGATCGGGCTGGAGATTCATACCCAGCTTGCCACCCAATCGAAGATTTTCTCCGGTAGCGCCACCACGTTCGGCTCAGAGCCCAACACCCAGGCCAGCCTCGTAGACCTGGGCATGCCTGGCGTATTGCCAGTGCTGAACCAGGAAGCGGTGCGCATGGCGGTGATGTTCGGCCTGGCGATTGACGCCGAAATCGGCCAGCACAACGTGTTCGCGCGCAAGAACTACTTCTATCCGGACCTGCCCAAGGGCTACCAGATCAGCCAGATGGAATTGCCGATCGTCGGCAAGGGCTACCTGGATATCCCCCTGGAAGACGGCACCATCAAGCGTGTTGGCGTGACCCGTGCGCACCTGGAAGAAGATGCCGGCAAGAGCCTGCATGAAGAATTCAATGGCGCCACCGGCATCGACCTGAACCGCGCCGGCACGCCGCTGCTGGAGATCGTGTCCGAGCCGGACATGCGCAGTGCCAAGGAAGCGGTGGCCTACGTTAAGACCATCCACGCACTGGTGCGCTACCTGGGCATTTGCGACGGCAACATGGCCGAAGGCTCCCTGCGTTGCGACTGCAACGTGTCGGTGCGTCCTAAAGGCCAGGTTGAGTACGGCACCCGCTGTGAGATCAAGAACGTCAACTCGTTCCGTTTCATCGAAAAGGCGATCAACACCGAAGTCCGTCGCCAGATCGAGCTGATCGAAGACGGCGGCAAGGTGATCCAGCAGACGCGCCTGTACGACCCGAACAAAGACGAAACCCGCGCCATGCGCAGCAAGGAGGAAGCCAACGACTACCGTTACTTCCCCGATCCGGACCTGTTGCCGGTGGTCATCGAGGATTCGTTCCTCAATGACGTGCGCGCCACCCTGCCGGAATTGCCACCGCAAAAACGCGAACGCTTCCAGGCGCAGTTCGGCCTGTCGGTGTACGACGCCAGCGTCCTGGCATCGAGCCGCGAGCAGGCCGACTACTTCGAAAAAGTCGTGAGCATCGCTAGCGACGCCAAGTTGGCGGCCAACTGGGTCATGGTCGAACTGGGTAGCCTGTTGAACAAACAGGGCCTGGAAATCGACGAAGCCCCGGTCTCGGCCGAACAACTGGGCGGCATGTTGCTGCGCATCAAGGACAACACCATCTCCGGCAAAATCGCCAAGACCGTGTTTGAGGCCATGGCCAGCGGTGAAGGCAACGCCGACGAGATCATCGAGAAGCGCGGCCTCAAGCAAGTCACCGACAGCGGCGCCATCTCGGCCGTTCTTGATGAAATGCTCGCAGCCAATGCGGAGCAGGTCGAACAGTACCGTGCGGCCGACGAAGCCAAGCGCGGCAAGATGTTCGGCTTCTTTGTGGGCCAGGCGATGAAGGCCTCCAAAGGCAAGGCCAACCCGCAACAGGTCAACGAATTGCTCAAGAGCAAGCTCGAAGGCTGATAACGGTTGCCGCCCTGTGGGAACCGGCTTATGTGGGAGCTGGCTTGCCTGCGATAGCATCACCTCGGCACATCTGAAAAACCGAGGCGCCCGCATCGCAGGCAAGCCAGCTCCTACAGGGGTCGGTTCCCATATCAATTTTGGGGACACCTTGAAAATGAAGCGTCTACTCGGCCTCTGCGCCCTGTTCTCCCTGCTCACCGGCTGCGCCAGCGGCATGATCGACCCCAACGGCTACGACGAAACCGGCACCGCGTCCTACTACGGCGCCAAGCACCATGGCAAGAAGACCGCCAGCGGTGAACCCTTCAACCAACACGCCCTGACCGCCGCCCACCGGCGCCTGCCATTCGGCACGCGGGTCAAGGTCACCAATCTTGCCAGCAACAAAACCGTGGTGGTGCGCATCAATGATCGCGGCCCGCATACCCGTGGGCGGCTGATCGATCTTTCACGCCAGGCCGCCGAGCAGTTGGGTATGCTGCGCAGCGGAACCGCGCGCGTGCGCGTGCAAGCCCTGAGCAACTGACTGACGGAGCCCGGACCATTTTCGGATTAAGCGCCCTTTCGCCCATAAGCCTGATTGAACTGACCAGCGGCCTGCTGCTACTGATTGCCGGTGCCGAAATGCTGGTACGCGCCGCCGTGCGCCTGGCCGCCAGCCTCAAAGTCCGGCCACTGATCATTGGCTTGAGCATCGTCGCCTTTGGCAGCAGCGCGCCGCAAATCGCCGTCAGCCTGCAGGCCACCCTGGCCGGCAATACCGATATTGCCGTGGGCAGTGTGATTGGCAGCAGCATCTTCAATATCCTCGTCACCCTGGGTCTTTCGGCGCTGATTATTCCCCTGCGCGTCTCGCGGCAACTGGTGCGCCTGGATATCCCGGTGATGATCGGCGCCAGCATGCTGCTGTTTATTCTCGCCAGTGATGAAGCACTGACACCGCTCGACGGCCTGACCTTGCTTGCCGCCCTGCTCGCCTACCTGGGCCTGTTGCTGTACCAGACCCGCCATTCGCGCCGCCCGCGGACCCGCGACACGGTGGTACAGGCGCCGTGGCTGAGCAGTTTGCTGTGGATGATCGGCGGGCTCGTGTTGCTGGTGTTCGCCGGGCATCTGGTGCTGGGCGCAGCGGTGGAAGTGGCCAGCGACCTGGGCCTGTCCGAGCGGGTGATCGGCCTGACCATCGTCGCCGTCAGCACCTCGCTGCCGTGCCTGGCGACCTCGCTGATCGCCGCCCTGCGCGGCGAGCGGGAGATTGCGGTGGGGAACGTGATCGGCAGCAACCTGTTCAACCTGTTGGGGGTTCTGGGTTTTACCGCGCTGGTGGCGCCGCTGCCCTTGTCGGTGTCGCCCAACGCCCTGGATTTTGACCTGCCGGTGATGCTCGGCGTCGTGGTGTTGTGCCTGCCCGTGTTTTACACCGGCTACCGCATCACCCGCGCCGAAGGCTTGCTGCTGCTGGGGCTGTACCTGGCGTACGGGCTGCACGTGGTGTCATTTACCACCGGCATGCCACTGGCCAACAAACTGGAACAACTGATGCTGTATTACGTCCTGCCAGCGCTGGTGGCCTTCCTGTTGTTCACCTCGCTGCGAGCCTGGCACCGCCAACACAAGAGGGAGTCGCAATGACCGATCAAGCGAAATCCGGCGTTGAAATGCGCCGCCAGGTAATGGGCGATGCATTTGTCGACCGCGCCCTGGGCAATGCCACCGAATTCACCCAGCCGTTGCAGGACTTCGTCAACGAACATGCCTGGGGCGGGGTGTGGAACCGTGAAGGCTTGCCGCTGAAGACGCGCAGCCTGATTACCCTCGCTGCGCTGACCGCCTTGAAGTGCCCGCAGGAGCTCAAGGGCCATGTACGCGGTGCGCTGAACAATGGCTGCACTGTTGAAGAAATTCGCGAAGCGCTGCTGCATTGCGCGGTGTATGCCGGCGTGCCGGCGGCGATCGATGCGTTTCGGGCGGCACAAGAAGTGATCGACAGTTATCAGCAAACCCCTGTGTAGGAGCGAGCTTGCTCGCGAAAAACTTCAGGGCGACGCGCTCTACCTGGATGTACGCGTTATCGTTAACGTTTTTCGTCGGAACGCCGCCCGGAAACAAGCTCGCTCCTACACCCAGCCACCCGCCTGCAGCACAAAGATCCCGATATTGGTGGTCACCGCCGCCATCAATGTGGTGATCACGATAATCGCCGCCGCCAGCTCATGGTTACCCTGGGCCGCACGGGCCATGACAAAACTGGCAGCGGCCGTCGGTGCGCCAAAATACAGGAACAGAATCCCCAACTCCGGCCCCCGGAAGCCATACAGCCAGGCGCCGACGGTCGCCACGAGCGGCAGGCCGATCATCTTCACCAGGCTGGCGCTTAATGCCATGTTGCCGCTCTGGCGCAATGCGGCCAGTGACAGAGTGCCGCCAATGCAGATCAGTGCCAGGGGCAGCGTCATATCGGCCAGGTACCGCCCGGAGGTTTCCAGCCAATTGGGCAAGCCAATCTGGAAATAGGCAAACGGTGTCGCAGCAATCACACTGAGGATCAGCGGGTTGGCCAGTACGCTCTTGCAGATACTCCACGGGTCAGACTTGATCACTGGGCTGTAGACCGCCAGCACAATGGTCGACAGGGTGTTGTAGAACAGGATCACCAACCCCGCGAGGATCGCCCCGAGGGAAATGCCGTAGTCCCCATACATGCTGGCCGCCAGTGCCAGGCCGATCACCCCGTTGTTACCGCGAAATGCCCCTTGGGTATAGATACCCCGGTCCTCACGCGGGCAGCGAAAGATCGCCCAGCCCCAGGCCAGAGCAAAGCCGACCAGCGTGGCGACAGAGAAATAGATCAGCAGTTCTGGCTTGAGCGCCGAATGCAGGTCGGCGTGCAGAATCCCCAGAAACAGCAACGCCGGCATGGTGACGTTGAACACCAGGGACGATGCGGTGTGGATAAAGTTGTCGTTGATCCAATTGATGCGCTTGAGCAGGACGCCCAGAAACAACATGGCAAATACCGGCGCGGTGATTGTCAGGGTTTGCAGGAATATAGCCAGCATGCTGGGGAGAACCTTGGGTGAGCTTCGGTAGGTGGCTAATGATAAGCCAAACAGCCCAGCGCCGCCTGGCAGACCGCTATCGCGGGCAAGCCCGCTCCCACATGTTGATAGACGCTGTCGATGTGGGAGCGGACTTCCTCGCGAATACAGGCAACTCGGTCTCAGGTAATAGGCGCCGGGTTGAACAAGGTGATGTCATTGTGCAGCTTGTGCTGCTCGGCCCAGGTCTGCTTTTTGCCGCTGGCCACGTCCAGGTAGAAGTGGAACAACTCCCACCCCAACTCCTCGATGGTCGCACGCCCAGTCGCGATCCTTCCGGCATCGATATCGATCAGGTCTGGCCAGCGCTGCGCCAACTCCGTACGGGTCGAGACCTTCACCACGGGGGCCATCGCCAACCCATAGGGCGTGCCCCGCCCCGTGGTGAACACATGCAGGTTCATCCCCGCCGCCAGTTGCAAGGTGCCACAGACAAAATCGCTGGCCGGCGTCGCGCAAAAGATCAGGCCTTTGCCCTTGAACCGTTCGCCAGGCCCAAGCACACCATTGATCGCGCTGCTACCGGACTTGACGATGGAGCCCAGGGACTTCTCGACAATGTTCGACAGGCCGCCCTTCTTGTTGCCCGGCGTGGTGTTGGCGCTGCGATCGGCCTCGCCCTTGGCCAGGTAGCGGTCGTACCAGTCCATTTCCCGCACCAGTTCGCGGGCGACTTCCTGGTTTTCGGCGCGGGAAGTCAGCAGGTAAATGGCGTCGCGCACTTCAGTCACTTCGGAAAACATCACCGTCGCCCCGGCCCGCAGCAACAGGTCCGAGGCATAGCCCAGCGCCGGGTTGGCGGTGATCCCGGAAAACGCGTCGCTCCCCCCACATTGCATGCCGAGGATCAGTTGCGCAGCCGGTACCGTTTCCCGCCGGCGCAGGTCGAGTTTTTTCAGGCGGGTTTCGGCCAGTTCCATGATCTGTTCGATCATTTCGGTAAAACCGTGGCTGGCGTCCTGTAGGCGATACAGCCACGGTTCGCTGAGGTCCACCGAGCTGTCGTTGTCGTGCATCACCTGCCCGGCCTGCAACTTCTCGCAGCCCAGGCTGATCACCAACGCTTCGCCACCCAGGTTCGGGTTGCGCGCCAGATTGCGCACGGTGCGGATCGGGATATAGGCGTCGGTGGCGGTGATGGCCACGCCGCAACCATAGCTGTGGGTCAGTGCCACCACGTCATCGACATGCGGGTACTTGGGCAGCAACTCGTCCTTGATGCGCTTGACCGCATGGTCCAGCACGCCGGTCACGCACTGCACAGTAGTGGTGATGCCAAGGATATTGCGCGTGCCCACGGTGCCATCCGCATTGCGATAGCCCTCGAAGGTGAAACCTTCCAAGGGCGCCTGGGCTTCGGGCACTTCGGTGGACAGCGGCAAGCTGTCCAGCGGCGGCGCGGTGGGCATACGCAGCTGGTCTTCCTGGACCCAACTGCCGCGCGGTATCGGCTGCAAGGCGTAACCGATAGTTTGGCCGTAGCGAATGATCTGACCGCCTTGGGGGATATCTTCCAGGGTCACCTTGTGGCTCTGGGGAATGAACTCCACGGTCACCAGGCCGTCCGGGAACTCGGTCCCGGCCGGCACGCCTTGGTCGTTGACCACAATCACTACATTGTCGCGCTCGTGCAAACGGATGGAGCGCGGCGAGTCGGCATGTTCAATCAACTGCATCACACGGCCCCTTCAGGATTGCGCTTGGGAAAGGTTAGTCAACTCGGGGCCTTTGCTCGGCGGCTCATTGAGCACCACACGCTTGATCGGGCCGACAATCACCAGGTAACTGAATACTGCTACCAGCGCATTGGCGCCGACGAACACCAGGGCCCACTTGAACGAGCCGGTGGTGCTGATGATGTAGCCAATCACGATTGGCGTGGTGATGGAAGCCAGGTTGCCAAACGTGTTGAACAGGCCGCCGCTAAGGCCGGCGATTTGTTTTGGCGAGGTGTCAGACACCACCGCCCAACCCAGTGCGCCAACGCCTTTGCCGAAGAAGGCCAGGGCCATGAAGCCAACGACCATCCATTCCACATCCACGTAGTTGCAGGCAATGATGCTGCTGGAAACCAGCAAGCCGGCAATGATCGGGGCCTTGCGCGCGAAAGTCAGGGAATGGCCCTTGCGCAGCAGGTAGTCGGAAATCACCCCGCCCAGCACGCCGCCGATAAAGCCGCAGATCGCCGGGAGCGACGCGATGAAGCCGGCCTTGAGGATGGTCATGCCACGATCCTGTACCAGGTACACCGGGAACCAGGTCAGGAAGAAGTAGGTAATGCCGTTGATGCAGTACTGGCCCAGGTACACGCCGAGCATCATGCGATTGGTCAGCAACTGACGGATGTAATCCCACTTCGGCCCGTCGGTTTTCTTACCCTTGGCCTTGTCCTGATCCATATCGACCATCGCCCCATTGGCAGCGATGTGATTGAACTCGGCCTCGTTGATCAGCGGGTGCTGACGCGGGCTGTAGATCACTTTCAGCCAGATCAGGGAGAACACGATGCCGATCACGCCCATCACGATAAATACGTGCTGCCAGCCGAAGCTGTAGACGATCCACCCCATCAAGGGTGCAAACAATACCGTGGCGAAGTACTGCGCCGAGTTGAAGATCGCCGACGCCGTACCGCGTTCGGCGGTGGGGAACCAGGCCGCGACAATGCGCGCATTGCCGGGGAAAGAAGGTGCCTCTGCCAGGCCCACCAGGAACCGCAACATAAACAGCGCAACCACCGCAGTGGAGACCCCGAATTCACCGACATAGCCTTGCAGCACGGTGAACAGCGACCAGGTGAAGATGCTCAGGGCATAGACTTTTTTCGAACCGAACCGGTCCAGCAGCCAACCGCCAGGGATTTGCCCGGCCACGTAGGCCCAACCGAAAGCAGAGAAGATGTAACCGAGGGTGACGGCGTCGATGCCGAGGTCTTTTTGCAGGCTGGAACCTGCGATGGCGATGGTGGCGCGGTCGGCGTAGTTGATCGTCGTCACCAGGAACAGCATGAGCAAGATCAAATAACGGACGTGCGTCGGCTTGGTCGCTTGCATGTAGATGTACTCCCACTAATTATTTTTTTTGCGGGTAATTGTTGTGTGTTGCGTAACGCTGGCTCTTGTAGGAGCGAGCTTGCTCGCTCCTACAGAAATCCCCTCTTTCCGGGGCTGGGTTTATGAGCCGATGTAGCTGGTTTTCACCACGGTGTAGAACTCTTGCGCATAGCGACCTTGCTCACGCGAACCGTAGGATGAACCCTTCCGGCCACCAAAGGGAACGTGATAATCCACACCTGCGGTCGGCAGGTTGACCATCACCATCCCGGCCTGGGAGTGGCGCTTGAAGTGGTTGGCATACTTGAGCGAGGTGGTCGCGATGCCCGCCGACAGGCCGAAGTCGGTGTCATTGGCCATGGCCAGCGCCGCCTCGTAGTCCGCCACGCGCACCACGTTGGCCACTGGGCCGAAGATTTCTTCACGGCTGATACGCATGGCGGCCTCGCTGTCGGCAAACAGTGTCGGCGCCAGGAAATAGCCCTCGGTGTCGCAGGTCACCAGGCCACCACCGCTGACCAACCGCGCGCCTTCGCCTTGGCCGATATCGATGTACTTCAAGTCCTGGTCCAACTGGGCCTGGGACACGACCGGGCCGATATCCGTACCGGCATGCAGGGCATGGCCGACCTTGATCGATTGCATGCGCTCGGCCATGGCCGCGACAAACCGATCATGAATCCCGGCCGTCACGATAAAGCGACTCGATGCCGTGCAGCGCTGGCCAGTGGAGTAGAAGGCACTCTGCACCGACAGTTCGACGGCCTGCTTGAGGTCAGCATCGTCGAGAATGATCTGCGGATTCTTGCCGCCCATTTCCAACTGCACCTTGGCCTGGCGCGACACGCAGCTGACCGCGATCTGCCGCCCCACGCCCACGGAACCGGTGAAGCTGATGCCATCGACCTTCGAACTGTTGACCAGCGCATCGCCGACCACGCGACCACTGCCCATCACCAGGTTGAACACGCCACTGGGGAAGCCGGCGCGGGAGATGATTTCTGCCAGAGCCCAGGCGCAGCCGGGCACCAGGTCGGCCGGTTTGAGCACCACGCAGTTGCCATAGGCCAGGGCCGGGGCGATTTTCCAGGCGGGGATGGCAATCGGGAAGTTCCACGGGGTGATCAGACCCACCACGCCCAAGGCTTCGCGGGTGACTTCGACATTCACCCCTGGGCGCACCGACGGCAGGTAATCACCGGACAGGCGCAGGCACTCACCGGCAAAGAACTTGAAGATATTGCCGGCGCGGGTCACCTCGCCGATGGCTTCCGGCAGGGTCTTGCCCTCTTCGCGGGCCAGCAGCGTACCGAGTTCTTCGCGGCGGGCGAGGATCTCGCTGCCGACTTTGTCCAAGGCGTCATGCCGGGCCTGGATGCCGGAAGTCGACCACGCCGGGAACGCCGCGCGCGCGGCGTCGATGGCGGCGTCGACCTGGGCCAGATCGGCCTTGGCAAATTCGCCGATCACATCCGACAGGTCCGAGGGGTTGATATTGCTTGAGTAGTCAGCACCGGCCACCCACTGGCCACCGATGTAGTTGTCAAAACGCTTGGCTTGGGACACGAATCTTCTCCTGACGCAAAAAGCCGCTGATCACTCAGCGGCTTTATTCATGGGTTATTGCGCACCTTGCTTGTCGATCAGCGCGGCCAGGGCTTCATATTCTTCTGGCAGCAGATCGGTCAGCGGGGTGCGCACTGGGCCTGCGTCATAGCCGGCGATTTTTGCACCCGCCTTGACGATGCTCACGGCATAGCCGGCCTTGCGGTTACGGATGTCGAGGTAAGGCAAGAAGAAGTCGTCGATGATCTTGTCGACAGTGGCGTGATCTTCCCGGGCAATCGCGTGGTAGAAGTCCATCGCGGTTTTGGGAATGAAGTTGAACACCGCCGAGGAATACACCGGGACGCCAAGCGCCTTGTAGGCCGCGGCGTAAACCTCTGCGGTCGGCAGGCCGCCCAGGTAGCTGAAACGATCGCCCAGGCGACGGCGGATCGACACCATCAGTTCGATATCGCCCAGGCCATCCTTGTAGCCGATCAGGTTCGGGCAACGTTCGGCCAGGCGTTCGAGCAGTGGCGCGGTCAGGCGGCAGACGTTGCGGTTGTACACCACCACACCAATTTTTACCGACTTGCACACAGCCTCGACATGGGCGGCGACGCCGTCCTGGCTGGCTTCGGTCAAGTAGTGGGGCAGCAGCAGCAGACCCTTGGCCCCCAGGCGCTCGGCTTCCTGGGCGTATTCGATGGCTTGGCGCGTGGAGCCGCCGACACCGGCGAGGATCGGCACGCTGGTGGCGCAGGTATCAACGGCGGTTTTCACCACTTGGGAATATTCACTCGCCGCCAGGGAGAAAAACTCACCCGTGCCGCCCGCCGCGAACAAGGCAGTGGCACCGTAGGGGG
This sequence comes from Pseudomonas proteolytica, assembly GCF_007858275.1. GTDB lineage: Bacteria > Pseudomonadota > Gammaproteobacteria > Pseudomonadales > Pseudomonadaceae > Aquipseudomonas > Aquipseudomonas proteolytica. The sequence goes on from NZ_VFEV01000001.1 coordinate 215,980, forward strand.
CCAACCACTCCAGGCGCTTGATATAACCCGCCTGGTTGAAATCGCCCTGGGCATTGAAATCGGTAACCGGGAAAGACAGCAGACCGTGGGAAAGGATGGACTTCAGTTCTTGTGGATTCATTATTCGAACACCCTGGATAACGACTGATACTGGGGAATGGTTTTTGTTGTCGTACGTCATCGTACAACTATAAAAATATTCGTCAACACTATTTCGTCGACTTGCATGGGTCTCGAGGGCGTTTACTTGCAACCCCCTTGACGTAGGAAATTGCTCCGCTATTCTTGCAATAGCTGTATATACATACAGCTATCAAGGAAGAATCCTACGACATAGCAAGGAGCTAACATGTCAGAACTTGAATCGGTCATCACCCGCAAGCCCCTCCCCTCCCTACGCTTCGAAGGCGGCGAGCACACCGCTATTGGCGATGAGACGCTACTGCGGTTCGTACAGGGCGAGCCCTCTATTCCGGGGTCGCAAGTCAAACTGCATCTGCCTAATGGCCTGGCTTTGACCTATGGCCAGATCATCGCCCTGGGCGGTGATTTCTATGGGATCCCCGGCCAGCCCATCAGCGACGGTGCATCGCCAGCCGAGCGCGTGCAGCGCTTTACCGCCGCGTTCAACTCCCTGGCCACGCTGCCGGCGTCGCGGGACGAAGCGGGCAAAATTCTCGCGGTCATGCAAAAGGAGATCAACGCGGTCAAGCAGGCCATCAAGGAGGGTAAGCAGGCCCATGAAGCCTATGACGCACTCGGAGATACGTTGTCTGAAGAGTGGAATCGCATCACCGGCGGCGGCAGCGTCGTTTCAGCCATGGTGCCCTTGGGGCGCTACCTTAAGCTGGCCGCCGACAACGCCGACCATTTCGGCGAATGGGCGCTGTCAGCCTATCTGGCAGGGCATACCGGCGCCCTGCAACAAGCGGTCGTCGCCCACCAAAGTGGCAGCGACCAGCAATTGGAACTGGCTTATGCCATGAACAGTTTTGCTGATCACTTTTTGACCGACCTGTTTTCCGCTGGGCACCTGCGCGTACCGCGCAAGCAACTGGCTCGCGTAGTCACACCGGGTGAGCTGGGGTCGTTGATCAGCCGCTTCATGCATGACGAAGACAGCAAGTTCGGGCTCAAGGTACGCAACGCACTGGGCGATGAGTGGCACGCCTATGGGGACAAACGCTATTTCGACAGCAATGATGCGGCCAACCGCGCTCAGGTCAAACGCGCGGTGCAGGCCTCGGCCGATGAGATTTTCGAGGCCTATGTCAGTGGCATCCTGCCCTCCCCGGCCACGTACAAGGCACCGCTGTACGTGCCGGACCTGAATGCGGTGAACAACCCGAGCACTAACTTCTCACCGCTGTTCAAGGCCGAGGGCGACAAGGTGCTGCGACGCAAGGACGTCAACAACCTCAACGACAAACAGTGGACGAATGATTGGTGGGGCTGGAGCACCTACCTGCTGCTGCAAAACTACACACCCAATACGCCAGCCTGAAACCAGGCGCAGATGCCGGGACGCCGGCGTCTGCGCCATCGACGAGCATCAGCCGCGCTGCGCCTGCGCCTCTTCATGTGCCTGGCGCAACCGCTCGCGGCTGTTTGTCAGGTGCAGGCGCATCGCCGCTCGCGCCGCATCCGAATCCTGGCGGGCGATCGCTTCGTAAATTTCTTCGTGCTCACGGCTCAGGCGGCTCATGTAGTGCTGCTGGTCATCATGGGCCAGGCGCGCTGAGTTCAGGCGCGTACGCGGGATAATGCTGGTGCCCAGGTGCGTCATGATATCGGTGAAGTAGCGATTGCCGGTGGACAACGCAATCTGCAGATGGAACTGGAAGTCCGACGCCACTGCATCGCTGGCGTGCGCCGCACTTTCATTCAAGGCATCGAGGGCGGCGCGCATCGCGGCCAACTGTTCGTCGCTGCGACGCTGGGCCGCGAGGCCGGCGGATTCCACTTCCAGGCTGATGCGCAGTTCCAGAATCGCCAACACATCGCGCAACGTCACCACCGTCGCCGGATCGATCCGGAACCCGCTGGGGCTCGGCGTATCCAGCACAAAGGTGCCGATGCCATGCCGGGTCTCCACCTGCCCGGCCGCCTGCAGGCGCGAGATCGCCTCGCGCACCACCGTACGGCTGACCCCATGGGCTTCCATGATCGCTGACTCGGTGGGCAACTTATCCCCACGATTGAGCTGGCCGTCGCGGATCTGCTCGGACAACACCGTGACCAGTTCCTGGGCAAGGCTGCGACGCTTGCGGGGAAGACGCGGGGCGGTGCTGAGGTTTTCCATGGGTAACCAATTATCTCGATGATCTGAAGGCGCATCATAGCCCAAGCAGGTTGTACGATCACCGCTCACCGCGACTTTGTAGCGCGCAAAAAAATACCCCGGCCAAAGCCGGGGCATTTTTTCAGCACGTGCCCGCAGGCACATGCTCCATCACTTCACCACTTTCAAGCTCGGCCGGCCCGTAGGGCGCGGCGGCTCGGAGTCAGGCGGCGGCAGGTCGTCATCTTCAACTTCGATCGCTTCGTCGTCGTCAAGCGACGACTCCAGATCAAACACCATGCCCTGGCCATTTTCCCGGGCATAAATGCCCAGAATCGCGCCGATGGGCACATAGAGCGTATGGGGTACACCACCAAAACGCCCTTCAAAGCTGACCGCTTCATTGTCCATGTGCAGTTGGCGTACGGCACTGGGCGAAACGTTCAGGACAATCTGTCCGTCACTGGCAAAACCTTGTGGCACCTGCACCGCAGGAAACTCGGAATTGACCAGCATGTGCGGGGTGCAATCGTTATCCACAATCCACTCATAGAGCGCGCGGACCAGATAAGGTCGACTGGAGTTCATCAACGGCTCCTTAAGCCTTAGCGCATATCACGTTCGACGCCAGACAGACTTGCCTGGAAAGCCTCACGCGCAAACTGGCGCTCCATGTAATCAAGCAGCGGCTTGGCAGGCCGCGGCAATTCAATGCCCAAAATCGGCAAACGCCAGAGTATGGGTAATAGGCAGCAATCCACCAGGCTTTGTTCCTCACTGAGGAAAAAAGGTTTGTCGGCGAATAACGGTGAAACGCCGGTCAGGCTCTCGCGCAATTCCTTGCGCGCCTGCACACGGGCCGCTTCTTTGCTGCGTGTATCCAGAATCAGATCCACCAGCCCACACCAGTCACGCTGGATCCGATGGATCAGCAAGCGGCTGTTGGCACGCGCCACCGGATACACCGGCAGCAAAGGTGGATGGGGGTAACGCTCATCCAGATATTCCATCACCACGGTTGACTCCCACAACGCCAGGTCACGATCGACCAGGGTGGGCAAGCTGCCGTAAGGGTTCACTTCGATCAGTTTCGGCGGATGACGACCCACCTCCACACTGATGATCTCGGCGCTGACACCCTTCTCTGCGAGCACGATGCGTACTCGGTGGGAATAGTGGTCGGCGGGGTCGGAGTAACAGGCCAACCGGTTGGTCACGCCCATGGCGGTCCTCCTCGCTTGTTGAAATTATCGAAAGCTCAAAAACGAGCGCGCCCAGAAAGCATCTCCCGTAACACCTGGATCAACCAGAGCGTTACCCGTTCAGAGACGTCGCTGGGCGCGCAAGATTAACAGCAATTGCCTAAGGTTGGATCAATGCACATCCTTCCAGTATTCACGCTTGAGCAAATAAGCGAATACGAAGAAGAAAGCCAGGTACAGCAACACATAGGTACCGATGCGTTGATGCTCCAGTTTGACCGGGTTGGCGGAGTACGCCAGGAAGGTCACCAGGTTCTTGACCTTCTCGTCGAACTGCTCCTCGTTCAGCGCACCGCTCTTGGGCACGATGGTCAGTTGATCACAGGCCTCATGGGTCAACGGCGTGCCGGTCAGCGGGTCATATTGCTTCTTGCCGTTTTCCACGACTTGAACCTGCTTGCATCCTACCACCTGACGCCCTTGCAGGCCGACCAGCACGTTAGGCATACCGACGTTCGGGAACACCTTGTTGTTCACGCCCCATGGACGTGTAGGGTCTTCGTAGAACGACTTCAGGTAGCCATACAGCCAGTCGGTGCCGCGTACGCGCGCTACCAGGGTCAGGTCGGGCGGTGCAGCCCCGAACCAGGCCTTGGCGTCGGCCGGTTGCATGCCGATGTTCATGTGGTCACCAATCTTGGCGCCGGTGAACACCAGGTTCTTGAGCATCAGCTCATGGGGGATACCCAGGTCGTCGGCAACCCGCTCGTAACGCTGGAACTTGGCGCTGTGGCAGCCCATGCAGTAGTTGGCGAACGTACGGGCGCCGTCTTGCATGGCAGCCTTGTCAGAAACGTCGATGTCGACTTTTTCCAGTTCCGCGCCGTGCTCGGCCGCGAAGGACAGTACCGGCAGGGCAGCAAGAATCAATGCAGCAAATAATTTTTTCATCAGCCAGTCACCCTTTCCGGAACCGGTTTTGTCTTCTCGAGCCGGGTGTAGAACGGCATCAGAATGAAGTAGGCGAAGTACAGGAAGGTGCAGACCTGCGACAACAACGTCCGCTCAGGGGTTGGCGCCAATACGCCCAGCACGCCCAGGATCACGAACGAGATGCAGAACACCCACAGCCAGATCTTGCTCAGCCAGCCTTTGTAGCGCATGGACTTGACCGGGCTACGGTCAAGCCACGGCAACACGAACAGCACGGCAATGGCTGCACCCATGGCGATAACGCCCATGAGCTTGTCGGGGATCGCCCGCAAAATGGCGTAGAACGGCGTGAAGTACCAGACCGGGGCAATGTGTTCCGGGGTCTTGAAGGCGTTCGCCTGTTCGAAGTTCGGCTTCTCAAGGAAATAGCCGCCCATTTCCGGGAAGAAGAACACGATCGAGCAGAACACAAACAGGAACACCACCACGCCGACGATATCCTTGACGGTGTAGTAAGGGTGGAATGGAATGCCGTCCAGCGGAATGCCGTTCTCGTCCTTGTGCTTCTTGATGTCCACGCCGTCCGGGTTGTTCGAACCCACTTCGTGCAGCGCCAGGATGTGCAGCACTACCAGGCCGAGAATCACGATCGGCAAGGCCACCACATGCAAGGCAAAGAAGCGGTTCAGGGTGATGCCCGAGATCAGGTAGTCACCACGGATCCACTGGGTCAGGTCATTGCCGATGACCGGGATCGCGCCAAACAGCGAGATGATCACCTGGGCACCCCAGTAGGACATCTGGCCCCAAGGCAGCAGGTAGCCCATGAAGGCCTCTGCCATCAGCGCCAGGTAGATCAGCATGCCAAACACCCACACCAGCTCACGTGGCTTCTGGTACGACCCGTAGAGCAAGCCACGGAACATGTGCAGATAGACCACGATGAAGAACGCCGAAGCGCCAGTGGAGTGCAGCAGGCGCAGGATCGAGCCGTACTCGACATCACGCATGATGTATTCGACGGAGGCGAATGCTTCTTCCGCCGACGGGGTGTAGCTCATGGTCAGCCAGACACCGGTAACGATCTGATTGACCAGTACCAGCAATGCCAGGGAACCAAAGAAATAGAAGAAGTTGAAGTTCTTCGGCGCGTAATACTTGCTGAGATGGTCTTCCCACATTTTGGTGGCGGGGAAGCGCGCATCCACCCAATCCATGAACTTGCTCATTACGCGCTCTCCTTATCGACACCAATGACAATAACGTCGTCAGATTCGTAGTTGTGCGGCGGAACCGGCAGGTTCAACGGGGCAGGCTGGGATTTGTAGACGCGACCGGCCAGGTCGTAGTGGGAACCGTGGCAAGGGCAGAAATAGCCGCCGACCCAGTCCTTGCCCAGGTCCACTGGCGCGACTTCCGGGCGGAAGGTCGGCGAGCAGCCCAGGTGGGTGCAAAGACCGACCAGCAGCAGGATCTCTGGCTTGATCGAACGCACTTCGTTTTGGGCGTAGGCGGGTTGTTCGGAATTCTTGGACTCGGGGTCAGACAACTGGCCCTCGATCTTCTTCAGATTCCCCAGGATTTCCTCGGTACGACGAACGATGAATACTGGCTGGCCGCGCCACTCAGCAATCATCTGCTGGCCTGGCTCGATCTTGCTGACATTCACCTTCACCGGTGCACCTGCGGCTTTCGCCTTGGCACTGGGAAACCATGACCCCACGAACGGGACCGCAGCCCCCACCGCTCCTGCAGCACCCACCACGGATGTGGCTGCTACCAAGAAGCGACGCCGGCCTGCATTCACGCCGTCATTGCTCATTCAGTCCTCTCCCATCAGCTTTTTGGCCTGTTAAATCAGGCGTCTACTAAGTATTAAATCTGAACTTATAAAAATTTTGCCGAATGGTAATGAAAAGCCCCACCTCTGACAAGGTAATTACCCGCAGCCTAGCCTCCAAGCCTTGTAGTATAGGGGGTCTACGGATGTGGCAAGTTGTCACACAGAAAAAACCCGCACAAAACGCGGGCAATAAAAAACGCCCAGCTCCGTGAGGAGGCTGGGCGTTTTTGTGGAACGTAAAGCGAATTAACGCTTCGAGTACTGCGGACGCTTACGCGCTTTACGCAGACCGACTTTCTTACGTTCAACTTCACGGGCATCACGAGTCACGAAGCCAGCTTTGCGCAGAGCGCCGCGCAGGGTTTCGTCGTACTGCATCAGAGCGCGAGTGATACCGTGGCGGATTGCGCCAGCTTGACCACTTACACCGCCACCGATAACGGTGACGTAGATGTCGAACTTTTCAACGGTCTCGGTCAGTTCCAGCGGCTGACGAACTACCATGCGGGCAGTTTCGCGGCCGAAGAAGTTGTCCAGAGTGCGGTTGTTGATCGAGATGTTACCAGTGCCCGGACGCAGGAAAACGCGTGCGGTTGCGGTTTTGCGACGGCCAGTGCCGTAATTTTGAGTCGCCGACATAATGAACTATTCCGTTAAAACTTCAGTTCTTGGGGCTGCTGAGCAGCATGAGGGTGAGCAGCGCCCGCATAGACTTTCAGCTTGCGATACATGTCGCGACCCAGTGGGCCCTTCGGCAGCATACCTTTAACCGCGATCTCGATCGGGGCTTCAGGCTTCTTGGCAATCAGGCCTTCGAAGTTCGAAGACTTGATACCGCCTGGGAAACCGGAGTGACGGTAGTACATTTTGTCGCTTGCTTTGTTGCCGGTTACACGAACCTGCTCAGCGTTGATGATTACGATGTAGTCACCGGTATCAACGTGAGGGGTGTACTCAGGCTTGTGCTTGCCACGCAGACGGCTGGCGACTTCAGTGGCCAGACGACCCAGGGTCTGACCAGCGGCGTCGACGACAAACCAGTCGCGCTGAACTGTTTCCGGTTTTGCAGTAAAAGTTGTCATTCTTTAATAGCCTCAGGGGCCGCCCTGTAAATTAGACGGCGGATCTTACTGAATAGTGCGTACTTTGACAAGTCAAAGGCAGCCGGATACAGACGCTATCGGGGGCTCGGGTCAGCGCGTCCGTTCAACGGCAAGATTCTTCGGCAGGCGGCGCATCACTTCCACTGCAGAAAGAGGTGGGCAATTATGCAGATTGCGAAAAAAAATTCAACCTGCTTTTATGATTGTTTTCCCGAAGGAGCACCCGATGAAGTATCGACAGCTGGGCCGGACCGATCTGAACGTGAGCGAGATCTGCCTCGGGACCATGACCTGGGGTGAGCAGAACACCGAGGCAGAGGCCTTCGCGCAGATTGAGCGGGCCAAAGGCGCGGGGATCAACTTCCTCGATACCGCAGAGATGTACCCGGTGCCGCCCAAGGCCGACACCTATGCCACCACCGAGCGCTACATCGGCAATTACTTCAAGAGCCGTGGCGACCGCGCCGACTGGATCCTCGCCAGCAAGATCGCCGGCCCCGGCAATACCATCGACTACATCCGCGATGGCCACCTCAAGCACAACCGCAAACATATCGTCGACGCCCTGGATGCCAGCCTCAAGCGCCTGCAGACCGACTGGATCGACCTGTACCAGTTGCACTGGCCGGAACGCAGCACCAACTTCTTCGGCCAACTGAGCTACAAGCACCAGGAAGAGCCCGACCTGACGCCCCTGGAAGAAACCCTCGAAGCCCTCGACGAGCAGGTCAAGGCCGGCAAGATCCGCCACATCGGCCTGTCCAATGAAACGCCCTGGGGCACCATGAAGTTCCTGGCCCTGGCCGAGGCCCGTGGCTGGACCCGCGCAGTGTCGATCCAGAACCCCTACAACCTGCTCAACCGCAGCTTTGAAGTGGGCCTGGCGGAGATCGCCATCCGCGAGCAATGTGGCTTGCTGGCTTACTCGCCCCTGGCGTTCGGCATGCTCAGCGGCAAGTACGAAGGCGGCGCACGGCCAGCCAAGGGCCGCTTGAGCCTGTACAGCCGCTTCAGCCGCTACTTCAACCCACAATCGGAAGCCGCGTGCAGCCGCTACGTGGCCCTGGCCCGCGAGCACGGCCTGGACCCGGCGCAGATGGCCCTGGCGTTTGTGACGCAGCAGCCGTTTGTGACCAGCAATATCATTGGCGCCACGACGCTTGCGCAGTTGGATAGCAACATCGCCAGTGCCGACCTGAAGCTGTCGAAAGAGGTGCTGGAGGGGATTGAGGCGATTCAGAAGGATCATCCCAACCCTGCGCCTTGATTGACCTTTAGGCCGCCTTCGCGAGCAAGCCCGCTCCCACATTCGAATGTGTTCACACATCAAAATGTGGGAGCTGGCTTACCTGCGATAGCGCCCTCAAAAGCACTAAAGATTCAAAGCGCCCGCGCAATGATCTCCTTCATGATCTCGTTGGTCCCCGCATAAATGCGCTGCACGCGCGCATCCGCCCAGGCCCGGGCGATCGGGTATTCCCACATGAAGCCGTAGCCGCCGTGCAACTGCACGCACTCGTCGAGCACCTTGCATTGCAGGTCAGTGGTCCAATACTTGGCCATCGCCGCCGTGGGCACGTCCAGCTTGCCTTGCAGGTGCTGTTCCAGGCACTTGTCGACAAACACCCGGCCGATCTGCACCTCGGTGGCAATCTCCGCCAGCTTGAAGCGGGTGTTCTGAAAGTCCGCAATCGCCTTGCCAAAAGCCTTGCGCTCGCGGGTGTAGTCCAACGTCCATTGCAATGCAGCTTCGGCCGAGGCCAGGGCGCCGATGGCCACGGTCAGGCGCTCCTGGGGCAGTTCCTGCATCAGGTAGGCAAAGCCCATCCCCGCCTGGCCCAGCAGGTTCTCCTTGGGCACGCGCACATCCTGGAAGAACAGCTCGGAGGTGTCCTGGGCCTTCATCCCGACCTTTTCCAGGCGCTTGCCCTTGTCGAACCCCGGCGTATTGGCCTCGACCAGAAACAGGCTGGTGCCTTTGGCGCCCGCCTTGGGGTCGGTCTTGGCCACCACAATCACCAGGTCCGCCAGGAAGCCGTTGGTGATAAAGGTCTTGGAGCCGTTGATCACATATTCGTCGCCATCCAACACGGCGGTGGTCTTGACCCCTTGCAGGTCGGACCCGGCGCCCGGCTCGGTCATGGCAATCGCGGTGACCATTTCCCCGGACACCAACTTGGGCAAGTACTTGTGCTTCAGTGCCTCGCTGCCGTAATGCAGGATATACGGCGCAACAATGTCCGAATGCAGGGAGAAGCCAATCCCGGTCAGCCCCAGGCGGCCGATCTCTTCGATCACCACGGTGCTATAGAGAAAGTCGGCGCCCAGGCCGCCGTATTCTTCCGGCAGATGGGAACAGAGCATGCCCGCCTCCCCCGCCTTGCTCCACAGATTGCGATCAATATGCCCCTGCTTTTCCCATTGCGCATGGAACGGCACCGCGTCCTTTTCAAGGAAGGTGCGCACGCTCTGACGGAAGAGTTCGTGCTCGGAGCTGAACAAGGTTCTGGGAATCATGGGTCACCTGCGTCGATTGTCAGACAAAAACAAGATCACAGAGCCTAAGCTGCACGGACGTCACAGGACACTGGACACATGCGACAAAAAATAAGACGATCCAGCCGTTAGTTGACCACTTTCCCCTATAAGAATAATCGAAATTATGTCTAGCCTCGTCTCCACGCCCCTGCGGCGCGTCAGCATTTTGGCCATTGATCGGGTGTTTGCTTCAACCCTCATGCAAGCCAAGGATTTTTTCCACCTCGCCAGCCTGCGTTACGGCAAACAGCAAGGCCTGGGCCTCACGCCAGCCTTTGAAACCCGCCTTGTCAGCCCCGACGGGCAACCGGTATGTAGCTTCAGCGATGTGATCATGCCGGTGGACGGCGGCCTGGAAAACGCCGACATCATTGTGCTCCCAGCCTTCTGGGATGACTTCGACGCCCTGAGCAAACGCTACCCGCAGATCCTGCCATGGCTGCGTGAGCAGCATGCCCGGGGTGCGGTGCTGTGCGGTGAGGCCACCGGGGTGTTCTGGCTCGCCGAAGCCGGCCTGCTTGATGGCAAGGAGGCGACCACCTACTGGCGCTTCTTCAATGCGTTCAGCGAGCGCTTCCCCAAGGTCCAGCTCAATCAGGACAAGCACCTGACCGACGCCGACAACCTGTACTGCGCCGGCGGCACAACATCGGCCTGCGATCTTTATATCTATCTGATCGAGCGTTTCTGCGGCGCCAACATCGCCCAGGCCGTGGCCCGCGACATTCTCTACGAAGTGCAGCGCAGCTACGCACCGGGGCGCATCGGGTTTGGCGGGCAGAAGCTGCACCAGGACGTGATCATCCTGCAGATCCAGCATTGGCTCGAAGAGCACTTCGCCGACAAGTTCCGCTTTGAAGACGTCGCCCGCGAACACGGCATGAGCATCCGCAACTTTATGCGCAGGTTCCAGACCGCGACCGGCGACAAGCCGCTGCACTACCTGCAACGCCTGCGGATCGAGACCGCCAAGGGGTTGTTGTCGGGCAGCCGCAAGAGCATCAAGACCATCAGCTACGAGGTGGGTTACGACGATGCGAGCTTCTTTGCGCGGCTGTTCAGGCAGCACACGGAGTTGTCGCCGAACCAGTATCGCCAGCAGTTCCAGCAGGCCGCCTAACTAAAGCCGGGCACAATCAAATGTGGGAGCGGGCTTGCTCGCGAATGCGGAGTGTCAGTTAACGAATAAGTCGACTGATACACCGCATTTCGCGAGCAAGCCCGCTCCCACATTTTGGTTCGGTGTTTGCCTAAGGCTTGTGCGCCCGCGCCAGGAACTCGTGGGACTGCATTTCCAGCAAACGACTCAAGGTGCGCTGGAATTCGAAGTTCAAGCGACCGCCGGTGTAGAGGTCCTTGAGTTCGACTTCAGCTGAAATGATCAGCTTGACGTTACGGTCGTAGAACTCATCGACCATGTTGATAAAGCGCCGGGCGATGTCGTCGGTGGTGACGCTCATTTGCTCCACGCCACTCAAGATCACGGCATGGAAGATCTTGCCCAGTTCGATGTAGTCGTTCTGGCTGCGCGGGCCGTCGCACAGTTCGCGGAAGTCGAACCAGGCCACGTCGTCACAGGTGCGCAGGGCGATGATCTGGCGATTTTCGATGATCAACTTATCGTTTTCCACCGCCTGGGTGCATTCCGGCGTCAGCGCGCGAAAGCTCTTGCGCAGGCTTTCATGGGCCGCTTCGTCGAGGGGGAAGTGGAACAGTTCCGCCTGCTCAAGGTGACGCAGACGGTAGTCGACGCCGCTGTCGACGTTGACGATATCGGTGTGCTGCTTGATCAGGGCGATGGCCGGCAGGAAGCGCGCGCGTTGCAGGCCGTCCTTGTACAGGCCGTCGGGCACGATGTTCGAGGTGGCGACCAGGGTCACGCCGTTCTTGAACAACTCTTCCATCAGGGTGCCAAGGATCATCGCGTCGGTGATATCGGACACGAAGAACTCATCGAAGCAGATCACCCGCGCCTCTTGGGAGAAGCGTTTGGCGATGATGGTCAGCGGGTTTTTCTCGCCGTGCAGGGTCTTCATCTCTTCGTGCACACGCTTCATGAAGCGGTGGAAGTGCGTGCGCGATTTTTCCTTGAACGGCAGCGCTTCGAAGAAGGTATCGACCAGGTACGTCTTGCCCCGGCCCACGCCGCCCCAGAAATACAGGCCCTTGACCGGCACCTGGTCTTTCTTGCCAAACAACTTGCTGAGCATCCCGGGCTTGCTCTGCGAGGCCGCGACCAGGTCTTCGTACAGGCGCTGCAAATGGCGCACCGCCGTTTCCTGGGCCGCATCATGGAAGAAGTCGGGGCGCTTCAGATCAGCTTGATATCGTTCTAGGGGCGTCATAATTTCGTTAGCAAGGCAACAAAAACGGGCCGTCACTGTAACGACGGCCCCGGATAATGGCAATCAACCCTTGGTCGGGTCAGTCCTCGATGGGGGTCAATGCCACGCGCACAGCTTCGATGGCGGCATCCCGCGCAGCCGCATCGGCAAAGGCCGGGCTGTCGGCGACACAGGCGCCTTCGAGCCACACACTGAAGCCCAGGGCCTCACTGCGCACATCCAGCGCCTGGCCGGACTGCAACTGCTTGGTGGCAGCCCCCGCCGCCTTGCCGTCGGCAAAGTTGCGCGACAACAGCAGTTGCTCGCCATCAGCCGCCAGCAGGCGGAAACGGAAGCTGCCGTCGTCTTCACGGAAGCTGACAAAACGCGCGGCCTTGACTGCCTTCTTCTTGACGCTGGCAGCTTCGCTCGCCTGGTTGACGAACGAACGCAAGCCCACGGCTTCGCGCAGCTCTTGCAGGAATGGAGCGGCCACGGCGCGGGCTTTCTTGGCGCCGACCAGCAACAGGTCTTCCATGTCCGAAGGGCGCGACATCAATTGATGGTAGCGCTCGCGGGCTTCGCCCAACTGGCCGTCCAGCAGTTGGAACAGACGGTTCTTCGCCTCACCCCAACCCAGGCCATCGAGCAGTTCGCGGCGCAGTTGCTGTTCCTGTTCTGGGGTGGCGAACGCCTGGTACAAGGTGAACAGGTGGGAGTTGTCCGGATCCTTGGCCTCACCCGGCGCGCGGGAGTCGGTGACGATCCGCGAGATCGCGTCCTTCATGTCCTTGGCGGTGGTGAACAACGGGATGGTGTTGTCGTAGCTTTTCGACATCTTGCGCCCATCCAGGCCCGGCAAGGTGGCGACGCTTTCTTCGATCAACGCCTCGGGCATGGTGAAGAACTCACGGCCCTTGCCAAACAGGTGGTTGAAACGCTGGCCGATATCACGGGCCATTTCCACGTGCTGGATCTGGTCGCGGCCGACCGGCACCTTGTGCGCGTTGAACATCAGGATGTCTGCGGCCATCAGCACCGGGTAGCTGTACAGGCCCATGCTGATCCCGGCGTCCGGGTCTTCGCCGTTTTCCAGGTTCTTGTCCACCGAGGCCTTGTAGGCGTGGGCGCGGTTGAGCAGGCCCTTGGCCGCGACGCAGGTCAGCAGCCAGGTCAGCTCGGGAATTTCCGGGATATCGGACTGACGATAGAACGTCACCCGGTTCACATCCAGGCCACCCGCCAGCCAGGTCGCGGCGATTTCCATACGCGAGCGCTGGATGCGCTGCGGGTCATCGCACTTGATCAGGGCGTGGTAGTCGGCCAGGAAGTAGAACGAATCGGCATTGGCATCCTGGCTGGCGAGGATCGCCGGGCGGATGGCACCGGCGTAGTTGCCCAGGTGCGGGGTGCCGGTGGTGGTGATGCCGGTGAGGATACGGGTACGAGTCGTCATGGGTAATCGCTTATCAGACTGCTATCAATTCGAAAGGCGCGGCAGCACCAGATCCTTGAGATCGGTGAGCTTGCCATGAAAAAAGTGCCCGCATTCTGCCACTTTCAGCAGCTCATGGGGGCGTTTCAGGGCCGCGGACCAGTCGTAGACGGTCTGCGGGTCGACCACTTCGTCGGTTTCCGGCTGGATCAGGGTCAACGGGCAGTCCTGTGGCAGCACGTCCTCATCACGCAAACGCATGACCGCCGCAGCCACCATGAACAGGTGCGCGAGTTTTTCGCCCTTGGCTTCCAGGCGCCCGCCCAGACTTGCGGCAACAAAACCACCGAACGAGAAACCCAGCAAGGTGATGGGCAGGCCCGGGTGCTTTTCACGCAGCCAACCGGCCGCCGCTTCGGCGTCGTCCACTTCACCACTGCTCATGTCGTGGGTACCGGCACTGGCACCCACGCCACGGTAATTGAAACGCAAAGTAATCAAACCGGCATCGCGGGCGGTGCGTTGCAAGGTCGATACGACTTTATTGAGCATGGTGCCGCCCTGCACCGGGTTGGGGTGGCAGATCAGCGCCAGGCCACGTGGCTCGGGGTGATCCAGATACAGGGCTTCCAATTGGCCTACCGGGCCATCGATCAAAACGGGGGTTTCACGCATGAGCAAGGAATGAACTCCGTGACCTCTCAAGGGGTCGACTCGTCTAGCTAAAAGTCTGTGCATGGCATCATTGCGAGCTTAATCGCGGTATACAGCGCAGGTCCGAGCCGTTAACGTAAAGCAAAGCCGTTTATAGAGGAAGGACTCGTGGAACACTCGCTCTTAGTTTGGTTGTTGCCGACTCTTGCCCTGGTTGCCGGTGTCGCCATTGGATTCCTGGTTGCTCGCCTGCTGCCGAATGCCGCGCCTAACCGCACGCAGCGTCAGTTGGATGACATTCAGGAACGTTTTGACAGTTATCAGAACGAGGTTGTTACCCACTTCAACAGCACCGCGACCCTGGTCAAGAAGCTCACCCAGAGCTACCAGGAAGTACAGGATCACCTCGCCGATGGCGCCAACCGCCTGGCCCTTGACGACATCTCCCGTCAGCGCCTGCTGGCCGCGCTGCATTCCGATGCCACGCAAGCCCCACGGGAGCGCCTGACCCCGCCAAGGGAAAATCAGGAGCCGCCACGGGACTACGCGCCAAAAACGCCGAACGCCCCCGGCATGCTGGATGAGCATTACGGCTTGAAGAAGTAATAAGGTTTCAAGCGATAAAAAGCCCGCCACCGATCACTCGGTGGCGGGCTTTTTTATTTTCTCAAGGCTGGCACGCTGTCCGACGTTGACGATGCTCAAGCCCAGCAGTTCAGCAATCAGCGCCTGGTACAACATCGCCCATCCTCTTCGTCCATGCCCGAGGAATACTCAGCGTCCTGGTTCATTGCTCAGTTTTAGGGCTCCGTGCAGCCTAAGGAAAACTGTTCAGTCGCCGTTCAGCGCCAGACTGAGCGCCTTGCAATCTGCACTGCGAACCTGATGGAGAAAGACCTGCAAAACTTCTGATAAGGGAAATGTATTCTCCATAGCTATTCCTGGAACTCTTCCTACGTACGCGACCACACAACGGACGAAACTAAGCCCTACTCCTCCGACACGCGCTACGAGTTCCCTTTTATGCAAATCAAGACCGCCTCAGCCACTCCCTGGAATCACTCAGCCAACGATCAACCAACTGCATCGAATACGGGCTATCGCAACAAACGTTCAATTGATTCCAGCGCGCAGGCGGATCAGCAATTAGTGCAGGAAGTCAGGCCAGCCCCCGCAACACAAGGTGGAGGTTACACTGAGGTGAGCGTTGACCCCTCCCCTGGCAAAGATGTCGAGAATAGTCAAAAAGTACCACCCCCCATTGATGTGGGTCTCAACATAAATGTTGACCCCGTTGCAAAGCATATTTCCAGTGCATTTAAAACTGTCGAACAAAAAGCATCTGATTTTCTCAAAGAAAAATTTGCAGAGTTGAAAAAGAAAGACCCCGCTAACAAGGAGAAATGGGATATTGATCCCGACAATACCTACCTAGTGACCTACGACTATAACAGTGTGGGGGAAGAGCCTTACCCGGCAAAGGTTATCCAGCGTATTTCACTGACGCAAGCGTTGATCAAAAATGCGCAAGATACTCCCACTGGGAAGGGATACAAGATCCCATTCTTCGCTGGCGGTCCTAATGTAAAAACCCAGAACAGTTTACCCATGAATAACCCAGGTATCTTTGACTTCTCAACCCGGTTTTCCCCTTATCGTAAAGACGCGGATGTTACCCATACTTATCAAGGAATTTATGTAGAATCATCCGACGCTCCCTCACAGACATATAACTCTACCAACCAGAGTTCAATTACCCCGAAAGAGTTCAAAAACCTTGTTTGGCAGGCTGACTTTCAACAGCCTTATACTAATTTTCTGGATGAGTTCTGGAGCACCCACATAGAAAAATACCCGGTACTGGCCAAAGCGTCATTCGTCAAGTCAGCCATGACTCAACATCAAGAAGGCAGCTTGACTACTGATGGTCGAAAACTGATCATGCGAGCCGCCGGGTTATCAGGCAACCAGGAATCATGGCCTGACATTACTTATGATGACTTACAAAAAAATCCCCCCAAGGACCCCAACATTGAAGTCGGGTTGCTCAAGATCGGAGAATATCAATCGACCGACCTCATATACATTACTGATAATAAGGTAACGTTTGACAGCGACGGGAAGAGGATTCCTCCCCTCACCCTTCTCTATATACCCGGAAACTCCTCACCCATTCACAGTTTCAATAGCCAGGCAGAGATGAAGAAGTGGCTCGCCGAACAAATGGCTGATCCTGCCAAACGCAATGCCCTGGCCTCACACTTTAAGCTTGAAGACAAGCCCAACGGCTGGAAGCGAGCCGGGTTAGACGAAACACTGATCGGCCTCGGTACCTGGCCTGAAACACGTGAACCCCCAGGAGGAATACTTTCCTATGACCATCGGGCCTTTAGCGGTAAATGGGATCCTGAAAAATTCATCACCACAGAACCTAACAACCTACCGTTCCAAGAAGTCACCAAACGCCAGAAAGATCGCTCTTATGCAGATGCGGCTGTCAAAATAACCAGTGACAGAGACGAGACCAAGAAGAACATCATTGAAGGCCTGACAAAGACTTCAAAAATTGCTCTATTTTTAACTCCACTGGCTTTCGTGGTACCTGAAGTCGCATTGGCCCTGGACACTTTTTATCTCGCCAGTGGCGGCGTAACTGCCAGCATCGGAGTTGATGACAACCTACATAACAAGGCCAAAGGTACTGATCGAATTGTATTCGGCCTGTTCAACGCAGCGACAGTGGCGATACCCAAAGTCATAGGTAAAGCCCGGGAGCAGTCTATCGGTGAATTCAAAGCCCCAGAAGAGACTGCATCGCCCCCGGACCAAGAACCACCCCAACCTCCAGAGAACCCTGACAATGGGGTGATTGGTACGGACATAGCGAGCGAAACAGGTCCGGTTACTGTAGTTCAAATGGGCGGCCCGATGAATGAACTAAAATATGTCTCCAACGAAGTCCATACCTATGTAGACATCTACAAATCCGGAAAGCGACTTAACATTGTTGCCCATGGTTCCAAACCAAGTTGGGCTGATAAGTTCTTAGGCAATGGATCACAGGTTGTCATAGATGGAAAAGGCTACACACCTCAAAAATTAGTCGCCCTATTGAAAGAAAAAGGCATAGACCCGGAAAGATATGACTCTGTGCGTCTTATAATGTGTCACTCTGCGGAGGGGCGAGGCAATTCGTTTGCGGCAAAATTTCAAAAAGAGATCAACAAGCCGGTAAAAGCTTACGATGGCACGGTGAGCCTCAGTTTCGGTTCAACAGCCATGAAAAAAATTCGAGATCAGGTCGTGACTCAAATCATGCAGTCAGATCCAACAATCTCTCTTGAAAATGCAGAAAACCTGGCTGAAATCAAACTGCAAGATGCTTTGAATGGCTATGCAGTTCCAGAACTCAAAAAAGCCAATGGTCAGTTGGTCAAAATCAATACTGCGCCTGCAGGGGATCCGCCGAAATATGAGGTTGTTAGAATTGAATACAAGCCGGTTCACTTCCCAAAGACCGGTTCATGAGCCTTATTTCGCAATGTTCTGAACGTAGCATACAAGCATGACGCTATATGTTGACGGCTGAAAAAACCCCGGAAAGCTTTCAGCCGTCATTGAGACGCGCAGTACCCCGCGCTCTGATTCGCCGTTCAGCGCCGAACCGGGCGCTTTTGCAGTTTGCGCTGCAGTGTCCGGCGGTGCATGCCAAGAGCACGAGCGGTGGCCGAGATATTACCTTCATGCTCGGTCAACACACGCTGGATGTGCTCCCACTGCAGACGGTCCACCGACATCGGGTTTTCCGGCACCAGGGTGTCGAGGTCGGCGTGTTCGGAGAGCAGCGCTGCCAGTACATCATCGGCATCGGCCGGCTTGCACAGGTAATTGCAGGCGCCGCGCTTGATCGCCTCGACGGCGGTGGCAATGCTGGAATACCCGGTAAGGATCAGCACGCGCATTTCCGGGTCCAGTTCCAGCAGCTTGGGCAACAGCACCAGGCCGGAGTCGCCGTCCATTTTCAGGTCCAGTGCCGCGTAGTCCGGCAGGTCGGCCTGGGCGATGGTCAGGCCTTCTTCGGCGGAGCCTGCGGTGCTGACGCGAAACCCGCGGCGGCTCATGGCTCGCGCCATTACGCGGGTAAAGGTGGCGTCATCATCTACCAGCAACAGGTGCGGCAGTTCTTCGCCTTCGACTTGGATCTCGTCACTCATCGATGTCTCCTCGTGCAGCACGGGGCAGGCGCAGCTCGGTGAGCGTGCCGCCTTCCTCATGGGGGTAAAGTTTCACCGAGCCGCCAGCGCGGGTCACGCTGGCCTTGCTCAAGAACAGGCCCAGGCCGAAGCCCTTGCCCTTGGTGGTAAAGAATGGCTTGCCGATCTGTTCGGCAATCGCCAGCGGCACGCCGGCACCGTGGTCGCGAATGCTGATGGTGAGGTTTTCCGAATCCCAGTCCAACTGCACTTCCAGCCCTTCCGGGCAGGCATCGGCTGCATTGTTCAACAGGTTCAGCAACGCCTGGGTCAGATCCGGCGGTGGCGCCATGCGAGGCACTGCGCCCTGCCCCAACAGATGGAAACGGTAACTGGCTTCGGGGCGCATCAGGTGCCAGCGGTTCAAGGCTTCGTCCAACCACTGGGTGACGTCCTGCATATCCACCGCCAGGCGCCGGTTGGCTTCAGCGGCACGCACCAGTTGTTGCAAGGTTTGCTTGCACTGCTTGACCTGTTCCTGCAGCACGCCGAGGTCGTCCTGTAGCGCCGGGTCGTGATGGTCCTGGCGCATTTCCTTGATCAGCACGCTCATGGTTGCCAGCGGCGTACCCAGCTCATGGGCCGCGCCGGCGGCCTGGGTCGCCACGGCCAACAGTTGCTGGTCACGCAAGCCTTCTTCGCGGCGGATAGCACGCAGTTCTTCCTGGCGCCGCAGCTCTTCGGCCATGCGCGCAGCGAAAAACGTGATCACGGCTGCCGACAGCGCGAAGCTCAGCCACATGCCGTAGATCTGCAGGTTTTCCCGGGCGATCGGGAAGGTTTCCAGGGGATAGAACTGCGCCAGCAACAAGGTGTAGAGCGCCAGGGCAATACCCGACAGGATCACCGAGTAGCGCCACGGCAACGTCACGGCGGCAATGGTCAGCGGCACCAGATAATAGGAAACGAACGGGTTGGTGGAGCCACCGGAGAAATACAGCAACACACTGTGGATAAACAGGTCACAGGCCAGTTGCAGGGCGTACTCCAGCTCTGTCACCGGCCACGTGGTGCGCAGGCGGATGGCCGTGAACACACACAACACCGTGGAAAAAGCCAAAGTCACCCACAGTTGCAGCCAGGGCAACGGCAGCAGCTCAAACCAATAGGCAAGCCCCACGGAACCGGCTTGGGCGGCCAGGACCAGGGTGCGGATAAACGTCAGGCGCCAGAGGTTCTGGCGAGTGGCGGAAGTCAGTTGTACGGGGGCGAGCATGAGCTCTCCTGATGAGCGCTCCAGGCGGATCGCAAGGAGTATAAACGAAGCCAGGGTATCGACAGCGTGTGTGTGGCCCTTTGACGCAGGTCACACAATCAAGAACGCCGGACGCAAATTGACCGTTCGTCGGCATCGCGCCAAGGTGTAGAGAATTTGTAACCCGCCGAACCCGAATCACCCGTCTACAGTCTTACCGAACACGATCACCCTCAAGGAGCTTCCATGTCACGTTTCACTCGCAGTGCCGCCCTTATTGCCCTCAGCGTTGGCAGCGTCGCCAGCCTGCCCGTGCTGGCTGCCGATCAACTGCACTACAACCAGATTTCCCTGCGGGCCGAAGTCAGCCAGGAAGTGGCCCGTGACCAGATGATCGTCACCCTGTACACCGAGTCCCAGAACGCCGACCCGGCCAAACTGGCCGCCGAGATCACCACCACCATGAACAAGGCGCTGGCCCAGGCCCGCGAAGTCAAGGGCGTCACCCTGCGCCAGGGCAGCCGCAACAGCTACCCGATCTACGACAACAAGAACCAGCAGATCACCGGCTGGCGTGAACGCGCCGAATTGCGCATGGAAAGCTCGGACTTCGCGGCGCTGTCCAAGCTCACCGGCGAGATGCTGACCAACCTAAAAATGGACAGCATGGACTTCGCCATCGCCAACCCGACCCGCAAGGCCAGCGAAGATGCGCTGCTCAAGGAAGCGGTCACTGCATTCAAGGCCCGCGCGCAATTGGCCACTGATGCGCTGGGTGGCAAGGGTTACAAGATCGTCAACCTGAACTTCAACACTAATGGTTATCCACAGCCTTATGCCCGCGGCGGCATGATGATGAAGGCTGCGGCGATGGATTCAGCGCCGACGCCAGAGGTCGAGGCGGGCACCAGCCAAGTCAGCATGAGTGCGGACGGGGTGATTGAAGTCTTACAGTAAGCGGTTCAACCTACAAAGACGGCACAGCCTAATAGCTTGTGCCGTTTTTTTTGGCCTGCTGTTCGATAACAAGACGAACGATGTAGGGGTTTGCTTAAACGATCAACCGCGCCTAAAACCCAAGCATAAAAAATGAACCATTCCCCTGCACGCTGCCACCTAGTTAAGCCAAAGTTATCCAACAAACTAGACATTTAATAAAACATTCCCATAGACAAATACCTATGTCTAAGACAGGGACATATAGGCAACTTCATTCGGACTCTCACAGGGAGGATGGGAACGCGAATAAAACGAGACGTTCATGAATATAAATCCTGCGCCCGCTCTACCGAACTCGGCAACAACCCATTCATTATCCGCCGTCAATCCATTGCCCGCAGATACTACTGCCCCCGCCCATCGGCGGCAGACTCGTGCACCCTCTCCACAGAATACAGCGCAGAGAGAGGGCACTGGCTCGCTGCAAACTACAAACCCTGAAATAGCAGTCCAAAAAAGGGTTATCTACGGTTCAGACACCGTGTCTGCGCCCTCGGCTGACTACACCCTGCAAGAGCGCAAGCAGCGCATTGATGACTACGCTTTTCGCGTAACGACGCTGATTGAAGAAATACCCAGCATCAACCAAGGTGAAATGGCCGTCAGGTTCCAGAACGCCCGCCTGTTCATGGAGCCGGCAGGCTACTTCAGCGGTGGTTTACTGGCCGCAGGCTATGACCCCCATGAAAAAATCACGGTGACGTTCACGTCCTACACGGGGGTGGGGAAACCAGAAAACCTGAGCAGTACCTCAAAGCGTACTTACTTTGCCTGGGAAATTGCTGCAGGTGCTTTAGAGCACGACAAAGTACAACGGGGCGGCCCGATCAACTTCAACTTTATGGAGATAGATCCAAAAGATCAAACTAAGGTTGACAATCTGGAGTCGTTGGGCAAAAACCTTCAAAACCACTGGGAACATGAAATATCCAAACCCATGCGAGACCCGTCGGGCCAACTCGCAACCCTCTCGGGACAAGCGGACGCCTACGCAGTACGGGGAACCTTGCAAACCCTGCGCAGTGATACGCAGAGTTTTAAAAAATTGAGCCCTGAAGGGCAAGAAGCCGTCGCGCGGACACTGGATAAGAATGGGCAAGTCATCGTTCCAAATGTCTACGGCTACCCCTTGTCAGGCTATGCATTTATTCCGTACACGCCCTATGACGGGGATTATAAAAACAGGCCCAACCAAGGATTGATGTTAGACCTGAAGAATGGCACCGTCCGTGAAATACATGGGGATGCCGACTTTGCAAGCTGGGCCAAAGACAACCGGGACAACTTGCTGAGAAACTTCAACACCCGAGATATACAAGGCGGCAAGGATTCACACTGGCCCAGCGCGGGTTATGTACTTGACACGTTGATCTCCGGCGCCAACGCCCACTTCCCCGGCTATCACAACCTGGTTTCAGATGAGGAAATACCGGCGTCACAACTGTTCAATTACACCCGAGCCCGAGGCAGCGAGTATCAGTTGAAGTTCGGCAATCTTTACAGCGGTGTGGCCACCCAATACCAAGCGGTGAATGCCAAGAATGCACTATGGTCCGACCAAACCCAGGTGTTTGGTTCCTCACAGCAGGATTGGAAGTCGGCGAAAGACTTCTGGGGCAATACATTCGGCTACGTGCCCGTGATTGGCAACACTGGCAATATCGTCTTCGGCGTCCATGACAGTCTCTACGGCATGACGGCGCAGGATCGAGTGGGCGGCAATGCAGCGGCGGTAATATCAGGCCTGCAACTGGCCCACGAACTTGCGCCAGGTGCCGTCGAGTCCGGGCTAGGTGAACCCGCCAAAGTCCCTGGCGTCCCAAGAGCCGAAGATTACCAATGGAAGCAGAACTCACAGACAAACGACTTTGAGTTCGTGCACGCCCCCAAGCCCGCAAAGAATACCGATGAAGTCACCGTGCCAAGCCAGGCCCAGCCTGCCAACCCCTTGCGCCCAAGCCAGGCCGGGCATATCAGCCAGCATGCGCTGCCAAATGGCGAACAGTTGATTGAAAATGTGACGCCCAACGCCAAGGGGATTTATCAGGTCAAGGATGCAACCACCAACGAAGATCGCTGGTTAATCCGCTACACCGACGCCAGCGGTGTCAGCAACGTGTATGAGATCCGAGGGGATTTCAAACTGAGCAACGGCTATGTGCAGATCATTGATCAGCAAACCAGGCGACCCGTGATGACCGTCCACTCTTCGGGCAATGGCGAGTGGGTCTCAGCCAATGGAAAAGGTGGCGTCAGGGCGCCTGAGGGGCGCAGTCTCTCATCCCCCGTCAGCGATGACACGAAGCGCCCTCCATCTTTTGCCAATCATTTCCTCGATCTCGAAGACAAACCAATGAAAGGCGCCAACAAGATCGACGATTTCTTGAAAATCAAAGCGGGATCCGGCTACGAGTTCGCCAGCAGCAATTTCGAGGATAAAGGCGTCATCAAAACAAACTTCAGGGTTTCCTGGAACATCGACGAGACTGGCTTTTCCGTTGAGCCCGGAGAAAAGGCACAGCCCACAGAGCACAGCTCGAGCCAGTACTCACCCAACTTTGTCTTGGATATAAACCGTAACCCTTACACCGTCACCACCACAGAAAAAGGGCTATCCGTCAGCCACCGACTGGACGCCACAGCGAACTCGGCCGAGGCCATCCGGCAAGCGAGGCTGAAGCAGTTCGAGAGCACAATTGCGGACCCCGACCTGCGTGCGCGTATTTCCGAGGTCGCTCATCAAGGTTCGATAGCCCCCGCCACCATTGACTTGAACGGAGGATCGGTACTGCAAGATGGCTACTACTTTGGCGCTGACGACACCCAGTTCCACGTCCATCACGACGCTTCGAGCAACGTGACGACGGTCCAAATCACATCCAAAGGACACCTGTCCAACCCCGAAAAAGACATCAACCGGGTGCCTGGCGTGGAGGTGATCATCAAGAGAACGTTCACGATACGCGAAGGGAATGAGCTCGACAGCCAGTTCACCATCGACAAGGACGCGCCCACCACTATCGAGGTCGTGACGCTCTCGTAGCCAAGGCACGGCTACAACGGCCACTTACCTGATCCCCTGAACGGCGGTAACCTCGGTGACTGCCGTTTTTCGTATGGGCAGCCTTATATACCTGCCATCTCAGGGGTCTCCATGGAAAAAAACGCCTTGAAAACGCTGTTCCTCGCTGCGGGGTTGTTGGCATTGACGCCCATGGCCCATGCCGCCAGCACCCTGGTCTACTGCTCCGAAGCGAGCCCCGCCGGTTTCGACCCCAGCCAATACACCAGCGGCACCGACTTTGATGCCTCGGCCGAAACCGTGTTCAACCGCCTGACCCAGTTCAAGCGCGGCGGGACCGAAGTCGAGCCGGGACTGGCGACCCGTTGGGAGGTGTCCGAGGATGGCCTGGCCTACACCTTCCACCTGCGCGACGGGGTCAAGTTCCACAGCACCGAGTACTTCACACCGACCCGCGACTTTAATGCCGATGATGTGCTGTTCACCTTCCAGCGCCTGTTGGACGCCAACACCCCATTCCGCCAGGCCTACCCGTCCGAATCGCCGTACTTCACCGACATGGGCCTGAACACCACGATCAAAAGCGTGGAAAAGCTCGACGAGCACAGCGTGCGCTTCAACCTCAATAACGTCGACGCCGCTTTCGTGCAGAACCTGGCCATGAGCTTTGCCTCTGTGCAATCGGCCGAGTACGCCGCGCAGTTGCTTGAACAAGGCAAGGCTGCCGATATCAACCAGAAGCCGGTCGGCACCGGGCCGTTTGTGTTCAAGCGCTACCAGAAGGACTCGCAGATTCGCTACGTCGCCAATAAACAGTATTGGAAGCCTGAGGATGTGAAGCTCGACAACCTGGTATTCGCCATCACCCCCGACGCCGCGTCGCGCCTGCAAAAGCTCAAGGCCGGCGAATGCCAGGTCAGCGGCTATCCGCGCCCCTCGGATATAGAGGTGATGAAGCAGGATCCCAACCTGCGCGTGCTGCAACAGGCAGGTTTCAATCTGGGCTTCCTGGCCTATAACGTGACCCATCCACCGCTGGATCAACTCAAGGTGCGCCAGGCCCTGGACATGGCTATCGATAAGCCGGCGATTATCCAGGCGGTGTACCAAAGTGCCGGGCAATTGGCGCAAAACGCGCTACCTCCGGCCCAGTGGTCTTATGACCCCAACATCAAGGACGCGCCGCACGATCCGGCCAAAGCCCGGGCGCTACTAAAAGAAGCAGGGGTTGCACCAGGTACCACCATCAACTTGTGGGCGATGACCGTGCAGCGCGCCTCCAATCCCAATGCGCGAATGTCGGCGCAGATGATCCAGCAGGATTGGGCCAAGGTCGGGATCACCGCCAATATCGTCAGCTATGAGTGGGGCGAATACATAAAGCGCGCGAAAAACGGCGAGCACGATGTGATGATTTACGGCTGGACCGGCGACAACGGAGACCCCGATAACTGGCTTGGGGTGCTCTACAGTTGTGCGGCGGTAAAGGGCAGCAACTATGCCAAATGGTGTAACCCGCAGTACGACCAACTGGTGCAGAAGGCCAAGCTCAGCAGCAACCGTGACGAGCGCATCAAGTGGTATCAACAGGCGCAAAAAATACTTAAGGATCAAGTACCTATAACACCTATTGCGAACTCGACGGTTTTCCAGCCACTGCGCAAGGAAGTCCAGGACTTCAAAATCAGCCCATTTGGGCTGACGCCGTTCTATGGCGTAAGTCTGAATAAGTAACAATCACGCCCCAACCGAGTGCGCCAGACACCTCGGTTGGGCCGATTTAGTGCACTGCGCGCACCGAAAAAAACCTCGAAAATGCAGATTTGTGTCGAAAATTATATGAATGCGACATTCTTGTACGTTCTTACCACTCTTTGCCGCTTGTTGCCTCTCAACGTCTTGCAATGGGTATGGGGCCTGCATAAGTATCCGCAGGCCGACTCACGAGGTCGCCCTCAATTCCAAAAATGACAACAAATCATGAGGCCAACATGCTTAAACACGCAGTCATTCCGTTTTTAGTCAGCGCCGGTTTAATGGCCGCTGCACCTTTCGCCCAGGCGGCGACTAATCTGGTGTTCTGCTCCGAAGGGAGCCCGGCGGGTTTCGACCCAGGCCAGTACACCACCGGAACAGACTTCGATGCTTCGGCCGAAACCATGTTCAACCGTCTCAGCCAGTTCGAGCGTGGCGGCACCGCCGTGATTCCTGGCCTGGCCACCAAGTGGGACGTTTCCGAAGATGGCCTGACCTACACCTTCCACCTGCGCGAAGGGGTCAAGTTCCATACCACGCCGTACTTCAAGCCGACTCGTGAATTCAACGCCGACGACGTGCTTTTCACCTTCAACCGGATGATCAACAAAGACGATCCGTTCCGTAAAGCCTACCCCACCGAGTTCCCGTACTTCACGGACATGGGGATGGACACCAACATCAAGAACATCGAGAAAATCGACGACCACACCGTCAAGTTCACCCTTGGCACCGTGGACGCCGCATTTATCCAGAACCTGGCCATGAGCTTCGCCTCCCTGCAGTCGGCCGAATACGCTGCCCAACTGTTGAAGGACGGCAAGCCCCAGGACATCAACCAGAAGCCGGTGGGCACTGGCCCGTTCGTGTTCAAGAGCTACCAGAAAGACTCCAACATCCGCTTCACCGGCAACAAGGATTACTGGAAGCCTGAAGACGTGAAGATCGATAACCTGATCTTCGCTATCACCACCGACCCATCGGTACGTGTGCAAAAACTCAAGAAGAACGAATGCCAGGTCACCCTCTTCCCACGTCCGGCCGACCTCAAGGCCCTGGGCGAAGACAAGACCCTGAAACTGCCACACCAGGCCGGTTTCAACCTGGGCTACATCGCCTACAACGTGATGCCTGTGCTCAAGGGCCAGACGGCGGCCAACCCACTGGCCGACCTGCGCGTACGCCAGGCCCTGGACATGTCGGTCAACAAGCAGCAGATCATCGACTCGGTTTACCAGGGCGCAGGCCAGCTGGCGGTCAACGCCATGCCGCCGACCCAGTGGTCCTATGACGAGACTATCAAGGACGTCCCGCACGACGTGGCCAAGGCCAAGGAGTTGCTCAAGGAAGCCGGCGTCAAGGAAGGCACCGAAATCACCCTGTGGGCCATGCCGGTCCAACGTCCGTACAACCCCAACGCCAAGCTGATGGCCGAGATGCTGCAGAACGACTGGAAGCAGATCGGCTTGAAGGTCAACATCGTCAGCTACGAGTGGGGCGAGTACATCAAGCGTTCCAAAGGCGGTGAAAACCAGGCCATGATCATCGGCTGGAGCGGTGACAATGGTGACCCGGACAACTGGCTGAACGTGCTGTTCGGCTGCGACTCCCTGGCGGGCAACAACTTCTCCAAATGGTGTGACAAGAAATTCGACGGCATCGTGAAAGAAGCCAAGGCCACGTCGGATGTCGCCAAGCGCACCGAACTGTACAAACAGGCGCAACACGTCCTCAAAGATGCAGTCCCCATGACACCTATCGCACACTCGACGGTGTATCAACCCATGCGCAACAACGTGCAGGACTTCAAGATCAGCCCATTTGGCTTGAATTCCTTCTACGGGGTGAGCGTCAGCAAGTAGGACTCTTTAGCGGCGACGTTTCATAACGTCGCCGTTATTGCATCCGCCAAGACCTTAGGAATCGGACTACGTTCGCAGGCGCTGCCGACCTACAGCAGCTGACTGCAAGGGTAAAGTCCGATCCCTACAAGGTCTGTCCGGTTCTGCGCATTTACTGCCTTGCCCGCGTTCCCTAACGTCGAGGTAGGCAAACACGCAGTTCCGATACGGCATTTGCTGTGGATGGGAGCAGTGCTTTCGCCATGCCAGGTAAGGCGTTGCGACTGTTCACTGACGAAAACGATAAACATGGATTGGGGACCGTCATGCGCCATACCACCGTTCTATCTGCAATATTGGGTACCAGCCTGTTGGCCGTCGCTTCGATGGGCCAGGCTGGCGAGAAGAAAAGCCTGGTGTTCTGCTCTGAAGGCAGCCCGGCCGGGTTCGATACCGCGCAATACACCACCGCCACCGACAACGATGTGGCCGAGCCGATCTACAACCGCCTGGTTGAGTTTGAAAAGGGCGAGACCGGTGTCGTACCAGGCTTGGCGACCAAGTGGGATATTTCGCCCGATGGCCTGACCTACACCTTCCATCTGCGCGAAGGGGTGAAGTTCCACAGCAACAAGGAATTCAAGCCGACACGGGATTTCAATGCCGATGACGTGCTGTTCACCTTCAACCGCATGCTTGATCCCAACCATCCGTTCCGCAAGGCCTACCCCACGGAGTTTCCGTACTTCAACGGCATGAGCCTGAACAAAAACATCGCCAAGGTCGAAAAAACCGACCCGCACACCGTGGTGATGACCCTCAATACGGTCGACGCGGCGTTTGTCCAGAACATCGCCATGAGCTTCGCGGCGATCCTCTCGGCTGAATACGCCGAGCAACTGCTCAAGGCCGGCAAGCCCAGCGACATCAACCAGAAGCCGATCGGCACCGGGCCGTTCGTGTTCCAGCGGTACCAGAAGGATTCGCAGATCCGTTACGCCGGCAATAAACAGTATTGGGACCCGAGCAAGGTCAAGCTCGACCAACTGATTTTCGCCATCAACACCGACGCGTCGGTGCGGGTACAGAAGCTCAAGGCCAATGAATGCCAGGTCACCCTGCATCCACGCCCCGCCGATGTCGACGCGCTCAAGGCCGACCCGAACCTGCAACTGCTGACCAAGCCAGGCTTCAATCTCGGCTACATCGCCTATAACGTGCGGCACAAGCCCTTCGACCAGCTCGAAGTGCGCCAGGCGCTGGACATGGCGGTGAACAAGCAGAGCATCCTCAACGCCGTGTACCAGGGCGCCGGGCAATTGGCAGTCAATGCCATGCCGCCGACCCAATGGTCCTACGACGACAGCATCAAGGACGCCGCCTACAACCCGGAAAAAGCCAAGGAACTGCTCAAGGCTGCGGGCGTCAAGGAAGGCACCGAGATCACCCTGTGGGCCATGCCGGTACAGCGCCCGTACAACCCCAACGCCAAGCTGATGGCCGAGATGCTGCAAAACGATTGGGCCAAGATCGGCCTCAAGGTCAAGATCGTCAGCTACGAGTGGGGCGAGTACATCAAGCGCATCAAGAACGGCGAACACGATATCAGCCTGATTGGCTGGACCGGCGACAACGGTGACCCGGACAACTGGCTGGGCACTCTCTACAGCTGCGACGCCATCGGCGGGAACAACTACTCGATGTGGTGTGACCCGGCGTACGACAAGCTGATCAAGCAAGCCAAGGTCGTCACCGACCGAGAACAACGGACTGTTCTGTACAAACAGGCGCAGCAACTGCTCAAACAGCAGGTGCCGATCACGCCTGTCGCCCACTCGACGGTCAACCAGCCGTTAAGCACCAAAGTCGAAGGTTTCAAAGTGAGCCCCTTCGGCCGCAACGTGTTCTCGGGCGTCAGTATTACCCCATAAGAAAATAACCGGATGCGCAGAGCGAAGTTGGCTCTGCTGCAAACGTGCAGCTGTAATTCGCGAAATCTCCTACAGCAAACGTTTGCCCTAGCTTGAAGAGTTACACACCCAATAGCCGGCTCACTTAATAAGGCCGGCATAAAAAAAGAGAACCAAAGGAGCTCCACCCATGAAATTGAGCAGCAAAGTGCTACTGGCCATGGCCATCAGCAGCATCACCGCCACCGCTTACGCCGAACCTGCAAGCCAGGAATTCGTGCCAACCACACTGGCCGGCGCCAGCGCCCAAAGCGAAGCCAAAGGCTTTATCGAAGACTTCAGCCTGGGCGGCAGTACGCGCAACTGGTACTCCAATGAACACCTGTACCGCGGGGGCAGCTTCAAATACAAAGAGCACGGTGTAACGAAGACCGACCGCAACCGTACCAACTGGGTCCAGGGCACCATCATCAATGCCAGCTCGGGGTTCACCCAGGGCACTGTGGGCGTCAAGGCCGAAGTAGCGGTGTACAACGCTCTGGTTCTAGACCGCAGCAAACGCGATATCAAGGGCGGCTCCAACCGTACCTTGGCTGACTCTGACGGCAATGCCGTAGACCAGTGGAGCAAACTGGGCCTGGCCAACTTGCAGTTCCGCGTGTCGAACACCACACTGACCGCCGGCCGCCAGAACTTCAGCACGCCGATTGTCGACACCATCGGCAACCGTCCCCTGCCATCGAGCTTCCAAGGTGTGAGCTTCAACAGCGCAGAGTTCAGCAACCTGTCGTTCCAAGGTGGCGTGTTTGACCGCGTCTCGCCACGGTCCGAGCAGAGCCTGTCGAAGTTCCGTAGCGAGTACAGCCAACAAGGCGCCAACAGCGCTACAACCGACAAGGTCTACACCCTGGGCGCCAACTACCAGCCGTTCGCGAGCCTGAAAACCAGCGTCTTCGGTGCCAACGTCAAGGACTTCTGGAACCAGTACTACTTTGGCGCTACCCACGAGTTGGGTGACAGCCAGCAACTGGCCCTGACCACTGGCTTCAACTACTACAAAACCGTCGACGAAGGCAAAAAGCTGATGGGGGAAATCGACAACGATACCTTCTCCCTGTCCCTCGGCCTGGCGCATCAGGCTCACAGCCTGACCTTCTCCTACCAGCAAGTGAACGGTAACGAGTACTTCGACTACCTGCACGAAACCAACGGCATCTACCTGGCCAACTCCCTGACGTCGGACTTCAACGGCCCGAACGAGAAATCCTTCCAGGTCGCCTACGCCATCAACATGGCCGAATACGGCGTGCCAGGCCTGAAGTTCAATGTCTACTCCGCACGCGGCTGGGGCATCGACGGTACCCACTACACCGGTAACAGCAACGGCGCTTACGCCTACACCGGCATCGAAAAACAAGACGGCGAAAAACACCAGGAATACGGTGTTGGCGCGGCCTACGCGGTCCAGAGCGGCCCGCTCAAGGCCACCGCGATTCGTGCCACCTACGTTGAACACCGTGGCAGCGCCAACCAGTTCGACGGCAGCATCAAAGAATTCCGTCTGGTTACCACCGTCCCATTCAACATTCTTTAATTCGCACCAGGTAGACGGCGGGCTCAGGACGAGCCTGCCGTCTACATTTGTGTGGTTGAATCGATCGCAGAGGGCTCTTCGATGAAAATGCTCCCGTTACAAGCTGCCATGACCGCTGCACTGCTGAGTGTGGCCCTGGGCATTTCGGCCAAGCCGCTGGTGGTCTGCACCGAAGCCAGTCCGGAAGGCTTCGACCCGGTCGTGTACGTCACGGCCGTCACCGCCGATGCCGCCGCCGAAACCATGTTCAACCGCCTGGTGGATTTCAAGCCCGGCACTACTGAAATCAGGCCCGCACTCGCCAAGTCCTGGGACATCAGTGAGGACGGCCTGACCTATACCTTCCACCTGCGTGATGACGTCAAGTTCCACACCACCGACTACTTCAAGCCGACGCGCAACCTGAATGCCGACGACGTGCTCTGGAGCTTCCAGCGTCAACTGGACCCGAAACACCCGTGGCACGACAAGTCCACCACCGGCTTCCCCTATTTCGAAAGCATGGGTTTCAAGGAACTGCTCAAAAGCGTCGAGAAGACCGATGACCACACCGTGGTCTTCACCCTGACCCGCCCCGAAGCGCCGTTCCTGGCCGATGTCGCAATGCCGTTCACCGCCATCCATTCCGCCGAATACGCCGACAAGCTGCTGGCCGCCAACAAGACCGGCGAGCTCAACAGCAAACCGATCGGCACCGGCCCGTTCATTTTTACCCGCTACCAGAAAGACGCCCAGGTGCGCTTCAAGGCCAACCCGGAGTACTTCCGTGGCAAGCCGCCCGCTGATCCGCTGATCCTGGCCATCGCGGTGGATAACAACGTGCGCCTGCAAAAGCTCAAGGCCAATGAGTGCCAGATCGCCCTGTATCCAAAACCCGATGACCTGCCAAGTATCAAGGCCGATCCAAACCTTAAGGTCTCGGAGCTGGCGGCGATGACCACCGCGTACACCGCGATGAACACCACCCGCAAGTACATGAGCGACGCGCGGGTGCGCCACGCGATCAACATCGCGTTCGACAAACAGGGCTATAACCAATCCCTGTACGGCAAAGGCAATGCCATCGATGCCACCGGTCCTTACCCGCCGACCCTGCTAGGCTTCAACGACAAATTGCAGAACCCGGCCCGCGACCTGGACAAGGCCCGCGCCCTGCTCAAGGAAGCCGGCGTGCCGGAAGGCACCGAGTTCACCCTGTTCACCCGCAATGGCGGCGGCCCGACCAACCCTAACCCGATGCTTGGCGCCCAGCGCATGCAGGCGGATCTGGCGCAGATTGGGCTGAAGGTCAATATCAAGGTCATGGAGTGGGGCGAAATGCTCAAGCGCGCCAAGGCTGGCGAGCACGACATGGTCTCTGCCGGCTGGGCCGGGGATAACGGCGATCCAGACAACTTCCTCACGCCGAACCTGAGTTGCGATGCCGCCAAAAACGGCGAAAACTACGCCCGCTGGTGTAACGAAGAGTTTCAGGGCTTGATCGACAAGGCCCGCGCCGTGGCTGAACCCGCCGAGCGCGCCGCACTCTATGAACAAGCGTTGGACGTTTTCGACAAGGACCAACCGTGGATCCCCATGGCTTACCCGAAAATGTTCACCGCCATGCGTAAAAACGTCGAGGGATATACCCAAAGCCCCCTGACCAACAATAACTTCGCCACCACCCAGGTGAAGTAATAAGAGACGCTCGGCACCGTCGACGTTGACGGTGCCGGACCTGCCTAACCGGCTGATTGAGGTAGATACCACGATGTTTAGTTTTATTGCCCGCCGATTGGGGTTGTTGATCCCAACGTTCTTCGGCATCACGTTGCTGACTTTTGCGTTGATTCGCATGATCCCTGGCGACCCCGTAGAAGTCATGATGGGCGAAAGGCGGGTCGACCCCGAGATGCACGCCCAGGCAATGGAACGCCTTGGCTTGAACAAACCCTTGTATGCGCAATACCTGGACTACGTCGGCAAGCTCGCCCAGGGCGACCTCGGCGAATCCCTGCGTACCCGCACCAGCGTCTGGACCGAGTTCAGCGCCCTGTTCCCCGCGACCCTGGAACTGTCCATGGCCGCCCTGTTGTTCGCCGGCATCCTCGGGCTCTTGGCCGGGGTGATCGCGGCCTTGAAGCGAGGATCCCTGTTCGACCATGGGGTGATGGGCATCTCCCTGGCGGGATATTCGATGCCGATCTTCTGGTGGGGCCTGATCCTGATCATGTTCTTCTCGGTGAGCCTGGGCTGGACCCCGGTTTCCGGGCGTATCGACCTGCTCTACGACATCGAGCCGCGCACCGGCTTCATGCTGATCGACACCCTGCTGGCCGATGAGCCGGACGCGTTCTGGGATGCCCTGCACCACCTGATCCTGCCAGCCATCGTGCTCGGCACCATCCCGCTGGCGGTGATTGCGCGGATGACCCGCTCCTCGATGCTGGAAGTCCTGCGCGAAGACTACATCCGCACCGCCAAGGCCAAAGGCCTGTCGCCGGCACGCGTGGTGTTCGTACACGGCCTGCGCAATGCGCTGATTCCGGTGCTGACCGTGGTCGGCCTGCAAGTCGGCACACTGCTGGCCGGTGCCGTCCTGACCGAAACCATCTTCTCGTGGCCCGGCATCGGCAAATGGCTGATCGAAGCCATTGGCGCACGGGACTACCCGGTGGTGCAAAACGGCATCCTGCTGATCGCCTGCCTGGTGATCCTGGTGAACTTCGTGGTGGATATCCTCTACGGCTTCGCCAACCCACGCATCCGTCACCAGCGCTGAGATCATGACCATGACCACACCTACTCAAGTGTCAGCAGTCGATCAAAGCCTGCTGTACCCGTCGCCGTACAAAGAATTCTGGCAAGCCTTCTCCAAGAACAAGGGCGCGGTTGCCGGCCTGCTGTTCATGTTGCTGATCGTGTTCTGTGCGATCTTTGCCCCGTGGGTTGCCCCCCATAACCCCAGCGAGCAATACCGTGACTTCCTGCTGACCCCGCCGTCGTGGCTTGAAGGCGGGCAGATACAGTTCCTGCTGGGCACCGACGAACTGGGCCGTGACTTGCTGTCGCGCCTGATCCAGGGCTCGCGCCTGTCGTTGCTGATCGGCTTGTCATCGGTGGTGATGTCGCTGATTCCGGGGATCCTGCTGGGCCTGTTCGCCGGGTTCTTCCCGCGCCTGCTCGGCCCGACCATCATGCGATTGATGGACATCATGCTGGCCCTGCCATCGCTGCTGCTGGCCGTGGCGATTGTCGCCATCCTCGGCCCTGGCCTGATCAACACCGTGATCGCGATTGCCATTGTGTCGCTGCCATCCTATGTGCGCCTGACCCGCGCCGCCGTGATGGGCGAGCTCAACCGTGACTACGTGACGGCCGCGCGCCTGGCCGGTGCCGGCCTGCCGCGCCTGATGTTCGTCACGGTGCTGCCCAACTGCATGGCCCCCCTGATCGTGCAGGCGACCTTGAGCTTCTCCTCGGCGATTCTCGATGCCGCGGCCCTGGGCTTCCTCGGCCTTGGCGTCCAACCGCCAACCCCCGAGTGGGGCACCATGCTGGCTTCGGCCCGTGACTATATCGAACGTGCCTGGTGGGTCGTGAGCCTGCCTGGCTTGACCATTTTGCTCAGCGTGCTGGCAATCAACCTGATGGGCGACGGACTGCGCGATGCGCTGGACCCGAAACTCAAGAATGCCGCGTGAGGAGATTCCCATGTCACTGCTAGAAATCAAGAATCTCAATGTGCGCTTCGGCGACAAGACTGCCGTGCCAGTGGTCGACGGGCTTGACCTGTCCGTGGACAAAGGCGAAGTACTGGCCATCGTTGGCGAGTCGGGCTCGGGTAAATCCGTGACCATGATGGCGCTGATGGGCCTGATCGAGCATCCCGGCATCGTCAGCGCCGACTCGCTGACCTTCGACGGCAAGGACATGCTCAAGCTGAGCAATCGTCAGCGCCGGCAGATCGTCGGTAAAGACCTGGCAATGGTCTTCCAGGACCCGATGACCGCGCTGAACCCCAGCTATACCGTGGGGTTCCAGATTGAAGAAGTGCTGCGCCTGCACCTGAAAATGTCCGGCAAGCAAGCGCGCAAGCGTGCCATCGAGTTGCTGGAAAAAGTCGAAATCCCCGGCGCTGCCAGCCGCATGGACGCCTACCCGCACCAGTTGTCGGGCGGTATGAGCCAGCGTGTGGCGATTGCCATGGCCATTGCCGGCGAGCCCAAGCTGCTGATCGCAGATGAACCGACCACGGCGCTGGACGTAACCATCCAGGCACAGATCATGGAGCTGCTGCTGGCCCTGCAGAAAGAACAGAACATGGGCCTGGTACTGATCACCCACGACCTCGCGGTAGTAGCAGAAACCGCCCAGCGCGTGTGCGTGATGTATGCCGGCCAAGCGGTGGAAGTCGGCCAGGTGCCGGGGTTGTTCGACGTACCGGCGCACCCCTACAGCGAAGCATTGCTGGCGGCGATCCCGGAACACAGCATGGGCGCCGAGCGCCTGGCAACGTTGCCGGGTATCGTCCCTGGTCGCTATGACCGCCCACAAGGTTGCCTGTTGTCGCCGCGCTGCCCGTACGTGCAAGACAGCTGCCGCCAGACCCGTCCGACCCTGGACCCGCAAGCCCACAGCCTTGTGCGCTGCTTCTACCCCTTGAACCAGGAGGTGGCGTAATGGCCGTCGTTCTTACCGCCCGCGACCTGACCCGTCACTACGAAGTGTCCCGCGGCCTGTTCAAGGGCCACGCCACCGTGCGCGCCCTCAATGGCGTGTCGTTTGAGCTGGAGGCCGGCAAGACCCTGGCGGTTGTGGGTGAGTCGGGTTGCGGCAAATCCACCCTGGGCCGGGCGCTGACGCTGATTGAAGAGCCCTCGTCCGGATCCTTGAAAATCGCCGGCCAGGAAGTCGCCGGCGCCGACAAGGCCCAGCGCAAGCAACTGCGCAAAGACGTGCAGATGGTGTTCCAGAGCCCTTACGCGTCGTTGAATCCACGGCAGAAAGTCGGTGATCAACTGGGCGAGCCGCTGCTGATCAACACCAACCTGTCCGCCGCCGAGCGCCGGGAAAAAGTCCAGGCGATGATGAAGCAAGTGGGCTTGCGCCCTGAGCATTATCAGCGCTATCCGCACATGTTCTCCGGTGGCCAGCGCCAGCGGATCGCCCTGGCCCGGGCGATGATGTTGCAGCCCAAGGTGTTGGTGGCGGATGAGCCGACCTCGGCGCTGGACGTGTCGATCCAGGCCCAGGTGCTCAACCTGTTCATGGATCTGCAGCAGCAGTACAACACCGCCTATGTGTTCATCTCCCACAACCTGGCGGTGGTGCAACACGTGGCAGATGACGTGATGGTGATGTACCTCGGCCGCCCGGTGGAAGTGGGTCCCAAGGAAGACATCTACGCACGCCCCCTGCACCCTTACACCCAGGCGCTGTTGTCGGCCACCCCGACGATCCATCCGGACCCGAACAAGCCGAAGATCAAGATCGTCGGCGAACTGCCCAACCCGCTGAACCCGCCACCTGGCTGCGCCTTCCACAAGCGCTGCCCGTACGCGACCGAGCGCTGCAGCAGTGAAGAGCCGCTGCTGCGTGAACTGGACAACCGCCAGGTGGCTTGCCATCACGCGGAGCAGTTCGTGGCCTAAACCCCTGTGGGGACGGGCTTGTGTGGGAGCGGGCTTGCCCGCGAAGGCGGCGTGTCAGCCACTGAATGAGGTGCTGACCCACCGTCTTGGAGGGCTTGCCCGCTCCCACAGGGAATCGCGGTAATACCGAGTTGTACAGCCTCTCCCGCCAGATTGCGCATCAGTCTGGCAGGAGGGGCTTTTTTGTTTTTGGGGGCCGCATCGGGGCTTGGGCAAAGTGTAAAAGTTGTAAATGACATTTACTTGTATTTGATAATGAATAGCATTCCGGCGCATGGAGCGCGCCGAATCCTGCTGGAAGGCAATTCTGGTGCGTCTCGCTCAGTTGCCACCTTCCTTAAAGGATTTTGCGGACATGTCACCTCGATTCAGGCTCAGCCATTTCTCCCTGGCGTTTATCGCCGCCCTTTCTTCCCCCGCACTGCTCGCGGACACCCAGGAAAGAGAACACGGCAAAGTGCCGGTGCAAGCGAGCGACCTGCCAGTCGATGGCACCTCCCAAGCGTTGGAACTGAGCGAAACACGAATTCTGGGCACCGCCGCCGAAGAGCTCAAACAAGCTCCCGGCGTGTCGATCATCACCGCCGAAGACATCAAGAAGCGCCCACCGACCAACGATCTGTCGGACATCATCCGCCGTGAGCCAGGTGTCAACCTGACCGGCAACAGCTCCAGCGGCAGCCGCGGCAACAATCGCCAGATCGACCTGCGCGGCATGGGCCCGGAAAACACCCTGATCCTGATCGATGGCAAGCCATCGACCTCGCGCAACGCCGTGCGCTACGGCTGGAGCGGCGATCGCGACACCCGTGGCGAAACCAACTGGGTGCCGGCCGAGGAAGTCGAACGCATCGAAATCCTGCGTGGCCCGGCTGCCGCGCGTTATGGCTCCGGCGCCATGGGCGGGGTGATCAACATCATCACCAAGCGCCCGACCGACCAGCTGCACGGCTCGCTGACCACCTATGTGTCGCTGCCGGAAGACGACGCCGAAGGCATGAGCAAACGCACCAACTTCAACCTCAGCGGCCCGTTGAGCGATACCTTGGCGTTCCGGGTCTACGGCGGCCTGAACAAGACCGATGCCGACGACTCCAACATCAACCAGGCCGAGCAGGCCACCGCCGACTCGTTGGTAGCGGGCCGCGAAGGCGTGCGCAACAAGGACGTCAACGGCCTGCTCAGCTGGCAATTCACCCCTGAACAAACCTTGGACCTGGAAGCCAGCTACAGCCGCCAGGGCAATATCTTCGCCGGCGACACCATGCTCAACGGCGGCGGCACCTTCGTTAACAGCCTGGTCGGCAAGGAAACCAGCGTGATCCAGCGCAGCAGCTTCTCCGCCACCCACCGCGGCGAGTTTGACTGGGGTTCGACCATGGCCTCGCTGAGCCACGACCTGACCCGCAACGAGCGCCTCAACGAAGGCCTGGCGGGCTCCGGCGAGGGCGCGCCGTCAGCCACGGCCGGGCGTTTCGAATCGCGGTTGCGCAACACCCGCGCCACTGCCGAGGTCAACCTGCCCCTGAGCTTGGGCACTGAGCAAGTCCTGACCCTGGGCAGCGAATACCTCTATGAGTCGATGAACGACCCAGGCTCGCTGCGCCCCCAAAGCTACGACCCAGGCACCGGCGGCGTTCCCAGCATTCCGGGCGTCAGCCGCAGCAGCACCAAGACCACCGCGTCGAGTTACGCGCTGTTCGCCGAAGACAACATCGAAGTCGGCAGCAAGACCATCATTACCCCCGGCCTGCGCTACGACAACCCTGAAGAGTACGGCGGCAACTGGAGCCCGAGCCTCAACGCCTCGCACCAGTTGACCGATGAACTGAGCCTCAAGGGTGGTATCGCCCGGGCCTACAAGACGCCGAACCTGTACCAGTCCAACCCCAACTATTTGCTGTACAGCCGGGGCAACGGCTGCAATGCCGGCGAAACCAACTCCGGTGGCTGCTACCTGGTGGGTAACCCGGACCTGAAACCGGAAATCAGCGTCAACAAGGAAATCGGCCTGGCCTTCGACAAAGGCACCTGGCGCACCAGCGCGACCTATTTCCGCAATGACTACAAGAACAAAATCAACGCCAGCAACCAGGCCGCCTTCCGCCTGGACGGTGGTCGGCGCGTGCTGCAATGGGAAAACAGCGGCGCGGCATTGGTCCAGGGCATCGAGGGCAACCTGTTCATGACCCTGCGCGACGACCTGGACTGGAACACCAACCTGACCTACATGATCGACTCCAAGGACAAAGACACCGGCGAGCCGTTGAGCATCATCCCCAAGTACACGGTCAACACCACACTCGACTGGCAGGCCACCGATAAGCTGTCGTTCCAAGTCAGCGGCACCTACTACGGCAAGCAAGAGGCGCCCACCCTCAACTCCCGTAGCGCCAACAACTACGATCGCACTGCCCAGCAGGATGTCGACCCGTACGGCTTGATGGGCTTGAGCAGTGGTTATGAGTTCACCAAGAACCTGAGCGTACGCGTGGGCATCGAAAACCTGCTGGACAAGCGCCTGTATCGCAAAGGCAACGCGGATGACGCGGGCGCACAGACCTATAACGAGCCAGGGCGTGCTTACTTTGCGTCGGTGACTGCTTCGTTCTGATAATGACCGTTGCGCCCGGCACACCGGGCGCAACGTTTCCTGGTGCTTTTGAACTACCGCTCACTCAACTTTATTTGTAGTCCGCTTATCAAAAAAAACAAAAACAGTGGAAGCGCCCTACAAAAAGATCGCATTAAACCGCTTCAAAAATTCGCACTTTCCGAAACATGTAACATCCTCCGTTTTAATATTGCCCCCCCTATAAGCTGCGATTAAAGTCTACCGCCTTCCCTCTTACCAACAGGTAGACATTCATGAAGTATCGCGCCATATCCCGCTCCTTGGAAAACCTACTGACCGCTATCTACGCAGATGATGACGTTACATTTGACGAGTTCAAAAATATCCAGAAAGAATCGGATCGCCGCTGGGAAGCGGTCATGGAGGAACTAGGGCAGAACAACACCTTGATATCTTTCCAGAGTGCCATGGACGTTGCCCTGCACTTGCTCTATCTCAGCGTGGAACATATCAAGAACCAAGAGCTGACGGACTTTGGTGAAGCGATTGTGAAAGATGCCGTTATTGCGCAGGTTGAAGCCGTACGGGTGGGTGCCGAGCTTTCCTTGAAACAGCTGCGAGTGGGGCCAAATACACTCTAGTCGTCAAACAAGAAAGGGCGAAACCTTGAGGTTTCGCCCTTTCTTCAGGTTTGGTTCAATCAGTACCCACTCTACGCAGCCTGTGTCTCACTCCTTGAATACAGAGTCCTTTGTCAGAGCGTTAAACCCTTTGCAATGCCAAAAGCCTTCTATTTCGTGAGTAAAAGGCACACCAGGATATCGCGCAGTAAACTTGAACGAGACGATTGCAAGTGCATCACGCTGGCTTACCACAGCACTAATAGCTCCCGCATTGGCTGTCCATGTGCGCCCCGGATCTGAACGCGGAATAAATTCTGCCTTCCAACTTGAACCCAAGGGCATATTGAGCGCCCACAATTCCGGAGTATCATAAAACCACAACTGAATACTCCCACCGTCACTTACACTACCCGCACTCCCAACCAATACAATGTAGTTTCCACCGCTATACATATTGCCGCCACCCGCTTCAAAACGTTGGCCATTATCCGTAAGTATCAACTGACCAACGCCCAAGCTCGATTTATCCGACATGATTCCTTCCTCCCGCTCATGGTTCATTCACGAGGGCGAACCCTCACGCTGAGGAAAATAGGAGGATTGC
Organism: Pseudomonas proteolytica; assembly: GCF_007858275.1. Lineage (GTDB taxonomy): Bacteria > Pseudomonadota > Gammaproteobacteria > Pseudomonadales > Pseudomonadaceae > Aquipseudomonas > Aquipseudomonas proteolytica. The sequence goes on from NZ_VFEV01000001.1 coordinate 256,297, forward strand.
CATAGAGCGTCTACTGTCAAACCTGACAGTAACGCTGTTGAGTTGCTGGCCTGTCAGAACTTTTTCAAATACCGGATATAACAAACCCCCGCAGATGTTTAAATCTGCGGGGGTTCAAGGGTATAAGCAGTGGATAGCGCTCCATTTGTCAGAAGCGCCAAACACTCTCTTTATCAGTGATGCTCACGCGTCGCCCGGAACTTCACATCCGGCCAACGCTCTTCCATCAGCGCCAGATTGACCCGGGTCGGCGCCAGGTAGGTCAGGTGACCACCGCCGTCGATGGCGAGGTTTTCCACCGCTTTGTTGGAAAATTCCTCCAGCTTCTTCTTGTCACTGCAATCGATCCAACGCGCGGAGTACACGGTGATCGGCTCGTAGGAGCATTCGACCTTGTATTCCTCTTTCAAGCGGCTGGCGACCACATCGAACTGCAGCACACCGACGGCGCCGAGGATGATGTCGTTGCTGCGCTCGGGGAAGAACACCTGGGTCGCGCCCTCTTCGGCCAGTTGCTGCAAGCCCTAGCGCAATTGGGGCTGATACCGATGTTGCCCAGTACAGCACCGAAAAACACCAGCGTCAGATGGCCGTCAAGTAGCACCTGCGGATTGAACTCGTGGCAGGCACCCTGCAGCAGTTCCAGCCGGTCGACAGGCAAGGGCGGCCCTTTCCTAATGCCGCGAGAATCAAAGTAAGAACAATACGATGATTACTAGAAAAACAAAAACATACATAGAGAGAGTTAGCGATATTCCAAAAAAACATCACACCGATTTATTTTATTTCCAATCAATCGACCCACCGATCTTTCCGCCAAATAAAAACATTGAGACTTGAATACCACGGGCCACCAATAGCACTTTTGGCCGAGCTAAGCATTTGTTTTTTAACAAATTCCTTAACAACACACTTAGAACCCGTATAAACACATTGTCAACTGTTAGAAATGACAGTATGACCACTTCAAAAAGAACTGTAGATTCAGTAACGCAACACAACCATTTAAGTAAACGGAGTAAATTATGAACAGTGATATTGAATACATCCCTCCGAATGCAAAGGTAACCGGTAACGATGTGGAGAAAGTAAGAAAATATGTGAATACTGGTTTATCACTTCCGACCACGCTCGACGGTGTCAATAATCAATATCAGGGTTCAGTCAGCGACAACGGCATTAGCGCCTCTGAACTTTTAACCTCGTTCCAAAAAATCAACCAACATGCTGCTCTGTGGTCACCTCTGGAGACTGATATCATAACAGTTGCCAGTTCCCTAAAAAGATTCGCCGAAGACCTTAACGATTACACAGAGCCTGCTATTAATGAAATTACAGGAATGGATGGCTATGGAGATTACAAAAGTAAAACCAGTGACTTAACCGAAGATCAGATTCGGATGTTTCGACGCCCTCTTGACGAAAACGACACCAAGACAAAAGACACTTACTCTACAATCGACGAATATGTACAGTCAATTATTGAGTCAATCAACAACAAAAAAGCTGTAGCTACAGCAATAAAAAACAAAATAGTGCTTTTTGACCAGAGCCTTAATCAAATTGAAGTAGATGTTGGTAACAAAGCAGCCAAGGCACTAAGTTCCAATACATTGCAAGAACTGAGAGAGATTACTGCGAAGCTCGTTGAGATCAATAAGTCCATTAGCGATTTGAGGACAGAATCAAAGTACAGTGTCGGTGAATGGTTCATGTTTGGCACCCTTCTAATCCCAGTAGTGGGTGTTCCTCTGTGCGGCGCATATTTTGGCAAGCGCGATAGTGGATACAGCGCCAAGATAACGAAATTGCAGAATGACGAAGATAAGTTAAGGTCCAGGCAGGCCGAGCTACAAAAAGCTGCTGCGACGCTGACGAGTATTCACTCTTCGATGCGTAGCCTCAGCATTTTCACTAGAGGTGCCATCGACGGCTTGACGCAAATTGAGACACTGTGGAGCACTACGATTAAGGAAGTTAACGCTTCAAGAAACTTGTTGATCAAAACAAAGGATTTTAGTGAGCTTACCATTTTCATTATTAAAATGTCCGCTGTACTTAGCCGATGGAAAAAGATTAAAAACTACATGAACGACATGACGACGGCCCTTGGTCAGAGCAACTAACTGCGGATGATGCCAACATGCCTATTGACTTGTTCACCCCATATAAACCAAACATTCTAAAAGCACGAATCCTGATACGCGAATATGCGGACGTCAAACTGAGCAATGCGTACCTTGTAGCGCTTAGCCAAGAGCTACAGAGCCTTAAAAAAACACTTGGCTATTCTGATAGGACCTTTAACGAATCACTAAGTGACCTGTCAAGCACTCTGGATGACACAGAATTCAGGGAATATTTAAAAATTCTAAATAACAGCACTAATGACGCGACTATCAACTCTTCAAAAAAGGAACTTAAAAAGGCATTGGAAACGCTCAAGTCAGAACTTGAAGCAACTACACGCACTATGACGTCTGCTCTAAGTGGATTTGAGACAACCACCATCTCCGATCACTTCGGGGAGGTTTCCACACTTGATTCTGAGCGCAACAAATTCCTCAGCAACCTTCCCAGCGACCAAAAAAAACTTACTGAGCTTCGCCAACAACATGACGTGCTTGAAAAGGCAATTCTTGAGTATCAATCGAGAACCTTCATTGATAGAGGCGAGCCCATCATTGAAGAATTAAAAACAACTGTCACAGGTGCCATTGACAAACCTTCTGAAAAAGCAAAAAACGCAGTCAAAGCAGGCATGAATATCGCGCATAAACTACTCAACATCTTGAACGAACATCTTAAATACACCCACTTAGTTGAAGCACGTGACAAGTTGGCGGGAGAAATTGGTATCCGACAAGCGCAAATGAATTTTGAGCAGCATCAGGTCAATATTATAGACGACAAAAAATCACAGTTGATGGCCCTTCTCGACGTTATCGAGCCTCGAATGCTGTACGTCATAGAGGGTAAAAAGACGATAGACATGATCGTGAAACTCATCAACGTCGTTTTCAGCACCAACTCCGATCTCAACTCCAAAGAAGGTTTGATCAGCATGACAAATAAGCTCCTGGAAAACTTCCCCAAGTTCCCCGCACACATTGATTCAATTGCCTTTTATTGGCTACGTGATTAACCACGAACAGGCCGCCGACATCTGTGGCGGTGATATAAATCACGCATAACGAAATAAATCATTACACCACAGATCAGGTCCAAAACAATAAGCAGTCAATAATATATCAGAAGCCCGATTATTTACCGCAAGGAATAAACCACATGGACAGATTAACGATAGATCTCTTTTTTGAAGATGGCACTTCCAGCTGCCTGAGTCCGCGATGGCGCCACTGGAATCAAATTATGCAAAAAAGAAGTTTTCACAGCATTCTTTTCAGTGATATCGCGAACTATGAGCGTTACAACCCAAACACCCCACATTACTGGTCAAACGACAGAGATAGACTTGAACAGTTCGCTAGGAATGTAGAATTCTATATAGTCACACGAAAAGAACTTAGTCAAGAAACCTTGAGCACTCGGAAAAACCTCTTATTCATAGCGAACAATATTCAATTATTTGGCGACTCTGTCATCAAAGTAATCGACAGTACCGAAGCTGGCATGAACATGCAAAGTTTCACTCAAGCACAGATTGCCGAGCTTAACTCCTCAATATTGAGCATCCAAGACGCCAGCCAAGTTCAAAACCTATCGAACTATATACAAGCACTTCAAGACACAACATCAAGCGCTTTAGAAGACGTCTCTAAATTTCAAAAAAAAGTTTCAGACTTAAAAGTACTCCTAGCAAACGACGTACGCCCAGTAATCAATGCGGCGTTAGCTACTAGCCTTCATGGCTTAGCCCCCAACCTGACTAATCTTATGGACGCGATCGTTAAAAACCCGAAAGACACAGAATTAAAAAGCCATTATTCAAACCTCCGCTTCATCATAGGGAAGTTCGGAGTATCAGCTCATTCGTCGCCAATAGCCGGCCACATACTCGAGATGTTCTTAGATCTTTCCGAATCGCTATCTGTTGTGCAGCCGGCACTATCCAAATTTGAAGTACTTTGGATCGATACGTGCAGTTTAATTAGAAACTCAAAAGAGAATGCCGACACCATTAACAACGTAAAGATGCTGAAGGTCTTCAGAACAAGAATGCAAAAAATAATGAATGATTGGAACGGTGTTAAATCAAACCTGGGAGATCAGCCCGTGGCTCTTGAGTAAGTCATAAAATCATTTATGTTCATCGACTACCAGCAAGCAAAAAATCAAATTTCCGTCGAAAAAAAGCCCCCGAGGCTATCGCTTCGGGGGCTTTGGGGTTCGCCATTCAGCGCTTAGTGGTGCTCACGGGTAGCGCGGAACTTCACATCCGGCCAACGCTCTTCCATCAGCGCCAGATTGACCCGGGTCGGCGCCAGGTAGGTCAGGTGACCGCCGCCGTCGATGGCGAGGTTTTCCACCGCTTTGTTGGAAAATTCCTCCAGCTTCTTCTTGTCACTGCAATCGATCCAACGCGCGGAGTACACGGTGATCGGCTCGTAGGAGCATTCGACCTTGTATTCCTCTTTCAAGCGGCTGGCGACCACATCGAACTGCAGCACACCGACGGCGCCGAGGATGATGTCGTTGCTGCGCTCGGGGAAGAACACCTGGGTCGCGCCCTCTTCGGCCAATTGCTGCAAGCCCTGGCGCAGTTGCTTGGACTTGAGCGGGTCGCGCAGGCGTACGCGGCGGAACAGTTCCGGGGCGAAGTGCGGGATACCGGTGAAGCCGAGTGCTTCGCCTTCAGTGAAGGTGTCGCCGATCTGGATGGTGCCGTGGTTGTGCAGGCCGATGATGTCGCCGGCAAACGCTTCTTCCAGTTGCTCACGCTCGGAAGAGAAGAACGTCAGGGCGTCGCCGATGCGCACGTCCTTGCCGGTGCGCACGTGGCGCATCTTCATGCCTTTTTCGTATTTGCCGGAGCAGATACGCATAAAGGCGATACGGTCACGGTGCTTGGGATCCATGTTCGCCTGGATCTTGAATACGAAACCGCTGAATTTTTCTTCGACCGGCTCAACGGTGCGCTCATTGGCAACTCGCGCCAGGGGTTTCGGCGCCCAGTTCACGACAGCATCAAGCACGTGATCGACACCAAAGTTGCCCAGTGCGGTACCAAAGAATACCGGGGTCAACTGGCCGTCGAGGAATTCCTGCTGGTTGAATTCGTGGCAGGCGCCCTGCACCAGTTCCAGCTGGTCGACAAAGCGGTCGTACTCGTCACCCAGGTGGGCGCGGGCTTCGTCGGAGTCGAGCTTCTCGATGATTTTCACATCGGTGCGTTCGTGACCATGGCCGGCGGTGTAGACAATGATGTAGTCATCGGCCAGGTGGTACACGCCCTTGAAGTCGCGGTAGCAACCAATCGGCCAGGTGATCGGCGCGGCCTTGATTTTCAGGACCGCTTCGATTTCATCGAGCAGTTCGATAGGGTCGCGGATATCCCGGTCGAGTTTGTTGATAAAGCTGACGATCGGCGTATCACGCAGGCGGCACACGTCCATCAGGGCGATGGTGCGTGGCTCGACGCCTTTACCGCCGTCGAGGACCATCAAGGCCGAGTCCACCGCGGTCAGGGTGCGGTAGGTGTCTTCGGAGAAGTCTTCGTGGCCCGGGGTGTCGAGCAGGTTGATCATGTGTTCGCGATAGGGGAACTGCATGACCGACGTGGTAATGGAAATACCCCGCTGCTTCTCCATCTCCATCCAGTCGGAGGTGGCATGGCGATCGGACTTGCGGGATTTCACCGTGCCGGCCACCGCGATTGCCTTGCCCATCAGCAGGAGCTTTTCGGTGATGGTGGTTTTACCGGCATCGGGGTGGGAAATAATGGCGAAAGTGCGGCGTTTCGCGACTTCGGCGGCCTGGTGGGTCATGGGAAATCGCCTGGCAGGTGAGTCAAAAAAGGGCGGCGAGTATAGCGCAAACCCAGGGAGCCAGACCACCGTTCAGCCCATTGGGGGTGGCTAAATGCTGCCAAGTATGGAACCTTTTAAAAGGTAGAGACGTCCACTCCCCTGCTACCGCACTCGTAACAGGGGCTGAAAAATCAGCAAGTTAGCCTGACGAGGCTGCGCTCATGGCTCGATTTGATACCGCGTTGCCGGTATTGGCGAGCTGCTTTTCGCGACCCTATTCGCCGACAGCCAGGAATGGCATTGCCGCTCGGAAATGTGTTCGCCGACAAAAGAAAAAAGGAGTCCGCCTGTGGCTATTCGCTATGGCAAAGGGCTGATAGGAGGAGTGGTTGTCGTCGCTCTCCTGGCCCTGCTGGTCCACTGGATCGGCATCAACACGATCGAACTGTACCGCGACGATTTGTTGTTTTACCTGCAAGCTCATTTGATCCTGGTTCTAGTCTCCATGCTGGCCGCCCTCGTTGTGGGCATCCCCGCCGGTATCCTGCTTAGCCGACCGAACATGGTCGGGCGCGCAGAACGCTTCATGCAGATCTTCAACATCGGCAACACCGTCCCTCCCCTGGCCGTACTGGCCATCGCCCTCGGCGTCCTCGGCATCGGCAGCGGCCCGGCGATCTTCGCCCTGTTCCTCGCCTCCTTGCTGCCCATTGTGCGCAACACCTACGAAGGCCTGAAAAACGTGCAGGGTTCCTTGAAGGAAGCCGCCGTCGGCATCGGCATGACCCCGCGCCAGGTGTTGTTTCGCGTCGAACTGCCCAACGCCGTGCCGATCATCATCGGTGGCGTGCGCGTGGCCCTGGCAATCAACGTCGGCACCGCACCGCTGGCGTTCCTGATTGGTGCCAACAGCCTGGGTAGCCTGATCTTCCCCGGCATCGCCCTGAACAATCAGCCGCAATTGCTGCTCGGCGCCGCGTGTACCGCGCTGCTGGCCTTGCTGCTTGACGGTCTGGTGACCATGGCCAGCCGCCTCTGGCTGGAACGCGGGTTGCGTCCGTCTTAAGGCTGGGTAAAGGAATCGACATGAAAAAATTGAGCTTGATATTAGGCTGCGTCCTGCTGTTTGCAGGCATTGCGCAAGCCGCCGAAAAACCGGTGATCCGCATCGGTGCCCGGGTATTTACCGAGCAGACCCTGCTGGCGGAAATCACCTCCCAGTACCTGCGCACCAAGGGCTATGACACCCGCGTGACCGGCGGCCTGGGCAGCAACCTGGCGCGCAGCGCCCAGGAAAGCGGGCAACTGGACCTGATCTGGGAATACACCGGCGTGTCCCTGGTGGCCTACAACCATGTGGACGAAAAGCTCGACAGCGAACAGTCCTACGCAAGGGTTAAAGAACTCGACGCGAAAAAAGGCCTGGTCTGGCTGTCGCCGTCGAAGTTCAGCAACACCTACGCGCTGGCACTGCCAGAAAACGTGGCCAAGGAATTCCCGCAGGTCAATAGCATCAGCGACCTGACCAAGGCCCTGGCCGAGGACACCAAGGAAAACCGCCTGGTGGCCCTGGACACAGAGTTTGCCAACCGTTCCGACGGCATGGCCGGCATGGTCAAGCTGTACGACATGAACCTCACCCGCAAGAACACCCGGCAGATGGACGCAGGCCTGGTCTACACCGCGCTGCGTAATGGCCAAGTGTTTGCCGGGCTGGTGTACACCACTGACGGACGCCTCAACGCCTTCAAGTTGAAGCTGCTGGAAGACGATCTGCATTACTTCCCGGACTACACCGCAGCGCCTGTGGTGCGTCAGGTGTATCTGGATGCTCACCCGCAACTGGCCGCCGACCTCAAGCCACTGGCCGCGCTGTTCGACGACGAAACCATGCGCCAGCTGAACGCGCGGGTCGACGTCGACCATGAAAGCCCATCCGCCGTTGCCGCTGATTTCCTGCGCCAGCACCCACTCAACTAAAAGAGGAGAAGACATGGAATTCCTGAACGCCTTTTCCCATCTTGATTGGGCCCAAGTCCTGCACCTTACCTGGCAGCACATCACCCTGGTCGGTATCGCCGTGATCCTCGCGATTGTCGTAGGCGTGCCCCTGGGCGTGCTGATGACCCGCTTCCCGACCTTGGCCGGCCCGTTGCAGGCCAGCGCCACGGTGTTGCTGACCGTGCCGTCGATTGCGCTGTTCGGCCTGCTGCTGCCGTTCTACTCCAAGTTCGGCCAGGGCCTGGGGCCGATGCCGGCGATCACCGCGGTGTTCCTCTACTCCCTGCTGCCGATCATGCGTAACACCTACCTGGCCCTGACCGGCGTCGAACCGGGCATTCGCGAAGCCGCCAAAGGCATCGGCATGACCTTCGGCCAGCGCCTGCGCATGGTCGAACTGCCCATCGCCGTGCCGGTGATCCTCGCCGGCGTGCGCACCGCCGTCGTGATGAACATCGGTGTGATGACCATTGCCGCCACCATCGGTGCCGGTGGTCTGGGTGTACTTATTCTGGCTTCCATCAGCCGCAGCGACATGTCGATGCTGATCGTTGGCGCCGTGCTGGTCAGTCTCCTGGCCATCTTCGCCGACCTGCTTCTGCAATGGCTGCAACGCTCGCTGACTCCAAAAGGATTGCTCAAATGATCGAACTTCAAAACCTGTCCAAGACCTTCCAAAGCAACGGCAAGACTGTCACCGCCGTCAACGATGTAAGCCTGACCGTCAATGAAGGCGAGATTTGCGTATTCCTCGGCCCCTCGGGCTGTGGCAAGAGCACCACGTTGAAAATGATCAACCGCCTGATCAAGCCCACCTCGGGCAAGATCCTGATCAACGGCGAAGACACCACCGACCTCGACGAAGTGACCCTGCGCCGCAACATCGGCTACGTGATCCAGCAGATCGGCCTGTTCCCCAACATGACCATCGAGGAAAACATCGTGGTCGTGCCCAAGCTGCTGGGCTGGGACAAGCAGAAATGCCACGACCGCGCCCGCGAGTTGATGAGCATGATCAAGCTCGAGCCCAAGCAGTACCTGCACCGCTACCCGCGCGAACTGTCGGGCGGCCAGCAACAGCGGATCGGCGTGATCCGTGCCCTGGCGGCCGACGCACCGCTGCTGCTGATGGATGAGCCGTTCGGCGCGGTCGACCCGATCAACCGCGAGATGATCCAGAACGAGTTCTTCGAGATGCAACGCGCGCTGAACAAGACGGTGATCATGGTCAGCCACGACATCGACGAAGCAATCAAGCTGGGCGACAAGATCGCCATCTTCCGCGCCGGCAAGCTGTTGCAGATCGACCATCCGGACACTCTGCTGGCCCATCCTGCCGACGAGTTTGTCAGCAACTTTGTCGGCCAGGACAGCACCCTCAAGCGCCTGCTGCTGGTCAAGGCCGAAGACGCGGCAGACAACGCCCCGTCGGTCAGCCCGGAAACCCCGGTAGCCGATGCCCTGGAATTGATGGACGAGCATGACCGCCGCTATGTGGTGGTCACTTGCGCCGAGAACAAGGCGCTGGGTTATGTACGACGTCGCGACCTGCATCGTCAGACTGGTACCTGCGCCCAATACCTGCGCGAATTCAACGCCACCGCAGCGTTTGACGAGCACTTGCGCATCCTGTTGTCACGCATGTACGAGTTCAACCGCTCGTGGCTGCCGGTGATGGATGCCGAGCGGGTGTTTTTGGGTGAAGTGACCCAGGAGTCGATTGCCGAGTACCTGAGCTCCGGCAAGTCCCGTGGGGGCAAGACCAGTATCGTTTCACCTGCCGAGACTGCCTTGGCCTGACACCACTCGGTCAAAATTGTGGGAGCGGGCTTGCTCGCGAAAGCGGCGTGTCAGTCACTCAATGGGCTGCTGATCCACCGCCTTCGCGAGCAAGCCCGCTCCCACATTTAGTTCTGCTGGGTGTCAGGAAATAGCCTGATTCCTCCTCTCTGGGGAACATCAATCCGTCACACCGGTCGGTTACATAAGTAGCTGCACTGCGCCTCGCGACGAACGCGTGCAAAAACGCGACATTTTTAGTTGATCTCAAGCCCCTCACGCCCTAAAGTTCGCGCCGAACGTCCATGCTGGAAACGATCCATCCGGCTCAAGTACTGACGACGAGACAGCAAGGCCAAGGGAAGCTTATCCCATGGCCTTTTTGCTTTCGGCGACATGCCTTGGGAAGTAGGCGAACCAAAGTGGGGATACGGAGGACGTTCATTTGCACCCATTGTTAATTTCAGTTTGCCCTTAGGAGTTCCCAGCATGTCGATCAATGTCGAAGACTATTTCGCGCGCGCCACGTTTGACAAAATGAAGGCGTTCGCCGACAAGCAAGAAACCCCGTTCGTGGTGATCGACACCGCGATGATCAGCCAGGCCTACGACGACCTGCGCGCCGGTTTCGAATTCGCCAAGGTGTACTACGCCGTCAAGGCCAACCCTGCCGTCGAGATCATCGACCTGTTGAAAGACAAGGGATCGAGCTTCGACATCGCCTCGATCTACGAGCTGGACAAGGTCATGGACCGTGGCGTCAGCGCCGACCGTATCAGCTACGGCAACACCATCAAGAAATCCAAGGACATCCGCTACTTCTACGAGAAAGGCGTGCGCCTCTTCTCCACCGACTCCGAAGCCGACCTGCGCAACATCGCCAAGGCCGCGCCGGGTTCGAAAGTGTATGTGCGTATCCTCACCGAAGGCTCGACCACGGCCGACTGGCCTTTGTCGCGTAAATTCGGCTGCCAGACCGACATGGCCATGGACCTGCTGATCCTCGCCCGCGACCTGGGCCTGGTGCCCTACGGCATCTCGTTCCACGTCGGTTCGCAACAGCGTGATATCAGCGTGTGGGACGCAGCCATCGCCAAGGTCAAGGTGATCTTCGAGCGCTTGAAAGAAGAAGACGGCATCCACCTCAAGCTGATCAACATGGGTGGCGGCTTCCCGGCCAACTACATCACCCGTACCAACAGCCTGGAAACCTACGCCGAGGAAATCATCCGCTTCCTCAAGGAAGACTTCGGTGACGAACTGCCGGAAATCATCCTGGAGCCAGGCCGTTCGTTGATCGCCAACGCCGGGATCCTCGTCAGTGAAGTGGTGTTGGTTGCACGTAAATCGCGCACCGCCGTCGAGCGTTGGGTGTACACGGATGTGGGCAAGTTCTCCGGTCTGATCGAAACCATGGACGAAGCCATCAAGTTCCCGATCTGGACCGAGAAAAAAGGCGAAATGGAAGAAGTAGTCATCGCCGGTCCTACCTGCGACAGCGCCGATATCATGTACGAAAACTACAAGTACGGCCTGCCGCTGAACCTGGCCATTGGTGATCGCCTGTACTGGTTGTCCACCGGTGCGTACACCACTAGCTACAGCGCAGTTGAATTCAACGGTTTCCCACCGCTGAAATCCTTCTACGTCTAACACCGGCCCACTGTAGGAGCGAGCTCGCTCGCGAAGAACCCGAGGACGACGCGTTCACTCTGATTGAGCGCGTTATCGTTAGCGATCTTCGCGAGCAAGCTCGCTCCTACAGGGTTTCAAGCTGCGCCTCACGTTGTTGGTAGGCGACGGCCATGGCGCGAATCTGCGGATCATGCGCCGCAGCCAGCGCTTGCTGCGCCACCCGCAAGAACTTCAGGTTCCCACCCTCCAGCGCCTTGTGCAGCCACTCCAGCGCCGCTTCGACCAGGCCTTGGTCTGCCAACACAGCCGCATAACTGAACTGCCCGCGAAAATCCCCACCTTCAGCCGAGCGACGATACCAATCACGCGCTGCGGGCACGTCTCGGGCGCAGAATTGCCCTTCTTCCAAGTAACGCCCCAACAGGTTCATCGACTTGGCATGCCCCAGTTCGGCAGCCTGGCGGTAACAGGCCAATGCCTGTTGTTGGTCCTGCGTCACGCCACGCCCGGTGGCCAGCAGGTTGGCGTAGTTGTACAACCCCCAATCCAACCCGGCGTGTGCGGCCAGACGATACTCCCCGGCAGCCGCCCGCTCATCGGCGACGCAACCCCAGCCATGTTCAAGGCAACGCCCCAGCATATTGCGCGCCATCAGGTGGCCGCCCCGTGCGGCTATCTGGAACCAGCGCAGGGCCAGTGCCTCGTCGCGTTCGATACCGCGCCCGTCCAAGAGGATTTGCCCCAGTAGCGCCTGGGCATCGAGCACCCCCTCCTTCGCCGCCATCAGGATCGCCTGGGCCGCACGGGCCGGTGATTCGTCGAGCATGGCGCGCAGTTGTTCGCCGTCCAGACGCTCTTCGCGGCGCAAGTGAAAAGCCATGCTCAGACCTCGACCCAGCGACGCAACAGGTTGTGATAGGTGCCGGTGAGCTGGATCAGCGCCGGGTGGTCCGGCACATCGCGGGTCAGCTGTTGGATCGCGCCGTCCATTTCGAACAGCAACGTGCGCTGGCTGTCTTCACGCACCAGGCTTTGGGTCCAGAAAAACGAGGCATAGCGCGCGCCACGGGTCACGGCGTTGACTTTGTGCAGGCTGGAGCCGGGGTACAAGACCATATCACCGGCGGGCAGCTTGACCCGCTGCAGGCCGAAGGTGTCCTGGATCTCCAGTTCGCCGCCGTCGTATTCATCCGGGTCGCTGAAAAACAGCGTGGAGGACAGGTCGGTACGCACCCGCTCCGGGCTGCCCTTGGGCTGGCGCACGGCGTTATCGATATGGAAGTCGAAGCTGCCACCGGCGGTATAGCAATTGAGCAATGGCGGGAAGACTTTATGCGGCAAGGCCGCCGACATGAATTGCGGGTTTTGCCACAGGCGATCGAGCATGGCTGCGCCGATTTCCTTGGCCAGTGGATGGCCCTCCGGCAATTGCAGGTTGTGCTTGGCCTTGGCCGACTGGTGCCCGGCGGTGATTTTGCCATCAGCCCAGTCCGCCTGCTCCAGGGCTTCGCGGATGCGCAGCACCTCTTCGCGGGAGAACAGGCCGGGAATATGCAGCAGCATGAGGCGTTACCTGAGAGCAGAGGGGCGCCAATGGTATTGATTACTATTGACGCTGTAAAACCCTGATCCGACGGGCAGACGTATGAGCCGTAAAAAACCGTAATCCCAGAAGTGTAAATTTTGTAAATTGAGCGCAAATAGCAATGCATCTCAATTGCTATGCATAATTGTTTACAATATATTTCGCGCCCTAACATCCTTGGGGTAGGGAATTTCATGTCGCGCCACATTACAAAAACACCAAACAGTTCACCGCGCTTGCTGGCCTCGGCCATTGGCGTGGCCATCAGCGCCAGCTCCGTCGCCCATATGGCGCAAGCGGCCGAAGAGACCGAACAAAAAGGCGAGCGCAACAGTATTTCCCTCGGTGCCACCAGCATTACCGGCCAGGAACAGGACGCAACGTCGTACCAAACCGAAAAAGCGTCTTCGCAGAAATACACCGCGCCACTGGTGGACACTCCCCGTTCCGTCACCGTGGTGCCGGCGCAGGTACTCAAGGACACCGCCGCGACCTCGCTGCAAGATGCTTTGCGCACCGTACCGGGTATTACCTTTGGTGCCGGTGAAGGCGGCAACCCCCAGGGCGACCGCCCGTTTATCCGCGGCTTCGATGCCCAGGGCGATACCTACCTGGACGGCGTGCGTGATACCGGCGGCCAGAGCCGGGAAATTTTCGATATCGAGTCCATCGAAGTCAGCAAAGGCCCCAACTCCTCGTTCGGCGGTCGCGGTTCGGCCGGTGGCAGCCTCAACCTGGTGAGCAAGACCCCACAAGCGCGGGACTTCCTCAATGGCGGCTTTACCTACGGTTCCGACCAGACTCGTCGCTATGCACTCGACGTCAACCGCCAGTTCCTCGACAACGCCGCGTTCCGCCTGAACCTGATGAGCCACGAACAGAACGTTGCCGGCCGCGACGCCGTCAATTACGACCGTTGGGGCGTGGCACCGTCGCTGACCTTTGGCCTGGGCACTCCGACCCGCGTCAACCTCAGCTACTACCACATGGAAAGCAACGACCTGCCGGATTCGGGCATTCCCTACGGTTACAGCAACAACGCGTCAAATGCCGCGCATGTACACGACAAACCCACCGACGGCGGCGACAGCAGCAACTTCTACGGCCTCAAGGATCGGGACTTTCGCAAGACTCGCGCCGATATCAGTACGTTCTCCATCGAGCACGATCTGAACGACAACATGACGATCAAGAACACCCTGCGCCACGGCAGCACCGGCCAGGACTACGTGCTCACTCAGCCGGACGACAGCCAGCACAACGTCAACCAGTTCGGCACCGTCTGGCGCCGGGCCAACAGCCGCGTTTCCACCACCACGACCACCACCAACCAGACCGATCTGTTTGGCAATTTCCAGGCCCTGGGTTTCAAGCACAGCTACTCCACCGGCCTGGAATTTACCGGTGAAGAAACCCGCGTCAGCGGCTATACCGTCAGTCCAAACGCCAACCCGGTCTGCACGGTGGCCGGTGGCGGCAAGGGTGGTCAGTGCACATCGTTGAGCAACCCGAACCCGGACGATGCCTGGACCGGCAGCGTCGCCCGCAACTACCTGGGCACCAACACCAAGGCCACCAGCCGCGCCGCCTACGTGTTCGACACCATTGAGCTTGATCCGCAATGGCTGCTGAACGTCGGCCTGCGCTACGACACCTTCGATACCGAAGCCAACAGCAACGCAGCCACCGGCCGTACCAAGCTCAAGGACGATAGCCAGTTCTTCAACTGGCAAGCCGGCCTGGTCTGGAAGCCGATGGAAAACGGCAGCATCTACACCTCCTATGCCACTTCGGCCTCGCCTGCTGGCGGCCTGGTGGGTGAAGGTGTCGATTCCAACGCCATCCCGACTGGCATCAACACCAGCGACATGAAGCCGGAAGAAACCGTCAACTACGAACTGGGCACCAAGTGGGACCTGTTCCACGACCGCCTGTCCCTGACCGCAGCGGTGTTCCGCACCGAGAAGAAAAACGCGCGCATCCTGGTGAACTCCAACACCTATGAGAACGCTGGCGAGTCCCGCGTCGATGGCCTGGAGTTGTCGGCCAGCGGCAAGCTCACCGAGCAGTGGCAAGTGTTCGCCGGCTACAGCTACCTGAAAAGCGAGCTGGTAGACCCGGGCAAAAACGGCAACCGCCAGGGCGTCGTCACTGCCGGCTCCAACAAAGGCAACGAAATGCCCAACACGCCGAAGAACTCGTTCAGCCTGTGGACAACGTATGACATCACCTCGAAGCTGACCGTCGGCGGCGGCGCGTTCTATGTGGACGACGTCTACGGCGACGCGGGCAATACCGTCTACGTACCGTCCTACACCCGCTACGACGCCATGGCCAGCTACAAGCTGACCAAGAACGTCGACCTGCAATTGAACGTGCAGAACCTGACCGACAAAACCTACTACGACAAGGCCTACGGCGCGCACTTCGCCAACCAGGCAGCCGGTCGTACAGCGCTGTTGACCACCAGCTTCCACTTCTAAGCGGCTGGACGTTTCACGCAAAAGCCCCGCGCATCGGATGCCTGGGGCTTTTGTATGTAAAAAAGAATCTTTCTCGACAACTCACGGCATAATGCGCGCCGTAAAATTCCTATCCAGCTCAGCGAGGCCGTCCGACGTGTTGAAGAAGACCCTATTCCAGTTGCACTGGTTTTTCGGCATTACCGCCGGGCTGGTGTTGGCATTGATGGGGATTACCGGGGCTGCGTACTCGTTCCAGGATGAGATCCTGCGGGCGCTCAACCCGACGGTACTGACCGTGGAGAAGCAACCTGCCGGTGTGCTGCCGCCCGCCGAACTGGTGCGCAAACTCGAAACCACCGAAGGCAAGACCGTGTCCATGCTGTGGGTGGAAAGCGAAAGCGGCAACGCCGCCCGCGTCTTCTTCACACCACCAGCGGGCGAACGCCGGGGGCAGATGCGCTACTTCGACCCGTACACCGGCGACTACCTGGGCGACGCCGTCGGCCAGGACTTTTTCGGTTTGATGTTGCAACTGCACCGCTTCCTGGCCATCGGTGATACCGGCCGGCAAATCACCGGTGCCTGTACGCTGATCCTGATTTTCTTCTGCCTCTCTGGCCTGTACCTGCGCTGGCCGCGCCAGGTAGCGAGCTGGCGCGCCTGGTTGACCCTGGACTGGCGCAAGAAAGGCCGCAGCTTCAACTGGGACCTGCACTCGGTGTTCGGCACGTGGTGCTTGCTGTTCTATCTG
Organism: Pseudomonas proteolytica; assembly: GCF_007858275.1. Lineage (GTDB taxonomy): Bacteria > Pseudomonadota > Gammaproteobacteria > Pseudomonadales > Pseudomonadaceae > Aquipseudomonas > Aquipseudomonas proteolytica. The sequence continues at coordinate 272,443 of NZ_VFEV01000001.1, forward strand.
TTGGCGGCGCTCACCGGCCTGTACTGGTCCTACGAGTGGTACAGCAAAGGCCTGACCCGATTGTTGTCCGATGCCCCGCAAAACGAGCGGGTGCGCAACCGTGGCCCAGCGCCTGCGGGGCCGGCCCCCGTCGCCAACTACGACGCCATCTGGAGCAGCATCTACAGCACCGCCGGCCCGCACTTGAGCGCCTACAACATTCGTATGCCAGCTGTCGCCGGGCAACCGGCCACGGTCTACTACCTGTTGCAGAGTTCTCCCCATGACCGCGCGTTGAACCAGATCAACCTGGACCCGGCCACCGGCGTGGTCAAAAGCGTCGAGCGCTATGCCGACAAAAGCCTCAAGGCGCAGTTGCTGACCAGCATCTATGCGCTGCATGTGGGCAGTTATTTCGGCCTGGCGGGGCGGATCATCCTCACCGTCACTTCGCTGTGCATGCCGCTGTTCTTTATTACCGGCTGGCTGCTGTACCTCGACCGCCGTCGCAAAAAGCGCCAGGTGCGCGATGCCCGCAAAAGCCTGGGCAGCAACCGCAGTGATGCACCGGCCTGGCTGATCGGTTTCGCCAGCCAGAGCGGCTTTGCCGAACAGCTGGCCTGGCAGACCGCCGGCCAATTGCAGGCCGCCGGGTTGCCGGTCAAGGTGCGATCCTTGGGCAGCGTCAGCGAAGAGGACTTGCGCCAGTCGGAACATGCACTATTTGTAGTCAGCACCTTCGGCGACGGCGAAGCACCGGACAGCGCACGCGGCTTCGAACGCAGCGTGCTGGGTGGCGACCTCAGTCTCAAGGGCCTGAACTATTCAGTGCTGGCCCTGGGCGATCGTCAATACCAACACTTCTGCGGCTTTGCCCGGCGCCTGCACTTCTGGCTGACCAACCAGGGCGGCAACGCCTTGTTCGCCCCGGTCGAGGTCGACAGCGGCGACGAAGAAGCCCTGCTGCACTGGCAACAACAACTGGGCCAGATCACCGGCCACGCACCGGCAGCTGCATGGGCCAGCGCCAGCTACGAGAACTGGACCTTGAGCCAGCGCACCCTGCTCAACCCTGACAGCAGCGGCTCGGGAGTCTACCTGTTGGGGCTCAACCCGCCCGCACCACGTGACTGGCTGGCCGGCGACCTGGTGGAAGTCGTGCCGCGCAATTGTCCGTGGGCCGTCGAGCATTTCCTCGATGGCCTGGGCATTGCCGGCACGGACGAAGTGCTAATCGATGGCTTGGCGCGCCCCTTGGAACAGGTACTTGCCGGCCGTCAGCTGCCGGACAATCGCGTACACCTGGTCGGCCTGCATGCGCGCGCCCTGGTGGACGCACTGGTGCCGTTGGCCATGCGCGAATACTCCATCGCCTCGATTGCCAGCGATGGCGTGCTGGAATTGATCGTGCGCCAGGAGCGTCATAGCGACGGCAGCCTGGGCCTGGCATCCGGCTGGCTGACCGAGCACGCACCACTGGGTTCGGCGATCAGCCTGCGTGTACGGCGCAACAGCAGTTTCCACCTTCCAGTCGACCCAGTGCCGATGATTCTGCTGGGCAACGGCACCGGCCTGGCGGGCTTGCGCAGCTTGCTCAAGGCACGCATCGCCGACGGTCAGCAACGTAACTGGCTGCTGTTTGGCGAACGCAACATCGCCCATGACTACCATTGCCAGGACGAGCTGCAAGGCTGGCTGGCCAGTGGCGACCTGGCGTTACTGGACCTGGCGTTTTCGCGGGACCAGGCAGAGAAGGTCTACGTTCAGGATCGCCTGCGCGAATCCGCCGATGTGCTGCGTAAATGGCTGGCCGATGGCGCGGTGATTTATGTATGCGGGAGTTTGCAGGGCATGGCGGCGGGGGTCGATCAGGTGTTGGTGGAGGTCCTGGGAAGTGAAGCCGTGGAACGGCTGATCGAACAGGGCCGTTACCGCCGGGATGTCTACTGACAAACATGATGGTTCCAGCTGGCTTGCCAGCGATGAGCATAAGTATCTACACAACATCTAGAAACTGACGCCCCCCCCCGTGGCGAGCGGGCTTGCCACGGGGGGGCGTCAGTTTCTGAAAGTGGTGTAGATACCGATGCAGCGACGAGGCCCTTGAGCCTTGCATCAACCTCGCGGCCGCCATCGCCGGCAAGCCGGTTTCTACGGGGGTTAGTTAGGCGACTGCCAGTTCGACGGCCTCGGGGCGCTTGATCACGGCGTATACCAACCCGGTGAGCACGCTGCCGGCAACGATCGCCGCCAGATACAGCAGCGCATGGTTGATCGTGTTCGGGATCAGCATCACAAACAGCCCGCCATGGGGTGCCATCAACTTGCAGCCGAAGTACATCGACAAGGCACCGGTCAATGCGCCACCCGCGATGCTGGCCGGGATAACACGCAGCGGGTCCTTGGCAGCGAACGGGATGGCGCCTTCCGAGATAAAGCACATGCCCAGGATCAACGCGGCCTTGCCGGCTTCGCGTTCGGTCTGGGCAAACTTGCGCCGGGCCAGGAACGTAGCGATAGCCATGCCAATCGGCGGCACCATGCCCGCCGCCATGGTAGCGGCCATCGGCGCGCCGCTCTGGGAGGCCAGCAGGCCGACGGAGAACGCGTAGGCCGCCTTGTTGATCGGCCCGCCGAGGTCGGCGCACATCATCCCGCCCAACAAGATACCCAGCAGCACCGCATTGGTGGTGCCCATGGTGCTGAGGAAGTCGGTCAGGCCTGCCAGCATTTGCGCCACGGGCGGGCCGATCAGGTAGATCATCGCCAGGCCGGTGAACAGGCTCGCCAGTAACGGGATGATCAGGATCGGCTTGAGCGACTCCAGGCTCTGCGGCAACGGCACCATACGGGTGATCAGCTTGACGCTGTAGCCGGCGAGAAAACCGGCGAAGATCCCGCCGATAAAGCCCGCGCCCAGGGTACTGGCCAACAGGCCGCCGATCATCCCCGGCGCGAGCCCCGGACGGTCGGCGATCGAGTAGGCGATGTAGCCGGCGAGCAGCGGCACCATCAGGGTGAAGGCGTGGTCGCCGACCGCCCTGAGGGCCGCCGCCAAAGTGCCGGGCTGCTCGTAAGCATGGATACCGAACACGTAGGACAGGGCAATCAACAAGCCCCCCGCCACCACCATCGGCAACATGAACGACACCCCGGTCAGCAGGTGTTTGTAGACCCCGGTTTTCTCCGTCTTGGCTACCGCGCCACTGGCGGCGCTTTCCTGCTGGGCCTCGGCCAGGGCTTTATCGAGGATCGCGGCGGATTGCTTGAGCGCGATGCCGGTGCCGCAACGGTAGATTTTCTTGCCGGCAAAGCGCTCCGTGGCCACTTCGATATCGGCGGCCAGCAGCACCACATCGGCATCGCGAATGGCTTGCTCGCTCAAGGGTGTACGTGCGCCCACCGAGCCCTGGGTTTCCACCTGCAGGTCATAGCCCTTGGCCTTGGCGGCCTGCTGCAATGCCTCGGCGGCCATAAAGGTGTGGGCCACGCCGGTAGGGCAGGCCGTGATGGCGACAATGCGCGGTGCGTTTTTTACGGTCGGCACGCTGGCGCTGGCAACGTACAACTGGGCTTCTTGCGCGCCCCGTTGCAGCACCGCTTCAACGTCCTGCAACGCCTGGGCCGGGGTGCTCTGATACACGCGTTTGCCGACAAAGCGCTGCATGTCCACGGGCGTGCTGGCGACCAGCAACACCCACTCGGCCGCGTCAATTGTGGCCTGGGAAAGTGCGCGCCCGGGGTGGTTCGCATCCACCACTTCGACGCTGGTGCTCCAGCCCTGGCGTTGCGCGGCGGCGTCCAGCAAGCGGGCGCACAGCACACTGGTGACCATGCCGTTGGGGCAGGCAGTAACAATGGCTAATTTCATCACAAACCCTCTTATTGTTCTGTCAGCGGGCGTACGTGCACGCCGCTTTCCAGACGCGCCAGTTGCGCGTCGTCGCTGATGCCGAAACCGATCTGCGTGACCGCCATGGCGGCAATCGCGGTGGCGCGGCGCAGGGTCTGCTCGGGCGCCTCGCCGCTGAGCAGGCCGTGCAGCATGCCCCCCAGCAAGGAGTCGCCGGCACCCACGGTACTGGCGACGCTGACCTTGGGCGGCGTGGCGTGCAACGCTGCGTTGGTGCTGAACCAGTTCACACCGTCGGCCCCGTGGGACACCACCACATGCTCCACGCCTTGGGCGTGCAAATGCGCAGCCGCGCGGGCTTGTTGGGCGATGGTTTGCGTGGGGCAGTCGAGCGCTTCAGCGAGTTCTTCAGTGTTGGGTTTGATCAACCACGGCGCGGCTTTCAAGCCAGCACGCAGCGCTTGGCCACTGGTGTCCAGGGCGACTTTCAAACCGAGGTCTTTGAGCGTCTCCAGCAAACCCTGGAACCACTGCGGGCTGACGCCCCGCGGCAAGCTGCCGGCGACCACCACCGCATCGAACTCGGGGCCGATCACCGCGATCAGCTTGAGCAATTGCGCTTGCGCCTTTTCGCTCACCAGCGGCCCCGGTGCATTGATATCGGTGACCCGACCATCCTGCTCGGCAATCTTGATATTGCTGCGGGTTTCGCCCGGCACACGAATAAACGCATCGCCAAACCCCCGGCTGGCGATCAGGGCCTCGAAAGCCTCGGGGTTTTGCGCGCCGAGAAATCCACCGACGCTCACGTAATGGCCCAAATCAGCCAGCACCTGCGCCACGTTCACGCCCTTGCCGGCGGCATGGGTCAGCAGGGTTTCGCTGCGGTTGACCTCACCCGGTTCCAGGCACGCCAAACGCACCGTCAGGTCCAACGCCGGGTTCAGCGTCAGGGTCAGAATCTTCGCCATTTACACGGCCTCCACAAGCGTACGCACTTGGGCAGGGGAGCCCATCGCCAGTGCTTGCTGCGCCAGGCCCTGGGCCTCGCTCAGACTGAATTCACGCACCCGGGCCTTGACCTCGGGAATACTGCGCGCCGACACACTCAACTCATCCACACCCAGGCCCACCAGCACCGGCACCGCCAGCGGATCCGCTGCCAACTCGCCACACACACCCACCCATTTGCCATGGGCATGGGCCGCACGCACCGTGATGTCGATCAGTTGCAACACTGCCGGGTGCAGGCCGTCAGCCTGGGCCGACAGGGTTGGGTGACCACGGTCGATCGCCAAGGTGTACTGGGTCAGGTCATTGGTGCCGATGCTGAAAAAGTCCACTTCCTGGGCCAATACCGGCGCCAGCAACGCCGCCGAGGGTACTTCGATCATGATCCCCAATTGCAGGTCCGCCACCGGGATCTGCTCGCGCAAACGTTCGGTCATGTCCCGGGCCTGGCGCCATTCATCGACGCTGCCGACCATGGGAAACATGATGCGCAGCGGGCGACCGTCCGCCGAGCGCAACAGCGCGCGCAGTTGCGCTTCCATGATCTGTGGGCGTTGCAGGGTCAGGCGGATGCCCCGCACACCGAGGAACGGGTTTTCTTCCTTGGCAATCGGCCAGTAAGGCAGCGGCTTGTCACCGCCCACATCCAGGGTGCGCACCACCAGCGGACGGCCGGCCAGGCCGTCGAGCACACGGCGGTATTCGGCTTCCTGGGTGGCTTCGTCCGGGGCCTGGGAATGGGCCATGAAAATCAACTCGGTACGCAGCAGGCCAATACCCTCGGCACCCTGCTCGACGGCGCCAGCCACACCGGCGCTTTCGCCGATATTGGCGAACACTTCCACAGCATGCCCGTCACGGGTCAAGGCCGGTTCATGGCGCTGTGCGGCAGCGGCCTGCAGCCGTTGCTCGCGGGTATCGCGTTCCTGGATGGCGCGCTGCAAAGTGCTGGCATCGGCCTCCACATGCAGGCGCCCGCGCTGGCCGTCAAGCAATAAAGGCGTGCCCGAGGCCAGCAGCAACACCGCCGGCCCGGCGCCGACCAGCGCCGGGATCCCCAGGGCGCGGGCGACGATGGCGCTGTGGGCCGTAGCACCACCGCGTGCGGTAAGAATCCCGGCCACCCGCACCGGATCGAGGCGCGCCACATCCGATGGGCCAACTTCATCCATCACCAGAATGTAGGGCTCGTCGGGTTCCTGTGGGGTTTGGACACCACACAGTTGCGCCAGCACACGCCGGCCGATATCCCGCAGGTCGGCGGCGCGTTCGGCGAGCAACGCGTCCTGCAAGGACTCCTGCTGCTTGGCGGCGGCTTCGATCACACTCATCCACGCGGCTTCGGCGCTTTCGCCCTGTTTGAGCCGGGTGTCGACTTCGTCGGTCAGTTCCGGGTCGTCGAGCATTTCCTGGTGGGTGATGAAAATTTCGCGGATCGCCTTGGACGTGCTGCGCTCGATCAAACCCTGGATATCAGCGCGCACCTCGCGCAACCCCGCGGATAAACGCTCGCGCTCGGCACTGGCCGACTCGCCGCGCAGTGGATAGTCAAAAGGCTGCAACGCCTGGATATGGGCCGGGCCGATGGCAATCCCGGGGGCGGCGGCGATGGCCTGGATCAAGCTGCCGGAAGCGGGCGCGCGCAATGGCGGCTCGCTCTCGACCTCTTCGACCCGCGCACTGACGGCCGGCAGCGGCTCGACCTCTTCGCCCAGGCCGGCTTGTACTGCCGCCAACAACGCCGGCAGGGCGTCGTCGGCAATGCCGGGCTCGGCGACAAATTCCAGCACCTGACCGCGCCGGGCGCCGAGGCTGAGCAGTTTGCTCAAGCTCTTGACCGACACGGCACCGCCCTGCCCGTCCACGATCCGCACGCGGATCTCACCGTCGAAGCTCTTCGCCAGTTGGGCCAGGGCCTTGGCCGGCCGCGCATGCAGGCCGTGGGCGTTGGCCAGGGCGATCCGGGCGCTGGGCCAGTCGGCGGGCAATTCGCCACCCAGCACTTCGAGGACCGCGCGGCTGCTGGTGGCACGCCCCAGTTCCTGGCCGCGCCCTTCAATCAGCAAGACGCACAAGCGCTCGAGCAATGCCTGATGAGCTTCGCCGAGGCTGGCCAGGCAAAACAGGCCGCTCAAGGGTTGGCCCAGGTAGCGCATGGGCTTGTCCGGGGTGACGAAGGCCAGGCCTGGACGCTTGACCGTTTGTTCGCTGTGCAACCACCACAGGCCATCGCCCAGGGGCAGTGCATCGACTTGCTGTAGCACCGCCGCGAAGCCATTGCTCACACAGTCGGCCTGGCGCAGCAGGCGGGCGCCGCGCCACACCAGCTCTTCAAAATCGTCGGCGGATACGCCCAGGCCGATCATCTGGGCATCCAGCGCCAACTCCTGGGGCGCGCCTTGCAGCAGTTTGAGCAGCGCATCGGCCGAGGTGGCGCGGCACAACGCCTGGCCCAGGTCGGTTTCACCGAGGGCGCGGGTCAGCAGTTGCAGCAGGCGCAGGTGTTCGTCGGATTTGGCGGCAATGCCAATCGCCAGGTAGACGATCTGGCCATCGCCCCAATCCACACCTTGGGGAAACTGCAACAGGCGCACGCCGGTGGCGAACACCTGGTCGCGGGTTTCGGGGGTGCCGTGGGGGATCGCAATACCTTGGCCGAGGAAGGTCGAGCCTTGCGCTTCACGGGCTTGCAGGCCGCTCAGGTAGCCTTCGGCGACCAGGCCGTCGGCCACCAGTTTTTCGGCGAGCAGTTGCAAGGCAGCAGACTTATCCACAGCCACCTGGCCCATGGATATCTGCTCTACGGTGAGCTCAAGCATGCCTTTCTCCTAGTTAGTGCGGTGTGCGCACTAGGTATTGTTTTGAATAAATCAGCGCAAATCTGTTCATGAAAAACTGACTGAGCAGTCAATTGGCAGTGACTACTCAGCGGCGAACATCGTAAAAATACCCTTGCTGAAACGTTTAATCTAGATTTTCTGGCAGATTACTGGGTAATTCTGCATTCTTGAAGCACCACTCGGCACTTGAGTTGCGACAATGGTCGCCTGCAGTAATCGGTTACGATTGGACAAAATGTCGGGGCAAGCTCTAAAAAACAAGGAAATCCCGGTTTGAAACTCAGTGATATCGCACGTATAGCCGGTGTGTCCGTGACCACCGCCAGCTACGTCATCAATGGCAAGGCCGAACAGCAGCGGATCAGCAGCGCCACCGTCGAACGGGTGCGCGCAGTGGTCGAGGAGCATGGCTTTACCCCCAATCCCCAGGCCGCCGGGTTGCGCAGCCGACACACGCGCACCTTGGGTTTTATCCTGCCGGACCTGGAAAACCCCAGTTACGCACGGATCGCCAAGCTGTTGGAACAAGGCGCACGGGCCCGTGGCTATCAGTTGCTGATCGCCAGTTCCGACGATGATGCCAACAGCGAGCGCCAGTTGCTGCAACTGTTCCGCGCGCGGCGTTGCGATGCCCTGTTCGTCGCCAGTTGCCTGCCCGCCAGCGATGACAGTTATCGCGAGCTGCAAGCCAAGGGCCTGCCGGTGATCGCCATCGACCGGGTGATGGCGCCTGAGCAGTTCTGCTCGGTGGTCAGCGATGACCGCCAGGCCTGCCAGCAATTGACCAGCAGCCTGCTGCAACCGCTGCCCCGGCAGATCGCGTTGATCGGCGCCCACCCCGAATTGAGCATCAGCCAGGAACGTGCGGCAGGTTTCCAGCAAGCCCTGCACGACTTCAAGGGCGATATTCTGATCGAGCATGGCGACGCCTTCAGCCGCGACTGTGGCCGCCAGTTGATGGAAGAACTCCTGCAACGCCTGGGGCATTTACCCGATGCGTTGGTGACCACTTCCTACGTGCTACTGCAAGGTGTGTTTGATGCGCTGCATGACTTCCCGCTCAAGTCACGATCGCTACGCCTCGGCACTTTCGGCGACACCCAATTACTGGACTTCCTGCCGCTGCCAGTCAACGCCATGGCCCAGCAACACGCGCTGATCGCCGACACGGCCCTGCGCCTGGCACTGGCGGCGATTGAAGAGCAGCACTACCAGCCGGGTGTGCATGCCATCGGCCGGACTTTCAAGCAGCGGATTCACGAGATATAGGCATGGAGCTGGTCGACAGCCACACCCACCTCGACTTCGAGGACTTCGACGCAGATCGCGACGAGGTGCTCAAGCACAGCCGTCAGCTCGGCGTGCGGCGCATGGTGGTGTTGGGGGTGTACCAGCGTAATTGGCAACGGTTATGGGACCTGACCCAACAGGACCCGCACTTGTACGGGGCATTTGGCCTGCATCCGGTGTACCTGGATGAGCATCGCCCCACAGACCTGGTCGAACTGGGGGATTGGCTGACACGCCTCAAGGGGCATCGCCAGCTATGCGCCGTCGGCGAAATCGGCCTGGATTACTTTCTCGAGCACCTGGACCGCGAGCGCCAGCAAGTCCTGTTTGAAGCCCAATTGCAGTTGGCCGTGGACTTCCAACTGCCGGCGCTGTTGCATGTGCGGCGTAGCCACGCGGCCGTCATCGCCACCCTCAAGCGCATCCGCTTGCCCCGGGGCGGGATTATCCATGCCTTCGCCGGCAGCCGCGAAGAAGCCCGCGAATACATCAAGCTGGGGTTCAAGCTGGGCCTGGGCGGCGCGCCGACCTGGCCCCAGGCTTTGCGCATGCACAAGGTCATCGCCCAACTGCCGCTGGAATCAGTGGTGCTGGAAACCGACTCGCCGGATATGGCGCCCGCCATGTACCCCGGCCAACGCAACAGCCCGCAGCACCTGCCGGCCATCTGCACTGCCCTGGCCGAGCGGATGGGCATCAGCCCTTCAGCGTTGGCCGAAGCGAGCACCCGCAACGCCTGCGAACTGTTCAACTGGCCGCTCGATGATGGGGTTGACCGCCTGTAGCGTCAGGGTCATGCGATGCCGGTGGCGGGCATGGCGCAGGGTCAGGAAGTGAATCAGGATCGCCACCAGCGACACGTTCAGTTGCCCGATCCTGCTGATCAGGCCGACCCACTCGACCACCAGGGCCACCAATAAAGCCACGCAGGTCAACACGAGCATGCTGGGGCGCAGCAAAGCCAGGTTGTCCAGGGACTTCAACTGGCGCAGTTGCCGGGGGCAATTGAGCTGCAGGACTTTGTGGCAATACGGACAATCAAAAGGCTCGTTCAGAGCAATGGCATTGAGCTGCCAGGGCTTGAGTGCAAAGGTGATATCGCAATGGGCGCAATGCCCTTTCACGCCAAGGGTAGTCTCGGTCATGGCCCTGCCTCCCGGGAGCGCTGGATGGGGTGTGAAACAAATTCTCACCCAATCTCGTTGCGAGAGAAGCTCACGCGGGAAAACAGGACATGCACCACACATCCAACAGACAAAGCCTACGTCTGCGTCCTACACGCGAAATGCACCGATCAGCTTTTTCAGTTCAATCACCTGCAGGGACAGTTGCCGGCTGGCCTCTTCGGTCTGGTGCGCGCCCTGGGCCGCGTGCTCGCCAGCCCGATTGATCTCGACAATATTCTGGTCAATGTCGTGGGCCACGGCCGTCTGTTGCTCCACCGCCGCGGCGATTTGCTGGTTCTGATCGACGATCATGCCTACCGCGCCCAGGATGTTCTCCAGAGCCAACTGGACTTTTTCCGACTGGCCGACCGTACCGCTGGCCATTTTATGGCTACTGCCCATGGCCTTCACGGCCGCGCCGACGCCTTGGTGCAGCTTGGCGATCATTTGCTCGATTTCTTCGGTGGAGTGCTGGGTGCGCCGGGCCAGGGTGCGCACCTCATCGGCCACCACCGCAAACCCGCGCCCTTGCTCACCCGCCCGCGCCGCCTCGATGGCCGCGTTCAACGCCAGCAGGTTGGTTTGTTCGGCAATGCTCTTGATCACCTCCAGCACGCTGCTGATGGATTGGCTGTCGATGGCCAATTGATTGATCACCAGCACTGACTGGTCGATCTCCGACGCCAGTTGCGCGATGCTGCCCTGCTGGGATTGCACCAGGCCACGCCCGCTGAGGGTTTCATCGTTGACGCTGTGGGCACTGCTGACAGCCGCCGCCGCACTGCGCGCCACTTCGTGGGCGGTCGCCGACATCTGGTTCATGGCCGTGGCCACCTGTTCGATCTGACTGCGCTGGCCCGACACCGCCTGGTTGCTGCGCGCCGAAACCGACTCCACTTGCCCGGCCTGATGCTCGACTTCCTGGACGGTCTGCCCTACCCGCTCGATCAGGTCGTGGATTTTGGCCACGGTGCCATTGAACACTTCACCCAACTCACCCAGCTCGTCGCGGCTCTGGGACTTGAAGCTGACCGTCATATCCCCGGCGGCGACCTTATCCATCATCGCCCCCAGGCGGCGCAGAGTGGTGCGCGTCGAGGCATAGAAGCCGCCGTACAAATAGAAGATCAACAAAAACACCGCCGCCAGCGCCGCCACCAGCAGCACCATGTGCGTCCGGTTCTGGGCCAGGCGTTGTTGCAATTGCTGGTCGAGGAAGGACAGGGTCGCGTCGTCCAGTTGGTAGGTCTTGGCCATCAAGGCAGTCACTTGATCATAGAAAGCCTGCCACGGCGTCTCCAGGGTTTCGGCCATCACTACCTGTTCCTCGAACAGTTCGCTGCCCTGCTTGAGACTGGCCTGGCTGGCTTGGGCCAGAGCGTCCAGGGATCCATGGGCGGCCTTGCTGGAGCCCAGGGCGTCCTGCACTTTCAGGCCGTATTCGGCCTGGAGCTTCTCCAATTGCTGCAACAATTCGTCAAAGCGCGTGCTGGACGATGAGTTGAGAAAACCCTGACCCAGGGAGTACGCGCCCATGGCCCGGCCCTCGCCCAAGGTCTGGGTGACTTGCGGGGTGACGCTGGTCACCAGTTCGCTGAGTTGGCGCACATCGCCCTGCACATCACGGCTCAACCCCGACTGGCTGGCAATGATCTGGCTGAACATCTGCGCCTTGTTGAGCAACTTGCCGATCAGCGCACTTTTGCTCAACAACGAGGATTCGCTTTGCTGGACCTTGAAGGCCGCGATCATCTCGTCGCGCTTGCCCTCGAAGACCGCAACCTGCTCGGGGTCGACCGTCATCGCCTGGAAGCCTTGCAGGCGTTCAAGGACACGCTGTTCCAGTGCGCTGATCTGGCTTTCGATATCGCCCGCCTTGCCCGCCTGGCCGAGGGTGGCGTTGATTTGCACCTGATTGTTCAGGGTTTCCAGGTCGCGGCGCAGGATCAGGCTGCTGCCCAGCAGGTCCAGGCTCCGCAACTCAACCTGGGTGCCCTGGAACTCACGCCAGGAGTCCCGGACCAGGTAATAGTTGGTCACCAGCATCGGCAGGAAAAACAACACACTGATCAGGCTGAACTTCATGCCGAAGCTCAGGCGATTCATCAACGCGATGGCGGGATAGAGCAAGCTCTTCACAGATGAACTCCCTTTTCTTTTATTTTTATTGAAGGCGCAGGGCAGCGGCAGAAAGCCACTATTGGGCGCGCTGTCTGTATAGCCTAAATCGGCGGGGAGTTTTGTAACTTAAGGTTAACGCGATCGGCGGCACAGATCAGAACCAGCCCCTTGTAGGAGCTGGCTTGCCAGCGATGGTCGTCAACGGTGACGTTGGATACCTGACACCCTGCGGCGTTTTATCGGGCGTCATCGCCGGCGAGCCGGCGCCTACATAAAAGCTGGTGTGTATCGAAAAGACGATTAGGGCAAAACAGTCCAGATCGCAAACCCGGCATACCACAGCACCGCCGCGCGCAGCAGCAGCTCCCACAAGCGATCCAGGCTGTTGATGCCTTCGGCACCGACCACCGGCGCCGGAATCTCGCCGGCCACCAGGCCAACCTTTTCCACCAGTTGCGCTGCACTGATATCCCAGTTCAGCAGCTCATGCAGCATCACCCGGCTGACCGCGACAAAGTTGCCCACCAAGGCAAAACTCGCCGCCAGCAACCGCACCGGCAACCAGTCGAACGCATGGCGCAATTGCCCGGCACGCTCGGCCACCAGTGGGTTCTGACTGTGTTCACTGGCCAGCGCCAGCAAGCGGTAAGCCAGGGCCACCACCGGGCCGAGGAGGAAGTACCAGAAAATCACCGCAAAAAAGCTCTGGTAGGCTTGCCACAGCAAATGGCCCTGGACCCGTTCCAGCAGTTGCTCGCCGCTGTCGGCGCCAATGGCCAGGTCACGTTCGGCAACATGTTCAGCCGCTTGCAGGTCGCCCCGGCGCCAGGCATCGCGGAACGGTCCCAGTTGGCCGAGCAGATCACCGCGCCCCAGGCTGTAGATCACCACCAGCAAATGCACCGGCAGCGCCAGCAAGCCATAAGCCACCGGTTCCAGGACCAGCAACAACAGCCCCAGCAGCGCCACCGGCAGCAACACCAGCAGCGCCAGGATCAACCAGGGCTGCTTGCCCAACCGAGCGCTCGACTCAAGCCGGGCCAGTTCGCGCAGCCAACCGCCATCGCGCTGCACCCGCTGACGCAAGGCCGAGAACTTCTCGATCCATACCGCCAGCACCAACACCAGGAAACTCATTGTGCATGTCCTCCATCCTGCAAGGCGCCACGAAAACGCGCCCAATCAAAAGCCGGTCCAGGATCGGTCTTGCGTCCTGGGGCGATGTCACTATGACCGCAAATGCGCTGGAGCGTGATGCCCGGGTAGGCGACCAGCAGTTGGCGGCTCAGTTCGATCAAGGATTGGTACTGGGCATCGGTAAAGGGCTGGTCGTCGGTCCCTTCCAGCTCGATGCCCAGGGAAAAGTCATTGCAGGTTTCGCGCCCCTCGAAACAGGAGACACCCGCATGCCAGGCTCGGTCCTGACAGGAAACAAATTGCGTCACCGCACCCTCACGCTCAATCAGAAAATGCGCGGATACCCGTAGGTCAGCGATGCCTGCAAAGTAGGGATGTTCCGTGACATCCAGGCGATTCTGGAAAAACTCTTGCACTTTACCCGTGGCGAACTGGGCCGGTGGCAAGCTGATGTTATGCACCACCAACAGGGAAATCTCGCCGTTTGGGCGTTCATTGAAGTTGGGCGACGGGCAATGGGCAATGCCCTGGCACCAACCGCTGGTGGGGTCCAACTGCATACAGGTTCCTTGCGCAAGACTTAGGAGCACTCAGTATGCCGTGATCGGCCTGGTGGTTGCGATCACTTGGCGCGATTGAGTTGCCGCAGATTGCCGATCACCGACGCCAGGGCGCGATCGAACAACAGCGCGTCATCCAGGGTACGGACCCCGCCACGCTTGAACTCCAGGGCCAACTCCGTGCAGGTTTTTTCCAGGACCTTAAGGCCCGTGCGATTGACGAAGATGTAGCTGTTGGCCGGGGCGATAATCGCCGTCAGCTTGCAGCGCAGGGTGTTTTCTTCATCTTCGCGGAACTCGACCCAACTGCCGATGTGCAATTGCCGAACCTTGAGCAGATCGGGATCATCCTCCGCCAGGCTGAGCGCCTGCGAAGGCATTTCGGCGCTCGCATCCCCGCGCACTTCGACCAGCGCCACGCTGGGCAGCGTCGTGCCCTGGAATGCCTGGGTATGCAGCGCCTGTAACTGGATAAAAAACTCCCGGGTGACAAAGGAGTCGAACGCTGCCTCGCTCAACCCCTCACGCAGGGCCTTGAGCAGCGCGGGCAATTGCTCCAGCAAGCGACGACCGGCCTCGGTGTGCTCACTCAGGCTGACACTCCAGATCAATTCGTCCATGGACCTCAGCCGTGCCTGCCATTGCGGCGAGTGCTGGCCGTGCTTGAGGCATTCAAGCAACAAGACCTGGCTCCACGCCTGTTGCAGGAACTGCACCACGAAATGCGGCAAGACCTTGCCCAGCAAGCGCTGATTGACGGCATCGGCAACCCGCTGCCGCGCCTGCTCGGTACGGGCGCGCCCTTCTTCGGCGTCGCGGGTGCGCTGTTCGAGCAACTCACTGCGGCGGCGCTCGTCCTGGGTATAAGCAGTGAACTCTTGCAGGAGCACCGAGAAAATTGCCGGATCGTCGACAAAGTCGTTCAACAGGCGTTGCACCACCTGCTCGATGCGCAGGTAAAGGCTGTCACGCTGATAATCATCACGCTTGCCCCAGCCCATGGCCGCAGCCCCGATTTCATTGAGCAAGCGCCGCGCCGGGTGGCTGCCGCGGCTGAAGAAACTCTTGTCCAGCACGGCCACTTTCAACATGGGAATCTGCAGGCGCGCAATCAACGCCTTGAAGGAGTCAGGCAAGGTGCGGTCGTCGAGGATGAACTCGAACAGCATGGCGATCAGGTTGATCACATCCTCGTCAGCATCCTCCACTACCCGCGACTTGCCACTCTTGACGCTGACCCGGGTGAGCAGTTCTTCCAACTGGCGGCGCAAGTCAAAATCGTCCTCCACCGCAGGCTCCGGCACATACTGCTGCAGATGGGACAGCAGGCGCAGCAGGTCGCGGGTGGAAATCGGCTGGGCCTGGGCGCTGGCCTCCAGGGTCGGCGCCACACTGCCGCGCACCGTCAGCAGCAGCTCCTGCAGGGCCGCGAAGACTTGTTGCTCGGCCTCGTCGGCCTGTGGGTCGGCTGCCGGCGGTGCCTCGGCCGGCGGGCGGGCGCTGCTGGCGCGCTCGCCGGAACGGCGCGAAGGTACGGCCTTGAGCTCGGGCAGTACGCCCGTGGCGGCCAGCAACTGATTGGCCTCGCCGTACAGCAGGTCGGCATCGCTGAGTACGTACTTTTCAAACAGTTTCAAAATAATCAGCTTGACCCGGATCTCCACCCCCAGGCTGCGCCCGGCCCGCAGGAAGTACTCACAGAGCATCGCCGGGCCAAGGGGGTTTTCCCGATCATCCAGGCGCTTGCCCAACAACGCACCCAGGCGCGCGGTCAGTTGTCCCAGGGCCAGGCCGTCACGGTGCATGACCTTGTCGAGCATGGCTTCCAGGGCCACGGCTTTTTCCAGATCGTCAGCCGACACCCCCGGCGCTGCCTCGTAGGAGACCGTCGGCAGCAGCAGTTCGCCTTGCCCGGCCTGCCCCAGGTTGGCGAACGCGGCGAAAAGCTGCTCCATGAACACACGCTCGAAGTTCTTGCGCTTGAGGCGCAGGTCGCGCATGGCTTCAAAGAAAATATTGTGGTCGGCGTTGTTGCGCGCCTTGTCGGCCATTTCGAACAGAGTGTCGTCAGCGTTATCGAACAGCTCCTGCAAACCCCGGTCCAGTTGCTGTGTGGCCTTGTCACGAACCTGAAGCACGATCACGGGCAGGCGGGCGAGCGGCGATGGCATCGCTTGTGCGGCGATCTTATTGATCGGCACCACCTTTGCGTCATTGTGCATGCTGGCCTCCTGGAATGACGGGGTTCGGTTTTATGAGCGCTCGCCGCAACCGCCGGCGGAACAGCGGCAGGTAGCGATTATCTATAGATCACCGAGACGTCAAAGCTATGACGCCAATTGCAAGGCGCGAGATTATCTTGCAATTAGACCCTGTAGCGCCAGCAAACTCTGTAGCTGCTTTGTAATCAGGCAGGTTATGCCTGCATACCTTGGGTTCGGCGCTGCCATGCCCCTATAATCGGGGCACTTTGTATGTGGAGCCCGCTATGCCGAATCTACGCCTCGCCGACCTCACCGCCGAAATCGAAGCCAACGTGCGCCGCGCACTGCTGGAAGACATCGGCAGCGGCGACATCACCGCGCAATTGATCCCCGCCGAACGGCTGGCCAAGGCCACGATCATCACCCGTGATGCGGCCGTCATCAGTGGCACCGCCTGGGTCGATGCCGTATTCCGCCAGTTGGACCCACGGGTTGCCGTGCACTGGCAGGTGCGCGACGGTGAGCGCGTCAGCCCCAACCAGGCGCTGTTCCACCTCGAAGGCCCTGCCCGCTCGCTGTTGACCGGTGAGCGCAGCGCGCTGAACTTCCTGCAGTTGTTATCCGGCGTGGCCACACGTGCGCAATACCTGGCGGACTTCGTCGCAGCCACCCAGGTCAAGCTGTTGGACACCCGCAAGACCCTGCCCGGCCTGCGCCTGGCGCAAAAGTACGCAGTGACCTGCGGCGGTTGCCACAATCACCGCATCGGCCTGTATGACGCGTTCCTGATCAAGGAAAACCATATCGCCGCCTGCGGTGGCATTGCCCAGGCCATTACTGCCGCCCACAAGATCGCCCCCGGCAAGCCGGTGGAAGTCGAAGTGGAAAGCCTGGAAGAGTTACGCGAAGCGCTGGCGGCGGGCGCCGATATCATCATGCTGGATGAGTTGAGCCTGGACGACATGCGCGAAGCCGTACGCTTGAACGGCGGCAAGGCCAAGCTGGAAGCCAGCGGCGGGATCAATGAAAGCACCTTGTTGCCCATTGCCGAGACCGGCGTGGACTACATCTCCATCGGGGCGATGACCAAGGATGTGAAGGCGGTGGATTTGTCGATGCGGCTCAGTATTTGAACTGAACCACTGTCATCGCCGGCAAACCGGCTCCTACAGGTCCGGCACAATTTCTGTAGGAGACGGCTAGCCGTCGATGAGGACCGGGAGACGAACAGATAGCGTTTAAACCACCAGGTCGTTCATCTCGCAGTACTCTTCCCACTCGACACCCAACACCTCGGCCGCCTCTTTATGCAGGGCCAGGCGTGCCACTTCGAACTCCTCTGGCGTGGACGTGTACTTGAGGGTCAGCTCCCAAGGCTGGAAGCCCTGGCTCTCGGCCTCGTCCTCGAATGCCCACTGGATCTGGTCGCGCTGATCATCAGCACTCAGGTCCTTGATCTCTTCCTTAAGCTGCGGCGACTCCTCGAGGTACTTTTTGAGGGCTTCTGCGTGCCGCACTTGCTGGGTCATTTCTGTCGTGGTCATGGCGTTCTCTTAGATCGAGGAATGGGGATGCATCTGGGTCATCAAGGTTGCGCAGATACAAAAGAACGGGCATGAATACCGGTTCGTCTGGCCTTCAGAACCATTCTGGGATCATCTGAAAACTGTGGTGCCTTTTTGCCCGAGACAGGAGTCGAACCTGCGACCTTCGCGTTACGAGTGCGCTGCTCTACCAACTGAGCTACACGGGCGGTGGGCTAAAGCTAGCACTGCATGGGGCGCCCGGCAACTTACCGGATGTGCGGCGCAATGACTCCCTGGACCCAGAACCGTGGCTGCAGGTGGCCTTTGGCAGTGTCGATGTAGTGTTGGCTGCGCTCCGTGGAGCCAGGCAGGTCGCGGTACACGACAACTACCAGCAACGCCACCGCAAGCACAGCCGCCACTTGCCAGGCCCGATGCAACAGCGGCATCGGTTCGACAACCGGCGTGTGCCACGGATGCAATGCCATCAGCCAGCCCACCACCAGCGCCAACCAGAGTTGCGAATAGGGCATCACAATCACCCCGTCGACCATCGCCTGCACGGTCGCGCCCAGCAACGCGGCGAACAGACACAGGCGCAACAGGTCTTGCGGTGACCGTGCCGGCCCTTGCCGATGGATCACCCTCAACGTGGCCCAACCACCGCGCAGCGCCAGCAACGACACACACAAGGCAGAGGGCACGCCCCACTCACTGGCCCACTGCAGGATTGCCTGGTGCGGGTGGGCTGCGATCGGGTTGGGGATATCAGCAAAGTGCATCGGCCCAAAACCGAGCCATGGCCGTTCGCGGATCATGTCCCAGGCTTGCCACCAGATTACTTCACGACCTGAAAGGCTGGTGGTGAGCCGGTCATTGGAAAGACTGGCAATCTCCAGCCCCAGGTAACGCGCCAAAACCATGAACAACAACCAGTACAAAAACAGCCCGCCACACAACGCAGCCACCTGCCAGGCCAACCAGCGACGCCCCGCAGCCCCCAAAAAAGCCAGGATGACCGCCGCAACGCCGATCCCCAGCCAGGTACCACGGGTGCCACCACTGATTGCAATCAACCACCAGGCACACAACAGGGCGAACACCAGGCCACGCGTCAACCGCGAAGTGCTCGCAAGCAGCAGCGGCAACGCCAGCAAGGGCAAGGTAAAGGTCTGGAACTGGCCGTAGAAGCGCTTGTTGGAGAACCCACCAAGCAGAAGATCTGTGTCCAGTGTCGTGTCGCCACTGGTAAACGCCAGCACGCCTGCGTACCCATATTGAAGGGTCTTGATCAGGCACAGCAGCAACACAAACAGGATCAGCGCCTGATCCAGGGCCTGATCGCCATTGCGGCGTAGCCGGGCAAAAGCCGCCGCAATCACCCCGCAGGTGAGCATCAGCGCCCACTCGGTCAACGCCCAAAGTGGCTGGTGGGCCAACCACGTGGAGACCAACCCCAGGCCAAGAACCAGCGCCAGGCCGATCGCGGTGGGCCTGTCGACCAGCCTGCCGGCGGGAGTCACCAGGCCATAGACCACTGCGCACACGCCAACGCCAACCTGCACCACACGCTGCCAGTCATGACCACTGAAGGATAGGGTGATGCCCAGTAGCAGAAGGCTCAGCGCCAGCACCAGGAACACGCTTCCTCGCTGTTGCACGGATAACGTCATGGGCAATCTTTACTTCCTTGTGGAGTGCCTGGGAGCCGTTACGCCCGGCTCCCGTCACTGATTCAGGCGACCCGGCCTCATTTGACAGCCGCGCACCCCTTTGCAATGTACTGCTCGTCAGCGGTCGTGGTGCACTTCCAACCCTCGCTGGCACTGCGCGCCAGGGTAATGAGCTTGCCCTGGATGGGCGCAGGCGCATCGAGAATTTCACAGGCAATCGAACCCGTGCCCGCAGCCACATCACCTGCAACGCTGATCGTGCAGTTGGCGGTCGGGCTGGTACCACCGATCAGCGCCAGCGTGGGCACCGTGCCCTGGTTGAAGGTGTCCTCGAAACCGGCCTTCAACGCCGAGATTTCCGCCAGCCCCGCCGTGAACTTGGCCTTGGCCTGATGCTTGGTATACATGGGCAGGCCAATCGTGGCCAAGATGCCGATGATCGCCACGACGATCAACAACTCGATCAAAGTAAAGCCGTTCTGACGCATCACACTCACTCTCCAGAATAAAAACCCATCGCAAGGCACATCCTGTGCCCTGCCCTTGGCAACCGCGCCAGTGTACTCATCCGCGTCGGGCCAGGCCCTCACAAGACGCACAATCTGACATTTTTCCCCTCCCCAATAGCCGGATGGACACAGAGGCCTGACTAAGCTGTAGATCATCACCTGCCGATGAGCTATCGCCGCCAATGAATGATGTCACTGTGAGCCCCACCGCCACCTATGCTTGGGAAGGCACGTTGCGCAATGGCCGCAAGGTGTCCGGCGAAACCCGTGGCCATAGCCCGGCCGTGATCAAGGCACAACTGCGCCGGCAAGGCATAACCCCGGTTCGGGTACACGTGCGCTCCAGCCTCCTTTGCGGCCTGGGCAACCCAATCACCCCAGCCGATATTGCGCTGTTCACCCGCCAACTGGCGACCCTGCTGAAGGCGGGAATTCCCTTGCTACAAGCCTTCGACATGATTGGCGAAGGCTTTGACAGCCCGGCCATGCGCACAATGGTCCAAGGGCTGAAGCAGGAGATTGCCGCCGGCAACAGCCTGACCGCCGCGCTATCGAAACAGCCGCAGTGCTTCAACCCCCTGTATTGCAGCCTGATCGCGGCCGGCGAACAGGCCGGCACCCTGGAGACCTTGCTGGAGCGGGTAGCCACCCACCTGGAGAAGAGCCAGCGCCTCAAGGCCCGGATCAAGAAGGCCATGACCTATCCGCTGGTGGTCGTGCTCGTGGCGATGCTGGTCAGCAGCATCTTGCTGATCCACGTCGTGCCCCAATTCGAAAGCCTGTTCGCCGGCATCGACACACCGCTGCCACGCTTTACCCTGCTGGTCATCGGGCTGTCCGAATTCATGCAAGGCGCATGGTGGATGCTATTGCTGACCGTAATCGCAAGTGCCTGGGGAATACGCCGCGCCTACCGCCGACACAACGGTTTGCGCCTGTGGCTGGACACGGGTTTGTTGAAACTACCGCTGGCAGGCACACTGCTGAAAAAAACCGCAGTCGCCCGCTACGCTCGCACACTCGCCACCACCTTTGCCGCTGGCGTACCGCTGGCACAGGCGCTGGACTCAGTGGCCGCAGCCGCTGGCAACGAGCGGTTCACACAGGCAATCACGCGTATGCGCCAGGACGTGGCAATAGGAATGCAATTGAATCGAACCATGACCGCCAGCGGCCTGTTCCCTGGCATGGCGATCCAGATGACCGCCATCGGCGAAGAATCAGGAGCGCTGGACAGCATGCTGGAGAAGGTCGCCGATCATTATGAAACGGACGTCGACAACCTGGTGGACAACCTCAGCAGCCTGATGGAGCCGCTGATCATGGTGGTGCTCGGCAGCATTGTCGGGGCACTGGTAATCGCCATGTACCTGCCGATCTTCCAGCTTGGCACGGCGTTTTGAATATGACTCTGGACCAACTCCTGAGCCTCCATCCCTGGTTGTTCGTCTGGGCAGCACTGGTGCTCGGGCTGATCGTCGGCAGCTTCCTCAACGTGCTGGTCTGGCGCCTGCCAAAAATGCTCGAACGGGACTGGCGCGCCCAGGCCCATGAGATACTCGGCCTGCCTCCGGAGCCCGGTGGCCCGACCTATAACCTGTTGCGCCCCAACTCCTGTTGCCCGCATTGTTCGGCGCCGATTCGCCCATGGGAAAATATCCCGGTGATCAGTTATCTGCTGCTCAGGGGGCGCTGCGCGCGATGCCACGGCTCCATCAGCCCGCGCTACCCGCTCACCGAACTGGCCTGCGGGCTCCTCTCGGCATTTATCGCTTGGCACTACGGCTTCGGCTGGCCGGCCGCTGGAGTGCTGTTCTTGAGCTGGGGCTTGCTGGCCATGAGCCTGATTGATGCCGACCACCAGCTATTACCGGATGTGCTGGTGCTGCCACTGCTGTGGCTGGGGCTGATCCTCAATTACTTCGAGCTGTATGTAACGCTGCCCGATGCAGTGCTGGGCGCGGTTGCCGGGTACCTGAGCCTGTGGTCGGTGTTCTGGCTATTCAAGCTGTGCACTGGCAAGGACGGCATGGGCTATGGCGACTTCAAGCTGCTAGCCCTGCTCGGCGCCTGGGGTGGCTGGCAGATCCTGCCGCTGACGCTGTTGCTGGCGTCGCTGGTGGGTGCGATCGCAGGGGTGATTGTGTTGCGCATGCGTAACGCGCAGACCTCGGTGCCCCTGCCTTTTGGCCCCTATCTGGCGATTGCCGGCTGGATTGCATTGCTCTGGGGTGGTCAAATAACCGACTTCTATTTGCAGTCTGTCGGTTTCAAATGACCACTTCTGTCGCAACACCCTGGATTCTTGGCCTGACGGGCGGCATCGGCAGCGGCAAAAGCGCTGCGGCCCAGCACTTTATCGACCTTGGCGTGGACCTGATCGACGCCGACCATGCCTCACGCTGGGTGGTGGAGCCCGGGCGGCCAGCGCTGGCGAAGATTGCCGAGCACTTCGGTGGTGGGATTCTGCTGCCCGATGGCCAGTTGGATCGCGCCGCCTTGCGCAAGCGTATTTTCGAGGCGCCGCAAGAGCGCCTGTGGCTGGAAGCCCTGCTGCACCCGCTGATTGCAGACGAGATCCGCAGCCATCTGGCCCGCGCCCGCTCGCCCTATGCGATTTTGGTGTCGCCGTTGTTGATCGAGTCGGGTCAATACACCATGACCCAACGCATCCTGGTGATCGATGTGCCGCAATCAACGCAAATTCAGCGTACCCTGCTGCGCGACGGCATCAGCGAAGAACAGGTGCAGGCTATTCTCAAGGCCCAGGCCTCCCGGGAAGATCGCTTGCGCCATGCCGACGATGTACTGGTCAATGACCAGGACCTGGCCTGGCTACAGGCCGAGGTCGAGCGACTGCACCACTTTTACCTTACTTTGCGTGGAGGCCGAACATGAGCCAACCCTTGACCGTCGAATGCCCAACCTGCGGCGCCCCCGTGGAATGGAAAGCGACCAACCTCAACCGGCCATTCTGCTCGGATCGCTGCAAACTGATCGACCTGGGTGCCTGGGCCTCAGAAGAACACAAGATTCCGGTCAGCCCGGACGCCGAAGACGAGCTGTTCTCCGAAGACCTGCCACCGCGCGCCCATTAAGGCCGCATAAAAGCGTATTCCTGCTGGTCGTCGAGGTTTTCCGCAAGGTATTGCAACTCGTCGGCCAGGTCTTCAAAACTGCGCACGCCCTTGCTCTGCTGCACCACGGCACTCAACAGGGCACGCAGGCTCAAACCTGGATCAAAGCCAATTTCCAGCGCCGCTTCCTGACTCCTGCGTATCTCTTGCCGCGCCCACTCGTACACACTCATGATCGTGCTCCTGGAAGTTTCGCAGAGCATGCGACCACTTGCGCGTTGTGCCTTTGATTTGGATCAAGGCCGCGAATTGTCGTCCTTCCAGGGCGCCGAGAGGTAGCGCGTGCGGTTGAACGTCTCAAGCCACTCCGGGCAAAACACCACCAAGGCACTGATCACCATGCCGTTGATGAAGGCTTCGGGAAAGATGATCAGCCACAGGTAGCCGATAAAGTCTTCGATCCACTCGGGCATGGCGAAGCGACCGTCCAGCCACAGCAAGCCCAGGCCGGCCAACAGGCACAGCAACGCCGACAATGCGGCGGCAAAAAAACCGGAACAGAAGATATACACGAAGGGATTGCGCGGCTGCGCCCGCTCCACCAGCAACGCACATGTCTCGGTCACCAATACCGGCAAGAGGATCAGCAGTGCACCGTTGACCCCGACCGCCGCCAGGTCCTGGCGCCCGAGCAGCACCAGGCCCAGTTGCGCAGCCAGCCCACCGACAATTGCCAGCGGCCAGTCGAGCAACAGGGTCACGGCGGTCATGCCGATAAAGTGGTAGGACACGCCGGTATCGAAATCCCGACGCACCAGCCACAACATGAACAGCGCGAACACCGTACCGAACAACAAATGCTGGCGCCGTCGGTCGGCAAACAACTCGACCCAGGACGAGCGCAGGACCGCCCAAACAATCACCGGCGCATACAGCAGCCAGCCCAGCCACAGGGTTTGCGGCGCCAGCACGGCGGCACTGATCACGGCTGCACCTGCTCCAGGGCCTGGCGCAGTTCGGTGGCAGAGGCGTACTCATGGCGCGCGACCAGCTTGCCGTCTTCCAGTTGCAGCCACAGTACTTTATCCACAGGCGCCGGATAACGTGGAGCGATCCGAGCATCACGGTCGAGCATGACCCGGTAGTTGTAGGCCTGCATCGCGGGGACGGCGAAAAGCTTGGCGATCAACCTCGGCATGCGCTGGATATCGGCGACAAACACCACATGGCGCGCCTCCAGATAGCCCTTGGGCTGGCCCTGCAATGCCGCATCCACCTGTTTGGCTGCGTCCATGCTGCGCGCCACCAGCAAGACCTGCGCCTGATTATCCAGGGTATAGGCCTGGCCGAATTGATCCAGCAAGGTCCAGGGAGCTAGCCGCTCTCCGAGCTCAACTGCCTGGGCCCACAGGGGCAGAAAGACCAGAAACACCGCAACCAAAAACCTCACCGCGAACTCCTTGAGCAAAACCATCAACCGAACTGCCAGTCTACACCGAGCCTTTTCACACCGGACTTCCTGCGGTCATCATTTGAACGCTAAGCTGGAACCATGGATGACTCAGATTATTTGCGCCTGCTCACCATAGCGGCCGAACAAGCCAACGCGTTCCTGTCCAATGCCCGCAAATGGGAGCGTGAGCGTTGGGTCTGCCAGCGCCTGCTACAAGGCCTGAATGTGCCCTACCGCGCCGAAGAATTTCATGCCGCCGGTCAAGAACCGCCGGATGTGCTGTTTCGCGACGCCAGTTTCGAAGTGTTTTTTGTCCTGGACGAAGGCCGGCGCCTGAATGACGAATGGCGCGACGAACTGCTACGGCGGCGCAGCGCTTTTTCCCTGAGCCAATTGGTGCGACGTGAAGCCAAGCCCAGGCGCATTCCCGCCCATGAGTTCCTGCTGCGCCTGGCGCCGACCCTGCGCAAGAAGGCCCATAACTATAAAGAACGCGGCATGGACCTGGGGGAGCTGGATATCATCGCCTTCGCCAGCCTCAAGCGCGAAGTGCTGGACCTCAACAGCCATTTCCCGCCACCCACGGAATACCTGCGCCAGGGCTGGCGCTCGCTGTCATTGGTCGGCCCGACCTTTGCACGCGTGTTGTTCGCCCACCCGGACGCCCCGGATTTCTTGCGCAACAACCTGGGGCGCAGCATAGTGTTCGACGTGGGTATCAGCCTGTAACGTGATGCCCTTTTGCAACGTCTACCTGACGAGGCCTTTATGACCAGCCGCCTGAACCCTGACGACCAAGAACATGTCGAAGAGTACCTGCAACTGTCCCAACACCAGGTTGAGCGCAAGCCTTTCCGGCCGTGGCTGCTCCTTGGGGTGGTACTGCTTGTGGTGATTGGCCTGGGCCTCCTGAGCCGCCTTTTGAGTTACCTGACGCTATGAGCTGCCTGGCGCTCGCTCGGGTAACTGCACCGATTTCTTTTAGCCTTGCGAGATACCCCCATGACCCATCGTATTATTATCGTCGGCGGCGGCGCCGGCGGCCTGGAGTTGGCTACCCGACTGGGTAAGACTCTGGGCAAGCGCGGTACCGCCAGCATCACGCTGGTGGACACCAACCTGACCCATATCTGGAAACCCCTGCTGCACGAGGTTGCCGCCGGCTCGCTGAACTCCTCTGAAGACGAACTCAATTACGTTGCCCAGGCAAAATGGAACCACTTCGAGTTCCAGCTGGGGCGCATGAGCGGGCTTGATCGTGAACAGAAGATAATCCAGCTGGCCGCGACCCTTGATGAAGAAGGCCGGGAACTGGTGCCTGCGCGCGTGTTGGGCTATGACACCCTGGTGATTGCGGTCGGTAGCACCACCAATGACTTCGGCACCGAGGGCGCAGCACAACACTGCCTGTTCCTAGATACCCGCAAACAGGCAGAGCGCTTCCACCAGCAATTGCTCAACCACTACCTGCGCGCCCATGCTGGGCAAACCGATGTGGTGGAAAGAATCAGCGTGGCAATCGTTGGCGCTGGCGCCACCGGTGTCGAGTTGGCCGCGGAGCTGCACAACGCGGCCCATGAGCTGGCAGCCTATGGCCTGGACCGGATCAAACCAGAAAACATGTCCATCACCCTGATCGAAGCCGGGCCACGGGTATTGCCAGCCCTGCCAGAGCGGATCAGCGGACCTGTGCATAAAACCCTGGAAAAGCTCGGGGTGACGGTCATGACCAACTCCGCCGTGAGCGAAGTCACCGCCGACAGCCTGATCACCAGCAGTGGCCAGGTGATTCCCGCCAGCCTCAAGGTGTGGGCCGCCGGGATTCGCGCGCCGGGCTTTCTCAAGGACATCGACGGCCTGGAGACCAACCGCATCAACCAACTGCAGGTGCTGCCAACACTGCAGACCACCCGTGACGAGAATATCTTCGCCTTTGGCGACTGCGCGGCCTGCCCGCAGCCGGGTACCGACCGTAACGTTCCACCGCGGGCGCAAGCGGCCCACCAGCAGGCGTCGTTGCTGGCCAAATCGCTGAAATTGCGCATCGAGGGCAAGCCCCTGCCCAGCTATAAGTACACCGACTACGGCTCACTGATCTCGCTGTCGCGTTTTTCGGCTGTGGGTAACTTGATGGGCAACCTGACCGGCAGCGTGATGCTTGAAGGCTGGCTGGCGCGGATGTTCTATGTGTCGCTGTACCGCATGCACCAGATGGCCTTGTACGGGTTCTTCCGCACGATGATGTTGATGCTGGGCAGCAAGATTGGGCGGGGCACTGAGCCGCGGCTCAAACTCCACTAACAACACGGTCCCGGATGGGAGGGGGCTTGCTCCCGATAGCGGTGGTTCACACACACCGCAATCGGGAGCAAGCCCCCTTCTACATTGGATCGGCGGCACTTTCAGGTTTTGCGCAGGCAAAAAAAATCCCCGTATCTTTCGATACGAGGATTTTTAATATGGTCGGGGTAAGGGGATTCGAACTCCTGACATCCTGCTCCCAAAGCAGGCGCGCTACCGGACTGCGCTATACCCCGGTAAAAAAAAGGCGACCTTTTCAAGTCGCCTTCTTCGATCAGTGCTTTTGGCCTCTGATCTTAAGATTCGATTCCAGCGTTAACTGGTCTCAAAAATGGTGGGTCGTGTGGGATTCGAACCTACGACCAATTGGTTAAAAGACAATTGGTTTTAGTGCTTCAGAGCCCAAGATCGTGT
Organism: Pseudomonas proteolytica; assembly: GCF_007858275.1. Classification (GTDB taxonomy): domain Bacteria; phylum Pseudomonadota; class Gammaproteobacteria; order Pseudomonadales; family Pseudomonadaceae; genus Aquipseudomonas; species Aquipseudomonas proteolytica. Next base: position 299,557 of record NZ_VFEV01000001.1, read on the forward strand.
TCGCTACACATAGCTGTTTCCGTGGCCTCGCAGCTTCTAATGAACCCACATTAGAGGCTCCAAACCATGAAAATCTCTGCGGTCGTTTCGACCAAAGGCGGCGTAGGCAAAACCACCATCGAGGCCAACCTCGGCGCTTTTTGTGCGGATGCAGGGCTGCGCGTGCTCCTCATCGACCTAGATCCTGCACAGCCCTCACTCTCCTCGTATTACCAATTGGTCGATGAAGCTCAGGGCGGCATCTACGACCTGCTGGCATTCAATATCACCGAATCAGCCAAGATCATTTCCAGCACCACGATACCAAACCTGTCGCTTGTCATTTCCAACGACATCAACAACCAACTGAACAGCCTGATCCTGCAAGCACCTGACGGACGGTTGCGACTCGCCAACCTGATGCCGGCGTTCAAAGATCATTTCGACCTGGTACTGATTGACACCCAAGGCGCCAGATCGGCCATGCTCGAAATGGTGGTTCTAGCCTCTGATTTGGTCATATCCCCACTTCCGCCCAATATGCTCGCTGCACGTGAGTTCAGCCGGGGATCCATGCAGATGCTGGACGGCCTGCGCGCCTATGGGCGCCTGGGCATGAAAATCCCTCCTGTGCGGATCGTCGTCAACAATCTCGACCAAACCACCGACGCGCAAATGATCGAGCAGTCGGTACGGGAAATTTTCCAGGACAATGACGAAATCAACGTTCTGGATTGCGTCGTCCCCTCCGCAGTGGTGTTTCGTAACAGTTCATCCCTGGGCGTCCCAGTACACCGCCTGGAATACCGACAGCCTTCCAACCGCATATCCCCTGCAGCCCTTGCCGTCATCCGCCAATTGGCCATTGAGCTCTTTCCAGAATGGCGCGACCGATTCGAAGCCATGACTGAGGAGCGCGTGGCCAAGCTCGTCAAGGAGGGCCGCTGACATGGCAAAGACCTCCGTCACCATTGCCCACGGTATTACGCCTGAGGTAATGCAAAAGCTGAATCAGCTCTACAGCTCAAAGGACCTACGCGGTGCTCAGACCAAACTCACCAGCACAGCGCGCGAGATCCGCAGGCTTAGCAACGGCCGCAAAATAGGCTCCGGTGTATTGGGCAACCTCAGCGAATACCTGACCCTAGAGCAATGCCACCTGCTGCAGGATGCAGCGAATCTCATAGACTCGGTGAATACTCATGTCGAACATGCGAAAGAAAAGCGCGTTCGATCAGAAAAAGAGTCGAAACGTCGCCAGGACGCACGCCTCGCTCGAGCCAAACAGCTTGTGGCCAGTGCTTACCCTCTCCCCGCCGCATCCAATGAACAGCTGCTAGATGTTATCCAAACTGCGCTCATCCTCAACCGCGCAAGGCAATACCACACCGTGCGTAACGCAAACGAATTTAACCTTTACGTCAGGAATGAGCTCGAGACTCCAGCGCGTTTATATGGGCGGACACCCACGCAATATCGGATAAACAACCTGACATCGATCCGGTATGACCTCATCGACGAGTTAACGCACCACATTGCCTATGACGACGGATCAACGGTGGAGGAACGACTTCAAGCTCTTAAGGAAAAAATAGCTGAGGCTCGCGCCCAGACTGCATTGACCTCGGATGAACGCGAGACCCTACGTCTTTGGTCAGAAGCGCTCTCCCCTGATGCCCAGCAGGGCGGGGGTGAATGATGGACAAGCAAAAAGTCCTCAGCAAGGTCGCCAAACTCATGGCGCTGGCCAAGTCACAAGGCGCTGCCCCAAACGAAGTGGAAATTGCACTTCGTCAAGCTCGCCATTTGATGAAGCAGTACAACTTGGAACACACCGAAGTTGCTGCCCATACAATCGAAGAAGCCATTGTGGGTACCAAAACCCGTCGGGCACCGCAGGATTGGCTGCACAACCTGGCCTCAATCTGCTCCCAAGCCTTCGATTGCAGCCACTTGGCGTATTTCAATCCGCTACTTGGCTGGTCCTTCAAGTTTTTGGGTAAAGGTATTTCACCTGAACTGGCAGCTCACACCTATTCAACGCTGCATCATCAGCTTGTCGCTGCCCGTCGAGCTCATGTTGCCCAGCAGAAGCGCTGCCAACTGAAAACCAAACGTCACCGCGGCCAACTGTTTGCCGAGGGCTGGCTCAATGCCATCGCCTCTAAGGTGAGCCAGTTTGCAGGCGGGATAGACGAAAATTCTGCGCTGGAGATCCAAGCCTACCTGGAATGGCATCATCCAAAACTAACACTAGCCATTATCAAGCCCATCGAAGCCAAAGGTCATGACACCCGCTCGTTGCAAGCGGGATGGGACCAGGGCAAGCATGCCAGGCTGCATCGTGGTGTTGGACAGCAGTCACAAGGAGCCCCTGGGCATGGGGGGAGCCAATGAGAACTCATTCGCTTTCACCGTTGGCCATGGCGGCGCTGGAACAAGCCAGATCACAACTTGGGCTTGCCCCGGTTCACAAACACCATGTTTGGAGTGAGGCGGAAGAGCGCACGCTCATTGTCCGCTATCCCGATGAACCGACTCAGGTCCTAGCCGCCGAATTGGGGCTCAGCGTCTATCAGGTCTATGCCAAAGCCAAACGGCTGGGTTTGAGCAAAAGCGCCGAGTTTCTTCGCAGTAGTCGCTGTGGCCGGCTTGACGGCAAGTTGGGCGCTGAATTCCGCTTTCCCAAGGGTTCAGTCCCATGGAATAAGGGCCTTAAGGGGCTCCCCTCCTCTGGCCGTATGACTCAGACGCAGTTTAAGGCGGGCAATAAACCGGGGAACTGGCTGCCTATTGGCAGCCTGCGCACAACTCCTGATGGCTATCAGCAGAAGAAAATCACCGATACCGGTTACCCACCCGTTGACTGGAAAGCCGTGCATGTATTGCTTTGGGAGGAGCATCACGGACCAGTCCCTATAAACATGTGCGTGTGCTTCAAGGACGGCAACAAGGCCCATATAGCCCTGAATAACCTGGAGTTGCTGACGAGAGCAGAACGCATGCGTCGGAACACCATTCATCGGTATCCGGAAGAGCTGAAATCCGCAATACGCGCTATCGGCAAACTCAAACGCACCATCCGGGAGGTTGAAAATGAAGAACAAGATTGAAGATCTGCGTAATCACCTGTTCGTCGCGATCGAGAGCCTCCTGGACCCAGAAAAACCAATGGAAATTGAACGGGCTAAAGCGGTAGCGGAGGTTGCTCAGGTCATGATCAATTCAGCGAAGGTTGAGGTCGACATGGTCAAAGCCCTGGGGGCACGCAACGGGAGTGGTTTTCTTCAGATAGGCCAGGAGTCGGGGAAATGAATCACCTTGACCTCTCACCGCCCTACTCCGTAGAGGCTGAACAAGGTGTGTTAGGTGGGCTACTACTCGACAACAACACCTGGGATCTCGTCGCGGACAAACTGGATGCCTCTGATTTTTTCCGACACGACCATCGGTTGCTGTTCCGGACAATGGCAGGCCTTGCTGACAAGTCCATTCCGTTCGACATCGTCACCGTCCACAACGCGCTGGAGGAGCCAGACGAAGCCGGAGGGCTGAGCTATCTGGGCGAGCTGGCCAAAAACACGCCGTCTGTAGCCAATATCGAGCATTACGCATCCATCGTGCGTAATCGCTCACGGCTCAGACAGCTCATGTCCCTTGGATACCAATGCTCTCGCGAGGCGACAGACCCGCTGGCAAGTGCGGAGGATGTTCAAGAATCAATTGAACAGCAACTTTTCGCTCTGGGTGAAGGCAAGAGCGCAACGGAATTCGTCAACATCAACCAATGCCTGACGAACGTCGTTGAACAAATAGACGAACACTTCAACGGCAATGTCACTGTGACCGGTCTGCCTTCAGGCCTAGAGGACTTGGACGAGCTGACGTCGGGTTTTCAAGAAGCAGACCTGATAATCCTCGGCGCGCGCCCGTCTATGGGGAAAACGTCTCTGGCCTTGAACTTCATAGATACGGCTCTGCAGGCAAAGCTTGATCGCACAGTTCAGGTTTTCAGCATGGAAATGCCGGCCAAAGCACTGCTGTATCGATTGATGGGCATCCTAGGCCATATCGACCTGGGCAGGCTATTGAAGGGCAAGCTCGAAGATGATGATTGGCCGAAGCTGACTGCAGCGGTTTCTCGTATTAATGGCTATGGAGAACGGCTTGTCATCGACGACTCTTCAGCGCTCACGCCTGCAGTAATCAGAGCCAAATCTCGTCGAGCAGCTCGTCGCTTCGGACACCCGAGCTTGATCCTGATCGACTACCTGCAGCTCATGCGCTGCCCAGGTCAGGAAAACAAGGCCAACGAGATCAGCGCAATATCTCAGTCGCTCAAGGCCCTGGCGAAAGAGATGAATTGCCCGGTGGTTGCGCTTTCCCAGCTCAACCGGGAACTGGAACGACGTCCAAATAAGCGTCCGATCAACGCAGACCTGCGTGATAGCGGTGCGATTGAACAGGACGCTGATCTGATTATGTTCGTCTACCGGGACGAGGTGTACCACCCTCAGAGCGAACACAAAAGCATTGCAGAAATCATTCTCGGCAAGGCGCGTAACGGCCCAACTGGGACCGTCAGAACAGCCTTCATCGCCAACCAGACCCGGTTTGCCAACCTCAGTCCCAACGCCGGCTGGCAAGGGGCACAACAATGAAAAAGCAATTCTCACTCAGAGCAGAGCTACAGCCTGATTCGGAGACACAGTTGAGTGCCGAACAATTCAGGATACGCGACCTAGTTTGCTCTACAGACCACTCTGCTTTTTTGAAGCGGCTGTTCAGCCCGGGGGTTCAAAAAGCGCTGTATTCGCGTGCGGTGATCGACTTTGTTATCGCATACGGTAAAGCGACAGCCGCTCACCTACCAATCGTGAGATCAGCAGGTGAAAAAGCTCATGACGAGAAAATTGCCCAAGGTTTCTCGCTAGAAGACGCTGAACAAGCTGCCTACACCACCAGGCTCAATGAGTACTTAAAGGTCCCTTTGCCCCCGTTTCCAAGAGGTGGAGCGCTTTCATCAGGTGCATCAAAGGCTCTCTGTATCCCTCCATCACGAGAGGATTCTGACCAAGGTCTCCTAGACGCTGGGGAGCAGTCGCAATGAATCCATCACAGGTTTGCTTGAACAGTTCTCGCGTACGACTATCGGTGGCCAGCACGTTACCGATGATTTTCAACGCATCGCAAATCCCGGCCTGCATTGCGCTGGCGTACAACTCGTTGGGGTTTAGCTCTTCTCCTGTTCTTTTCATGCCGGACCTCCAGGGGTCAGTAGTTTGCGTGTGGAAACCAAACTCTACCACTGGATGCGTCCGGCACCTTTCACCCTCAGCGTTCAACCCCAGCGCCCTATCGCTGCCGAGTGCTTCTTGTACGTCACCCGTTATACCTCAAGGAGGCCAGCCATGATCCGGCTCACTCATTGGTGCCATCAATGCGATAGCCACCACCCGACACATCGTGTGCGCAGCGTCGTACAGGCCCCAGTATCCCTCGATGGCGAAGTGGACGTGCTTATCTGCCCTAACTGCAATAGCTATGACATCGAGGAGCTTCAGGAGGTGTCGGATGCACAGTAGCGCCGAGCTATTTCCTAGTATCCATGCCGGTGCCGTGTTCGAAGCCTCTGCCGTGGCTCATGCCCATAAATCTGGGATCAACCCAGTGGAGCTCGACGCATTAGCTCAAGCGATCGGCCGCCTTGCTCGTGACCACAGCACCGTGGTCCCAATGAGCATGCGTGAGGATCTGTTGGAGTTTGAGAAGCTCGGCTACGTCGAGCTGACCAACACGCCCAGCGCAACAATTACCGTTGAACTGCTCTGCGCGGGCGCTTTGCTATCCAGCTACTTCTGGTCGGTTTGGGTGCCCCGCTACCTCCAGTGCTGTTCGCTGAAAGTGGCCGTAATGTCTCACCTGCACCCCCCCGCGGAAGTTCAGCACTGCAGCGTGGTGTTCCGCGTGCCTGGAGCACGTGAGGCTACGCGTCACTTTTTGCATGAGCTCGGTACCAAGTTTCCTGGCGACCAGGCTGAAATCATCGCGATCCAGACCGGTAACGTTCTGGCAGACAGGGATGCAGAGCTATGACCACCAATCTCCTACGCGGAAAAAGCGAGAGCCTTCGTGTACTCGTGAAGTTTGCTGAAGCGAATGGCTGGACGGTGTCTCGCACTCAAGGTGGCCATATCAAGTTCACGAAATCTGGCCTTGGATCGATTTACACCTCATCAACCGCAAGCGATTACCGCTCAGGCCTCAACGCCAAAGCCCGTATTCGTCGTGCTGATCGAGCTCAAACCCTACACTCGCAGGAGGCAATCTAATGCCTATCCGTCATTGCATCGTCCACCTGATCGACAAAAAACCCGATGGCACACCTGCTGTTCTCCAGGCACGCGATTCGGAGCTATCCGAATCGGTCGCCATCGAGAACATGCTTGCCGACCTCAACGAGAGCTATAACGCCAAACAAGGCAAGGCCTGGGGTTTCTTCCATGCCGAGTCCGGCGCGCACCCGTTTAGCGGCTGGTTAAAGCAGTACTTTGAAGGTGGCTAGGACTTCACCGCCTTCAGCCACACGGCGGTCGAGCATCTGCAAAAGCTGATGGAAGAGTCCAACCTCTCCACCGGTGGCCACGTACTGTTTGCCCATTACCAGCAAGGCATGACCGACTACCTAACTGTCGCCCTGCTCCACCACAGTGAAGGCGTGGTGGTTACTGACGATCTGGACGTCACTCCCTCACGCCATCTGGACGTTGGCCAGTTGCACCTGGCGGCGCGTATCAACTTGTCCGAGTGGCAGAACAACAAGCAGTCCAAGCAGTACATCTCGTACATCAAAGGCAAGAACGGTAAGAAGATCTCGGGGTATTTCAGCGACTTCATTGGCTGCATGGAAGGCGTCGACGGCCCGGGCGAAACCCGCACCCTCCTCAAGGCGTTCAGCGACTTCGTTGAAAACGAAGACCTGCCAGATGAATCGGCCCGCGAGAAAACCAAGGCCCTGGTGGACTACGCCACCAGCCAGGCCAAGCTCGGTGAACCCATGGGCCTGGAGGAGCTGTCGGGCTTGATCGATGAAGATCGGCCCAAGGCGTTCTACGACCATATTCGCAATAAGGACTACGGCCTGTCGCCGGAAATCCCCCTAGATAAACGCACTCTCAACCAATTCCGTCGGTTCACCGGCCGTGCCGAAGGCTTGTCCATCAGTTTTGAAGCCCATCTGCTAGGGGACAAGATCGAGTACGACGAGGCGTCCAATTCATTAGTCATCAAGGGGTTACCGACCCAACTCACTGATCAGTTGAAACGTCGCTGAACACACTTTCTACCCTAGGCATCGGAGCCCACCATGAGTAACAAACCAAAGCGTCAGCATGAAGAAAAATTCGTTGTTCGCCTTCCCGATGGGATGCGCGAACGTATCGCAGTGCAGGCGCGCGAAAACACCCGATCAATGAACTCGGAAATCGTTCATCGCTTGGAGTCCACCGTCGAACTTGAGGCCGCTCTGGATCGAGCTTTAAAAATCATTGACCAGCTTTTGGCGGCAAGCCCAGCTTACGAGCAACCAGGAGCCAGAGTATGAAACCGTCTTTGGCTCAGACCATGAAAGATAAGCTGCTGCTGCCGGCGTTTGAATCAAAGTCGCCGGTGGCAGCGCGAATGAGCGACCCCATCGTCGATACCCCCATGCTGTTGACCCTCGACGAAACGCTGCCGTATGACGAAAACCCAAGGACGACTCGTAACCCGAAATACGATGAAATTAAAGAGTCGATACGGAATCGGGGCCTCGACACACCACCTCCAGTCACGCGTAAACCTGGAGAAGATAAGTACCGGATCCGCAACGGCGGCAACACGCGCCTGGCCATTTTAAACGAATTGTACCGTGAGACCGGCGACGAGAAGTTCTTCAAGTTCCACTGCCTATTCCGTCCGTGGGACGTTGTTCGGGGCGAAATAATCTCGCTCACCGGCCACTTGGCCGAAAACGATATGCAAGGCCAGCTTTTGTTCATCGAACGAGCTATTGGAGTAGACAAGGCAAAAGCCTTATATGAGCAGGAGGTTGGGAAGTCCATATCTCAAAGTGAACTTTCTCGGCGATTGAAAGCAGATGGGTATCCAGTTTCACAACCACATATAAGCCGCATGCAGGACGCCATCCGATATCTCCTCCCAGCGATTCCTGCGGTGCTTTACTCTGGGCTGGGAGTAGATCGGATCTCAAAATTACTTGCACTACGAAAAACAGCCCTTCAGTGCTGGGAGCGCAATTATCAAGAACAGGAGCAGCATCTCGAATTCGATACGGTTTTCCAGGATGTGCTGTCCCAATTTGAGGGAGACGCTGAAGAGTTCCTGTTCCAGCGTTTCCAAGACGAATTGATTGATCAGCTTAAAAAGCCGCTGAACCTTGGCTACGAGAAAATATTGCTGGAAATTACTCAGAACCAGGAGGAACTGCGCCGTTCAACGCCGGTACTTGAGTTGCCTCAGTACCCAGCCGCTCAATTTGAAGAGTTGCCTCAGCCTAATCCCTTAGACAATGAAATTGAGGGTAGTCAGAGTCGCCAGCAGCAGCCTTCTTCCTCTAATACAGAGGTCACGCGAACGACAACCACTAATGCTGCTCGTGCTCAACCAGGGGCCCAACCAGCTGTGGCCCCTCCCTCGCTGGAGCAATTGAGCCCGCAAGAGCGCCAAGCGTGTTGCCGCTGACCGAAAACTGACCCAGTAGAGGCTGTTCTGCCGACTGAAAACTGACCCAGGTGTTCAACTGCTTCTGCTCACTTTTTGAGCAGGAGAACACAGGGTGATCAGCATGGAAATGTT
>NZ_VFEV01000020.1 GCF_007858275.1 Pseudomonas proteolytica
CGAAGCAGCCCCAAAACCAGCCGCTGCGGTGTATCTGGTACAACGCATTCGGCTTATTGGGGCTGCTTCGCAGCCCAGCGCGGGGCAAGCCCGCTCGCCACAACTGCGCTATCTGCCTGGATTTAGGTGTTGCGGCAAAGTTGTGTAGATACCGATGCTGCGATAGCGGTACATCGGCCACCCAAGCAGTGACTGAACCAGCGCTTTCGCGGGCAAGTCGCACCGCCGCTCCCACAGGGGGTATGCAGATTCAGACCTGGTTCACGTTGACCCAGCGCTCTTCCCGCGCAGCGAGGCGAATGGCTGTCGCCAGCCGTTCCACTGCCCACGCCTCCTCGAAATCAGTACCCGTCGCGCCTTGCCCAGCCAGTGCCATGATCAACTCCTGCACCTCCAGGGTCTTCAACTCGTTGTACCCCAACTGATGCCCCGCCGCCGGGCTGAACGCGGCATAGCCGGGCAGGGCGGGGCCGGCCAGTAAACGCTGGAAACTGTCTGCGCCAGCCCGGCATACCCGCAGTTCATTCAAGCGCTCCTGGTCGAAGGCCAGCGTGCCTTGTGTACCACTGATCTCGAAACTCAAATGGTTCTTGTAGCCACGCTTTAGCCAACTGCTGCTGACGGTCCCGCGCGCGCCGTTGGCAAAGCGCAGCAAGCCATGCACTTGGTCGTCGATCTCGATCGGCCGCCTCTCGCTACTACCAGGGCTGGCAGGTCGTTGACCGTGGACCGTCTGGCTGTCGGCACAAACGTGCGTGATATCGCCCACCAGATACCGCGCCATCGCCAGCAGATGACTACCGAGGTCCGCCAGGGCGCCGCCAGCATGTCCCACCTCACAGCGCCATGACCACGGCGAGGCCGGGTCGGCCATGAAGTCTTCACTGAACTCGCCCTGGAAACTGATGATCTGCCCCAATTCGCCCGCTTCAATCATCTGCCGCGCCAGGACGATCATCGGGTTGTGCTGGTAGTTGTAGCCGACCCGCGTCACCACCCCGGCCTCACGGGCGGCGCAGCGCATGGCGTCGGCCTGTTCCAGGCTCACGGCCAGGGGCTTTTCGCAATACACCGCCTTGCCCGCCGCCAGTGCAGCCATGGCCATGGGGTAGTGCAGGTGATTGGGGGTGGTGATGGCCACCAGGTCCACTTGCGGGTCATCGATCAGTTGTTGCCAGTCGCCATGGGCCTTGGCGAACCCCCAGGCGCTGGCGCAGCGTTGCGCGCGCTCGGTGTCGGCATCGGCCAGGGCCGCCAGCGTCAGGTCGAAGGGCAAATCAAATACCGTACGGGCGTTATTGAACGCCAGTGCGTGGGCACGGCCCATGAAGCCTGTACCGATCAGGCCGATTCCAAGTGCGCGCATGGCGATGGTCCTTTTGATTGTTATTTTCAGGAAGGCAATTAATAGAATAAAAATTCTTAATCATCAATACGTGGAATATAAATATTATTCCTTGTAGGAGCGAGCTTGCTCGCGAAGGTCGCCAACGATGACGCGGGGCTCCAGGCCCCCCGAGGTGCTCTGAGGGTTTTCGCGAGCAAGCTCGCTCCTACAGAGAAATGTACGAAGTCATCATTTCGGCGAATGCGGCTATATTCAGCCAGCAGGCAAAAGGCCTTCAGTTAACAAAAGATAACGTAGCGCCGATTGTCAGACGATTCGAAAGCCCGATAGGATGGCCCCTGCTTCCTCAAGGGGCTCTAGATTGCAGGTTTGCGCACTGCGAACACCCTGGAAGGTGTTACGACCTAACAATAATAAATGGGAGAAAGGTCTATGAGTGAGCCTGTCATGGGTGTGGGTTTTTGCCGCCCGCTCGCATCGCGCAAGGTCGCGGTGCTGGCTACAGCGCTCTCGCTGCTGGGGGTTGTCGCGTTGTCGACGGCTGCCCAGGCTGCAACCGAAGCCGCAGAACCTGCGGTATTTGCCATTGAATCGCCAAGGGCCGAAAAAGGCCTGATGATCGACGTCGTGCACGCCGGCAAACGCCTGGTGGCGGTCGGTGATCGCGGGCATATCCTTTATTCCGATGATCAGGGCGCCACCTGGGTGCAAGCCAAGGTGCCGACCCGGCAACTGCTCACGGCCGTGTTTTTTATCGACGAGCAGCACGGTTGGGCGGTGGGGCATGACGCCAAGATCCTCGCCAGCACCGATGCCGGGGCCACCTGGACTGAGCAGTTCAAAGACCTCAGCCGTGAAGCGCCGCTGCTGGACGTACTCTTCAACGACCCCAACCACGGCTTTGCGGTGGGCGCCTACGGTGCGCTGATCGAGACCACCGACGCGGGCAAGACCTGGACCGATGTCAGCGATCGCCTCGACAACGAAGACCAGTACCACCTCAACGCCATCGCCCAGGTCAAGGATGCCGGCCTGTTCATCGTCGGTGAGCAGGGCAGCATGTTCCGCTCCAGCGACGAGGGGCAGACCTGGGAAAAACTCGAAGGCCCCTACGAGGGTTCGCTGTTTGGCGTGATCGGCACCGCGCAGCCCAAAACCCTGCTGGCCTATGGCTTGCGCGGCAACCTGTTCCGCTCCACCGACTTTGGCGACACCTGGGAACCGGTGGCGCTCAAGGCCGACCGTGGCGCCCTGGAGTTTGGCTTGTCGGGCGCGACCTTGCTCGATGACGGCACCCTGGTGGTGGTCGGCAACGGTGGCAGCGTGGTGGTCAGCCACGACGATGGCCTGACGTTCAACGTATTCAACCGCCCGGACCGTATTTCACTGTCGGCGGTGACGGCGGCGGGCAACGGCGACTTGATTCTGGTGGGGCAGGGTGGCGTACGCGTCGCCGAGCCAACTGGCGCCGAACGCAAAAAACAATAAGAAGGCGGGGATAGAATGAGCAGTCATCACAACGATAAAGCGACCTTTCTTGAGCGCCTGATCTTCAACAACCGCCCGGCAGTGATCGTGATCTGCCTGCTGGTGAGCATTTTCCTGTTCTGGCAGGCCACCTTGATCCGGCCTTCCACCAGCTTCGAAAAAATGATCCCGCTGCAGCACCCTTTCATCGAAAAGATGATGGAACACCGCAACGACCTGGCAAACCTGGGCAACACCGTGCGTATCTCGGTGGAGGCCAAGGACGGTGACATCTTCAGCAAGGAGTACATGGAGACCCTGCGTCAGATCAACGACGAGGTGTTCTACATCTCCGGTGTTGACCGCTCCGGCCTCAAGTCCCTGTGGAGCCCCAGCGTGCGCTGGACTGAAGTGACCGAAGAAGGCTTTGCCGGCGGTGAAGTGATCCCGCAGAGCTACAACGGCTCGCCGGAAAGCCTCGACCAGTTGCGCAACAACGTGCTCAAGTCCGGCCAGGTCGGGCGCCTGGTGGCCAACGACTTCAAGTCGAGCATCGTCGATATCCCGTTGCTGGAGTCCTACCCGGACCCGCAGGACCAGGGCAAGTTGCTGGCCTTGGACTACCAGAAGTTTTCCCACGAACTGGAAGACAAGATCCGCACCAAGTTCCAGGAGCAGAACCCCAACGTCCAGATCCATATCGTTGGCTTTGCCAAGAAAGTCGGTGACCTGATCGACGGCCTGATCATGGTGGTGCTGTTCTTCGGTATCGCGTTCGTGATCACCCTGGTGCTGCTGCTGTGGTTCACCAACTGCCTGCGCAGCACGGTCGCGGTGTTGATCACGACGCTGGTGGCCGTGGTCTGGCAACTGGGGTTGATGCACTTCTTCGGGTTCGGCCTGGATCCGTATTCCATGCTGGTGCCGTTCCTGATCTTCGCCATCGGCATTTCCCACGGCGTACAGAAGATCAACGGCATCGCCCTGCAATCCAGCGAGGCCGACAACGCCCTGACGGCGGCGCGGCGCACGTTCCGGCAACTGTTCCTGCCGGGGATGATCGCGATTCTTGCGGATGCGGTGGGCTTCATCACCCTGCTGATCATCGATATCGGCGTGATCCGTGAATTGGCCATCGGCGCTTCCATCGGTGTGGCGGTGATCGTGTTCACCAACCTGATCCTGCTGCCGGTAGCGATTTCCTATGTGGGCATCAGCAAGCGTGCGATCGCCAAGAGCAAGAAAGACGCCAACCGCGACCATCCGTTCTGGCGCCTGTTGTCGAACTTCGCCAGCCCCAAAGTTGCACCCATCTCCATTGCCCTGGCCCTGGTCGCCTTCGGTGGCGGCCTGTGGTACAGCCAGAACCTGAAGATCGGCGACCTCGACCAGGGTGCCCCGGAACTGCGTCCGGACTCGCGCTACAACAAAGACAACAACTTCATCATCAACAACTACTCCACCAGCTCCGATGTGCTGGTGGTGATGGTCAAGACCAAGGCGGAAGGCTGTTCGCGCTACGAAGCCATGGCGCCCATCGACCAACTGATGTGGAAGATGCAGAACACCGAGGGCGTGCAGTCGGCGATCTCCCTGGTGACCGTGTCCAAGCAGATGATCAAGGGCATGAACGAGGGCAACCTGAAATGGGAAACCCTGTCGCGCAACCCGGATGTGCTGAACAACTCCATCGCCCGTGCCGACGGCCTGTACAACAACAATTGCTCCCTGGCGCCGGTGCTGGTGTTCCTCAACGACCACAAGGCCGAGACCCTCGACCGCGCGGTGCATGCGGTGCAGGAGTTTGCCAAGGAAAACAACAAGGACGGCCTGGAGTTTATCCTCGCCGCCGGTAACGCCGGGATCGAAGCGGCCACCAATGAGGTGATCAAGGAAGCCGAGCTGACCATCCTGATCCTGGTCTACCTGTGCGTGGCGACCATGTGCATGATCACCTTCCGCTCCTGGGCGGCGACCTTGTGCATCGTGCTGCCGCTGGTGCTGACCTCGGTGCTGGGCAACGCGCTGATGGCGTTCATGGGCATCGGCGTCAAGGTCGCGACCTTGCCGGTGGTGGCGCTGGGCGTGGGGATTGGTGTGGACTACGGCATCTATATCTACAGCCGCCTGGAAAGTTTCCTGCGTGCCGGCCTACCGTTGCAGGAAGCCTACTACCAGACGCTCAAGTCCACCGGTAAAGCCGTGTTGTTCACCGGCCTGTGCCTGGCAATCGGCGTGTGCACCTGGATCTTCTCGGCGATCAAGTTCCAGGCTGACATGGGCCTGATGCTGACCTTCATGCTGCTGTGGAACATGTTTGGCGCACTGTGGCTGTTGCCGGCACTGGCGCGGTTCCTGATCAAACCCGAGAAACTCGCGGGCCAGAAAGGCAACTCGTTGTTCGCCCACTGATCAGCAGCCCCCTGGGTCCCATAAACTGTGGCGAGCGGGCTTGCCCCGCGCTGGGCTGCGCAGCAGCCCTAAAACCCAGCGCTGCGGTGTATCTGTCATACCGCATTTGACCTACTGGGGCTGCTTTGCAGCCCAGCGCGGGGCAAGCCCGCTCGCCACGGCGGCCCTATGCGACTGCATAGCCAGGGTTTATCGCTCGAACGACAGAAACCAACGCTCAGCCAACGCCTTGCCAATCAACCCACGGTGTATGTCTACCACCGCCTGGGTGCCTTGCGCTTTGTCCAGCAGGGTGTAGTAGTTTTGCCGGCGTTGCTCGCGGGTTTTCAAGTGCGCGGTGCTGTACTCGGTCTTGGGGGTAGTCGCGGCGGGGTAGTGAAAGTGCGCGTACCACACCGGGTAACCTGCATTGTCGTTGATCGCGTATTCCTGGATGAAGTCCCGTCGCTCACCGCTCAATTGAAGACGCTCGCCCAGTTTCGTCACGCTGACCTGGCCTTGCGTGATCAGGTACTCCAGGTTGCCGTGGTTCGGCGGCAGTTCCAGGCATAATTGGCGGCGCAGCGCCTGGCCTCGGGTGCTCAAGCGCGCTGACGCCAGGTGCAGGTCGCTGGCCAGCTTCTGGTCGGCGGCGATGCGCGCGCTTTCGGCCTGGGCCTGGATCGCCCGGTCCAGCTCGCTGGCCAGTTTGTCGTAGCGCGAAGCCTCGTACTGCAGCACCTCTTCCACCTCTTGCGGATGCCGGGAGATTTTCCGGTAGTCCTCGGCCCGGCGCAGGTGGTCGTCCAGCATTGTCAGTAACTTGCGCGCCTCGCCCTTGACGACGCTGACGGCACGGGTGGTAAGGGCCGGCGCCGGCGGTGGGGCCTCGATAAACTCGACCCATTCGTCGCCACGCTGCGAGTACATGCCCAGCAACTGGTTGCTGACCTCGTCTCGTACCTCCACCACTTCCAGGCTGCCGACGGAGCTGACCTGGCCGATAAACGTGCCTTTTCTCTGGGTTTTTATGACCCGTTTCACCGGCCTTCCGGCGCTGACGGGGGGACGCTTGGGTGGGCGCCTTGCAGGTTGCGCAATGGGTTTGACTTCGTTGGCCAGGCGCTGGGCGGCGTTCTGGTAAAGCGCCTCGATCACCCCGATGAGCTTGCCGGTGTACATCGGGTCGAGCACTTCGGCATCGACAATGTTCAACCCCCGCAGGCCGTCCAGTGCACTGCCGTAGTGCTCCATCAGGCTCTCCAGCACACTCAGGCGATCGCCCGCTGAAAGCTCCAGGCTGTTGAGCTCACCGTGGGTGCGTACATGTTGCTGCAAGGGCGAGACGATACTGTCTAGGGCGTTGAACAACGGGTGGGCAAAGTCCTTGACGATCATGCGCTTCAAACCGCGGATCTGCAGGTCCTTGACGGCCAGGGCGGTGATTTCGTTCGGCCGGCCCTCGGTCAGGCGCTCGTACACGGCAGCGCCACTGGTGCCCAGGCCGAATAATTGCTCCAGCAAACGCTCCTGCAGTTCGAGCCAATGGATGGTGCGCTCGTTGATCTCCAGCAAGTGCACGAGGAACTGCTGATAGCCCGCTTGATCGCGCAGCACTGCCAGCGACAACGCGGGGCCCTCGATACCGAAACGCTGATAGGTGCGGTACAACGCCAGCCGGTCCTTTTCCGCGATGATCACGTGTTTACGGCTATTTTTGATGGTGTTTTCCAGGAGCGCCAGGGTGTCTTTGAGCGGTGGCGAGATGCGCAGCTCCTCCCGTTCCTTGAGGCTATCGAGGATCTGTTGGTACTCGGTGGTTTCCTCGTTGAGTGTGGCGTCGAAGTGCCGGCGGGCATTGGCCAATTGCACCTCGTTGGGCCGGGGCAGTTGTTCCAGGTTCAGCATGGCCTGCTGCGCCTGGTCCGTGGCGGCGATCAAGGCCCGCTGGCGCAACTGCATGCGCTGATAAGCAGCGGTCAGCGCCTCGATGCGCTGCGCCTTGCGCTGGCGTTCGGCAGCGATGCGTTTGGGCGGCATGCCGCCGCGCAGGCGCAACCGCGTATCGACTGTCCAGGCCCCGCGTTCATCGACCTACAGATAAGGGCCGCGCCGCGTGCTGTCGGCAGCATCGACAAGCACCACGCTGGCGTCATCCTCCAGGCTGACCCGATACAGGTCGCCATTGACCACGGCGTACCAGCGGTCCTCGACCGTATACAAGCCTTTGTATGGCCCGCTCGATTGCGGCGCCGGCAGTTTGGGAGGCGCGTCAACTTTGAAGGCCTGCAGGCGTGACAGCTGGTTGGGGGTGAGGCGATGACGGGCCTGGGTGAAGCTGAAATCCAGCGCGGCATTGTCGCCGCGTGCCATTTCCCCCGACAGTCCTACCGTGCCCTGGCGCACCTGCGCTGCAGGCGGCACGGGCCATGCGTCACTTTCACGGCGCCGCAGCGATGTGCTCAGGGCTTGCTGCCTGAGCGTCAGATCGAGGCTTGACCAAGCCTTTGCCGGCGCAAAGTCCAGCAGCAACATCGCGACGTTGAGCAACAGATCGATCGTTGCCTGCTCCTTGGCGCTGGTGTCGCCGCTGACGA
Source organism: Pseudomonas proteolytica (assembly GCF_007858275.1). Taxonomy (GTDB): domain Bacteria; phylum Pseudomonadota; class Gammaproteobacteria; order Pseudomonadales; family Pseudomonadaceae; genus Aquipseudomonas; species Aquipseudomonas proteolytica. The sequence goes on from NZ_VFEV01000020.1 coordinate 7,804, forward strand.
TGGTCTGGATGGCCTGGGTGAAGCTGGCAGTCATCGTCAGCAACCAACCCACGAGCATCGCCGGGCCGCGCAAGCCTTGCAGCAGGCTGCCGAACAACAGGCTGGCGCCCTCCATCAACACTTGCCAACGGCTCTCACGGTTGGAGGTCGATTCACGTTCGGCCTGGTCGACCAGGGCGCGGCTATGCTCGCTGAACAGGTACTGCATCAGCCGCCCGGTCACCAGGCACTGTCGCAACTCGTCGTTGATCCCATCACTGCCCAGGGTTGCCGGCGGTGGCGTGCGCACCGGGGCGAACTCGCTGCCCAGGCCAAACCGCAGATAGTGGGGCTCGCGGAACCCTCCGTGATCGTAGATCGGTCGCGCACTGTCCGACAGCCACGTCAGCACGCTGGCCTGCAATGCGCCGGGCTGCGCCATGGCCTCGAACAGCGCCGCGCGGCTGGGGTATTGCTGCAAGGACGTGGCGTAGAGCGGCCGGTACAGCAACAGCGGGCCTGGGGAAATGTTCTGGTATTCGATCAGGTACATGTTCTCGACTTTGTCTGCTGCCGCATTGGGACTGCGCAGCAGGGCCAGGTGCCGGATCACCACGGGGCGCTGGTCGACGTGCTGGTTGCTGGGGTCGGGCTGCATCAGCGCGGCGACCATGCGTGCGCCTTCTGCGCTGATGCCGAGCTCGTGCTTGAGGCTCAGCTCCAGGGCCAGCAGCGGCAATTGCAGCACCTGTTGCTCGCTGAACAGCCGTTCGCGCCGCAGCGCCTCGGGGCTGTCGCTCAGCAGTGCGTCCTTGAGCAGCAGGGGATAGTGCTTGCCAATGTCGACCCGCTCGATCAGGCCATCACTGCCCATCACCGCATCGGTGGTCAGCCAGGCCGGCAGGGTGTGTGCCAGGCGGTGAGTGAGCGCCACCTGGCCGCTGGGGCGTGCGGCGAGGTTGCGGATCGCCAGGTCTGTGAGGCTGATGGGCAGCCGTTCGACAATGCCGGCCCCACCGGGATAGCCCGCGGCGACGGTAAAGGTCAGCATCACCTCATCGGGGTGGGGCAGGGTGGTCAAGGTGGCCTGCGCCTGGGCGGCCAGTCGCCGTAACTCACGCTGCAAAGCGTTGACCGTATAGGTGCGCAGGTCGTCGATGCCGCTCAGGTAAGTTTCATCGCCGGCGCGCTGCTGCGCGCTGGCCAGCTCCAGGCTCAATTGCCTATAGCGGTAACGCTCCGAAGGCGTGGCGCGGCGCAAAGGCTCCGGTACGTGCGCGCGCAGGCTGTCCAGGTGGGCGTAGGGGGTTTGGTCGGTATCAAGGAAGTAGAGCGCCGGCTCCGTGAGTTCGGTGTGCAGGTTTTGCAGGCTGCGCCAGTCCTTGCCCAGGGGCAGCTTGAGGGCGGCGAGGTGTTCCAGTTGTTGATTGAGCAGCAGGCTGGCCTGATGCTCGAAGATCGAACCCTGCGGCTCGTAGCGGTGGGTGGTGAGAGTCTGCGCCACAAAGCGTGCATCCAGGCGCTGGCTCCAGGCGGTATTGAACTCGCCCATGGAGGCAAAGCACTCGACATGCCCGTTGGGCGCACACAGCAGCACCGGGGCGCGGCCATTGATGGGGCGCGTCAGGAGCAGATACTCCGACAACAGGCGGGTGGTTTGCCCGTTGTGTTCCACCACCGTCTCCAGGCTGTAGGCAATCACCGCCTGCTCACCGTGGCGGGCGATGCGCTGGGCGCGTTCGGGAAAGCTCACGAGCTGGTCGAGGGTTTGCCGCGAGGCCGCGTCCAGTCCCGACTGCTTCAGGCCGCTGGTGCGCAGGGTGTTCATCAGCCAGTCGCCGAGCCAGCGCCAGCGGGTGACGCCACTGGGGCCACTGGCATTCCAGTCATCGACCAGCGCGTCTTGCAAGGCGATGGGCAGCAGGGCGGGCAGCTCGCGGATCAGCCCTTCGATCACCTGCATGTCGATGTTCTGATTGAGTTCGGGCAGCTTCAAGCGCTTGGGTGGCGTCTGCGAGAGGTAAGGCAACAGCCCGTGACGTTCGCTGAAGTCCAGGTCCGCGCCACGGCCCAAATAGTCCTGAACCACGCTCATCAGTGGCTTGAACTGCCAGCTGCGGCTGGGTTGTGGCTCGGCAAGTTGGATTTGCTGCAGATCAAAGACCAGGTTGGGGTAACGCTCGCTGAGGTTGCGCTGCAACAGTGCCTGGACGGCGGTGGCGAGCGGCTGACGGCTGGCAAATTGCTGGCTGACCGCCTGGGCGGCCAGGGAAACAGGGGGCATGGCAGATTCCGTTCTGTGGGGTTGATAGACCCCAACAGTGGCGGTTGTCGTCGGGGCAGAGGTGGTAGCGGGCTACCCCAACCCCACGTGGAACGAGAAAGAAGCCAGGGATTGGCCTATCATCTGTTTTTTTCCAACAGATGACTGATTGTGATGACTGCCGTTAACCTGCCCACCGCCCTTGAAACCTGCAACATGCTCGAAATCGATGGCCTGTATACCTTTGATTTCAAGCTGGAAGGGTGCTTGCACATTGAGTGCATAGATGGCCGGGACAAGAAGCACTGGCGCTTTACTCCAGAACAGGTACTGGCCGCCGTCTTCGATGAAACCTTGCAAAGCTGGACCCTCACTAGCGACTCGGGCCAGCACCGCCTGGTGTGCATGAGTGGGATCAGTGGCAGCAACCACGACGAGGATGAAGACGATGCTGATGCGTAAATTCTGGCCTTTGCTGATGGCCGGCAGTGTGGGGGCGATGTCAGTCCAGGCCGCGCCGGCCCAGACCCACGAACTGCTGGTGGGCAGCTACACCGCAGGTGCCAGCGAAGGTATCTATCGGGTGCAGTTCGACAGCCGCACCGGGCACTTCGCCGGCCCTGCGGTGCTGGCCGCGAAGACGCAAAACCCGTCGTGGCTGACGGTGTCCAGCGACCGCAAGCGCCTGTTCGTGGTCAATGAAAACGGCCCCGGCCAGCAGGACACGGTCGGGCGCGTGAGCAGCTACCGCATCGACCCGGACAGCCGCCAGTTGCACCTTATCAATCAGGTGCAGAGCCTGGGCAACGAACCGACTCACTCCAGCCTGGCAGCCGATGGCCGGTTTCTGTTCGTGGCCAACTACAGCGTGCTGGAAGATCCGGGTGGCAGCCTGGCGATCCTGCCCGTAGATGCCGAGGGCAGGCTGGCGGCACCGGTGCAACTGAGTGCCCATCCCGCCAGTGGGGTCAACCCCGAGCGCCAGGCGTCCAACCATGTGCATTCAGTGGTGTCTTCGCCCGATGGCAAGTATGTGTTTGCCAATGATCTGGGGGCCGACAAGACCTTTGTCTATCGCTATGACCCCAAGGCCAATCCCGAGCGCCCACTGGTGCCGGCGGCCGTGGTAGAGCTGCCGGCGGGCAGCGGTCCACGTCACCTGCTGTTCAGCGCCGACGGCAAACACGCCTGGCTGACCATGGAGATGAGCGCGCAGATTGCCGTCTTCGACTATCAGGACGGCCAACTGACCCGAACCCAACTGGTGGACATGGCTGCCGGGCAACCGACGTCGGACAAGGCCGGCGCGGCGTTGCATGCCTCTGCCGACGGCAAGTTCCTGTATGTCAGCAACCGGGGCACGGCCAACACGTTGCTGGTCTACAGCATCGACCCGGCGACAGCCCGGTTGAAGGAAATCCAGCGCCGCTCCGTGGAAGGCGATCACCCCCGTGAATTCAGCCTCGATCCAAGCGGCAAGTTCCTGTTGGTCGCCAACCAGAAAAGCAACCAGATCGTGGTAATCGAACGCGATACCCAGACCGGCCTGTTGGGTAAAACCGTGCAGAAACTGGCGATCGATGCGCCCAGCGACCTCAAGTTCCTGATGTGACAATCCGCCACAGGCTCCGTGGTTCGGGGCCTGTGGTGTTGTATTAATCGTGGTGATAACAGCTACTGTTTCAAAGCATTTCTGCGTTCAACCCCCTCGGCGTAAGTTGGGTTCCAAGGCCTCCACGGGCCACCTGACCAACCGAACACAAGGGTTACCGCCATGAACTTCAATCTCTTCTCGATCATCGCCGCTTCCGCCGTTTCCGCCACCGTTGCCTTGCCAGCCAGCGCCAGCGTGGAAATCAGCAGCAAAAAATCCAGCACCAGCGCCTACACCCAGAAATACCTGCAGCAAAGTGCCAACTTCTATGCGGCTCTGGACCACAAGGTCCAGTCCTGAGTTGTGGCGAGGGGGCTTTTTGTGGCGAGGGGGCTTGTCCCCCGCTGGGCTGCGCAGCAGCCCCAGTAAGGACTGCCGAGTAGTATCAGGCACACCGAGGGGGCTGGTTTTGGGGCTGCTTTGCAGCCCAGCGGGGGACAAGCCCCCTCGCCACAAAAAGCCCTCTAGCCACAAAAGGCCCCATCACCACAAAAAGCTCTCCTGACCACAGGCTCAGCCCTTGGCCATGACCCCGGTAAACAGTGCCGACGCCAAAAACCGCTCCAGCCACTGTTGTAAACGCGGATAAGGCGCGCCAGCAAACCACTCCCGATCCACATGGGCAAACTGCCGCACAAACGGTGCCAGCGCCACATCGGCCAGGCTCAGGTGATCGGCCAGCAAGTAGTCGCGCTGCGCCAGCAACGCCTCCAGCCTGCGCAAAAATACTTCGCCCTCGGCGCGATAGTGTTCCATCGGCTGCGCTGGATAACGCTCGGCGTATTTATAGCGATTCAAGTGCACCTTGAAGACCAGGTCATTTTCTTCAATCAACCCTGCCATCAGCCCCTGCGCCGCGGGATCATCCTTGAGCAACCAGTCCTCGGGGTCGTTCTGCGCCAGCGCCCAGCGCATGATCGCCAGGCTCTCGTCGATCACCTGGCCGCCCACATTCAACACCGGCACCGTGCCCTTGGGTGAGAGCGCCAACATTTGGGCCGGCTTGGCCTTGAGGCTGACCTCGACAATCTCTACCGCCACCGCGCAATAGCGCAGCGCCATGCGTGCGCGCATGGCGTACGGGCAGCGGCGAAACGAATACAGCAGTGCCTCGCTCACTTCACCTCCAGGGTGCTCAAGCCATTGCCTTGGCGCTTGACCTGGATCTGCACGGGGATGCGCTCGTGCATTTCCTGCACGTGGGAGATCACCGCCACCTTGCGCCCCTGGGCCTGCAGGCCGTCCAGGGCGTCCATCGCCAGTTGCAAGGATTCGGGATCCAGGCTGCCGAAGCCTTCATCGATAAACAACGACTCGATCTTCAAGGTGCTGGAGGCCATCGACGCCAACCCCAGCGCCAGGGCCAGGGAGACCAGGAACGTCTCGCCACCGGACAGCGAGTGCACCGAGCGCAGTTCATCGCCCATCTCCGTGTCCAGCACCAGCAGGCCCAGCATGCTGCCGCCGCGCTTGAGGCGGTAGCGGCGCACCAGTTGACGCAGTTGCACGTTGGCGTGGTGCACCAGCAGGTCGAGGTTGTAGGCCTGGGCAAACTTGCGGAACTTGTCGCCGGTGGCCGAACCGATCAGCGCATCGAGCCGGGCCCAGCGCTGCCACTCTTCATAGGCCTTGGCGGTGGTGAGCGCCAGTGTCTGGTTGGCGTCCTGGCGTCGCTGGTCTTCGGCTTGTTGGGCGCGCAGTTCGGCGCAGTGTTTTTCGCCGCTGTCCAATTGCTGGTTGAGATCGGCCAGGGCACTGTCCAGCTGTTCGGCGTCGAGGTTGCCATTGTGCAAGGCCTGGTGGTCCTTGAGGCGTTGCTCGCGTTCCTGCAGGAGGACCTTGGCCTGTTCGATGGCCTTTTCGCTGTGCTGCACCTGTTGGCGCAGTTGGTTGACGCCGGCCTCGTCGAAGGCCAACAGATGGGCCAGGCCCGTGTCGTCCAACTCCGGATGCTGGCCACGCCAGTCGCTGATACGCGCTTGCAGCGCCTGCAGTTCGGTGTCCAGGGCTTGCTGGCGTTCCTGGCGGGACTTGAGGTCGGCGGCCAGTTGGATCAGCTCGTTGCGGGTTTCCTGCAACTGTTGATTGGCCTGGGTCTCGCTGTGGCGGGCCTGCTCCACGGCCTGCTCGAGTTGCTGCTGCCAGTGCTCAGCGCTGCTATGTGTGCCCAGCAGCGCGCTGAGTTTTTCCTGGGCGGCCTGCTGTTGGCGGGTCAGCTCGGTCAACTGCTGCTGCAGCACGGCCAACTGTTGCTGGCGATGTTGCTGGCGGTCCTGTTCTTTTTCGATGGCTTGCTGGCGTTGTTGTTGCTCGGCCAGTTCATCCTTCTGGTAGCCAAGCTGCTCCAGGCGCTGGCTGATCTGCTGGTCCAGCAGCATGAACGTTGCCGCTGGCTCCGTGCGCAGGCCGGCCAGGGTCTCGGCCGGTAGCAGGCTGGTGAAGGCATTGAGTTCTTCGTCCAGGCGTTCGCGGTCGCTGGCCAGTTCCCGTTGCTGGTCGATCAGTTGTTGGCGGGCTTGCTGGCTGGCGTCCTGGGCGGCTTGCAACTGCTGCTGCAGGCGCCCGGCATTTTGTTGCAGGTTGAGCAGGGCGCCCTGGCGCTGTTCGTCCTGGGTGATGCTCTGGTTGAGCTGGCCCAGTTGCTGCGCCAGCCAGGCGCTGCGTTTGCCGCTGTCCTGGTTGAACAGGGCGGCGCTCAACGGATGGGCCTCGAGGCTCGGCGCCAGGGCCTGGAGCTGGCTCGTCAGTTGTTCCTGTTGTTGCAGGAACTCCTTTTGCTGGGCGATCAAACCGCCGACTTCACCGCGCAACTCGGTGAGCTTTTCCTTGAGGCTATCGACGGCTTGCTGCGCACGGGCTTCTTCGTTTTCATCATGGCGCGTGAGGCTGTGCAGCAGGGCTTCGGGCTGGTGATACGGATGCTCGACGCTGCCGCACACCGGGCAGGGCTGCTCATCCTGCAATTGCCCACGCAACTCTTCGACACTGGCACTGCGCGCCAGGCGCTGGCGTTCCAGCAACTGCTTGGTCACGCTCAGGGTCTGCTCGGCCACCGCCAGCTCGGCCTTGGCTTGCAGGCCGGTCTGGTTCAGTTGCTCGCGCTGTTGTTGGGCGGTGGCTTGCTTGCGGGCCAGTTCCTGCTGTTGCTGGTCCAATTGCTGCTGGCTGTCCCAGAGCCGCGTCAACTCCTCGAAGGCCCGTTGTTGCTTGCGATTGTCCTTGAGCAGGCTGTCGAGCAATTGGATCTGCTCGGCCACGGCCTGGGGTTCGGCGCCGGCCTCCTGGTACAGCAGGTCCAGGGCAGTGCGCTGTTGGGTCCATTGCTCGCTGGCGCGGTTGGCCCGTTCCTCAAGCTGCGGCAGTTCGGCCTGGCCTTTGTTCAGGCGATTGCCGATCAGCATCAGTTGCTGCAGGCGATCGCGGTAGGCGTTCCAGGCATCGCTCAAGGGCGCGAGGGCGGCGCTGCTTTCAAGCTGTGCGGCCAGTTGTTGCAGGCGGCTGGCAACCTGCTGTTGCTGGGTGTGCAGGGCATCCAGGCTGGCCTGGCCCTCGGTGCAGGCGGTTTGTCCAAGCTGCAGTTGCTCGCTGCTTTGGGCCAGCTCGCGGGTCAGGCGGGCGAGGGTGCTGTGTTCCTCGAAGGCCTGGCGCAGCAACGGCGCAGCCTCGGTCTGTTGCTGCAGGGCCACGGCCAAGGCGCCGTGCGCGCTGGCTTGTTGCTGCTGCAGTTGTTCCTGACGCGCGTGCAGGGCTGTCTGCTGCTCTAGGTGCTGGCGGATCTGCGCGGCCAGGGGCTCCAACTGGCCGGTCAACTCGCTGTGCCGCGCAAAATGATGACGCTGCGGCGCCAGTTGCTCCAGGCGGCTCAAGTCCAGGCGTTGCGGGCCCTGGCTGTGCCACGCCTGTTCGGCCTGTTGCAGTTGCTCGACCGCACTGTGCTGGCGCTCTTGCCACTCGCGCAGTTCCTTGAGCCAGGTGTGTTGCTGTTCCAGCTGCTTGAACTGGGCCTGCTGGGTCTTGAGCTGTTGTTGAGCCGCGCTCAACTGTTGATCCAGCTCGGCGCGGGCCTCGGCCGGCAGCGGCGTGACACCTGTGGCCTGGTCCTGCAGCAGCTTGTGGGCGTCCTTGGCCTCCCGGGCCTTGACGAACGCGCGCTGCCCCAGTTGGGTGTAGAGCGCGGTGTCGGTGAGTTTTTCCAGCAGTTCGCTGCGCTCGTTGTCGTTGGCCTTGAGAAACGCGCTGAACTCACTTTGCGCCAGCAGCACAGCCCGGGTGAACTGCTCGAAATTCAGGCCCAGGGCCAGTTCCAGCTGGGTCTTGTATTCGGTTTTCTGGCTGGCCAGCAGTTGTTCGCTGTCCAGGTCGATCAGGCTCTGGCGGCTGTGTTGCAACTTGCCGCTGGCCTTGTCCCGGGCGCGGTTGGCTTCCCAGCGCGCACGGTAGCGGCGCCCGTTGACGCCGATAAAGTCGACCTCGGCATAACCTCCACCGGTGCCACGCCGGATCAGGGTGCGTGGGTCGCCAATGGAGATATCGGTATCGGCATCGGGCATTTTCGCCTGGCCGGTATCGCCCAGGCGTGGCACGGCGCCAAACAGCGCCAGGCAGAGGGCGTCGAGCAAGGTGCTTTTACCGGCGCCGGTGGGCCCGGTAATCGCAAACAACCCGGCGCTGGCCAGGGGCTCGGCGGTAAAGTCGATCTCGAATGGCCCGGCCAGCGAGGCGAGGTTTTTCAGGCGGATGGCGAGGATCTTCATGGCTGTTCGCCCTCCTGTTGCACGTCCTGGAGCAGCACGGCGAAATCCTTCAGGGTCTGTTCATCCACTTCACTGCCATAGCTGTCTTGCCAGGCGCGGCTGAACAGTTCCTGGGGGGTGAGCTGGTCGAGTTCGATCAGGGTGTCTTCGTCACTGCCATCGCTGCCGCGTTGACCGGCGTACTCGGCGGCGATGCGCACCAGGCGCACCGCCTTGCCCAGCAGGGCCGTTTCGATTTGCTGGCGCAGGTCCGGTTGCGGTTCGTCGAGGCGCACCCGCACTTCGAGCCAAGGGTGGCGCTGGGTTTCGGCGAGCAGGTCGATATCCGGCAGATCGGCCAGGGCCTTGAGGATATCGGCCAAAGGCGCGGCTTCCAGGCGTTGCAGGTTGACCGCGCGCGGAATCAGGAGAGGTTCGACGCTGACCAGCATTTGGCCCTGGAATGTCACGTCGAGAACCTGGTGCTTGTAGCCGATTTCGGAGAACGACAGCGGAATCGGTGAGCCGCTGTAGCGAATCCGCTCTTCGCCATTCACCTTTTGCGGCTTGTGCAAATGGCCGAGGGCAACATAGCCGACACTCTTGTCGAACAGGTTGGCCGGCAGCGCCTCGGCATTGCCGATGATCAGGCTGCGCTCAGAGTCTTCCGATACCGAACCACCGGCCATATGCGCATGGCTGATGGCAATCAGCGCCTGGCCTTTTTTGCGTTTGGCGTTGGCGGCGGCAATCAGCCATTCATGGACCTGGCCGATGCCGCGCAGGTAGTCATCACCCAGGTGCGCACCGGTCACTTCTGCCGGGCGCAAGAACGGTAACGCCAGGCACCACGCGGCGATCTTGCCTTTGGCATCCGGCAACGGGATCAGCAGGCGCTCGGCATCCAATTGCCCATCGTCCAGCCACAACACGCGGCCCAGCGCATGGGTACGCAAACGACGCATCAACGGCGCAGGCAGTTCGATACGCGAGCCGGAATCGTGGTTGCCGGCGATCATCACGATGGTCAGCGTCGGGTTTTGTTCATGGGCGCTGATGATGAAGTCATACAGGCGCTCCTGAGCCTTGAGCGGCGGGTTGACCGTGTCGAAGATGTCGCCGGCGATCAGCAGCGCATCGGGGCCATGCAGTTTCAGTTGGCCCAGCAGCCAATCGAGGAAACAGGCGTGCTCGAAGTCGCGTTCCTGGCCGTGGAGGTTTTGGCCAAGGTGCCAGTCGGAGGTGTGGAACAGACGCAAGGCGAACTCCGTGGGGAAGAGGTAAAGAGGGGAGGAGTTTACCTGTGTAGGCGCTGGCGTGCCTGAGAAGGCGGTGGGTCAGTTGAAAAAACTGCCAGCTGACACACCGCCTTGTCTTCAGGGCTACACAAAGCAAATGTGGGAGGCCCCACTACTTCTTCGAAGTAGTGCCGTCGCGCATCAAACTGGATACCCTGAGGCGAGCGGGCTTGTCGGAACGCCGCATCGCCCGCTCGCCACAGGGAGTTCGTCAGTGCCTGAAAGTTGTGTAGATACCGATGCTGCGATGGCGGCGTGTCAGTCGAATTTTGGTGTGTCTAATGAAGTGAAAACGGGACAGGTCTTTTAAATAGATCTGTCCCGTTTTTTTGCGTTTTTTTGACGTTGGCGGCGGCAATGAACCATTCATGTGCCTGGCCGATACCACGCAGGTAGTCGTCACTCAGGCGTGCTTGAAGTCGCGTCCCTGGCCGTGGAGGATTTGGCCCAGGTGCCAGCCCTATCTTTTTATAGGCACAGTGCGGCGTTTTTTCGAATGAGCTCATTTATTGAAGACTCCGATTATCAGACGAGTGGTCGACTTACCTGTCAGATATGACAGTAGACAGTGATTTTTCGGCAGCGCTTACTGTTAGTACTTGCCTACACCACGACGTGATTTAGCTTCATTACGAATGGAGCGGGCAAAGGCTAGTTCTTGAGCGTTGATACTAGCTATTTATTCACGCGACCACTGAGTCCGGTTGCTGATTGTAGATATTCTAATGTCTGGAGGTCTATCTTATGTCAATTCCTGTGGCAACTCATGTAACGATTATCGGTGAGGCCGTTGCGGGTGCAGTGGTCCGCGGTAGTTACTTTTACGTTAATGATATTCCCGAGCAGAACTCTATATATAGATGGTATATAGATGGAGCTTCCTTTATAGAGGCTAAAAGCCTTGACTTTCAAATACAGGCATCCCTCAGTGGAGCAAAAATCAGGTTTTCGGTAACACCAATGGATGAGAGTGGTGACATTGGTATAGAAACCTTCTCGCCGGAGATAGAGATCTCTGATGGTTATCAGAATATTACCGACGAAGAGCATCGTAATAGCTTTGTTTCCCAGCGGGGTCATTGTTCTTATTATGTGCCAGATCCTAAAGATAGAGTGTTTGTCGCTAGCGCACAGGCCTTTTCACTGACTGACGGGAAAACGCAAAGTGTTCATATCAGAGGGCGTGCTGATCATGCGGGTGATCCCCCGCAAGAAATACGCCAATACCTGAAAAATAATCCAGCCACGCGTATGTTTTCGACCGAGCGAGACTTTGGTGCACTGGTACCCGTGTTGGGCAGTACTAAGCGCCTGTTGTTGTGGGGGACTAATATGGCTAATATTCCCCCGCAGCTGGACTTGAATAATATTAAGTATGTGTATAGCAATCGTACGGCGGTCGCCTTTATTTATGACAATCCGGCGCCTGGAAAAAATACGATCGGCGCATTTGGCAATGCCGCGAACGGCGGAGTGGTCCCAGATGATATTCAGAGGAATCTGCTGTTCGATCCGCCTAAGGCAATCTATGCGACGGAAACCGCGTTTGCGGTATTGACTTACAGGGGAACTGTCTATGCTTGGGGTCAGGCTGCGGGCGGAGGAGTTATTTCTTTAAATGCTCAGAATTACTTAAGGACGATGAAGGTTGAGCGGATTATCAGCACAGCCGGTGCGTTTTGCGCGATTGGTCCGCAAGTCATCAATGACCCTGAAATCAAGCACGTCGTGACTTGGGGCGACGCGGCTAACGGCGGGGAAATTTCTGCCCAGGACCTGACTTACATTCTTGATCAGGATGGTGTTGAACAGGTCGTTGCCAATCGCAATGCTTTCTGCGCTGTGACGAAATTGCGCAGAAGAGCGATAAGTTGGGGGGCGGCAAGCTACGGAGGAACCATGACCGAAGCTGCACGAAGACTCGCTGCCGGAGGCAATATTCTTTTATGCCAAGGCTCTGCGTGGGCCTTTACCATGTTCAATAACTCCGGGCTGTCTGAATCTTGGGGCGCATCGGGTTATGGTGGACTTTCCGGTCACGAGTGTTCTGACGACGAAAACGACGCTGGGAAAGTATTTGAAAAAAGCGTTGAAAAGAATCGCATTGAAGCACTCTTCAAAGATATGCGGATCAATGATTGGTATCAACAACAACGGTCACCGACGCGCCACAGAGCAGAATGTGATCCAAGTGCTACCCCTGGTGCCAATTTAGGTGAAATTGTCACACCTAATGGCATCATCAATCTTTACTCTAATGACTCCAGCTTTTTCATGGTTGCGAAGGAGTCCGATGGGCGAACCAAGGACCTGTTTTCTTGGGGCCAAACCCTAGGAGGTGGAGCTATTCCACCGGCTACCCGGCAAGTCCTGATGGCCAGTCAAATAACGGATGTGCGCTGCACGAATGGAGCCTATGGCGTAATTAGCACACAAGGTTTTGTTGGTGGGGTGGTTTCCGTATTTGGTGGTGGTAATGCTTATCTGGATGCAGGGGAAGTTCCGGAAGCGCTTCAGGAATATTTGAGAGGTGATGTGAGTGGACTTTACGCTCTGAAGTTTATGCCGCCCTATTATCCTACCGGCTCAAGATCGCCCTCAGCATTTGCAGCCAGGCGAACAAATGGAACGTATGTTGTCTGGGGCGGCGGAGCGAATGTAACAGATGAGTTGTATGACCCGGCCGGTTAAGGGGGTGTATGTTTTGGACGGCGCTCTACGGCTTCCGTTATTTGAAGCCGTTGTAGAGAGTTGCCAACAGTTTGGATTGCTGTGATTGGAGAATTCAACATGAGCAATGTTAAGGAAAAGGCTGTTATTCGTGCTGTCCCCAGTGCAAGTGACGTAGAAATTGTGGGGGATATATTTGTAGGCGCCACTGTGCACGGCCTATATAAGTATGATGCTAATGGTGCCAGCCACGAAGGATTGTCACGCTTCTATTGGCATCTCAATGGTGAACGTTTATCTGATGAAGGGCAGTTGGATTTAAAACTCAGGCCTTCAGATGACGGTAAGTTTTTGCAGTTTTCGGTTGTGCCGGTGGACTCGGCAGGGACAACAGGTAGTGAGTATTTCTCACAGTTTTACGAGGTTCGCTCAGGTTTTCAGGGCATATCTGACGAGGAAAACGAGTGGTGTTATCTAAAACAGCGCGGTAATTTTTCATTCCACGTCCCGGAGCCCTCAGATAGAATATTCGTTTCCTCAGGCGGGGCATTTGCGTTGCTTGAGCCAACCAGTGGCGACGTTCATTTGGAAGGGCAGACCGGCTGGGGGTTACCCGTACCTCCTGAGATAGTTAACTTTCTAAAGAATAACAAGGCGATAAAATTATTTTCGGCAGAGTTTAGTTTTGCCGCGTTGGTGAATGTCGGCAGTACCAATCAATTGTTATGCTGGGGTAATACAATTCCATCCACTGCGCCTATTCTTCAAGGGGTAAAGTCGGTTTACAGCACTCGAAGTGCGTTTGCCGTCATTCTCGACAATCCTGCTCCCGGCGCAGACAGTATTCGTGCGATTGGCCCTGTTAATAATCCGGTCTCCACGGTTCCTGCGGAGATCCAGCGAGAATTGTGGTTCGATCCTCCCAAGGTCATTTATGCCGCAGATGATGCATTTGCTGTTTTAACTCAAAACGGCAGGGTTTACGCATGGGGGCAACCCAACAATGGCGGCAACATACCGCCAGACGTGCGGGCGCATTTGAATTCGATGTTTGTTACTCGGATAGTTGCATCGGCGATTTCCTTCTGCGCTATAGGGAGAGATGGCGACATTGCTGTCTGGGGGGCCGCTACCGGTGGCGGAAGCATTCCCACAGACCGATTGACGAGTATTCTGGACGATGGTGGCGTGCAATCCGTCATTGCCGCGACGGCGTCGTTCTGCGCCATCACGCGAAATAGGCGTAGAGCGGTCAGTTGGGGCAGGGCAGCTGAAGGGGGCGATATGAGCGCCAGTGCCGCTCAACTTGCCGCGCGCGGTAATATCATTTTGTGTCGGTCCGCCCGGTGGGCGTTTCTGATGGCTAACAGTAGCGGTCAGGCGGAGGCTTGGGGAGCCCCTCAATATGGTGGGGCTCCCTTGACTGTTCAAGAGAAGCGTCAATTCAGGCAGGTGTTGAAGGGGGCGAAAGCTGTACCGGGCTATGCCAGCCGGCGCGGCGAAAGCAGTCAGTCGCCAAGACTGCGCAGGAATGTTTCGTCCTCAGCCATTATTGTCGACGGGAATCTCAGCTTGTATGCCAACGACGTCAGCTTCTTTTTGCTGAGCCGTCATGATGACGGACGGACCAATGCAATCGTGTTGACAGGGTTGAACACTCATGGCGGCACGATGAATCCGGCGTTGCGGCAGACTCTGATGGCTAGCCTGATTCGTGACGTTTACTGTACAAATGGTGCGTACGGTGTAATCACTACGCAGGGCGGCACGGATGGGGCGGTATCAGTTTGGGGGGCCACACTGGCGATGGAAGATGCCGGTGAGATTCCTCCGGAGTTGGCTGAGTACCTGCGCAGCAACGTAACGGAGTTGTACTCGATCAAGCGTTTTCCCTACGTGGTCCTTCCACCGCCGCCGCCTCCCATCCCACCGCATACTGACCCTTCCTTTGCGGCACGTCGCACCGATGGCACTTACGTATTATGGGGTGGCAATGTAAGGAATCAGTATTTTGATCCGAGGGCAGCACAATAGCTGTGCTCTTCACCTAACAGTTATATAAACAACCCGCGGATGTCGCGGGTTGTTTATGTTCGTCAGTTGAGCATTTCACCTAGTTGGCAGGTTGCACAAATTGCATGCGGGGCATTTCCCGTATTTGGATCTGGTCGAGGGAAAAGGTGCTTGTCGCATTGATCGAGAAAGTTATTCTTACCTGGTGAGCTTGTGTGGGTGGTGTTGCAGGCGTTGTAAAGGTATGGCTTAACCTATCCCAATTTCGGTCCGGGGCCACAGCCCTGGTAACCGTCGTGTTGCCAAAGCTGATTTTGGCTGTCGTTTGTGAGGTACTACCGGTGGTTTTGCAGTAGAAGCTGACCTCGTATTGAGTGTTTGCCTTCAAATCGACGAAGGTTTTCTGCACGCCGGGTTCTATGGCCTCGAAGCTGTTTTTGGTTGCTTGCCAAATGACGTTTTCGGCGCCTTCAATCGTCAGGGCACCTTTGCCGTTAACGCTGTTCACCCATCCGTTCCAGTTGAAATTGTAGAAGTCGGTCAGGTCCCGGAAGTAATCGACACGTACGTTGTAGGTTCTCGTCGGAAAGGCTACGGCCAATGCTTTACTCAAGCTTTGACCGAAGCCTACCCACAGCTGAATGGTCAGTGTTGAACCGTCCATGAGCCGCTGGAGAGACTCAATGGGTGTGGGTGGCTGTAGTCCTCCGATAGCGTCAACCTCACCCAGGCGGTGAGAGATGTAGGTCATCTCATGATAGGCGTCGCCGTTGTTATAGATTCCCTGATATTCCATCCAGACACGGCTGTCGGGATGAATGAACGGCCAGACTGGTGTCAGGGTGCGAGCCCCTATTACCAACTGCGAGAGTGTCAGGTCTGCGGCGTCTCCTACGCCTTGGATAAATGGGGTGGGTAAGCCGGTAAGGGGCAGCAGTTCCAGATCTACGATTTCCGATGCATAGGGGAACGTGCCGCGGGTGAAGTGATATTGCACGCTGATACGATTGCCCCCTTCGCGAATGCCCTTGGCAATAATCTCCGGCGAAATGAAGGCGCGCACTTCATGGGTGTCGGGATTACCCTGTACTTGGATGGCATCGCTGCCAATCCCGTCGCTGCTCAACCACTCGAGCAGACTCTTATCGGTCGCGAGCATGGGCCGGAACTTAATAGTGACCCAGGTGCCCGCCAAGGCGGCCAGGGGATTGAGCCGATCCGGGTGCAGGGACGCACCTTCGATGATGGGCCGATCCAGCGTCACACCCTTGCCGACGGTGAGCGCCAGAACTTCTGAACGCAGCACCACCCGTGGTGGCCCGGGGCGCTCCAGGCTGTAGGAGATGCGCAGGCTACCGTTGTTGTTCTTATCGAGAATGTCACGGCTGACGGGATAGGGCAGTTCCTTGCCCTGCGTTGCGCCGTTGATCTCCAGGCTGCCGCTGGCGGAACCGCCAGGGCCGGAACCAATGCACGACCAATGCAGCGTATCGCCAGCGACAGTGTCGAGGAAAGTAAAGGTGACCAACACCTCGTTGCCGGGCACGTCAGTGGGGTCGACGTTGTTACCGATAGCCCCCTGCAGCCGTGGCTCCGGCATGTCCACCGTCCGCTCCCCGATCTGGACACCCAGCATCGCCGATTGACGGATCGCCAGCGCATTGCCGCCCAACAAATGAACGGCGCCATCGTTGGTTTCGTAATGAATCGTCGTGTGGCCCTTGCCGGTGAACGGCGCGAGCTCGGCCGCGGTGACTGTGTATGTGCCGCCCTGGGCACCGGCCAATTGCTCCTTGCGGTAGATAATGGCCTCGCCCCCACCCGCAGGTACGTGGGTGATTTTCAGCTCTTCCAGCCAGCCCGGATTATGCGGCTCGTAAACCGGAATGGTGACGGTGATGTTCTGACCTGCCGGAATCAAGCCAAGCTCAATAGGGCTGACGCTGGGGGGCGGCATCAGAACCGGGGTACCGACCACGGTAATCGTGATACTGCCGGATTGCCCGAGGAATACCCCGGCGTCAGTTTCCCAGCGGAATGACACCCGGAATGAACCACCGACCAATTGGCTAATGATGCTGGCATCGATGGAAATATAGGTAAATCCCAAGTTCTTGTCGGTCTCAGGCGCCTGCACGAAGGTCTGAGGAGTACCGTCGGCTAGTGTGCCGAACAGGGTAACGATGATCTTATGCCTGGGGTTGGGTGTCGGAACCGACCGCGCTGTATAGGCGATGACTTCGAAGATCGCGCCACTTTGGGTGTCGAAGTCGATTTGTCGCGATTCGAGTACGGCGCCATCCACCAGGAAAGTCGGAGCCTCCAACAGACTGGGGTCCAACTCGGCCTTCAGCAAATACGGCTTGGAGTACTGGTATTTTTCTCCGGAGAAGTTTTCTACCACATCCCGCACGCGAAAACGCAAGGTCAACTCGCCCTGTTGTCCGCCCTTATCGATGACCGACTTGGGTACAAAAACCCGTATCGGTCCCGTCCCTGCGGCTTCGGCAGGGCTCACGGTATGCAATATGAAAATGCCATCCCAGGACAATTCGATCACATCGTTTTGGCGAATGTACTGGTACAAGTAAATCAGGCACCACACGCCGGCAGCGACATCGCCTGCGCCAATGGTCGACCCGTATGCAAACCCTTCGACAGCCATGACCAGCCCGGTATGCCATTCGTTGCCAGGATCGGTATCGATTCCGCCAGGCCGGTTGATCTTGATCAGATAGCGTTCAGGTGGAGAGGTACTTTCGTTACCGCTGCCGGCCCGTCGCACGAGGCCGCTGCCCAGCACCTCGCCTATAGGCACTTTCTCCTCGGGTATTGCCAGGTTATGACGGGGCTGAGTCAGGTCGGTGACTACACCGTCGAATAACTTGTCTCCAAGAAAAAGGGCGTAATAATCGTTGATGTTCTGACTGGCCCAATTTTCAAACGCGAACAGCGCGTAGGGACGCACATGGCGAATGCCAAGGCCATGGATAGCGTTTTCAGGATGTGCGGTAAACTGCAGTGGCACCGAAGGGTAGACGGAATAAGGTCGGTCCAGGTCTTCCAGCCGTTGCGGCTCGGGGGTGGGGGGCGGTGGCCCGTCCGTTGTGCAGACGGCGGGACGCGAATGACCGGTAGGAAACCTTGAATGCTTGGGCATGATGAGCTCTCCTGGCTGAGGGGGAACGCGCCCTGGCTGGACGCGTTGGTGGCGAGGAAGATCAAACACCCGGAGGATAGGGATGGGTAACTGTCAGAAATGACAGTGACGACGAATGGTCACTGGTAGTGGCCTCCCTGGGGGTAGAGCGGTGGCACGTTAGTAGTGTGGCGGCGAATGGTTCGTCTATGGAGAAGAGGAAAAGGATCGGCGTTTACCTGTATTGCAGAACATTCTGCCCCAGATGATGCAGGTCCTATGTGGAAAGAGGCGTGCGTGCGATAGCGGTGGTCAGTCTGTTGACCCACTATTATCGGGGACAAGCCGCCTCCCGAAGGGCTTAAGCGGTGTGCGGTCGAGGATTTTGCGGCCATCGTGGTTTAGCGGGATGAGTGAGGTCAACATCAAAAGCTAGGAGTCCTGACCGCCGACCTGACTTTTGAAGCCTGTGCATACCCCTGTAGGAGCAAGCTTGAACTCGCGAACAAACGTCAACGATAACGCGTGGCTTCTGGATGCACGCGGCGTTCTTGCTGACACCATCGCCGGCAAGCCAGCGCCCATAGGGGTTGTAGTGTTGGCACAAAATTGTGGTTACTTCGGATACAGCGGCGGCAAGCTGGTGCTGTCTGCCACCGGCGCCTGTTCGCGTTCGGCCATGGGGATGGCCTTGACCGCGCGCCATAACTCTTCGCCCTGCCAATACTGGCCGCTTTCGCTGTAGAGCGCGCCATTCAACCCATCCAGCGCATCGGACAAGGGCACGAACCGCGCCGCCATGTCCGCCAGGGTTTCCGGTTGCTGGCGGGCCCAGGCATCCAGGGCCTGGCGCGTGGCCTGGGGGTCGTTGGCCTGGCTGGCGCGCTTGAGGTCGTCGAGCAAAGTCCGAGGGCTAGGGCCGGTCTGGGCGGCGCGCAGGATCGCCGGCCGTGAGCGGGCCCGCCACCACAGGCCGAAGCCGAGCAGGGTGGTGCAGGCGAAGAGCAGGCTGGTGAGCTGCCAGATCCACAGGCGGCCATCATCCGGTGCCGTGATGACCGTAGGCGTGGCCGGTGTGTCGACCACCAGGCTGGGGTTGACCGCCACTTGCAGGGTGCGGGCCGGCAGGCTGGTGCGTTCCAGATGGTCTTCGTGGGTGTTCCACCACACCACTTCCACGGCGGGCAATTCCAGGGCGCCGGCGCGGTTGGGCACCAGGGCCTCGCGGTCTTCGCGGCTGCCGATCACTCCGCGTTCGCTGTTCTGGTTGCTCAGTACCGGCTGGTCGGGGTAACGCCGCAGGCCGGCGATTTCGGTGCTCGGCAGCGCCGGCAACTGGGCGCTGGCCAGGCCTTCGGCCTTGAGGGTAAGGATGCGGGTCAGGGAGTCGCCGACCTGTACGTTCGCAGGTTCCGGGTTCCAGCTTTCCCCCAGGCTCAGGCTGCGGGCCGGCAGCCAGGGCGCGTCCGCTGGATACAGGGCCGGCTTGGGCTTGACCGTCAGGGGGATCTCGGTGGAATTGACATGCAGCAGCTTGCCAGGCCTTGGTGCCTGGGGCGCAGTGCCCTGGGCCGGGCGCGGTTCGACCATGGTGGCGCTGAACATCTGTGCGGGGATCAGCAATTGCCCGCTGTGTTGCGGGTAAATCCCGTAGCGCATTTCGATCACGCCATGGCGCACGCCGTTGATGACTTTCTCATAGGTGCGTGAATCGCCCACTTGCTCGACCCGGGCATCGGCCAACTGCAAAGGGGCCAGGCTGCTGTCGTCATACAGCGCCACCGAATGGTAGATGCGCACGGTCAACAGGGCCTGGGCCTGCACGTAGACCGTGTCCTGGTCGAGGCTGGCTTCGATGAACACCGGTTGCAGTTGGTTGTCGCTGTCCTGGCCCAGGGTTTCGTCCACTTGCAGGCTGATCGCCTGGGTCTTGAGTTCGCCCAGTTGCAGCGGTGGGATCACCACCGTGCCGGTGCTCTTGGGTTGCAAGGTGATGATCCAGCGGGTCGTCGCGTGGTTGCTACCGTCGAGGGTGGTGAGCTGGTTGATCTGGCGGGTGCCGCGTACGTCGAACAGCGGATCCAGGGGTGACAGGTCCGGCTTGCCGAACTGGGTGACGTCGTTGGACTCGATGGTCAGCTCCACCGTTTCCCCGGAATTGACGCGGCTGCGGTCGATACTGGCGGCCAGGTCGGCCGCCTGGGCGTGAGCGGCCCACAGCGCTAGCAATAAGACAAATGGGGTGCAGCGGCTCATCGAGTCTTGTCCTGATGTTGTTGCTGTTCGTACCAGAATTTGCGTCGCAACAACTCGCCGGGGTTGTCCGGGATCTGTCGCAGCCATTGTTCCAGGGCCTGGCGGTGCTCCTCGTCGAGGCTGTCGTTCGTCGGGCGCAGAGGGGGCGTGGTGGTCTGTTCATCGCCCAGTTCGCTGCCGGGTACTTCGTTATTGCCCGCAGGCGGCGGGGTGCCGGGCTGTTTTTCGCCGGTGCCCGCCTGGCCCGCGCCCTGGGGCGATTGCTCGCCGCCGCTGGTTTGCTGGCCATCGTCGCCTGGTTGCGCAGTTTGGCCGGGTTGGGTGGATTCGTCATCCTCGTTTTTTTCGGGGGCTGGAGGCTCGGGTTCCGGTTCTTCCAGCAACAGGCTTTCGACGAGGGCTTTGTTTTTAAGGGCCGGCTGCAAGTCCGGCTGGGCCTCCAGGGACTGTTCATACGCGTCTATCGCCGCTTCCAGCTCGCCAGCGCGGGCGAGGGCATTGCCCCGATTGTAGTGGGAGTAGGCATCACTGCCTTCGGCAAAGCGCCGGGCGGCCTCGGCGTAGTTGCCCGCTTCATACAGGGCCACACCTTGCCATTGCGGGTTCTCGAAGTGTTCGGCGGCTTCGGCCGGGCGTTTGTGCTTGAGCAGGTATTGGCCCTGTTGGTCGGGGCGCAGCCACAGGTCATCAAAGCTGAACGCGTAGCTGGGTTGCGGTGCGGCCAGCAGCAGTAGCGGCAGGCAGAACAGCCAGCCCCGGCGACCGGCGCAGGCGGCGAGCAGCAGCAGGGGCAGCAATAGCCAGTAGCCTTGGTCGGCCCAGGTGTCCAGCTGCAGGCGCTGGCCGTCGTCGCGCAGGGTTTGCGGGCCGTCCAGCAGGCCAAGGTTGCGCAAGTCTTTGTCGTCCAGGCGCGCCTGGCGATAGCGGCCGCCCATTTCACTGGCGAAGGCCTTGAGCGTCGGGCTGTCCAGGCGCGGGATCAGGATCGCGCCTTGCTCATCCTTGAGGAACTCGCCGCTTTCCTGGGTGACCGGCGTGCCTTCACGGCTACCAATGCCGAGGATCGACAGGCTCGGCGCCTGGCCTTGGAGCAGCAGGCGAATGCCCTGGCGCTCCTGCTTGGACAGCGACGAGCCAATCAACAGCAAGCGGCCTTGGCCGAGGCCGCCGTGCTTGAGCAGGTCCAGGGCTTTTTCCACCGCCAGGTCGGCACGATGGCCGGCCTGCGGCATGATCGAGGGACGCAGGGCATCCAACAGGTTGCGGCTGGTGGCCAGGTC
This sequence comes from Pseudomonas proteolytica, assembly GCF_007858275.1. Lineage (GTDB taxonomy): Bacteria > Pseudomonadota > Gammaproteobacteria > Pseudomonadales > Pseudomonadaceae > Aquipseudomonas > Aquipseudomonas proteolytica. The sequence continues at coordinate 29,089 of NZ_VFEV01000020.1, forward strand.
ATCGGAGAGCGGCACCAGCGTATGAGCGCTCCCGGCATACACGACGATGGCGGTCTGCGCATCGCTGCGCGCCTGCAGCAGATCCACCAGCTTGCGCCGCGCCTGCTCCAGGCGGTTGGGTGGGCTGTCGGTGGCGAGCATCTCGGGGGTCAGTTCCAGCAGTACCACCAGCGGGTCGGCGGGTTTCTGGCTGATCTGTTCAACCCGTTGCCAGCCGGGGCCGAGCAAGGCCAGCACGGCCAGCAACCAGGCCAGGCCCAGCAACAACCACGGCGACTTGCTTTCCCGACCATTGCCGCCACTGAGCAGGGCGGCATGGAAGGCGGGTGGCAGGATCATCTGCCAGCGCCCGGCGCGCTTTTGTCGATGCCACAGTTGCCACAGCAACCAGCCAAGCACGGGCAGCAGCAACAGCCACCAGGGACGAAACCAGTGCGGCCATAAAGCGATCATCGACGCCTCCGCAAGCGCAGGCGTTGAAGGCGTTGGCGCCATTGTGGGTGCTGTTGCAGGAAGTGGCCCTTGGTCGACAGTTTATTGAGCAGGCGTTGCAGGGCGTTGTCCGGCCAGCGCTCCTGGATCACCAGCAACAGGCTCAGAAACAGCGCCAGGGCCAGTGGCCCGCTGTACAGTGCCTGGGTCGGGCGGGCCTGGGTCGGTTGTTGCGCCACCGGCTCCAACTGGTCAAGGGTTTCCTTGATCGCTTGCAGCTCTGCACCGTCGTGGGCGCGGAAATACTGCCCACCGGTGGTTTGGGCGATGGCCTTGAGCGCCGGCTCATCCAGATCCAGGCTGGGGTTGAGGCCGAGCATGCCCAGGGTGCCGGTCTGCTCCGGGTTGGCGCCGATGCCGATGGGGTAGATCTTCACGCCTTCTTCGGCGGCCAGGCGCGCGGCAGTCAGCGGGTCGATTTCGCCGCCATTGTTGGCACCGTCGGTCACCAGGATCAGCACCCGGCTTTGTGCCGGGCGCTGCCGCAGGCGCTTGAGGGCCAGGCCGATGGCATCGCCAATCGCCGTGTTTTTACCGGCAATGCCGATGCGCGCCTCATCCAGCCAGGTGCGCACGGTGCGCCGGTCGAAGGTCAGCGGCGCCTGCAGGTAGGCCTGGCTGCCAAACAGGATCAGGCCGACGCGATCACCCTCGCGGCTCTCCAGAAAGTCCCCCAGCAGGTGTTTGACCAGGCTCAGGCGGCTGACGTCTTCGTCCTGCCACTGCATATCGGGGAAGTCCATGGAACCTGACACATCCACCGCCACCAGCAGGTCGCGGCCGCTGGCGGCAATGGGCAGCGGCTCGCCGAGCCATTCCGGGCGCGCGGCGGCGGTCAGCAGCAACAGCCACAGGACCACGAACGGTGCTTGTTGGCGCCAACCCGGCAGGTTGATGCGCGCGCGGCGCCGGGCCAGGCCTTCGAGGTCGCCGAGGAAGCTGACCTTCAAGGCCGGCTCGCCACTGTCGGCTACCGGCAGGATCAGGCGCATCACCCACGGCAGGGGCAACAGGGCAAAGATCCACGGCCAGGCGAACTCAAACATGCTTGCGAATCCACGTGTCGACGGCTTGCGTCAGGCCGGCGATGGCCTTGTCGTCGAGTTTGCATTCGGGTTTGTAGGTGCCTTCCACCAGCACCATCCACCGCGTCAGGCCGGCCGCCGGGCAGCGGTTGTCGAGAAACGCCAGCCATTTGCGCCCATTGAGGGTGTGGCTCTGGCTGTAGGGGTAGTCGTTGCGGCACAGGCGCTTGAGCAGGCCGTTGAGCTGCTGCAGCCAGGCGCCGGCCGGCGCGCCATCGTAGGGTTTGGGCATCAGCGCCAGTTCCGCGAGGGCGGCGATGCGCACGGGGTCCAGGGGTTGTTCGGCCCGGGCCAGCGGGCGTTTGCCCGGCAGAAAACGGCGCAGCCACCACAGGCCCCAACCCAGCAGGGGGATCAACCCCAGCAACAGCCACCAGCCGGGCGCCGGAGGCCAGAACCCAATGGCCGGCGGGGCAATCAGCGGTTGCAGTTGGTCCAGGCTGCTCATGGCTTTTTCACCGGGCGTTGCGGGTTGAGGTATTCGCGCAGTTGCTCGACCATTTCGCTCTGGGTGCTCAAGGGCATCAGCAATACCCGTAGCTTTTGCGCGAGCAGTTCCCAGCGGGCGATGCGCGCTTCGGCCTGGGCCTTGTAGGCTTGGCGCAGCTCGAAGTTCAAGGTGTCGATTTCCAGTTGTGCGCCCCGTTCGGCAAAGCGCAGCAGGCCGGCGGCGGGCAGGGCGTGGTCCAACGGGTCCGAGACGGGCAGCAGCAACAGGTCGCAATGGCGCGACAACAAACTCAGTTGTTGTTCAGCACCTTCGGTCAGGGCACGTTCATCGCAGATCACAATCACCAGGCTGCCGGGGCGCAGTACTTCGCGGCCACGGCGCAGGGCCATGCCCAGGGCATCGGCTTCGGGCCGGCTCTCGGTGTCGAGGCTCTGGTTGACCCGTACCAGGCGGTTGAGCAGTTGCAGCAGGCTTTGTTTGCTGCGTCGTGGCTTGATTTCATAGTGCTCGTTATCACCGAACACCAGGCCGCCGACCCGGTCGTTGTGCCCCAGCGCGGCCCAGCCGATCAGGCTGGCGGCTTGCGCTGCGAGAACCGACTTGAACATCAGCCCGGAGCCGAAGAACAGCCGGCAGCTTTGTTCGACCATGATAAAGATCGGCCGCTCGCGCTCTTCATGGAACAGCTTGGTGTGGGGCTCCTGGGTACGCGCCGTGACCCGCCAGTCGATGGTGCGCACATCGTCACCCGCCTGGTACACCCGCACCTGATCGAAGTCGACCCCGCGCCCGCGCAGCTTGGAGTGGTGCAGGCCGATCAACGGGCTGCGCTGGCTCGGCGTCGAAAACAGCTGCACCTCCCGCACGCGATGACGCATCTCGATCAACTCGCTGAGGGAAATACGGATTCCATCGCCGGCGTTCATGGGGCTCAAGCGACGGCAACGACGTCGAGAATGCGTTGCACCACACGGTCCTGGTCGATACCGGCCGCTTCGGCTTCAAAGGACAGGATGATGCGGTGGCGCAACACGTCGAACAGCACCGCCTGGATATCTTCGGGGCTGACAAAGTCGCGCCCGGCCAGCCAGGCGTGGGCCCGGGCGCAGCGGTCGAGGGCGATCGAGCCCCGAGGGCTGGCGCCGTAGGCGATCCACTCGGCCATCTCCGGGTCGAACTTGGCCGGGGTGCGGGTGGCCATGACCAGTTGCACCAGGTATTCCTCCACGGCATCGGCCATGTACAGGCCGAGGATTTCCTTGCGCGCGGCAAAAATCGCCTGCTGGCTGACCCGCCGCTCGGGCTTGGTCTCGCCATTGAGGGCTTCGCCACGGGCCTGTTGCAGGATGCGGCGCTCCACGGCAGCGTCGGGGAAGCCGATCTTGACGTGCATCAGGAAGCGGTCGAGCTGGGCTTCAGGCAGGGGGTAGGTGCCTTCCTGCTCGATGGGGTTTTGCGTGGCCATCACCAAAAACAGCGGCGACAGTTCGTAGGTACTGCGCCCGACGCTGACCTGGCGCTCGGCCATGGCTTCGAGCAGGGCCGATTGCACTTTGGCCGGGGCACGGTTGATCTCGTCCGCCAGCACCAGGTTGTGGAAGATCGGCCCTTGCTGGAACACGAAGCTGCCGGTTTCCGGGCGATAGATTTCGGTGCCGGTGATGTCGGCGGGCAACAGGTCGGGGGTGAACTGGATGCGATGGAACTGTGCTTCGATGCCTTCGGCGAGCTCTTTGATGGCCTTGGTCTTGGCCAGGCCGGGAGCGCCTTCTACCAGCATATGGCCGTCGGCGAGCAGGGCAATGAGCAGGCGCTCGATGAGTTTTTCCTGGCCGAGAATCTGCGTAGAAAGAAAGGTTCGCAGCGCGAGCAGCGCTTCACGATGTTCCATCGATGACGGTTCCTGGAAAGATGAGCCTGGGGCGTGTGAAAAATGCCAGGGCCTGGGGGGCTTACTTTAATGCATTGGAGGGGCTGGCGACTAACGAACCGGGGGGTATTTTTTGGGGTTTGTGGGAAAGGTCTGAGGTTTTTGGCGTCGATGAGGGCCTCATCGCGGGCAAGCCCGCTCCCACATTTGGATTGTGGCGCGTTCAAATGTGGGAGTGGGCTTGCCCGCGATGGCGATTTTGCAGCCGCCAATCAAGGCGTGCGGATGTAAGTGCCGGTGCCCTTGAGAATGTTCTGCAAGGTTTCTTCTACCTCGGCCAGGTCCGATTCCGGCGTGCTGTGCTTGATCTGCAGGTGATCGCTGCCGCCCAGCGCGTCCTTATCTGCCGCGCCAATCTCTACCAGCAAGGTGGTCGCGCCCAGGGTGATCTTCAAACCGTCCAGGGTCGAAGGTTCGTAGTCCCAGGTCAGCTCCACCTCGTCCTCATCCGGATAACGGGACAGCATGAACATCTCGCCATTGGTGCCGTGGCAGCAGAGCATGGCCATGTTGTCTTCTTCGTCATCGCACGGGGTGGCGAGCAGGTGGGCGGTGGTCAGTTGCATGGGGAATCCTGTGTGGGAGAGGGCGCAGCGTGGCAATTGTGCCATTGCGGCCGATTTTGTGCTGCATGCTGTTATGACCTCAGGGCCCGGATCAGTCATTTCTGGCACTCGCGGGCTGGAAAATAGCCTGTTTTGCTACCGGTTATTTCAGGTTGCACAAATTGCAACCGGTGCGCTGCGTGCTGATGACCGAATATGTCGCAGCATCGCAAGCAGGCCGCTTCCCACACTCGTTAAGCTGCGCAACGTATGTGCCTGCAGCGTGACGCTGACCTGCCCGTTGTACCGTCATCCGCCAGCGGCATGTGACCTCATTGTCTTGTCCAGCTTCACCCACCTGTCACCCTGATTCGTTTATGGTTACCGACGAACAGAAATGACGGTCTCCCCGCAAGGGGATAACACGCGACGCTTCCATCAATAACAAGCCCAAGCGGAGTACCACAGATGGCGTTCTTCACCGCAGCCAGCAAAGCCGACTTCCAGCATCAACTGCAAGCGGCACTGGCGCAGCACATCAGTGAACAGGCACTGCCACAAGTGGCGCTGTTCGCTGAACAATTCTTCGGCATCATTTCCCTGGACGAGTTGACCCAGCGTCGCATGTCCGACCTGGCCGGTTGCTCCCTGTCTGCCTGGCGCCTGCTTGAGCGCTTTGATCACACCCAGCCGCAAGTGCGCGTCTACAACCCCGATTACGAACGCCACGGCTGGCAATCGACCCACACCGCGGTCGAGGTCTTGCACCATGACCTGCCGTTCCTCGTCGATTCGGTACGTACCGAACTGAACCGCCGCGGCTACAGCATCCACACCCTGCAAACCACCGTACTCAGCGTGCGCCGTGGCAAGAAGGGCGAGCTGCTGGAAATCCTGCCCAAAGGCACCCAGGGCGAAGACGTCCTGCAAGAATCGCTGATGTACCTGGAGATCGACCGCTGCGCCAATGCCGCCGAGCTGAACGTGCTGAGCACGGAGCTTCAGCAGGTATTGGGCGAAGTGCGCGTGGCCGTGGCTGATTTCGAGCCGATGAAGGCCAAGGTCCAGGAACTGCTGGACGGTATCGACAACAGCCAGTTCGCCATCGAGGGCGAAGAAAAGGCCGAGATCAAGAGCTTCCTGGAATGGCTGGTGGGCAACCACTTCACCTTCCTGGGCTATGAAGAATTTGTGGTACGCGACGAGCAGGACGGCGGTCATCTGGAGTATGACGCCGATTCCTTCCTCGGCCTGACCAAGCTGCTGCGCGCCGGCCTCACTGCCGAAGACCTGCGCATCGAAGACTACGCCGTGGCCTACCTGCGCGAACCGACAGTATTGTCGTTCGCCAAGGCTGCGCACCCAAGCCGTGTACACCGTCCGGCTTACCCCGACTACGTGTCGATCCGCCAGATCGATGCCAGCGGCAAGGTCATCAAGGAATGCCGTTTCATGGGCCTCTACACCTCCTCGGTGTACGGCGAAAGCGTGCGGGTGATTCCGTATATCCGCCGCAAGGTCGCGGAGATCGAACGCCGTTCGGGCTTCCAGGCCAAGGCGCACCTGGGCAAGGAACTGGCCCAGGTGGTCGAAGTACTGCCCCGCGACGATCTGTTCCAGACCCCGGTGGACGAGCTGTTCAGCACCGTGATGTCGATCGTGCAGATCCAGGAACGCAACAAGATCCGCGTGTTCCTGCGCAAAGACCCATACGGCCGCTTCTGCTACTGCCTGGCCTACGTGCCGCGTGATATCTACTCCACCGAAGTGCGCCAGAAGATCCAGCAAGTGCTGATGGATCGCCTGAAGGCCTCGGACTGCGAATTCTGGACCTTCTTCTCCGAATCCGTGCTGGCCCGTGTACAGCTGATCCTGCGGGTTGACCCGAAGAATCGCCTGGATATCGACCCGCTGCTGCTGGAAAAAGAAGTGGTGCAGGCCTGCCGCAGCTGGCAGGACGACTACGCGAGCCTGGTGGTCGAAAGCTTCGGCGAAGCCCACGGCACCAACGTGCTGGCGGACTTCCCCAAGGGCTTCCCCGCCGGCTACCGCGAGCGCTTTGCCGCGCACTCGGCCGTGGTCGACATGCAGCACCTGCTGAACCTGACCGAAGCCAAGCCGCTGGTCATGAGCTTCTATCAGCCGCTGGGCCATGTGACCGGCCAGCAGGAGCTGCACTGCAAGCTGTATCACGCCGATACCCCGCTGGCGCTGTCCGACGTGCTGCCGATCCTGGAAAACCTCGGCCTGCGCGTGCTGGGTGAGTTCCCGTACCGCCTGCGCCATGCCAATGGCCGCGAGTTCTGGATCCACGACTTTGCGTTCACCGCCGCCGAAGGCCTGAACCTCGATATCCAACAGCTCAACGACACCCTGCAGGACGCGTTCGTGCATATCGTCAACGGCGATGCCGAGAACGATGCGTTCAACCGCCTGGTACTGACCGCCGGCCTGCCATGGCGTGACGTGGCGCTGCTGCGTGCCTACGCCCGTTACCTCAAGCAGATCCGCCTGGGCTTTGACTTGGGCTATATCGCCAGCACCCTGAACAACCACACCGACATCGCTCGCGAGTTGACCCGGTTGTTCAAGACCCGCTTCTACCTGGCGCGCAAGCTCACCGCCGACGACCTGGAAGACAAGCAGCAACGCCTGGAACAAGCGATCCTCACCGCCCTGGATGACGTTCAGGTGCTCAATGAAGACCGGATCCTGCGGCGCTACCTGGACCTGATCAAGGCCACCCTGCGTACCAACTTCTACCAGGCTGACGCCAACGGCCAGAACAAGTCGTACTTCAGCTTCAAGTTCAACCCGCACGCCATTCCCGAGTTGCCCAAGCCGGTGCCGAAGTTTGAAATCTTCGTCTACTCGCCGCGCGTCGAAGGCGTGCACCTGCGCTTTGGCAACGTCGCCCGTGGCGGCCTGCGCTGGTCCGACCGTGAAGAAGACTTCCGTACCGAAGTGCTGGGCCTGGTAAAAGCCCAGCAGGTGAAGAACTCGGTGATCGTGCCGGTCGGCGCCAAGGGCGGCTTCCTGCCGCGTCGCCTGCCATTGGGCGGCAGCCGGGACGAGATCGCGGCCGAGGGCATTGCCTGCTACCGCATCTTCATTTCCGGCCTGTTGGACATTACCGACAACCTGAAAGACGGCGCCCTGGTGCCTCCGTTGAACGTGGTGCGCCACGACAACGATGACCCGTACCTGGTAGTGGCGGCCGACAAAGGCACCGCGACCTTCTCCGATATCGCCAACGGCATCGCCATCGACTACGGCTTCTGGCTGGGCGATGCGTTCGCTTCCGGCGGTTCGGCCGGTTACGACCACAAGAAGATGGGCATCACCGCCAAGGGCGCATGGGTCGGTGTGCAGCGGCACTTCCGTGAGCGCGGCATCAACGTGCAGGAAGACAGCATCACGGTGGTGGGCGTCGGTGATATGGCCGGTGACGTGTTCGGCAACGGCTTGCTCATGTCCGACAAGCTGCAACTGGTCGCCGCCTTCAACCATCTGCACATCTTCATCGATCCAAACCCGAACCCGGCCACCAGCTTCGTCGAGCGCCAGCGCATGTTCGAGCTGCCGCGTTCGGCCTGGAGCGACTACGACACCAGCATCATGTCTGAAGGCGGCGGGATCTTCTCGCGCAGTGCCAAAAGCATCGCCATCTCGCCACAGATGAAAGAACGCTTCGACATCCAGGCCGACAAACTGACCCCGACCGAACTGCTGAACGCCTTGCTCAAGGCCCCGGTGGACCTGTTGTGGAACGGCGGGATCGGCACCTACGTCAAGGCCAGCACCGAGAGCCACGCCGATGTGGGCGACAAGGCCAACGACGCGCTGCGCGTCAACGGCAACGAACTGCGCTGCAAGGTCGTGGGCGAGGGCGGTAACCTGGGCATGACCCAACTGGGTCGTGTGGAATTCGGCCTCAATGGCGGCGGCTCCAACACCGACTTCATCGACAACGCCGGTGGCGTGGACTGCTCCGACCACGAAGTGAACATCAAGATCCTGCTCAACGAAGTGGTGCAGGCTGGCGACATGACCGACAAGCAACGCAACCAGTTGCTGGCGAGCATGACCGATGAAGTCGGCAACCTGGTGTTGGGCAACAACTACAAGCAGACCCAGGCCCTGTCCCTGGCCGCACGCAAAGCCTACGAGCGTGCTGCCGAGTACAAGCGCCTGATGAGCGACCTGGAAGGCCGTGGCAAGCTGGACCGCGCCATCGAGTACCTGCCGACCGAGGAGCAGCTCGTCGAGCGCGCCACCACCGGCAAGGGCCTGACCCGTCCAGAGCTGTCGGTGCTGATCTCGTACAGCAAGATCGACCTCAAGGAAGCGCTGCTCAAGTCCCTGGTCCCGGATGACGACTACCTGACCCGTGACATGGAGACCGCGTTCCCGCCGAGCCTGGTGGCCAAGTTCTCCGAGGCCATGCGTCGCCATCGCCTCAAGCGCGAGATCGTCAGCACCCAGATCGCCAACGACCTGGTCAACCACATGGGCATCACTTTCGTGCAGCGGCTCAAAGAGTCGACTGGCATGAGCCCGGCCAACGTGGCCGGCGCCTATGTGATCGTGCGTGACATCTTCCACCTCCCGCACTGGTTCCGTCAGATCGAAGCCCTGGACCACCAGGTGTCGGCTGAAGTGCAACTGGCGCTGATGGATGAGCTTATGCGCCTGGGTCGCCGTGCCACGCGCTGGTTCCTGCGCAGCCGTCGCAATGAGCAGGATGCGGCGCGTGATGTGGCGCACTTCGGCCCGCATCTGGCAGCGTTGGGCCTCAAGCTTGACGAACTGCTGGAAGGCCCGACCCGCGAAGGCTGGCAGAACCGTTACCAGGCGTATGTTCAAGCCGGTGTTCCGGAGTTGCTGGCGCGCATGGTGGCGGGTACCACGCACCTGTACACCCTGCTGCCGATCATCGAAGCCGCCGACGTGACCGGCCAGAGCGCCGCCGATGTGGCCAAGGCCTACTTCGCCGTGGGCAGCGCCCTGGACTTGCCATGGTACCTGCAGCAGATCAGCGATCTGCCGGTGGGCAACAACTGGCAGGCCCAGGCCCGCGAAGCCTTCCGCGATGACGTGGACTGGCAGCAACGGGCGATCACCATCAAGGTTCTGCAAATGGCCGATGCGCCAGAAGACATGGAAGCCCGCGTGGCCCTGTGGCTTGAGCAGAATGCGAGCATGGTCGAACGCTGGCGCGCGATGATGGTGGAAATCCGTGCTGCGGTGGGTACGGACTACGCCATGTACGCGGTAGCCAACCGTGAACTGCTGGACCTGGCAATGAGCGGTCAGGCGGTGCTGTAATCAGCCGCTAGAGCGCTAAAAACAAAAGCCCCGTATCGCGAGATACGGGGCTTTTTGTTTTCACCCGGTTCAATGTAGGAACCCAAAATGCGGGAGCGGGCTTGCTCGCGAAGGCGTCCGTTCAGGCAGAGATGTATCAACTGACCCACCGCCATCGTTGGCAAGCCAACTCCCACCTTTGATTTGTGGTGCGACCAAAATACTCTGCCCAACAAAGACCCCCTGTGGGAGCGGGCTTGCTCGCGAAGGCGGTAGTCCAGCCACATATACATCGACTGACCCACCGCCATCGCAGCGGTGCGGCGATCCGACAAGCCAGCTCCCACATTTGCTCTGTGGTGTGGCCAAAATACTCTGCCCGACAAAGACCCCCTGTGGGAGCGGGCTTGCTCGCGAAGGCGGTAGTCCAGCCACATATGCATCGACTGACCCACCGCTATCGCAGGCCAGTTCCCACATGTTGATCGTCACGGGCTTACGAAAGCTTCGACTCCAGGTGATCCAGATACCGGCTCATCAATCCTGCGGCCGTGCCCGCATCCCTGCGCTCCACCGCTTCGACAATCTCTGTCTGCTCACGCCAGGTGCCGGAGAACGCCCCCTGCCGGGCAATGACCAGCGAGGTCAATGGCACCAGGCTATTAAGGAACTGCGCCAATGGCCGGTTCCCCGCAATGGCCGCCAGCAACAGGTGAAACTCCCCACACAGGCGGATGGCCGGGCCTTGCTGGCCTTGTTCCACGCATGCCCGCTGGCGGGCCACCAGTTCGCGTAGGCGCCGCACTTGCCCTGGGTTGGTCTGCGCGCACGCCAGTTGCACCACGGTCACTTCCATCAAGCGCCGCGCTTCAAGAATATGTTTCACCTGCTCGGCATCCGGCGCCGCCACTTGGGCGCGCAGGTTGGGGCGCAGGATGATCACTTGTTGTTCTGCCAGGCGTGCCAGGACCCGGCGCAGTACGCTGCGGCTGACACCAAATTCCTGGGCCAGGCCTTCTTCGGTAAAGCGGCTGGTGGGTACGATGCGCTGTTCCAGGATGGCATCGAACAGGCGCGGGTAGAGGTCTTCCACCGACGGCCGCTTGCCGGGCACTAGGCGCATGGCGGGCGGGGCGGTGACAACGATGTTGCGTTGCAAGGCGTGAGCGCTCATGGCCAGTCTCCAAAGTCAGCTGCCGAGATGATCGTCGGGAATGTTCAGGGCGGTGCCCATGCGCTGGCCCTCGTTGAGGATGTGGCGGCGCATTTCGGCGCTGGCCAGGGCGCTGTTCTTGTTGCGGATGGCGCGCACCACCGCTTCGTTTTCCTGCAGGCGCTCGGCCAGGTGCTCGGGGGAGTTGCGCAACACCTGGGCGCTTTGCTTGAGGGCGTTGCTGGTCTGTTGCACCACGTTCTGGAAGATGGGGTTGGAGGTCAGGGCGAACAGCTCTTCGTGGAAGGCAATGTAGGCGTTCATCCCCGCTTCACTGTCGTTGGCTTCCAGGGCTTCGCGCATGTCCATCAAGGTCAGGCGCAGTTGCCCGATTTCCTTGCTGGTGATGGACTGGGCCACCAGGCCGACGATAAACGGCTCCAGGGTGTAGCGCAGTTGCAGGATATCGGCGAGGCTGGCATCGGCCACCGCGTCATGGGCCTGGGGGTCGTTGACACTGGTTTCCAGTACGACCACGCCTTTGCCGGGCATCGAGCGTACCAGGCCGAGGGTTTCCAGCACGATCACTGCCTCGCGCAGGCTAGGGCGGCTGATGCCCAGTTGTTCGGCCAATTCGCGCTGGCCGGGCAGCATCTCCCCGCGCCGCCACTGGCCGCGGGCCAGGGCAGCGCGCAGTTTTTCTACGACTGAATTGACGACGGTTGAGGTGCTGATCACGTCGTGGGCTCCTTGAATTTAAATAACCCTTCAACGGTAGGAGCGAGCTTGCTCGCGAAGACCGTCAACGATAACGCGGGCAGACTGGGTGCGCGCGGTGCCTTGAAGTTTTTCGCGAACAAGCTCGCTCCTACAGTGTGTGGGGAAGGTTCAGAACTCCTGATGAACCGGCAGCACCGGTTTCTTGGCCTGGAACGCATACCCTTGCTGCCCATCGAGCACCTTGTTGGCCCGTTGGATATCAATGTCCTTTTCCCAGCGGGCAATGGCGACGGTGGCCACGCAGTTGCCGATCAGGTTGGTCAGCGCCCGGCCGATCCCCATGAACCAGTCCACCGCCAACACCAGCACCAGGCCCACCACCGGGATGGCGGGGATGGCAGTGAGGGTTGCCGCCAGAATCACCAGGGCCGAGCCCGGTATGCCGTGGGCGCCCTTGGAGGTAATCAGCGATACCAGCAGGATGGTCAGCAGGTCGGTCATCGACAACGGCGTACCGGTGGCGTTGGCGATAAACACGATGGCCAGGGTCAGGTAGATCGAAAAACCATCGAGGTTGAACGAGTAACCGGTGGGGATCACCAGGCCGACGGTGGAACTGCCAATGCCCAGGTGCTCCAGTTTACGCATGATCTGTGGCAGCACGGCGTCGGACGAGGCGGTGCCCATCACGATCAGCAGTTCTTCGCGCAGGTATTTGAGCAGCGGCAACATCCGCAGGCCCGAAAACCGCATCACGGCGCCGAGGATTATGGCGACGAAGGCCATGCACGTGAGGTAGAACAAACCCACCAGGCTGCCCAGGTGTTGCAGCGAGTCCAGGCCGTAAGTGCTGGTGGTAAAGGCGATGGCACCAAATACACCAATCGGCGCCAGGCGCACGATCATGCCCATGATGCGGAAGATCACATGGCTCAACTCATTGATCAGTCGCGAAATGCCCGAGGCTGCTTCACCCACCAGGTTCAGCGCGCTGCCAAACAGCACCGAGAACAACAGCACCTGCAACACGTTGTTGTCGGCAAAGGCGCCGATCACCGAGTTGGGGATCAGGTCCATCAGGAACTGGCTGGTGCCCTTGATATGTTGGCCGCGATCCGCCAATTCATTGAGGCCGGCAGATGACAACTGCTCCAGGTGGATATTGGCCCCGCTGCCGATCCCGGTACTGAAGGCCAGCACCAGGCCAAGCACCAGAGCGATAGTGGTGAGGATTTCAAAGTAGATCACCGACTTGAGGCCGATGCGCCCGACCTTCTTCAGGTCGCCGGCCCCGGAGATGCCGCTGACCACCACACAGAACACGATCAGGCCGATCAGCATCTTGATCAGCTTGATAAAGCCGTCACCCAGGGGTTTGAGTTGTGAGGAGAATTCGGGAAGGGCCAGGCCACAAGCGATGCCGAGCATCAGGCCTATGACGACTTGCAGGAAAATCGAACGCGAGCACCATCTGAGCATGGGAAGGATCTCTATTCGGTGCCCTGGTGGGTCCAGGGCTTAATTGTTGTGGTCTGACCGGTAAGTCCAGTGCGTGGCCAGTCTACGCCCGGTTTTTTGCAAACTACAAGGGGGAAGTGGGGTGTTTGGGATGTCCGGTCTTACCAGTTGCTCGGTAAGCGTGATGCTTGAGCGGTTGGCGGCGTGGAATTTTTTTCGCTTATCATGCGGCGCTTGGCCGTTGAGGTGATAAATGGATAAGCCAGGACTGACGACGGATGAAACGGGGCTGACCCGTTGTACATGGCGCACGGCCGCCGCCCAATACCCCGATTATCACGATCACGAGTGGGGCGTGCCGGTTGCCGATGATATTGCGTTGTACGAGAAGATCTGCCTGGAAGGCTTCCAGGCCGGCTTGGCGTGGATCACCATCCTGCGCAAACGCGAGCACTTTCGCCGGGCGTTCGAGGGTTTTGATTTTCGCCATGTGGCGCAGTATACCGAGCGGGATGTTGAGCGCTTGATGGCTGACCCGGGCATCGTGCGTAACCGCGCCAAGATCGTCTCGGCCATCAACAACGCACGCCGGGCGTGTGAGTTGGTGGCGCAAAGCGGTTCGCTGGCGGCCTGGTTATGGGCCTTTGAACCGACTGCCGATGAGCGGCCAGCGGTGGTGGACCTGGCTTATTGGACGGGCAATCCCACCTCGCCAGCTTCGGTGCGTTTGTCCAAGGCCTTGAAGAAACGCGGCTGGACATTCGTGGGGCCGACGACGATGTACGCGTTCATGCAGGCCATGGGAATGGTCAATGACCACCTGGAAGGCTGCGCCTGCCGGCAGCCGATCGAAGACCTGCGGCGCCAGTTCAAGCGCCCCTGACAAGCCCCAGTGGCGAGCGGGCTTGCCCCGCGCTGGGCTGCAAAGCAGCCCCAAAACCAGCCGCTACGGACTATCTGATACACCACATTCGGCTTACTGGGGCTGCTTCGCCGCCCAGCGCGGGGCAAGCCCGCTCGCCACAGTGGCTCTGGGGCCTAGCAATCAGTTCTGCGCTGGCAGGGGCGTCAGCACATCAGCCTTGTCATCCATAACCATCACCACCAGCAACCTGGCCGGCTGGGTCTGGCTGGCATTGCTGGATTCGAAGTGGCGCGAGCCGGCCGGTTCGTAGAACGATTGCCCGGCCTTGTAGGTAATGGCCGGTTCATCGTTGACCCGCGAGGTGATTTCACCTTCCAGCACATAAGCCACCGCCGTGCCGGTGTGGCTGTGGGGGACGGTGGCCTGGCCCGGTGCGTAGTCCACGGTGAGCATGATGGTTTTTTTGCCAGGCACGTTACTCAAGGCATGCTCTTGCAGGACCTTGATCGATTCCTGGTTGTAGACCGGCTCATGGGCAAAGGCGCTTAGCGAAGCCAGCAGGAGGGTAGTGCCGAACAGTATTTTCATGGTGCAGTTCTCCAGGGTTGCAGACCCCATCACCCTACGCCCGGCACCGTGGCGCACCTATAGCCAATCCTCTGGAAAACCCCTTAGCCAATCTGCTGGAGGATATCGCGCACCTTGTCCAGCGATGGGTCGATATCCAGGGTCTCGATGGCCCCAAAGCCGATAATCAGGCCGCACCGCACCGGTGCTTCATGAAAAAACACGTCCAGTGGGTACAGCCCGACTTCCACTTGGCGCGCCAGTTCGATCAGCAAGGGAATGTTTACTGCCCCCTTGCACAGCGCCGCCAGGTGGAACCCGGCCACGCTGGGCACGGCTTCGAACCAGGGAGACAAGTCGCCGGCCAGGCGGCTGAGGATGCGCTCGCGGCGGGTAGCGTAGACGGTGTGACAGCGCCGAATGTGCTTGAGCAGGTAGCCTTCGCTGATGAACTTGGCGAGTGCCCATTGCGGCAGTGTCGAGGTGTGCTGGTCGGTCAGTTGCTTGGCCTTGACCACCGCGCCATGGATCGCCGGCGGCAGTACTGCATAACCCAGGCGCAGGTCCGGCAGCAGGGTTTTGGAGAAGGTCCCGACGTAGGCCACAATGCCGCGCTCGTCCATGCTTTGCAGGGAGTGGGTGGGTCGGCCTTCGTAGCGGAAATCACTGTCGTAGTCGTCTTCGATGATGATCGCGCCCAATTCCAGCGCGCGTGCCAGCAGCGCCTCGCGACGTGCCTGGCTCATGGGCATGCCAAGGGGGAACTGGTGGGAAGGCGTCACGTAGATCAGCCGTGTGCCCTGGGGAATCTGCGTGACCTGGATACCTTCGGCATCCACCGGCACGCTGGCCACCGTTGCCCCTACGGCCTCGAACATCAAGCGGGCGGGGGTGTAGCCGGGGTCTTCCATGGCCACCAGGCTGCCCGGTTCAAGTACCACCCGGGCGATCAGGTCCAAGGCTTGCTGGGCGCCATTGCACACCACAATGTCGGTGTCGCGGCAGTTGACCCCCCGGGAAAATGCGATGTGCCCGGCGATCGCGCTACGCAGGGCCGGCAGGCCTTCGGGTTGGCTATAGAACCCGCTGTTCTGGGCGGTGCGGCGCAAGGCGTCGAGGGTGCAGCGCCGCCATTCGTCCTGGGGGAACAGGCTGCGGGTGGTGGCGCCGCCGATGAACTCGCACCGCAAGGTGCCGTCGCGGGTCGGGTGGCGCATGGGCGAGGGCAGCGCCTGCCATTTGGCCAAGTGCGCGGCGCAGGCCAGGTCGGCAGCGTCCTGGCGCCGGGCAGGGCGGTTTGCCTGACTGTTGACGAAGGTGCCACGGCCAATCTTCCCCACCAGCAGCCCTTCATAGGTCAGCAGCGCATAGGTGTCGGAGACGGTCTTGCGCGACACCCCCAACTGCTCGGCCAGCAGGCGGCTGGGCGGCAGCTGCGCACCCGAGGCCAGGCGCCCGGACTGGATGGCCGCGAGCAATTGCCGATACAGCTGTTCGGCCAGATCCTTGCGGCCATTGATGACGACGTGCAGTTCCATGGAGCATCCCGAGGCGGTCAGACTGCGCCCAGATTACCCGCAACCGTGGGGCGCGCCTACGGCCAAGGCGGTCTAGGCATAAAGCGCAACTTTGGCTATAGGGCACAGGCCGGCGCGGTCTTAAGCTGGCGGCCATCGTCTTTGCCCATCGAGGCCGCCCCTATGCAACCGCGTCTGGATTACTACACGGCTTCGCCCCAAGCGCTTAAAGGCATGATGGTGCTTGAGGCAACGTTGTTCGAGCTGGCCATCGACAGGCCTTTGCTTGACCTGATAAGGATCCGCGTCTCGCAACTGAACCACTGTGGGTTTTGCAGTGACATGCATGCCATGGCGGCGTTGGCGCGGGGCGAAAGCACGCGGCGTCTTTTGGCGTTGTGCGTGTGGCGTGATTCGCCGCTGTTCACTCGCCGCGAACAACTTGCCCTGGCGTGGAGCGAGGCCACGGCGTTGCTGGGGTGTGCAGGCGTGCCGGATGCGCTGTTCGCCGCCGCCCGTGCCGAGTTCGGCGAGCAGGCCCTGGTGGACCTGACCATGGCGGTTACGACCATCAGCGGCTGGAACCGCCTGGCCGTCGCCTTTGGCCAGTTGCCGCCAGAATAAGCCCACCCGGATAAAGATCTACCGCTGCGGCGCTTGTGGCCCGTAGCACCATCGCCCTATGCCAAGGCATTTGTTGCCGGCAAACCATGTGACCCACGTCATGGCATAGGGAGCGACTCATGACTCAACCTGATACACCCGCAGTGGACGCACCTTTGGCGCTGGCCGATCTGGATGCCCGGCTGGGGGATCTGCTGGTCGGTGTTTTACCGGTTCGCCGTACCGTGCTGGCTCAAATGGGCGCGCAGATAAACGGCAAGCCCATCAACGTGCACCACCTGGGTGGGCGCGAGGCCGACCAGGCGCTGCTCGATTCGATCCGCTTTGCGGCGCCGCAGCTCAAGGCATTCCTGGGCACGGACGCCACCGTCAGTGATGGTAGCGCCAACCTGCTGTTCGAGTTCGCCGCATTACGCTCAACCCCGGCCAAGCCGCTGCTTGAGGGGGCGTCGATGCAGGACAGCAGTGACACGATGACCCGGCTCGATGACTTGCTGCGCGCCGTGCAGAACACCAACCTCAACCAGACCCAGCAGCGTGAAGGCTTGCCCGCCTGGGTCGACACTCCCCGAAGCCGAACCCTGGAAGCGATGGGGACTGGCTTGCAGGTCTATGGCTATTACAGCGCGATCAACGCCTTGGCCCAGGCCATCAAGACCGGTGATATTCGCCAGACCCTGGCCGCCGGTGGCGAATTGCTCGCCGAGCTGACATCCAGCGCCCTGGAGTTGGCCCTGGAGCGCCTGGGCAAGGGCATGCTGGAGAACGGCGGGCGTGTGTTCAAGGGGTTTTGTGCGAGCAGCGTAGGCCAGTTGTTGCGGCGCGGCGCGGGCCTGTTTGCCCAGGTGTTGACCCTGCCGTTCGACATCTTCAGTGCAGTGCAGTCACTCAAAGACGCGGCGAAGGCCCAGGGCAAGGAGGCGTTGGACCACTACGTCAATGCCGGCTTCAGCCTGGCCAGTGCAGCCCTGGGCGTGGTGCTGGGGATCGCCGCCCTGGCGGGTTTCAGCTATGCCGGGCCATTGGGGATTGCCGCGGCCGTGGTGCTGATTCTCGGGGCGCAGATCTACAGCGCAGTGCGTCAGGTGGATGACATTGACGATTACATCGAACTGACCGTGTCCGAGCGCATGAGGGCCGGCTGGCTGTCGTTTGCAGGCCGGGAGCTGGACGAGGATGTGCGCGATCGCTACCTGGTGGCGAGGATGGAAAAGCAGCACGCAACCTACCTTACCGGCGTGGCCGAAAAGTGGCTGCGCGGTGCGCTCAAGAACACCGTACACGCGGTGGTCAATGGGCGGTTCGAAGTGCGCATGATCCCCGTGCGGGAGTGGAAGCACCGTTGGGACGAAGCGGCGGGAGAGCAGCCCTACCGCGATACCACTGGGCCGGCCATCCATGACGGTGATGATGTGGTCGATGCCTCCCATGCCGGCGTCAGCCAACTGCCCGGGGTGGTGCTGGGCAAGCCGTTTGCCCACGCTGCGATCCTCTGGCGCCTGGGCGATGGGAACGACAACGTCCAGGGCCAGCTGGAGATGCGCAATATCTTTCAGTTCGGGGCGGGGCACAAACGACTCACGGGTGGCATCCGCGATGACCAGTTCATATTTGAGCTGCCACCAGATACGTTTGAGGCCGTTGCCACCCCGGGCGCGGCAAGTGAGCTGCACGGTGGCAGCGGCAGCGATACGCTGCATTTTGGCTACCGCTCCCCTTACGTCGAGGGCATTGAGGGGCTTGCCATCGATCTGCAGGCCGGCAGCGTCACACGGCGCAAGGATGCCGGCCGCAGCGGGCTGTCGAACCAGATAACCCTGGACTCGATCGAGAACGTTGCGACGCCAGCGGGCGTAGCCAGTCACGTCAAGGGTACGGCGCAGGCCAATATCCTGATTGCCGAAGGCAACAACGACCGGATTGAGGCCGGAGCCGGCAATGACACGATCTTCGTCAACGGTACCGATGCCTGGGTCGACGGTGGAACGGGTAGCGACCGCTACGTCATTGCCAACAACCGGGGCACCGTCACGCTGCACGAGCAGCACTGGCAGGAAGACACGCTGATTGAGCTGGGGTGGGAGCTGTCCAGCATTGCTGACTGGGTGATCCAGGAATGTGCGTTGGTGATCCGCTCCCTGCGCGGCCTCGACGGCGAGTTGCCGGAGCGCTTGGTCAGGATTGAAAACCTCTACCTGCATGAATCCGGCGAGCGGCGCCTGGCCGGTCATAATCTGCGTTTACTGACGGCGGACGGTTACACGTTGGAGCCGGTTCTCCCGCCGTTGCTGAGCGCGCAAGGCGACCAGCCGATCAAGGTGGCTGCCCGCTCGATGAGCCCTGTGCCGGCGTTTCAGCGCGTGTTGGCGGGCGGCGAATGGGTGCTGCCATTCGGCCTGTCGACCCGCTGCTTTATCGAGCGCGGCGCGGCTGAAAAGCGTGTGCGGGTTCGAATCGCGGGCGGCGCCACGGCCTGTACCCTGTACCTGGACTACCGCACCGAGGAACTGATCGATGTGGTGGCCGGGTATCGCGTGACCCTGCGCAGCCAAGGCCCGGTCGACACGCTGACTTACAGCGATGTGACCTTGACCCTGACTTTCGCGGACGGCGGCCGCCTGGTCCTGGCCGAGTTCGCCAGCGACCGTGGTGCGCTGCGCGCCGATGTCGCCGCCAATATCCGGGCGGCCAGCCTGAAGCCCGACTGCGCGTGTGTGCTGGTCTTCAACGATGGCATGTCTTATCGGGTTCAACCGTTGCAGCAATCCTACCTGCAAGACCGTGCCCAGCCGGGCTTCAGAGTCTTTGACGGCCGTTCGGCACTGTTGGCGCGGGTTGGCAGCCATGGGTTTTTCCGGCCGCTGAGTGCCAAGGGCGTGTGGCTGCAGGCGCTGCCGCAGACCCTGCGGATCCCGGCTGGGGCCCATCGTCAGACCTATGCGCTGGTGGGGCGCGGGTCGGTGTATGAGGTGCACCCCAGCAGCGGCGCCACCATTGCCCTGTCTACCCCAGGAGCCCTGGCCAAGACCTCGGATGCCTCCACCTGGCGGATCAACACCAGCGGCCTGGATGAGCTCATCGACCACAAGCAGATCACCCTGGCCGAGCACCGGCTCAAGGTGGGCAGCGTGACGCTGATCCTGCCCGTCGTCACAGACCCGCAGGTGCCGCTGGAGCAACTGTACGTGCAGACCCTTGAAGGCGATCGATACGAGATCCGCCTGGATCTGGGCAGCGTTTACCTGGTGCAACTGGATGCCTCGAGTTACCTGACCATAGCCGAGGTCTGGCAGCAATTGCGCCGCATGCGTCAGCACTCAAGGTTGATGGCGCGCCGCTTGCGGGTGCTCGGTGTGCAGTTGGCGGATGGCACTGACAGCGCGATTGATTACGACGCGCTGCTCGATCGGTGGGTCGCCCACGGTGACCCCGCGCGTAGCGTGGCCTCGGCAGACCTGATGCGCGTAAACGTGTCACTCAACTAATACTGGAAAGGGATTTCTATGCAACAGACACCTCATTCACCCCGGCCGGGGCCCTCCAGGCCTGCCCCTCGCGTCGAGGCAGGGATCGCTGGCGGCCTGGTCAGGGATTTTGGTCCTCAGGGCCGTAGCCCTTTTGCCGAGCGTCAGGCGAGCCGCCCGCTGGTACGCGGCCACGATGCGTCGCTTACAGTGCCGCAAATCAGCGACCTGGACGTGCCGGGACCCATGCCGCCGATGGCCGTGCTGGTCACCAGATCGCTGCTGCCGGCGCCGAGCGCCGAGGGCGTGTATACCCACAACGGTCGCACTTATCTGGACCTGGAAACCGGTGAGACGGTACTGGTAGTGCGTGACCCGCACACCGGTGAGTGGCGCGAACGCGCGCCTCATCAATTGGCCGCCACGGGCGCGCCGGTGCAGCGGGTTGCGGGCAGTTCGTTGTGGGCCAGGCGCACCGCTGCGGCGCAGGCCCCGGTCTCGTTGCCGACAGCGGTCCCGGCCAGAGGGCGCTTGGACCCGGTGTGGGACCTGCAGCGGTATGACGTCAGCCAAGCGAGCAATGTGCCGCTGTTTCCGATGGCGGGAATGAACGACTTTGTGGTCCAGGGCACGCGTTACTACGTGAATGCGCAGTTCAACTTGAAGGCCTTCAGGATCAAGGAAAGCCATATCCAGCAGCGCGGGCCTAACGGCAACTTGCGCCCCAGTGGCTCGTTTGCCGAGGACGGGATTATCCGGCTTTCAGGGCGCGAGCCCCTGACCTATCTGTATGTCGGGGGGGTTACCAGCCGTATCGAACTCGATAACGTGCGCCAGAAATGGCGGCTGCTCGGCAATGGCGTCGAGGCGATTTACCTGGATACGGGCGGCCATTTGAGTTCGTGGGTGCCGCAGCTTCAATTGCGCGATATCGGCGATATTATTTCGCAGGCGCGCAGGGTGTTGGGCTACACCGGCGTCAGCAGCGACATGAGCCTGGGAGTCATGTCGACCATGGACAAGAACACCTATGTCTATATGCAGCAATATGCCCGGCAACTGATCGGGTTCGAGACGACGGCTATACGCCAGGCGCCGGTACGGGATCGGGATCGCATGATTGACGAGCATATCTGGCGCCATGGTTATCCCTATGACCGTTTGCGCCAGGCGATCAGTGCCCAGGCGGATGGTCGCGCCTTGCCGGTGGGCATCGCGCAGTTTGATCCGCTCCAGGGTATGGCAACCGTCAGCGCGCGTGAGGGCGGCAGCTTCAACGTTCAAAGCGTCAGCAGCAACGCCCAGCTTCACTACCCCAGGCGGCGCCGAAGTGATGAACAGCAAAGGTTGTTCGTGCTATGGGGTTCTATTGACAGCCACGCCACCAGTCAGCGTGGTGAGGCCAATGAGCGTATGTATCGTCAGATGTTGGTCGATGATGGCTACCAGATTATTCCTGGAGGCACCTATGGTATGGGGCTGCACGGCTTTGATTTGGTGTTCCGAGGGCCTACGGGTGCGGTTTATCTGCTGGAAATCAAACATATCCCACCGAGTAACACTCACCGTTTGTCCAGTGTCAGCATGGCGAAGGGGTTGGGGTACTGGCAGATGGAAGACCGCTGGGTAAGCGCGGTATTGGCCCATTCGGAGGCTGCGAATTCACTGGCTGGGGCTGCTGTGGGACAGGCGTTGAGCAGTGGACAGTTATTCAAGCTGATCGGCGCCACGGCACCCGATGGCACTCAGTATGTGTTCAAGATTGATATGAGCCCGGTGCGTTAGAGGGGAGGTGGTGGTGGGGAGAGCGCTGTTGTGGCAAAGGCGGCTATGGAGAAGGGGGGGCTTGCTGTGGCGAGGGGGCACCCCCGCTGGGCTGCGCAGCAGCCCCAAAACCTGCACCCTCGGTTGGTCTGACACGTTGCGGTGATCCTATTAGGGCTGCTGCGCAGCCCAGCGGGGGACAAGCCCCCTTGCCACATACGCTCCACCTCGCCGCACGAGCCGCCGGTGTCAGGACAGGAAGCCGCCATCGACGTTCAGCGACACACCGGTGGTGTAGGTCGAGGCGTCGCTGGCCAGGTAGAGCACGGCGCCGGCCATTTCGCTTGGGGCGGCCACGCGCTTGAGTGGGATCTGCGCCAGGGCCATGTTGAGGATCGATTCGTTCTTGACCAGTGCCGAGGCAAATTTGGTGTCGGTCAGGCCCGGCAGCAGGGCGTTGCAGCGAATACCGAACTGCGCACATTCCTTGGCGAAGACCTTGGTCATATTGATCACGGCGGCCTTGGTCACCGAGTAGATACCCTGGAAATGCCCGGGGGAAATACCGTTGATCGAGGCCACGTTGATGATGCTGCCACCCCCGTTTTCACGCATCAGCTTGCCGGCTTCCACCGACATGAAGAAATAACCACGGATGTTCACGTCGACGGTTTTCTGGAAGGCGCCCAGGTCGGTGTCCAGTACGTTGCAGAACTGCGGGTTGGTCGCGGCATTGTTGACCAGGATGTCCAAACGCCCGAATTGCTCGCGGATGCCGGCAAACACCTGGGTGATCTGCTCCATCTCACCGATGTGGCAGGCAATGGCCGTAGCCTTGCCACCGGCGGCGATGATCGCGTCGGCCACGTGTTGGCAGCCATCGATCTTGCGGCTCGACACAATCACATGGGCGCCTTGCTGGGCCAGCAACTTGGCAATGGCCTCACCGATGCCACGGCTGGCGCCGGAGACAAAAGCAATCTTGCCGTCGAGGTCGAACAGGTGGGTCTTGGACATGGTGGTTCCTTGTCGGTCAAAGCGTGGATTTGTGGATGACGTTCAGGCTCATCTGCTCCAGCAGCTTGTTCATCTGGATGAACTGCGCAAAGCGTTTGTCCTGGGTCTGGCCATGGAAGAAGCGGTAGTAGATCTGCTGCACGATGCCGGCCAGGCGAAACAGGCCGTAGGTGTAGTAGAAGTCGAAATTGTCGATCTGGATGCCGGCGCGCTCGGCGTAATAATCGACAAACTGGCGGCGGGTGAGCATGCCGGGCGCGTTGCTCGGCTGGCGGCGCATCAGTTGCACGGGCGCAGGGTCGGCGGCTTCGATCCAATAGGCGAGGCTGTTGCCCAGGTCCATCAGCGGATCACCGAGGGTGGTCAGTTCCCAGTCCAGCACGCCGATGATCTGCATCGGGTTGTTGGGGTCGAGGATCACGTTGTCGAAGCGATAGTCGTTGTGCACGATGCTGGAGGTCGGATGATCAGCCGGCATCTTGTCGTTGAGCCAGGCGCGCACGGCTTCCCATTTCGGGGCGTCGGGGGTCAGGGCTTTTTCGTAGCGATCGCTCCACCCGCTGATCTGGCGTGCCACATAACCTTCGGGTTTGCCCAGGTCGGCCAGGCCGCAGGCGTGATAGTCGACTTGGTGCAGTTCGACGAACTTGTCGATGAAGCTTTTGCACAGGGCTTCGGTGCGCCCGGCGTCCAGACCCAGCTCCGGCGGCAGGTCCGAGCGCAGGATGATGCCCTTGACCCGCTCCATCACATAGAACTCGGCGCCGATCACCGATTCGTCGGTGCAGTGCAGGTAGGCCTTGGGGCAGTAGGGGAAACCGTCCTTGAGTTGGTTCAGGATGCGGAATTCGCGGCCCATGTCATGGGCGGACTTGGCCTTGTGGCCAAAGGGCGGGCGACGCAGGACGAACTCCTGATCAGGGTACTCAAGCAGGTAGGTCAGGTTGGAGGCGCCCCCCGGAAACTGGCTGACTTTTGCGCTGCCGGTCAGGCCTGGGATATGGGCCTTGAGGTAGGGGTCGATGAGGCTGGCATCCAGTTCTTCGCCAGGGCGAATCTGGGTGGATTGGTCATTGAGCGCCATGCTTATCCCTTCTGCTTATTCTTGAGGCCTTTGACTATTGGCTAATCTAATGCGCACAGCCGACCCGCCACAAGGCTGGCACGGCTTAATAGGTTAGCGTGTTGGATGATAATCAGCGTGCCTGATCGGTCACTTTTCGGGCGCCGGCAAGGCGACTGGCGTGAGTACCGGGCGCCCGGCGAAGTACTCCACCAGATTGTCCGCCACCCGTTGCACGGTGTCATGGGCCGCTTCCGGCGACAGCCCGGCCACATGCGGGGTGAGGACTGTGTTGTTGAGGCGCTTGAGGCCGTCCGGCACGTTGGGCTCGTCATCGAACACATCCAGCGCCGCGCCGCCGATGCGTCGTTGTTCCAGGGCGTTGATGAGGTCGGCGGTGACAATCACGCTGCCGCGGGCAATGTTCACCAAAAAACCGTGGGGCCCGAGGGCGTCCAGCGCTTGGCGGTCGATCAAGTGACGGGTGCCCGGCCCGCCGGGCGTGGCAATCACCAGGAAGTCCGAGTTGCGCGCCAGTTCTACCGGTGTGGCGCAGTAGGTGTAGTCCACATCGCTGCGGGGCTGGCGGCTGTGGTAACTGATCTGCATGTCAAAACCCAGCGCCGCGCGCTGGGCGATCGCCATGCCGACCGCGCCCAGGCCCAGGATCCCCAGTTGCTTGCCCGAAAGGGACGGGCGCATGACCTTCGGCCATTCACTGCGCCGTACCGCTGCGTCGGCGCGGGGGATGTCACGTACCAGTGACAGCAGCAGCGCCATGGCGTGGTCCGCCACCGAAGGGGCGTTCACGCCGGCACCGTTGGTGACGACGATGCCCCGGTTGCTCGCAGCCTGCAGGTCGACCTGCTCATAGCCAGCGCCGATCACGCAAATGATTTCCAGCAGCGGCAGGGCGGCGATTTCCTCGGCATGCAACCCCAAAGGGCCACGGGTCAGCACAGCCTTGATCTGCGTGCCATGGGCCTTGATGGCCTGGGCGCGTTCGGCGGGCGTCGGCGCGAGGATCACATGAAAGTCATTGCTCTCGATGATGTGCAGGTATTCGTTGATGGTTTCAACCAGGACCAGAACAGTGGCGGACATGGGGCAGCTCTTGTTGTGGGGTTTGAGACCGGGATTATGCGGCATTTTTTAAGTACGAAATGCCAGCGGGTGGAAGATCTTTATTTGATGGGAGCTCTTGAGAAGGGGATGACAGCGCCTGAAGACGCTGTGCATCGATTCCGGTGCTACTGGGCTTGCCTCACCTTGTTCTGTTCCGCCTGGGCGATTGCCTTGAAATCATAGGTAGGGAAAAACTCGGTCCGGTAGGGGCCCCATGCGGTGTTTTCCAATGCCAGGTTGACCGCCGACAGGCGAGAGGCGGGCAGGCGCAGGACGATGACTTGTCCGATACCCATGGTGATGTTCCAACTGACGACCTCTACCCCCTCCGGTGGGAAGACTTTATAGAACTCCTGCTTGGCGAGTTGCGCTCTTAGTTCGCTTAATGGTCGCGATTGATCATGCTTTAGAAATACCGTCAGCATGATTGCATTGTCTTTTGTAGCAACAGGTGCGCTTGCGGCCGGGGTGGCTGTGGGTTGTGCATTGGCGCAGCCGATAAGTAGAGCACAAACCCCTACTGTGGATATTAAGAGTGACTTGAGTTGGGTTTTCATAAATGGGGTCTTTTTGTTGTTTTCGGAAGTTGTTGGAAAGTGCATTCAATGGGTGAAGAGTGTTCAGTGGGATGTGGTGGTTTTTATGGGGCCTTTGTAAGGCGCGTGAACCACATAGATGCGGACTTTCTCGTTGGTCTCGACCATGTCGCGCGGCACCTCCCGCGAATAGGTGAACTCTTCGTTATTCAGGGCCTCGAGTCGCCTGACCACTGTTCTGGTCGGGCCTTTGTCAGGGATCAGGATATGAGTCTTTTTGTCGCCCGTAACAAGGAAGTACCCGCCACCGCCATTATCATATTTTGACAACCCGGTGTCGGCGTAGAAGAACTCGTAGCGATTGCGCTCGGGGTCCCACATGGATATGCCTACTACGCCTGGGTACTTGTCCTTGACGTCAACCTGGGGGGTACCTTCTATATAAACTTTGGTGGTCAGCCACTGAGGGGACGAAGCGAATGCGCGGATATCGGCGTTTGTCGGTTGTGCTTGGCTGGCGACTGGGGTGAGCAGGGTCACGAGAAAAAGCCCGGTAAATATACAATTGTATTTTTTCATTGAATTATTCCTGTATGGAGTTGAGGGTGCTGCCGGCGATGCACTGCTTGGAAGCAGTAGTGGAGGAATATAGGTCTGCTGAGAATGTCTATCAATACTTAAGTATATGTTTGTAACAAATTCAGCGATGTTAAAAAGTTGATCTTTGGTTTGTTACTTAGTTGTGTGTAGGAGATCTCCTAAAGTTAAGTTGTCGTTTCCTGGGGTTTGGCTTTTGGATATGACTTATGTTTAAGGCGGGAAGTGCGCCGCGGGCTGACGCGCCGCGACGTCACTTGATGAGACTCAGCCTATTCTTGGAAAGGGAATCAGGGAGTTGCGTGGTTTGTGCGCCTGAAACTCGGCCCCATTGAAGCTGAAGGTGTTGGGGTCAGTTTGTGGGTGCTCAGGCTTGGGCTGTTGGTCGGGTTGGTGTAATGCGACGAATTGGCTGATGGTGTCCGTCAGCAGGCCAGCATCGAAGAAGAAGTTCTGATTGCTTGAAGCAATTGAAGTCATTTTGAGTTCTCCAATTAAGAGGGAAGGTTGTGGACGTGACACGCCTTTTATAGCGCTCAGCGTTGTGTGGCGGTGCTGGTGCACCGCGTTCCCGAAAGAACAAACCGAGACATAAAAAAGCGCATCGTTAGCAGTCTTCAGGCGGGCTGCATATGGGTGCTGGAGGGGCCGCCTCAGAGGCTGAAGTTGTCGGCGCGACTTTTTTGCAGGCTCTGCATTCGTCAGCTAAGTCTTTGCTTATGCAGGCGAATCCCGGACAATCGCGCCCCTGTTACGGTCGTGGCGCTGCCTGTCAGGTTTTTCTGACTCGTCGCGATCGTATGAAAGCGGAGAACCGAGCGGATGAATGATCAGGCCAATAGCGTCGATGAACGCTACGCAACGACACCTGTAAGCCTCACGGGCTGGAGCCGCCAGGACACGACCTGGATGCTTGGCCTGTTCGGCACGGCGATTGGCGCCGGTACTTTGTTTCTACCCATCAACGCTGGCCTGGGCGGCTTCTGGCCGTTGCTGATCCTCGCGCTGCTGGCGTTCCCGATGACTTATTACGCGCACCGTGGCCTGACGCGCTTTGTATTGTCGGGCCGTGCAGGCTCGGATATCACCGAGGTGGTTGAAGAACACTTCGGCATCAAGGCCGGGGCGTTGATCACCTTGCTGTACTTCTTCGCGATCTTCCCGATCCTGCTGATCTACAGCGTGGCGTTGACCAATACGGTTGGCAGCTTCATGTCGCACCAACTGCACATTGAGCCGCCGCCACGGGCGCTGTTGTCGTTTGTGTTGATCCTGGGCCTGCTGGGCGTGGTGCGTTGCGGCGAACAGGTGATCGTCAAGGCCATGAGCCTGATGGTGTATCCGTTTATTGTCGCCTTGCTGTTTCTGGCGGTGTACCTGGTGCCGCACTGGAACGGCGGCATCCTCAGCACCGCCAGCACTGTGCCGGCACCGTCGGCGCTGCTGCATACGATGTGGCTGGCGATTCCGGTGATGGTGTTCTCGTTCAACCACTCGCCGATCATCTCGGCCTTCGCCGTTGACCAGAAACGCCAGTACGGCGCCCACGCCGAAGAGCGCAGCTCGCAGATCCTGTCCCGCGCCCATCTGTTGATGGTGGCGATGGTGATGTTCTTCGTATTCAGTTGCGTACTGACCTTGTCGCCGGGCCAACTGGCCGAAGCCAAGGCGCAGAACCTGTCGATCCTGTCCTACCTGGCCAACCACTTCGATAACCCGACCATTGCCTTTGCGGCGCCATTGATTGCGTTCGTGGCAATTGCCAAGTCGTTCCTGGGCCACTACATCGGCGCCAGCGAAGGCCTCAAGGGCCTGATCGTCAAGAGCGGCCGCCGCCCGGGTGCCAAGGCCCTGGACCGCATGACTGCGGGCTTCATGCTGGTGGTGTGCTGGATCGTGGCCACCCTGAACCCAAGCATCCTGGGAATGATCGAGGCCCTGGGTGGGCCGATCATCGCCTCGATCCTGTTCCTGATGCCGATGTACGCGATTCGCAAGGTACCAGCCATGGCCAAATACCGTGGGCAGGCGTCCAATGTGTTTGTTACGGCGGTAGGTCTGGTGGCGATCACAGCGGTGGTTTACTCGCTGTTGGCCTAAGGCCCAAGGCGGTACAGCGCTAAAAGGTGGTTTTGTGTGGGAGCGGGCTTGCCCGCGATAGCGGTGGGTCAGTTAGACGTATAGGTGATTGACCCACCGCTATCGCAGGCAAGCCAGCTCCCACATTCGTTTTGTGGCGTGTCCAAAATTCCCTGCCTCGCCGCGATCCCCAGCGGTGGGTCAGTTAGACGCATAGGTGATTGACCCACCGCTATCGCAGGCAAGCCAGCTCCCACATTTGTTTTGTGGCGTGTCCAAAATTCCCTGCCTCGCCGAGACCCCCTGTGGGAGCGGGCTTGCCCGCGATAGCGGTGGGTCAGTTAGACGTATAGGTGATTGACCCACTATCGCAGGCAAGCCAGCTCCCACATTCGTTTTGTGGCGCGTCCAAAATTCCCTGCCTCGCCGCGATCCCCTGTGGGAGCGGGCTTGCCCGCGATGAGGCCACAACAGACGCCACATTTCTCCAGGCATAAAAAACGCCGCGTACCTTGCGATACGCGGCGTTTTTTGTGTCAGTAGACCTTAGGCTTGAACCACCGGAATGTTGGCACTTGCAGCGATTTTACGGAACTCGGCGATCTGGTCGAAGTTCAGGTAGCGGTAGACATCACTGGCCATGGTGTCCAGTTTGGCCGCGTAGCCCATGTACTCTTCGACGGTCGGCAGGCGACCCAGCGTGGAAGCGACTGCCGCCAGCTCAGCCGAGGCCAGGTAGACGTTCGCGCCATCACCCAGACGGTTCGGGAAGTTACGGGTCGAAGTCGACACTACGGTGGAGTTCGGCTCTACACGTGCCTGGTTACCCATGCACAGCGAGCAGCCCGGCATTTCCATGCGCGCGCCAGCCTTGCCGTAGATGCCGTAGTAGCCTTCTTCGGTCAGTTGGTGAGCGTCCATCTTGGTCGGCGGCGACAGCCACAGACGGGTTGGCAGCTGGCCCTTGACCTGCTCCAGCAACTTACCGGCAGCGCGGAAGTGACCGATGTTGGTCATGCACGAACCGATGAACACTTCGTCGATCTTCTCGCCAGCAACGCTGGACAGCAGACGGGCGTCATCCGGGTCGTTCGGCGCGCAGAGGATTGGCTCGTTGATTTCGGCCAGGTCGATCTCGATGACTTCGGCGTATTCGGCGTCGGCATCGGCTTCCATCAGCTCAGGGTTGGCAACCCAGGCTTCCATCGCTTGGGCACGACGTTCCAGGGTACGCGCATCACCGTAGCCTTCACCGATCATCCAGCGCAGCAGGGTGATGTTGGAGTTCAGGTACTCGGTGACGGAGTCTTTCGACAGCTTGATGGTGCAACCGGCAGCCGAACGTTCGGCCGAGGCGTCGGACAGCTCGAAAGCCTGCTCCAGCGTCAGGTCGTTCAGGCCTTCGATTTCCAGGATGCGACCAGAGAAGGCGTTTTTCTTGCCTTTTTTCTCAACGGTCAGCAGGCCGGACTGGATCGCGTAGTAAGGAATGGCATGAACCAGGTCACGCAGGGTGATGCCAGGTTTCATTTTGCCTTTGAAGCGCACCAGGATCGATTCCGGCATGTCCAGTGGCATTACGCCAGTGGCTGCGGCGAACGCGACCAGGCCAGAACCGGCCGGGAACGAGATGCCCATCGGGAAACGGGTGTGGGAGTCACCACCGGTACCTACGGTGTCCGGCAGCAGCATGCGGTTCAGCCAGCTGTGGATGATGCCGTCGCCTGGACGCAGCGATACACCGCCACGGGTCATGATGAAGTCAGGCAGGGTGTGGTGGGTGGTCACGTCGATCGGCTTTGGATAGGCCGCGGTGTGGCAGAAGGACTGCATCACCAGATCGGTGGAGAAGCCCAGGCACGCCAGGTCTTTGAGTTCGTCACGGGTCATAGGACCGGTGGTGTCCTGGGAACCGACGGTGGTCATCTTCGGTTCGCAGTACGTACCTGGACGAACGCCTTTGCCTTCTGGCAGGCCACAGGCCTTGCCGACCATCTTCTGGGCCAGGGTGAAACCCTTGCCAGTGTCGACAGGTGCTTCAGGCAGCTTGAACAGGTCGGTAGGGCCCAGGCCCAGCTCGGCGCGGGCCTTGTCGGTCAGGCCACGGCCGATGATCAGTGGGATACGGCCGCCGGCACGTACTTCGTCCAACAGGACCGGGGTCTTCATTTCGAAGGTGGTCAGGACTTCATCGGTGCCGTGTTTGCAGACTTTGCCAGCATGCGGGTACAGGTCGATCACGTCGCCCATGTGCATGTTGGTAACGTCGAATTCGATTGGCAGTGCGCCAGCATCTTCCATGGTGTTGTAGAAGATTGGAGCGATCTTGCTGCCGAAGCAGAAGCCGCCAGCGCGCTTGTTAGGCACGTAGGGAACGTCGTCGCCGAAGAACCACAGTACCGAGTTGGTTGCCGACTTACGGGACGAACCGGTACCGACTACGTCACCGACGTAGGCGATCGGGAAGCCCTGGCCGCGCATTTCTTCGATCTGCTTCATCGGGCCGGTCTTGCCTTGCTCGTCCGGCACGATGCCTTCACGGGCCATTTTCAGCATGGCCAGGGCGTGCAGCGGGATGTCAGGACGGGACCAGGCATCGGGAGCAGGGGACAGGTCGTCGGTGTTGGTTTCGCCAGTGACCTTGAATACACGCAGGCTGATCTTGTCGGCCAGGGTCGGGCGGTTCTTGAACCACTCGCCGTCGGCCCAGGACTGGATCACTTCCTTGGCGTGCTGGTTGCCGTTCTTGGCTTTTTCCGCGACGTCGTGGAAAGCATCGAACATCAGCAGGGTGTGCTTGAGCTGGGCAGCTGCAACGGCGGCCAGTTCGGCGTCGTCCAACAGCTCGACCAGGGTCACGATGTTGTAGCCGCCTTGCATGGTGCCGAGCAGTTCAACAGCGCGCTTTTTGTCGATCAGGGGAGAAGAAACTTCGCCCTTGGCCAGGGCAGACAGGAAACCGGCCTTGACGTAGGCAGCTTCGTCAACGCCTGGTGGAATGCGGTTGGTGATCAGGTCAACGAGGAACTCTTCTTCGCCAGCCGGGGGATTTTTCAGCAGCTCGACCAGGCCTGCGGTTTGTTCGGCGTTTAGCGGCTGGGGAACGATACCCAGGGCTGCACGCTCTTCGATATGTTTGCGGTAGGCTTCAAGCACAGTTATTACCCTCATCAGTGGTCCCACGGGACGCTCATCCAGACATGCACGGCACGCATGCGCTCGAGGGCTTTTTGGGCCGTAGAGCCAGCGCTGCCGGCATTTCTCACAGAAGCTGCTTTCAAAGTTTTACGCCTGCAGAACGGAGCTGATGAGGGTTGGTGCTGGTTATTTAAAGGTTAAACAACCAGCGCCAACACCGTTCTGAAGGAACGACTGTGCTCGTGACGCTTTGAAAACAGCTTCCAACGGATTATTTGGCGCCTTACAAGGCCGGATGATTCTACGGCAAAAATTTTCTAAAGGTAAGTTGCCGCAGCAAGTTTGCAGGGTGATGAACCTTAGACAAAGGGCTAACATGGGCCACTGTTTCGCTGATTTGTGCGCTGCCACCCATGTCCAACCAAACCATCAAGACCCCTTGCATCGGCCTGTGCTCCACGGTTTACGGCGATCTCGTGTGCCGGGGCTGCAAGCGTTTCCACCACGAAGTGATCCAGTGGAACGGCTACGGCGAGGAAGAAAAACGTGCCGTATGGCTGCGGCTTGAGCAACTGCTGGTGCAGGTGATGGCGGGCAAACTGGAGGTTTTCGATCCCAAGCAGCTGCGTTGGCAGTTGGAGCAGCGCAAAATCCGCTTTGTGCCGCACCAATCCGAATACTGCTGGGCTTACCAGTTGATCGCCCGGGGCGCGCGGGTGATCAACAACCTGGAAGCCTATGGGATGGTGCTGATGCCGGAGTTTCGCGACTGGAACCTGCCGGAACTGCGCGATGCCATTGATCGGGAATTTTTTATCCTGTCCGAGGCGCATTACCAGCGCTACATCGCCCCTGGGTTCCTCAAGGATGCACTTTCTGGCTGACGATACCGATCAAAATGTGGGAGCGGGCTTGCCCGCGATGGCGCCCGTTCAGGCAGAGATGTATCAGATGACCCACCGCCATCGCAGCGGTGCGGCGATCCGACAAGCCAGCCCCTACAATTGATTTTCATTGGCCGAGGGATGGGTATCAGCGCTTGTTGGCCGGTTTCTCCAGGTGATCGATGATGCTCTGGGGGTTGAGTACCAGCACATCGCTCTCCAGCGCATCCAGCACCACTTCCGCCGTGTTGCCGATCAGCGCCCCGGAAATCCCGGTACGCGCCACGGTGCCAATGATTGTGACCGCCGCGCGCAATTTATGGGCGGCATGGGGAATCAGTACATCGGCCGGGCCTTCTTCGATATGCATGTGGCTGTCGTCGATGTCGAATTTGGCCTGGAACGCCTTGCACTGCTCGCGATAGCGGGCTTCGATGGTTTCTTTGAGTTGGAACACCGGATCAGCGGCCGACAGCATGGGCGACGGATGGGCGCTGATCACATGCAATTGGCCCTTGGCCAGGCTGGCAATGTCAAAACCATGATCGACAATGGCGGCGTGCAGGGCGTTATGCTCGTTGTCTTCGTTGCCCACGTCGACGGCCGCCAGGATCACCCCGTCGGTCCACGGGGTCGCGGTCTTGACCAACAGCACTGCCGCCGGGCACAAGCGCAGCAGCTTCCAGTCATCCGGCGTCAGCAGGGCCCTTTTCAACGGGCTGTCGGGGTAGTGCTGCTTGATCACCAGTGCACACCCTTCGGCTTGCTGCACGGCGATGATGGTTTCGTGCCGATTGTTGTTCCAGGCCTGCTCGGTGCTGACGCTGTAGCCGTCTGCCAACAGTTGTTCCTTCAGCAGGCTCAACAATGCCGAATGCTCATGTTTTTTATCGCATACCAGCAAATGCAGGTGTGCGCCGGTCGCCTTGGCGACCAGCTTGGCGCGCTTGAGGGCCAGGCTCTCCGAGTGTTCGGGCTCGATGATCACGAGGATTCTGCCAATATCGTTCATGAGCGGGATCTCCAAGGGTGGAAAGGACAGGACTTGGAACAACTATAGTTGTTGCCCGCCGTAGGGCATGTTGATGCACATCAAGGCCCGTGACTGGTGGTCTGCAGCGGGGTCGGTATAATCGGCGGCCTTTTGTGATCCTTTGCCCGTGAGCCCGATGAACCTGCCCGAAATCCATGAATTCCTCGGTTGCCGCACCCCCGATGCCTGGGTCCAGGCCGCACTGGCCGACCAGGAAACCCTGCTGATCGACCACAAGAACTGCGAGTTCAAGGCCGCCAGCACCGCCCTGAGCCTGATTGCCAAGTACCACTCCCATGTCGACCTGATCAACATGATGTCGCGCCTGGCCCGCGAAGAACTGGTGCACCATGAGCAAGTCATGCGCCTGATGAAAAAGCGCAAGATCGAGCTGCGCCAGTTGCATGCCAGCCGCTATGCCTCGGGTCTACGCAAGGTGGTGCGCAGTCACGAACCGGTCAAGCTGGTGGACACCCTGGTGGTAGGCGCTTTTATCGAAGCGCGCAGTTGCGAGCGTTTCGAAGCACTGGTGCCACATTTGGACGAAGAACTCGGCAAGTTCTACTTTGGCCTGCTGAAAAGCGAGGCGCGGCATTTTCAGGGTTATCTGAAGCTGGCTTATCAGTATGGTGATGCCAAGGACGTTGCCCAGGTGATCGAGCGGGTCCGCGCCGCCGAGCAGGAACTGATCGAATCGCCGGACGTCGAGTTCCGTTTCCACAGCGGCGTACCGGCCTGATCGTGAAAGACTGCGGGCTATTTGTAAAAAACTCTTAAAAACATGAAGTTTGCGTCGAAGCCCCGCAGTAAGGGGCTCTGCATGCGCTTGTGGAGCGCGGTTGCCCACTATAATGCGCGCACTTCAATCGGCGCGCGCAGTGGAAACTTATGGAAAACTTGGGTCTGGGCAAGGTCTTGCTCGTTGAGGACGATGAGAAGCTGGCAGGGCTGATCGAGCATTTCCTGGCACAGCATGGCTTTGACGTGCGCGTGGTGCACCGGGGCGATGAAGCCTTGGCGGCGTTCCTGGCCTTCAAGCCGAAGATCGTCGTGCTCGACCTGATGCTGCCGGGCCAGAGTGGCCTGCATGTGTGCCGCGAGATCCGCAATGTGTCCGACACACCCATCGTGATCCTCACCGCCAAGGAGGATGACCTGGACCATATCCTCGGCCTGGAATCCGGCGCCGATGACTACGTGATCAAACCGATCAAGCCGCCGGTACTGCTGGCACGCCTCCGCGCCTTGCAGCGCCGTCATCTGCCGGAGCCGACGGTGCGCGGCTCGCTGGCGTTCGGCCAACTGGCGATTGACCGCAGTTGCCGGGGCGTGAGCCTGGGTGATGAGAAGATCGACCTGACCACCATGGAGTTCGAGCTGCTGTGGTTGCTGGCCAGCAGTGCGGGGAAGATCCTCTCGCGCGACGATATCCTTAACCGTATGCGCGGGATTGCCTTTGATGGGCTCAACCGCAGTGTTGATGTGTATATCAGCAAGCTGCGCAGCAAACTCAACGACAACCCCCGAGAACCCGTGTGCATCAAGACCATCTGGGGCAAGGGCTATTTGTTCAATCCGTTTGCCTGGGAGGTCTAGCCAGATGCTGCGCCTGTTTCTGCGCCTGTACATCATCCTGGCCCTGGGGTTGGCGGGGGCGATCTGGCTGGTGAACTACACCTTCGACGAATTGCTGCCCGAAGCCAACGAAACCTACAACCGTGAAGCCATGCGCGGCCCGGCCTACGGCCTGGTGGAGCAGTTGCGCCCGTTGCCGCCCGGCCCGGCCCGCGAGGCGCGGCTGGCCGAGCTGCAAAAGCACTATGGCTTGCGCCTGGGGTTTATTGACCGCGACGCAGCCGGCCTTGACCCCCGGGAGCAACAGTTGCTGGCTGATGGCAAGTTGGTGGTGCGCGGCGATTTCATGGAGTTCATCACTGAAATCGACGGCGGCGCGCAGTTGCTTGAGGTCAAGCTGCCGGTGGAGCCACGCTGGCTGTATCTGTGGGCCTACAGCTTGTTGGGCTTGTGCCTGGCCATCGTCCTGTATTTCTGGGTGCGCCCGCACTGGCGTGACCTTGAGCACATCCGCCTGGCGGCCCAGCGTTTTGGTGACAATGACCTGGGCTCGCGCATCCTGTTGCCGCGTCGCTCCACCGTGCGTGAGTTGGCCGGGCACTTCAACCAGATGGCCGAGCGCATCGAGCATTTGATCGCCAACCAGCGTGAGCTGACCAACGCGGTGTCCCATGAATTGCGCACACCGATTGCGCGCTTGTCGTTTGAGCTCGATCAACTCAAGCAGGAAGCGGACCCGCGCCAGAGCCGCGCGCTGATCGGCGACATGTACGCCGACCTTGGCGAGCTGGAAGACATGGTTTCCGAGCTGTTGACCTACGCCAGCCTGGAGCGTGGTGCCACCCAAGTCACCCGCGAGAACATCGAGGCCCAAAGCTGGCTCGACAGTGTGATCGGCAGCGTCGCCCTGGAAGCGGAAGCGGAAGGCGTGCAGTTGTCACTGCGTACCTGTGAAGTGGAGTTCATCCAGATCGAGCCACGGTTTATGGCGCGCGCCGTGATCAACCTGCTGCGCAATGCCATTCGTTACGCCGAGCATCGGGTGGAGGTGTCGTTGGTCAAATTCGGCAGCGGCTATGAGGTACGCGTCTGCGATGACGGCCCCGGCGTACCCGAGGACGGCCGCGAGAGAATCTTCCAGCCGTTTACGCGCCTGGACGCCAGCCGCGACCGCCGCACCGGCGGCTTTGGCCTGGGCCTGGCGTTGGTCCAGCGGGTCAGCCAGTGGCATGGCGGGCAGGTGCAGGTGCTTGACTCGCAGTGGGGCGGGGCGTCGTTTCGCATGACTTGGGCCTACGCCGATCTGTAGATGCCGACCGGCCGATTGTGGCAAACGGGCTGTTGTGGCGAGCGGGCTGTTGTGGCGAGCGGGCTTGCCCCGCGCTGGGCTGCGGAGCAGCCCCAATAAGTCCGCCGCGTTTCTTCAGATATACGGCGGTGGCTGGGTTTGGGGCTGCTCCGCAGCCCAGCGCGGGCGATGCGGCGTTCCGACAAGCCCGCTCGCCACAACTGCGCACTCTCCCCAGCCATCCGCTCCGTCAAAAGGTGTAGTTCAGCACGCCCATCACCGAAGTCTGCATCCTGCGCTCCACAATCGGGCTTTTACCCGCATCACCCGACAAGTACTGCACATCCAGCAAGGTCGAGAATGTGGTGTGCTCGCCAAGGGGCACGCTCCAATCGAGGTTCAGCCCCCGGCTGACCATCCCACCCTTGGCGTCATACGCGCGAAAGCGGCTGCGCTGGGCTTGGCCGCTGGTCACGCCATACCACGTCTGTACATAGTTGCTATCGCCAAAGCGGCTGTTGAGGCTGGCGTCTACCGTGCCGTAGTCGCCGTCATACAGGTTGGTGCCGATGCTCAACTCCAATGAGGTGAAGGCCTTGCCGCTGTCTTTTTTATCGTCTTGCTCCAAGGCATGTTCCAGGGTCGCGCCCAGGATCGCGCTGCCCAGGGTATAGCTGGCACTCACCCCAAACTGTGGCCGCGACTTGATGTCGCCCATGCCCTTGAGCCGGTCGGAACCCAGGTGGGTGCTTTTCTTCTGGTCCTTGCGCGCGGTGCTGGCGCCGACATAGGCGCTGAAGCTCAGTTGGTCATCTTCATAACCCCAGCCCAGCCCCCTGTTGGTATCGAGAAAAATCCCCCATGGGCTGATGACGTTTACGCCCAGCAGGGGCGCGGTCATCCGTTCATTGCTGCCGCTGTAGCGCGGCAGGTTGGCCGCCCCGGCTTGCAGGCTGTATTGCCAGTCGGTGGCGACTGACAGTTGGGTGCAGGTGAGCAGGCACACAGAGGTGGCAGCGAGGTAGATCGTTCTTGAACGCATGATGGCCTTCGTCGTTCCATGGGAGGCTCGAATCCTAGGGACGGCGTGGGCAGGGGTCTTTGACAGCTTTGTCGGGAAACTGTCAAAGACTGTTAAGCCGGGGCTGCCTGCCCAGCGCCCAAACGCCGCACCGCCCCCAGACTTGATTTCAATCAAGGGCTCACTGGCCACCTGCCACCTACCATCGGCTGCATATTCCGGCCGTTGAAGTCAGTGAGCCCATGAACCGCACCAAGCCCTCGACCCTCGCTACCTTGGCGGCAAGTCCCGTCACCTGGCTGGTTGTCCTGGTTTTACTGTTCAGCCTGGCCGGCCCGGCCCAGGCCAAGTCCTACGGCGCGATTGAACAGCAGCGCATCGACAAGATCTTCCCCCAGGCAGACGCCATTTCCGCCCCTGAAGGCAAGTTCAAGGTGCGCACGCTGTCGGCCAAAGGCGCGGTGATCGGCTACGTGTTCCAGAGCCTGGATGTGGTGGATATCCCGGCTTACTCCGGCAAACCGATCAACACCCAAGTGATCCTCGACCCGGCCGGGGTGATCCGTGATGCCTATGTGCTGGAGCACCACGAGCCGATCCTGCTGATTGGCATTCCCGAGGCCAAGTTGCATGACTTCACGGCGCGCTACAGTGGGATCAACGTCAGGCAGCGGGTAGTAGTGGGGCACTCCAGCGACAGCCAGGCGGTGACTGTGGATGCGGTGGCCGGTGCCACCGTTACGGCCATGGTGGTCAATGAAGTGATCATGCGTGCCGCCCATGAAGTGGCGGTGTCGCTCAAATTGATCGAGGACAAGGCCAGCACCGCGCAGAAAGTCGCGCTGGTGCGCCCTGATCTGTTCGAGCCCGCCAACTGGGCGCAATTGACCGGTAATGGCGCAGTGCGTCGCCTGCACCTGACACGCGGCCAGGTGGACGCTGCCTTCAAGGGCACCGAGGCCGAAGGTGTGGAAGTGGCGGGGCCGGGGCAGGCCGACGAGACATTTATCGACTTGTATGTGGCGGATCTCAACGCGCCGACCATCGGTCGCAACCTGTTGGGCGAGGCGCAGTACCGGGTGCTGATGCACGGCCTCAAGCCTGGCGAACAGGCCATTGCGGTGCTGGGTCGCGGGGTGTTTTCGTTCAAGGGCTCGGGCTACGTGCGCGGCGGGATTTTTGATCGGGTGCAGTTGCGCCAGTTCGGCAACGTCATCAGCTTTCGCGATATGGACCACCAGCGCCTGTATGACGTATTCGCCGAGGGCATGCCCGAGTTCGAGGAAATGTCGGTGTTTATCGTGCGCCCCCAGGCCGCGTTCGACCCAGGCTCGGCGTGGACCCTGGAGTTGCTGGTGCGGCGCCAGACCGGCCCGGTCAGCGGCACCTTCACCAGCTTTGAACTGCCTTACCAGATGCCCGAGGCCTACCTGGAACGACCCCTGCCGACCGCCGCGGAACAGGCCGCCATCGACGAAGCCAAGCGGCCGATGTGGCTGACGATCTGGTACCAGAAACAGGTGCAGGTCCTGGTGCTGGGCGCCGCCCTGGTGCTGTTGACGGTGATTCTGTTTTTGCAGGACAGCCTGGCCCGGCGCCCGCGTCTGCTGCACTGGGTGCGTCGCGGTTACCTGCTGTTTACCGTGGTGTTTATCGGCTGGTACGCCCTGGGCCAGTTGTCGGTGGTCAATGTGCTGACTTTCGTGCATGCGCTGTTCCAGCAGTTCCGCTGGGAGCTGTTCCTCACCGACCCGCTGATCTTCATGCTCTGGGTATTCACCGCCGCCAGCATCCTGCTGTGGGGGCGTGGGGTGTTCTGTGGTTGGTTGTGCCCGTTCGGGGCGCTGCAGGAGTTGATCAACGAGGCGGCTCGCAAGCTCAAGGTGCGCCAGTTCGAACTGCCGTTTGCCGTGCATGAGCGGCTGTGGGCGATCAAGTACCTGATCCTGCTAGGGCTGTTTGGCCTGTCCCTGGAGTCGATGGCCACTGCCGAACGGTTTGCCGAAGTGGAACCGTTCAAGACCGCCATCACCCTGCATTTCGACCGCCAGTGGTGGTTCGTCGCCTATGCCTTGGTGCTGCTGGTGATCAACATTTTCACGCGCAAGGTCTATTGCCGCTATCTCTGCCCGCTGGGCGCGGCGCTGGCAATCCCGAGCAAGTTCCGCCTGTTCGACTGGCTCAAGCGGCGCAAGGAATGTGGCGATCCGTGCCAATTGTGCGCCAAGGAATGCGAGATCCAGGCGATCCACCCCGATGGCCATATCAACGCCAATGAATGCCACTACTGCCTCGATTGCCAGATGACCTGGCACAACGACCACAAATGCCCGCCACTGATCAACAAACGCAAGAAACGCAACAAGGCCGCACCCACCCCTGGGCAATTGATCCCGGTGGTGCAGGTGGCGGTGCCTGAATGACGGCCTTGGGCACCCACTTTTCCCATCTGGAGCACATCATGAACGACAGCGAATCGAAAAAAACCGGGGCCACACCGCAACCCGAAGGCATGAGCCGGCGTGGCTTCCTCGGCACCGGCGCCGTGACCGGCGCGGTGCTGGCAGGCGCCTCGGCCATCGGCGGTACGGTGTTTACCCGCGAGTCCTTTGCGGCGGCGGCCAAGGAAGCGAAGTCGAAGATCCATGTGGGCCCGGGTGAGCTGGACCAGTACTACGGTTTCTGGAGCGGCGGCCACCAAGGCGAAGTGCGGGTGCTGGGTGTGCCGTCGATGCGCGAGCTGATGCGCATCCCGGTATTCAACGTCGACTCGGCCACCGGCTGGGGCCTGACCAACGAGAGCAAGCGCATCCTCGGCGAGGGCGCCAAGTACCAGAACGGTGATTGCCATCACCCGCACTTGTCCACCACCGATGGCCGCTACGACGGCAAATACCTGTTTATCAACGACAAGGCCAACACCCGCGTCGCGCGGATCCGCCTGGACATCATGAAGTGCGACAAGATCGTCACCGTGCCCAACGCCCAGGCGATCCACGGTCTGCGCCTGCAAAAGGTGCCGTACACCAAGTACGTGTTCTGCAACGCCGAGTTCATCATTCCGCACCCCAATGACGGCCACACCTTCGACCTGCAAG
Organism: Pseudomonas proteolytica; assembly: GCF_007858275.1. Taxonomy (GTDB): domain Bacteria; phylum Pseudomonadota; class Gammaproteobacteria; order Pseudomonadales; family Pseudomonadaceae; genus Aquipseudomonas; species Aquipseudomonas proteolytica. The sequence continues at coordinate 69,485 of NZ_VFEV01000020.1, forward strand.
ACAAAAACAGCTTCACCATGTTCAACGCCATCGACGCGGAAAAAATGGAAATGGCCTTCCAGGTCATCGTCGATGGCAACCTCGACAACGCCGACATGGATTACACCGGGAAATACGCGGCGGCCACTTGCTACAACTCCGAGAAGGCCTCCGACCTGGGCGGCATGATGCGCAACGAGCGCGACTGGGTGGTAGTGTTCAACATCCCGCGCATCGAGGCGGCGATCAAGGCCGGCAAGTTCATCAACCTCGACGGCGTCAAGGTGCCGGTGGTGGACGGGCGCAAGGGCGACGATGGCAAGGACAGTGAATTCACCCGCTATATCCCGGTGCCGAAGAACCCCCATGGCTGCAACACCTCGCCGGACGGCAAGTACTTTATCGCCAACGGCAAGCTGTCGCCGACCTGCACCATCATCGCCATCGACAAGCTCGACGACCTGTTCAGCGACAAGATCAAAGACCCGCGCGGCGTGGTCGTCGGCGAGCCGGAGCTGGGCCTGGGCCCGTTGCACACCACCTACGATGGCCGGGGTTTTGCCTACACCACGCTGTTTATCGACAGCCAGGTGGTGAAGTGGAACATCGCCGAAGCCATCCGCGCCTACGGCGGCGAGAAGGTCAACTACATCAAGCAGAAGCTCGATGTGCACTACCAACCGGGCCACAACCACGCCTCGCTCACCGAAACCCGGGACGCCGACGGCCAATGGCTGGTGGTGCTCAGCAAATTCTCCAAGGACCGCTTCCTGCCCACCGGCCCGTTGCACCCGGAAAACGATCAATTGATCGATATCTCGGGCGATGAAATGAAACTGGTCCACGACGGCCCGACCTTCGCCGAACCTCATGACTGCGTGATGGCGCGGCGCGACCAGATCAAGACCAAGAAAATCTGGGAGCGCAACGACCCGTTCTTTGCCGAAACCGTGGCCATCGCTGCCAAGGACGGCATCAAGCTGGAGACCGATAACAAGGTGATCCGCGACGGCAAGAAAGTGCGGGTGTACATGACCTCCATGGCGCCGACCTATGGCCTCACGGAATTTACCGTCAAGCAGGGCGATGAGGTCACGGTGACCATTACCAACATCGACCAGATCGAGGACGTGACCCACGGCTTTGTCATGACCAACCATGGAGTGAGCATGGAAATCAGCCCGCAGCAAACGTCTTCCATCACCTTCATCGCCGACAAGCCGGGGCTGCATTGGTACTACTGCAGCTGGTTCTGCCATGCGCTGCATATGGAGATGGTAGGGCGCATGTTGGTCGAGCGCGCTTAACGGCGAGCACCAACCAATGTGGGAGCGGGCTTGCCCGCGATAGCGGCGGTTCAGCCACTATTTTTGGCGGCTGGTATACCGCCATCGCAGGCAAGCCAGCTCTCACACTAGATCTGTGTCGCTCCACAGATTGGGTTTTGATCAAAAGGAATACTCCGTGGTTCAACCCCGCACGTTATTGATCGGGTGTGTGTGGCTGCTATTTTCGGCCACCGCCAGCGCCGCAGTACTGCCCATCACCGACTTGCCGTTGGTAGCCGCAGGCCCGCAGCACTGGCGCCTGCCCGCCGGCGACTACCAGGGCTCCTTCAGCATCGACCAACCTTTGCAACTCACCTGCGAACCCGGTGCGGTGATCCACAGCCAGGGCTTGGGCAATGGCTTGCTGATCAGCGCTGCCGACGTCACCGTCGAGGGCTGCACCTTCCTCGACTGGGGCCATGACCTCACCGCGATGAACGCGGCGATCTTCATCCAACCCAAGGCCCACGGCACCTTGATCAAGGGCAACCACATGCGCGGCCAGGGTTTTGGCGTGTGGGTCGATGGCACGGCGGACGTGAGCGTGATCGACAACCAGATCCAGGGCGACCCCACCCTGCGCTCCCAGGACCGGGGCAATGGCATCCACCTGTACGCGGTCAAGGGCGCGCGAGTGATCGGCAACCACGTGCGCGACGCCCGCGACGGCATCTACATCGACACCTCCAACGGCAACCTGCTGCAAGGCAACACCCTGGAAGATCTGCGCTATGGCATCCACTACATGTTCGCCAACGACAACCAGGTGCTCGACAACATCACCCGCCGCACCCGTACCGGCTACGCCTTGATGCAAAGCCGCAAGCTGACGGTGATCGGCAATCGCTCGGAAGAGGATCAGAACTACGGGATCCTGATGAACTACATCACCTATTCCACCCTGCGCGACAACGTGGTCAACGATGTGCGCGACGGCACCACGGGCGACACCATGATCACCGGTGCCGAAGGCAAGGCACTGTTTATCTACAACTCGCTGTTCAACAGCATCGAACACAACCACTTCGGGCGCAGTGCGGTGGGCATTCACCTCACGGCCGGCTCCGAAGACAACCGGATTGCCGGCAACGCCTTTGTCGGCAACCAGCGCCAGGTCAAGTACGTGGCCACACGTTTGCAGGAGTGGTCGGCGGATGGCCGGGGCAATTACTGGAGCGACTACCTGGGCTGGGACCGCAACAGCGATGGCCTGGGGGATGTGGCCTACGAGCCCAACGATAACGTCGACCGCCTGCTGTGGCTGTACCCCCAAGTGCGCCTGTTGATGAACAGCCCCGGCATCGAGTTGCTGCGCTGGGTGCAGCGGGCGTTTCCGGTGATCAAGTCGCCGGGAGTGATGGACAGCCATCCGCTGATGAAAGACCCCACGCTTTCCCTGCTCAAGGAGCCCGCATGATGCCTGTCGTCGAAATCCAAGGCGTGACCCAGCGTTATGGGCACGCCACTGTGCTGCATGACCTGAACCTGAGCCTGGCGCCCGGCGAGGTGCTGGGCCTGTTCGGCCATAACGGCGCGGGCAAGACCACCAGCATGAAGCTGATCCTCGGTCTGTTGCAGGCAAGCAGCGGCCAGGTGCGGGTGTTCGGCCGGGCGCCCAGCGACCCCCAGGTACGGCAGATGCTCGGGTACCTGCCGGAAAACGTGACCTTCTACCCACAACTCAGCGGCCTCGAGACCCTGCAGCATTTTGCCCGGCTCAAGGGCGCGCCGATGAGCCAGGTCGCGACGTTGCTCGAAGACGTCGGCCTGACCGCGGCAGCGCGGCGGCGAGTCAAGACCTATTCCAAGGGCATGCGCCAGCGCCTCGGCCTGGCCCAGGCCCTGCTTGGCGAGCCGCGCCTGCTGCTGCTCGACGAGCCCACCGTGGGCCTCGACCCGATTGCCACCCAGGATTTGTATCGCTTGCTCGACCGCCTGCGCGGGCAGGGCACCAGCATCATCCTTTGCTCCCATGTGCTGCCGGGGGTGGAAGCCCATATCAACCGCGCCGCGATCCTCACCCAGGGCCGCCTGCTGGCCCTCGGCACCCTGGCGGCGTTGCGCGAAGAAGCCGGGCTGCCGACCCTGATCCGCAGCAGTGGCCTGCAACGCGCGGCGCTCTTGCAAAAACGCTGGAGCGAGGCCGGCCACGTGACCCGGCGCTGGGGCGCGCAGGGCCTGCAAGTGGCTGCGTTCAATGGCAACAAGCTGGACCTGCTGCGTCAGTTGCTCGACCAGGAAAACCCCAGCGATGTGGAAATCGTCGTGCCGTCCCTGGAGGACCTGTACCGCCATTACATGGACAGCCCTGCGGAGCGTGCCCTATGACGCCGATCTGGAACATGGCCCGCAAGGAATTCAGCGATGGCCTGCGCAATCGCTGGTTGTTAGCGATCAGCCTGTTGTTCGCGGTGCTGGCCATCGGCATCGCCTGGCTGGGTGCGGCGGCGTCGGGGCAACTGGGTTTCACCTCGATCCCGGCGACCATCGCCAGCCTGGCCAGCCTTGCGACCTTCCTGATGCCGTTGATTGCGCTGTTGCTGGCCTATGACGCGATTGTGGGCGAGGACGAAAGCGGCACCTTGCTGCTGTTGCTCACTTATCCCCTGGGGCGCGGGCAGATCCTGCTGGGCAAGTTCGTGGGGCACGGGTTGATCCTGGCTCTGGCGACCTTCATTGGCTTTGGCTGCGCCATGCTCGCCATTGCGCTGCTGGTGGATGACGTCGAGTTCAGCCTGCTGCTGTGGGCGTTTGGTCGATTCATGCTGACGTCGACTTTGCTCGGCTGGGGCTTTCTGGGGCTGGCGTATGTGTTGAGCGCCGTCTCGGCAGAGAAGTCCACGGCGGCCGGGCTGGCCTTGGGCGTGTGGTTCTTTTTTGTCCTGGTGTTCGACCTGGCGTTGCTGGCGCTGCTGGTCATCAGCGAGGGCCAGTTCAGCCCGACGCTGCTGCCCTGGCTGTTGCTGTTCAACCCGGCGGATGTGTACCGGCTGATCAACCTGTCGGGCTTCGATACCGGCCCGGCGTCGGTGGGCGTGATGGCATTGGCGGGCGACCTGGCAGTGCCGACGGCGGTGTTGTGGCTATGCCTGGCTTTATGGGTCGTAGGGCCACTGGCCTGGGCCTATTGGCTGTTTGGGCGGCGCGCAGCCTGAGTTTTTATTAGTGGAGCGGATGAGCATGAAAATCGGGTTGGTATTGCTGTTGAGCCTGCTGTTGGTCGGGTGTGACAAACCGGTGGCGGCGGGCGTGGGTGATGGGCCGGTGGCGTTTCATCCAGCCGATGAATGCCATGTGTGCGGCATGGTGATCAGCGAATTCCCGGGGCCCAAGGGCCAGGTGGTGGAGCAGGGCGCGGCGAAGAAGTTTTGCTCGACCGCAGAAATGCTCGGCTGGTGGTTGCAGCCGGAAAACCATCATGCCCAGTCAAAGCTGTATGTGCATGACATGGGACGCAGTCATTGGGACACCCCGGATGATGCCCATCTGATCGACGCCAAGACGGCGTACTACGTGCTGGGCACCGGGCTCAAGGGCGCCATGGGCGTGGTGCTGGCCTCGTTTGCCGAGCAGGCGGTGGCACAGAAAGTCGCGGCGGACACCGGCGGGCGGGTGTTGCGTTTCGAGGAGATCGACCTGGCGCTGCTACAACAGCCGGCAGGTATGTCCCATAGCGGCCATTGATAACCCAAGCAAATACCGCTGTCGTGGCGAGCGGGCTTGTCGGAACGCCGCATCGCCCGCGCTGGGCTGAGCAGCAGCCCTAAACCTGGCCATCGCGGTTTGTCTGTAGAAACGCGGCGGGCTTATTGGGGCTGCTGCGCAGCCCAGCGCGGGGCAAGCCCGCTCGCCACAGGGGGAGTTGTGCGGTACGGCCTTTAACGGTTGACCAACCTCGCCGGTAAGTTCGATGGCCAGACCCATCAACGAGTTACTGAACAAACCGGCGATATCAAGCAGACACGGCTGTTGTGGCGAGCGGGCTTGTCGGAACGCCGCATCGCCCGCGCTGGGCTGCGAAGCAGCCCTAAACCTGGCCATCGCGGTTTATCTGTAGAAACGCGGCGGGCTTATTGGGGCTGCTTTGCAGCCCAGCGCGGGACAAGCCCGCTCGCCACAGGGGGAGTTGTGCGGTACTGCCCTTAACGGTTGACCAACTTCGCCGGCAAGGCGATCACCAGCAAGCAACTGAGCAGCAGGCTCCCGGCAAAGAACCACATCGCCCCGGCACTGCTGCCGGTCAGGTCGATGGCCAGGCCCATCAGCGAGTTGCTGACCAAGCCGGCGATGTTCGCCAGGGAGCAGGCCAGGGCAAAGCCAGTGGCTGCCGCCGTGCCGGTGAGGAAGGTCGCTGGCAGGCTGAAAAACACCGGCACTGCGCCAAGGATCGCCGCCGAAGCCACGGCAAACAGGGCCACGGTGGCGACCACGTTATGGGTGAAGAAGGTGCTGCTGGCCATGGCCACGGCGCCCACCAGAAAGGGCACGATAATATGCCAGCGGCGCTCACGGTATTTGTCGGAGCTGGCGCCGATCAGCAGCATGCCGGCCAGCGCGGCGACGCTGGGCAGGGCGGTGAGCAGGCCGATATGGAAGGTGTCGCTGATCCCCGCGTTACGAATCAGGGTCGGCATCCAGAAACCCATGGCATAGGCACTGAGCAGGATCGAAAAATCGATCCCGCCGAGCATCCACACCTTAATGTTGAAGAACCCATCACGAAAGCGCCGCGGGCTGTGGCTGGCCTGGCTGGCGTCGGCGTGCAATTGCTGTTGCAGCAGGACCTTTTCGTCGGCAGACAACCATTTGGCCTGGTGATAGGTATTGGGCAGCGCCCAGAACGCCAGCACCCCCAACAGCACGCTGGGCAATGCTTCAAGCAGGAACAGCCATTGCCAGCCGCGCAGGCCGGCCAGCTGGTCGAAGTGGCTCATGATCCAGCCAGACAACGGCCCACCAATCACACTGGACAGCGGCAGGCCGATCATGAACAGCGCAATCACCCGCCCCCGGCGATGGGTGGGGAACCAAGTGGTCAGGTAGTACAACACCCCCGGCAGGAACCCCGCCTCGGCAACGCCGAGCAAAAAGCGCAGGACATAGAACTGGGTAGTGGAAGTGACCAGCAGCGTGCAGGCCGAGAGCAGGCCCCAGGTGATCATGATGCGGGCAATCCAGATCCGCGCGCCGACACGCTCCAGGATCAGGTTGCTCGGCACTTCAAACAGGATATAGCCGACAAAAAACAGGCCGGCGCCCAGGCCGAACGCGGTTTCGCTGAACTGCAACTGGTCTTGCATCTGCAGCTTGGCAAAACCGATGTTGATCCGGTCCAGATAGGCGGCCAGGTAGCAGAAACACAGGAAGGGAATCAGCTTCCAGGTGATCTTGTGGTACAGCGCATGGATCGGGTCGGCGACCGTGGGCATCGGTGAGTCTCATGGGCAAGGAGTGGGGCGGGGCGAATATAGCATTCCGACACCGACAAGCTCTGTCTGAAACGCGCCACCTGACTGGGGTTGGCGTGCGAAAGCAGCTACGTTTAATGCTTCTAATAAAACAGAGTATCCACGGATGAACTACCAACCCTTTACCCGAACCTTGATCGCGACGGCCCTGGTCCTGACATTCAGCGGTGTGCAGGCGGCCTCCCAGGCCCCGGTGGCCGGTGAAAACGGCATGGTGGTGACGGCCCAGCATTTGGCGACCCATGTGGGCGTCGATGTGTTGAAGGCCGGCGGCAACGCCGTGGATGCGGCTGTCGCCGTGGGTTACGCCCTGGCGGTGGTTTATCCGGCGGCGGGTAACCTGGGGGGCGGTGGGTTCATGACCGTGCAACTGGCGGACGGGCGCAAGACCTTCCTCGACTTCCGCGAAAAAGCCCCATTGGCGGCCACCGCCGACATGTACCTGGACAAGGACGGCAACGTCGTCCCCGGCCTCAGCGCCAAGGGCCACCTGGCCGTCGGCGTACCCGGCACCGTCTCCGGCATGGAGCTGGCCCTGAGCAAATACGGCACCCTCAAGCGCGCCCAAGTCATCGCGCCGGCAATCAAGCTCGCAGAAAACGGCTTCGCCCTCGACCAGGGCGATATCGACATGCTGCATAGCGCCACCGAAGAGTTCAAAAAAGATCAGGACCTGCGCGGCATCTTCCTCAACAAGGGTGAGCCACTGCAGGTCGGGCAGAAACTGGTGCAAAAAGACCTGGCCCGCACCCTGCGGGAAATCTCCGCCAAGGGCACCGATGGCTTCTACAAAGGCTGGGTGGCCAAGGCCATTGTCGATTCCAGTCAGGCCGGCAAGGGCATCATCGCCCAGGCCGACCTGGACAAATACCAGACCCGCGAACTGGCGCCCATCGAGTGCGATTATCGCGGCTACCACGTAGTCTCGGCGCCACCACCCAGCTCGGGCGGCTTGGTGATTTGCCAGATCATGAACATCCTCGAAGGCTACCCCATGGCCGAACTGGGCTACGGCTCGGCCCAGGGCACCCATTACCAGATCGAAGCCATGCGCCACGCCTACGTCGACCGCAACAGCTATCTGGGCGACCCGGACTTTGTACAGAACCCGGTGGAGCACCTGCTGGACAAGAACTACGCCGCCAAACTGCGCGCCGCCATCGAGCCGCAAAAGGCTGGCGACTCCATGGCCATCAAGCCCGGCGTCGCGCCCCATGAAGGCAGCAACACCACCCATTACTCCATCGTCGACAAATGGGGCAACGCAGTCTCGGTGACCTACACCCTCAACGACTGGTTCGGCGCCGGCGTCATGGCCAGCAAGACCGGGGTGATCTTGAACGACGAGATGGACGACTTCACCGTCAAGGTCGGCGTGCCCAACATGTACGGCCTGGTCCAGGGCGAAGCCAACGCCATCGCCCCAGGCAAGGCGCCACTGTCGTCCATGAGCCCGACCATCGTCACCAAGGACGGCAAGGCCGTGATGGTCATCGGCACACCGGGCGGCAGCCGCATCATCACCGCCACCTTGCTGACCATCCTCAACGTCATCGACTACAAGATGAACATCCAGGAAGCCGTCAACGCCCCACGCTTCCACCAACAGTGGATGCCCGACAGCACCAACCTCGAAACCTTCGCCCTGAGCCCCGACACCCAGAAAATCCTCGAAAGCTGGGGCCACAAATTCGCCGCCCCCCAAGACGCCAACCACCTGGCCGCCATCCTCGTCGGCGCCCCATCCCTGGACGGCAAACCCGTGGGCAACAACCGCTTCTACGGCGCCAACGACCCACGGCGCAACACCGGGCTGTCATTGGGCTACTAACCCCAGGCAGGGCAGGGGCCTGCCGCCCTTGCTCTGCTTCACAGAAGAATATTTTTTGAAATCAAGGGGTTGCCAGTCCCGGCAAATCAGTACATAATTGCCGCCATCGAACGCACTGAGGCATAAAAAACTTCAATGTTTTCAATGAGATAGAGTAGAGGCTAGCTTCACATAGCCCACTCAAGTTTATATGCGGTGAATGTCGGTTATTTTGGCATTGATCGTTTGAGGCCGAGTAGCAAAATGGTTATGCAGCGGATTGCAAATCCGCCTACGCCGGTTCGATTCCGACCTCGGCCTCCACTCTTGAAAGCCCCGTAGATTAACGTCTACGGGGTTTTTTATTGCCTGCAGGAAAGTGCTGGAGTTCCGAAACTTTAGAGGGTGGAGTTCCGAAACTATCTCATTTTGAAGGTGTAAGCGCGCGTCGGATTTGGCACCGCGTTGCACGATGATTGGCACGGCCTATTCGGGGTCAACCTGCTGAGTTTTGCGGGATGATTGGCACCTCAGGCCACTCGATTTTCAGGGGATAACCCTGTTGCTCATGCACTCGGTTCAGGGCCACCCGATACTTCTTCCAGGCTTTGAGTGCTGCAACCTCTGAATCGGTCGCATCATCAATATCTACGGCGTCCTGAAACGGCCTGATTGCGTAATCAGCAATGGCGCGTCGGCTGGCGATTACGTTTTGAGCTTCCTCAGCCGGAGTGGGCATTGGAACAACTCGTTCCTGATATTCCGTGACAGGCTCACCCGCTTCAATCTTTGCAAGGACTTGCTCGTAAACCTCGGGGGTCTCTAGCCTTGTGGCGTGATATGGAAGGCCCTTGTAAATGACAACGTAGCTTCCATCAGTTCGGCTTTGGATATTCTCAATCGTCGGCTCTGGCACGGAAGGCTTCAATTCATCAGAAGTACTCGACCCCAGATATTTTTCGACTTTCGCCCCAGCCTCTATGCTCGCAAGGACCAGGGTGTATAGCTCGGGTGACTCCAGTTCTACGACATGATGGGGCGCCCCGTTATAGGTCACCATATAGCTCCCATCGGACACCCTCTGGATATTCTCGATAGTAGGCTCTGCTGGGACTCCCACCAGATCGCGGGCGATGGTTACATTTGACGACCCTACAATCGCCACTTTCTTAGTCGTCATTATGCAATCCTCCATGCAAAACCATTTGAACTGTTTGTGAATCCGACAGTTGTTCCACCTGTCGTCACCCCAGCACCACTTTGAGCAATCACCCCGACGTTGTTGTAGCTAACGACAAAGTAAGCCCATGTCCCACCCGCTGGAATAGCTCCCGACCCGCTCAGGCCCACCCACTGCCCAGTGACAGGCTTCATGAACGAAGTGAGCGTGTGAACATCTGTGAGACCGTAACCAGCAGCGGTTGATGCCCTGTCTGCCTTGAAAACGAGTTTGTAATCAACATCAACGGCACGATACGAGTCCGTGATTCGATAGTCGGCCAGAGTGGTTCCCCAATTGGCCTTGGCATCCAGCCTGTAGTCCACGTCGACTACACGATAACAGTCAGTAATTCCATAGCCTTGTATGGTCGTTGCTTTGTCGGCCTTGCCGGACAGACCATTAATTACGTCAGTCGCAAAATTTGGGTTGTTGTTGAGCGACTTAGCAAGCTCTTCAATCGTATCTACAGCACCGGGAGCGGCACCGATCAGTCGAGCAACCTCTCCGTTGATAAGTGCTTCGACCTGCGTTTTAGTAAAGGCATCGTAGATGCCATGCCCCGCTAGCGTGGTTGGTATTCCAGTCAGACTCGAAAAGGAGTGGCCGTGATTTGCAGGTGCCAAGAGGAAATTGGTGCCGGTCGATGTCTGGCGCATGTAGGGTTGTGCTGGGTTGTCGCCAGCAAACCCAATGGTATCGGCCCAATCCCCATTAATCTTGCCATTCAGCTTGTGGTCGATATCGACGGCACGATAGGTATCAGTAATGCCATAGCCACCAAGCGTGGTTGGCTTGTTCAGCAGCTTATTAAAGTCAGCTGCTGACCCTGCCAACGCGCTGACAGCCTTGGACAGTTGGGTGTCATCGTTTTTATTGAGATTCAGCCCAGCAGCGAGAATAACCGCCACAATCTCTCGCTGAATGGCGTTCAGCCAAGCTGCCTTGATCAGTGTCGCGTCTGCCCCAGCTTGTGGGTTGCCCTCGGTAAACTCGCCATCAGCATTCGCGGTGCTGGTGCTGTCGCTGATCTTCTGCATTAGTTGTCTCCGTAACCGAACAGCAAAATGGACTCGGCGGGCTTCATCTGGCCCAGCCGACACTCCAGGGCTCTGTTGCCCCAGACGGATAAAGGATCGCCAGCGCCCGTAGCACCGGCCCTGGCATAACTCACCGTTACGGCCGGAGCGTTAACCCGCCAGGTGAAGTCCCAGTCAGCACCGTTGATGGGGTCGCCAGCTCGCGCTATGCCAACTCGCGCTGGTCGGAATGTGGTGATGGTGATGTCGTAGCCCAAAGACTTAGCCAGGGCGATAAAGAAGGATTTACTTTGGCCTGCACGGCCAGGCAGCTTGCTAACAACGGCCTTTACACGTTGGCCGACAGTCTGGGCTTGGCCGAGCAGGCAGGGGTCGGGCAAGGCCAGCACCCGCTCCCAATCGGCAAGCCCTTCGCCGGAATCGGGAAAAATTGTGTTGTAAACCACGTTTGCCTGGGCGTCGGCCAGGTCCATGGCATTGGCTTCGGCCTCAATGGTGGCTGACAGGTAAGGCGCCGACCCGTCATAGGAAACAGGCGGCAGCAGCAACCGGAGCTGATCGGCGAGCGTGGTCATTCCAGCAGGCCCAAAATGATGGTGCCGGGGCGAATCCAGCCAATAAGCGCCGGGTCATCGGACGCTTTGACGTTCCCGGCTGGAGCAGTGACAGCACGGTCCAGGACGCCAGCCAGGTTGTTGATCATGGCTTCGATCTGTGAGCGTTTGAGGGGCTCGCGGGGCTTTAACGCGCCCAGAAGGACGTTGTAAGCCTTTTGCGCTGCGGCCTGCACTTCGGCCAGAGTGAAGCCTGGGGCTAGTTCAATTTTGGCGGCGGCGTTGACTACGCGGATAGTTGGCGCGTAGACCCATAGGTCGGCGATCACTGAGCACTGGTCTTGTATATGTGCCAGGCATGCCGCAATGACCTCGGCCGAAGGGTTACCAGAGCTGGCGGTGATGACTACATCAACGGTGCCGCCCCCTCTACGCAGGGGGATAGGCAGCGCGTCGGCTACTCCATCGACCTCCAACGCCCAACGACGGTAGTCATAGGCCGCACCACCGGCCGGGGGCGACTGGATGATGTCCAGGTAACGGGCCAGCAGGGATTCAACTGTCTCCCGTTCTTCGCCGCCCGTAGTCTTGCCGATGAAAGTAGCGGCCGCGTCCATGCCCAACGGCGGGCTGGTTAGCACCAGGGCGCCCGTCAGATCGTTGAGTGCAACACCGACGGTTTGGGCTTCGACCAGGACCGAGGCAGTGCCATCGGTGCCAATGTTCGCGCTAGCTTTGGCGGTGAACAGTTCGCCCGTGACAACGTGTTTTAAGGTGGCACCAAGCAGCAACGGTACGCCGGGCGTGCCTTTGAGTGCAGCCGTACCGGTGGCCGCTACGGGGTCTTTTTGTAGCACCCCCCTAAGCGCGGCCGCGTGGACCAGTTCCTCTTCGTCGGCAGTGTCCGGGAAAATCTGGCGGTATACCCAGGCCAGCTTCTGATATAGCCCCTCAATAGCCGAGGCCACAGCGGCCGAGCGTACATAGTTGTCGCTGTCGGGGCCGATATCGGCTTCGGTTTGAAGGTTGCGAATGTCGCGCAGGATGCCGCGCAGAATCTCGTCCAGGCCGGGGGCGGTATAAGCCATGTCAATTCACCCTTACAGGTTGGCGAAACACCTGCGGATTGCCGGTGGCGTCGGTGATGTCGATTTGCAAGTGAAGCCAGCCGTTGTGGGGCTGCTCGACGGTGATGGTGATGTCTTGGGCACGGCCGTCATCGAGCAGCGGCTGGAGCGCCTGCTCGGCGTATTGTTTGGCGAGCTTGCCGACCCGTGGCAGGTCTTTGGAGCGTTTCAGCTCATGCAGGCGGGAGCCCACGGTGGTGTCTTTCCACCAGGTGCCGATGGGTGTCATGAGGCGGATATAAACGGCGTTGCCCAGCGTATTGATACGCTGGCCCGTCAAGTCGCCAGTGGTTGGGTTTATGCCTGCGTCCATAGGCTGGCATAGTGGCGCGCAGTCTTAGAAAACTGAGTATCAGCGGGGTTTAAGAAAGGGCCGCATCTAGGAAAGAATGCGGCCAGCAAGCAGTCAGTTAATTTAGCCGGAGGTGGAGTTGTTCTGTGACATTAAGCTGCTCCTGCAAGCAGTACCTTCCACCATCAGGCGCAGGCACTAGTTTGGCGTTGGGTTGAGCCCTTCCTGCCGCACTCACAGGTACCAAACCTACGACTTCGCCATTCTCTAAAACAGCCCAGGAAGCGACGCGATGGATGTTTAGATCACCATCCGCTCCCGAAACATGCACCCAGCCCGAACACGGTGAAATTTGCACAATTTTTGACATGACGAATCTCCATTGCTGTGAACATTCGACGTTAGCACAGCTTATTGCTGTTGACCTGGTACTGGCCCGCCGCCGTGGTTATGACCGTTGTAGATAAGTCGATCCGCCTGCATGGTCCGGGTATGGTCCGCAATTTCTCCCGTCGCCTTAACGTCCTCGCTCATTTCGACCAGGGGCGTTTCAAAGCGAACCTTGGTCGTGGCCTTGACCACCAGCGTGTCGGTTTCAATCTCGATCAACCGGCCGCGCTTCATGTGGATGTAGTCACCTTCATCGGTGTAGAGCGCAACTTCGCCGTCCTTGAGTACGACGCGATATCGCCCATCTTCGCTGGCGATGACAACCACATGTTTACTGTTTCCACCAATGGGGAGAGCGATAAATTCAGCGCCAGGCAGCGGGGCCGAGGTAAACCCGTAGTACTGCATCTGCTCGCCGGAAACCGACTCGCCCGCTAGGCCTTCCATTTCGATGCCAATCAACTTGCCATGGGTGTTGCGTGCTGCCGTGCCACGGAAGGCCTGGCGTACGCTGCTCATCACTCTACTAACCTGCTCGCGCACCAGGCGCGCCATATTGCTCATCATGCGTTCCTGATAATTTCGACCAACTCAGCGTCCGGGTCAGCCTTCTTACCCTTGCCCTTGCGCTTCTTGGTCGGGTTGCCATCCAGCACCCACAACTTATCCTCGCGCAACCGCAACTCAGTGATGCGCCCTTCACTACGGGTCAGACGCAATGTGCGCGACATCAAAAAGTAGGTCGCATCCAATCCATGAGGTTCGCTACGAACAATGACGCGCTGGCCTGGGCTCCAGACCTGGCCGTTATCGGCACGGTGGCCCATCACCACTGCGCGGATCTCGAAACCTTCCAGGCGACTGTCGGCTAGCAGCTTACGACCGCGAGTGGTCGCCATGTCCTGGTTCTCGCTGGAGCTATCAATGACCACCTTCGGCCGGAAGATCCCACGACGGGCCAGGGTTTCGTCCTGGATGACCGAACGTAGGTGGGCGCGCTTGCTGTCCAGGCCGTCATTGTCGTACTGCCCATGCTGGCCCAGGACGGTGATCTGGCTGTACCGATTGGCGATGGAACGCCGCACACTAAGGCGCTGCACGTTATTGCCGACACCGTCTTCGCGCATGATCAGTGTTCCTACTGGCGCCGCGTTGTAATCCGGCCCGCCAATGATCAAACGCCCGTCAGGCTCGACCCACGGCCACAGTCCATTGGCCTCGGCAACCTGGAGCAACGCCTCCCACGCACTCTGGCCCGGTTCGATCTGCACACGGCGCCGGGTCTTGGCCTGAGCGGCGCGGATCTCGACCTTGGTAATGCCCAGCGGTTTGACGACCTGGTCCAGGATCTGTGCGAGTGTGGCTTCGCGCATCGAGACGAACGGCGCCGAACAGTCGACCAGGGGCGCCGCACGGTCTCGGCCGGTGATACGCATCGAGATACCCTGACGGGAGATGTCGTGTTCAAACTCGTCTATTTGTCCCGTCAGCACGCGATCCTTACCCAAGGTCAGCGAGCATGGCGCGCCCTCGGCCAACACGCTGGGTAAGCGTGTGGCGTCCTTGGTATATAGCTCCAGCTCGAAACCATCAGACGCGATCAACAGGTCGGATTCAATCGACCAGCCATCCCATTCTTCATGGGCCAGGCCACCAATTGATAAGCGTATGGATTCTTCCAGAGCTTTATTTGGCGTAGGCACGCAGTACCTCCCCGGCTTCGATGTTGTGGGGCGTTTTCAGGCCGGGATTGAGGCGGATCAACTCGGAGGCACGGGTATGGTCGCCGTACCAGCGATGGGCCAGCAGGCGCAGGCTCGCTGGGGTTTCAACCACACGCTCGATCATGGGCGGGCTTTGCAGGATGACCTGGCGGGCGCGGGCTTGGATCAATGCGGCGACGTTACGCAACGCCTCAATGATCGGCCGGGCGGTCTCCACGTCGTATAGGTGACGTTGCAACAGTATGGATGACTGCACCAGGGAGCGCACCAGGTTAACCAATCCCTCCAGTTCCAGTGGGCTCAAGGTCGGTGTGTCGGCTTCGTCCTCGATGACGGAGGCGACCGCCTGCGCGTGGGCCAATGCCAGTTCAGTGATGACCAGGACGACCAGGGCGAAACCGCTGGCGATCACCGGATCATCCGGCATGCCGATTGGCAGTAGTACCAAACCGGTGCCGGTGTTACCTGGCACGCCTTCGACCAGCAGCTCGACGGTCGGCGCTACGCCTTGGCGGGCACCGATCAAAAAGCCGCTGCCTGCACGGGCGGCGTCGGCCGTCAGGCTGGCACTGCCAGGCAATGCGGCGGGCACGCCAGATCTGGCAAGCAGTGCTGTCGACGAACTGGGGGTACTGCCCTGGATCGCTGCGCGGATCTCTGAGGGCGTGCGCATCAGGTCCACCAGCGGATCAAAGGCCCCCGACGGCCGTTTAGCCATCGACCCAATGCCAGACACCACACCGAGGATCTGCGAGCGCAATTGTTGCAGACGCAGACCAATGCCTGGCAGGCCCAGAGCCTTTTCGATCAGGCCAACCCAGCCGCCACCGATCCACGATTGAATCTCGCCGACCAGGGAGTCAATGCGCCCGAACAGATCAAAGATGCCATCCTGCCAGGTGTATTCGTCCTCAAGCCCCAGCACGCCGATATCGACGAACTCAAATTGCCGCTCAAAAAACGGTGCATCGGGCGTGTCCTCGACAAACAGGATGCTGATCTCAGCATAGTCGGGACGCTCGGCGTGGTGTTTAACCTCGCCGGTATTGCTTACGACATTTAGGCTGCCATAGATCGGGTGGATCAGTTCGCCCGTACCTGGAGTGTTTAGGGTACGGAGGATGTTCTGGAGTTCGATCTCGTAATTGACACCGAACACCACCACTTGCATGGGAAAGCGTCGGGCGCCACGGCCCAAGTCTTTGACCCGGTCGCCGTCCTTGAACGGCGTCCCATGCTCTGACAGCGCACGCTGCCATTGCATGCTTTCGCTTTCGATCTGGAGCGGAACGCCGCGAAAAGAGGCGTCCAGCAGGTTCTCTGCCCAGCTCATCCGCCGCGCCTCATCTGAACACTGGTTCGGCGCTCGACCTCGGCCTGGAACATGTGCGAGTCAGTGCGAACTTCAATGACCAATGGTTGAGCGAGCAAGGCACGCAACCGCTCCTCGGCGGCTTGTGCGGCAGGATTGGCACCGGCTGCACCAGGTGCAGCGCCATTGGGACCAAAACCCGGCATACCAGGAGCATTACCGCCTGACAGTGGAGTAGCCAGGCGCTGGGCCTGGGCAGCCAACCAGTTGGACGGCTGGCTGGTGCCAGATTGCGACATCATGTCCCGCAGTTGTTGTTGGGCGGTGAAGGTTTCGGCGCCCGCTGCCAGGGCTCTATTGGCGATACCTTGCGCCCAGGTGTTGGCGCCGTTGACGGGCAAACCCGATGCTGTCAGGCCAGTTTCATGGTGCGCCAGGCGCTGGGCTTCCGTGGACAGCCAGCCTTGTGACTGGTCGGGATTCTGTTCCGCAAGGGCAATACGGTTGCGGTAAAAAGAAGTTTCATAGACGCGCTGGTCATCATTGATCAGCTTGTTACGGGGCACCATGGCTAGCCGGTCTGCATCGGTGTTCTGGCCGGTTGAGCCTCCGAGTTGGGTCGCCGTAACCCCTAATGCAAGTGGTGCCAGCCATGGGGTGATAAAGCCACCGGGCTTGCCCTTGGTTTTATCCGAGTTAGAACCGCTCGGCAGATCTGGCCCGCCAATGCCACCCAGAGAAGCAGCAGGCCAGTTGGTGACAAATACAGATGTAACGCCCGTGGCTTCTTCCAGCACCTTACCCACAGCAATACCTTTTAAGGTTTCGGGACCGCCCATGAACTTGTTGAGCAACGCACCTGCACCCGCTTTGGCACCGCGACCGGCGTAGTAGCCTCCAACACCAAGTGCAGCACCACCGGCAAGCATTTGCTCGCCAGAAAGGTTCAAATCATCGAGCAGATACGTACCCATATCGGCAAACCCTTTATTCAAGGGTGTTGCCATCCGGTCGATAGCTTCGGCCAACGTTGCTTTCACTCGCGCCGCCGTACCGCTTGCGCTTTCGGTGTTCTCCTTCAAATCCTGATTGAATATCGGAGCAGACTTATCAATCGTTCTTGAACCGGATTTGAAGTCTTCAAGGCGCTCACCGGTCAACATACTGCGCCAACCGCGAACCGTGTCTTGATCCATACCTTTGAATACAATCCCCATGAACTTTGCGCGCTGCTCATCAGTTTTCATGGCTTCATACTTGCGCTTCACGTCGCCGAAAACATCTTCGGGGTTACGGGTGCTTTGATCCTTATTAAAAAACTTTACGCCTGTTGACTTAGTAACTTGATCTCGATACTGCTTATTCCCGAAGACCCGCAAAGTAGACTCGGCCAAAGTGCCCAGGCGTTCGGGTTGTTTTTCAACCTTGGATAAACTCTCTGTAAATGCCAAGGCCTGAGATAGCGACATACCTGCGGCATTGGCAGCACCACCGAGCTTTGGAAACAGGCTGGCAAGGTTCTCCAGTTCAGCGCTACCCAACCGACCAGCCACAGTCATCTTTTGCAGTAAGTCGAGCGCAGCATCTTTCTTGTTCAAGTCGATGTTGAATGCCGATGCCCCCGTCATAAGAGCATCCCCTAGCACAGCCGGGTCGGCATTAGTAACAGCAGTGGCTTTGCCAATGGCATCGGCGGCGTCTTTGGCAGCATCGTAATTAACTCCTGATGCAATCAACGTATTGAAACCGATGTCTACGCCAGTACGCTCTACTCCATAGTCCTTGGCAATCCTGAAGCCTTCGGTTTTCCATTCGTTTTTTTGTGAACCTGACATATCTGCAGTTTGCTTAGTTTGAATCAGCATACGTTCCAGCACAGCGTTAGCCTTGAGGCCGGAGACCACACCAATACCAACACCCAAGCCAGCCAGTTGCCCCTGCATACTGCCACCCAACCCCTTGATGCGGTCGAACTCTTGGCGCACACCCATCGCAATGGTTTTCAACGTGCGAAGGCTACGCCCGCTGTTCTGAGCCATGCGTCGGAAGGACGTTTCCGTCCGATCAACACTCTGGCGCAGTGGCTGCACACCTTGACGATCAGCACCCATAAGTTCGGTTTTGGCATCACGCGCAGCCTTACGGGCGGCGGTGGCCATCTCCTTGAGTTCGGCGGATGTCTTGCTGACCTCGATGCGCGTGCCGGAACCTGCCTTCGCGGTTTCACGCATGGCACTACGGATGGTCTTATAACTGTTGGCCCCGACCTGACCCACTTTGGTGATGGCCGAGGATGCCTTCCAGCTTTCATCGGCCAGGGATTTCGCTCCCTCTTTACCGGCTTTGCGTAAGTCGCGGTTGATCTGCTCGATCTCACGCCGACTGTTGCCCGCATGGGCCTGGAAACGGAGCGCGACGCGCAGATCGGACATGGGAAACTCCCGGAAAGGGTCTTACTAGAATAGGAAAGGCCCGGTATCGAGCCTATCTTTTGGGTTTTGGCAACGCCTTGCGCTGGCGCTGGCTGACGTAGCGGGTGCCTTTGACCTTGCCGATGATCAGATCAATACGTGCGTCGATCTCGGCCCTGGTCATCTGGCGCAGCTCTTCTAGTCGGTAGCCGTGCCGGACGAAGGCGTGTTCGATTCGTCGCCAGTCGGTGTTGCCGCGCTCGGCGGCGCGAGCTTTTTTTCCAACTCGGCATCGGCGTCGGCGATGATGGCCAAGTCGCTTTCGGTCAACTCGCCCAGGAGCAATTCAGTTGTCAGCGCCTCGACGGGGATTTCGCCCAGGGACAACAATTGACGGCGGTAGACCTCCAGGGTAATCAGTTGAAAAGGCGCGCCTGGATGCAGCTCCTGTGCCGCGACTAGGTCGCCCGCAACAGGAACGCGCAAGGTAAAGGTCTTGTGGCGCAAACCAGCGTAATAAACGCCCATTCTCAACTCGCCGGTAATGCACAGGCCTTCCCAGCGCTTGCTCGGTTGCTCGGTCATTGGGTTATTCCGTGTAGTAGTTGAGAGCCGCGATGGTCAGGTCGCGGGTGGCTTCACCCTCTACTTGGTACTTACTGCCAAGGTCGATCAATGAGCAACCAGTCCAGGTCTCACGCTTACCGCCGCCATCCTGGGGATAGATCGTCAGCTTGGCATCCAACAGGGCACGCCAGTCCGGCTCACCATTTTTAGGAATAGCCACCGAGACTTTCAGCTCGTGATCTTCAATGCCCTTTGCCGTGCCGGTTGGACGGCCGCTGCGATTCATTGTCTTGACGATCTTGCGCCCGGTCTTGAGGCTCGGCTCGACGCTCACCACCTCATAGTCGGTGCCGTTGATCTCCAGGACGATCTGCCCTACATAGTTATCAGCCATCTAAAATCACCTCTTACAGGAGCAGGTCGATGCGACCGGCGAATACATGCAGGCCGTTGACGACGTCGACAGGAATGGTGCAGTTAAGGCGGTTTACGTCCTGGGAAGATCGCTCGACCACCAGCCCGGCCGCATTGGCCTCGACTTCTTCGACGATCTCCAGCTCCTGCGCCTTTAGCAGCACGTCCAGCAGCTCGCCGCGCACTGCTGCCGGGGTCTTTTTCGACAACTTTGAGCGCGGGAAGCGCAAGCGGATGCGATCACGGCACGCCATACGGATGTAATACAGGGTACGGATGGTTGTCAGATCCAACAGCGACACATCTGTGGCTCCCGCCGCAGACTTGGTGTAAGTGGTCACTGCACGGACGATCTGGATAATCTCACCAGGGCCAACTTCAAGTGGAGTCACACCGTTAGCTAAGGCGGTTTCCTGCTCAGCGCGGCCAAGTCGTTTACCCATAGGCGGAACTTTAATTCCTGCAACCTCCAGGGTATTTAGTGGCCGCGCAGGATCTTCCTCGGAGGCGATCACAGCAGCGTATGCTGCGGCGACCTGACGGGCAGTCGATTCCGTGCCAGGCAACGACGCCAGGCTGATAGCGCCAGAGTTCAAGGACGTAGCCAGCGTAGTGGCTGCGGACAAACTGACGGTATTGGCTGCCACACCAATGATGCCTTGCTGCTCCATCGAGCTGGTCCAGGTCTGAATATGCGTTCGCAATGCAGTGAGCGCAGTCTGGCTGTACCAAGCAGGAACCAGAATGGTAAAGCCCCCCATGGCCGTAGCGTCCAGCGCCGCCTTGATATCGGGCTCGGCGTCACCTTCAACTACCACACCCACGGCGGAGATAGAGGCGTAACGGTAGGCTCTGATAAAGGCTTCGGCCATTTCTTCGGCCACAGTTCCACCGAACAAGTCTTTGGCCTCTGGCGAGCTGTAGAACGGCCTCGGGACATTTGCCTCAACTGTCGCCCCCTCGCCAAGCGGCACGATTAGGCACACGTTCTGTTTGTTAGTCGGCAGGTTGCGTACAGCCAGGCGGAGGTTGAACTCCATGTAAACGCCCGGCTTGCGAATCGACGCCGGGATTGTTTCGAATTCGATGCTCATTCAGCGGATTCCTTTGCAGGTTGTTTGGCACCAGCACCTAGTTTGTCGCCGGGCATCAATTCACCCGCCGCCATCCGGCGTCGGTAGTAGGAGGTATCCGGCACATCAACAGCCTTGGCTGTTTCGATGTACTTGTACGGATCGTCTTCCAGGGGCACCCGATGACCAGGTGCAGCTTTAACTTGCATCACACGTCCCTCAGTTCAATGTTGTCGGTAGCGACCGGGTTGGGGTTGTCCGATGGGGTGTGGTAGTTCAGATCAACGCCCAGTAAATCGGGCAAGGCCTCTTTCGGCTTTTCCCAGTCCAGTTCGATGTTGAATGACTGCCCCAGGACAGACAGGTGGTCGCTGGCAAACTTGCCGTTGACCAGGTTGGAAAGCTCCATCGGTTTGATGGCTGCGCGGCCCTCCCAAGGTTGCCAGTCAACCAGTTGGTGCATGCAGGCCTCCCATAGCGCATAGGTGCCAACATCCTTGTCAGTTGTGCCGCGCCGCGTTTCCTTCTCCCCGCGAGGGTGGCGAGCCGCAATCACCAGGCGGAAAGTGATACTTATGCTGTAGCGACCCTGGGCCTTGGGCCTGATCATGGCCTTGGGCACCATCAGCAAAATCGACGGGCAACGCTTGAGCAATTCCGGCAACAGATCAGGGTCGCCTAATTCGCCGCCGTAGCTCGCCACGCGCAAGCGCGGCAGGCTTTTGCTCAACTCGTTGAGTCGGCCTTCGATCAAGTCTTCCAGGTCGCCCAGCATCACAAGTCCCTCAAAGTCCTGCGAGTCATCAGCCGAGGCTGGTGGCTGATCTGGAAACCAGACTGCCCACCATCCGAAGCCCCACGCTCCTTGTCTTCCCTGGCAAGGGTCTCCAGGCGCTTGATCACGTCCTTGTAAAGCACCCGCACGGTCGACTCTTCCTTGCCTGCGTCGTCGTACAGGTGATAGCGGGCGATCTCGGCCAGGTCATCCGTGACCCATGCAGGAGCATCCTCGCCAGCCGCACGGAACCGCAGGTAAAACGACACTTCGCTACGCGCCCGTGTGACGGCGTCGGCGATCCTTGCCAACGTCGCAACAGCAGTAGCTACGTCCTCGGACGGCCATTCGTCCAGGGGCTGACCAGCCGCCGCCGCTACCAGCAACTCAGAGGCGATTACCCGATCTGTATCCGGGACGGCAACCTGTGCGATATCGCGGGCGCCAAATCGGACAATGAGCTGGCTGGCGGACGGTAGCGAGAGGTTCATTTATCTTTGTTCTCGGCCTTGTTGCCATTGGGTTTCCGGGGTTTCGCTGGAGGTTTCGGGGCCTCTGCCTTGGCCGCTTCACGCGCCAGCTCTTCCAGGTTGGCCTCTTCCCAGAGAGCGTCGAGTTCGATGTCGGCCGCGTTCAGTGTCTCTATGTCGTGCTCGATCACAGGGGAAGTTGCCCCTGGTGCCGGACCGTTGAATACAAGCCGACCTCCGACAACGGGCGCGCTGCCGGATAGAACCACTGCATCACCCAGAGCTGTAGCGTTTGCTTCAGTCGCCTGCGACTGGGTGTTTTGTACGGCGTTGGACGTTTTCTGTAGGTCGGCTTCCTGGAGGTTTTCATCGCGGCGGTCCTGTACCTGGTCGAATTCGTCCTCCACATAAGCGAGGACCAATTGAGGCTCTTTGCTGAGAGCCTTTAACTGTTCTTCCGTGAAGAAGTCGTCCGGATATGGGGTTGGCTGGCTGGAGTGCGCGATACCGCAACGACGGAAGCCGTCGCGCTTTGAGGTGATAACGATCGTCATAACGCCCCCTTATCCCAGCCAGCTCGGCGCCAGGATTTCGGCGGTGCCTGCCCATTCGTTGCCGCTGTTGGCATCCTTCACCAGGAGCTTGCGCGCAGCGCCTTCCAGCGGGGACGGCACCACCAACAGGCCGGGGTTTACGCCGAGTGGGCGACCACCGTCAGCATGGAAACCCTTCATCGCTGCACGCGCTGCGGCGTAGTTCTCTGCGTTGAGGGGTGCCTTTGAGCAGAACGCGAACTGCCAGAAACCGAAACCGACGTTCGCACGAGCATCGACGCCATAGCGGTATTCATCGCGCATAAAGACATTTTCGTCGTCCATGCTGGTCATGGCTTTGAGGTCATACTTACGGCGCAGTTGGAAGATGATGGGCTTGATCGCCCGGCTGACATCGAGCAGATACCAGGCTGGGCCTTCACCGTCCTGGTAGTTGCTGACGGAGATTGCAGTGCCGGTGCCGTCAGTGTTCGGGTAGACCGGATGATCGGTGTCGAAGAAGTTCTGGCCGTCATAGCACAGGGTGGTCAAGCCAGCTTTCAACAGACTGAACACCAACTCGTCCGGGTGCGCAGTAGACGCCCGGCCCATCTCGGCAAACAACGGCTTATAGACGCCGATCTGGTCATCTTCGATGGCGTCACGCGGCACGCCCACGGACGACTCATACTTCTTGTTGGTGATCGAATAGCTGTGCGCCGCCATGTTTTTGAGAACACGGTCGCCGATCCACTCGCGAAAGTTCGGGAACTGCCCCAACCAACCATAGGTGTTGCTGGCCGACGTCGACGGCACGGTCGTGGCAATGCGCGCCCAATCGGTCGGCGTGGCTGCCTGGGCATTTTGGAACTCGGCCCGGTACGCGGTGAACAACGCGGCCAAGGTGCCAGAAGTAATGATCATGAATCGCTTCCTTTATATAGAGGGCGTTACGCCTTGCCCTTGATGAAGTCCGCTTCGCTCATGTCCAGCAGCTTGGCGACGTGTTGCTCTTCGGAGTTGAGCGCAGTGGTGGTTTTATCGTGCTTGCGCTCGTCCAGGTTGGAGGGGGCAGCAACGACTGGCGCCGCGTCCACGAATGCCTTAAAACGCGCCAAACCGGTTTCGTCCTGGCAAGCGGCGCGGTGATAGTCGGCCGTTGCCGGGGTTATTTTTCCGGCCTGGGTGGCCGAGGTGATCAGCGCATCAACTTGCTTGTTGTGTTCGGTTTTCTTCTGATCGGCCAAGGCTTGCTCGGCATTGGTGGCTCGTAGCAAAACGCTGTCGTAGTCCGCCCGTGGCATGAACTGCTCAAGGTTGGGTTTTTCGGTGTTCGTCGCTTGCGCGGTTGCTTTGAGTTGAGCCGTGGCCGCAAGGGCCTGTTCTTCGGTCGCCGTAGCAGGCAGGCCGAGTGCAGTCAGAAGCGCAGGTGAAAGCGTCACAGGCGTGACCTCCGTGTTTTCTTGATTGAGGGCGGTCAGCAGGAAGTTGGGTTTATTCGTCAGGCCCGCGCTGACCAGGCGAGCAATACGGGTGGTGTCGGGATCGAAGTCAAAGACGGGGGAAAGAAAGCGGTACTCGCGGTTGATGACTTGCTCGGAGGCACGAGGGGTCCAATCGACCAAGCCCCACAGGGCGCCGTTACGCAGCTCCAATTGCTTGATCCAGCCAGCCGCTGGTGCGGACTCGCCCTTGCTGGCGCGGTGCTGGGTGGCGTGTTCCCAGTCAATGGGCAGGTCAATAGCGCGACCGTGGAAACTGGACTGGACCAACGTCCCGGCTTGTTCGTCGAACAGCCATTGCCGACCATCGCGGCCGGTGACGTTGGGACCAGGGGGGATTAGTTCGACCCACTCCGGGGCCTTGCCGTCAGAGACGGTGGCGGAAAGGTCGGTGTTTAGTGCGAGTTGGGTTTTCATGCCGCCAGTGTGTGAGAACTGGCGGCATGAGTGAGTATCAGCGGGGTTTAAGACTTTCGGGAGAAGGAGTAGCTAAAAGCTACTCCTTGAAAAAGGAAAATGGTTTGAGTTTTCTAAGAAGTCTCATGCGCAATGACTTAATTCTCTTCTCTAGAAAAGATGCGCCAACTGTTAACTCGCTCCGCAATCTTGAATGCTTGACCCAAGCGTCATTGGTAAGCAGATGACTGAGCATTCTTAGTGTTTGTGGGTCATATCGTGGATAAAATCTAAGTTCGAAGATTACCGCGCATTGCCGGTCAACATACATTATGTCGCCTAGATCTTGAGGTTTCACCAGGTCGCGTATTAGTCCGTGGTATGTCTCAAATTCTCGTAGGCGCGCTTCTCGACCCTTCTCAAAAACATACCGGCCAACACCCCACATGAAAGTAACGGCGGCGCCGAACATCCCCAATGGAACCACATTGTCTTTCAGAAGCGTAAAAAACGCCTCAAGGGTGAACCACTCCATTTTACCTTCCTTGCTTAGCTATTTGCTGCGAAGGCGTCATTCTATACACGACCCGGAAAAATCGTCTCACTGTCATAGCCTGTACATGGGGCCTCCAGCCAATCTAACGCAGGTCTAACGCACAATCGCCCCACCACAAGCGGCGGATGTACCCGTGAGACGAGTTCGCCTCGCCTGTGGGATTTGGCGGGATCAGTCTGTTACTGGCTCCAACAGGTACTCTTGAATGATCAATAGCACCTCTGTTTCGTCGTCTGCCGAAAGGCCCAGATACTCCCGCGCCGGGATGTCACCCCAGGGAATAGACTGACCTTTACCTGTCTTACCTGACGCTCCTTTCCTCTGCCCAAACTGGTGGACCGCGCCATAGGGACGGTCTGTACCGAAGGCCAGCTCCGTGCTGGTGACTTGTTTGCGCAGCGTGTCCTGGAGCGTGCCTTTCTCTCGCAGGATTCCGGGGCCTTTCTTTCTGGCGAGGGTGACGGGCGAGAGTGGCGCCCAGGGCGAGCCATCCGGGGCCACCTTCTGTCTAAACCGCTCATCGGTGGATATCTGAAGGTATTCACCTATGTCATTGAGCGGGGTTGTCAGGTCGCCCAGGCGGTCGGCCAAATCGTCCAGGACCTTGCCGACCTGGCTGGTATCTAAGGTGACATCGAGCATTGCACCTGCCACGGTTCTCTCCTACTATCAGTACATCCCATCGGATGAGCAGCCCCTGTCAGGGCCTCCATGCCTACATCCGGGGCGGCCCCGGCGTGACAGCGTCGGGGCTTTTTATTGGGGGCGGCGATACAACCTAACGCCGAGGCGCAGATCATCCAGGTAGTCTTCGCTGTCAGCAACAAAGCCCGTTACGCCATCCCAGCCATCATCGCCTACTTCAAACACAGCAAGCGCAGGTGCTGGGTTGCCCTCGACTTCAAAGCGCGCAAGGTAACGGCGGCGAACTACCGCTTTTTGCTGTGCATAGAGCCATTCCAAGCGAACCCAAATTTCATCAGGTTCTCGCAATGCCTGAGCAACAAGAAGTAGCGTGCGCTCGCGGCCACGCTTTTGTACCTTCAAGGCCCCTGTGCGCTTGACTGTGAACATATCGCGACCAATCACCACAGAGTCACCGGTCACATCCTTGAACAATGCTGGCGCGCTTTGTTTGGCACCGAACTCGGCCAGGAAGCGATCCACGTATACATCGTCGGTCAAACCCGATGGCAGCAACTGACTGGCAGGAACGGAGCGTGGTGCTGGCAGTGCATCGCTAGCGCGGCGATTAGGCAGGCCTGCCGCGTGAGCGCTGGCGGGCTTGCCCTCAATTTCAGGCAGTGGATCATGTGCCCGCAAAGGAGGGACCGCGCCGGAAAGTTTCGACTGACCTGGTGCATATTCGAAGCCTGGGTCAATTCCCTTTGGCACACGAACAGTTCGCGGTCCTTCGGGGCTGTTCTTGCCAATGACCCTGTCTTCCCACTCGATGGCGGGCGCCGAGCCAACTGTAAGCCCCATCCGCTCTACATCTCTGGCTGAGACCATGAACTTTTTGCACTTGCAGCCCCAACCATTTTGCGGGGTATGGGTTGCCCACCACGGATCATCAAGCGGGAGGGTTGTACCGTTCCAGGACAAGTGCATCGGCCGAGGGTGAGCGCTGTCGCCGTGGCGATAAACAGCATATGGGCGACGCTTGCGCAGTTCAGGATCAGCCATCTGCGCTTCGCGCCCGGCGTTATAGGACTGCCGCAAGTTTGTTTCCCAAATGACATTAGTGCGCCATCCACGACCGCCGTTGTACTGCCAGCCATGTTTGCCGACTACCTGGTCGAAATCTTTTCTGAACTGTTCCAGGGTGGTTCCGCTGGCGATAGACTTCTCTACAGCGCCCCGCAAGTCGGTCAGCAGATCTCTTTTTACTGCACCGGCTACAACAAAGGCATAGTCATGTTCAGTGGTATAGATATCCGTCCAGGAGCGAGTTGGCAGATTAACTTTGTTGCGGAAGTAGTCGATCTGCTCTTTGAATGGCAATGAGCCATGAGAGACGGCCACTGTTATAACCCTCTCAAAATATCATTACGTCCAGCCAAACTAGCCGCCATCATTCCATCGGCCATGGCGTCGGCCAGTTGATTGGTGGTCATAGTTGGATAGGTCTCTATCAACCTATCCCGGAACTCTTCCAGGCTGCTGACGGAGTCGAGCAGCTCCTTGACCTGGTCGACCATATCATCCAGATATGTCCCGGCTGTTCGCTCCAACGTCTGCACCTGGTTGTCCACGATGTCCGGTATCGCTATCGGTTTTTTGGGCACTTGCTCGCTATTGGTCGCCTGCGCCAGTACTGGTGCAGCGACTGGCGCAGCTATACCGAGCAGATCGGCACCTGCGGCCGGTGCCGGGATATTGAGCTTGTCGCGTATAACTGATTGCTCGGCCTTCAAACCTAGAGGCACCAGTTCCTTTAGCGCCTCGATCAGGATTTTGGTGTTTTCTGGCTTCGGTACATCAATGATTAACCGGGGATATGGCCGACCAGGTGCAAAGTTCAGTTCGCACCAGGGCCGCACAAAGTAGCGGTTCAAAGTGTTCGATTCGGCCTTGGCGTCAGCTTGCAACAGATCCAGGCGGACTTCGTTATGGATCGTTGCCTGGGCCTGGCTAGAGCCGTCATCGGTGGACATGGTCTGGCCGACCACCGCTTTGCTGATCTGCTTGTCCCACCACTCGGCGAGGCCTTTAAAGAAGTCGCCTGCGCCGGTTACGTTCGCCGCCTGGGTGAAGTCGATACGCATGCTGTCCGGGATCACCGCTGCTGCATCGCTGCCCAGGTTGGCTACGGCTGACATCAGGGTATTGATATCGTCTTTGCTCGCGCCTGGACCATAGCGGCCCACACGCATAGGCATGCCGAAGATATCCGCGAAGCCCATCCAGTCCTTCCAGGTCCAGGCTTTGCACATGTAGCCAACCGCCGCCAAACGCGCCAGACCACCCCTGATCGGCAAGCCCGAACGGATGCGCGGCAGGTGGACAATGAACTTGTACGGCGTCAAGGCAATGCCATTGACCATATCGGCCTCATCGAGCAGGCGCAGCTCCCGGCCGGTGTCGCGGTCGAACTGGAAAAACCGCTGATCCCGTGGTTCAAAGCGCGATGGGTTCCAGGTCTTGCCGCTACGGTCCCACATGATTTCGGAGACGGCATAGCCCTTGCCCATGGCATCGG
Organism: Pseudomonas proteolytica; assembly: GCF_007858275.1. Taxonomy (GTDB): domain Bacteria; phylum Pseudomonadota; class Gammaproteobacteria; order Pseudomonadales; family Pseudomonadaceae; genus Aquipseudomonas; species Aquipseudomonas proteolytica. The sequence goes on from NZ_VFEV01000020.1 coordinate 97,627, forward strand.
TGAGGTCGGCTTGCAGTTCCCCGAACTCTGGAGACTCCACAATTTCCTTGAGTTGGTCGGCGCGCCTTACGTCCTCGGCGTCGTCGCTGGCAGCTTCTACCCGGATAGCAAGGCCAGACACCGCCAACTTACGTGTGCCTAACACCGAGGCGTAATGCAGATCCCGTTCTTCCATCTCCTCGGCAAGGGTCAGGTAGTCATGGGCCGACCCTTCGGCGGCGGCTTGCAGGATGGCGGCAAGACGACCAGGCGTCAGACCGCTGGCTACCGACTGGTGCCAAACTTGGCGAATGCCGGTGGTGCGGGCTGCGGCCAGTTCTTCGGTGAGCTTGTCGTATTGGATCGGGCGACCGTATTGGTCCACGATTTTGGATTGAGCCATTACCAAATGCCTTTAGTGGAGCGCCAGCCGGCGCCGATCTGGATCTCGCGATCATGCTGGGACGCGGGCAGGACTCGGTGATATTCGATGATCTCGACTTCCTGGCGAGAGGCGTAGTCGGCCAACACAGCAGCGATACCCGCGTCGCCATGGCGCTTGGGGCCGGACTTTTCGCCTTTCTCGTTGGTGCGCTTTTCTGGAATACGGGCCACGCCCTTGACCATCCGAAAGGCGCGCACGTCGCTAACCACGTCCTTGTCGGCCGGGATGTCGTAGAAGGTGTCGTCTTCAAGGGCAGCCTTGAACGGCGGCATGTTGTCGCGATACCAACCTTCGGTGAGCATCACCCGCTCAATACGGTTAAAACCGAACTCAACGGCAGTGTCTTCCGATAATTGCGAACCGTTGCCTCTGGCGTCATCGGCGCCATTGAGGAAATTGGGTAAGCGACGAATGATGTAAAACTTGATTTGCAGTTGCTGCTTGAATGGGACGTTACGCAGCTCAACCACAAAGGGTGTGCGTTTGCGTAGGTTCTGTTCCTTGAGCAACGGCCAGAAGACTGAGAGGTCGCCAGAGCGTCCGAAGTCCATACCGTAAAAACTTTGCACGTCCAGTGGAATGGCTGACAGAAGCGGGAGCAAATGCTCTTCGCACCATTCCAGGGACTCGGCCAGGCGCAGATGTTCAGCGATGGTTTCATAACCCTGCGGATAGGCCAGGCGCAGAACCGGCACGTTACGGTTACTACGCTGCTCGACCAGGGCCATACTGAGAAAGGCACCGCCGCCTTGGGACGGCACGCAGTCCAGTTCCTCGTCGGCTGCATCGCCGTAGAATCCGTATACATCCTTCACCCAGGCAAGTTCGTCCTCAAGCCTGTACTCAATTCCCTTACGCAAGCAGACACGTTTGTACAGCCCGTCAGCTACCGCTTCACCGAACGTGCAGCGGAACACTTCGCCATTGCGCTTGCCTGCCCGAATCTCGTTGACCAGGTCATTAAAGGGATTTTCGGTTCCATCGTGGGTGCTGATCACATGGACTTCACCACCCCAAATCAGAAGAGCCATGGCCGCTTTCAGCAACTCGGCCAAGTCCGCATGGAATGCAGCTTCGTCGATCACCACAACACCCTGGCGGCCGCGCAGGTTGGATGGTCGGCTGGTCAGCGCCACGATGCGGTGGCCGCTGGGAAACGCGATGGTGTAGGTTTTGATGTGTTTGTCGGGGTCGCTATCGGGCCAAATGCCTTCTTCTATTTGCTCGGCCGCGTAGTTGTAGGCCCGCGCCCACATGGCGCAGGCCTGGATATATTCGACTGTCATGTCCTGGTTGTAGCCCAGGTAGTAGACCGTCTGGCCGCCCGCCGATTTTTCTGAGGCTGCCACCAGGACGTTATCTGCTGCTTCGGCCCAGGTGAGGCCAATACGCCGGGACTTCTCGCCCACCTTGAGCGGGGCGCGGATACCGATCCATTCCTTCTGATAGTCGAGTAGCACGGCCGGTGCGAGCAAGGTGGCGGTGCTGTCCAGGATAAGGGGGAGGCTCACGATGCCATCCCCAGAATCTCGCGGCGGATTTCGTCGGCCGTTGCCTGAGTCATCCCACCTTTCTTGGCAATTTTATCAACGCGAGCCGCTGCTGTTTCGACCTTCTCCCGCCACTCGGCTTGCCATTTCTTCTGCACCACCGAAGCCTTGCCCAGCTCGGCCACAGCTTTGGCTACCTTCGGCAAGTCCATCTGATCACCATCAGTCATCAGCAATTTGAATAGGTGCTCCTGGACCAGGCGCATCAACGCTTCGTTGACCGCGCCTTCTTCATCCGGCGCAGCGGCCACCACGGCGCGAGCCTGTTCGCTTGCCATTTTCAAGGCCGAGAGTTTGGACTCGAAGTCCTGACCATAACGATGCAGCGCAGACTTGCTGATTGAAAAACCCTGGGTCGACAGCTCGTTAGCCAGGGCTTCGTAATCGCTGAAGTTGTTTTCGGCCAAGGCTTTGTCGAGCCAGTTTTTAACTGACTTGGGCAGACTGGCGACTTTGCTGCGCGGGGGCATGGCGTCAGCTCCAGTATTTTTCTGGGCGGGCAATACCAGGATTGCAGTCGATGGTGTACTCGGCCACGTCGACACCGTAGTGGGTCAATCCGCAGATCCACGCACCGCTAGACTGTTTCTTCAGGGTTGTCAGGCTGCGGTCGGCCAGGTAGTCCAGTTCGCGCCGTAGTTCCAGGCTGGTGGCATCGGGGAAGATGCCCTGGATGGTCGACAGCACCACCGCTTCGTGGGGGTCAACGGGGCGCGATGTGTTGAGGGTAAGGATGATGTACCAACGCAGGGATTCCCGGCGGGCCTTGGCTGGATCAATGTTCATGGGCGTAGTCCTTTGAGCTGAACGTTTTCTAACTTGAGTGCCAGGCCGTCGAGCTTGGCTTCGATAATGGATTGATTGCGTGCCCAGTCTTCTCGGCGGACGTAGTGCAAAGGCATCTCGCCACGCAGGCGCTCCATGCCGATCTCCATCTCGCGCAGGCGCTCACTGTCCTTGTCCACCACGGCAAAGCGTTGATCCAGGCGCCGTTCCATTTGCACCAGGAGCATTTTCATAACGCCGACAAATGCGCCGAGGATGGTCACGGCGATACTGATCATTTGCCACACCGGCATTTCGAGTGTCGCCATTAGTGCTTGCTCCTTTCGCGACGGGTTTGGCACTGCGCGCAACGCTGCACACCGGGGATGGCTTGGCGCCGTTCTTCGGGTATCGGCATGTCGCAATCAGCCACCTGGCAGAACTCGGCCGAGGGGCCGATCAAAATTTCTTGCTGTGCCAAATGAGTCGCTAAAGCGCTTTCGTTGTGCAGGGCTTCCAGGACGCTGGCGTAGTCACTTGCTTTCATTGCGGGTCCAATTGATCAGGTCTTTGAGCTGCGCCCGGCAGATTCCATACAGCTCGCCATTGCGTACCTGGTTGGTCAGGAGTTGTTCCTGGGTGACGCCTGAGTCGAGGTCGTCAGCGTTTCCGGTTCCGCTGGCAGGCGCAGGAGTTCGGCCGGAGCCGTTCGGGGTTGGCATTGCGGAACTGGGGGTAATACCGTTTGCGGCGTTCCACACGCGGACAAAGCCAGTAGTGAACACAGCAGCAGGCAGTGGCTCAGGCTTCGCATCCAAGGCGCGGCGATAGAGTTTGGTAACACGGGCAACATCTCCTGTGAGTCGGTCAGTGGTCTGACGCAGGGTTTCTTTGGTGTCTGCAAGCTGGCTAACCAGTTGATTATTTTTGCCTTGCTCGATGCGTAGCCGCGCCAGATCTGCATCGGCGGCGAGCTGCTTTTCCACGGCGTGTTCTTTACGCAGAACCTCTACAGCGGTTTCCCCTTCGGACTTAGCCAGGCTGTAGCCTTCGTCGTAGCCGTCCTGGCGGTTCAAGTGAAAGCCGTACACCACGACGCTGATAACAGCCACGTACCAGAGCAGCGGCTTGACCAGGTCAAACAGGCTTTTCATTGGCAGACCCCCTGGCCCCAGCCATCAGCGACATACAGGGCTTCCCAGCGCAGGAGGATCAGGCGCGGGTATTGGCGGTTTTCCTTGAATGCAGCGGCCGAGCGGCCGTTGTTGAACCGCTCGACAGAGTTGAACCAGGTCAGCGGATCGGCCCCTTTAGCCGATGCCAACTTGCGATCTTTGATGACCCAGCCCAAACCGCCGTTGTAGGCAGAAAGGATCAGCGCCCCTTGTTCGCAGGGGCCACGCGCCTGGATGCGGTTCGCCAGCCAACGGTCATAGCTGACAAGCGCTTGCATGGACCAAACCGGGTTATACGGCTCGACCTTGCCAAGGGCTTTGGGGAACAGCCCTGCGAGCCAGGTGGCGGTCGAGGGCATCACTTGGCCCAAGCCTTGCGCACCGACGGGCGACCGGGCGTCGAACCTCCAGCGGCTTTCCTGGTGGATCTGGGCGGCGAAGGTGGACACCGGGGCGTCCAAGCCCCATTCGGCTTGGGCGATACGGGTTAGGTCGCGGCGGTAGCGTTCGGCCTGGTCTGGGATTTCGGCTCTGGCTGTTGAGCAAGCGCTCACAACTACGAGCAATACCAGGCAAGCCGCCGCAAGGTTGAGTAGATGTTGTCGCATCGTTAAAGCCCCAGCGTCAGGCCAAGGACGCAGCCCAGTACGACCAGGGCGCGGCGGATGCCCGCCATGGGGCGGTCGCAAGCGGGGACCGTATCTGGTCGTGCATAGGGGAACAGAGCCCGGTCGAGCCAATAGCCCAACACACAACCCAGTGTGACCAGGCCACATTTATAGAGGACAACGGGCAATTTGGTTGGGGCGACAATTGCCAGACAGAACAGCAAGGCGATGGTGATCAACGCCCAAAAGGTCATGCGAGGCGTGCGGGGTTTCCGTTTCGATACGGTGCTAGTCATTGGGATACTCGCGGTGAATGCATGGTGGCACGCAGTGCGGCCAGTTGTTGAGCGGCCACAGAGGCATTGCCGCGCACGTAGGTGGGGGCTTGGTATTCGGCAAAGGTTGGTGTGATGGTTCTTACAGGGGGGCGTAACTTTTCCTGTTCCCGGACGTGTTGCTCGGTGCGGGCTTCGGCTTGTGAGATATGCGACTGCACCAACTCCCGCCAGTCGGCCGGAACCTTGGCCCACAGCACCGCACGCGCTGCATCATCACCTGCGGCTTGAATAAGCTGGGCGAACTGGCGCGGCCGTTGGGGCCGGGAAACTTTGGGGGGAGCGGAATGCATAGCGCGAACCTGCCGTTGAGGGAACGGTGCCAGCTTCGCGTATAGAAGGTATTGGTTGAGTATCAGCGGGGTTTAAGAAAAACCCCGCTCGGTGGCGGGGATGGAGACTTACGAACTGCGAATTTTCTTCATAAAAGCAATGTCCTCATCGGATACGCCTTCTTTCTTTCTTTCCGCCTCCCACTCCGCTTCTGTCTGCTCTTTAACTGGTTCAGCGCGTGTCAGATCTGGATTTGCAATCTCAGCATCACAACTCAGTGAGTCTTCTTTCCAGACTCTATTTGAATAATCAATCTCATGCTGTGTAGGTGGCTTGCTAAGGCAAGCACCATTAATGAAAGACACATTGAGAAGCATCTGTCTGCAACTGGAATGAACAAATCGAGCACTGTACGTCAAATTATTTGTCGGTTGCTCTTTAAGTCGTTCGTTAATCACCTGCATGACAGCAGACTGTTTTTGCCTGTCTTTTATCATGCACGCCTGTTGAGCATGAGCCCGTAGGACATTTGCAAACTCACGATTTTCTAAAGCCTCTGTAGTCGCTTGTTCAATTGAAACGCTTCCCGGATTAGCGGCAAGGCAGCATCCGGTAAAGCCGATGAGCAATGCCATAGTGCTGATTGCGGCTAGTCCTTTCATCAGTGCATCGTCCCTTCGTCAAATCCAAATAGGTCAGGCTCGTTCTTGCGATGCAGCGCCCGTTGTCGGCGAATGATGTCATAAATGGTCTGGTTCGCAAGGTCGTACTTGCTGACCAGGTCCGGGATCTTAATGTCGTTATCCTTCCAGTCCCGATAAATCATGGCATCGCGTAGCGCCCGTTTGAGTGCATCCCCGCGTGGCAAGTACACCACTCGCCCCCCCATCACGGAGCAAATCGCAAAAACAACATGCCGAGCCAATTCCGCGGCTTCCACACCCGGTTTGATCTCGACCAGGAGCTTGGCCTCGGCGATTTCCACCATTTCACGCAATGAGCCCTCCCAGCGGGATATAACCGTAGGGTCTTGCATGTTCGCCAGTACTTTCTTGGCGTCCAGTTGATCAATGTCATCCGGGAACAGTTCTTCGTTCATCGCTCAGGCCTCCCGTGTCGGCGGGCATCGTAGGTCAATGCCGCAACCAGTTTTTGCAGTTGTCCAGGGTCGAGCCATTCAACGCGCTCAACCTTGAACATGCGCAAGGCCATACCATCGGCATACGCCCAGGAGCGTTTCGCCTCGGCGAGAAAGGCCTTAATTTTACCCACCAGCTTCTCCCGGTCTGGCGCAGGTTTCGGCGTTTTGCGGCCATGCTTTTTAGCCGGTGCTGACGCCCAGCCCAACCGGGCGAACTCGGCTAGTACTGCGCCGGTCTGGCGTGGAGTCAGGTCTTTGGCCGAACGCACACCAGCCACACGGACCAGTAAGGCGCGGTAGGTTTCGTCATCTAGCCCCAGATCTTTTTTGGCGATATGGATTTTGCTCAGTTGCATGTTTCGCGTGCTCATTGTCTTCCTCCTTTGATCAGGGCCTGGAACGCGGCCGGGTCGTTTCGGGACAGTGCGGCGACACCATGAATAGCCATGGTGAGCGCATGTTCTGTTTCATCGAACGCCCCGGCGCTGCGGATCTGTTCCACTTCGCTCCTGGTGCCGCTATAGATTTCCATCTTGAGTTTGCTAGCGCCCATAGCCAGGCGCTTATCCTTGTCGCGCTTGCGCTGGGCGCGTTTACGCTCGCGAGCCAGGCGGGTTTTGCGCTGTGTGGGTGATTCGTCTGTCATGGGTGGCTGCTCATCAGTACCGGACAACCACGTCCGGCAGACCGCCCCAGCAAGTCGGGACGGTTTCGCTTAGTGCAGGGCAAGCTGTTCCTGACCGTTAACCCCATGGTTTAAGCGCACATCACCCGCTGCAAGAATGCCGTGCAGGGCGTCGGTCATCGCACGCACGCCATTGCCCTTGCTGGCGTTGCGGTCGCGACAGCCGAGCTTTTCCGTTTCTGCGTGATGCTTGAGCATGTACGCCGAAGTCGCCGGGGATGGTTCATCGTTACCGGCAAAAGCCATGACCTGCTTTCGTACCGCCGATACCCAGGCCGCACAGAACACGTCGGCGCGCTTCGTCTTGGTCGCGGTCTTGCAACGCTTCAACTGAGTGTTGATAAAGTCGCGTCGAGACTGCCGAACCTGGCGCAGCAATAGCGTCATGGTGTAGCTGGCCAACTCCGCCAGTTCGCCGATAAAACGCCACTCACCGATACCAGCCATGAACAGGACTTTGCAGGCGTAGGCTTGAGTAACGGCTCCAACCAGGTTGGCTTCCCATTGCGGCGGGGTCATCTTTGAACCACTACGGGCGGCACATTCGTAGACTTCGGATAGCTGGATATCCGATTCTTCTAAGCGATACTTTTCCATCAAGGCACGGGCCTGGCGCATGGCAGCGGCGGCTTCGTGCGGGTTGTCGCTTGCTGCCAGGCGCAGCAGTTTTTTGATCTTGTCTAAGGCTTTGCTGTGATCCATGTCTTCCTCGGCTGCTCATCAGTACCAGGCAACCACGCCTGGCAGACCGCCCCCAGCAAGCCGGGACGGTTTCGCTTATTGAAGGGTCGTGGTGCTCGGTTGCCAGCGGCAGGCAGGAATGGCACCCAACATCTTTTCGCTGGCGACCAGGTCGAATAGCTTGTTGGAAAGTCGCACGGCTTCCGTCTGCCGGGGTGCGCCCAGGGGGCTGGTCGGTACGCCTGTCATATCGACGGTGACGGAGGGCTTGCCGTTGCCTTCGGTGCGGTCCTCCAGGGTGATTGTGATCTTTGCCATGGGGCTTCCTATCGTTGAGTGTGGAAATTGATGTGGTAGTCGCGAGCCACCTGGCGCACGTACTTTTCGGTCATGTGGTGCTTACGTGCGATCCACTTGGGTGAGTTGCCCAGTGCTGCATCTGCCATGATCAACGTGGCGTGCTTGCGGGTATCCGGCACGACTTCCTCAAGCTCGGCAGATACAGAGGGCGAAGTTGCGGCCACAGAGACAAACAAGTGGGCATAGACCGGTGTCCGCTCTGGGTTAATAGTGAAGGTCGCAGGGGCGCTGCTCATCTGGTGGCCTACCTTCTGAATTTTTCCGCCGCGTCCCAAAAATTGCTCAGTCAGGCGGTCGAGGTTGGCGCGTTCAACATCGTGTTGCGGCGAGTGAATGGGCAGAGGATCGCTGCGGGTGTCGTGATAGCGCTGCATGGTCAGGCCCCCGATGCTCTGAAACCTGATTGGTTGCGTTTACCCAGCCACTGGATAAAGCGCGCCACGGCGGTCATACCTTCACGCGGGTTTTGTGCCTCAGGAACACCGGGAACAAAGAGCGTTTCGTTGTCCAGTCGAGATAATCGAGCGCACGCGGTGAGGATGTCGCGGACCATTTTTTCTTCGCCGGTGGCTAGCGCAATGGCACCCTCTGGGAGGGTGACGCCGAAGTCGATATGGCCGGATGAAAAACAATAGGCGGTGATGGTTTTTTTCATTTCAAACTCCCGCGATATCGAGGCTGATAGCTTCGTACTGGTCAGTATCACCAACACGCTGATACACACGGATGTAGGACTTGGAGCCAACCACCTGACAGGCGTCACCAATGGCCTGCATGGCGCTCTGCCAGCGTTCATCTGTGATTTCCATACGGCGCAACGCCAACACACGGGCCGTGCGAATGTCGCCTTTCTGGTCAGTCCGAAAGGCGTCATTCACCAGCGTGACAATTTCGGGGCGTGCCCCGGTGGTCCAGTCGCGTAGGCATTCATCAATCAATGCCCGCGCTGCCTGGAGGCGTTCGTCGAAGGCGATGCTTTCCTGGACGGCGCGCATGATCTTGTAGCGACCATCAAAACTAATCAGGCTGACATTGCCCTTCTTGCCGCCGATCTGAGCCCCGTACTGCTCGGCGCTCAACTCGACGAAGGCTTCGATATCGCCAAATGCCGCCGCTTTGAACTGCGACAGTACGGCGCTGGCTGCTCGGGCTTTTTCAACCAGTGCGAGAACCAGGGCGTCACGTTCCAGGTCGATAGGCTTGATCAGAATTTCGGGAATCAGCCGCTTTTGAGCGTCAACGCGGTAGCCTTCGGGAATGGTTTGTTGTTGTGTCATTGCAAGGTTCCTCAGTGGAGAGTCGGGCGCGACCAGTCAGCAGGACGGGCGGCGCTAATGGGTTCGCGCCATTCCAGGGTCACGCCCTGAAACTGCACGTTGTAACGAGTGCTGCCGGCCGTGCCGTGGCGTTGGTAGCCGTCGGTATGGCCGAGGTTGATCAGGCGCTGACCTGATTCGGGAGTGATCACCAGGAGATTGTTTGCAGGGTGAAACGCCTGCACGCGGATGCCATGCGCCTGCAAATTGCGGGCGGCGGCGTTAAACACCCGCAGACGGTCTGCCAGGGTCGGGGTCAGGACTTTCAATGGCGTGCGGTTAGTGGAGGCGAGCATGGGCGTTCTCCTGGTTGCAGCAGTCGGGGTTGATTGGGCAGTGTTGGCAGGCGCGCCAGTGCTGCATCGCCTGCGGGTTGTGAGTCGGTGCCGGTTTTTCGCGGTAGCTTTGGCACTGGTCAGAGGTGATGGTCTCGTCCAGAGCGACGCATTCAATACGGCCCAGGGTTTCCATCACACGCCGCTCCACGCCCGCAGTGCTGGGGGATGCGTAGCGGTTGGATAGAATCAGACTGACGGCCGTGCGGCTCATACCAATGCGCTGGCTGGCCTTGGTTTTGTTGGTGGCTGCGACCTCGGCGGCAAGCAGGCGCACGAACAGCGGCGCTTCGCTACCCCAAGCGGACAGGTTGACGTTCATAGGTCAGCCTCCGCAGGTGCAGGCTGACGGAACACGACCTTGCCCAGGTTCGGGTCAAACACCTGCCCGATTTTCTGAATCATCGGCGGACGGGGTCCGGTGTATTTGCCAGGGGCCAAGCGATAGCGAGCCTTTTGTTTCTGGCTGCCGGGCTGAACCTCAATCACATAGCCCGCACGCTTGAGCCAAACCAGATAAGAGCCAGCGGTTGAGACAGTTGTCGGCGTTACGGTTGAGGCCTGGGCCGCTAACTCGTTGGCGTCCAGTTCCCCAAGAATGCGCAGCGTGCGCCACATTGCTTCGGTGCCTTTGCCCGAATTGCTTGGTTTGCCTTCCTTGGTGAGGGAAGGGGCTTCAGCACCTACGTCCTTGATCAACCGCAGTGTTTGCGCTTTAAACAGCTCACCGGAAACTACCTCGACAAAGTCACCACGTATCAGCGACTGCACGTAGGTATTGACGACAGTTCGGTCTGTTTTGGAACGCTGGGTAATTTCGGCAATTTTGAAGCCGTCACGGCCTGCACGGATGGCTTCCCAGATGCGCTGGCGATTGCTTTTGCTGCCGCGCATTTCCAGATCAATGGATTTACGACCACGACCGCCAGCCATCACGCGCCCCTCCGTACAGGAGCCTCGCCGGTAAACCAGCCCCGTGAGCCCCAGCCAGCGAGGTCGATGCTGTCGATGCACATGGCTTGGGTTTCGCTATAAACCTTGTAGAGATTGACAGCGACACGACGCAGGCAGCCGCGCACCTTGACGCGCAGATCTTCCAGCAGGTCATCGGCAAAACTCAGTTTCGGATAGCTGGCCTGGGCCAGGGCGCGCAGATCGTCGAGGGTCGCGGGTTGAGCGGGCACCCACTCCAACACCCGGTTATGCAGGCGCTCCAGTTTGGCCAGGCTACCCGGCACACGTTCTTCCCCGATCAGCACAATGGTGCCCTGACTGGCGTTATAGATGTCGGTCAACACGTTGGCGACGGCCTTTTCCAGCAGGTATTGCACGTCGTCTATTAGCAGGGGGCGACCACTGCGGGACAGTTGCTCGGCAACCTGATCAACCATCACCGACAGAGTCAGACCAGGTGCGATACCCATCTCGCGCAGGATGGCTTGCAGAAAGGCTTTTTTGCTCCAGGTGTCGCGACACTCGACGTAATAGGCACGGTGCTGGTTGGCTGCGAAGGCCGCACCAACGCTTTTACCCAGCCCACTCGCGCCATACATCACCACTAGCCCAGGCAACCCCGCAGGGCGTGCATGGGCACGGGCAATGGCGGCAGACAACAGGCCGACATTTGTCAGGGGAACAATCTTGGTAACACTCATAATTCGACTCCTAAAGGTCTTGGGTTAAGCGCGGGCCTGGTCGGCGAACGCGAACATTTGCTGAATGGATTTGAAGTCCGGGTGTTGCGGGTAGCGGGCATGCCACTGCATTTCCTCGGCCGTCGGCGATTCGCCGCTAGTGATGCGGCCATCGATCAGGAGCCAGAGGCGGTATCGGGCGGTTGGGTCGGCTGGCAATTCAAAGGCCGAGGCCTGCGGTGCAGCCAATTGAGCGAAGCGCTGGGCCTCGGCGAGTTGGTCAGGCGACAGGTCGTACTGGCTCGACTGCGAAGCAATGACGCGCATTTCCACGTCTTGCCCGGTAATGGTTTTGGCTTTTTTGACCAAGCGGGACAACTGGCCGCGCTCGCGCTTCTCGCTGGCTTTTTCCAGCATTGTTTTCGGCATGGCAGGGCTAGCGTTGCCGTCGAGCAGCGCCTCGCCGATCAGATCGCCCTCCAGGGAGTGGACCCAAACACGGCTGGCGTCACGGAAGTCATAGGCCACGCGGACCTGTTCCCCGTGGAAACCGTCCAGGTCTTTAAGGAAGTAGGTGCCGCTGTTCCATTGCACCTGGCAACGGTGAACGGTGCGCTCGACCTGTGGCCGGGTCAGGCTCTCGACGATGTTGCTGTCAGCCAACAATGGTTCCCAGCCCTCGGCCTCTGCCGACTTCCAAGACTCCATTGGGCTTTGGTGGCGCTTGCGCATGGTCGCAAGGTCGCGGAATTTCGGCAGACCGCGATGTGGGCGGCGGTTGTAGTCATCGAGTGCTTCTTGCAGGGCCGCGAAGAACACCGAAAATTCAGGCACAACTGTCGGCGCGATACCCAGGGCGAGCTGTTTACGGGACAGCTTGTGGGTCTTGGTAGCGGCCTCTTTATCCATGTCGGCGCCGATGTAACTGTCGAACGTCTTGGCGAGCCGAACCAGAATGGTTTTATGGGGGCGCTCAATTACGCCGCGAGCCTGGGAGTTGTAGGGCAGCGAGTGCGTGATAGTGCCGCCCAGGCGGTCGTTGACCTCATAAACAACGGCGTTGTCAAAGCCGCTGCCGTTGTCCACGTAAAACACCTTGTACATGCCGCAACGACTTACGCCGTCACGTAAGGTGTCCAATGTGGCTAGGGTTGACTCGGCCAGGTTGACGGAGAAACCGACGATACGGCGGGTGCCCCAATCAATGACCATGGTGATTTCCGGGCGGAAAATCTGCCCCGTCAATGGATTGATCACTTCGGCGTCAAAGGTGTGGCCGTCAGCCACCCACACGTCATTCGGCCAGAGCATGTCGGCCTGACGGCGGTTATAGGCTTTTAAGGCGTTCAGTTCGTGCGGACCCATGCGCCCATGCTCACGCACCGACGGGCTGAGTTTTTTCAGCCAGCGGCGTACCGCGTGAATGCTGGGGCAAACACTGGAATTGATGTTCTGGTGCAATTGCTTGAACTGTTCATAAGCGGCTTCAACGCTTGGTTTCTGCGGGCGTTGGTAGTGCTTGAGGAATGCTTGCGCCCAGGACGGGACGCTCATGTCTTTTTGACGACGGGCCGGAGCCAGGCCTATTTCGCCGTGGGCGCGGTAGTCCGCCAGCCAACGCTTGAGGGTGCGCTCAGACAGGGTGCGGTCTTCGGTCTTGCGGTCGTTGGCGCGGATTACTCGGTCATTCAGATACGGACTGAGGTCGCCGGTTTTCGCCAACCCAACCAGGGTAAGAATGGCGCGGTTTTGGCTGACTACCTTGCTCATGCGTTCGATTTCACGCACGAACGCAAGGCGCGCAGTCATTACAGAAGACTGTGAGTCGTTCAAGCGTGACGCTTTTTCTGAGTCACGCCCGGCTATTACTATGTGTGAATCAACTGCTGGCTCAGGTGTATTACTGACGACAGCCGCTGTTATGAGCGCAGCTTGGGTTTCCTTCGGCAAGACAGCAAATGCATATTCAGTGGCCTTGCTGCCAAGACGTCGCTGACCTTCCCAGCACTCACGCAAGGCAAGCTTACGGATACCCTGCACCGTGCCTGGCATGCTGGGCAGCCCAGCCAGCTCTTGGGGCGAGTACCAACTACGCATGGTCGTCACCGAGCATTTTTTTCAGGTCACGGACTTTTCGCGTTGCATCGTGCGCCACGCGCGATAGCCGTCCGATCTCCGCGTCCAAAGCCTCGCGTCCGTATGCAACACGGCCACCGCGCAGGTGTACCTGCCAATTAGTCAGGACATGGCTTGCACAAACTTCTTCCAGCAACGCTGCTCTATATAGAGGAAGGTTGTGATCTGTACGGGCAGGACTCGACCAAGCGTCTAACATGTTCTTACTTACGTCGTCGCCAGAGAGGCGGGACATGCGAGCCGCAATCTCATAGCGGTCTAGATCAGACTCTTTGAGGACTTCGCTCACAAGCTCGCTGACCTGAGCGCCGTAGTTGCCAAGGCCTGGTATAGAAAGCACAGGCTGCGGAACAGAGAAGATGTCTAAGGTTCTGTCGTCTTTTTGGTTACGCATGTTCAGGCACTCCTTGCCGCTTTACAGTGTCCAACCGGCTGTAGTCCGGTATCCTTGCTGTAGGAAGTGTTTACTTCTGCACGGCTAGGTCGCTGCCGGTGCGGAGTGCCATCAGCGTTCCAGCGCTCCGGCCAAATGTCCGCAGGCTCTAGGCTCAGGACGATGGCAAGTGAGCGTTCAATGCGCGGATATGGGGTGTTTTTGGCGTTACGGATTGCGCGGTCGGTTACGTCTAGCTGGCGCGCAAGCTCAGCCATGGACGTGCCACGAACACGGAGTTGATATTTGATCCACTCCCATCTGCTGGCAGGGTCGGTGGGCATGACGATATCGCTCATAGTTTTGAACCATCTTCACGGGTGGTTTTTTTGGGACGTCTAACGTCCTGTTGCGGATAAACATATCTCGAAAACAGGATTCGGTAAACTGTTTTCGAGAGTTTCTATTCCCTTTTTCGGTTTCCGATCCCGAAAAATAGATTTAGAGCATAGGATTCAATGCCTTACGACGAAAAGAAACAAAAGAAACTCGCTGGAAAAGATGTTTCTTTTCCATATTCGGGATTGGAAACTCGAATTGCGGCTGTTGCCGACCTTTACGAGTCTCGAAAACAGGCTGCGCTGACAGCCGATGCCGCGCTGTCTTCACTCCAGCGCTGGATCGCAGGCGAAGGTATGCCCGCGTTTGACTCCGTAGCGTTGCTGGCTACCGCCAAGGGCGTCTCTCTGGACTGGATTGCTACGGGCAAGGGGGAGATGTTTGTGGGGGCGGCCAAAAAGGAGGCTGTGGCAGACACTGAGGGTGTCTATTCTCACGTACCGCTTTACGACGCCCGCTGTAGTGCGGGCCATGGCTCTTGGACCGACGGGACTAAGGTGCTCACGCACCTGGCTTTCACGACGTACTCACTGCGTAAGAAGGGCCTTGAGCCATCTAAGCTGTCAGCTATCCGTGTGGATGGTGATTCAATGGAAGGGCTGTTAAGCGATGGCGACACCGTCATGATTGACCATGGCCGCAATTCGCTTGAGGGTGAGGCGGTCTACGTGATTCGTCTCGATGACCACCTCTACGCAAAGCGCCTGCAACGGCAGTTTGACGGTTCGGTTAGCATCATCAGTCAGAACAAGGAATACCAGCCAATGGTCGTCCCCAAGGAACGCTTGGGAGACCTGGAAATAATCGGCCGTGTGGTATGGGCTGGTGGCTGGATCTAAGTAATGCACCTATGTCAAAGAGCCCGCTAAATCTGGGCTCTATGACTAATTTCGATTGTTTACCCGCTTGCATTGCTTTGGCACCGTTTTTTCTGGTTTGCAGGACCATCCTTGCCTGCAACGTCCCGGTTTGCCTGGCTTGTCACGAGTTGTCCTGTTTTATCCAGCTTCTTCCCACCAGATCCTCCCCAGTGCCAAAGCTGCCACTAACCCACAGAAGGCTGCGCAACCGCACCGATGCGCCTGTAAACGCGCTTGGTGATCTCCTGCTCCGAGTGCCCGAGAAGGAGGCTGGCGTCTGCGATATCTGTAATTTCGGATGCCGCCTTCGGTCGGATATCCTTGAACTGAAACTGTTGGATCTTCTCCGCGTCATCAACTCGTCCCTCACTGGCGGCCAAAGAGCGAGCAGCTTCTCGGGCGTCGTCCCACCGGTTACGCAGCATTTGTTGAGACACGCGCATCCCCGTTCTGCTGAGGATGAAGTGCTGCGAGTTGTGCTGGCTGTTCCTGGCAATGATGTCCTCAATGAGTAGGCCGAGGGTGTTCTTCACACCGCCTGCCTGCATTTGAATCCTGAGACGCTTGCCTGTTTTTCCCTGCTGCACGGTTAGGTAATCCCCCTCGATATCCCCCCGCCTCATTGCGATTACGTCTGCCGGGCGCTGGCCGGTCAGATAGGCCAAGTCCATCGCGTCCCTAAGCTCTTGTGGAGCCTTGCCATACACAGCGGTCCAAACCATTTCATTGGCGTAGTAGTCGCGGACCTTCTCTTTATTCTTCCGGACACCGGCGCAAGGGTTTTCCCGATCCGTAAAGCCCCATTCTCGGGCCATGTTGTAGACGTGGGAGAGCAGGGCGATCTCTCTGTTTGCCCTAGTCTTCGCCGTTCTGGCGTCCCGGTACTGCGCAACCATGGAAGGGGTGATTGCATCGATGGGCGCCCCCTCGAACCCTTTGCGTAGGTGCTTGAGCTCTGCCTTGTTGTCTTTCTGCGTCCGCGGCGCTTTCTTCGGGATGATGTCCCGCTCGTACCTGTCAAAAATTCCCTTCATGATCTTCAGGTCTGCCGGCTTTGCCTTGGACTCAAGTTCGGCCCACTTGAGCCTGGCTTTGTCCAAATCTCCACCGAGAGACAATTCCTTTCCATTTGCATCTCGGTAGTAATAGCCGACCCACGCTGTACCGTTCTTGCGTGGGCGCTTGCGCCGAACCATCCCGGGGGGCAAGTCCCTATTCTCTGTCTTGCGGGGGCGCATATCAGTTCACTCTTGAAAAGTCTGGCGTCCAAGCCGGTCGTGCCGGAGGCGGATTGTTCTCGACTATGCTGGGGCTGACCATGCCCAGCTTCATGCGCGCGAACATGCGGCCCACCAGGGGGCGACCACCACGGCTTTCGACGTAGACCCAGTTGCGGTCTTTGAGCCACTTTCGTTGGTGGGCTCGGTGTTTGTAACCGGTCAGGTCGGCGAGCTCGTCGTCCGACAGGATCTCTGCCTCCATTACTACCTCCCGCCGCCCGCTGTAGGCCGCGCTGTCTTGATGATGTGGATGATGAAACCGAAGGTGAGCAGCATCCAGGCGACGGTGCCGGCGAATGCTGCGATCAGGGGTTGTTCGGTACCGGTGGAGAGCAGCTCCGGCACCTGCCAGAAAAACCAGAAGGTGGACCCCGCCACGTACAACACGATGGCTGTCAAGAGCAGGGTGAGTTTCGTTGCGTACATGGGGTGTCCTTGC
>NZ_VFEV01000021.1 GCF_007858275.1 Pseudomonas proteolytica
ACGCCGCATCGCCCGCGCTGGGCTGCGCAGCAGCCCCAATAAAACCTCCGCGGACGTTCAGGTAAACCGCAGCGCCTGTCTTTAGGGCTGCTACGCAGCCCAGCGCGGGGCAAGCCCGCTCGCCACATTAGGTCCAGTGGTCACAACAAGTCCGCTGGCCACAAAAATAACTGTTGAGCTGTCGCCGGCTGGCGCGGTGTGTCTGGAGTACCTAGGGCGCTTGGAGAGGGCCTCTGTGGCGAGCGGGCTTGCCACAATAGGTCCAGTGGTCACAACAAGTCCGTTGGCCACAAAAATAGCTGATGAGCTGTCGCCGGCTGACGCGGTGTGTCTGGAGTACCTAGGGCGCTTGGAGAGGGCCTCTGTGGCGAGCGGGCTTGTCGGAACGCCGCATCGCCCGCGCTGGGCTGCGCAGCAGCCCCAATAAAACCTCCGCGGACGTTCAGGTAAACCGCAGCGCCTGTCTTTAGGGCTGCTACGCAGCCCAGCGCGGGGCAAGCCCGCTCGCCACAATAGGTTCAGTGGTCACAACAGGCCCGCTCGCCACAGGGTTTCTTGTGCAGTACCCTGTGGCCCTTGCCCACAGGTCCATCGCCCCATGCTCTTCCTGATCGCCTATATCAGCAGCGTTGTGCTGATCAACTTCGCCTTTTCCACTGCCCCGCATCTGGATGTCATCTGGTCCGCCTGGGGTGGCCTGGTGTTTATCCTGCGTGACATGGTGCAAACCCGCTTCGGCCACGGGGCGATCATCGCCATGCTCGCGGCGCTGGTGCTGTCCTATATCACCTCCGATCCGTCTATCGCCTTGGCCAGTGCCACGGCGTTCGCGGTGTCCGAGTGCATCGACTGGCTGGTTTTCAGCATCACCAAGCGCCCATTGCATGACCGGCTGTGGATCAGTTCGGCGCTGAGTATTCCCCTCGATACCTTTATCTTTTTTGGCCTGATCGGCGCGTTGACGCCCGCTGTGGTCGGCACCGCCCTGGCCTCGAAATTTGCGGGGGTCACCGTGGTGTGGCTGGCCATGGCCTGGCGTTTGCGTCGCCAGCGTGTCGCCAACTGAGGCCAACGCCTGCGGTTCATGTAAAATGCCGGCCTTTCTCCCCCTGATCCGCTCCCCTGAGGACCTGAGATGACCCGAATCGGAACTCCATTGTCGCCAACCGCGACCCGCGTATTGATGTGTGGCTGCGGTGAGCTGGGCAAGGAAGTGGTAATCGAGCTGCAACGCCTGGGCGTTGAAGTGATTGCCGTGGATCGCTACGCCAACGCGCCGGCCATGCAGGTGGCGCATCGCAGCCATGTGATCAACATGCTCGATGGCGCGGCCCTGCGTGCGGTGATCGAAGCGGAAAAACCGCTTTTCATCGTCCCGGAAATCGAAGCCATCGCCACCGGCACCCTGGTGGAGCTGGAGGCCGAAGGCTTTACCGTGATCCCCACCGCCCGCGCGGCGCTGTTGACCATGAACCGCGAGGGCATCCGCCGCCTGGCCGCTGAAGAGCTGGACCTGCCGACCTCGCCGTACCACTTTGCCGACACCGTCGAAGACTACCGCAAGGCCGTCGAAGACCTGGGTTTCCCATGTGTGGTCAAGCCGGTGATGAGTTCGTCGGGCAAGGGCCAGAGCCTGTTGCGCAGTGCCGATGATGTGCAGAAAGCCTGGGACTACGCCCAGGAAGGCGGCCGCGCCGGTAAGGGCCGGGTGATCATCGAAGGATTTATCGATTTCGACTACGAAATCACCCTGCTGACCGTGCGTCACGTGGGTGGCACCACCTTCTGCGCGCCAGTGGGTCACCGCCAGGAAAAGGGCGACTACCAGGAGTCCTGGCAGCCCCAGGCCATGAGCCCGGCGGCACTGGCTGAATCCGAGCGCGTCGCCAAAGCCGTGACCGAGGCCCTGGGTGGTCGTGGCCTGTTTGGTGTCGAGTTGTTCATCAAGGGTGATCAGGTGTGGTTCAGCGAAGTTTCGCCGCGCCCCCACGACACGGGCCTGGTGACCTTGATCTCCCAGGACCTGTCGCAGTTTGCCCTGCATGCGCGGGCGATCCTGGGCTTGCCGATTCCGTTGATCCGTCAGTTCGGGCCATCGGCATCGTCGGTGATCCTGGTGGAAGGGCAGTCGACCCAAACCGCTTTCGCCAACCTCGGCGCAGCCCTCAGCGAGCCAGATACCGCGCTGCGTCTGTTCGGCAAGCCAGAAGTGAATGGCCAGCGCCGCATGGGCGTGGCGTTGGCGCGGGATGAGTCGATCGAGGCTGCCCGGGCCAAGGCGACCCGTGCCTCGCAGGCAGTGGTTGTAGAGCTCTAAAAGCATCGCGGGCAAGCCCGCTCCCACATTTGGAATACATTCCCAGTGTGGGAGCGGGCTTGCCCGCGATAGCGGTCTATCAGGCGACCTTGTTCAAATCATTATCCCGCGTCTCTTTCAGGCACAGCACCGCAATCAAACTCAGCAACGCTGCCGCCGACACATACCCGCCGACATAACTCAGCCCACCCATTGCCACCAGTTTGGTCGCAAAGAACGGTGCGGCCGAAGCCCCGACGATCCCGCCCAGGTTATACGCCGCCGAAGCCCCGGTATAACGCACGCGTGTCGGAAACAATTCCGGCAACAATGCCCCCATCGGTGCAAATGTCACGCCCATCAGGAACAGTTCCAGGCACAGGAACAACGCCACCGCCCAGGTCGAGCCATGGGTCAGCAACGGTTCCATGGTGAAGCCCGAGAGAATTGCCAGCACCGCACCGACGATCAGCACCGGCTTGCGCCCGTAACGGTCACTGGCCAGGGCCGCCAGCGGCGTGGCGGCGCCCATGAACAGCACGGCAAAGCACAGCAGGGCGAGGAAGGTTTCGCGGCTGTAACCCAGGGTGCTCACACCGTAGCTCAGGGAAAATGCCGTGGTGATATAGAACAGCGCATAACACACCACCATCGCCGCGGCGCCCAGCAGCACCTGCAGCCAATGCTGGCTGAACAGCTCCACCAACGGCACTTTCACCGGTTTTTCCTTGGCCACGGCGTTGGCGAATACCGGGGTTTCGTGCAGTTTCAGGCGTGCATACAGGCCCACCATCACCAGCGCGGCGCTGAGCAGGAACGGAATGCGCCAGCCCCAGCTGCGGAATTGCTCATCATCCAGGTTCATCGCCAGGATCAGAAACAGCCCATTGGCCGCCAGGAAACCAATGGAAGGCCCCAACTGCGGGAACATGCCGAACCAGGCGCGCTTGCCCTTGGGTGCGTTCTCGGTGGCCAGCAGGGCGGCGCCGCCCCATTCCCCGCCCAGGCCCAGGCCCTGGCCGAAACGCAGCACACACAACAGGATCGGTGCCCAGGCGCCAATGGTGTCGTAGCCCGGCAGCAAGCCGATCAAGGTGGTGCACACGCCCATCAGCAGCAACGAGGCCACCAGCGTCGATTTGCGCCCGATGCGGTCACCGAAATGGCCGAACAGCGCCGAGCCCAATGGCCGGGCGATAAACGCGATACCGAAGGTCAGGAACGCCGCCAGCATCTGCGCGGTGCCGGAACTCTGCGGGAAGAACACCGGGCCGATCACCAGCGCAGCGGCCGTGGCGTAGATATAGAAGTCGTAGAACTCGATGGCCGTGCCGATGATGCTCGCGGTCGCGACGCGGCTGGTCGAGTTGGTCGGGGCGGCGGGAGCGGCCTCGTTATAGGTGGTGCTCATTGAGGTATCCCTGATGGTCATTGCGCCTTTGGCGCGGATTATTATTGGTCTTGCACCCATGGATCAGGGCATTGCGCGGCATCGGCTCGGGATGGGAGCGAGTACCGGTCAGACACGATAAAGCGGTGCCTGGACACGCTCAGTGCGGATAGCACGCGGTCGGGCGGGGCTTGGGTAAGCGGGATCGATTATAGGAAGGCGCGCGCGGATACAACAAGAGGTGCGAACGCAGGAGATCAAATGCGGGCTTGCCCGCGATGCAGGCGCCTCGGTGTATCAGTGATACCGAGGTGATGCTATCGCGGGCAAGCCCGCTCCCACACAAGCCCAGCCGCGGTGAGTCAGGTGGCTATCGGTGCCGAGCCTATATGCCAGATCAGTACCTTGCTCACCCGGTTGTCCTCGGTCTCGAGGATTTCCAGGCGATAGCGGCCGATTTTCAGGCACACCGCGCAATCGGGAATGGTTTCCAGCGCTTCGGTCACCAGGCCGTTGAGGGTCTTGGGGCCGTCGCTGGGCAGGTGCCAGCCCAGGCACTTGTTGAGTTCGCGGATCGACACCGCGCCATCAATCACGTAGCGACCGTCTGGCTGGGGCTGGATCAGCGGGTTGTCCAGGCTCTGTTCGCTTTCGAATTCGCCGACGATTTCTTCCAGGATGTCTTCCAGGGTGACGATGCCCAGCACTTCGCCATATTCGTCCACCACCATGCCCAGGCGGCGTTGCTGTTTGTGGAAGTTCAGCAATTGCAGCTGCAGCGGCGTGCTCTCCGGCACGAAGTACGGCTCGTGGCAAGCCGCGAGCAGGGCGTCCTTGGTCAGGCTGGCGTCGGGCAGCAAGTGCTGGATCTGGCGGGTGTTGAGCACCGCCTCGACCTGGTTGATATCGCTGTGGAACACCGGCAGGCGTGTGCGCTGGGAGGTGCGCAGCTGTTCGATGATGTCTTCGATAGGGTCATCGAGGTTGATGCCGTCGACTTCACTGCGTGGCACCAGGATGTCATTGACGGTGATGTTGTCCAGGGCGTGGATGCCGGGCATGCCCGGGGCGCGGTCTTCACTGTCGTCCGTGGCCTGCTCGTCGGAGCGGTCGGGCTGAGGCTCGTCGCTATTCTTGACGATCCCCGACTTGCGGGCGAAAGGGCGCAGCAGCAGGAGGCTGATGCCATTGAGCACCCAGGCCAGGGGGTAGAGGATCTTTAGCGGGATGCCCAGCAGTGTATTGCCAAACCCCAGCACCGCGTGCGGATAGCGGGTGGCCAGGGTGCGGGGCAGGTAGTCGGCCAGTACCAGCAACAGCCCGCTGGAGATCAGCCAGCCGAGCCAGGGACCGTTTTCGGCCCAGACATGGATCGCCAGCAGGGTGCAGAGAATGACCACCACCGCGCGGCACAGGGTGTTGCACAGGATCAGGCTGTTGCGCGGGAAGCTGAGGCGGGCAGCGGCCTTGTCGCCCTGGCGTGTACCAGGGCGCAGGGCCAGCAAATGATGCTGGGCGGCTTCGATGGCGGTAAACAGCGCCGACCACAACACCAGCAGCGCGACTACCGCGAGCATTGGCTCAAGGGGCAAGTTGTCCATGATCGTTGCCCGTCAGATATGCAGGATGAATTCGCGAACCAGCTTGCTGCCGAAATACGCCAGCATCAGCAGGCAGAAACCGGCCAGGGTCCAGCGGATCGCTTTGTGCCCACGCCAGCCCAGGCGATTGCGGCCCCACAGCAGCACGCTGAACACCACCCAGGCCAGGCAAGCCAGCAGGGTCTTGTGGACCAGATGCTGGGCGAACAGGTTCTCGACGAACAGCCAGCCGGAAATCAGCGACAGCGACAGCAGCGTCCAGCCGGCCCACAGGAAGCCGAACAGCAGGCTTTCCATGGTCTGCAGCGGCGGGAAGTTCTTGATCAGCCCCGAAGGATGCTTGTGCTTTAGCTGGTGGTCCTGCAAAAGCAGCAGCAAAGCCTGGAACACCGCGATGGTGAACATGCCGTAGGCGAGGATCGACAACAGGATATGGGCGAGGATGCCCGGCTCCTCATCGATCACCTGCACGGTGCCGGTGGGGGCGAATTGCGCCAGCAGCACCGTCAGCATCCCCAGGGGGAAGAGCAGCAACAGCAGGTTCTCCACCGGGATCCGCGCACAGGCGAGCAGCGTCAAGGCGATGACCGCGGCGGCAATCAGGCTGGCGGCGCTGAAAAAGTCCAGGCCCAGGCCCACCGGCGTCATCAGGTGGGTGAACAGGCTGGCGGCGTGGGCCAGCAAGGCGAGCACGCCAAGCCCGGCCAGCAGGCGTTTGTCCGCCCTGGCGCGTTGAGCCAGGCGGGTGCCCTGATAGAGGGTCGCAGCGGCATACAAGAGTGCGGCGGCGAGACTGGGTAGCAAACTGGGTGACAAAGGGAGCATAAATCCTGTTAGGCAAGCCCGAAAGCCGATGAGTTTGGCACACACCTGCGTTCCACGAAAGACCACCGGGCCAGACAGCGGGTGTGCATGGCGGCAGTCTTCGCTATAATCCGCGACCTGCCCACGCCGCAGGCTCGCCGAGCGCTGTTTTTAATAGCGATTTATCACAGCCTGGGCCGCCATTACCTCGGTCTACCAATGCATTTCGATGAATAGGGCCTGAAAGGATCGCGCATGTTTGAAAATCTGACTGACCGTCTCTCGCAGACGCTGCGCCATGTCACCGGCAAGGCCAAGCTGACCGAGGACAATATTAAAGACACCCTGCGCGAAGTGCGCATGGCATTGCTGGAAGCCGACGTTGCCTTGCCTGTGGTCAAGGATTTCGTCAACTCGGTCAAGGAACGTGCGGTCGGCACTGAAGTGTCCCGCAGCCTGACGCCGGGCCAGGCCTTTGTGAAGGTCGTCCAGGCCGAACTCGAAAGCCTGATGGGCGCGGCCAACGAAGACCTGAACCTCAGCGCCGTGCCGCCGGCCGTTGTGCTGATGGCCGGTTTGCAGGGTGCGGGTAAGACCACCACCGCTGCCAAGCTGGCGCGCTTCCTCAAAGAGCGCAAGAAAAAGTCCGTGATGGTGGTCTCGGCCGACGTATACCGTCCGGCCGCGATCAAGCAGCTGGAAATGCTCGCCGGTGAAATCGGCGTGACATTCTTCCCGTCCGACCTGAGCCAGAAGCCGGTCGACATCGCCAACGCGGCTATTAAAGAAGCCAAGCTCAAGTTCATCGACGTGGTGATCGTCGATACCGCCGGTCGCCTGCACATCGATGAAGAGATGATGGGCGAGATCAAGGCGCTGCATGCCGCGATCAACCCGGTAGAAACGCTGTTCGTGGTCGATGCCATGACCGGCCAGGATGCGGCCAACACCGCCAAGGCCTTTGGTGATGCACTGCCGCTGACCGGCGTGATCCTGACCAAGGTCGACGGTGATGCCCGTGGCGGTGCCGCACTGTCGGTGCGCGCAATCACCGGCAAGCCGATCAAGTTCATCGGTATGGGCGAGAAGACCGAAGCGCTCGAGCCGTTCCACCCTGAGCGTATCGCCTCGCGTATCCTCGGCATGGGCGACGTGCTCAGCCTGATCGAGCAGGCCGAACAGACCCTCGACAAGGACAAGGCCGACAAACTGGCCAAGAAGCTGAAGAAGGGCAAGGGCTTCGACCTCGAAGACTTCCGTGACCAGCTGCAACAGATGAAGAACATGGGCGGCCTCGGCGGCCTGATGGACAAACTGCCGAACATCGGCGGCGTGAACCTGGCGCAAATGGGCAATGCCCAGGGTGCGGCAGAGAAGCAGTTCAAGCAGATGGAAGCCATCATCAACTCCATGACCCCGGCCGAGCGCCGCGACCCTGAGCTGATCAGCGGTTCGCGCAAGCGTCGGATCGCCATGGGTTCCGGCACCCAGGTGCAGGACATTGGTCGCTTGATCAAGCAGCACAAGCAAATGCAAAAGATGATGAAGAAATTCTCGGCCAAAGGCGGCATGGCCAAAATGATGCGCGGCATGGGCGGTATGATGCCCGGTCGTGGCATGCCGAAGATGTAAAGAATTCGCGCAAGAGTTCGCTCTTGTGCAGACCCACAGGGACGTGGGATCTCCAGCAAACCCGCCGTTGGCGGGAGCTGACTCGCCGTTTTAACCGACGGCTCTATAGCAGATCTGAATGGCACGCGGTCAGGCGCCGGAAAAAGACATTTGCAAAAGTCCGGATATTCCTTAGAATATGCGGCCTTTCGGGCACCCATGCCCGCTGTGCATTTAGATTTGCAGCACCGACTACAGGAACGATGTTCACATGCTAACAATCCGTCTTGCCCTTGGCGGCTCCAAAAAGCGCCCGTTTTACCACTTGACCGTAACCGACAGCCGCAACCCGCGTGACGGTTCGCACAAGGAACAGGTTGGTTTCTTCAACCCTGTTGCTCGTGGTCAAGAAGTTCGTCTGTCCGTGAACCAAGAGCGCGTAGCCTACTGGCTGAGCGTTGGTGCACAGCCTTCCGAGCGTGTTGCCAAGTTGTTGAAGGACTCGGCTAAGGCCGCAGCCTGAGCAATATGAACGCGACGCCAGCTGTTGCTGATGATTTGATCGTTATCGGCAAGATTTACTCTGTTCATGGCGTTCGCGGCGAAGTGAAGGTGTATTCCTTTACTGATCCGACTGAAAACCTGTTGCAGTACAAGGCCTGGACGCTCAAGCGCGAAGGTAGTGTGAAACAGGTCGAGCTGGTCAGTGGACGCGGGAACGACAAGTTCCTGGTCGCAAAGCTCAAGGGTCTCGATGATCGTGAAGAAGCACGTCTTCTGGCCGGTTATGAGATCTGCGTGCCGCGCAACCTGTTCCCTGAATTGACCGACGGCGAGTACTACTGGTACCAGCTGGAAGGTCTGAAGGTTATTGATCAACTCGGGCAATTGCTTGGGAAAATCGATCATCTTCTGGAAACCGGCGCCAATGATGTAATGGTGGTCAAGCCTTGCGCTGGCAGCCTGGATGATCGCGAACGCCTGTTGCCCTATACCGAGCAATGTGTGTTGGCCGTCGACCTGGCAGCGGGCGAGATGAAGGTGGAATGGGATGCGGACTTCTAAGCGTGGCTAATTTGCGCATTGAAGTGATCAGTTTGTTTCCCGAGATGTTTTCCGCCATCAGCGAGTACGGCATCACCAGTCGGGCGGTGAAACAAGGGCTCTTGCAGCTCACTTGTTGGAACCCGCGAGACTACACGACGGATCGACATCACACTGTGGACGATCGCCCATTTGGCGGTGGCCCGGGCATGGTGATGAAGATCAAGCCCCTGGAAGACGCCCTGGTTCAGGCCAAGGCAGCAGCAGGGGAGAAGGCGAAGGTAATTTACCTGTCCCCTCAAGGCCGCCAGCTGAAACAGGCTGCGGTACGCGAACTGGCGAATGAGGAAGCACTGATCCTGATTGCCGGTCGCTATGAAGGCATTGACGAGCGTTTTATTGACGCTCATGTCGATGAAGAGTGGTCGATTGGGGACTATGTCCTGTCTGGCGGTGAGCTGCCGGCGATGGTCCTGATAGATGCGGTTACACGACTGCTGCCTGGAGCTTTAGGGCATGCGGACTCCGCGGAGGAAGATTCCTTCACGGATGGTTTGCTGGATTGCCCGCACTACACCCGACCGGAGGTGTATGCGGATCAGCGTGTTCCCGACGTATTGCTAAGTGGCAATCACGCACACATCCGGCGTTGGCGTTTACAGCAGTCCCTTGGTCGGACCTATGAACGACGCGCCGATCTTCTGGAAAGCCGCTCGCTTTCTGGAGAAGAGAAGAAGCTGCTCGAGGAATACATCCTCGGGCGGGACGATAGTTAACAACGTATCGATGGTAGATCCGACGATTTACCTTAGGAGCACAGCATGACTAACAAAATCATCCTTGCACTCGAAGCAGAGCAGATGACCAAAGAGATCCCTACCTTTGCCCCGGGCGACACCATTGTCGTTCAGGTGAAAGTGAAGGAAGGCGACCGTTCGCGTCTGCAAGCGTTCGAAGGCGTAGTTATCGCCAAGCGTAACCGTGGTGTGAACAGTGCTTTCACTGTTCGTAAAATCTCCAACGGTGTTGGCGTAGAGCGTACTTTCCAGACCTACAGCCCGCAAATCGACAGCATGGCCGTTAAACGTCGCGGTGACGTACGTAAAGCCAAGCTGTACTACCTGCGTGACCTGTCCGGTAAAGCAGCTCGCATCAAGGAAAAACTGGCTTAAGTCCAGCTTCCCGATGCAGAAAAAAGCAGCCTACGGGCTGCTTTTTTGTGCCTGAAATTTGCCACTTGCCCGGAACCCGTTCATGACCACCCGTCTCGAAGAAATCCAGCGTCGCACCGACCTGTCCGTGACCCATGTAACCAAGGCCGTATTCCCTCCGACCACCAACCACCACAACACGCTGTTTGGCGGCACTGCATTGGCGTGGATGGATGAAGTGTCATTCATTACCGCCACGCGTTTTTGTCGCTTGCCGTTGGTGACGGTTTCTACCGATCGTATCGACTTCAATCACGCGATCCCGGCCGGTTCCATCGTCGAACTGATTGGCCGGGTGATCAAGGTCGGTAACACCAGCCTCAAGGTAGAAGTGCAAGTGTTTGTCGAGAGCATGAGTGCCGATGGTCGCGAGAAGGCGATCCAGGGTGTGTTCAGCTTTGTGGCAATCGATGCCGACAAGCGTCCGGTGCCGGTGCTGCCAGGGTTTGTAGACTGACCTGAGACCGCGTCGCTGCTCTTGCAGGCAAGGCATGTATTTCCCTGTGGGAGCTGGCTTGCCTGCGATAGGATCTACCAGACACCGAAGTAATCAACCTGAGCCCCCATGCCCGCCATTGACCACCCCCTGATCGACCGTTTCCTTGATGCCCTCTGGCTGGAAAAAGGCCTGTCGGACAACACTCGCCAGTCCTACCGCAGCGACCTGGCTCTGTTCAATGGCTGGCTATTGGAGAGAAACCTCGAGCTCAGCCAAGCCGGGCGCGAGTTGATCCTCGATCACCTGGCCTGGCGCCTTGAACAAAACTACAAACCGCGCTCCACCGCACGATTTCTCTCGGGAGTGCGTGGGTTTTATCGCTATTTGCTCCGGGAAAAGCTGATTGCGGTCGACCCGACCCTGCAAGTCGATATGCCGCAACTCGGCAGGCCATTGCCCAAATCCCTGTCGGAAGCCGACGTTGAAGCCCTGCTGGCCGCGCCCGACCTGAGCGAGGCCATCGGCCAGCGTGACCGCGCCATGCTGGAGGTGTTGTATGCCTGCGGCCTGCGCGTCACCGAGCTGATCAGCCTGACCCTGGAGCAGGTCAACCTGCGCCAGGGCGTGTTACGGGTGATGGGCAAGGGCAGCAAGGAACGCCTGGTGCCCATGGGTGAAGAGGCGATCGTGTGGGTCGAGCGCTATATGCGCGATGCCCGCAGCGAACTGCTCGGCGGGCGCCCCAGTGACGTGCTGTTTCCCAGCCTGCGCGGCGAGCAGATGACCCGCCAGACCTTCTGGCATCGCATCAAGCACCAGGCCAAGGTGGCCGGGATCGGCAAGTCGCTGTCCCCCCACACCCTGCGCCATGCGTTCGCCACCCATTTGCTCAACCACGGCGCGGACTTGCGGGTGGTGCAGATGTTGCTGGGTCATAGCGATCTGTCGACCACGCAGATTTACACCCACGTGGCGCGCGCAAGGTTGCAGGAGCTGCACGCCAAACATCACCCAAGGGGCTGACAGGCCCCAATTTGGCCGCCGGCGTCTGCCCTGGCGCCCAATTGTGGTAGGCTTTGCCGGTTTGCAAAGGGGACGGCCCCGAGCCGTGTTTCCAGATCGGCGTCCTGGCCTTCGTCCCTGCATCTGCCTTCAGGAGTTCCCATGCGCTTGACCCAGATTTTCGCCGCCGCAGCTATTGCGTTGGTCTCAACCTTTGCCGTCGCCGATGACGCCGCCGAGAAGACAATCCGTAAGAGTCTGGAAAGCCTCCAACTCGAAACCCCGGTCGAAAGCATCAGCGCCAGCCCCATGGCCGGCCTGTATGAAGTCAAACTCAAGGGCAGCCGCGTGCTGTACGCCAGTGCCGACGGCCAGTACATCGTCCAGGGCTACCTGTTCCAGTTGAAAGACGGCAAGCCGGTCAACCTCACCGAGAAGGCCGAGCGCCTGGGCGTGTCCAAGTTGATCAACGGCATTCCGGTTGCAGAAACCGTGGTGTATCCGGCCATTGGCGAGACCAAGACCCACATCACCGTGTTCACCGACACCACCTGCCCGTACTGCCACAAACTGCACGCCGAAGTGCCTGAGCTGAACAAAATGGGCGTCGAAGTGCGCTACGTCGCGTTCCCGCGCCAGGGTCTGGGTTCGCCGGGCGACAAGCAGTTGCAAGCGGTCTGGTGTTCGGCTGACAAGAAAGCCGCCATGGACAAGATGGTCGACGGCAAGGACATCAAGGCTGCTGCCTGTGCCAACCCAGTGTCCAAGCAGTTCAACCTGGGCCAGTCGATCGGCGTGAACGGTACGCCGGCCATCGTTTTGGCAGACGGCCAGGTCATTCCGGGCTACCAGCCTGCACCACAAATCGCCAAACTGGCGTTGGGTGCCAAATAAGCAGTATCGTCGAGCCTTTGACGGTCAGACCCGCCGAGCAGTCGACGGGTCATTAATAGCGAGCCGCAGTTGTGCGGCTGTTTTTCACGGCCGACCTTGAGTCGGCCGTTTCATGGGGAGTTCTTCAGTGAAACCGGTCAAAGTAGGCATCTGTGGGTTAGGGACCGTCGGTGGCGGCACCTTGAACGTACTTCAGCGTAATGCTGAGGAAATTTCCCGCCGTGCAGGGCGTGGGATTGAAGTGGCACAAATTGCCATGCGTACGCCAAAGCCTCAGTACCAAACGACCGGTATTGCGATTACCAACGATGTCTTCGACGTGGCCACCAACCCTGAAATCGATATCGTCATCGAGCTGGTGGGCGGCTACACCGTCGCCCGTGAGCTGGTGCTCAAGGCCATCGAAAACGGCAAGCATGTGGTCACTGCCAACAAGGCGCTGATTGCCGTGCACGGCAATGAAATCTTCGCCAAGGCCCGCGAGAAGGGTGTGATCGTTGCGTTCGAAGCAGCGGTGGCCGGCGGTATCCCGGTGATCAAGGCGATCCGTGAAGGCCTGTCGGCCAACCGCATCAACTGGGTAGCCGGCATCATCAACGGCACCGGTAACTTCATCCTGACCGAAATGCGCGAGAAGGGCCGTACCTTCGAAGACGTGCTGGCCGAGGCCCAGGCCCTGGGTTACGCCGAAGCCGACCCGACATTTGACGTCGAGGGCATCGACGCAGCGCATAAGCTGACTATCCTGGCGTCCATCGCCTTTGGCATTCCGCTGCAGTTCGACAAGGCCTACACCGAAGGCATCACCAAGCTGACCACCGCCGACGTGAACTACGCCGAAGCCCTGGGCTACCGCATCAAGCACTTGGGCGTGGCGCGCAGCACCGCGGCCGGTATCGAATTGCGCGTACACCCGACCCTGATCCCGGCCGATCGCCTGATCGCCAACGTCAATGGCGTGATGAACGCGGTGATGGTCAATGGCGACGCCGCCGGTTCGACCCTGTTCTACGGCGCTGGCGCCGGCATGGAGCCGACCGCTTCCTCGGTGATTGCCGACCTGGTGGACGTGGTCCGCGCCATGACCAGCGACCCGGAAAACCGCGTGCCGCACCTGGCCTTCCAACCAGACTCGTTGTCGGCGCACCCGATCCTGCCGATCGAAGCCTGCGAAAGCTCCTACTACCTGCGCATCCAGGCCAAGGATCATCCGGGCGTGTTGGCCCAGGTGGCCAGCATCCTCTCGGAACGCGGTATCAACATTGAGTCGATCATGCAGAAGGAAGTCGAAGAACACGACGGCCTGGTACCCATGATCCTGCTGACGCACCGTGTGCTGGAACAGCACATGAACGATGCCATCGCCGCCCTGGAAGCCTTGCAAGGCGTGGTCGGGCCGGTGGTACGGATCCGCGTCGAACACCTTAACTAACGATAGGTTGCAGAGGCCCCGCAGGTTCGGCGGCCTCTGTTCAAGAATGTTGTAGAGGAGCCAGTCATGCGTTACATCAGCACCCGCGGCCAGGCACCGGCCCTGAATTTCGAAGACGTCCTGCTCGCAGGCCTCGCCACCGACGGCGGTCTGTACGTGCCGGAAAACCTGCCACGTTTCACCCAGGAAGAAATCGCCTCCTGGGCCGGCCTGCCGTACCACGAGCTGGCGTTCCGGGTCATGCGCCCGTTCGTCACCGGCAGCATCCCCGATGCCGATTTCAAAAAGATCCTCGAAGAGACCTACGGCGTGTTCTCCCACAACGCCATCGCTCCGTTGCGCCAACTGAACGGCAACGAATGGGTGCTGGAGCTGTTCCACGGCCCGACCCTGGCGTTCAAGGATTTCGCCCTGCAACTGCTCGGTCGCCTGCTGGACTACGTGCTGGAGAAACGCGGCGAACGCGTGGTGATCATCGGTGCCACCTCCGGTGATACCGGCTCGGCGGCCATCGAAGGCTGCAAGCACTGCGAAAACGTCGACATTTTCATCCTGCACCCGCACAACCGTGTCTCGGACGTGCAGCGCCGGCAGATGACCACTATCTTTGGCGAGAACATCCACAACATCGCCGTCGAAGGCAACTTCGATGACTGCCAGGAAATGGTCAAGGCCAGCTTCGCCGACCAGAGCTTCCTCAAGGGCACGCGCCTGGTAGCGGTGAACTCGATCAACTGGGCGCGGATCATGGCCCAGATCGTTTACTACTTCCACGCCTCGCTGCAGCTGGGCGGGCCGGCGCGTTCGGTGTCGTTCTCGGTGCCGACCGGCAACTTCGGCGATATCTTCGCCGGCTACCTGGCGCGCAACATGGGCCTGCCGATCAACCAATTGATCGTCGCCACCAACCGCAACGACATCCTGCACCGCTTCATGAGTGGCAACCAGTACGTCAAGGAAACCCTGCACGCGACCCTGTCGCCGTCGATGGACATCATGGTCTCGTCGAACTTCGAGCGTTTGCTGTTCGACATGCACGGTCGCAACGGCGCAGCCCTGGCCGGCCTGATGGACAGCTTCAAGCAGGGTGGCGGTTTCAGCGTCGACCAGGAGCGCTGGACCGAAACCCGCAAGCTGTTCGACTCCCTGGCGGTGGACGATGCCCAGACCTGCGAGACCATCGCCGAAGTCTATGCCCAGACCGGCGAACTGCTGGACCCGCACACCGCCATTGGCGTCAAGGCCGCGCGCGAATGCCGCCGTAGCTTGGATATCCCGATGGTCATCCTCGGCACGGCCCACCCGGTGAAATTCCCCGAGGCGGTGCAGAAGGCCGGAGTCGGCAAAGCCCTGGAACTGCCGCCGCACCTGGCTGACCTGTTCGAGCGTGAAGAGCGTTGCACCGTGCTGCCTAACGACCTCAAAGCCATCCAGGCGTTTGTCAGCCAGCATGGCAATCGTGGGAAGCCGCTCTGAGACCAGGAGCGCTACTCGCTTGATGAAAACGGCGCTTGTCCAGAAATGGGCCAGCGCCGTTTTTCTTGGGCGGGGTGCTGACCACCTGTGGCGAGGGGGCTTGTCCCCCGCTGGGCTGCGTAGCAGCCCCAACACCCCCACCTCGGTATATCTGATTAAACTGAGTAGGTCTTAATGGGGCTGCTGCGCAGCCCAGCGGAGGGCAAGCCTCCTCGCCACAGGTGGGAGTTGATCCTTAAGCGCGGTTACCGCAGCACACCCGATAACAACCAACAAGGAAGCCCACAAGGTGCCGTTCACGACCCGATGGCGCCAGTGCCTACTGAGCCTGCTCCTGCTCGGCCAACTGCCCGTCAGCCTGGCCGCCGTCAGCCTGCCGTTCAATCTGGTGCCGGCGTTTATCACCCTGCCGCCCATGACCCTGGCGCCCGCCGAACGGCAGTGGCTGGCACAGCATCGCACCTTGAAAGTGGGGATCTCTATCGATGATTACCAACCCATCGATATCACCCGTGATCACAATCGCTACCAGGGTATCAGTGCCGACTACCTGAGCCTGGTGGGCGCGCGGCTCGGCGTGCCGATGCAAGTGATGGGTTTTGCAGAGCGGGCCCAGGCGGTGGAGGCGTTGCGCAGCGGCGCTATTGATATCCTCACCAGTGCCAACGGCTACGAGCGGGATGTGCCCGGCCTGGCCTTTACCCCGGACTATATGCCGGATCGTTCAGTGGTCGTGGTGCGGACTGACGACGTCCTGCAAGACGATCTCAAGGATAAGAAAGTCGTGTTGCTTGATGGCTACGCCAACGTCAAGAACGTGCATGCGGCGTACCCGCAAAGCCACATCATGCTCGCGCCCAACCTCTACAGCGGCCTGGAAGCCCTGGCCCAGGGCGATGTGGATGCGTTTATCGGCAATGAAGTGATCGTGCGCGCCTACAAGTCCCTGCGCCCCTACCTGGGGATGCAGATCAAGGAGCAGAGCCGCCTGGCGCCGATTGGCTTTGCCTTCGCCACGCGCCAGGCCGACCCCTTGTTGGGCCGGATGATGGACCGCGCGCTGCACAGCATCGATGACTCGGTACGCCGCGAAATTCTCGCTCGCTGGACCACCGGCCTGGGGGTGGACGTTGACGGTGAGCGTATCCCCCTGACCGCCGCCGAGCAGGCCTGGATGCTGCGCCATCCCCAGGTAGTGGTGGCGGCCCAGCAATACTCGCCGTATGTATTCAAGGACAAAGACGGCCGTTGGGTAGGGATGAATATCGACCTGCTTAATCGCCTGTCGCGCATGACCGGTGTGCAGTTTGTCCTCGAGGAAGTGTTTTCTACCGCGCAAACCCTGGAACTCCTGGAAACCCACGGTGCGGACATGAGTACCACGCTCGTGGAAAATACCGAGCGCCGGCGCTTTCTCGATTTCAGCCATGGTTTTGGCGGCGCCGGCTGGGTGTTTGTCGAACGGGTCGATGCGCCGCCGGTGATCAACCTGAGCCACCTCTCGGGCAAGGTCTTGGCGTTGCCCGCGCGGCATGTGCTGGAGGCCTATATCCGTCGCGAATACCCAGAGATCCGCCTGCGCCTGGTGCCCAACTACATCGAGGCCCGCGCCTTGGTCGCCCGGGGAGACGCCGACGCGACCATCCAGAGTGAAGTGGAGGTACAGAGTTACCCGACCGATGAGTTGCGGGTCGGTCGCAGCGTCGATGGCAAGTGGTCCAGTGACAGCCTGGCCGTACGCAAGGACCATCCCGAGTTGCTGAGTATTTTGAACAAGGCCCTGGAGGCCTTGCCGGTGGCCGAACTGAGCGCTTTGCGCTTGCGTTGGATGGGCGCGGTGGCAGTCCCGGTGCCCGCCTGGCAGCGGGTGCCGTCGTGGGCCTACTGGACGGTCGCCACGGCGCTGCTGTTGGTGCTGATGTCGCTCGTCTGGAACAGCCGGCTCAAGCGCCAGATCCGCCAGCGGGTCGAGGCCGAGCGGCGGCTCAATGACCAGTTGGCCTTCAAGCGGGCCTTGCTCGACGGTATTCCCAACCCCGTATTTGTGCGCGATCTTGCTGGCCGCCTGGTCACCTGCAACAAAAGCTATGAGCAACAGATGTCCACCCGGCTGGAGCTGATTCGCGGCCTGACCCTGCCACAGAGCGCAGTGCTGCCTGACACCACGGCCTGGCGCCTGCATATCGGGCATATGGAGCAACTGGCCACACAGCAGTCGTTGTTTGTCGACCGCCAGTTGGAGTTCAACGGCGGCATTGCCCACGTCTATCAATGGACCGTGCCGTTTTATGACGCCAAGGGTCAGTTGCAGGGCTTGCTTGGCGGTTGGGTGGATATCAACGAGCGCAAGGTCCTGGAAACCCAACTGATGGACGCACGGCGCGCCGCTGATGCCGCGAACTACGCCAAGAGCGCCTTTGTGTCGAACCTCAGCCATGAGATCCGCACACCGATGACGGCGATTATCGGCCTGCTCGAACTGGAGCAGGAACGCGCCCTGGCCTCGGGGGCGCCTGTCTCCGAGGCGCTGCAGGTGGCCCATCGTTCGGCACGGGAACTGATCGCATTGATGGGCGATAGCCTGGACCTGGCGAAGATCGAAGCCGGCCACCTGCAACTGGCGCCACAGACCACCGACCTGAAAGGTTTCTTTGAAGGCATCCAGCGACTGTTTGAAGCCACCGCGCAGAAAAAGGGCCTGCACCTGACCCTGGCGTTTGATCCCCAGGCGCAAGGCTTCTATTGGTTCGACCCGCTACGCCTGCGCCAGGTCATGCATAACCTGCTGGGCAATGCGCTGAAATTCACGCAGCACGGAGAAGTGCGCCTGCGGGTGGCCTGCCAGGTGGATGGTGACGGTCACGAATACCTGCACCTGTGCGTCGAAGACACCGGGCCCGGTATCAGCGTTGAACAGCAGGCCCGGGTGTTCAAGCCGTTTATCCAGGGCAGCCCGCTGACAGCGGCCGAGCATGGCGGCACCGGGTTGGGCTTGAGCATCTGCCAGCAACTGGTGGACTTGATGGGGGGGGAGATCACCCTGCACAGTGCCTTGGGCGAAGGCACCACCGTGTGCATCGACCTGCGCCTGGACCGGGTCGGCAGTGACGACCTGCCCGCGCCAGCCGCCGCCGTGCCTGTGCAGGCACCGGGCCGGGCATTGTCGGTGCTGATTGTCGACGACCTGCCGGCCAACCGCCTGGTGCTGGCCCAGCAGTTGCAATTTCTCGGGCATCAGGTGGTGGCCCTCAATAGTGCCGAGGCGGCGTTGCAACGTTGGCGCAGCGAGGCGTTCGACGTGCTGGTGACCGATTGTCATATGCCGGGTATGTCGGGTTATGCCCTGGCCGAGGCCATTCGCCAGATAGAAGCCCAGGAGCAGCGCCCGCGTTGCGCGTTGGTGGGTTGCACCGCCGATGCCCAGGAAGACGAAGGGCAGCGCGGCCGGCAGGCGGGTTTGGATGTGCTGCTGGTCAAGCCGGTGACCCTGGAGCAATGGACCCAGGTATTGGCCCGGGTCACGGCCGTACCTGCCTTCGACCTGCAGGCTCTGCGCAAGATGACCCAGGCCGACGGGCCGATCCTGCAAAGCATGTTGCAGGAGCTGGCGAACAACCTTGAGCACGAGCACCGCTTGTTGGGCAGCGCCATGGCCGAGCGTGACCTGGCGCAGTTGCGGGCCAGCCTGCATCGTCTCAAGGGCATTTGTTGCCTGGTGGATGCGCTGCCATTGGCCAAGGCCTGCATCGCCCTCGAAACCAGTGCCCGGGAGCACCGTGACGATGAACTGGCGCAGCACTGGCAAACCTTGTCCGCGACCATGGGGGTGTTGCAGCAAGAAATCCGGCCTTATCTACAGGCGCAAGAATAATAGGTGAAAGAATAGGACGCGTCCTATGGGGGCTTGCGCGGGTTTTGGCTAATGTAACGATCTTGCACGTAGCCCCAGAGTTTCCCATGCGCTCACTCAAAGTCCTGATTCTCGAAGACCATCCGTTCCAGCTCATGGCCCTGCACCAGATGCTCAATGCTAACGGCGTGTTCAACGTACTCACGGCCGACAGCGTTGAGGTCGCCCGCCAGTCGCTGGCGAGCAAGGGCCCGGTGGATATCGCCATCTGCGATTTGTATCTGGAGCATGGCGACTCACTGGGGCTGATCCGCGAAATGGCTGAACACGGCCAGGCCCAGGTGCTGGTCCTGTTGAGCGACGCCGATCCCGATGTACTGGATGGCGTGGCCAATATGGCGCGCCAGGCGGGGCTCAACGTGCTGGGGTGCATGCCCAAGCCGGCTTCCGCCACTGCCATCGGGCAAATGCTCGAGGCGTGCCGGCAGCGCTTGCGACCTAGCCCGCAGGCGTTGTCCTGGGATCGCGCACGCCAGATGCTGGGGGTGAGTGAGTTCGCAACCGAGCAACTGTGCGCCGAAGTCGGCGAGGCGGCCATCGAGCGCTACGCCAGTGTCTGCTACCAGCCCATCGTCAGCCAGGCCGGTGACCTGCAAGGCGTGGAGGCGTTGGCACGCTGGCAAGACCCGGAGCATGGCCAGTTGATGCCCAGTGAGTTTCTGCCGTTGCTGGAGTTGGCGGGGCTGGAGCAGGCGTTTACCTGGTACGTGCTGGAGCAGGTGTTGCAGCTTTGCGCCCAGGTGACCCGGGACACGGGTCGGGAGCTGCCAGTATCGGTCAACATTCCCGGGCGGCTGCTGGAGCAGGAGCACTTCGCGCTGACCCTGCAAGGGCTGCTGCAACGCTATGCGGTACCCGCGCGCAACCTCACCCTGGAACTGGTGGAAACCTCGCGCTTGAAGACCGACAGCGCCCATGTCACTGGGTTGCTGCGCCTGCGGATGATCGGCTGCAAGCTGTCCATTGGCGATTTCGGCATCGGCGGTACCAGCCTGCAGCGTTTGCTGGAGTTGCCCTTCACCGAGTTGAAGATTCCCCCGGCGTTTGCCAGCGGGATGGCGGGTGACGAGCGCAAATGCTCGGTGGTTGCCGGCGCCATGAGCATGGCCGGGCACCTGGGGGTCGGCGTGGTGGTGACCGGGATTGAAACCCCCGCCGACCGCGACGCGGTGCGCGCGCTGGGGTCGGCATGGCTACAGGGTTGCCTGATTGCCCATCCGATGAGCGCCCAGGTGCTGCAACACTGGCTGGCGCAATCTACCGCGATTGCCCTGTAGGCGCCGGCTTGCCGGCGATAGCGGTCGAAAATCCTGCGCAGGACTTCAGGTGGCAAACCTAAGCCAACCCGTGTTCCTGCACGTAGATGAACAACGCGGCATCACTGATCAGCCCCAGCTTGCGCATGGCACTGACTTTCTGTGCGCTGACGGTCTGCTTGCTGCGATTGAGGTGGGCGGCAATCTCGCCCACGGTCTTGCCGCCTGCCAGCAAGCGGATCACTTCCAGTTCCCTGGGTGACAGCTGATGCTGCGAGTGCAGGCGATCAGCCCCCACTGCGCCTGCCAGGGCCAAGGCCTGTTGGATAGTGCGAGCCACATAGGGCCGCCGCTGGCGTACCTGGGCGATGGCCTCGGGGAGTTCGTCGGCCAGGCTGGCCTTGCTCAACAGGCCCATGACCCCAAGCTCCAGGATCGAGTTGAACAGGCCGGCATTGTTGAGCATGGTCACCACCACCAGGGGCAGGTCGGGGTAATGCCGGCGCAGGTGCTCGATCAGGCGCAGGCCGTCGGCCTGGGGTTCGGCGGGCATCATGAAATCGGTGACCAGTACATCGCAGGGGCAGCGTTGCAGCAGGGCCGCGAGGGCCTGGGGCGAGTTGGCCTCACCGACGATGCGCACCTGCTCATCGCGCTCCAGCACTGCCCGCAAACCGATCAGGAAAATCGGATGATCGTCGGCGATGACAATACGCAAGGGCTGTTCAGACGCGTCTCTCACGGTGGACTCCGGCAATAATCAGGAGATTCTAGCCTGTCAGCGGCTGTTTTCTCTCTGTCATATTTGCCATGCATGCTCGATTGACTCAGCCCAAAGGCGAACTTTGTGCTTTGGACGACGGTCATTTACCTGTAGGAGCGAGCTTGTTTCCGGGCGGCGTTCCTACAGTGGTTATTTCTTTTTCTCATGATTGAGTGGTGATCGAGATGGAAAGTATCAGCCTATTGCTCGGTGAAGCGCTGAGCCCTTATCAGGTCACGCTGACCACCTCGGGTGTACACGGCGAGTGCCTGGTGACGGTGAAGAGCCCGACGGGCGCTATCGTGGTTGAACGCGAGGTGGATCGCGGGCAATTGACCGACAAGCGCGCCCTGGTGGACGTGGTGGATTGCCTGCACCGCGACCTGAAAATCGCCGAAGGGCGCCTGGAACCCTCGGTGATCGCAGCCTTGCGCAACGCCGCCCAGACACGCATCACCGTCCAGGCATGAACAAAGTTTTATCTTTGGAAACTTCCTACAGGAAGGCGAGTCAGACGTTGTAACAGCAGGATCAAGCATTGTGCTCCGGTGCTTGTAGCTTGTTGTACTGGTCTTTGTAGGCCACGTTTAACCCCGAGTTGTCTCCCCACTGCTCGGGGTTTCTTTTTGCCAAAAATTTATCAAGGCAGCGGTGTTTCGCTGAAAAACCGCGGGTTGTCCCTGAGGTATTGCTCGCGCATCAGCGGGTCCAGCCTGTTGGCGTAGGACTCAAGCAGCGCTGTCTGGGGAATATTCTGCAACTCGCGGTTGATATGGCTGATGGCCTGGCGTCCCAGCGCGGTGTTCGAGCAACCGATATGGATCCGCTGATAACGCGGCATGCCCTTGATCGGATAGAACACCAGGTCCTGGGAATCCATGCCTTGTTGCGTGGCCTGGTAGCGGATTTCCGTCCAGTAGCCCAACACCGCTTCCAGCCGCCCCAGGCGCTGCATCTGCAGCAAACTGCCCAGTGCATCGTTGCCGTAGTGGGGGGTCAGCTCCAGTGGATCAGCGTGGATCAACTGTTCGTCAATCCCGGGTCCATAGCTACGCTCGGCGACAATCCCAAGACGTGTCTGCTGCGCACCAAGAAACCGCGCCAGATCGAATTTGCCGTCAACCACATAGCTTGCCAGGGCGTCCTGTCGGTTACGGCGAATCGCGATGCCATTGCTCAACACGGCAAATGCCGGTGTGGAAAAGACAATGTTCTTGGCCCGCGCGGGTGTCCATACCAGCGAGGGATCGCAGGTGAAGGAGGGCGCATTGAGCATTTGGATGCCACGGGCGCGATTGACGTGCAGGATCTGGTGGCGATATTGCGGCAGGCGCTCGATCAATAACGGCAGCATTTTATCAATGCTGCCCTGATCCTTTTGCGGGCCGTCGAAGATAGTCATCGGCGGCAGGTCGCGCACCAGCCAGGTCAACGTTTCCTGTGCCTGGCTCGATAGCGGCAGCGCCACGAGCAGCGGGGCGGTGAGCCATAGGCGCCGTAGCGCCCTGATGAAACGGGCGGCCATTATCTTGAACGTGCTCCGAGCTGCATCAGATCGCGCCCTCCTTGCGCAAATGGGCCACGGCGCTGCTGTCGTAACCCAGGGCTTGCAGAATCACGGCATTGTGCTCACCCAGCTGTGGCCCGACCCACTCACAACTGCCAGGGGTGTCCGACAGCTTGGGCACGATGCCGGGCATCTTGAAATCCTTGCCGTCGGGCAGTTGGGCCTTGAGGAACATTTCCCGGGCCAGGTATTGCGGGTCGCCCAGCATATCTTCGGCGCTGTAGATCCGACTGGCCGGCACTTCGGCCAGGTTCAACTGCTCCACCACCTGCTCCAGTGACAAGCTGTTGACCCAGCGGTCGATCACGCCGTACAGCTCGTCGCGCCGGCTATCGCGGCCATCGTTGCTGGCCAGTTGTGGGTCATTGGCCAGGTCCTCACGACCGACCGCCAGCATGAAGCGCTTGAAGATCGCATCGCCATTGGCGCCAATTTGCACGTGCTTGCCATCGGCGGTGGTATGGATCGATGACGGGGTAATGCCCGGCATGATGTTGCCGGTGCGCTCGCGGATAAACCCGAACACATCGAACTCCGGGATCATGCTTTCCATCATCGCGAAGATGGCTTCATACAACGCCACATCCACCACTTGGCCCAGGCCGCCGTTGATCTCGCGATGCCGCAAGGCCATCAGTGCGCCAATCACCGCCCACAGCGCGGCGATGGAATCGCCAATGGAAATCCCGGTGCGTACCGGCGGGCGGTCCTCGAAACCGGTGATGTAGCGCAGGCCACCCATGGACTCACCGACTGCGCCGAAGCCCGGTTGATCCTTCATCGGCCCGGTCTGGCCAAAACCCGAGAGCCGGACCATCACCAGCTTGGGGTTCAGGGCGTGCAGGGTGTCCCAGTCCAGGCCGAGTTTTTCGAGGACGCCGGGGCGGAAGTTCTCGATCAGGATGTCGGCGTCTGCCAGCAGTTGCTTGAGGATCGCCAGGCCGTCCGGATGCTTGAGGTTCAGGGTCAGGGACTTTTTATTGCGTGCCTGCACGAACCACCACAGCGAGGTGCCTTCATACAGCTTGCGCCATTTGCGCAGCGGGTCGCCGCCGTCAGGGGATTCGACCTTGATCACGTCGGCCCCGAACTCGGCGCAGATGCGCGAGGCGAACGGGCCGGCGATCAGTGTGCCCAGTTCGATGACTTTCAGGCCGGCAAGCGGTTTGGCGGTAAACGACATGAGGTTCCTT
The DNA here is from genome assembly GCF_007858275.1 of Pseudomonas proteolytica. Classification (GTDB taxonomy): domain Bacteria; phylum Pseudomonadota; class Gammaproteobacteria; order Pseudomonadales; family Pseudomonadaceae; genus Aquipseudomonas; species Aquipseudomonas proteolytica. The sequence continues at coordinate 23,890 of NZ_VFEV01000021.1, forward strand.
ACAAGCGCAGGCAGGTGTGTATTGCCTTTTAACATAGGCGAGCGCCCCAGGGATAAGGATGATGCAGCGCAGGATTCGTTGAATGACCCCGCCATCGGTTAGACTGGCCGCCTTTTCCTGTCTCTAGAAGTCCGTTCATGGCCCAGCCGTCCACGACCTACAAGTTTGAACTCAACCTGACCGACCTCGATCGTTCGGTGTACGAGAGCGTCAAGCAAACCATCGCCCGTCACCCGTCGGAAACCGAAGAGCGCATGACCGTGCGTCTGCTGGCCTACGCCCTTTGGTACAACGAGCAGTTGTCGTTTGGTCGCGGACTGTCAGATGTAGACGAACCAGCGCTATGGGAAAAAAGCCTGGATGATCGGGTCCTGCACTGGATCGAAGTCGGCCAGCCCGATGCCGACCGCCTGACCTGGTGTTCGCGTCGCACCGAACGTACCAGCCTGCTGGCCTACGGCAGCCTGCGGGTGTGGGAAGGCAAGGTGGTGCCGGTGGCCAACAACCTGAAAAACGTACATATCGCCGCCGTGCCCCAGGAAATCCTGGAGACCCTGGCCAAGGACATGCCACGGGTGATCAAGTGGGATGTGATGATCAGCGAAGGCACGATCTTCGTCACCGATGACCGCGGCCAGCATGAAGTGCAACTGCAGTGGCTGGTCGGCGAACGCGGCTAGAACCCAACACCGCCCTCTGTAGGAGCGAGCTTGCTCGCGAAGGGCGTCCACGATAACGCGGGCATTCAGAATTATTGCGGTGCCCATGCGTTTTTCGCGAGCAAGCTCGCTCCTACAGGGTGAGCATTTTTATCTATAGCTAGAGAAGCCCCCATCACCCCATGCGTATCGATCCCCGCCCATTGCCCGCTGTCCTGCCGTTCCTCGGTGAATTGCCACCGTTGCTGACCCGTCTCTACGCCGCCCGTGGCGTGACCTCGCAGGATGAGCTGGATAAGAGCCTGGCGCGGTTGATTCCGTATCAGCAGCTCAAAGGGATCGATGCCGCCGTGGACTTGCTGGTGACTGCCCTGGAACAACGCCAGCGGATCCTGATCGTCGGCGACTTCGATGCCGATGGCGCCACAGCCAGTACCGTGGGCACCCTCGGCCTGCGCTTGCTCGGGGCCGCCCATGTCGATTACCTGGTGCCCAACCGCTTCGAATATGGCTATGGCCTGACCCCGGAAATCGTCGCCGTGGCCTTGCAGCGCGAGCCGCAGTTGCTGATCACCGTAGACAACGGCATCTCCAGTGTCGAAGGCGTGGCGGCGGCGAAGGCGGCGGGGCTCAAGGTGCTGGTCACCGACCACCACTTGCCCGGCGATGAACTGCCGGCGGCCGATGCCATCGTCAACCCGAACCAACCCGGCTGCACATTCCCTAGCAAGGCACTGGCCGGCGTGGGGGTGATTTTCTACGTGTTGATGGCCTTGCGCGCGCGTTTGCGCAGCCTGGGTTGGTACGACAAACAGCCACAGCCCAATATCGGCGAGTTGCTCGACCTGGTGGCCCTGGGCAGTGTGGCCGACGTGGTACCGCTGGATGCCAATAACCGCATCCTGGTCTACCAGGGCCTGGAACGGATCCGCGCCGGGCGTGCGCGGCCGGGCATCAAGGCGATCCTCGAAGTGGCCAAGCGCGACGCTGCGCGTATCACCTCCACCGACCTGGGCTTTATCCTCGGCCCGCGGCTCAACGCGGCCGGGCGCCTGGATGACATGAGCCTGGGCATCGAATGCCTGCTCACCAGCGACTTCGCCCAGGCCCGGGAAATGGCCGCGCAACTGGATGGCATGAACCAGGACCGCAAGGCCATCGAGCAGGGCATGCAGCGCGAAGCCCTGGCCCAGCTCAAGGACTTGCCGGTGGAGTCGATGCCATTCGGCCTGTGCCTGTTCGACCCGGAGTGGCACCAGGGGGTCATCGGGATCCTCGCCTCGCGTATGAAAGAACGCTATTTCCGCCCGACCATTGCCTTTGCCGATGCCGGTGATGGCCTGCTCAAGGGCTCTGGGCGTTCGGTGCCGGGGTTCCACATCCGCGACGCGCTGGCGGTGGTGGCCAGCCAGCATCCGAACCTGATCGCCAAATACGGCGGCCACGCCATGGCGGCGGGCCTGACCTTGCCTGAAGCGAACTTCCCGCTGTTCGCCGAAGCCTTCGACGCCGAAGTGCGCCGACAACTGCGTGAAGAAGACCTCACCGGGCGCCTGTTGTCCGATGGCACCCTGGCCGTGGAGGAATTCCACCTGGAATTGGCCCGCGCCCTGCGCAATGCCGGGCCCTGGGGCCAGCATTTTCCCGAGCCGTTGTTTCACGGGGTATTTCAACTGGTGGAGCAACGGGTGGTGGGCGAGCGTCACCTCAAGGTGGTGCTCAAGAGTGAGTGTGGTGCGGTGAAACTCGATGGCATTGCCTTTGGCATCGACCGCGAAGTGTGGCCCAACCCGACCATTCGCTGGGTGGAGCTGGCCTACAAGCTGGACGTCAACGAATTCCGCGGCCAGGAAACCGTGCAATTGATGATTGCCCACATCGAACCGCGCTGAACCCTGTGCAATCCCCGGTTGTCGACTAGTCTCTAAGCACTGTGTGATTGGTCTTGTGACCTTGTCTGTTTTTTAGCCCGAAGGGGACGGGCCTTTCATCTTTTCGTCACGCGCACCGGTCAGACAGAACCCTGGAGCCAATGCCCACCGGATACGAGAAGAGGTGCCCCATGAGTCTGTTGCTTGAACCCTATACCCTGCGCCAATTGACCCTGCTCAACCGCATTGCCGTCTCGCCGATGTGCCAGTACTCCGCCGTCGATGGCCTGGCCAATGACTGGCACCTGGTGCACCTGGGCAGCCGCGCTGTAGGCGGCGCTGGTCTGATTTTCAGCGAAGCCACCGCCGTGACCGCTGATGGCCGCATCACCGCCCAGGACCTGGGCCTGTGGAATGATGCCCAGATTGAACCGTTGCAGCGCATCACCCGCTTTATCAGCGCCCAAGGCGCGGTGGCAGGCATTCAACTGGCCCACGCCGGGCGCAAGGCCAGCACCCATCGGCCGTGGATCGGCAAGCATGGCAGCGTCAAGCTCGAAGATGGCGGCTGGGTGCCGGTAGGCCCGTCGCCCATCGCCTTCGACCCACAGCACACCGCGCCACGGCAATTGGATGAAGGGCAAATCCGGCAGGTGATTGGCGATTTTGTGGCCGCCGCCAAGCGCGCCCTGACCGCCGGTTTCAAAGTGGTGGAAATCCACGCCGCCCATGGATATCTGCTGCATCAGTTTCTGTCGCCCCTGAGCAATCAGCGCCAGGATCAATATGGCGGCTCCTTTGAGAACCGTATTCGCCTGGTGTTGCAAGTCACCGAAGCGGTGCGTGAGGTGTGGCCGCAAGAGCTGCCGTTGTTTGTGCGCGTTTCAGCCACCGACTGGGTGGAAGACGGCTGGAACCCGGATGAAACCGTGGAACTGGCCCGTCGCCTGAAAGACCTGGGCGTGGACCTGATCGACGTATCCTCCGGTGGCACTGCGGCCAACGCAGAAATCCCTACGGGGCCCGGTTATCAAACGCGCTTTGCCGAGCGTGTGCGCAAGGAGTCCGGCATGGCCACGGGCACGGTGGGCATGATTACCGAGCCGGCCCAGGCCGAACATATTCTGCGCACCTGCCAGGCCGATATCATCTTCCTTGCCCGTGAACTGCTGCGTGATCCGTATTGGCCGCTGCACGCCGATGACGACCTGGGCGGGCGCAAGGCGATCTGGCCGGCGCAATACCAGCGGGCGACCCACCGCGACCAGCCGATTCATGAGTCTGACTTGCGCGACTGATTGTTTACATTTGGCACCCAGACCCACCGCTGATCACGGTGGGTTTGTGCCTGTCGCCGGGGAGTGACGATCCTGGTGTTTATTGGCTGCGCCGCCAGTTCGGCCAGGCCAGTAGCGTCGCGGCGCGCAACAACCACTCGAACGGCCCATAGGGATGGCGGCGTAGCCAGTGCGCGCTCAGCCACATTTGCAGGATAAAAATCGCCGCCGCCATGGGTAACAGCAGCCAGGGTTCGATCTGGTTGATCCAGCCAGCGCCGTAGCCGGTGAACAACAGCCCGAGCAGCATCGATTGCATGAGGTAATTGCTCAAGGCCATCTTGCCCAGCGGCGCCAGGCGCGCGCACAGCCTGGCGCCGGCGGTGGTGTTGAACAGCGCCAGCATCAATAGGCAATAGGCAGCTGTCAGCAGCGGTGCCGTCAGTTGGCCGAGGCCGAAGGCAAAGGTTTCCAGGCCGCCGCCTGGTTTGAAAGCGGCGGTCAGGGCGTAGACCAGCGCTCCGAGCAGGCCCAGTGGGGCAGTGATTAGCAGCAGGCGCCGGGCACGGGGATCCCAGGCCTGTGGCGACGCCAGCCACTGCTGTCGCCCGGCGGCGTAGCCGAACAGGAACATCGCCAGCGCGCTGGGGCCCTGCAATAGCCATAACGCAGGCACCGTGGCCCACACCTCCCGACTATGAAATTGCAAGGTCTGCAGGGCACCGGCGGAAAACGCCGCGAGTTTTGCCTGGCCTTCGCCATGACCCGTGCCGACCCATTCACCTCCCAGCCCCTGCAACACACCCAGCACCATCCACAGTGCACAGGCGACCACCACCAGGCCGATTGCCCACCGCCGGGCGCGGGCCGCTGACAGGTTGCGGGCGGCCAGCAGCACCAGGCCCAGCAGGGCATAAGTCGAGAGAATCTCCCCGTAGTACAACAGGGCTCCATGGACCAGGCCCAATGCTAGCAGTGCCAGTTGCCGGCGCAGCATGCGCGGGACGAACGCGGCCTTGGCACGCTCGGCGGCGGCCATTTGCAGGGTGAAGCTGTAGCCGAACAGGAAGGAAAACAGCAGGTAGAACTTGGTCTCGAACAACAATGCCACCAGCAACCGCACCCCGTGATCGAGCACGCTGGCGTAGGCCGGATTGCTGGTCGTCGAGGCGTAGAAGGGGTCGGCAAAGGCCCAGATATTGACGCTGAGAATGCCGAACAAGGCAAACCCACGCAGCGCATCGACCTGGACCAGGCGCGCATTGGCCGCTGCTGACATGTTCAACGCCCCTGCAGCAGGTGAACCACCAGGCCCTGCAGGACCGTGGTCTGCTGCTCGGGGTGGAAGTCCGGGTCGGCGGCCACGCGGGCGAACATGCCATCGATCAAGGCGGCCAGCCAGTTGGCCGCGTCGGGCACGCTCAATGCGGTGTGCAATTGCCCGGCCTGGTCGGCGGCCCTTACCAGTGCTTCCAGGCCGTCACGCAAGGAACGGTCATTGGCCTTTACCAACCGCGCCACGGCTTCGTCGCGATGACCCAGGGCCGAGATCTCCAGCGCCAGGCCAGCATAGTGGCGGTCGCAGGCCAATTGGCAGACCTGATCAAGGAAAGCCAGCAACTGCGCCATTGGATCAGCCGCCTTGGCCAGCGGCGCCATGGCCTGTTGGATCTCGGCACCTTCGCGGGCCACCAGCGCCAGCAACACCTCGTGCTTGCTGGCGAAATAGTGGAACAGATTGCCCGCGCTCATACCGGCCCGGGCGCAGATATCAGCGGTGCGCGTGGCGACAAAACCAGCCTCGGCAAAACACTGGGACGCGGCATCCAACAGGGCCATGCGTTTGCTTTCGCGTTGTTGGGGATCACTGGTGCGCATGCCGGCCTCATTGATTAATTGAGTAGTCAGTCAATTTATGAGGCGTAAGAATTTTCCGCAAGCTTTTTGCTTCAATCGAATTATTTAAGTGAATACTCTAAAAAAATCTCACAGGCGCCAGGATAGTTTCTACGCTTGAAGTAAGGCGGCTTCTGGCCCAGGAAGTCAGTCTGTTTGCTCGCTGAGGCATTGCACTTCGCGGACAGGGTTATGGGCATTAGGAGTTGTTGTTTATTACACGGAGAAACATTCCATGGCCAAGTCCATTGGTGTAACAGGGGTTCTGGTGCTTTTTTTCAGCCGCAGGCTGTCGTTGCATGGCCGTCGGTTGAGCTCGGATGAGGCACAACTGCTGGAGCAATACCGCGCGTTGACCGAAAACGATCAAGTTGCAATGCGCTACTTGATTGGCGCGATGAAAAGCATTTCACGCTTTTGACCCGGCCACGGCGTTCCCACGCACTCAGTGCGTGGGAACGTTTGGCATCAGCTGTACTTGCGTTTGTCCGGTGCGGGTGGGAAGTACTGGTACAACCAGGTTTCACTCAAGGTCCGGTCATTGGTGCGAATGAACAGGCGCATTTCCACCGGCTCAACGCTGTCGCTGGTCGGGTACCAGTCGAAGAGGATGCGGTAGCCCTTGATGTCATCGAGCACCAGCACACTGAAATCTTTCACTTCGCCATGGGAGCAGGTCACCACTGGCTCGATGCCGGTGCCTGCGGGCAGACGGTCGAGGCCACCGCCCTTGAAATCCACGGCAAAACGGCGGGCCCAGACCGGCGGGTAGTGCTCGCCCGGTGCCCAGCCTTCGGTGAAACCGCCCATGCCGGAACGGGTGGCATTGACCTGCGCCAGCGGCGTGCTGACCGGGGGCAGGGCGCTCCAGTAGAGCTTGTAGCCAAAGTTCAGGGAGTCGCCGGCGGCCACCGGTTTCTTTGGGGTCCAGAAGGCGACGATGTTGTCCATGGTCTCGCCGGTGGTAGGGATTTCCAGCAGGTCGACAGAGCCTTCGCCCCACGCAGTGGTCGGTTCTACCCACAGGCTCGGGCGCTTGCTGTACCAATCGACAGTGTCCTGGTAGCTGGCGAATTCATGGTCGGTCTGCACCAGGCCGAAACCTTTCGGGTCTTTATCGGCGAAGGCATTGAATTGCAGCTTGGCCGGGTTGTTCAGCGGGCGGCAGATCCACTCGCCGTTGCCGCGCCACATCGCCAAGCGGTCGGAGTCGTGGATCTGCGGGTGAATGGTGTCGCACATGCGCCGCTCATGGGTGCCGCAACTGAACATGCTGGTCATGGGCGCGATGCCCATCTGCTGGATCGCGGTCCGCGCGTTGATATGGGCGTCGATGGCCATCACCACCTGGGTGGCCTGGCAATCGATGTCGAAGCGGTAGGCGCCAGTGGCGCTCGGTGAGTCGAGCAGGGCGTAGACCACGAAACGGGTGCTGTCCTTGTCCGGCGTCTCGAACCAGAACTGGGTGAAGTCGGGGAACTCTTCGCGTTTGCTGGCGTAGGTATCGATAGCCAGGCCGCGTGCCGAAAGACCGTACTGGCCGGTGTTATCCACCGCACGGAAATAGCTGGCGCCGAGGAAAGACACTACATCGTGGCGGTCCAGCTCCGGGGCCTTGAACAGCTTGAACCCGGAAAAGCCCAGGTCGCCCTTGAGCTGCTGGGTATCGACCGTGGTTTTTTCATAGTTGAACAGCGATGGACGGAAATGCACCTCCCGCGCCTGACGGGTCTTGGGGTCGACACTGTGCATGCGCACCGGGGTCTTGAAGCCCATGCCGACGTGGAAAAACTGCACGTCCAGCTGGCCTTTGAGGTCTTTCCACAACGAATGATTGGCGTCGTAGCCAATGGCATTGAAATTCTGCGGGGTCATCGTCGCCAAGGTCGGCGGCAGCACCTGGCGCGTGTCCTGATACTGTTTGCCAGCCAGTTGCTTGGCTTGCAGCTTGAGCCAATCGAAGTCGAACGCCTTGGCGTCGCCATCGGCTGCACGATTCCCGGCCCAGGCCTGAGCGGCGAGCAGGCCACTGGCCGACAGCCCGGTGTAGGCCGCGATGGCCATGGACGCTTTGAGCAAATTCCTGCGGTGCATAAATACAACCTGTGGTGAGCAATCCCGTGCCGTTCCTGGCGCGTGCTGGATCAGAAATAACGGTTCGGACATGCCTTCGGCCAAACGCAACGGACAGTAAACAGATGCCAGATAGCTTAAGGGGTTCGGTGGGGAAGGAAAATTGATTGATGGCGGGATGATGGCGTTGCATGTGAAACAAGACGTGTCAGCAGTGGGGCCTGTATAGGAGTACATATCCGTTTGCTGCGGTAACGGCGGCTATGGGTTCCGCCCTTACGGCGGGTCACTTTGGAAAAGAGCCCCAAAGTAACCAAAGGGCTCTTGCCCCACCACTCGGTGCCTCGCCTAGGCTCGGCATGCCCGCAGTCAGGCATTGCTCCGTGGGCCCGCCGCGATCGGCCATCCATGGCCGTGTCGCGGCTACCCCGGCATCCTGCCGGGGTGCCCACTGCGCAATACCTGCCTGCGGCCATCGTGGTTTGACGGGGCGCCTAAGATCAAAAGCCAGATCAAAAGCAGAGCAACAGCAACAACAAAGCCAGAGCGCGAAGCTGCATTCCCTTGTGGGAGCAGGCAAGCCAGCTCCCACAAGGGGTACGCGCACGCTTCGACGATCAGGTCGGCTGTCAGGCCGCCTCGCTCTGCTTGTGATTTTGATCTTAGGCGCCCCGTTAAACCACGCTGGCCGCAATCCGATATTGATTTGGGGGGTAAACCGGCAGGACGCCGGTTTAGCCGCGCTGGGCCATGGATGGCCCATCGCGGCGGCCCCCCAAATCAATGTCGGATTACGGGCATGCCGAGCCTAGGCGAGGCACCGAGTGGTGGGGCAAGAGCCCTTTGGTTACTTTGGGGCTCTTTTCCAAAGTGACCCGCCGTAAGGGCGGAACCCTAAGTGGCCGTAACCGCAGCAACGGATATGTACCCAACCCCAACCCCAGTTGAGTTACATCTGGAAGCACTCTATATCCAGGAATATTGGCACTTAGTTTTACGCTGACAGCCTATTAAACCTATGAACCCAAGTTTCTGGAGGCTATGAATGAATACCCGTGGATTGCTTGATCAGTTGCTCAAGTCCGGCCAGGACATGCTGCAAAAAAAGGCGGGCGGTCAACGTAAAGGCGATGACAAAGGCGCACTGGGCGGCCTGCTCGGCGGTGGTGGACTCGGCAGTCTGTTGGGCGGCGCGGGTGGCGGGGCGTTGGCCGCCGGGGCCATGGGCCTGCTGCTGGGCAACAAAAAAGCCCGCAATTTTGGCGGTAAAGCCCTCACCTATGGCGGTCTCGCAGCACTAGGCGTAATTGCCTACAAGGCCTACGGCAACTGGCAGGCACAACAGGCCGGCGCACCTAAAGGCGAACCACAGACCCTCGACCGCTTGCCTCCGGCCCAGGTCGAGCTGCACAGCCAGGCAATTCTCAAGGCCCTGGTGGCCGCGGCCAAGGCCGATGGCCATGTGGACGAGCGCGAGCGCACCTTGATCGAAGGTGAGTTCGTCAAGCTCGACAACGACCAGGAGCTGCAACACTGGCTGCATGCCGAGCTCAACAAACCCCTGGACCCTGCCGATGTAGCCCGCGCCGCCAGCACCCCGGAAATGGCCGCCGAAATGTACATCGCCAGCGTCATGCTGGTGGACGAGGAAAACTTCATGGAGAAGTCCTACCTCGACGAACTGGCCCGCCAGCTCAAGTTGGAACCGGGGCTTAAGACGGAACTGGAAAAACAGGTACGCCAAGCCACGCTCTGACCCGCCCCGCACAAAAACACACCCCGCAGCCGGACAGGTTGCGGGGTGTTTTTGTATTCCTTGAGACTTGGGCCACAACCCATTGATAAATGATGGCACGGCCTCAGCTATACTCCCCGGCATTTGATCGGCCCTCGAGGAAATACTGTGAAGAACTGGACCTTGCGCCAACGCATATTGGCGAGCTTTGCGGTCATTATCGCCATCATGCTGCTGATGGTTGTGGTCTCGTATTCACGGTTGCTGAAGATCGAAACGAGTGAAAACTCGGTGCGCGACGACGCCGTGCCGGGGGTGTTTTTCAGCTCGATGATCCGCAGCGCCTGGGTCGACAGCTACCTGCAGACCCAGGAATTGATCGGTTTGCGCGAGCACCAGGGCATTTCCGATGCTGACCGGCAGGATTACAAGACGTTCGAGGCGCGCCTGGAGCAGCATATGGCCAGTTACGTCAAGACCATCAATATCGACCAGGATCGTACCGAGTTCGACACCTTCGAAACCCTGCACCAGAAGTACAACCAGGTGCTGGCCCAGGTGCTGGAACTGCACCAGGCCAACAAGGAGGCCGAGGCCGTCAAGATGTTCGACGAGCAACTGACCCCGGCCTGGACCGCAGGCCGTATGAAGCTCAACGACATCATCAACGAGAACAAAAAAGTTGCGGATGACGCCACCGCCGCCATCGATGACGCCGTGGCCGCGGCGAAAATCAGCATGGGCGTTTCGCTGCTCCTCGCGATCCTCGCCGCCGCCCTGTGCGGGCTGTTGCTGATGCGCGCGATCATGGCGCCGATGAAACGCATCGTCGATATCCTCGAAACCATGCGTACCGGCGATCTGAGCAAGCGCCTGAACCTGGACCGCAAGGACGAGTTCGGTGCCGTCGAGACCGGCTTCAACGACATGATGACCGAACTCACCGCCCTGGTCTCCCAGGCCCAGCGGTCGTCGGTACAGGTCACCACGTCGGTGACCGAGATTGCCGCCACCTCCAAGCAGCAACAGGCCACCGCCACTGAAACCGCCGCCACCACCACCGAAATCGGTGCCACTTCGCGGGAAATCGCGGCCACGTCCAAGGACCTGGTGCGCACCATGACCGAAGTGTCCACCGCTGCCGACCAGGCCTCGGTGGCCGCCGGCTCCGGCCAGCAAGGCCTGGCCCGCATGGAAGAAACCATGCACTCGGTGATGGGCGCCGCCGATCTGGTGAACGCCAAGCTGGCGATCCTCAATGAGAAGGCCGGCAACATCAACCAGGTGGTGGTGACGATCGTCAAGGTGGCCGACCAGACCAACCTGCTGTCCCTCAATGCCGCCATCGAGGCCGAGAAAGCCGGTGAGTACGGACGCGGCTTTGCCGTGGTGGCCACCGAAGTACGGCGCCTGGCAGACCAGACCGCCGTGGCCACCTACGATATCGAGCAGATGGTGCGCGAGATCCAGTCCGCCGTATCGGCTGGGGTAATGGGCATGGATAAGTTCTCCGAAGAAGTGCGTCGCGGCATGTTCGAAGTGCAGCAAGTGGGCGAGCAACTGTCGCAGATCATCCACCAGGTCCAGGCCTTGGCGCCGCGGGTGCTGATGGTCAACGAGGGCATGCAGGCCCAGGCCACGGGTGCCGAGCAGATCAACCATGCGCTGGTGCAGTTGGGCGACGCCAGCAGCCAGACCGTGGAGTCGCTGCGCCAGGCCAGCTTTGCCATTGATGAATTGAGCCAGGTTGCGGTGGGTTTGCGCAGCGGCGTGTCGCGTTTCAAAGTCTGATGAGTGATCCAGCGGCGAAACGCGGCGTGGCGGCGGCAGCCAAAAAAGCCTTGTTCCTGGTGTTTCATATCGGCAGCGAGCGCTACGCCCTCAAGGCCACGGAAGTGGCCGAGGTGTTGCCGCGCCTGCCGCTCAAGCCCATCGCCCATGCGCCGGTGTGGGTCGCCGGGATCTTTGCCCATCGCGGCAACATGGTGCCGGTGATCGACCTCAGCGCCCTGACCTTTGGTAAGCCGGCCCAGGCCCGCACCAGCACACGGCTGGTACTGGTCAACTATCGTCCAGAGGCTTGGCTGGAGTCGCGCTGGCTGGGGCTGATCCTCGAACAGGCGACTGACACCCTGCGCTGCGATCCGGCGGATTTCCAACCCTATGGCCTGGACAATCGCCAAGCGCCGTACCTGGGGCCGGTGCGCGAAGACGAGCAGGGCCTGACACAGTGGATCGGCGTCGCCGACCTGCTCACCGCCGAGGTCCGCGCCTTGCTGTTTGCCCCCGACCTGACTGCTGGGGAGGTGTAATGAGCAATGACCAACGCTTTTTCGACTTCCTCAAGGAGCGAATCGGCCTGGATGTCGCCTCGGTGGGCGAGGCGATTATCGAGCGCGCCGTGCGCCAGCGAAGCCAGGCGTTGCAGGGGCTGAGTGCCGATCAATACTGGCAGCGCCTGCAAACCAGCGGCGATGAACAACAGGCGCTGATCGAAGCGGTCATCGTCCCCGAGACCTGGTTTTTTCGTTATCCCGAATCCTTTGCCACCCTGGCGCGGCTAGCGGTGGCGCGGCTGGGCGAGATCAAGCACATGCGCGCCCTGCGCATCCTCAGCCTGCCGTGCTCCACCGGTGAAGAGCCTTATTCCATCGCCATGGCCCTGCTCGATGCGGGCCTTTCGCCTCACCAGTTCAAGGTGCAAGGCATGGACGTCAGCCCACTGTCGGTGGAGCGGGCGCGACGTGGGGTGTATGGCAAGAATTCCTTCCGTGGCCAGGACATCGAATTCCGTGAGCGGCATTTCAGCGCCGAAGAGGATGGCTACCGTGTCTGCGACCGGGTGCGTGAACAGGTGCGTCTGCAGGTGGGCAACCTGCTGGATCCGCAGCTGTTGGCCAACGAGCCCACCTATGATTTTGTGTTCTGCCGCAACCTGCTGATCTACTTCGACCAGCCGACCCAGAAGCAGGTATTTGAAGTGCTCAAGGGCCTGACCCATGTCGACGGCGTGCTGTTTATCGGCCCGGCCGAAGGCAGCCTGCTGGGACGCCTGGGCATGCGCTCGATTGGTGTGCCGCAGTCATTTGCCTTCAGCCGTCATGCCGAAGCGGTACCCGATCCGGTCTACATCCCTGTACCGCCTGCGGTGCCCCAGCGCAGCGCCGCGCCGATTCCGAGCAAGCCCCGACCCTTCAGCGCATTCGCGGCGCCGGTGGTGCCGATCAAGCCTGCGCCCGTGCACTCGGATGCGGCGCAGTTGCTCGGTCAGATCGCGACCCTGGCCAATGAAGGCAAAAGCCTTGAGGCCCGCGCTGCCTGCGAGCGTTACCTGCAAAACCATCCACCGGCGGCCCAGGTCTTTTACTGGCTGGGCCTGCTCAGTGACGTGGCGGGTAGCGCCCTCGAAGCCCAGGGGTATTATCGAAAAGCCTTGTACCTGGAACCCCAGCATCCGCAGGCCTTGATGCACCTGGCCGCGCTGCTCGAATCCCAGGGCGATACGGCGGGGGCGCGGCGCTTGCAAGCCCGTGCTGCCCGCAGCGAGCGAGCCGCTGACAGTGAGCGTAAACGATGAGTAGCTCTGCATCCCCGGATACCGACCTGGACCTGACGGTTGCCGATACCCAGGCTATCGATGATTGCTGGAACCGCATTGGGATCCATGGCGACAAGTCCTGCCCGTTGCTGGCCGAGCATATCCACTGCCGCAATTGCGCGGTGTATTCCGCAGCCGCCACCCGCCTGCTGGATCGTTATGCCTTGGCGCAGCAAGACCATCGTCATGCCGTCGCCGCGCAGGCCGATGATGAGGTCGCCACCCGTTCATTGCTAATGTTCCGCTTGGGCGAGGAGTGGCTGGGCATCGCCACCCGTTGCCTGGTGGAAGTGGCGCCCCTGCAGCCGATCCATTCCTTGCCCCACCAGCGCTCCCGGGCGCTGCTCGGGGTCGCCAATGTGCGCGGTGCGCTGGTGGCCTGCCTGTCCCTGGTGGAGCTGTTGGGGCTCGACAGCACCGCCGGCGGCCCCAGCGGTGGGCGGATCATGCCGCGCATGTTGATCATTGCCGCGCAGGATGGCCCGGTGGTGGTGCCGGTGGATGAAGTGGATGGCATCCACGCCATTGATGAGCGCACCCTCAAAGCGGCATCTGCCTCCGGCACCCAGGCCAGTGCCCGCTATACCCAGGGTGTGTTGCAGTTCAAAGGCCGCAGCCTGCGCTGGCTGGACGAGGCGCAACTGCTGTCTGCCGTGACCCGGAGCCTGTCATGACCCCCGACCAGATGCGCGACGCCTCGCTGCTGGAACTGTTCAGCCTGGAAGCCGATGCCCAGACCCAGGTGCTCAGCGCCGGCTTGCTGGCCCTGGAGCGCAACCCGACCCAGGCCGACCAGCTTGAAGCCTGCATGCGCGCGGCGCATTCGCTCAAGGGCGCGGCGCGGATTGTCGGGGTCGACGCCGGCGTCAGCGTTGCCCACGTGATGGAAGATTGCCTGGTCAGCGCCCAGGAAAGCCGCTTGTACCTGCAACCCGAACATATCGACGCGTTGTTGCAGGGCACTGACCTGCTGATGCGCATTGCCACACCGGGCAATACCGTGGGCCCGGCCGATATCGAGGGGTACGTGGCGCTGATGGAGCGCTTGCTGGACCCCTCGCAACCCACGGCCAAAGTGGTTGCACCGCCGCCTGTGCCGGAGCTGCTTGCGCCGCCGCTGCCGTCCCTTGAAGAATCGCTGCTGTTGCCCCCGGAACCAGAGGCCGCGCCGCCCCTGGGCAGTGAAGCGCCGCGCCAGAACAAGCGCATGACCGAAGGCGGCGAACGGGTCTTGCGGGTCACGGCCGAGCGCTTGAACAGCCTGTTGGACCTGTCCAGCAAGTCCCTGGTGGAAACCCAGCGACTCAAGCCGTACCTGTCCAGCCTGCAACGCCTCAAACGCATTCAAAGCAACGGCGCCCGGGCCCTGGACAACCTAGATGGCCAACTCAAGACCCTCGACCTGAGCCTTGAAGCCCAGGAAGCCCTGGGCGATGCCCGCCGCCTGCTGGGCGAAGCGCAGTTGCTGCTGGCAGAAAAGACCGCCGAGCTCGATGAATTCGGCTGGCAAGCCGGCCAGCGTGCCCAGGTGCTGTATGACACGGCGCTGGCGTGTCGCATGCGGCCGTTTGCCGATGTACTGGCGGGGCAGGTGCGCATGGTGCGTGACCTGGGCCGCAGCCTGGGCAAGCAGGTGCGTCTGGAAATCGAAGGCGAAAAGACCCAGGTGGACCGCGATGTCCTGGAAAAACTTGAAGCGCCGCTGACCCATTTGCTGCGCAATGCCGTCGATCACGGCATCGAAATGCCCGAGCAGCGCCTGCTGGCGGGCAAGCCGGCCGAGGGCCTGATCCGCCTGCGCGCCTCGCACCAGGCTGGCCTGCTGGTGCTGGAATTGAGCGATGACGGCAACGGCGTCGATCTGGAGCGCCTGCGCGCCAGTATTGTCGAGCGCAATCTGTCGCCGCTGGAAACGGCCTTGCGCCTGAGCGAAGAGGAATTGCTGACCTTCCTGTTCTTGCCGGGCTTCAGCCTGCGCGACAAGGTCACTGAGGTCTCCGGGCGCGGCGTTGGCCTGGACGCGGTGCAGCACATGGTCCGCCAATTGCGCGGCGCGGTGGTGCTGGAGCAGACGGCGGGGCAGGGCAGCCGCTTTCATCTGGAAGTGCCGTTGACCCTGTCGGTGGTGCGCAGCCTGGTGGTGGAAGTCGGCGAAGAAGCCTACGCCTTCCCCTTGGCCCATATCGAACGCATGTGCGACCTGGAACCCGACGAAATCGTGCAACTGGAAGGCCGCCAGCATTTCTGGCACGAGGGCCGGCATGTCGGCCTGGTCGCGGCCAGCCAGCTGTTGCAGCGCCCGCCGGGGCAGAGCAGCCAGGACACCCTCAAGGTTGTGGTGATCCGTGAGCGCGAAGCGGTGTACGGGATTGCCGTGGAACGCTTTATCGGCGAGCGCACCCTGGTGGTGTTGCCGCTGGATGATCGCCTGGGCAAGGTGCAGGACATTTCTGCCGGGGCGCTGCTCGATGACGGTTCGGTGGTGTTGATCGTCGATGTCGAGGACATGCTGCGCTCGGTGGACAAGTTGCTCAACACCGGCCGCCTGGAGCGCATTGCCCGACGCGCCCAGCAAACCGTCGAGGCTGCGCGCAAGCGCATCCTGGTGGTGGATGACTCACTCACCGTGCGCGAACTGCAGCGCAAGCTATTACTTAACCGTGGATATGACGTGGCGGTCGCCGTCGATGGTATGGATGGCTGGAATGCTCTGCGCTCCGAAGACTTCGACCTGCTGATCACTGACATTGATATGCCCCGCATGGACGGTATTGAATTGGTCACACTGTTGCGCCGTGACACTCGCCTGCAGTCGCTGCCGGTGATGGTGGTGTCTTACAAGGATCGCGAAGAAGACCGGCGTCGTGGCCTGGATGCCGGCGCCGACTATTACCTGGCCAAGGCCAGCTTCCATGATGACGCCCTGCTTGATGCGGTGGTGGAACTGATTGGAGGGGCGCGCGCATGAAGATCGCCATCGTCAATGACATGCCCCTGGCGGTCGAAGCATTGCGCCGGGCCTTGAGCCTCGAACCGGCCCATGAGGTGGTGTGGGTCGCCACTAACGGCCTGGAAGCCGTGCAGCGCTGCGCCGAGTTGACCCCGGACCTGATCCTGATGGACCTGATCATGCCGGTGATGGATGGGGTCGAGGCGACCCGGCAAATCATGGCCGAGACGCCATGCGCTATCGTTATCGTTACGGTGGATCGCCAGCAGAATGTCAGCCGCGTCTTCGAAGCCATGGGCCATGGCGCCCTGGATGTGGTGGACACCCCGGCGCTGGGGGTTGGCGATGCCAAGGAGGCGGCCGCGCCCTTGTTGCGCAAGATCCTCAATATTGGCTGGCTGATCGGCCAGCGCGGCAGCCGGGTGCGGGCGGAACCGGTGCCCGCACGGGGTACCGGCAAGCGCCAGAGCCTGGTGGCGATCGGCTCTTCGGCAGGCGGTCCGGCGGCGCTGGAAATCCTGCTCAAGGGCTTGCCTCGGGACTTTGCGGCAGCCATTGTGCTGGTGCAGCATGTGGACCAGGTATTCGCCGCCGGCATGGCCGAGTGGCTGAGCAGTGCCTCGGGCCTGCCGGTGCGCCTGGCGCGTGAGGGGGAGCCCCCGCAGAGTGGCGTGGTGTTGCTGGCCGGCACCAATCATCATATCCGGCTGCTGAAAAACGGCACGCTGGCCTACACGGCGGAGCCCGTGAACGAAATTTATCGGCCGTCCATCGACGTGTTTTTCGAGAGCGTCGCCAGCCATTGGAACGGCGATGCGGTCGGCGTCTTGCTGACCGGCATGGGACGCGACGGAGCCCAGGGACTCAAATTGATGCGTCAGCAGGGCTATCTGACCATCGCTCAGGATCAGCAGAGCTGTGCAGTTTACGGCATGCCCAAAGCGGCAGCGGCGATTGATGCCGCTGTTGAGATTCGCCCATTGGACAGAATTGCGCCACGATTGCTGGAGGTATTCGCAAAATGACCGATATGACTCGCTGTCCTGGCCTGCACGTAGTAACTCAGGTGACCGCAAATGAATGATTTACAGCTCGACGACTTCAAGACCGACGAAAACGCCGCCATGGTGTTGCTGGTGGACGACCAGGCGATGATCGGCGAAGCCGTGCGGCGCGGTCTGGCCCATGAGGACAATATCGACTTCCACTTTTGTGCCGACCCCCACCAGGCGATCTCCCAGGCGATCCGCATCAAGCCGACAGTGATCCTTCAGGACCTGGTCATGCCCGGGCTGGACGGCCTGACCCTGGTGCGCGAATACCGCAACCACCCGGCGACCCAGAACATTCCGATCATCGTGCTCTCCACCAAGGAAGACCCGCTGATCAAGAGCGCCGCGTTTGCCGCCGGGGCCAATGATTACCTGGTGAAACTGCCGGACAACATCGAGCTGGTGGCGCGTATCCGCTACCACTCGCGTTCCTACATGACCCTGCTGCAACGGGACGCGGCCTACCGTGCGCTGCGGGTCAGCCAGCAACAGTTGCTGGACACCAACCTGGTCCTGCAACGCTTGATGAACTCCGATGGCTTGACCGGGCTGTCCAACCGCCGGCATTTCGACGAGTACCTGGAACTGGAATGGCGGCGTGCCATGCGTGACCAGACCCAGCTGTCGTTGCTGATGATCGACGTGGATTTCTTCAAGACCTACAACGACAGCTTTGGCCACCTGGAAGGCGATGAAGCGTTGCGCAAGGTGGCGGCGACTATCCGCGATGCCAGCAGCCGTCCTTCGGACCTGCCGGCGCGCTACGGCGGCGAGGAGTTTGCCCTGGTGCTGCCCAATACTTCGCCGGGTGGAGCGCGGTTGGTGGCCGAGAAACTGCGCCAGGCCGTTGCCGCGCTGAAGATACCGCACATAGCCCCGGCCGATGGTGCAAGCCTGACCATCAGTATTGGCCTGGCGACCATGACGCCGCTGCTGGGCACCGATTGCCGGCAATTGATCTCGGCGGCGGACAAGGGGCTGTACCTGGCCAAGCATAACGGGCGCAACCAGGTGGGGATCGAATAACCGGCAGAACACCGCCAACCCAATGTGGGAGCTGGCTTGCCTGCGATGGCGTCGCCTCGGTCTACTTGATACACCGAGGCGTCTGCATCGCAGGCAAGCCAGCTCCTACATTTGCTCTTTATCGGCCTGTGGATATCACACAAACCCCGCCTTTTCGGCCAAGCGGACTGCCGTTTCCGGCCTTTTGCCGTTATACTCGCCGGCTTTCAAAAGTTCGCCAACGAGTGCTGCCCGCCATGGAAATCAACCCGATCCTTAACACCATCAAGGACCTGTCCGAGCGCTCCGAAACTATTCGGGGGTATCTTTGACTACGATCAAAAGCATGAGCGTCTGACCGAAGTCAATCGCGAGCTTGAAGATCCGGCTGTCTGGAACAAACCTGAATACGCCCAGGAACTGGGCCGCGAGCGCGCTGCGCTGGCGCAGATCGTCGACACCCTCGACGAATTGAACACCGGTCTGGGCGACTGCCGCGACCTGCTGGACATGGCCGTCGAAGAAAACGACGAAGGCGCAGTGGGCGATGTCGTCGCCGAGCTGGCCCGTCTCGAGGACAACCTCGCCAAACTCGAATTCCGCCGCATGTTCAGCCACGAAATGGACCCGAACAACGCCTACCTGGATATCCAGGCCGGTTCCGGCGGCACCGAAGCCCAGGACTGGGCCAACATCCTGCTGCGCATGTACCTGCGCTGGGCTGACAAACGCGGTTTCGAAGCAACCATCATGGAACTGTCCGCCGGTGAAGTCGCCGGTATCAAGGGCGCGACCGTGCATATCAAGGGTGAATACGCCTTTGGCTGGCTGCGGACCGAGATCGGCGTTCATCGCCTGGTGCGCAAGAGCCCGTTCGACTCCGGCAACCGTCGCCACACCTCGTTCTCTGCAGTGTTCGTCTCGCCAGAGATCGACGACAAAGTCGAAATCGAGATCAACCCGGCCGACCTGCGCATCGACACCTACCGCTCCTCCGGTGCCGGTGGTCAGCACGTAAACACCACCGACTCGGCCGTACGTATCACCCACGTACCGACCAACACCGTGGTCAGCTGCCAGAACGAACGTTCCCAGCACGCCAACAAGGACACCGCCATGAAAATGCTGCGGGCCAAGTTGTACGAGCAGGAGATGCAGAAGCGCAACGCTGCTTCCCAGGCGCTGGAAGACACCAAATCGGATATCGGCTGGGGTCACCAGATCCGTTCGTATGTGCTCGATGCGTCGCGGATCAAGGATCTGCGCACTAACATCGAACGCAGCGATTGCGACAAGGTGCTCGACGGCGATATCGACGAATACCTGGAAGCCAGCCTGAAGTCAGGCCTGTAATACGCTGACAAACCGCGATCCCTGTAGGAGCCGGCTTGCCGGCGATCCCCGGCCTACGCCTGGGACAACGAACCAGATGGAATATTTAAAGACATGAGCGACCAACAACTCGATCCGCAGGCCCTGCAACAGGAAGAAAACTCTCTGATCGCCCTGCGCAAGGAAAAGCTTGCTGCCGAGCGCGCCAAGGGTAACGCCTTCCCCAACGACTTCCGCCGCGAAAACTACTGCGATGCCTTGCAGAAGCAATACGCGGACAAGACCAAGGAAGAGCTGGCAGAAGCTGCGATTCCGGTCAAGGTTGCAGGTCGCATCATGCTCAACCGTGGCTCGTTCATGGTGATCCAGGACATGACCGGGCGCATCCAGGTCTACGTCAACCGCAAGACGCTCTCGGAAGAAACCCTGGCCTCGGTGAAAACCTGGGACATGGGCGACATCATTGCCGCCGAAGGCACCCTGGCCCGTTCGGGCAAGGGCGACCTCTACGTGGAAATGACCAACGTGCGCCTGCTGACCAAGTCGCTGCGCCCGCTGCCAGACAAGCACCACGGCCTGACCGACACCGAGCAGCGTTATCGCCAGCGCTACGTCGACCTGATCGTCAACGAAGAAGTGCGCCAGACTTTCCGTGTGCGTTCGCAAGTGATCGCGCACATCCGCAGCTTCCTGATGGCACGTGACTTCCTCGAAGTCGAGACGCCGATGCTGCAGACCATTCCGGGCGGCGCGGCAGCCAAGCCGTTCGAAACCCACCACAATGCCCTGGACATGGAAATGTTCTTGCGCATCGCCCCGGAGCTGTACCTCAAGCGCCTGGTGGTCGGTGGCTTTGAGAAAGTGTTCGAGATCAACCGCAACTTCCGCAACGAAGGTGTCTCGACCCGTCACAACCCAGAATTCACCATGTTGGAGTTCTACCAGGCGTACGCCGACTACGAAGACAACATGGACCTGACCGAAGAACTGTTCCGCGAGCTGGCGCAGCTTGTTCTCGGGACTACCGACGTGCCGTACGGCGACAAGGTATTCCACTTCGGCGAGCCGTTCGTGCGCCTGTCGGTGTTCGATTCGATCCTCAAGTACAACCCTGAGCTGACCGCTGACGACCTCAACGACATCGACAAGGCCCGTGCCATCGCCAAGAAAGCCGGGGCCAAGGTCCTGGGCTTCGAAGGCCTGGGCAAGCTGCAGGTGATGATTTTCGAAGAACTGGTGGAGCACAAGCTGGAACAGCCGCACTTCATTACCCAGTACCCGTTCGAAGTGTCGCCGCTGGCCCGTCGCAACGATGACAACCCGAACGTCACCGACCGTTTCGAGCTGTTCATCGGTGGTCGCGAAATCGCCAACGCCTACTCGGAGTTGAATGACGCCGAAGACCAGGCTGAGCGCTTCATGGCCCAGGTGGCTGACAAGGACGCCGGTGACGACGAAGCCATGCACTACGACGCCGACTTTGTTCGCGCGCTGGAGTACGGCATGCCGCCAACGGCTGGTGAAGGTATTGGTATCGACCGTCTGGTGATGCTGTTGACCAACTCACCGTCGATCCGCGATGTGATCTTGTTCCCGCATATGCGGCCACAAGCGTAGTCTTAGCGAATGCCGAAGCCGCCTTTTATAAGGCGGCTTTTTTGTGTGGCCTGTACTAACGTCAAGCGTACGGCGCCAGACTTTTGTTGAGTGAGAGGACGATCTTTCGTGAAGCGCGTAATGGCTCAAGAAGGCGCCGCTGGCATCGCTGCCGCCGTGGCAGAGAGTGTTCAGTACCAGGGCCGCAAGGCCAGCCGCCAGGGCAGCGAGCAGCGTCGCCAGGATATTCTCGACGCGGCCATGCGTATTGTCGTGCGCGATGGCGTGCGGGCCGTGCGCCATCGGGCGGTGGCGGCAGAGGCCGGTGTGCCGCTGTCGGCCACCACCTACTATTTCAAGGATATCGACGACCTGCTCACCGACACCTTTGCCCAGTATGTGGAGCGCAGTGCCGCGTTCATGGGCAAGTTGTGGGTGCGCAACGAAGGCTTGTTGCGAGAAATGGTGGCCTACGGAGATGGCAGTGCCGAGTCGCGCTCGCAACTGGCCGATGATATTGCGCGCCTGACCGCCGATTACGTCCTGCGCCAACTGCTTAACCGTCGCGAATACTTGATGGCCGAGCAGGCGTTTCGCCAGGAGGCCTTGTTGAACCCGCGCCTGGCCGAGCTGGTCCGTTCTCACCAGCAGATTTTGTTGCAGGGCACTTGCCAGTTTTTCCAGGTGCTGGGTTCCCGTGAGCCGCAACAGGATGCCAAAGTGTTGACGGCGATTATCAGTCGGATGGAATATCAGGGCCTGTTGTTTGAGCCCGAGGCGCTGACCGGTGAAGAAATGCTCGAGATTCTCAAACGTTACATGCACCTGGTCCTGGCCTCGGTCTGAGGTTTTAGCAGCACTATGGACCTGCCCATGTAGGAGCGAGCTTGCTCGCGAAGGGCGTTAACGATGACGCGGGGAACCTGACTCCCCGCGTTGCCCTCAGGCTTTTCGCGAGCAAGCTCGCGCCTACAGAAGATCGCTCATTGCTGGAGTGTCCGATGAAAGCTTGGCGTGTACTGGTAGTCGCAATGTCGTTCCTGTTGCTCAGTGGTTGCTTGGTGACTTTCAAGGAGCCCTTGCCGGCCAGCGAGGCTGCGCCTGAGGCGCTGTTGGGCAAGTGGGCCAGCAAGAACGCTTGGGGCGAACCGCTCAACCTGCAGATCAGCCGCGCGGGCGAGCGTCGCTACAAGGCGGTGAGCACCTCGCAGACCAAGCCGGTCAAGCGCGACGAATATCTGTTCAGCGTGTCCCGCCACGGCAACCGCTGGTACCTGTCGGCGCCGCTGCCGGACAAGCTCGGCGGGCACTTTATCCTGGCCGGCTTCGAATTCAATGGTGCCCGCGAACTGCTGGTCTACAACCTCGATCCCGAGGCGATCAACCAGGCCATCGCGCAGAAAATCCTGACGGGCAGCAGCGTAGAGACGGTCGAGGGCGACGGGACATTGGTCGACAGCCCCATGAATCAGGTCCTGGCTTACCTGGATGATCCGGCCAACGCCGATGTGTTTGTCGAAGCCGTGCGCTATCAGCGCGTGGGCAAATAACGTTTAAAGAGGAAGCACCGGGTGGACGATTACCAGCAGACGATACGCACCTTGTCCGATCGCATTGTGCTGGCGCAAACACCGATTCGCGTCCTCGACGCTGTGAAGTGGGACGACAACATTCGCAAGGGCTTCCTCCAGGGCAAGGGCAAGCACATGCCGGCGGTGGACCGCGATTATTACTTGAACCGGCCACTGTCGTTCGATTCGAGCAAGGTGAAGCTGGAGTTCCAGAACATCGAGCGCGATATCACCCGCCAGTTGGGCCAGTTCAATCCGGTCGGGCAGATCATGCGGCGCATGTGCAAGGAATACCGCATGGTGGTGCGCATGCTCGAAGCCCGTGGTACCGAGGACTTCGGCCTGATTTCCCAGGAGCTGTACGGCGCCGCCTCCGATGCATTCCATGCCGGCGACCCGACCCTGGCCGACCTGGGCCTGATGCTTTCCGACTACCTGAACAACATCGACGGGCGTGGCGACCTCAAGGACGAAGCCAAGACCTTGACCGCCAAGGACGCCGTGAGCCTGCTGCAAAGCCGCCTGAACAAGGTGTTTGGCGAGGCCGAGGAAACCATCCGCGTATTTGAGTCCGACGGCATCGTGGCCGACGCAGCGGCGGGGGCCGACTACATCAAGATCCGCGCCGATGCGATGTTCAACGAGCGCGATGTGCGGGCCCTGGAAGTCCACGAGGGGCTGGTCCACGTGGGCACCACCCTCAATGGCCAGAACCAGCCGATCTGCACCTTCCTGTCCAAGGGGCCACCGTCGTCGACCGTGACCCAGGAAGGCCTGGCGATCCTGATGGAGATCATCACCTTCGCCTCCTACCCCAGCCGCCTGCGCAAGTTGACCAACCGCACCCGTGCGATCCATATGGTGGAGGAGGGCGCCGATTTCCTGCAGGTGTTCGAGTTCTTCCGCGAGCAGGGCTTTGAAATGGCCGAGAGCTACGGTAATGCCAGCCGGGTATTCCGCGGCTCGACCCCGACGGGCCTGCCGTTTACCAAGGATTTGTCCTATCTCAAGGGCTTTATCATGGTCTACAACTACATCCAGCTGGCCGTGCGCAAAGGCAAGTTGGAGCAGGTGCCGCTGTTGTTCTGCGGCAAGACCACCCTGGAAGACATGCGCACCTTGCGCCAGTTGGTGGACGAAGGCCTGGTGGTGCCGCCTAAATACCTGCCGGACCAGTTCCGCGACATGAACGCGTTGTCGGCGTGGATGTGCTTCTCAAACTTCCTCAACCACCTGAGCCTGGATCGGATCGAGGCGGATTACTCCAACATCCTCTGACCCACCCCATCAACTGTTGGAGCCGGCTTGCCGGCGATAGCGATCCGCCAGACAAGGCTGTATCACGGGTAGACTGCGATCGCCGGCAAGCCGGCTCCTACAGTGTCCTCACCCACTTACGAGGTTTCAACGGATGAGACTGCTCGCCATTCTATGCCTGCTTCTGACCCTCAATGGCTGCAGCTCGCTGTTGTTCTACCCCGAGCCCGGCCTGCCCTTTACCCCGCAACAGGCGCGCCTGGAATACCGTGACGTTACCCTGATCACCGCCGACGGCGTGCAACTGCGGGCCTGGTGGCTACCGGCCAAGCCCGGCGTGCCGCTCAAGGGCACGGTGCTGCACCTGCACGGCAACGGTGGCAACCTGTCCGGGCACCTGGGGGGCAGTTGGTGGTTGCCGGCCCAGGGCTATCAAGTGCTGATGCTGGACTACCGCGGCTATGGCGTATCGCAAGGCAAACCTTCGTTGCCGGCCATCTACCAGGACCTGGATGCCGCTTTCCAGTGGCTCGACCAGGCGCCCGAAGCCCAGGGCCAGCCGCTGGTCGTCCTGGGCCAGAGCCTGGGCGGGGCGTTGGCGGTGCATTACCTGGCGGCTCACCCTGCGCGCCAACCCCGGCTCAAGGCGCTGGTGCTGGACGGGGTGCCTGCCAGTTATCGTGATGTAGGGCAATTCGCCCTGAGTACTTCCTGGCTAACATGGCCGTTTCAGGTGCCGTTGTCATGGCTGGTGCCGGACGCCGACAGCGCGATCCACGGCATGCCACAGCTGACCGGCGTGCCAAAACTGCTGTTCCACAGTCTGGATGATCCGATCGTGCCGCTTTCCAACGGCATCCGTCTGTATCAAGCTGCGCCGCCGCCCAGGGTGCTGCAACTGACCCGGGGTGGGCATGTGCAGACCTTTGCCGACAAGACCTGGCAAACCGTGATGCTGCGCTACCTTGACGACCCGCAGCATTTCAATGGCCTGCGCCGCCTGGGGGAGATCCCCAATTACCCGGCGGCCGCCAATCCTCAAGTTGAACCATCAGAGAGCCCGCAATGAGCGAAGAACGCAACATGATCCCCCTGATCTTCACCGGCATCGGCACCATCATCGGCACCGTGGGTTGCCTGTGGTACTACGGTTACCTGCACTTCGCCAAGCCCGAGGATGCGTTGCTGCTCAGCGACTACACCATGCTCAAGACCGTGCCCGGCGAAGACTATAAAGTCTCCCTGACCCCGGCACCCCAGGTGGCGCAATGCGTTGATGGCGTGCTGGTGTTGTTCGACACCGAGCAAAAGGGGCTGACGGGTGTGCTGGTAAACAGCAAGAAGCAGGCAGTGCGCTGCATGGGCCAGGAAACCCCGCAGTTGGAGCAGTAAGCAAACCGGTAATTTTTGGAACCACATCCTGTATGAAGCCACTGATTGGGGGGGCAGCACTGCTGACAAGCAACCCTTAAATTATGTGGAGTATCGCGATGAGTATTGGTGGAATAGGCGGTTCAAGCGGCTTTGGTAACTTTGGCGGCGGCGGTCTTGGTGATGCCGGCAACATGGTCGGCAAGGACGTGGGCGGCGCTCAGCAGCAGGGCAAAACGGATCCTGAAGCCTTGAAAAAGCTCCTGGAGATGCTGTTGGCCAGTGCCGGTGGTGCAGGCGGCTCTCAGGGCGCTGGCGGCAGTGGCGCCGGCGGAGGGGATGAGCAAGACTCGCCACGCAATCAGATGAATGGCGAAAAACAGCAGGGTATGCAGAACATGATGCCGCAGGAGAACAACAATCCGGTCAACTTCGGCTAACCGCAAGCAACCGGTCGGCAGGTGTTTCTTTTGCAAAAAAAAGCCCTGCCTGGAACTCAGGCAGGGCTTTCAGACCGGTAGACGTCAGGCGGTTATTGCACCGAAGAACGTGGCTTGACCGGCTGGTTGTCGTTGGAGATGGTCACTTCAACGCGACGGTTCATGGCACGGCCCGAAACGCTGCCGTTATCGGCAATCGGGTATTCCTTGCCATAGCCTGCGGTTACGATGCGGCTTGGGTTAACGCCCATCTTGATCAGCGCAACCTGTACCGAAGTGGCACGGCGCTCAGACAGGGTCTGGTTGTAGGCCGCGCTGCCGGTGCTATCGGTGTAGCCTTCGACGATTACTTTGCGATCCGGGTTTTCCTGGAGGAATTGCGCCAGTTTGTTGATGTTCATCAGACCGCTGGATTTCAGGTCGGCCTTGTTGGTAGCGAACAGCACGTCACCGAAAGTCACCAGGGTACCGCGTTCGGTCTGCTTGGCATTCAAGCTGTTTTGCAGTTGCTTGATCTGCGCGTCACGGGCCTCGAGCAAGGCGCGGGCACGTTCGTCACCGGCATTTTTCAGCTTGGCTTCGGACTCGCGCAGGGCGATGGTGTCCTTGGCGACTTCAACGCGCTGGTTGGTCAGGTAGGCCAGTTGGTCGACCTTCTTCTCGTCTTCCTTGTCACGATAGGCCTTGTCGGCCTTGTCCAGCCATTCGCTGGCGTCCTTGGTTTCCAGGGCGGCGATTTTGGTCGCTTGCGGGTTGGCTTGCAGGGCCGAGAAATTGGTCCGTGCATTTTCCAGGTTGGCGTTAGGCGGTGTGGAGCAGGCCGCCAGTGCAACGCTCATCGCCAGCAGGGCAGGGATCATCAATTGTTTACGCATAATGGTGTCGTCCTTTCAATTCGATTTCGGGTGCGATGCAAACAAGGGCGCTGCTTACTTCTGCTGGATCACAGCAGGACGCATGCCTTCGTTACGCAGCTCCTGAACAGCCTTCTGGGAATCCTTGAGCGCCAGATCAGCTTTGGCAGCCTGGGCCTTACGCTCTGCAACGCGAGCGTCCCACTCAGCCTGTTCGGCCAGACGACGGGCTTCGTCGTACTTCTTATCATGCATGGCCAGCTCGGCTTGCTTGAGCTTGTCCTGGGCAGCTTTCATTTCCACGGCAGCGTATTCGGTACCGCCAGCGCTGACGGCGCTGTTCACGGCCGATTGGGTCACCGCGTACTGCTCGGTCGGCGGGTTGCCGGCGCAGCCCGCGAGGACGAAGCTGGTGCCGATTGCCAACGCGGCCAATTTAAGCCCGCGCAGGTGGTTAAACGAGGATTTGGCAGTGCTGGTCTTCATCGTCTTCAACTCCATTGGATAACTCCTGAAAAACATCAAATCCATCTACGGTGTTCAGCGTCTGCGTTTTGGCGGTGAAGCTCAGTTTGCCTTTTCAAACGCCTGTTCCAAGTGATGGCTTACTGGCTGTGACCCGAGGCTTTTTTGAATAGTTCAGCCAAAGATGGCGATTTGCCCGAAAAAACATCTGAACAAATCTGACTGAAGGGTCAGCGTTTAAAAATCGGAACTTTTGCCATGCGCAGAGGTATGCCGGGCCTATAAAAGGCCCGGTAGCCGGGGGGATGGTGTTTTTCAGCGGATGTTTATCAGTGTTTCTGATCGTCAGGCATGCCCGACATATCCTGCAGGTAGCGTCGTGAAAGCGACAGGAAGCGCGGGGTTGGGCCCACGTCCTCATACAAAGGATCGCCCTCTTCATCGGTGGCAATCACATGCTGGCCCCGGATATAGGGAAAGCTGGCTTCCAGCTCTTCGAGGGCGGCGCCGATCAGCTCACCGAGCAATTCCTCGGTGCTGCGCTTGGGGTACATCTCGCGGATGGCCGCCAGCCGTGCGGCGGCCTCTACATCCAGGTGGATGGCATATTCGGTCTTGGTCAGGCGACCCTTGGCGGTTTCTTCCCATTGCTGGGCCAGTTCTCGGATTTTCATGGCAACCTCAGTTATGCCCAGGGTAGCGGGCGGTGATGAGTGACCGGTCGCGGCGTGGATAACGCCACGACGTACCCTTGAGACTAGCTGCAACCCACAAAGTTGTAAGCGCGTCGCTGCCGAACATCGCTTGTAAGACCGCGCCTTGATCGGCACTCTTGCAGATCAAAGCGTCCCGGATTCCTGGCTGGAGATTGGCTGATGAGCGATATCGATGCACGTTTGCGTGAAGATGTTCACCTGCTGGGTGAGCTGCTGGGCAACACGATTCGAGAGCAGTACGGTGATGAGTTCCTCGACAAGATCGAGCAGATTCGCAAAGGCGCCAAGGCCGATCGCCGGGGTGGCGCCACGGAGGCGGCGGCCGGCGAAGAGCTCAGTGCCAGCCTCAACCAGTTGCAAGAAGACGAGTTGCTGCCGGTGGCGCGTGCGTTCAACCAGTTCCTCAACCTGGCCAATATCGCCGAGCAGTATCAACTGATTCACCGGCGCGATGAATCACAGCCGGCCCCGTTCGAATCGCGGGTACTGCCCGAGTTGCTGGCGCGCTTGCAGCGTGAAGGCCATAGCAGCGAATCCCTGGCCCGGCAGTTGGCGCGCCTGGAAATCGAGTTGGTGCTCACCGCCCACCCGACCGAGGTTGCGCGCCGCACGCTGATCCAGAAATACGACGCTATCGCCGCACAATTGGCCTTGCAGGATCACCGTGACCTGACCAGCGCTGAGCGCGAGCAGATTCGCCAACGTTTGCAACGGCTGATCGCCGAAGCCTGGCACACCGAAGAAATTCGCCGCACCCGGCCCACTCCGGTGGACGAGGCCAAGTGGGGATTCGCGGTGATCGAGCATTCGCTGTGGCATGCCATCCCCAACTACCTGCGCAAAGCCGATCAAGCCTTGTACGCCGCCACCGGCCTGCGCCTGCCCTTGGAGGCGGCACCGATCCGCTTTGCCTCGTGGATGGGCGGTGACCGCGACGGCAACCCCAACGTGACGGCACCCGTGACCCGCGAAGTGCTACTGCTGGCGCGCTGGATGGCTGCGGACCTGTACTTGCGCGATATCGATCACCTGGCATCCGAACTGTCGATGCAGCAGGCCAGCCCTGAGTTGCAGGCCAAGGTCGGTGACAGCGTCGAGCCTTACCGGGCCTTGCTCAAGCAACTGCGCGAACGCCTGCGCGCCACACGCAATTGGGCGCATGCAGCGTTGACCAGCAGCACCCCGGCGCCGGCCGATGTATTGCAAAACAACCGCGACCTGCTGGAGCCGCTGGAGTTGTGCTACCAGTCCCTGCACGCCTGCGGCATGGGGGTGATTGCCGACGGCCCGCTGCTTGATTGCCTGCGCCGTGCGGTAACGTTTGGCCTGTTCCTAGTACGCCTGGACGTGCGCCAGGACTCCAGCCGGCATTCGGCGGCGATGACCGAGATCACCGACTACCTGGGCCTGGGCCGCTATGAAGACTGGGACGAAGACGCGCGCATCACCTTCCTGATGAAGGAGCTGGCCAACCGTCGCCCGTTGTTGCCAGGCTACTTCAAGCCTTCGGCCGACACCGCCGAAGTGCTCAATACCTGTAAGGAAATTGCCGCTGCGCCGGCGGCGTCCCTCGGTTCCTACGTCATCTCCATGGCGGGCGCGGCATCCGATGTGTTGGCGGTGCAGTTGCTGCTCAAGGAGTCCGGGGTGCAGCGGCCGATGCGCGTGGTGCCGTTGTTCGAGACCCTGGCCGACCTGGACAACGCCGGCCCGGTGATCGAACGCCTGTTGCTGTTGCCCGGCTACCGCGCGCGGTTGCAAGGCCCGCAGGAAGTGATGATCGGCTATTCGGACTCGGCCAAGGACGCTGGCACCACCGCTGCCGCCTGGGCCCAGTACCGGGCCCAGGAGCGCCTGGTGGATATCTGCCGCGAGCAGCAGGTGGAACTGTTGTTGTTCCATGGGCGCGGTGGCACCGTTGGCCGTGGCGGCGGCCCGGCCCACGCGGCGATTCTGTCGCAGCCGCCGGGTTCGGTCGCCGGGCGTTTTCGCACCACCGAGCAAGGCGAGATGATTCGCTTCAAGTTCGGCTTGCCGGATATCGCCGAGCAGAACCTCAATCTGTACCTGGCCGCGGTGCTGGAGGCGACCTTGTTGCCACCGCCGCCACCGGAGCCGGCCTGGCGGCATTTGATGGATGAGTTGGCGGCCGATGGCGTCAGCGCCTATCGCGCCGTGGTGCGGGAAAATCCGCAGTTCGTCGAGTACTTCCGCCAGTCCACGCCCGAACAGGAGCTGGGCCGCTTGCCCCTGGGCAGTCGCCCGGCCAAGCGCCGTGCGGGAGGCATCGAAAGCCTGCGGGCGATCCCGTGGATTTTCGGCTGGACCCAGACCCGCCTGATGCTGCCGGCCTGGCTGGGTTGGGAAGCGGCCTTGAGCAAGGCCCTAGAGCGTGGCGAAGGCGAGTTGCTGGGGCAGATGCGCGAACAGTGGCCGTTTTTCCGCACCCGTATCGACATGCTGGAAATGGTCCTGGCCAAGGCCGACGCCGATATCGCCCGCCTGTATGACGAGCGTCTGGTGCAGCCTGACCTGCTGCCACTGGGGGCGCATTTACGCGACCTATTGTCGCAGGCGTGCGCGGTGGTGCTTGGCCTGACCGGGCAATCGCAGTTGCTGGCGCACAGTCCCGACACCCTGGAGTTCATCCGCCTGCGCAACACCTACCTCGACCCGTTGCACCTGTTGCAGGCCGAACTGCTGGCCCGGTCCCGCCAGCAGGAAGCGACACAGGACAGCCCTCTGGAACAGGCGCTGCTGGTGTCCGTGGCCGGTATTGCCGCCGGGCTGCGTAATACCGGCTGACATTTCTGACGTGTTCTCAAGGGCTTGCATACAAAACCGCCGGTTGACCCGAAAGGGCTCTGCCGGCGGTTTTGTGTCGGGGTTGCACCAAGGGATACCGCGACCAAAAGGCTTGTGTGGTGCGGGTTCTTCCGACTTTTGGCGGCTTGTGTGGTTAGGGCTCGCTGTGTATCTTGATCAGCCTTTGGCCGTTTGGGCGGCCTGGATTCGTATTTTTACGAGCATATTCTACGAGATTGGCCCCACGCGGCGAATCCGAGCGTCATCTCTATAAAAAATTGAGGAGCACATCGATGCGCGTCATTCTGCTGGGAGCTCCCGGGGCCGGTAAAGGTACTCAGGCAAAGTTCATCACTGAAAAGTTCGGCATTCCACAAATCTCCACTGGCGACATGCTGCGCGCTGCCGTCAAGGCCGGCACCGAGCTGGGCCTGATCGCCAAGAGCGTGATGGACAGCGGTGGCCTGGTCTCCGATGACCTGATCATCAACCTGGTCAAGGAACGCATCAGCCAGGAAGACTGCAAGAACGGTTTCCTGTTCGACGGTTTCCCACGCACCATTCCCCAGGCCGAAGCCCTGGTGAAGGCGGGCGTTGAACTGGACGCCGTGGTCGAAATCGCCGTTGAAGATGAAGAGATCGTCCAGCGTATTGCCGGTCGCCGCGTTCACGAAGCGTCGGGCCGCGTCTACCACATCGTCTACAACCCGCCAAAAGTGGCTGGCAAGGATGATGTAACCGGTGACGACCTGGTACAGCGCAAAGACGATACCGAAGAAACCGTGCGTCATCGCCTGTCGGTCTACCACTCCCAGACCAAGCCGCTGGTGGAGTTCTACCAGAAGCTGTCGGCTGCCCAGGGCAAGCCGAAATACAGCCACATCCCAGGCGTTGGTTCGGTTGAAGCCATCACCGCCAAGGTGCTGCAAGCGCTGAACTGATCTGACGATCGGCTTGATGTTCAACGGCCCGCTTGCGGGCCGTTGTTGTTTATACTGGCGCACTTTTTTTCGATTTGGACACCCACACCGATGAGCACCCTGCTGGCCCTGGACACCGCGACTGAAGCTTGCTCCGTTGCCCTGCTGCATGACGGCAAGGTCACGAGCCACTATGAGGTGATCCCCCGCTTGCACGCGCAAAAGCTGCTGCCGATGATCAAGCAGTTATTGCTCGATGCCGGCACCACCTTGTCGGCGGTGGACGCCATCGCTTTTGGCCGTGGCCCGGGTGCGTTCACCGGTGTGCGTATCGCCATTGGTGTGGTGCAGGGCCTGGCGTTCGCCCTGGAGCGGCCGGTGTTGCCGGTGTCCAACCTGGCAGTGCTGGCACAGCGTGCCCTGCGTGAGCATGGCGCGTCGCAGGTCGCGGCAGCCATTGATGCGCGGATGGATGAAGTCTATTGGGGCTGCTACCGCGAAACCGGTGGTGAGATGCGCCTGGTCGGTGTCGAAGCCGTGCAGCCGCCCGAGGCCGCTGCCTTGCCGGCGGATGCCAGCGGTGACTGGTTTGGCGCCGGTACGGGGTGGGGGTATGGCGAGCGTATCGCCGTGCCCACGGTCGGCCAGGATGCCACGATGCTGCCCCATGCCGAAGACCTGCTGACCCTGGCGCGTTTTGCCTGGGAGCGCGGCGAGGCAGTCCCCGCCGATCAAGCCGCGCCGGTTTACCTGCGCGATAAAGTGGCGCAGACCAAGGCCGAACGCCAACAATCCTGACCCCATGTAGGAGCGAGCTTGCTCGCGAAGGTCGCTAACGATAACGCTGTGAACCTGACTCCCCGCATTGCCCTGAGGTTTTTCGCGAGCAAGCTCGC
Organism: Pseudomonas proteolytica; assembly: GCF_007858275.1. Lineage (GTDB taxonomy): Bacteria > Pseudomonadota > Gammaproteobacteria > Pseudomonadales > Pseudomonadaceae > Aquipseudomonas > Aquipseudomonas proteolytica. Next base: position 56,229 of record NZ_VFEV01000021.1, read on the forward strand.
TCCTACAGTGGGCGGGGTTGGACGCCTGCCGGTATTTTGTAGGAGCGAGCTTGCTCGCGAAGGTCGTTAACGATAACCCGGGGAACCTGACTCCCCGCGTTGCCCTGAGGTTTTTCGCGAGCAAGCTCGCTCCTACAGGGGAGTGCATCGCCAATCGTCAGAATTTGCCCCGGGGTTTAAACCTTTACCCGTTTATGTGTTCTAGTTATCACCAGAGCATTTGCGCGCCAAGGAAAGTGCCGCTAAATTGCCATCATTGATCACGGATCTGCATGCATGCGTATAGACGGTTTCTCCTCCCAGTCCTACCCCCTCAAGCGCAAGCCTCGCAAGGCGAACGTGAAGGTAGACGAGTCCGTCGAAGAATCCCCCGATTTTATTGAAGTCCAGCCCGAAACATCCCAGGGTGCGGCGGTTTCGGCCCGCTCCCAAGGTGCCAGTGGCGCGCGGATCGGCGGCGTTCCGGCCCGCCAGCAAGACATGATCTTCCCGCGATCCATGAGCAAGAACGTCGCCACGGCCCTGGCCAGCTACCTGACCACTGCCGGCTTTGTCGAATGGGATATGGAAGTGCTGGGTCTCGATATCCACATCTGATGCTGTTGCCTTATTTTCTCGGTTGCCCGTCCTGGAGCGAAAACGCCTGGCGCGAGTACCTGTATCCGCAAGACGCCCGCGCCACGGATTTTCTTGGTCTGTATTGCCAGGTGTTCAACGCCTGCGAGGGCAACACCACGTTCTACGCGCGGCCCTCAGTCGCTACAGTGCAACGTTGGGCCGAGATCATGCCCGCGCACTTTCGCTTTACCGCCAAATTCCCCGGGGATATCAGCCACAGCGCTGACCTGCGCGAACAGTTGCCCGCCGCCGAAAGCTTCCTCGGCTTGATGAGCCCGCTGGGCGAACGGGTTTCGCCACTGTGGTTGCAACTGCCCGCCAGCTTCACCCCGCAGCGCCTGGGTGAACTGGCAGGCTTTATCGACGGCCTGGAGCGCCCGTTGGCGGTCGAAGTGCGGCACCGTGAGTTCTTCGCCAAGGGCGACGCCGAGCGCAGCCTCAACCGCCTGCTGCGTGACCGTGGTGTCGAGCGCATCTGCCTCGACCCGCGGGCTCTGTTCAGTTGCACGTCAACCTCGGCGGCGGTGCTCCACGCCCAATCGAAAAAGCCCAAGGTCCCACCCCGGCCCGCGGCGTTGACCCAGTTTCCCCAGGTGCGTTTTATCGGCCACCCGGAGCTGGAAGCCAACGACTCATTCCTGGTGCCGTGGGTGGAAAAAGTCGCTGTCTGGATCGAAGAAGGGCGCACGCCCTACGTGTTCCTGCACACGTCGGACAACCGCCTGGCGGCCCAACTGGCCATGCGCTTTCATCAACAATTGATGGCGCGCTTGCCGGGGTTGCCTGCATTGGCGCAGTTGCATCGGGAACCCGCGGTGGAGCAACTGGGGTTACTCTAGGGTTCTTTTGTGCCTGGAGTCAGTCATGGATGCCCAAACCCTTCGCGCCGAATCCTTTAAAGCTCTGCACGAGCGTGATCGTGCATTCGTCATGCCCAATCCGTGGGACGCCGGCTCCGCCAAGATGCTCGCCAGCCTTGGCTTTGAAGCCTTGGCCACCACCAGCGCGGGGTTTGCCTTCAGTCTTGGGCGCCCTGATGCCGAAGGTGCGCTGTCGCTGGAGGATACCCTGGGTAACGCTGGGATGATCGTCCAGGCCACCGCGCTGCCGGTGGCGGCGGACCTGGAAAACGGCTTCAGCGATACGCCTCAAGGTTGTGCCCAGAGCCTATTGCGCGCTGCCGCTACCGGCATCGTCGGCGGTTCTATCGAAGACGCTACCGGGATTGCGGTCGACCCGATCTACCCCTTTGATCTGTCTGTTGAACGCATCGAGGCTGCCGTCGCTGCGGCACGCAGCTTGCCATTCCCCTTCATGCTGACGGCCCGTGCGGAAAACCTCCTACATGGTCGCCTGGATCTGCCCGACACTATTCGCCGTTTGCAGGCCTACGCCGAAGCGGGCGCCGACGTGTTGTATGCGCCGGGCCTGCGCAGTGCTGAGGAAGTACTGGCGGTGGTGCAGGCTGTGGCGCCAAAGCCGGTGAATGTGTTGATGTCAGGTGGCCTCAAGCTCTCGGTGGCGCAACTGAGCGAGATGGGCGTCAGGCGCATTAGCGTCGGCTCGGCCATGGCCCTGGCGGCCTATGGGGAGTTCTTCAGGGCCGCGCGGGAGGTTCAGGAACTGGGAACCTTCACTTTTACCGAGCGCTCGATGCCGTTCAGCCAGGCCAATCAGTTGTTCAAGGGTTGAGTCGTGGCTTTTTTCAAAGTGTTGGGGGTGTTGCTGCTACTCGCCGGCGGCCTACTCGTGGGCATCTGGCGCGGCTGGGTGCCGGTGCCGGCCGAGTGGAACCCCTGGGCGCCGCTGGACGTGCAGGCGGCTCCCAACGTGCTGACGCGGTTCAAGCTCGGGCGTTTGCAGGGCGATCCCGCGCTGTGCGACCTGGTGCTGAAAACCTCCGGGCTGCGGGTCAGCCATCAAGCGGACAGCCCGGTGGATGCGGCGTGCCCACTGCGCAACGTCCTGCGGGTACAGGGTGCGGAGGTGGGGTTGAGTAGCAGTTTTCTCGCCAGTTGCCCGTTGGCGGTGGCGTTTGCCCTGTTCGAGCGCCACAGCTTGCAGCCGGCCGCCCAGGCAGTGTTTGGCCAGGCGGTGACGCGGGTCGATCACTTGGGCAGTTTTGCCTGTCGCAATATGTATGGGCGTGAGCAAGGGCAACTCAGCCAGCATGCTTCGGCCAATGCCCTGGACATCGCCGGGTTCCGCCTGGCGGACGGGCGCAGTATCAATGTATTGAAGGATTGGCCAGGGGAGGGGGCCAGCGCGCGCTTTCTGCGCCAGGTGCGCGACAGTGCATGCAACGATTTCAACGTGGTCTTGAGCCCGGACTACAACGCCGCCCATCGCAACCATTTCCATCTGGATATGGGCCGTTGGTGGGTGTGCCGCTAAAGGTCAGGCCGCCAGGCGCAGGTTGTTGAGGATCAGTGGGCGCGCCCAGCCGCAATCGAAGTCCAGGGCCTTTTGCTGCTGCACCCGTTCTTCTTCGGGGTAAGGTTCGGCTGCCGGTGGCAGCAGGTCCAGTTCGAATTCGGCGATCGGCAGGAACAACGGCTTGGGTTGCGGCGCCGGGCCTGGCTCGGGCAGTGGCTGGCCGGCGGTCAGGACGATCGGCCGTACCCAGCCACTTTCGAAATTCTGCTGGCGCTGCTGGGCGACGATTTCATCCTCTGGGAACGGCACCGCCGCCGGGGGCAGCAGCTCCAGTTCGAACTCGGCAATCGGCAGGAACAGCGGCTCAGGCGGGGCGATCTCGGTGTCCTGTACATCGCAGTGACGCTGGGTAACGATTTGCGTCAGCAGGTCGCTGCCGGCGCTGGGTTCGACTGAGGCATCCACCGGCACCGGATCTGCGGCCACCTGCGCACCTGGCTCCTGGCCAAGTTGCTCGGCCAACGCCCGGGCGAAGAAGTCCTGCCACACATGACTGACGCCGGCCAGCGCTTGGGTATTGCGCAGGCCGAAGTGGTTGTGGGTCGGCAGTACACCGGTGAATAGGGAATGAATGTCTGACATTTCTCTCGGTCGACGCTCAGGGTCTGGCAAAATGCCTGATCCTTTTTTATCGGCCGCTTTCTGCCGATCCTTAATATTTTTGAGCGTAGTAAACGATGAGCGAACAACCCGCGGCCAGCCGCATTCGGGTCGAGGCCTTGGCCGACGGTTTCCAGGCCCGCGCCCAGCAGTGGGCCGAGCAGCTTGGCCTGCCTTTGCAGTTGGCAGACGCCGATTTTGCCCTGCAAGTGGGTGAGCATGGCCTGCAACTGCAACAGCTGGGGCCTGATGCGCCTGGCCCGGTGCGGGTGGACTTTGTCGAGGGCGGCGCGGCCCATCGCCGGCTCTACGGCGGTGGCAGCGGGCAGATGATTGCCAAGGCGGTTGGCGTGTCCCAGGGTGTGCGGCCCCGGGTGCTGGATGCCACGGCCGGCCTGGGCAAGGACGCGTTCGTATTGGCCAGCCTGGGCTGTGAGATGAGCCTGATCGAGCGGCAACCGTTGATTGGTGCCTTGCTCGAAGATGGCCTGGCGCGCGGTGCTGATGATTTTGAAGTAGCGCCGATTGTCGCGCGAATGACCTTGCTCAAGGGCAACTCCATTGACGTGATGCGCAATTGGGAAGGTGAGCCGCCGCAGGTCATCTACCTGGACCCGATGTTTCCCCATCGTGAGAAAACCGCCCTGGTGAAGAAAGAAATGCGCCTGTTTCGCCCGCTGGTGGGCGACGATCCGGATGCCCCGGCGTTGCTGGCGGCGGCCTTGGCCCTGGCCAGCCACCGGGTGGTGGTCAAGCGCCCGCGCAAGGCACCGTGCATTGATGGGCCCAAGCCGAGCCACGCGCTGGACGGCAAATCCAGCCGGTACGATATTTACCCTAAAAAAGCGCTCAAGGCCTGAGGGCCTCATCGCCGGCAAGCCGGCTCCTACAATAAACGCAATCACCTTGTAGGAGCCGGCTTGCCGGCGATGGCGTCAGATCGATCAACGACTGTTCAAGGTCGATACGCCCGCATAAACAACCCCACCACTTCCTGCACATGCTCCTCGGCGGCCGCTTCGCTCAAGCGTTCACCGCAGCCATACAGCAAGCAGAAATTCGCCGTGCCCTTGAGCAGGCAAAAGAAGTGCTCGGCGGCGGTAAACGGCTTGTCGATGCTCAATGCACCACTCTGGTTGATCTTGCCCAGCAAGCGCTCCATCCCCTGCAGCATCCGCATGGGGCCGGCTTCGAAGAAGATCTGTGACAGCTTCGGATCCTGATTGCCCGACGTCATCATCAACCGGTGCAGGTTCACCGACTCCTCGCTGTTGATCAGCAGATGAAAACCACGGGCGATGTTCAGCAACACCTTCTCCACCGGTACGCCGTCGGGCAATTCGAAATACATCACCGGCAACTGGGCTTCGCACTTGGCTTCGACGGCGGCGGTGAACAGCGTTTCTTTGTCGGTGAAGTGGCTGTAGACCGTCAGTTTCGACACGCCAGCCTCAAGGGCTACTGCATCCATGCTGGTACTTGCGTAACCGTTGCTCAAAAACAGGACTTTTGCCGCGTCGAGGATTGCCTGGCGTTTTGCCATGTCCTTGGGACGCCCGGGGCTATTGGTGTTTACAGGATTGTCGGACATTTTCACTTTAATACTGGACTGGTGAGTTTGGTATTAATAACATACCGGCCAGTATAATTATTCCAAGCACCATTTGCGAAAGGTCCTTCAGCATGCGCAGCATTTTCCTGCCCCTCGCGTTGCCTGTCAGCCTGGCTTTCTTGTTGGCTGGCTGTGGCCATGAAGAAGCGGCCCAAACCACCGTCCGTCCGGCCATGGTGGTGCAGCCACAGCCTTCGGCGCTGGCGATGGACAGCTATCCTGGCGAGGTTCGCGCCCGTTATGAGCCTGACCTGGCCTTTCGCATTGGGGGCAAAGTCAGCCGACGGCTGGTGGAGGAGGGCGAGCGCGTCAAGGCCAACCAGCCGCTGGCAGAGCTCGACCCCCAGGATGTGCGCCTGCAACTGCAGGCCACCCGCGCCCAGGTTACGGCGGCTGAAGCCAATCTGAGCCTGGTGCGGGCCGAGCGGGATCGCTACAAGACCCTGATGGACCGTCAGATGGTCAGCCGCTCCCAGTACGACAATTCCGAAAACCTCTACCGCTCAGGTCTCGCACGCCTGCAACAGATCAAGGCCGAATTCGACGTGGCCAACAACCAGGCCGGCTATGCCGTGCTGCGCGCGCCCCAGGACGGCGTGGTGGCCAAGCGTGCGGTGGAAGTCGGGCAAGTGGTAGCTGCCGGGCAGACCGTGTTCACCTTGGCCACCGATGGCGAGCGTGAAGTGTTGATCAGCTTCCCGGAGCAAAGCTTCGGCCGCTTCAAGGTTGGCCAGCCGGTCTCCGTGGAATTGTGGAGCCAGCCCGACCAGCGTTTTGACGGGCGCATTCGCGAGCTGTCACCGGCGGCGGACCCCAAGTCGCGCACCTTCGCCGCCCGCGTGGCCTTCAACGCCGGCAAAGTACCAGCCGAGCTGGGGCAGAGTGCACGGGTATTTATTCAGGCTGACGGCGTGATCCCGCTGTCGGTCCCGCTATCTGCCCTCAGCGCAGAGAACGGCGCGTCCTACGTCTGGTTGGTCAAGCCGGATAACACCCTCAAGCGCACAGCGGTGCGGATTGGTGCCTTTGGCGAAAAAAGCGTCCCGGTGCTCGAAGGCCTGAACCCTTCCGACTGGGTGATTGCCGCCGGTGTCCATGTGCTCCATGAGGGCCAGCAAGTACGCCCGGTGGATCGCTCCAACCGGGTGGTGAATCTGGCGGCCAACAAGGAGTAGTCCCCGATGGGTTTCAATCTTTCCGAATGGGCGTTGCGTAATCGCCAGATCGTGCTGTTCCTGATGTTGTTGCTGGCGGTTGTCGGTACGTTGTCCTACACCAAGCTAGGGCAAAGCGAAGACCCGCCGTTCACCTTCAAAGCCATGGTGATCAAGACCAACTGGCCAGGCGCCACGGCCCAGGAAGTCTCGCGTCAGGTCACCGAGCGTATTGAAAAGAAACTGATGGAGACCGGCGAGTACGAGCGCATTGTCTCGTTCTCCCGCCCCGGCGAATCCCAGGTCACGTTTATCGCCCGGGACTCGATGCACTCGGCGCAGATTCCCGACCTCTGGTACCAGGTACGCAAGAAGATCAGCGATATCCGCCAGACCCTGCCACCGGATATCCAGGGCCCGTTCTTCAACGATGAATTCGGCACCACCTTTGGCAATATCTACGCCCTGACCGGCGAGGGTTTTGACTACGCGGTGCTCAAGGACTACGCCGACCGCATCCAGATCCAGCTGCAACGGGTACCGGATGTGGGCAAGGTCGAGCTGCTGGGATTGCAGGACGAGAAGATCTGGATCGAGTTGTCCAACCTCAAGCTCGCCACCCTCGGCCTGCCCCTGGCGGCAGTGCAGCAGGCGCTGCAGGAGCAGAACGCGGTGTCTACCGCCGGCTTCTTTGAAACCCCGAGCGAGCGTGTGCAACTGCGGGTGTCGGGTAACTTCAAGACGGTGGAAGAGATCCGCAATTTCCCGATCCGCGTGGGCGACCGCACCTTCCGCATCGGCGATGTGGCCGAGATTCACCGTGGCTTCAATGATCCGCCCGCGCCGCGTATGCGTTATATGGGGGACGACGCCATCGGCCTGGCCGTGGCCATGCGCGATGGTGGTGACATCCTGGTACTGGGCAAGGCTCTGGAAGGTGAATTCGCACGCCTGCAGAAGAACCTTCCGGCCGGCATGGAACTGCGCAAGGTGTCGGATCAGCCTGCGGCAGTGAAGACCAGCGTGGGCGAATTCGTGCAGGTGCTGGCCGAAGCGTTGGCGATTGTGTTGCTGGTGAGTTTTTTCTCCCTTGGCGTGCGCACCGGCATGGTGGTGGCACTGGCGATTCCGCTGGTGTTGGCGATGACCTTTGCCTGCATGTATTACCTGGGGATCGGCCTGCACAAGATTTCCTTGGGCGCCTTGGTCCTGGCCCTGGGCTTGTTGGTGGACGACGCGATCATCGCCGTGGAAATGATGGCGATCAAAATGGAGCAGGGCTACGACCGCCTCAAAGCCGCCAGTTTCGCCTGGACCAGTACGGCGTTTCCGATGCTGACCGGTACGTTGATCACTGCGGCCGGCTTCCTGCCGATAGCCACCGCGCAATCGAGCACCGGCGAGTACACCCGGTCCATCTTCCAGGTAGTGACCATTGCGCTGCTGGCCTCGTGGGTGGCTGCCGTGGTGTTTGTGCCCTATCTGGGGGAGAAACTCCTGCCGGATCTGGCGAAGATTCATGCCGCCAAGCACGGCACCGATGGCCCGGATCCCTACGGCACGCCGTTCTATCAGCGTGTACGACGCTGGGTGGAATGGTGCGTGCGCCGCCGCAAAACCGTGATCGTGCTGACGGTGCTGCTGTTTATCGGCTCGGTGGCACTGTTCCGCTTTGTCCCGCAACAGTTCTTCCCGGCGTCCGGGCGCCTGGAGCTGATGGTCGACCTGAAACTGGCGGAAGGTGCTTCCCTGAGCAACACCGCCGATCAGGTCAAGCGCCTCGAAGGTTTGCTCAAGGAACACGCAGGGATCGACAATTACGTGGCCTATGTCGGCACCGGGTCACCGCGCTTCTACCTGCCGTTGGACCAGCAACTGCCGGCGGCCAGCTTTGCCCAGTTCGTGGTGTTGGCCAAGACCATCGAGGAGCGCGAAAGCCTGCGCACCTGGTTGATCGAGACCCTCAACGAGCAGTTCCCCGACCTGCGCTCGCGGGTCACGCGCCTGGAGAACGGCCCACCGGTTGGTTATCCGGTGCAGTTTCGCGTGACCGGCGAGCACATCGAAGAAGTGCGGGCCCTGGCGCGCAAGGTCGCGGCCAAGGTGCGTGAGAATACCCACGTGGTCAACGTGCACCTGGATTGGGAAGAGCCGAGCAAGATCGTCTACCTCAATGTCGACCAGGATCGCGCCCGCGCCTTGGGCGTGAGCACTGCCAACCTGTCGAAATTCCTCCAGAGTTCCCTGACCGGTTCCAGCGTCAGCCAATACCGGGAGGACAACGAGTTGATCGAGATCCTCCTGCGCGGCACCGTGCACGAGCGCACCGAGCTGTCGCTGTTGCCGAGCCTGGCAGTACCGACCGACAACGGTACCAGCGTGGCGCTGTCGCAGATCGCCACCCTGGAATATGGCTTCGAGGAGGGCATTATCTGGCACCGCAATCGCCTGCCGACGGTGACGGTGCGCGCGGATATCTACGGCAAGGAGCAACCCGCGACCCTGGTCCAGCAGATCTTGCCGACCCTGGCCGAGGTGCGCTCCGAACTGCCGGACGGTTATCTGTTGGACGTAGGCGGCACCGTCGAGGATTCCGCCCGTGGGCAGAATTCGGTGAAGGCCGGTGTGCCGCTGTTCATTGTGGTCGTGCTGACCTTGCTGATGCTGCAACTGCGCAGCTTTTCGCGCACGGCCATGGTGTTCCTGACTGCGCCGCTGGGGCTGATCGGTGTGACGCTGTTCCTGCTGGTATTCCGCCAGCCGTTCGGTTTTGTGGCGATGCTGGGGACTATCGCGCTGTCCGGGATGATCATGCGCAACTCGGTGATCCTGGTGGATCAGATCGAACAGGACATCAAGGCCGGCCTGGATCCGTGGCAGGCAATTATCGAGGCCACCGTGCGGCGTTTCCGGCCGATTGTGTTGACGGCGCTGGCGGCGGTGCTGGCGATGATCCCGTTGTCGCGTAGCGTGTTCTTCGGGCCGATGGCGGTGGCGATCATGGGTGGGCTGATTGTGGCGACGGCGTTGACCCTGCTGTTTTTGCCGGCACTGTATGCGGCGTGGTTCCGGGTCAAGCCGAAGTCGGCTTAAGTCAGGGTCAATCGGCTACAAGGTGCGGGAACTGTTTCTGGCGCACCTGCCACTCAGGGCAAACCTGGGATGCAGGTGCCTTCTCCGTGCAACGGTTGTTTGCCGGAAAGGCTTCATTGAGCCATGAGGACTGATCTATGTTTATGCCGATCCGGATGTATCTGGGACCTTTGTCGATGCTTGGACTCAAATCGCTGATGTCCGGGGCCAATGGCCAACCCGCGTCGAAACCGCCATGCCCGGCCAAGCCTGAGCCATGCCATGCCAAACCCGACCCATGCCACGCCAAGCCTTGCGGTAACACCATGAAGTTCGAAGGGAAAATAACCTACGGTCACTGAAGGGAAGGGGCCTGAGTTTCAGGCCTGTCCAGAGGCGGCCCAGTAACAAAAACGCCCCGATTATTCGGGGCGTTTTTTGTTGTACAGCGGGGTGAACGAGGTGCCCTAGAGGGCGCCGAAGACTTTCTTCGCCAGGCTGGTCGCGGCGGCTGCCGGGTTCTGGCGAATGCTTTCTTCCTGCTGGGCAATCATCTTGAACAAACCGTCCAGCGCTTGTTCCGTCACATAGTTTTCGACGCTGTCGGCCTTGCCACCGAGCAAGCCCATCGGGGCCTTCTTGGCGAGCGCGTTGTACTGCTGGGCGACACCGACCTTGTCCGTGGATTGCTTGACGATCGGCAGGAACTTGGCGCGGATCTGCTCGCGGCTGCTTTTGTCCAGATACTGGGTTGCCGAATCCTGGCCGCCGCTGAGAATGCCCTTGGCATCGGTCACGCTCATGTTTTTCACGGCATTCACCAGAATCGGCTGGGCCTGGGTCACGGCGGATTCGGCAGCTTTGTTCATGCTGTCTTCAAGTTGGGTGATTTGATCGCCCATGCCGAGCATTTTCAGGGCGCCGGCGGCTTTTTCCAGCTTGCCTGGCAAGCCGATCTTGACCTCGGGGTTGTTGCTGAAACCACCGGGAGTCCCCAGTTGTTTGACGGCAATCTGCGCGCCTTGGGTCAGTGCGTCCTTGAGGCCACCCGTGGCGTCGCCCTGGGACAGGTCACCAAGGGACAGGGCCATGGCGTTGGCACCGAGCAGCAGGCCGGCGCACAGGGCGCTGAGGCGAAGAGAGTTACGGAGCATGGGCGCTTCCTTTTAATCGACTGGATCAGTGGGCAACGGCGTCAACGCGCAGGCGAAGCGGCTGGGGATCCTGGCCGTTCAACTGCACCGAATGGCGTTCGGTGGTGATAAACATTAGCTTGCCATCCAGCTCGATGCGAGCGCTGACCGAATAGCTGTGGCCAGGCTTGACCTGTGCCGGGTCGTAGCTCAGGTGGAAGGGCAGCGGTGCCTGCTTGCCATCGACCGGGCCTTTTTGCTCGGCCAGGGTGACGGCGGGCGCATCGGCCAGGGACACGTCCTGCAGGCTGACGCTCAAGGTAGCGGTAGGCGGCAGGGCGATGCGTTGCAGGTAGAACACTTCGCCATCAAGGCTGGCCTTAGGGGCAGGATTCATCGAGTGGCAGGCTCCCAGCAGGGCGGTCAGGCCCAGGAGAATAATCTTTTTCATGGTGCAGCTCCTTGTCAACGGCGCCAGAAACACCCTGGCGCCTTGGTAAATCTAGCGGGTTTCGTCCGATTCGGTGTCTGGGGCTGGCGCTTCGTCGTTGCGGTGCAACGCCACCTGGCGGATCGACAGGCGAATCTCCGCGGGCAATACCCGTTTGGCTGCGCCTTCGGCCAACTCGCCGAGCAGGTCGTGGTAACTCAACTTGCCGGCTTCATCGCGGCGCAGCACATCTTGCTCGAGCAACGTCTGAATAAAATGTCGGAAAAGGCTTTTGTCGAAGAACTCTGGGGCATTCAGGCCATGCAGGATCGACAGGCGCTGGGCCATGACCGTGCACAAGTCTTCCAGTTCTTCGGCGCTGATACTGTTCTGGCCGCTATTGAGCAGCAGGGAAATGGCCATATAGAAGCGTTGCAGGGTCTGGGCAATGCTCTTGGACAACAGGGTCAGCAGCACAAAATTGCGCGAGCTGGGCGCCGGGCGCAGGTAGATGTTGTTTTCAAAGCGCAGCAGGCCTTGTTCCACCAGGGCTTCAAGCCACTGGTCGACCACCGCGTCCAGCTCGTCCAGGGACCAGCGGATAAACAACTCCGATTGCAGGTACGGATAGAGCGCGCGGGTGTAGCGCAGGATCTGTTCGCGGCTCATGCGCGAGCTGCTCTGGAAGAAACTGGCGAGCAGCGCCGGCAGGGCGAAGATATGCAGCACGTTGTTGCGGTAATAGGTCATCAGGACGGCGTTTTGCTCGTCCAGATACAGGATCTTGCCCAGGGCATCGCTCTGTTCCGACAGCAGGTTCATGTCCTTGACGTGCTTGATCAGCGCCTGGCCGTCGCCCTCGGGCAGCGTGGTATGGGGCGAGTAGGGCACCCGGCGCAGCAGCGCCAGGTACAGGTCCAGCACCCGTGCCATGGCCTGGTCGTCCAGGGCCAGGCGGCTGGTTGAAAGCAGCGCCAGCGCCACCAGGTTCACCGGGTTGATCGCAGCGGCCTCGTTGAGGTGCTGGGCCACACGCTCGCCGAGGCGGTTGGTGGTTTCATTGAGCCAGGCCGGTTTGTAGTTCGGCCCCAGGTCCTGGGCGCGCCAGTCCGGTTGCTCCTGGTCGAGGAACTCAGCCAGCTTGATCGGCTCGCCGAAGTTGACCGCCACCTGGCCAAAACGCTGTTTCAAGGCGCCAATGACCTTGAAGATATCGAAGATCGACTCTTTCTTTTTCGTCGCGCCGCGCAGTTCGCCCAGGTAGGTGCGGCCTTCCAGCACCCGTTCGTAGCCGATATACACCGGCACAAACACGATGGGCATGCGCGAAGAGCGCAGGAAACTGCGCAGGGTGATCGCCAGCATCCCGGTCTTGGGTTGCAGCATGCGCCCGGTGCGCGAGCGGCCGCCCTCGACGAAGTACTCCACCGGGAAACCCTTGGTGAACAGGGTGTGCAGGTATTCGTTGAACACCGAGGTGTACAGCGGGTTGCCCTTGAACGTGCGGCGCATGAAAAACGCCCCGCCACGGCGTAGCAGGCTGCCGATCACCGGCATATTGAGGTTGATCCCGGCGGCGATGTGCGGCGGGGTCAGGCCATTCTTGAAGAGCAGGTACGACAGCAGCAGGTAGTCGATATGGCTGCGGTGGCAGGGCACGTAGATCACTTCGTAGCCCTGGGCGACCTTTTGCACACCTTCGATATTGTTGACCTTGATCCCGTCGTAGATCTTGTTCCAGAACCAGCTCAGCACCACTTCCAGGAAGCGGATGGCGGTGTAGGTGTAGTCCGAGGCGATCTCATTGCCATAGCGCAGGGCCTGGGCCTTGGCTTTTTCGGCCGTGATGTTCTCGCGCTCGGCTTCGTCGAGGATCGCCTGGCGTACCAGCGGCATGTTCACCAGGCCCTTGACCAGGTTGCGCCGGTGGGACAGGTCGGGGCCGATCACCGCCGTCTTCAGGTTGCGAAAGTGTACCCGCAGGATCCTTTGGGCCATGCGCACCGTACGTTCGTGACCTTTATTGTGCTCGATCAATTCACGCAGGTTGATTGGCGCAGAGAATTGCACACGGGTCTTGCGCCCCAGGATCAGGATGCTCAGCAGCCGGCGCAGGCGCCCGGTGACGGCCCAGCTGTCGGCGAACAGCAGTTTCCAGGGGCTCGACTCGCTGGCCGGTGACTGGCCCCAGAACACGCTGACCGGGATGATCTGGGCGTTTTCTTCGGCGTGCTCGGTCAGGGTATTGACCAGGCGCGTCAAGGTCGGCGGCGCGCCGCGCTTGTCCTGGCGGCCGAGCCAGTCCGGGTCGGGCGTGAGGTAGAAAAACGCCGCCGGCTCCATCAACGGGCCGACCGACACCGGCAGCACCGGGCGCGGCAAGCCAGCCTTGGTGCACTCGGCATCCACCACGGCCAGTTCGGTCAGGGAGGGCGATTGCAGGACGTAGAACACCGGCCGGCTGCGGTCCAGGTTAAGGGTGAGGGACGACTGGTTGATCGTCTCCGAGCGAACCCAGAGGTACAACAGTCGGCGCAAGGTGCCAAATACCAGACGGCGGAACGGGGAGCGGGTCATAGGTGTGCTGCTTTGAGTGGAAAAAACCGAGCAGGCGCTCGGGCGGGTAGTGTGCCGTATTCGCCGAAAATCGGCAAAAAAGCGGCGAAGTAAAGTTGAGTTGATCGTTTTTGAGCCTGTCTTATACTCGGCAGTTCAATGCGACTGACTCAACAATAAAAACCAGTGGGAGCAAATAGATGACAACGCGCGAAACCGGCAATGTGAAGTGGTTCAACGACGCCAAGGGCTATGGCTTTATCCAGCGGGAAGACGGCAAGGATGTGTTTGTGCACTACCGCGCCATCCGCGGTGAAGGCCACCGCTCCCTGGCCGAGGGCCAGCAGGTGGAATACGCCGTGGTGACCGGCGAGAAGGGCTTGCAGGCGGAGGATGTGGTGGGCCTGTAACGCGGGTTGTTGCATGGGGGAGCTGGCTTGTGTGGGAGCTGGCTTGCCTGCGATAGCATCACCCTGGTCTGGCTGATGGACCGAGGTGCCTGTATCGCAGGCAAGCCAGCTCCCACACTGACCGGCTGGATCAGGCGGTTTTCCAGGTGATCTGTTCTTCACCGTCTGTGCTGATCCGAATCCAGGTGTCGGCGCTTTCTTCACCTTCCTCTTCAACCCACGTCCCCGGCGCGCAGCGCACTTCAACGTTCAGCGCGGCAAAGGCGGCGCGGGCGCAGGCGATGTCGTCTTCCCACGGGGTCTGGTCGCTTTCCAGGTACAGGCTGTTCCATTTGCCCACGGCCTTGGGCAGCCAGGTCACGGGTACGTTGCCGGCCTTGCACTTGTAGGTCTGGCCCTTTTGTACCCAGTCGGTACACGGCCCCAGGGCGGCGCCGAGCCAGGCAGCGATAGCCTTGTGGTCGACGTCGGCGTCCTTGAGGTAAATCTCGATATCGGGTTGGCGCATGGATGTTCCTCGTTGCGGGATTCGAAAATCCATTCGCGGATTCAGGGTGGGCGCAAATGCCCGGAAAAGTCGGTTATTGAAGCACGAAATAGTCGTAGCGCATCGACACGGTGACCAGCAGCGGTTCGGCCTGTTCGATCACCTGGGCGCGCCGCTCGGCACTGGCGCGCCAGCCGTGGGGCGTCATCGCCAGCAGGTTGGCGCGGTCCTTGGGCTCGGCCAGGCTGAGCTGGAACTCCAGGACTTCGCTGTGTTGCAGGCTCATGCCGTCCGGCACCAGGGCCAAGTGCTTGTCGTCGGTGTACTCACGCACTTCGTCGTACAAGCGCTCGCGCAGCTCCATCAGGTGGCCGCGAGTCGGGCCGACCTTCATCAGGCCGCCGCCAGGGCTGAGCAGGCGCTTGGCTTCCTGCCAGTCCAGCGGGCTGAACACGCTGGCGAGGAACTGGCAACTGCCGTCGGCCAACGGTACGCGGGCCATGCTGGCGATCAGCCAAGTCAGCGTCGGGTTGCGCTTGCACGCGCGCTTGACCGCTTCCTTGGAGATATCCAGGGCATAACCATCGGCGCGCAGCAGGGCATCGGCGATTTGTGCGGTGTAATAACCTTCGCCGCAGCCGATATCCAACCAGCGCTGGGGTTTGCGTTCCGCAGCCAGTGCCGCCAGGCGCCTGGCCACCGGCGCGTAGTGCCCGGCATTGAGGAAGTCGCGGCGCGCCTCCACCATCGCCAGGTTATCGCCCGGGTCGCGGCTGTTCTTGTGCTGCACCGGCAACAGGTTCAGATAACCCTGGCGGGCCCGGTCGAAACGGTGTCCGGCGGGGCACACCACGCCATTGTCCACCTCATTGAGTGGCGCGCTGCAAATGGGGCAGGCGAGCATCAGGCGAGCAACTTGATCAGGGTCTGGTAGTAGATTTCGGTCAGCACATCGAGGTCGCTGGCCAGGATGCGTTCGTTGACCTGATGGATCGTCGCGTTGACCGGGCCCAGTTCCACCACTTGGGTACCGAGGGTCGCGATAAAGCGCCCGTCGGACGTGCCGCCGCTGGTGGACGCCTTGGTCTCGCGCCCAGTGATGGCCTTGATGCTGGCAGACACCGCATCGAGCAGTGCGCCGGGTTCGGTGAGGAACGGCAGGCCCGACAGCGCCCATTCCACATGCCAGTCCAGGCCATGCTTGTCGAGAATCGCCGCGACCCGCTGCTGCAGGCCTTCGACGGTGGACTCGGTGGAGAACCGGAAGTTGAACACCGCCGTCAGGTCGCCGGGGATCACGTTGGTGGCGCCGGTGCCGGAGTTGAGGTTGGAGATCTGGAAGCTGGTCGGCGGGAAGAAGGTGTTGCCGTCATCCCAATGCTCGGCGGCCAGTTCCGCCAGCGCCGGGGCGGCCAGGTGGATCGGGTTCTTAGCCAGGTGCGGGTAGGCCACGTGGCCTTGCACACCGCGCACGGTCAAGGTCGCGCCGAGGGAGCCACGACGGCCATTCTTGACCACGTCGCCCACCAGGGTGGTGCTCGACGGCTCGCCAACGATGCACCAGTCCAGGCGCTCCTTGCGCGCCGCCAGGCGCTCGATCACCGCTTTGGTGCCGTGGTGTGCCGGGCCTTCTTCGTCGCTGGTGATCAGGAAGGCTACCGAACCCTTGTGGTCCGGGTAGTCCTTCACAAAGCGTTCGGACGCCACCAGCATGGCGGCCAGGCTGCCTTTCATGTCGGCTGCGCCACGCCCGCACAACATGCCGTGTTCGTCGATCAGCGCGTCGAACGGATCATTCTGCCAGGCCTGCACCGGGCCGGTCGGGACCACGTCGGTGTGGCCGGCGAAGCACAGTACCGGACCTTCATGCTTGCCGTGGGTGGCCCAGAAGTTATCCACATCTTCGATACGCATCGGCTCAAGCGCAAAGCCGGCGTCGCCCAGGCGTTGCATCATCAGCTTCTGGCAGTCAGCGTCGACAGGCGTTACCGACGGGCGACGGATCAGGTCGATAGCGAGTTGGAGGGTCGGCGAAAGGTCGGCGTGGGCCGTCATGGGGAAGCTCCGAAAGCGTGTTATGGGCGCAGGACGAGTGTGCAACAGCAGCGCGATTCCAATGTGGGAGCGGGCTTGCTCGCGATTGCGGCGGATCAGTCAGTGCATCGGTTACTGACAGACCGCTATCGCGGGCAAGCCCGCTCCCCCATAAAGCATGGCCTGGGCCATGCTCTGCAAAAGGGCCGTTATCTTATAGCAAAACGGCGACCAGAGGCCGCCGTTTAGTGGATTGCGCAAGTTTTTACGCCGCTGGGGCGGGCTCCACCACCGCTGCCGGTTTAGGCAGTGACGAGAGGAACGCCATGATCAACGCCGCCACATACGGCAACGATTGCACCAGCAACATCACCACCCAGAAGCGCATGTCATTGCTCGGCAGGCCTTGCACCAGGTAAATCCCCAGCGCTGCGCCCCACAGCAGCAACATGATGAACATCTCCTCCCGAGCCTCGGAAATCGCTACCCAGAAGCCGTGGTTATCCGCGTTTTTCGGTGTACGAAAGAACGGAATACTGGTGGTGAAGAAACCATACAGCACCGCCTTGGCGATGGTATGGGACAACGCCAACCCGGCCAGGGCCGCGCAGAACGCATCCTTGAGGTTCACACCCACGGCGCGACGGTAGAGGAAGATGATCTTGCCGACCTTGAACACGAATAGCGCCAACGGCGGGATTGCGAAGATCAGCAGGGGCGGATCGACCCGGGTCGGCACAATGATCATCGCCGCCGACCACAACAAGGCACCGACGGTGAAGAAGATATTCATGCCGTCCGCCACCCACGGCAGCCAGCCCGCGAGGAAGTGGTAGCGCTGGCCACGGGTCAGTTCCGTGTCCTTGCCACGCAACAGGCTGGCGGTGTGGCGCTTGATGATCTGGATCGCGCCGTAGGCCCAGCGGAAGCGCTGCTTCTTGAAGTCGATAAAGGTATCGGGCATCAAGCCCTTGCCGTAGCTGGTGTGGTAGTAGGCAGCCGACAGACCTTTCTCGAACACCCGTAGGCCCAGTTCCGCATCTTCACAGATACACCAGTCGGCCCAGCCCAGCTCTTCGAGCACCGAGCGGCGGGTCATGGTCATGGTGCCGTGCTGGATGATGGCGTCGCGGTCGTTGCGCGTGACCATGCCGATATGGAAGAAGCCTTTGTATTCGGCGTAGCAGAGCTTCTTGAAGGTGCTTTCGTTCTGGTCGCGGTAATCCTGGGGCGATTGCACCACGGCGATTTTCGGGTCGGCGAAGTGCGGCACCATGTGTTTGAGCCAGTTGGGCGACACGCAGTAGTCCGAGTCGATCACCGCGATCACTTCGGCGTCCTTGGCGGTGTGCGGGATCAAGTAGTTCAGCGCGCCGCCCTTGAAACCGGCCAGGGGCGCGACGTGGAAGAACTTGAAGCGCGGGCCCAGCGTCTCACAGTAGTCGCGCACCGGTTCCCACACGGCCGGGTCCTTGGTGTTGTTGTCGATGATCAGGACTTCGTAGTCCGGGTAGTCGAGGGCGGCCAGGGCGTCGAGGGTCTGTTTGACCATTTCCGGTGGCTCGTTGTAGCACGGCACATGGATCGACACTTTCGGGCGGTAGTCCGAATCGCCCTCCACCGGTAGGAATTCGCGGCGGCGCTTGTGGGTCCAGACCGCTTCCGCCAGCTCATGGGCCTCGGTCAGCAGCACAATAAACACCCCAAGTGCGCCGAGGGCCAGCAAGAAGCCCACCGTCAGGCTGAACCACGTGCTGTATTGCTGGCTGTAGTCGTAGCCGATCCATACCAGCACCGAGCCACACAGGAACGCAATAAAGGTCAGGAAGGTACGGCCACGCTGGCGCAGGGCCGAGCCGTCGATCATCAGCAGGGTCAGCGACAGCAGGGCCAGCACCACCGAGCCGATGGCCAGCACCCGCCATTGCGGAATCGCTACCACCGGGCCTTCAAAATTGAATTTCTGCTGGCGCGCGGCGTTGAACACACCCCAATAGGCGCCCACCGAGCCTTCGTCACTGGCCTTCCAAGGTTGGTCGAAGGCTTCGATCACGAAGTAGTTGTAGCCCTGGCGGTTCAGTTTGTTGACCAGGGTACGCAGGTAAATGGCCTGGTCGGCAGGCGACGCGTCCGCGCCACCGCGCATGCGGCCATTGCTCGGCCAGCCGACTTCCGACAGCAGCAGCGGCTTTTTCGGGAAGGTCTTCTTCAGATCCTTGGCGCGGTCGAGGACGAATTGCCCGGCCTGGGCCATGGGAATATGTTCCCAGTACGGCAGGACGTGCGCGGCGATCAGGTCGACATGCTTGCCCAGTTGCGGGTTGTGCTCCCAGATATGCCACTGCTCTGAGGTGGTCACTGGCACTTTGACAGCGGCGCGCACCCGGTCCAGCAGCACAATCAGCTCGTCGGCGGTGATTTCCTTGCGGAAGATCGCCTCGTTGCCGACCACCACACGTACCACGCTGCGCGAGGTGTTGGCGATCTCGATGGCACGCTGGATCTCACGCTCGTTGCGCTCCAGGTCCGGGCTGATCCAGATCCCCAGGGTCACGCGCAGGCCGAATTCTTCCGCCAGCTTGGGGATGTCCCCCAGGGTGCCGTCGACCGAATAGGTACGGATGTTGTCCGTCAGCTTGCTCATGATCGCAAGGTCCTGACGCATCTGTTCGTCGGTCGGGTACTGGTCTTTCTGCGGGTACTGGCCTTGCTGGAACGGCGAGTACGAAAACCCGGAGATCTGCTGTGGCCAGTTGGGAGTAGTGACCGGGCGGTTGATCAGCGCCCAGAAACCGGTGAACAGCGCGGCAATCGCCAGCACTACCACCAGGTTGAGTCCAAATTTACGCGATGACATAGCTATTTCGGGTTCCAAAGGGTGCGGAACGAAAAGAGGTGTTGGCCTGCGCCGAACGGCGCGCATCCTACACTGGCCCTTCCATGAGCGTACAGCAAGCTGGGAAAAACCGGAGTTTAGTCAGCGAAACCTCTGCGGAGTTCTTTACTTGTAGCTGGAAGCTTCGAACTTGTCGCCGCGTAGTCCATAATGCGCGCCGGTTTTTGGGGTAATGGTCATGAGCACAGAAGATCCACGGTTTGCCGGCGTCGCCCGTTTGTATGGCATTGAAGGCCTGGAGCGTTTGAAAGCGGCCCATGTGGCCATCGTCGGCGTGGGCGGTGTCGGCTCGTGGGCGGCGGAAGCCATGGCCCGCTGCGGGGTGGGCGAGATTTCGCTGTTTGACCTGGACGACGTGTGCGTCAGCAACAGCAACCGTCAGTTGCACGCCCTGGACAGCACGGTAGGCAAGCCCAAGGTCGAAGTGATGGCCGAGCGCCTGCGTGCGATCAACCCCGATTGCACCGTGCATGCGGTGGCGGACTTCGTGACCCGCGACACCATGGCCGAGTACATCACGCCTGACATTGACTGCGTGATTGACTGCATCGATGCGGTCAACGCCAAGGCGGCGCTGATCGCCTGGTGCAAGCGGCGCAAGATCCAGATCATCACCACCGGCGGCGCCGGCGGGCAGATTGACCCGACGCTGATCCAAGTGTGCGACCTGAACCGCACCTTCAACGACCCACTGGCCTCGAAAGTGCGTTCCACTTTGCGTCGTGACTACGGCTTTTCACGCACCGTGACCCGGCACTACAGCGTGCCTTGCGTGTTCTCCACCGAACAGCTGCGGTATCCCAAGCCCGATGGCAGCATCTGCTTGCAGAAGAGTTTTGTGGGGGATGGCGTGAAGCTGGACTGCGCGGGTGGGTTTGGCGCGGTGATGATGGTGACGGCGACCTTTGGCATGGTGGCGGCGACCAAGGCCGTGGACAAGATCGTGGCCGGAGTGCGCAGGCCGTCCGAACGGGTCAAGCCCACCTGAATCTCACTGCTGGGCATAAACAAAATGTGGGGCTTGCCCGCGATGGCGGTGTGCCAGGCAATACATCTGGCACTGATCCACTGCTATCGCGGCATCGGTATCTACACAACTTTGCCGCAACGCCTAAATCCAGGCAGATAGCGCAGTTCCGACAAGCCCGCTCGCCACAGGGAAGATCGTCAGTTTCTGAAAGTTGTGTAGATACCTATGGCTATCGCGGGCAAGCCCGCTCCTACGGTTAGTTTTGCGTATGGCTCAAGTCGCGCATGCGCTGCAGGACTGCGTTCAGGCCATTGCTGCGCGACGGCGACAGCTGGCGGGAGAGGCCCAGTTGGTTGAACCAGTCAGGCAGGTCGACCGCCTGTAACGCGTGCGCCGATAGGCCATTGACCCGCGCCAGCAACAACGCCACCAACCCGCGAATCAAGCGCGCGTCGCTGCTGGCGGCAAACTGCCAGTGGCCCTCGTGCAAGCGCCCCACCAGCCACACCAGGCTTTCACAGCCCTGTACCAGGTTGGCGTCGATCTTGTCCTCAGGCACCAATGCCGGCAGCCGCTCGCCCCATTGCATCAGCAGGCGGGCGCGTTGCTCCCAGCTGCCGACAGCCTGAAAGGCCTGCAGCGCGGCCAGCGCATCCGCTGGCAGGCTCATCGCAGCATGTCCAGCGCCTGGTCCAGCGCTTCAAAAAAGCGCTCCAGGTCATCGGAGTCGTTGTACAGCGCCAACGAAACCCGGATTGCGCCGGATAAATGCAGGCTCTTGAGCAGGGGCATTGCACAGTGATGGCCGGCGCGTACCGCGATGCCTTGCTCGGTCAGCAGGTGGGCGAGGTCGGCGCTGTGTATACCGTCTACCACGAAGCTGGCCAGGGCCACGTGTGGCGAGCCCAGCAGGCGCACGCCATTGCGTGCCCGCAAGCCGCGCAATAGATAGTCATGCAGCGCCGCTTCATGGGCGAGCACCGCCGCTTGATCCAGGGAATTGAGGTAGTCCAGGGTCGCCCCCAGGCCAATCACGCTGGCAATCGGCGGGGTGCCCGCTTCGAAACCCAGGGGCGCGGGGCGAAAGCTGGCGCTGTGGTAGTCCGCCTGTTGCACCATCTCGCCGCCAAACTGCCAGTGACGCAGCAGATGCAGGCCTTCGGTGCGGCCGTAAAGCACGCCGACGCCGTCCGGGCCGTAGAGCTTGTGGCTGGAAAACACGTAGAAGTCGCAGCCCAGGGCCTGCACGTCATGGCGCCCGTGGACGATGCCCTGTGCGCCATCCACCACGGTCAAGGCGTCGTGGGCCTTGGCCAGTGCCAGCAACTGCGGCAACGGCTGCCAGGCGCCCAGCACGTTGGATAACTGGCTCACCGCCAGCAGGCGGGTGCGTGGCCCGATCATCGTGGCGGCGGCGTGCAGGTCGATCAAGCCGGCGTCGTCGAGGGGCAACACCACAAGCGTGAGCTCGCGGCGTTTGGCCAACTGCTGCCAGGGCAAGAGGTTGGCGTGATGTTCCAGGGCGCTGATGACAATCTCATCGCCCGGGTTGAAAAGGTGCTCAAGGCCATAGGCCAGGAGGTTCAGCGCTGAAGTTGCGCCGTGGGTGAAGATGATTTGCCCGCTGTCACCGACGTTGAGCCATTGCGCCACTTTGCTGCGACTGTCCTCGAACGCCTGGGTCGCATGGGCGCCCGGCAAATGCTGGGCACGGTGCACATTGGCTGCGCCATTGGCGTAGTAATGGCTGAGGGCGTCCAACAGGGCTTGAGGTTTTTGCGTGGTAGCGGCGTTGTCCAGATAGGTCTGGTCTTGCCGTTGCAAGGTAGCGATGGCCGGGAAATCGGCGCGCCAGGGCGAAGGCACAAGCATGGGGTTCAAGACTCATATGAACCGGCCGCGCTGAATAACGCGGCCGGTTCCGGTGGCATCGAGTCGCTGCTTAGTTGTGAGCGTGCAGCGCTGCGTTCAGTTCGATCGCCGACTTGTGGGTTTTGCACTCCACGGCACCGGTTTCGGAGTTACGGCGGAACAGCAGGTCCGGCTGGCCAGCCAGTTCGCGAGCCTTGACCACCTTGACCAGTTGGTTCTGCTCATCGAGCAGTGCCACTTTGGTGCCAGCGGTCACGTACAGGCCCGATTCCACGGTGTTGCGATCACCCAACGGGATACCGATACCGGCGTTGGCGCCGATCAGGCAGCCTTCGCCCACCTTGATCACGATGTTGCCGCCGCCCGACAGGGTACCCATGGTGGAGCAACCGCCGCCCAGGTCCGAACCCTTGCCGACGAAGACACCCGCCGATACACGGCCTTCGATCATGCCAGGGCCTTCGGTGCCTGCGTTGAAGTTGATGAAGCCTTCATGCATCACCGTGGTGCCTTCGCCCACATAGGCACCCAGGCGCAGACGCGCAGCATCGGCGATACGCACGCCGGCCGGCACCACGTAGTCGGTCATTTTCGGGAACTTGTCCACCGAGAACACTTCCAGCAGCTCGCCACGCAGGCGTGCTTCCAACTGGCGCTCGGCCAGCTCGCCGATGTCGATCGCACCCTGGCTGGTCCAGGCCACGTTCGGCAGTTGCGGGAACACACCGGCCAGGCTCAGGCCATGGGGCTTGACCAGGCGGTGGGACAGCAGATGCAGCTTGAGGTAGGCCTCTGGGGTGGAGGTCAATGCCGCGTCCTCGGCCAGCAGCGTGGCGACCAACGGCTTGTGGCTTTCGGCCAGGCGGGTCAGCAGGGCGGCTTGGGTGGCATCTACATTTTTCAGTGCATCAACCAGCTGCGAGGCTTGGGCAATGGTGAAAGTGATGGCGTGGTTGCCTTCGGTGTAGCCGAGGATAGGCGCGATGGCGGCAACGATCTCGGCCGAAGGGTTGAGCAATGGTTGGGCGTAAAACACTTCCAGCCAAGCACCTTGGCGGTTCTGGGTGCCGACGCCGAAGCCCAGGCTGAACAGGGAATTGGACATGCTGTTACCTCTACAAAAATGAAGTGGCTGGCCTACTTGAGGGCCGCCGAATAACTATCTGGCTTGAAGCCAATCAGGGTTCTGTCACCGAGATCGAGCACCGGGCGCTTGATCATCGAGGGTTGTGCGAGCATCAGTTCAATCGCTTTCGCCTGGTCGAGATCGGCTTTCTGTTCGTCTTCGAGTTTGCGAAAGGTCGTGCCTGCACGGTTCAAAACCACTTGCCAACCGTGCTCATTGCACCATTGGGTCAAGTGTTCGCGGTCGATACCGGCCGTCTTGTAGTCATGAAACGTATAGCTGATGGCATTTTCATCGAGCCAGGTACGCGCCTTTTTCATGGTGTCGCAGGCTTTGATGCCGAAAATCTGTAACTGCTTGTTTTTATTGGGCATATTTCATTCCTAAAAATCTCCCCAATAGGGTCGCAAAAATTCAGCCAAGGATTATGCCACGTAGAGCCCCTGCGCGCAGGCTACCCGACCCAAAGGTGGGCAAGTCATGCGTGGGCTGCTTGATCCTCTGGAACCAGGCGGATTTCCACACGTTGGCCAAGGGCCCTGGCAGCGCTGGCTAAAGTCGCGAGGGTCATGCCTGAGTCATTTTGATCAAGTGCGCGGTCCACGGCGGTTCTGCTGGTGTGCATCCGCTCTGCCAGCGCTTTTTTACTGACTCGCTGGTGCTTCATCGCCTGCGCAATCTGCCACGCGATGACACGTTTGAGGGCGGCTGCGCAGACTTCTTCACCGAGCCCTTGCTCGGCGAGGAAATCATCGAAGTCAGAACCGATATGTTTGTTCATGTGTTGTACCTCATAACCTTGCCTTGCGCTGCTTGGCGGTTGCCATGTCGTGCACCGGTGTCTTTTGGCTTTTCTTGATAAAACCGTGAAGTAGCACCCTGTTGCTGCCGACCACCGTGAAGATAATGCGGGCGATGGTGTCCTCCAGATCAACCCTGACTTCCCACAGCCCGGAGTCGAGCTTTCGCACTACGGGCATGCCGATTGGCCACCCCAGTTGCACGGTTTTTATTTCAATCCCAATGAGTCGCCTGTGTTCACGGGGCAGATCGGTCAGCCATTCACGTACCGGCTCGTTACCTGCGTCAGTGCGAAAAAAGCTCACATGTAAAGTGAGTGAGTTTTTACTCATCTGTTGGAGTGTACCTAAAATGGTGCTCTTTTCAATGTGTCGCTCTACAGTCCGCCATCCATTGGTCCGAGTCCTGGCTGCGACTTATGTGCAACGGTCAGCCAGCAGCATAGGTGGCTAATATGGCACTTCAAAGGCGCGCTGCTGCCTGATATGTGTCGTAGTACGTCGATTGTCCGGGAACCCGCTTTATGCAAACCGCCTACACCGTTCTTATCCTGCTGATGCTGGTCAGCGTTTCGCGTCTGGTCGGGCGTGTCATCCCCTTGCCGTTGCCGTTGGTGCAGATTGCCGCCGGTGCCCTGTTGGCGTGGCCGACCCTGGGGTTGCATGTAGCGCTGGACCCGGAGCTGTTTCTATTTCTGTTCCTGCCGCCGCTGCTGTTCTCCGATGGCTGGCGCATGCCCAAGCGTGAGTTGTGGCGCTTGCGTGGTCCCATCCTGACATTGGCGGTAGGGCTGGTGCTGTTTACCGTGGTGGGCGCCGGTTACTTTATCCATTGGCTGCTGCCAAGCATTCCCTTGCCTGTGGCGTTCGCCCTGGCGGCTGTGTTGTCGCCGACGGATGCGGTGGCGGTGTCGGCGATTTCCCAGAACCGCTTGCCCACACCTTTGATGCATATGCTCCAGGGCGAGGCCTTGATGAACGATGCGTCGGGCCTGGTGACGTTCAAGTTTGCCCTCGCGGCGGCGTTGACCGGGGTGTTTTCCCTGGCCGATGCCAGCCTGACGTTTGTGCTGGTGGCGCTCGGAGGCCTGGCCATCGGCGTGGCGTTGAGCTGGCTGGTGGGGCGCCTGCGGGCCTGGATGATTGCCCGGGGTTGGGATGACCCGGCCACCCATGTGGTGTTTATGTTGCTGCTGCCCTTTGCCGCTTATGTGCTGGCCGAACGCCTGGGCGCGTCGGGGATTCTCTCGGCGGTGGCGGCGGGCATGATGCAAAGCTGGCTGGACCTGCTGCCACGCCAGACCAGTACGCGGTTGCTCAATCGCAGTGTCTGGTCGCTGCTGGAGTTTGCCTTCAACGGGCTGATCTTCCTGCTGCTGGGCCTGCAATTGCCCGACATCATCAAGGCGGTGACCAGTCACGAAGCTACGCTGTGGCCGACCTTGTTCTATCGCGTCCTGGACGTGATCGCGATCTTCCTGGTGTTGTTGGTGCTGCGGTTTATCTGGGTACAGAGTATCTGGCGCCTGTCCGGCCTGCTGCGGCGCCTGCGTGGTAAAAGCGAGCTGACCCTGGTGCCAACCGCGCGGTCTTGCTGGCTTTTGACCGTCGGTGGGGTGCGCGGGGCGGTGACGCTGGCCGGTGTGATGTCAGTGCCGTTGCTGTTTGCACCGGGCCAGGCGTTTCCTGAGCGTGACTTGCTGATCTTTATCGCCGCCGGGGTGATCCTGCTGTCGTTGGTGGCCGCCTGTATTGCCTTGCCGCTGTTGCTACGGGGGATTGAGAAAAGCCCGGATGACAAGCGTCGCGGTGAGGTGCGCGATGCCTGGAAGAAAACCGCCGAGGCGGCGATTCATGCCCTGGAGGCAGAGGAGGCCGCCGAGGTGGCGCCCCTGGACGCGGCGCAGGCCGCATTGGCGACGGAGCTCAAGGCGCGGATCATGTCGGAGTACCGTCACCAACTGGAGGTGTTCAATGACTCGGCCGAAGCCCAGGCGCTGGCGCTGCAGATGGATCAACTGGAGCGCAAGTTGCGGCTCAAGGCTCTGCGCGCGCAGCGCCTGGAGTTGTACAGCCTGAGCCGCCACCACCAGATTGGTGATGATGTGCTGCGCGAAGTGCTGGCGGACCTGGATATGAGTGAGGCTAACCTGGGGACCCAGAAATAGCCGCGTGGGTTAATTCACCCCTACGCAGGCCGCTCCCAGGCGGGAGCGGCCCCGGTCATCAACGACGGCGCTGGATGAAGTTGCGCATCCGTTCAGCGGCTTCAACGCATTCGGACAACGGTGCCACCAGTGCCAGGCGCACCCGCCCGGCACCTGGATTGAAACCGTCCACTTCCCGCGACAGGTACGAGCCCGGCACCACGGTCACGTGTTCTTCCACGAACAAGTCGCGGCAGAACGCGGCGTCGTCGCCCTCGACGTTCGGCCACAGGTAAAAACCACCGTCAGGGTTCTGTACGTCCAATACCGGCTTGAGAATCGCCAGGACCGCGGCGAATTTTTCCCGGTACAGATCACGGTTGGCCAATACATGAGCCTCATCCTGCCAGGCGGCAATGCTCGCCAGCTGGGTTTGCACTGGCATGGCACAGCCGTGGTAGGTGCGGTACAGCAGGAAGGCCTTGAGGATCTCGGCATCGCCGGCCACAAAACCGGAACGCAGGCCCGGCAGGTTGGAGCGCTTGGACAGACTATGGAACACCACGCAGCGCTTGAAATCCTCGCGACCCAGTTCGACACAGGCGCTGAGCAGGCCAGGCGGCGGGGTTTGTTCGTCGAAGTACAGTTCGCTGTAGCACTCGTCGGCGGCGATCACGAAGTCGTACTGGTCGGCCAGGGCGATCAGTTTTTTCAGGGTGGCGACGGGGATCAGTGCGCCGGTCGGGTTGCCGGGGGAGCACAGGAACAGGATCTGGCAGCGTTGCCAGATATCTGCCGAGACGGCGTCGAAATCCGGATTGAAGCCGTTCTCATCCAGGCACGGCAGGTAATGCGGCTTGGCTCCGGCGAGGAACGCTGCGCCTTCGTAGATCTGATAGAACGGGTTCGGGCTGACCACCAGGGCATCGTCGCCACGGTTGACCACGGTCTGGGTGAACGCGAACAGCGCTTCGCGGGTGCCATTGACCGGCAGGATATTGCGCGCCGGGTCCAGCCAGCCCTTGGGCACGTTGAAGCGTCGTTCGCACCAGGCGCCAATGGCCTCGCGCAGGGCCGGGATGCCCAGGGTGGTGGGGTACACCGCCATTTGGTCGAGGTTATTGGTCAGGGCCTGGGCGACGAAATCCGGGGACTTGTGCTTGGGCTCGCCGATGGACAGGGCAATCGGGCGCTTGTCCGGGTTTGGCGTGACACTGCCCAGCAGCGCGCGCAATTTCTCGAACGGGTAGGGTTGCAGCTGGTTCAGGGCGTTGTTCATTGGGGGCCTCTATCGTTGAACGCGGCCCCTGTAGGAGCTGGCTTGCCTGCGATGTAGGCGCCGCGGTGTATCTGTTACACCGCGGCGATGCCATCGCAGGCAAGCCAGCTCCTACAAGGGCGCGCGGCCACAGGGAAATAAAATTCAACTCAAATGGTCAGTCGGAACCCTTCTGCCCCGGGCTCCTGGTTCACGCTCAATTGCGCGACGATAGCGTCCTGCAAGCGGCGGCACAGTTCCGGGTCGGACAGGGGGTGATTGTCGGCGTCGGTAATAAAAAACACGTCTTCGACCCGCTCGCCCAGGGTGGCAATCTTGGCGTTTTGCAATGACAGGTCGAACTCCAGAAAGATCCCGCCGATCCGTGCCAGCAGGCCTGGCCGATCCGGTGCGCTGAGTTCCAGCACCGTTACCGGGCGCTGGGCGTCATTGTGGATGGTCACCTGGGGCGCAAAGGCAAAATGCTTGAGCTGGCGCGGCACCCGGCGCTGGATGATGGTCGGGTAGTCGTCAGGGTTGCGCAGGGCTTCGGTCAGGCCTTCGCGGATTTTTTTCACGCGCTCGGGGTTGTCGCCGATGGACTCGCCTTCGGTGTCGAGCACGATATAGGTGTCGAGGGTGAACTGGCTGCTGGAAGTAATGACCCGCGCGTCATGGATGTTCAGGTTGAGCTGGTCCATCGCGGCCACGGTCACGGCGAAGAAGTCGTGCTGGTCCGGGGCGTAGATAAAGATCTGCGTGCCGCCTTCGAATTCGCGCTGGGTCGTTTCCTTGATCAGCACCAGCGGGCCACCGTCAGCCGGCTGCTGGAGGATCGCGTCGGTGTGCCAGGCCACGTCGCCTGCGGTGTGGCGCAGGAAATAGTCATCACCCAATTGCGACCAGAGTTGCTCCACATCGTCCGGGTCGTTGCCGCCGCGCACCAGGATATCCAGGGCCGCGCTCTGGGTGCGGCGGATCTGCTCTTCGCGGTCCACCGGGTTTTCCAGGCCGCGGCGCAACGCGCGCTTGGTCTCGGTATAGAGCTGGCGCAACAGGCTGGCGCGCCACGAGTTCCAAAGGGTCGGATTGGTGGCGTTGATGTCGGAGACGGTCAGCACATAGAGGTAGTCGAGACGGGTTTCGTCGCCGACGGCCTGCGCGAAATCATGGATTACCTGTGGGTCGGACAAGTCCTTGCGCTGGGCGGTGGTGGACATGACCAGGTGGTTCTGTACCAGCCAGACAATCAGGCGGCTGTCCCACTGCGGCAACTGGTGGCGCTGGCAGAAGGCTTGCGCATCCACCGCGCCGATTTCCGAATGGTCGCCGTGTCGGCCCTTGCCGATATCGTGGTACAGGCCGGCCAGGTAGATCAGTTCAGGCTTGGGTAGCTTGGCCATCAGCTTACTGGCCAGCGGGAATTTCTCTGACACCTGGGTGTACTGCAGCTTACGCAGGTGCTTGATCAGGTTCAGGGTGTGGGCGTCGACCGTATAAATGTGGAACAGGTCGTGTTGCATCTGCCCGACGATAAAGCCGAACTCCGGCAGATAGCGCCCGAGGATGCCGTAGCGGTTCATGCGCCGCAGGTTGCGGTGGATGCCGATCTTGCACTTGAACAGTTCGATAAACAGGCTGGTATTGCGGATGTCGTTACGGAATTCGTCGTCGATCAGGTGGCGGTTTTCCCGCAGCAAGCGGATGGTATCGGCGCGCACGCCCTTGATTTCCGGTTGCTGGGCCATCAGCACGAAGATTTCCAGCATGGCAAAGGGGGTGCGCTTGAACACGTTGTCGTGGCGCGCCTCGATATAGCCGTCGTGCAGTTGGAAGCGCGCATTGATCGGTTGCTGTGGCGCTTCGTCTTCGGGGGCCAGGATCACTTCTTCAAAGTGCTGGATGATCAGGTCGCTGAGCTGGGCAATACTCATGACCACCCGGTAGTACTGCTGCATGAAGCTTTCGATGCTGGTCTTCGCGTCTTCGCCTTCAAAGCCCAACAAGGCGGCGATGGAGCGCTGGTGGTCAAACAGCAGGCGGTCTTCGGAGCGTCCGGCGAGCATGTGCAGGGCGTAGCGCACCTTCCACAAAAACTCCTGGGACGAGGCCAGCAGGGCGTTTTCGCTCTCTACCAAAAAGCCTTCGCCGGCCAGGGCCCGCAGGTTCAGGGTGCCGTACTGGCGCCGGGCCACCCACAAGATGGTCTGGATGTCCCGCAGCCCGCCAGGCGAGCCCTTGACGTTGGGTTCCAGGTTGTATTCGGTGTCGTTGTACTTGTGGTGCCGGGCTTTCTGCTCGGCGCGCTTGGCGAGGAAGAACTCCTTGCTCGGCCACATATGCGCGGTGCTGGTGACTTCCAGCATGCGCTGGCGCAGGCGTTCGGGGCCGCAGATGGTGCGGCTTTCCATCAGGTTGGTGACCACGGTGAGGTCGGCGCGGGCTTCTTCGGCGCATTCATCTACCGAACGCACGCTCTGACCGACTTCCAGGCCGATGTCCCACAACAGCGTCAGAAAACGCTCGATGGAATCACGAAAGATCTCGTGGTCGGCGCTGTCCAGCAGGATCAGCAGGTCGATATCGGAGTAGGGGTGCAGTTCGCCCCGGCCATAGCCGCCGACGGCCACCAGGGCGATATCGGCATCTTCGCTCCAGTCGAACTGCTCCCAGGCCTTTTGCAGGATGTTATCGACGAACCAGGCGCGATCCTCGATCAGCCTGCGGATCTCCCGGCCGCTGCGAAAACGCCCGTCGAGCACCTCGCGGGCCTGGCGGATGGCCTTCTTGAAGGCGGCAATCGGGCTTGCCTTCAGCGCCAGTTCCGCCTGGAACTGGCCACGGTCGAAGAGTTCGGGATCCACCTGGGGCATCGATCGGCTTTCCTTTCTATCTATGTGTAGGTCGCAACGTTGCTAATCCGGAAAGCCCGCTGCAAACATCAGGCCGAAACGCGGGGGATCGTGTCGTCGGCGCGCAGGGTGAAGATCTCATAGCCGGTGTCGGTGACCAGCAGGGTGTGTTCCCACTGTGCCGAGAGCTTGCGGTCCTTGGTGATGGCGGTCCAGCCGTCGCCCAGTACCTTGGTGTCGGCCTTGCCCTGGTTGATCATCGGCTCGATGGTGAAGGTCATGCCTGCCTTGAGCTCCATACCGGTGCCGGCACGGCCGTAGTGCAGGATCTGTGGCTCTTCGTGGAACACTTTGCCGATGCCGTGGCCGCAGAATTCGCGGACCACCGAAAACCCGTTCTTTTCAGCGTGCTTCTGGATCACTTCGCCGATGTCACCCAGGCGGCAGCCCGGCTTGACCAGTTCAATGGCCTTGTACATGCATTCCTGGGTGACCTGGGACAGGCGCTCGGCCCAGACCGGGACGTTGCCGACGTGGAACATACGGCTGGTGTCGCCGTGGTAGCCGTCCTTGATCACGGTGACGTCGATGTTCAGGGTGTCACCGTCTTTGAGCGGCTTGTCGCCCGGGATGCCGTGGCAGACCACGTGGTTGATCGAGGTGCAGATCGACTTGGGGAAGCCTTTGTAGTTCAGCGGCGCGGGGATGGCTTTCTGCACGTCGACAATATAGTCATGGCAGATGCGGTCCAGGGCTTCAGTGGTCACGCCGGGCTTGACGTGTTCGGCAATCATTTCCAGCACGTCTGCAGCCAGTTTGCCGGCAACGCGCATGCCTGCGATATCTTCGGCGGTTTTCAGGGTAACGGTCATACAGGCTCTCTCTAGCGCGACGCGCTGAAATCAATACGGTTTACGGGCGTGCGACAAAAAGGTGCAGCGTTCGCACAAGCCCAAAAAACGCGATTCTAACAGACGCAAGGTATAAACCATGAGTGTCTGGCTATCGCTTCTCTCTATAAGGTGCGGGTATTTTCACCCGATTCAATGGCTTGGGTGGCAGTGACGGCAAGCAAATGCGATTGCGGGTTTCGTTTTTGTCGTTGCTGTGGTATAAAATGCGCCGCTTTCCGGGGATACCCCGCAAAGCTTAAATCCACACACGTGTCGACACGATGACCTGGGTGCCGGAGGCCTTGAAGCCGCTGGTTGGTCATTGGGATACGTGGAGGCCAAACCCGACTTATTAAGGAACTATCATGTCCCAAGTCAACATGCGCGATATGCTGAAGGCCGGTGTGCACTTCGGTCACCAGACCCGTTACTGGAACCCGAAAATGGGTAAATACATTTTCGGCGCGCGTAACAAGATCCACATTATCAACCTTGAAAAAACCCTGCCAATGTTCAACGAAGCTCTGACTTTCGTAGAGCGCCTGGCCCAGGGCAAAAACAAGATTCTGTTCGTCGGCACCAAGCGTTCCGCTGGCAAGATCGTTGCTGAAGAAGCAGCACGTTGCGGTTCGCCGTACGTCGATCACCGCTGGTTGGGCGGCATGCTGACCAACTTCAAAACCATCCGTGCTTCCATCAAGCGTCTGCGTGACCTTGAAGTGCAAGCCGAAGACGGTACTTTCGCCAAGCTGACCAAGAAAGAAGCGCTGATGCGCTCCCGTGACCTGGAAAAGCTCGATCGTTCCCTGGGTGGTATCAAGGACATGGGCGGTCTGCCTGACGCACTGTTCGTTATCGACGTTGATCACGAGCGCATCGCGATCACCGAAGCCAACAAGCTGGGCATCCCGGTTATCGGCGTAGTCGATACCAACAGCAGCCCGGAAGGCGTTGACTACATCATCCCAGGCAACGATGACGCAATCCGCGCTATCCAGCTGTACATGGGTTCGATGGCTGACGCTGTAATCCGTGGCCGCAACAATGTTGGCGGCGGCACCGTAGAGTTCGCTGCTGAAGAAGCACCGGTCGCTGCAGCTGAGTAATTGACGCCCTGGCGTTGACTCAGTAAGCAAAAAGGGGGCTTGGCCCCCTTTTTGCCACCTCGAAAACCATTTGTGAGCGGCACAGCTACAGCATCTGTAACGTGCAGCGGTTAACAAGGGTGGTTCGGGAAGAATTGATCGCCCGTTTGATCGGGTGGAATGGTTGAAAACCTATCCAAGAGGATTTTGAAATGGCAGAGATTACTGCAGCGTTGGTTAAAGAACTGCGTGAGCGTACCGGCGAAGGCATGATGGATTGCAAAAAGGCCTTGACCAAGGCCGGCGGCGACATCGAAAAAGCCATCGACGACATGCGTGCTTCGGGCGCGATCAAGGCTGCCAAGAAAGCAGGCAACGTAGCTGCTGAAGGCGCTATCGCTTTGAAAGAAGACGGCAAGTCCGCCGTTCTGCTGGAAGTGAACTCGCAGACCGACTTCCTGGCTCTGCAGGACGACTTCAAGGCATTTGTTGCTGCTAGCGTTGAAAAAGCGTTCGCCGACAAACTGACTGACGTCGCTCCGCTGATCGCCGCTCAAGAAGCCGATCGCCTGGTACTGGTCGGCAAGGTTGGCGAAAACGTCAACATCCGTCGCCTGGTACGTGTTGAAGGTGATGTTGTTGGTGGTTACCTGCACGGTAACAAGATCGGTGTTGCAGTTGTCCTCAAGGGCGGCAACGTTGAGCTGGCCAAAGACATCGCTATGCACGTAGCGGCCAGCAACCCTGAGTTCCTGCTGCCTTCGGAAGTTTCTGCCGAAGCGATCGAGCGTGAAAAGGCTGTGTTCCTGCAGCTGAACGAAGAAAAAATCAAAGGCAAGCCAGAAAACATTGTTGAGAACATGGTCAAAGGCCGTATCAGCAAGTTCCTGGCCGAAGCAAGCCTGGTTGAGCAGGCGTTCGTCAAGAACCCTGAAATCAAGGTTGGCGAACTGGCCAAGAAAGCCGGTGCTGAAATCGTTTCCTTCACCTACTTCAAAGTAGGCGACGGTATCGAGAAGCCGGTCGACAACTTCGCTGAAGAAGTTGCTGCCCAGCTGGCTGCCGCCAAGCAATAAGACAGTTTTCAACTGTCGCCCAAGAGAGGCTGCCCGCTCACGCGCGCAGCCTCTTTTCAAATGGGATGCTCAATTTTATTTGGCTTCCCTTTGGAACTGGCTTACAAAGCCGTGTTCCGATGGCGCTGTGACAGCGTCCAGCTAGAGTGAACGCAAGCCGTAAACGGCTCGCCAAGAATTTTTTAAAAATACGCCGCAGGAGAGATTCGCAATGGCTCAGCAGGGCAGTGGTTATCAGGCTCGCTATAAACGCATTCTACTCAAGCTTAGCGGCGAGGCCCTGATGGGCTCGGAAGAGTTCGGGATCGATCCCAAAGTGCTTGACCGCATGGCATTGGAAGTCGGCCAACTGGTCGGCATCGGTGTCCAGGTCGGCCTGGTGATTGGTGGTGGCAACCTGTTCCGTGGTGCAGCGCTCAGTGCGGCTGGCATGGATCGGGTCACAGGCGACCACATGGGCATGCTGGCCACTGTGATGAACGCCCTGGCCATGCGTGATGCCCTGGAGCGTGCCAATATCTCGGCCATTGTGATGTCGGCCATCTCGATGGTTGGTGTGACCGATCATTACGACCGTCGCAAAGCCATGCGTCACCTGAACGCCAAAGAGGTGGTGATCTTTGCCGCCGGTACCGGCAACCCGTTCTTCACCACCGACTCGGCGGCCTGCCTGCGCGCCATCGAAATCGATGCTGACGTGGTGCTCAAGGCCACCAAGGTTGACGGTGTCTACACTGCCGACCCATTCAAAGACCCGCATGCCGAGAAGTTCGATCATCTGACTTATGATGAAGTACTGGATCGCAAGCTGGGTGTTATGGATCTGACGGCAATCTGCCTGTGCCGCGACCACAAGATGCCGCTGCGCGTATTTAACATGAACAAGCCCGGCGCCCTGCTGAATATCGTACACGGCGGCGCAGAAGGGACTCTGATCGAGGAAGGCCAACAATGATCAACGAAATCAAGAAAGACGCCCAAGCGCGTATGCACAAATCCCTGGAGTCTCTGAGCCATGCATTCGGCCAGATTCGTACCGGCAAGGCCCACCCAAGCATCCTGGGTAGCGTGATGGTGCCTTACTACGGTTCCGACACTCCGCTGAGCGGCGTGGCCAACGTGACCGTGAAAGACTCGCGCACCCTGCAGGTCGTGGCGTTCGAGCGCAATATGCTCGCTGCCGTCGACAAGGCCATCCAGAGCGCCGGCCTGAACCTCAACCCGACCAACCTGGGCGAGCTGCTGCTGATCTCCATGCCTGCGCTGACCGAAGAAACCCGTAAGGGCTTCACCAAGCAGGCGCGTAGCGCTGCGGAAGATGCTCGTGTTGCCGTGCGTAACATTCGCCGTGACGCCTTGGGTGACCTGAAAAAACTGGTCAAGGACAAGGAAATCAGCGAAGACGAAGAGCGTCGTGCAATCGCTGATATCGATAAGCTGACCAAGGAATCCGAGGCCCTGATCACCAAGGCCACGGAAGAGAAAGAAAAGGACCTGATGGCCGTATAAGGGGTCAGGACGCTTTCATGGAAAAGACCAAGCAGACTGTGCCCTCCGTGGTGCCGCGCCATGTCGCGATCATCATGGATGGGAATAATCGCTGGGCGAAAAAACGCTTTATGCCGGGTGTCGCCGGGCATAAAGCGGGTGTCGATGCGGTACGGGCCGTGATCGAGGTGTGTGCCGAGGCCAAGGTCGAGGTATTGACCTTGTTTGCCTTCTCCAGTGAAAACTGGCAACGGCCGGCCGACGAAGTCAGCGCCTTGATGGACCTGTTCTTCAAGGCCTTGCGTCGCGAGGCCAAGCGTCTCAACGACAACAACATCAGCCTGCGTATCATCGGCGACCGCTCGCGGTTCCATCCGGAACTGCAGGCGGCCATGCGTGAAGCCGAGGCGATCACCGCCGGTAGCAATCGCTTTGTCCTGCAAATCGCTGCCAATTACGGCGGGCAATGGGATATCGCCCAGGCCGCACAGCGTCTGGCGCGTGAAGTGCAGGCCGGCCATCTGCGACCGGAAGACATCACGCCCGAGTTGTTGCAAACCTGCCTGGTGACGGGTGACCTGCCGTTACCGGATCTATGCATCCGTACCGGGGGTGAACACCGCATCAGCAATTTCCTGTTGTGGCAGTTGGCCTATACCGAGCTGTACTTCTCCGACCTGTTCTGGCCGGACTTCAAACACGATGCCATGCGTAATGCACTGGCCGATTTCGCTTCCCGTCAGCGTCGCTTCGGTAAAACGAGCGAGCAGATCGAAGCTGGAGCCCGGGTTTAATGCTTAAACAACGAATCATCACGGCACTGATCCTGCTGCCGATCGCCCTGTGCGGGTTTTTCCTGCTTGAAGGCGCAGGCTTTGCGCTGTTCATTGGCCTGGTCGTGACCCTGGGCGCCTGGGAATGGGCGCGCCTGGCAGGGTTTGCCGAGCAGTTGCCGCGGGTGGTGTATGCCGCCGTGGTCGCGTTGCTGCTGTTCCTGATGTACATCCTGCCGGATGTTGCACCCTGGGTACTCGGGGCGGCGGTACTGTGGTGGGCGTTGGCAACATTCCTTGTATTGACCTACCCGCGCACCAGTGGCAAGTGGTCCAGTGTCGCCTGCAAGCTGGTGATCGGCCTGCTGATCCTGCTGCCAGCCTGGCAGGGCCTGGTCTATATCAAGCATATGGCCTTGGGCAACTGGTTGATCATGGCGGTGATGGTGCTGGTCTGGGGCGCGGATATCGGTGCGTATTTCTCCGGCCGTGCCTTTGGCAAGCGCAAGCTGGCCCCGGCGGTCAGTCCCGGCAAGAGCTGGGAAGGGGTGTACGGCGGGCTGGCGTTGACGTTGTTGATTACCTTGGTGGTCGGCGTTGTGCGCGAGTGGGAAACCAAGCAAATCCTCGTGGCCCTGATCGGCGCGGCAGTGGTGGTGCTGATCTCGGTGGTCGGCGACCTGACCGAAAGCATGTTCAAGCGCCAGGCTGGCATCAAGGACAGCAGTAACCTGCTGCCGGGCCATGGCGGCGTGCTGGACCGCATTGACAGCCTGACGGCGGCGATCCCGGTATTTGCCGTGCTGTTGTGGATGGCTGCTTCGTGAGCCGCCTACAGCAGGTGACAGTGCTGGGCGCAACCGGCTCGGTGGGCTTAAGCACCCTGGACGTGATTGCCCGTCACCCCGAGCGCTACCAGGTATTCGCCCTGACCGGCTTCAGCCGCTTGAGCGAGCTGCTGGCGCTGTGCGTGCGGTACGTGCCGCAGTTCGCAGTGGTACCGGATGCCGTTGCTGCCCGTGGCTTGCAGGACGACCTGCGGGCTGCCGGCCTGGGCACCCAGGTGTTGGTCGGCGAGGAGGGCTTGTGCCAGGTGTCCGCTGCGCCTGAAGTGGATACCGTGGTTGCCGCCATTGTCGGTGCCGCGGGCCTGCGGCCAACCCTGGCGGCGGTCGATGCTGGCAAGAAGATCCTGTTGGCCAATAAAGAGGCGCTGGTGATGTCCGGCGCGCTGTTTATGCAGGCGGTGCGCAAAAGTGGCGCCGTACTGTTGCCGCTGGACAGCGAGCACAATGCGATTTTCCAGTGCATGCCGGGCGACTTTGCCCGCGGCCTGAGCCAGGTGGGTGTAAGGCGCATCCTGCTGACCGCGTCCGGTGGTCCGTTCCGCCAGACACCGTTGGCCGAGCTGGAACACGTTTCTCCCGATCAGGCCTGTGCCCATCCCAACTGGTCGATGGGGCGCAAGATCTCGGTGGATTCGGCGAGCATGATGAATAAGGGCCTTGAGCTGATCGAAGCCTGCTGGCTGTTTGACGCCCGGGCCGAGCAGGTCGAGGTGGTGATTCATCCGCAAAGCGTGATTCACTCCCTGGTCGACTATGTGGATGGTTCGGTGCTGGCCCAGTTGGGCAACCCGGACATGCGCACGCCGATTGCCAATGCCCTGGCATGGCCCGAACGCATCGACTCAGGTGTGGCACCCCTGGATCTGTTTGCCATTGCACGCCTGGATTTCGAAGCGCCGGATGATCAGCGTTTCCCTTGCCTGCGCCTGGCGCGTGAAGCGGCAGAGGCGGGCAACAGCGCTCCGGCGATGTTGAATGCGGCCAATGAGGTCGCGGTTGCCGCGTTTCTTGATCGGCGCATCCGCTTCCCACAGATCGCGAGTATCATCGAGGAAATTTTAAGTCTCGAGCCGGTGGTTGCCGTGAATGATTTGGGCGCCGTGTTCGAGGCCGATGCCAAGGCCCGGGTCTTGGCCGAGCAATGGTTGAAACGCCACGCAGGTTAGTCGGCAGGCGCGGGATTGGAATGCGGAGAAATTAGATGAGTGCGCTCTACATGATTGTCGGCACCCTGGTTGCTCTGGGTGTGCTGGTCACTTTTCACGAGTTTGGTCATTTTTGGGTGGCGCGTCGTTGTGGCGTCAAAGTCCTGCGTTTTTCCGTGGGTTTCGGCATGCCGCTGCTGCGCTGGCATGACCGGCGTGGCACCGAATTCGTGATTGCCGCGATTCCTCTGGGCGGCTACGTCAAGATGCTCGACGAGCGCGAAGGCGAAGTACCGGCCGATCAGTTGGATCAATCTTTCAATCGCAAGACCGTTCGTCAGCGTATCGCTATCGTGGCTGCCGGCCCGATCGCCAACTTCCTGCTGGCCATGGTGTTCTTCTGGGTCCTGGCAATGCTGGGCAGCCAGCAGGTACGCCCGGTCATCGGTGCGGTGGAGGCGGGCAGTATTGCCGCCAAGGCCGGCTTGAGCGCCGGCCAGGAAATCGTCGCCATTGATGGTGAGCCGACCACGGGTTGGGGCGCGGTCAATCTGCAATTGGTCCGGCGCCTGGGCGAAAGTGGCACGGTGCAGTTGGTGGTGCGCGAACAGGACTCGACAGCCGAGACGCCGCGCGAGCTGGTGTTGGACAAGTGGCTCAAGGGCGCCGACGAGCCTGACCCGATCAAGTCCCTGGGTATTCGTCCGTGGCGCCCGGCACTGCCGCCGGTATTGGCAGAACTCGATCCCAAGGGCCCGGCCCAGGCTGCCGGCCTGAAGACCGGTGACCGCTTGCTGGCCCTTGATGGCCAGGCACTGGGTGACTGGCAGCAAGTGGTCGATCTGGTTCGTGTACGTCCTGATACGAAAATTGTGCTGAAAGTCGAGCGCGACGGTGCTCAAATCGACGTCCCTGTCACCCTCGCGGTGCGCGGGGAGGCCAAAGCAGCCGGCGGGTATCTGGGGGCCGGGGTCAAAGGTGTCGAATGGCCGCCATCGATGGTGAGAGAGGTCAGTTTCGGGCCATTGGCGGCAATTGGGGAGGGTGCGCGACGCACTTGGACCATGAGCGTACTGACCCTCGATTCGCTGAAGAAAATGTTGTTCGGCGAGCTCTCGGTAAAAAACTTGAGTGGACCGATAACCATTGCTAAAGTGGCGGGCGCTTCTGCCCAGTCGGGTGTTGCTGATTTCCTGAATTTCCTGGCTTATCTGAGTATTAGCCTTGGGGTTCTGAATTTGTTGCCCATTCCAGTATTGGATGGGGGGCATCTGTTGTTTTATCTCGTCGAGTGGGTGCGTGGTCGCCCCTTGTCGGATCGGGTGCAGGGTTGGGGGATACAGATCGGTATCAGTTTGGTGGTCGGGGTGATGTTGTTAGCTCTGGTCAACGATCTGGGACGTCTGTAACGCTTCGCTGAATTGCGAATCTGCCGCATTTTGCGGCAGTTTGTTTATTGCCAGTTGGAATAAGAAAGGACTTCATGAAACGTCTGCTGCTAACTGCGGTTCTCACCGTATTGATGATCGCCGAAGTTCACGCCGAGTCCTTCACCATCTCCGATATTCGCGTCAACGGCCTCCAGCGGGTTTCCGCGGGTAGCGTGTTTGGCGCCTTGCCGTTGAACGTTGGGGAACAGGCTGACGACCGTCGCCTGGTGGAATCCACTCGTGCGCTGTTCAAAACCGGCTTCTTTCAAGATATCCAACTGGGTCGTGAAGGCAACGTCCTGGTCATCACTGTCGTCGAGCGACCTTCTGTCGCCAGTATCGAGATCGAAGGCAACAAGGCGATCTCTACTGAAGACTTGATGAAAGGTCTCAAGCAATCCGGCCTGGCCGAAGGCGAGATCTTCCAGCGAGCCACCCTCGAAGGCGTGCGTAACGAACTGCAGCGTCAGTACGTGGCCCAGGGCCGCTACTCCGCCTCCGTGGAAACCGAAGTGGTGCCGCAGCCGCGCAACCGTGTCGGCCTGAAGGTCAACATCAACGAAGGCACCGTGGCGGCGATCCAGCACATCAACGTGGTGGGCAACACCAAGTTCGCTGACGAAGACCTGATCGACCTGTTCGAACTCAAGACCACCAACTGGCTGTCGTTCTTCAAGAACGACGACAAGTACGCCCGTGAAAAGCTTTCCGGCGACCTGGAGCGTCTGCGCTCCTACTACCTGGACCGCGGCTATATCAACATGGATATCGCTTCGACCCAGGTGTCCATCACCCCGGACAAGAAGCACGTGTACATCACGGTCAACGTCAACGAAGGCGAGAAGTATCGCGTTCGTGACGTGAAGCTCAGCGGCGACCTGAAAGTGCCTGAAGACCAGGTCAAGTCCCTCCTGCTGGTCCAGAAGGACCAGGTGTTCTCGCGCAAGCTGATGACCACCACTTCCGAATTGATCACCCGTCGCCTGGGTAACGAAGGCTATACCTTCGCCAACGTCAACGGCGTGCCGACCCCACATGATGATGACCACACCGTGGACATCACCTTTGTCGTCGATCCAGGCAAGCGTGCCTACGTCAACCGCATCAACTTCCGTGGCAACACCAAGTCCGAGGACGAAGTGCTGC
This sequence comes from Pseudomonas proteolytica, assembly GCF_007858275.1. Classification (GTDB taxonomy): domain Bacteria; phylum Pseudomonadota; class Gammaproteobacteria; order Pseudomonadales; family Pseudomonadaceae; genus Aquipseudomonas; species Aquipseudomonas proteolytica. The sequence continues at coordinate 96,576 of NZ_VFEV01000021.1, forward strand.
GTCGCGAAATGCGCCAGATGGAAGGTGGCTGGGCTTCGACCTACCTGATCGACCAGTCCAAGACCCGTCTTGAGCGCCTGGGCTTCTTCAAGGAAGTGAACGTCGAGACCCCGGCCGTACCGGGTGTGGATGACCAGGTCGATGTGAACTACGCCGTCGAAGAGCAGGCATCCGGCTCGATCACCGCCAGTGTCGGTTTTGCACAGAGTGCTGGCCTGATCCTCGGTGGCTCGATCACCCAGAACAACTTCCTGGGTACCGGTAACAAGGTTTCCATTGGCCTGACTCGCAGTGAATACCAGAGCCGCTACAACTTCGGTTATGTGGACCCCTACTGGACTGCTGACGGTGTGAGCCTGGGCTACAACGCCTTCTACCGCACCACCGACTACAAAGACCTCGACGTCGACGTTGCAAGCTATGCGATCGACAGCCTGGGTGCCGGTGTCAACGTGGGCTACCCGATCAGTGAGACCTCGCGTCTGACCTTCGGCCTGACCGCGCAGCAGGATGAGATCAAGACCGGTGTCTACACCGTGGACGAGATCTTCGACTTCACCCGCCGCGAAGGTGACAAGTTCCTCAACTTCAAGGCCTCGGCCGGTTGGTCCGAGTCCACGCTGAACAAAGGCGTGCTGGCCACCCGTGGTCACTCCCAGAGCTTGACCCTGGAAGCCACCACCCCAGGTAGCGACCTGTCGTTCTTCAAACTCGACTACCGTGGTCAGTTGTTCACGCCGTTGAGCGATAACTACACCATGCGCCTGCACACGGAATTGGGCTATGGTGATGGCTACGGCTCGACCGATGGCCTGCCGTTCTACGAGAACTACTACGCCGGTGGCTTCAACTCCGTACGTGGCTTCAAGGACAGCACCCTGGGTCCTCGTGGTACGCCGAGCCGTGGTGTTGCCGAAACCGGTAACGTCGGCACTGTGCGTGACTCGGACAATGACCCGCTGCCGTTCGGTGGTAACGTGTTGATTCAAGGTGGTGCGGAAATTCTCTTCCCGCTGCCGTTCGTCAAGGACCAGCGCTCCCTGCGGACCTCGGTCTTCTGGGATGTGGGTAACGTATTCGACTCCAAGTGCGAGCAGATTCGTAACCCGAGTGGCTTGAAGTCCAACACCCAGTGCAACGACGTCAGCCTGAGCAATCTGGCCAGCTCCGTGGGTGTAGGTGTGACCTGGATTACTGCCCTGGGTCCATTGAGCTTCGCCTTGGCGATGCCAATCAAGAAACCGGATAACGCTGAAACCCAGATTTTCCAATTTTCCCTCGGCCAGACGTTCTAAGCGTCCGACCCAAGATAACGACAACGGATTCTGTAGGAGTGCATCGTGCGTAAGTTGACTCAATTGGTTCTTCTGGCAACCGTGCTGGTCGCAACCCCGGCGTTTGCCGAAATGAAAATCGCCGTCCTGAACTATCAGATGGCCCTGCTGGAATCCGATGCGGCCAAGAAGTACGCCGTGGATGCCGAGAAAAAATTCGGTCCGCAACTGACCAAACTCAAGACCCTGGAAAGCAGTGCCAAGGGCATCCAGGATCGCCTGGTCGCCGGTGGTGACAAAATGCAGCAAGGCGAGCGCGAGCGTCTGGAGCTTGAGTTCAAGCAAAAGGCCCGTGACTATCAGTTCCAGTCCAAGGAACTGAACGAGGCCAAGGCTGTTGCTGACCGTGAAATGCTCAAGCAACTGAAGCCAAAACTCGACAGCGCTGTGGAAGAAGTCATCAAGAAAGGTGCCTTTGACCTGGTCTTCGAGCGTGGCGCCGTGATCGACGTCAAGCCTCAATACGACATCACCCGCCAGGTGATCGAGCGCATGAACCAGCTGAAGTAAGCCATGACCGCGACTATCAAACTCGGCGAGTTGGCCGAGTTCCTGGGGGCCACCTTGCGTGGCTCCAAGGAGAAGGAAATCACTGGGCTAGCCACCTTGCAGGAGGCTGGCCCAGCTCAGTTGAGCTTCCTTGCAAATCCCCAATACCGTAAATACCTGGGCGACAGCCAGGCTGCAGCAGTATTGCTGAAGGCCGCTGACGCCGAGACGTTTGCCGGGGATGCGCTGGTGGTGCCCGACCCTTACGCTGCTTACGCGCGGGTTTCCCATCTGTTCGACCCCAAGCCCAAGGCCGCCCCAGGCATTCATCCGTCTGCGGTGATTGCCGACGACGCACAGGTTGATCCTGCGGCGAGCATTGGTGCTTTCGCGGTGATCGAGAGCGGTGCGCGCATTGGTGCAGGCGTGACGGTTGGTGCCCATTGCTTTATCGGTGCCCGCAGCGAAATCGCCGCAGGTGGCTGGCTCGCACCACGCGTGACCCTTTACCACGATGTGCGTATCGGGCAGCGGGTGGTGATTCAGTCGGGTGCCGTGATCGGTGGCGAGGGCTTCGGCTTCGCCAACGAGAAAGGCATCTGGCAGAAGATTGCCCAGGTCGGCGGTGTGTTGATCGGTGATGATGTGGAGATTGGCGTCAACACTGCCGTTGATCGCGGGGCCCTGGCCGATACCGTGATTGGCAATGGTGTGAAGCTCGACAACCAGATCCAGATCGCCCACAACGTGCAGATTGGCGATCACACGGCCATGGCGGCGTGCGTCGGCATCTCCGGCAGCACCAAGATCGGCAAGCATTGCATGCTGGCCGGCGGTGTCGGTTTGGTGGGCCATATTGAAGTCTGCGACAACGTATTCATTACCGGCATGACCATGGTGACCCATTCGATTACCGAGCCTGGGGCCTATTCTTCCGGTACGGCGATGCAACCCGCGGCTGAGTGGCGCAAGAGCGCGGCCCGTTTAAGGCAGCTCGACGACATGGCGCGGCGCCTGAAACATCTGGAAAAGCGTGTTGGGGACGTGACCCCTGGCAGTAATGTTTCATCAGATGGCTGATACCATTTCCATATCAAGTGTGCACAGCAGCTAGACTGCCTTCTTGATTTGCTAGAGGGGCGTGCCTTAGTCCGCGCGCCCCCAATCTTTATTACAGGCTTCCCCCCGAAATGATGGACATCAACGAGATTCGCGAATACCTGCCTCACCGTTACCCGTTCCTGCTGGTGGACCGTGTAGTGGAGCTGAATGTTGAGGAAAAGCGCATTCGTGCCTACAAGAATGTCAGCATCAATGAACCATTTTTCAATGGTCACTTCCCCGCGCATCCAATCATGCCGGGCGTATTGATCATCGAGGCGATGGCGCAGGCCGCTGGCATCCTGGGTTTTAAAATGCTCGACCTGAAGCCTGCCGATGGCACGCTTTACTATTTCGTGGGCTCCGACAAGCTGCGTTTCCGCAACCCGGTCACCCCAGGCGACCAGTTGATCCTGGAAGCCAAGTTCGTGAGCTGCAAGCGCCAGATCTGGAAATTCGAATGCCAGGCCTCCGTTGACGGCAAGCCTGTGTGCTCCGCCGAAATCATCTGTGCGGAACGCAAACTATGAGTTTGATTGACCCTCGCGCAATCATCGATCCGACGGCCGTGCTGGCCGCCGACGTTGAGGTCGGCCCTTGGTCGATCATCGGCGCAGGTGTGGAAATCGGCGAGGGGACAGTCATCGGGCCACACGTGATCCTCAAGGGTCCGACCCGCATTGGCAAACACAACCGCATCTACCAGTTTTCCTCGGTAGGCGAAGACACGCCGGACATGAAGTACAAGGGTGAAGAAACCCGCCTGGTAATCGGTGATCACAACATCATTCGTGAAGGCGTGACCATTCATCGTGGCACTGTGCAGGACCGGGCAGAAACCACCCTGGGCGATCACAACCTGGTGATGGCCTACGCGCACATCGGCCACGACAGCGTGATTGGCAACCACTGCATCCTGGTCAATAACACCGCGCTGGCCGGCCATGTACATGTTGACGACTGGGCGATCCTGTCCGGTTTCACCCTGGTGCATCAGTACTGCCATATCGGCGCTCACAGCTTTTCCGGCATGGGTACTGCTATTGGCAAGGATGTCCCGGCGTTCGTCACGGTATTTGGCAACCCAGCCGAAGCCCGCAGCATGAACTTCGAAGGCATGCGCCGACGTGGTTTCAGCGAAGAAGCGATCCACGCCCTGCGTCGCGCCTACAAGGTGGTCTATCGCCAGGGGCTGACGGTTGACCAGGCCCTGGGCGAGTTGGCCGAGCCGGCGGCGCTGTTTCCCGAAGTTGCCATATTCCGTGATTCGATCCAGGCATCGACTCGCGGCATCACCCGCTGATCATGGCCACGCTGCGTATAGCATTGGTGGCCGGAGAAGCTTCCGGCGATATCTTGGGCGCGGGCCTGATGCGCGCTATCAAGGCGCAGCATCCAGCGGTGGAATTCATCGGGGTCGGTGGCCCATTGATGCAGGCTGAAGGTCTGACTTCCTACTTTCCCATGGAGCGGTTGTCGGTCATGGGGCTGGTGGAAGTATTGGGGCGTCTGCGCGAGCTACTGGCTCGGCGCAAACTGCTGATCCAGACCCTGATTGCAGAAAAACCGGACGTCTTTATCGGTATCGACGCCCCGGACTTTACCCTCAATATCGAACTCAAACTGCGTCAGGCCGGAATCAAGACCGTTCATTACGTCAGCCCCTCCGTGTGGGCATGGCGGCAGAAGCGTGTCTTGAAAATCCGCGAAGGCTGCGACCTGATGCTGACCCTGTTGCCTTTCGAGGCGCGATTCTACGAAGAGCAGGGCGTGCCGGTAAGGTTTGTCGGCCATACCCTGGCCGATACCATCCCGCTGCAGGCTGACCGTGCCGCCGCCCGCGCCGAATTGGGGCTGCCCGACGGGCCGTTGGTGGCGTTGATGCCTGGCAGTCGTGGCGGTGAAGTCGGGCGCCTGGGCGCATTGTTTTTCGATGCGGCCGAGCGCCTGTTGGCCTTGAAGCCGGGTGTGCGGTTTGTGCTGCCGTGCGCCAGCCCGCAGCGGCGCGCACAGATCGAAGCCTTGCTGGTGGGGCGCGACCTGCCGTTGACGCTGCTCGACGGCGGTTCGCACCTGGCCCTGGCTGCGTGTGATGCGGTGTTGATCGCTTCCGGTACGGCCACGCTGGAAGCGTTGCTCTACAAGCGCCCCATGGTCGTTGCCTATCGATTGGCACCGCTGACCTACTGGATTCTCAAGCGCATGGTCAAAAGTCCCTACATCTCCTTGCCCAACTTGCTTGCCCAGCGTTTGTTGGTACCGGAGTTGCTACAGGACGCTGCGACGCCCGAAGCATTGGCCCAGACCATTGCGCTGTTGATCGACGGCGGCGAAGAGCAGACCCGTGGGTTTGACGAAATTCACCGTACCTTGCGCCGTGATGCGTCGAACCAGGCAGCAGATGCTGTATTGACGTTGATCGGCCGCCAGCAGGAAACCCTATGAAGACGCAAATGGGCCTGGATTTCAGCCTGGTCGCTCAAACACACGAATTGGTCGCCGGTGTCGATGAAGTAGGGCGCGGCCCGCTGTGTGGCGCGGTGGTGACTGCGGCGGTGATTCTTGACCCGAGTCGCCCGATTCTCGGCCTCAACGATTCGAAGAAGCTCACCGAAGCCCGTCGTGAAAAGCTTTTTGACGAAATTTGCGAAAAGGCCCTTAGTTGGCATATCGCCAGGGCTGAGGTCGAGGAAATCGACGAGCTGAATATTCTCCATGCCACGATGCTGGCCATGCAACGCGCCGTCGAGGGCCTGCACATCACCCCGAAGCTGGCGATGATCGACGGTAATCGCTGCCCGAAGTTGGCGATGCCCGCCGAAGCAGTGGTCAAGGGGGATAGCAAGGTTCCGGCGATTGCCGCCGCATCGATCCTGGCCAAGGTCAGTCGCGACCGTGAAATGGCGGCGTTCGAGTTGATCTATCCGGGCTATGGCATCGGTGGCCACAAAGGCTACCCGACGCCCGTTCATCTGGAAGCCCTGGCGCGATTGGGCCCGACACCGATCCACCGCCGCTCGTTCGCCCCGGTCCGCCAGGCTTACGAGGTGCGCGAAAGCCTGGTCGAGATTTAGGCGCAGGCTGATGTTTTACTCAAGGCCCGGTACAATCCGGGCCTTGTTGTTTTCACACGTATCTAGACAGGATCACTATGCCGGCTTCATTCGTTCACCTGCGCCTGCACACTGAATACTCCCTGGTCGACGGCCTGGTACGGATCAAGCCGCTGGTCAAAACCCTGGTGGGCATGAACATGCCTGCCGTTGCGGTCACTGACCAGAACAACATGTGTTCCCTGGTCAAGTTCTACAAGAATGCCATGGGCGCCGGGATCAAGCCGATCTGCGGCGCCGACTTGTGGCTGTCCAACAAAGACCCGGACAACGCCCTGAGCCGTATCAGCCTGTTGGCGATGAATGGCGTGGGCTATCGCAACCTGACTGAACTGATTTCCCGTGGTTTCATCGACGGCCAGCGCAATGGCTCGATCATCATCGAGCGCGAATGGGTCGCCGAGGCCAGCGAAGGCCTGATCATGCTATCGGCGGCTAAAGAGGGCGAGATCGGGATCGCCCTGCTCGGCGGTAATCCGCACGAGGCACAAGTGCTGGCGAGCGAATGGATGCAGGTCTTCCCAGGTCGCTTCTATCTGGAAGTGCAGCGCACCAACCGCCCCAACGACGAAGAGCACTTGCATGCCGCCGTGGCCCTGGCCGAAAAGCTGGGTGCACCGCTGGTGGCTACCAACGATGTGCGCTTTATCAAGAAGGAAGACTTCGAGGCCCACGAAACCCGCGTGTGCATCGGTGAGGGGCGGGCGCTGGACGATCCGCGTCGCTCGAAAAACTACAGCGAAGAGCAATACCTCAAGAGTGCCGAGGAAATGGCCGAGCTGTTCAGTGACCTGCCCGAGGCGCTGGAAAACTCCGTCGAAATTGCCAAGCGCTGCAACATTGAAGTGAAGCTGGGCAAGCACTTCCTGCCCAACTTCCCGATTCCCGATGGCATGACCATCGATGAGTATTTCCGCAAGGTGTCCTTTGATGGTCTGGAGGAGCGTCTATCCGTTCTGCTGCCCAAAGACACGACTGAGGATTACGAAGCCAAGCGCCAGGTGTATGTCGACCGGCTGAATTTCGAGCTGGATATCATCATCCAGATGGGGTTCCCGGGTTACTTCCTGATCGTAATGGACTTTATCCAGTGGGCCAAAAGCAACGGCGTGCCGGTGGGGCCTGGCCGGGGGTCGGGTGCCGGGTCGCTGGTGGCCTATGTGCAGAAGATCACCGACCTCGATCCGTTGGAATATGACCTGCTGTTCGAACGGTTCCTGAACCCGGAACGGGTATCGATGCCCGACTTCGACGTCGACTTCTGCATGGATGGTCGCGACCGGGTTATCGAATATGTGGCCGAAAAATACGGTCGCAACGCGGTAAGCCAGATCATTACCTTCGGTTCCATGGCCGCCAAGGCGGTAATCCGCGACGTGGCGCGGGTGCAGGGCAAGTCCTACGGCCTGGCGGATCGTCTGTCGAAGATGATTCCTTTCGAAGTCGGCATGACCCTGGAAAAGGCCTACGAACAGGAAGAAATCCTGCGTGACTTCATCAAGGTCGATGAAGAAGCCGCCGAAATCTGGGACATGGCCCGCAAGCTTGAAGGCGTGGTGCGTAACGTCGGCAAGCACGCCGGTGGTGTGGTAATCGCGCCGACCAAACTCACAGACTTTTCGCCGATCTATTGCGACGAAGAAGGCGGTGGCCTGGTAACCCAGTTCGACAAGGATGACGTGGAGGCCGCCGGCCTGGTGAAGTTCGACTTCCTCGGCCTGCGAACCCTGACGATCATCGACTGGGCGCTCAAGACCATCAACCGCGAGCGGGCCAAGGTCGATGAGGCACCGCTGGATATCGCCTTTATCCCGCTGGACGACAAGCCGACCTACGCCCTGCTGCAAAAGGCCGAGACCACCGCGGTGTTCCAGCTTGAGTCCCGCGGCATGAAGGAGCTGATCAAAAAGCTCAAGCCCGACTGCCTGGAAGACTTGATCGCACTGGTGGCCCTGTTCCGTCCGGGCCCGCTGCAATCGGGCATGGTTGACGACTTTATCAACCGTAAGCACGGGCGCGCCGAACTGGCCTACCCGCACTCCGATTACCAGTACGAGGGCCTCAAGCCAGTACTGGCACCGACCTACGGCATCATCCTGTATCAGGAACAGGTGATGCAGATCGCCCAGGTCATGGCCGGCTACACCCTCGGCGGTGCAGACATGCTGCGTCGCGCCATGGGTAAGAAAAAGCCCGAGGAAATGGCCAAGCAGCGCGGCGGTTTCATTGAAGGTTGCGCCACCAACAATATCGACGCTGACCTTGCCGGTAACATCTTTGACCTGGTAGAAAAATTCGCCGGTTATGGCTTCAACAAATCCCACTCCGCCGCCTACGGCCTGGTGTCATACCAGACTGCCTGGCTGAAAGCCCACTACCCGGCGCCGTTCATGGCAGCGGTGCTTTCGGCGGATATGCACAACACCGACAAGGTCGTGACCTTGATCGAAGAAGTGCGGACCATGAAGCTGCGTCTCGACGCGCCGGACGTGAACGCCTCGGAGTTCAAGTTCACCGTGAACGACGAAGGCCGCATCATCTACGGCCTGGGCGCGATCAAAGGCGTGGGCGAGGGCCCGGTCGAGGCGATCACCGAGGCGCGCCAGGACGGTCCTTTCAAGGATCTGTTCGACTTCTGCGCTCGGGTCGACCTCAAGCGCATCAACAAACGTACCCTCGATGGCCTGATCCGCAGCGGTGCACTTGACCGCCTCGGGCCGTATTTCCATGACGAGCCGAAGGCCTACCAGGCCAATATCGACCGTAATCGCGCGGTACTGCTGACCGCCATGGAAGAAGCGATCAAGGCTGCCGAACAAACTGCCCGGACCCACGACAGTGGGCATGCCGACCTGTTTGGCGGGCTGTTCGTCGAAGAAGACGCCGATGTGTATGCCAACCACCGCAAGGCCAAAGAGCTGACCCTCAAGGAGCGGCTCAAGGGTGAAAAAGACACCCTGGGCCTGTACCTCACCGGTCACCCGATTGATGAATATGAAGGCGAGATCCGCCGATTTGCCCGCCAGCGCATCATCGACCTGAAGCCGGCGCGCGATACCCAGACTGTCGCCGGGATGATCATTGCCTTGCGGGTGATGAAGAACAAAAAGGGCGACAAGATGGGTTTCATCACCCTCGACGACCGCTCCGGGCGTATCGAAGCGTCGCTGTTTGCCGACGCCTTCCACTCCGCGCAGTCGCTGTTGCAGACCGACGCGATGGTGGTGGTGGAGGGGGAGGTCAGCAACGATGACTTCTCCGGCGGCCTGCGCCTGCGGATCAAGCGGGTGATGAGCATGGAAGATGCCCGTACCAACCTGGCCGAAAGCCTGCGCCTGAAGGTCAAGACCGAGGCGCTCAAGGGCGATCAGCTACGCTGGCTGGGGGATCTGCTCAAGCGTCACCGTGGCGCGTGCCCGGTGACCATGGAGTACACCGGCAACGACGCCAAGGCGATGTTGCAGTTCGGCGAGACGTGGCGAATTGACCCGGCTGATGGCTTGATTCAAGCATTGCGTGACCAGTTCGGGCGTGACAACGTCTTCCTCCAATACCGTTGACGGTCAGGGCTGCCCTTGTACCCCTGACCTCGACTCAACATTTAATCTCGACCTTGACGCGCCTCTCCCTTAAGGTAGGGCGCGAATAGACAACCGGCTGGCCAGGCACTCCCTGGCCGTCGACCCAAGACGGACGCTTATGAACCCGAATTTTCTTGATTTCGAACAGCCGATCGCTGACCTGCAAGCCAAGATCGAAGAGCTGCGCCTGGTCGGCAATGACAATTCGCTGAATATCGGCGATGAAATCTCCCGCCTGCAAGACAAGAGCAAGACGCTCACCGAAGACATCTTCGGCAAGCTGACCAGCTGGCAGATCGCGCGCCTGGCCCGCCACCCACGCCGTCCGTATACCCTGGACTACATCGATCACATCTTCACCGAGTTTGACGAGTTGCACGGCGACCGTCACTTCTCCGATGACGCGGCGATTGTCGGCGGTATTGCCCGCCTCGACGACCAGCCCGTGATGGTGATCGGTCACCAGAAAGGCCGCGAAGTGCGCGAGAAAGTGCGTCGCAACTTCGGCATGCCGCGTCCAGAAGGCTACCGCAAGGCTTGCCGCCTGATGGAGATGGCTGAACGCTTCAAGATGCCGATCCTGACCTTTATCGACACCCCGGGTGCCTACCCAGGTATCGACGCTGAAGAGCGCAACCAGAGCGAAGCGATTGCCTGGAACCTGCGGGTGATGGCACGCCTGAAAACCCCGATCATCGCGACCGTGATTGGTGAAGGCGGTTCCGGCGGTGCGTTGGCCATTGGCGTCTGCGACCAATTGAACATGCTGCAGTATTCCACCTACGCGGTGATCTCGCCGGAAGGTTGCGCCTCGATCCTGTGGAAAACCGCAGAAAAGGCTCCGGATGCTGCCGAAGCCATGGGTATCACCGCTGATCGCCTCAAAGGCCTGGGCATTGTCGACAAAGTAATCGCCGAGCCCCTGGGCGGCGCCCATCGCGACCCGGCTGCTGCGTCGGCCACCATCCGCGCTGAGCTCTGTGCGCAGCTGGACATGCTCAAGAAGTTCGACAACGAGGCACTGCTGGCCCGTCGTTACGAGCGCCTGATGAGCTACGGTCTCTAAGCCACTGCGTTACCCATGTGGGAGCGGGCTTGCTCGCGATAGCAATGTGTCAGTGCCAGATTGGTTGACTGGTACACCGCTATCGCGGGCAAGCCCGCTCCCACATTTGCTTTGTATATGCTTGGTTAACGTATTCCAGTTTTGTGGCGGTAACGTGCGATGAAACCAACCCTAACCGCCAAACTTCTGCAAACCCTCGCCCCGTGGCGCAACGCCTCTGCCTGGCATATCGCTTTCTCCGGCGGACTCGACTCTACGGTCCTGCTGCACCTTCTCGCCGATCTGGCAAAAAACCAGTCCCTGCCGCCCCTGCAGGCGATCCATGTTCACCATGGCCTCCAGGCTGCGGCTGACGCGTGGCCAGCTCATTGTCAGGCGGTCTGTGATGCCGCAGGTGTGTCGCTGCGGATCATGCCTGTGCAAGTGCAGGCAGGTGCAAGCCTCGAGCGTGCGGCCCGTGATGCGCGCTACCAGGCGTTTGCCGAAGCGATCGCTCCAGGGGAATTGCTGCTCACAGGCCAGCACCGTGACGATCAGGCCGAAACCCTGTTGTTCCGCCTGCTGCGGGGCGCCGGGGTGCGGGGCCTCACTGGCATGCCAGTACAGCGTCCCTTGGGCGAAGGCTGGCTGGCGCGGCCGCTGTTGGACGTGTCGCGGGCCGAGCTGGAAACCTACGCTCGCGAACAGCAACTGAGCTGGATCGAAGACCCGTCCAACGGTGACTCACGTTTCTCTCGCAATTATCTGCGTCATCAAGTGTTCCCGCAGCTCACTGCGCGCTGGCCCCAAGCGGTAAATACCCTGGCGCGGACCGCAGGGCATCTGGCGCAGGCCCAAGAGCTGCTTGATGAGCTGGCGCAATTGGATGTGCAGGCCGCCCAGTTGCCATCGGCATTTCCCTGGCTGGCGCTGCCCTCGTTGGCGCTTGCGCCGTTACGTGATCTTTCCGACGCCCGGCAGCGCAATGCCCTGCGTTACTGGCTGGCGCCCCTGACGCCCTTGCCCGACAGCGAGCACTGGGTCGGCTGGAATACCCTGCGTGATGCCAAGGCTGACGCACAGCCGGTTTGGCGTTTGGCCGACGGCCAATTGCACCGTTGCAACGATCGCATCTGGTGGGTGCCTGCCGCTTGGTCGGAATTTTCCGACACTGCGCTAAGCTGGCCGCACCCGCAAAACCCACTACAGTTACCTGGCAACGGCCAGCTGTATTTCAGCGCAAATGCCCCTGAAGGCCCTTTGAGCATCGGCTACCGCCAGGGCGGTGAAGTCATGGAAGTGCCAGGTCGTGGCCGGCGTGACCTCAAGCGTTTGCTCAACGAAAGTGCGGTGCCGGGTTTTATCCGTGGCAGATTGCCGCTGCTGTACCAGGGCTCCCGGCTACTGGCCGTGGCCAACCTGGCGAGGGCCTCGACAGGGCAGGGGGATGACTGGCAATTACATTGGGCGCCACCAACCTGCGATCAAGGTTTGAGCTGATAGCGCCTTTCCGGTAGACTACGCTCCCTTCTTGATACAACTTCTGTGGATTCTCCTGAAACACAGTCGTTGCCGATTACCAAGCAGTCTTTGCTGGGCGATTCCAAAAAATGTGTAGCGATCAACGTACCGGTGTTCCATTGCTGGTCTGTCACAACGCGGCGGTTTTTTTGAAAGGTGCACTGTGATTAATGCAGGTGATCGGGGGCTTCGGCCTTCCTTCGCTTTCCCCGGCGGCTCCGACCGCTTTAACGCAGACTTCTAGGGTTTTTCATGACGCGCTACATATTCGTCACGGGCGGTGTTGTTTCTTCATTGGGGAAAGGCATTGCCTCCGCTTCGTTGGCGGCCATCCTGGAGGCGCGGGGACTTAAGGTCACCATGCTCAAGCTGGACCCGTACATCAACGTCGACCCGGGCACCATGAGCCCGTTCCAGCACGGTGAAGTGTTCGTCACCCATGACGGCGCCGAGACCGACCTGGACCTGGGCCACTACGAGCGGTTCATCCGCACGACCATGACCCAGAACAACAACTTCACCACTGGCCGTGTCTACGAGCACGTGCTGCGCAAAGAGCGCCGTGGTGACTACCTGGGTGCAACCATCCAGGTGATCCCGCACATCACCGACGAAATCAAGCGCCGCATCATCAAGGGTGCAGGCGATGCCGACGTGGCGATGGTCGAGATCGGTGGCACCGTGGGTGACATCGAATCCCAGCCGTTCCTCGAAGCCATCCGCCAATTGCGTTTCGAAGTCGGCGCCAAGCGCGCGATGCTGATGCACCTGACGCTGGTGCCGTACATCGCCACTGCCGGCGAAACCAAAACCAAGCCAACCCAGCATTCGGTCAAGGAACTGCGTTCCATCGGCCTGCAGCCGGACGTGCTGGTGTGCCGCTCCGATCACCCGATCGACATTTCCTCGCGTCGCAAGATCGCCCAGTTCACCAACGTTGAAGAACGTGCGGTGATTGCCCTGGAAGACGCCGACACCATCTACAAGATCCCGGGCATCCTGCATTCCCAAGGCCTGGATGATTTTGTGGTCGAGCGTTTCGGCCTGCAGTGCAACGGTGCGGACCTGTCCGAGTGGGAAGCGGTGGTCGACGCCAAGCTCAACCCTGAGCACGAAGTGACCATCGCCATGGTCGGCAAGTACATGGAACTGCTGGACGCGTACAAGTCGCTGATCGAAGCGATGAGCCACGCGGGCATCAGCAACCGGACCAAGGTCAACCTGCGCTACATCGATTCCGAAGATATCGAGAACCAGGGCACCGCCCTGCTCGAAGGTGTCGACGCGATCCTCGTACCAGGCGGTTTCGGCCTGCGTGGCGTGGAAGGCAAGATCACTGCCGTGCAGTACGCTCGCGAGAACAAGGTGCCGTACCTGGGTATCTGCCTGGGCATGCAAGTGGCCGTTATCGAGTTCGCCCGTAACGTGCTGGGCTGGAAAGACGCCAACTCCACCGAGTTCGATCACACCAGCGGCCACCCGGTCGTGGGCCTGATCACCGAGTGGGAAGATGCCACCGGCGCTGTCGAAACCCGCACCGAAACCTCCGACCTGGGCGGCACCATGCGTCTGGGCGCACAGGATTGCCTGCTGGAGTCCGGTTCGCTGGTGCACGACTGCTATGGCAAGGATGTGATTGTCGAGCGTCACCGTCATCGTTATGAGGTGAACAACAACCTGCTGCCGCAGATCAAGGAAGCCGGCCTGAAAATCTCCGGTCGCTCCGGTGACGGCAAGCTGGTTGAAGTGGTCGAAGCCCCGGATCATCCATGGTTCGTCGCTTGCCAGTTCCACCCTGAGTTCACGTCGACCCCGCGCGACGGTCACCCGTTGTTCAGCGGTTTCGTCAAGGCTGCACTGACGCAACATCAGAAGAAGGCGTAAACCTGATGGCCCAGAAGATCATTCGCGTAGGCGACATCGAGATTGCCAACGACAAGCCCATGGTGCTGTTTGGCGGCATGAACGTGCTGGAAAGCCGCGACATGGCGATGCAGGTCTGTGAAGAGTACGTAAAGGTTACCGAGAAACTGGGTATCCCTTATGTATTCAAGGCCAGCTTCGACAAGGCCAACCGTTCGTCCGTGACCTCCTATCGCGGCCCGGGCCTTGAAGAAGGCATGCGGATCTTCCAGGACATCAAGCAAGCCTTCGGCGTGCCGATCATCACCGACGTCCACGAGCCTGAGCAGGCGGCCGTGGTCGCCGAGGTGTGCGACATCATCCAGTTGCCGGCCTTCCTGTCGCGCCAGACCGACCTGGTGGTCGCGATGGCCAAGACCGGCGCTGTGATCAATATCAAGAAAGCCCAGTTCCTCGCGCCCCAGGAAATGAAACACATCCTGAACAAGTGCGTGGAAGCGGGTAACGACCAGTTGATCCTCTGCGAGCGTGGTTCGAGCTTCGGCTACAACAACCTCGTGGTGGACATGCTCGGTTTCGGCATCATGAAACAGTTCGAATACCCGGTATTCTTCGACGTGACCCACGCGCTGCAAATGCCCGGTGGTCGCGCAGATTCTGCCGGTGGGCGACGTGCCCAGGTGCTGGACCTGGCCAAGGCCGGTATCAGCCAGTCCCTGGCTGGCCTGTTCCTGGAAGCCCACCCGGACCCGGACAACGCCAAGTGCGACGGTCCTTGTGCCCTGCGCCTGGACAAGTTGGAGCCATTCCTGGCCCAGCTCAAGCAATTGGACGAACTGGTCAAGAGTTTTCCGACAGTAGAGACCGCGTAACCCGCGTTTCTCCGGTAAACTTTCCGCGCTTTATGCTCAGGTCCCAGGGCCTGGGCCTTGTCGCCTGCAAGCCTGCCCCGTTGTTCCACCCTTGCGGTCGGTCAAAAGATTTCCTTCAGCTGCGTCGTTTTCGTCAACTTTGGAGTGTTTACAACAATGGCAAAAATCGTCGACATCAAAGGTCGTGAAGTTCTCGACTCCCGTGGCAACCCCACCGTCGAAGCCGACGTGCTTCTCGATAACGGTATCATCGGCAGCGCCTGCGCGCCGTCCGGTGCTTCCACCGGTTCGCGCGAAGCGCTGGAACTGCGTGATGGCGACAAGAGCCGTTACCTGGGCAAGGGTGTCCTCAAGGCGGTAGCCAACATCAACGGTCCGATCCGCGACCTGTTGCTGGGCAAGGACCCGCTGGACCAGAAAGCCCTGGACCACGCGATGATCAAGCTCGACGGCACTGAAAACAAAGGCAGCCTCGGCGCCAATGCGATCCTCGCCGTATCCCTGGCGGCTGCCAAGGCCGCTGCACAGGATCAAGACCTGCCGCTTTACGCGCACATTGCCAACCTGAACGGCACTCCGGGCGTGTACTCCATGCCGGTGCCGATGATGAACATCATCAACGGTGGCGAACACGCGGACAACAACGTCGATATCCAGGAATTCATGGTGCAGCCAGTCGGCGCCAAGACCTTCTCCGAAGGCCTGCGCATGGGCACCGAGATCTTCCATCACCTCAAAGCTGTGCTGAAGGCCCGTGGCCTGAGCACTGCTGTGGGCGACGAAGGTGGTTTCGCACCGAACCTGGCGTCCAACGAAGATGCACTGAAAGTGATCTCCGAAGCGGTGGCCAACGCTGGCTACAAGCTGGGCACCGACGTGACCCTGGCCCTGGACTGCGCGGCCAGCGAGTTCTATGAAGATGGCAAGTACAACCTGTCTGGCGAAGGCCAGGTGTTCAACTCCGAAGGTTTCGCGGAATACCTGAAGGGCCTGACCCAACGCTACCCGATCATTTCGATCGAAGACGGCTTGGACGAGTCCGACTGGGACGGTTGGAAAATCCTCACCGACAAGATCGGCGAGAAGATCCAGCTGGTTGGCGACGACCTGTTCGTGACCAACACCAAGATCCTGAAAGAAGGCATCGATAAAAAGATCGCCAACTCGATCCTGATCAAGTTCAACCAGATCGGCACCCTGACCGAAACCCTGGAAGCTATCCAGATGGCCAAGGCCGCGGGCTACACCGCCGTGATCTCGCACCGCTCCGGCGAAACCGAAGACTCGACCATTGCCGACCTGGCCGTGGGTACCTCCGCGGGCCAGATCAAAACCGGTTCCCTGTGCCGTTCCGACCGCGTTTCCAAGTACAACCAACTGCTGCGTATCGAAGAGCAATTGGGCGGTAAAGCCAAATACAACGGTCGCGGTGAGTTTCGCGGCTGAGTAGTTGATGGTAAAAAGACAACGGATTGTGTCGGAAAACTCGCTGAAGAGTGAATTTGCGCACTAATCTGATGCCTATCAAGCACAAGCCTGGTTCTTCCAGGCTTCGTGCTATCAGTTGCTTCAAAAGTTTTGCATGGCTGTCTTTTTTCACTGGATACCCGATATTCGATGCGCAGTCCCAATTGGTTGTTCCTCGTCTTGCTCTTGCTGCTGGCTGGCCTGCAGTACCGCCTTTGGGTGGGCAATGGCAGCCTGGCGCAGGTAACCGACCTGACCCAGCAAATTGCCGCGCAGCACGCCGAGAACGAGGTGTTGCTGGAGCGCAACCGTGTACTCGATGCCGAAGTGCTTGAGTTGAAAAAAGGCATGGAGACCGTCGAAGAGCGGGCTCGTCATGAGTTGGGCATGGTCAAGGAGGGCGAAACCCTCTACCAGTTGGCCCAATGAGTTCCTGTTTGCCGGCCTTCTGGGCCGTGATTCCTGCCGCGGGCGTCGGTGCCCGTATGGCCGCAGACCGTCCCAAGCAGTATCTGCAGTTGGGCGGGCGCACTATTCTTGAACACAGCCTGGGCTGTTTCCTCGACCATCCGAGCCTCAAGGGGCTGGTGGTCAGTCTGGCTGTGGATGATCCTTATTGGCCAAGCCTGGCGTGTGCTGGCGACCCGCGCATCCAGCGCGCGGACGGTGGTTCGCAGCGTTCAGGCTCGGTACTCAATGCGTTGCTGCAACTCAATGCCTTGGGCGCCAGCGATGACGACTGGGTGCTGGTGCACGATGCCGCACGGCCGAACCTGAGCCGCGAGGACCTCGACACGTTGTTGGCAGAGCTGGCGCACGACCCTGTGGGCGGCTTGCTGGCTGTGCCGGCCCGCGACACCCTCAAGCGTGTCGACAAGCACGGGCGGGTCGTGGAAACCATTGACCGCAGCCTTATCTGGCAAGCCTACACGCCGCAAATGTTTCGCCTGGGTGCGCTGCATCGTGCCTTGGCCGATAGCCTGGTGGCCGACGCAGTTATCACCGACGAAGCCTCGGCCATGGAATGGTCCGGCCAGGCGCCGCGTCTGGTGGAAGGGCGCGCGGACAATATCAAGGTGACCCGGCCAGAGGACCTGGAGTGGCTCAGGTTGCGATGGGCCAATCGCAGCTAATCAGTTACACCGAGTTGACTCTATCGCAGGCAAGCCAGCTCCCACACTTGACCGCATTCCAGCAGGTATATGCGGCCAAGTGTGGGAGCTGGCTTGCCTGCGATGAGCATAGGTATCTACACAACTTTGCCGCAACGCCTAAATCCAGGCAGATAGCGCAGTTGTGGCGAGCGGGCTTGCCCCGCGCTGGGCTGCGAAGCAGCCCCAGTAAGCCGTATGCGGTGTATCAGATACTCCGT
>NZ_VFEV01000022.1 GCF_007858275.1 Pseudomonas proteolytica
GATTCGTTGATTCATGGGGGACTCTTGGTTCCAGGGCATGATCAGATACCTCCTGACCATGCGTATTAACCTGTAAACCATGTCCCCGGTTAGAAATGTAAACGATGTCCCCGGTTTGTACCGGGACAAGCCCCCTCGCCACAAAAGCCGCCGCAAACACCAGAGCAAAAAAAGCCCCGTGACCGAATGGACCACGGGGCTAAAAATTGGCTGGATGCGACCAACCAAAGGAGCTCTTTACATCACTTGAGGGTGGCGACCACCGTGTCTGGCTGCCAGCCACCACCCAATGCCTTGTAGATCGCCACGATGCCGCGATACAGGTCCACTTCGGCCAGGGCCTGGGCGTCTTCGGCCGCCAGGCGTTCACGCTGGGCGTCGAGCAGCACGAGGAAGTCGGCGGTGCCTTCGCGGTAGCGGATCTCGGCCAGGTCGGCCGCAGCACGGCTGGATTCGCTTTGGCGGATCAGCGAGATCAGGCGCTGTTGGCGTTTGCCGTAGTCGCTGAACGCGTTCTCGGATTCTTCCAGCGCCAGCAATACTTGCTGCTCGTACGTCGCCAGGGCGCCGTCGGCCTCGGCATCGGCGCCGCGCAAGCGGGCGCGCACGCTGCCCAGGTCAAAGGCGGCCCAGGTGATGCTCGGGCCCAGGGCCCAGGCATTGGCGGCAGACGAGCCGATCTGCGAGCCCCGGCCGGCGGTAAAGCCGAGGAAGCCACTGAGGCTGACCCGCGGAAACAGGTCGGCCTTGGCCACGCCGATACGCGCGGTGGCCGCTGCCAGTTTGCGTTCGGCGCTGAGAATGTCCGGGCGCCGTTGCAGCAGTTGCCCCGGGTCGCCAATCGGCAAGGCCTTGGCAATCGCCGGTAGGTCGGCCGGGCTCAGGTCTACCGTGAGTTTGTCCGGGCGCTGGCCGAGCAGGGTGGCGATGCGGTTGCGTTCGCGCACTTGTTCGGCCTGCAATTGCGGCACGCTGGCTTCAACCGCCGCCAGGCGTGCATCGGCACGTACCACGTCCAGTTGGTCGCCGACGCCGGCATCGCGCAGGCTTTCGGTGATGGTGCGCGAATCCTGCTGGTTCTTCAGGTTGGCCAGGGCGATTTTTTCCCGCAGTTGCGCACCGCGCAATTGGCCGTAGGCGTCCACCAGTTCGGCAATCATGCTGACTTGCAGTTGATAGAGGTCGGCTTCGGCGGCTTGCTGGTCGGCGTCGCTGGCCTCCAGGTTGCGCTGGATGCGGCCAAACAGGTCCAGCTCCCAGGCCATGTCCAGGCCCAGGTCATAGCGCTCGCTGTTGACTCGGCGGGTGGTCTGGCCCGGGATCTGCCCTTTGGCCAAGTCGCTGCTGGCGCGGCTGGTGATGGTGGGCATCGCGTCATTGCTGGCGTCATCCCGAATCGCCCGGGCGGCCCGCAGGCGGGCAAACGCTACGCGCAGGTCGCGGTTGCCGCTCAACGATTGCGTCACCAACTGGTTGAGGATCGGGTCCTCGAACTGCTGCCACCAGATACCTTCGAACTTGGCGTGGTCGTACTGCTTGGCATCGGCGGCGGCCGTGATATTGGCCGCCTCCAACTGCTGGGTTTTGTAGTCCGGGCCCACGGCACAGGCGGCGAGCGCCAATACCAACAGGCTCGGCAAGAACACTTTCACACTCATTGCTGTGTCTCCAGCTGCAAGGCCTTGGCCGCTTTGCGTGCATCGCTGCGCTCCACATAACGGCGGATCAACACGTAGAACACCGGCGTCAGCAACAGGCCGAAGAAGGTCACGCCGATCATCCCGGAGAACACCGCCACACCCATGGCGTGCCGCATCTCGGCACCCGCGCCGCTGGAGAACACCAAGGGCACCACGCCCATGATGAAGGCGAACGAGGTCATCAGGATCGGCCGCAGACGCAGGCGGCAGGCTTCCAGCACCGCAGCCAGCGGGTCGAGGCCTTCTTCCTGTTTGTCCTTGGCGAATTCGACGATCAGAATCGCGTTCTTACAGGCCAGGCCCACCAGTACGATCAAGCCGATCTGGGTAAAGATGTTGTTGTCGCCACCGGACAGAATCACCCCGGTAATGGCCGACAACAGCGTCATCGGTACGATCAGGATTACCGCCAGTGGCAGGCTCCAGCTTTCGTATTGAGCGGCCAGTACCAGGAACGCCAGCAGTACGCAGAGCGGGAACACGAACAGTGCGGTATTGCCCGAGAGGATTTGCTGATAGGTCAGGTCCGTCCACTCGTAGGTCATGCCGTTGGGCAGTTCTTCCTTGAGCAGTTTCTCGATCGCCGCCTCAGCCTGGCCCGAGCTGTAGCCAGGGGCCGCGTTGCCGTTGATTTCGGCGGTGATAAAGCCGTTGTAGTGCATCACGCGGTCCGGCCCCGAGGTGTCGCTGACCTTGATAAAGGTCGCCAGCGGGATCATTTCGCCCTTGTTGTTGCGCACTTTCAGCTGGCCGATCTGGTCTTCGTCGAGGCGGAACTGCTGCTCAGCCTGCACGTTGACTTGATAGGTACGGCCGAAGCGGTTGAAGTCGTTGGCATACAACGAGCCCAGGTAGATCTGCAGGGTGTCGAAGATGTCGCTGATCGCCACGCCGTGGGTCTTGGCCTTTTCACGGTCGATAGCCGCATCGACCTGGGGCACGTTGACCGTGTAGCTGGTGAACAGGCCAAACAGTTCAGGCACGTTGTGGCTCTTGGCGATGACGTTCTGCACTTCTTTGTACAGTTCTTCGTAGCCCAGGTTGCCGCGGTCTTCGACTTGCAGGCGGAACCCGCCAATGGTGCCCAGGCCCTGTACCGGCGGCGGCGGGAAGATCGCCATGTAGGCTTCCTGGATATCCGCATACTTGCCGTTCAGTGCCCCGGCAATCGCCCCGGCGGACATGCTCGGATCCTTGCGCTCGCCGAAGGGCTTCAAGGTCACGAACACGATGCCGCTGTTCGGGCTGTTGGTGAAGCCGTTGATCGACAGGCCCGGGAAGGCGATGGCGCTTTCCACGCCGGGCTGTTTCAGGGCGATGTCGGACATGCGCTTGATCACGTTTTCGGTGCGGTCCAGGCTGGCGGCGTCCGGTAACTGGGCGAAGGCCACCAGGTACTGCTTGTCCTGGGCCGGTACGAAACCGGTCGGCGTATGGGCAAACCCGAAGAAGGTCAGCACCATCAGGCCGCCATACACGAACAGCGCGATACCGGTGCCGCGAATCACCCGGCGCACGGTGCCCACATAGCCATGGCTGGCTTTTTCAAAAAAGCGGTTGAATGGACGGAACAGCCAGCCACCGAAGAGCTTGTCGAGGAACCTGGAGAACCGGTCCTTTGGCGCGTTATGGCTGCGCAGCAACACCGCCGCCAGGGCCGGCGACAGAGTCAGGGAGTTGAATGCCGAGATCACGGTAGAGATGGCAATCGTCAACGCAAACTGTTTGTAGAACTGCCCGGTCAAGCCGCTGATAAAGGCGGCCGGAATAAACACCGCACACAGCACCAGCGCCGTGGCAATGATCGGCCCGGTCACTTCGCTCATGGCTTTTTCCGTGGCCGGGAAGGGCTCCAGGCCCAGCTCGATGTTACGTTCGACGTTCTCCACCACCACGATGGCGTCGTCCACCACGATCCCGATGGCCAGCACCAGGCCGAACAGCGATAGCGCATTGAGTGAGAACCCGAACAGGTGCATCACCGCAAAGGTACCGATCAATGACACCGGCACCGCGACCAGGGGAATGATCGACGCACGCCAGGTCTGCAGGAACAGGATCACCACCAGGACCACGAGGATCAACGCCTCGAACAAGGTGTGGACCACCGCCTCGATCGAGCCACGCACAAACACGGTCGGGTCGTAGGCGATGCGGTAATCCATGCCTTCAGGGAAGCTCTTTTTCAGCTCCGCCATTTTGCTGCGCACATCATTGGAGATGTCGATGGCGTTGGAGCCCGGCCGCTGGAAAATCGGAATCGCCACCGCCGGCTGGTTGTCGATCAGGGAGCGCAAGGCATATTGGCTGGAGCCCAGCTCGATGCGCGCAATGTCCTTGAGGCGCGTGATCTCGCCGTTGTCGCCGGCGCGAATCACGATGTTTTCGAACTCTTCCTCGGTGACCAGGCGCCCCTGGGTATTGACCGACAGCTGGAAGCTGGTGTCATTCGGCGCAGGCTGCGCGCCCAGGGCACCGGCGGCCACCTGGCGGTTTTGCTCGCGAATCGCGGTCACGACATCGCTGGCGGTCAGGTTGCGCGAGGCGGTCTTGTTCGGATCGAGCCACACCCGCAGGGAGTAGTCGCCCATGCCGAACAGCTGCACATCACCCACACCACCCAGGCGTGCCAACTCATCCTTGATATTGAGGATCGCGTAGTTGGACAGGTAGAGCATGTCGTAGCGCTGGTCCGGGGAGGTCAGGTGCACGACCATGGTCAGGTCGGGGGAGGCCTTGTCCACGGTGATACCGATGCGCGTCACTTCTTCAGGCAGTTTTGGCTGAGTGCGCGTCACACGGTTTTGCACCTGCACCTGGGCGTTATCCAGGTCGGTACCCAGGGCGAAGGTGATGGTCAGGGTCAACTTGCCGTCGGCGGTCGACTGCGAGGACATGTAGAGCATGTTCTCGACGCCGGTGATCGCCTGCTCCAGCGGTGAGGCCACGGTTTCACCGATGACTTTGGGGTTGGCGCCCGGGAAGTTGGCACGCACGACCACGGTCGGCGGTACCACCTCCGGGTATTCGCTGATCGGCAACTGGAACAGCGAGATCGCGCCGGCGATCAGGATCAGCAGTGAGAGCACCGCTGCGAAGATCGGCCGTGATATGAAGAACTTGGAAAAATTCATCTTGTGTGTAGTCCCTTAACCGCGTGGAATCGCGACACTGGCGAGCTTGGGCGCGGCTTTGTTGTCCGGCGTCACTTGCTCCAGGTTGCTGGCTTCAAGCGCTTGTCGTTGTTGGGCCAAGGCGGCGAGGGTGGCCTGGCTGGCCATCGGGATCGTTTGCGGGGCGACTGGCGATCCTGGGCGCACCCGCTGCAGGCCCTTGACGATAATGGTGTCGTCCTTGCTCAGGCCGCTGCGTACGATGCGCAAGCCTTCGATCTTTGGCCCCAACTCAACGGCGCGGTAGGCGGACTTATTGTCGCCATCCATCACCAGTACGAATTTCTTGCCAAGGTCGGTGCCCACGGCCTCGTCGGTGATCAGCACGGCGGAGTAGGTGCCGCTGCCCACCAACTTGAGGCGCGCGTACAGGCCAGGGGTGAAGCGCCCGTCGCTGTTATCGAACACGGCGCGACCACGGATGGTGCCGGTGGCCGGGTTGACCTGGTTGTCGACAAAGTTCATCTGGCCCAGGTGCGGGTTGCCCTCTTCGTTGGACAGGCCCAGGTACACCGGGGTGGTCGCGCCGCGACGGCCCTGGCGCGCCAGTTCGGTGTACTTGAGGTACACGCGCTCATCGGCATCGAAGTAGGCATAGACCTTGTCGGTGGAGACCACGCTGGTCAGTTCGGTGACGTCGGCGGTCACCAGGTTACCGGCGGTGATCGCTGCGCGGCTGACACGGCCACTGATGGGCGAGGTGACGCGGGTGAAACTCAGGTTCAGGCGGGCCAGGTCCAACTGCGCCTGGATCCCGGCCACGGCGGCGCGGGCTTCCTGGGCGGCAGTGGTACGGGAGTCGGCCAGCTCGGCGGAAATCGCATTGCTCTGGCGCAGGCGCTCGCCACGCTGGGCTTCGTTGTCACTGCGCGATGCGGCGGCTCGGGTCTGTTGAAGCTGGGCTTCAAGGCGCCGCACTTCGGCCTGGAATGGACGTGGATCGATCTGGAACAGCAGGTCGCCTTTCTTCACCAGCGCGCCTTCGGTAAAGGCTACCTGGTCGATCTGGCCCGACACGCGTGGGCGGATCTGTACGGTTTCCGGGGCTTCGAGGCGGCCGGTGAACTCGTCCCACTCGTTGACGGGTTGCTCCAGCACCTTGGCAACGCTGACTTTGCTGGCGGGCATGGCGGCCGCTTGCTCGGGGGCCTTGCCGCATGCGCTCATCACCAGCACGGCCAGAAGGGCAAGGGGATAGCGCAAATGTTTGAGTGACTGTTCCATGAGGTGCATCCGCCAATGTATTTGAGATGGGCGGATCATGCTCGGCGGTGTGCTATCTCACGAATCGAATGAAACAAAGGTAACTATCATTCGGAATGATATAAGCCTGGGGAAAGCCCTCTAGCATGGGGTTTTCGTTAGGGTGCTATCAATCCCGTTGATAGCAAAACACCTTTGCGCGATCTGCAGCCAATCTCGAGTGCCTACCCTGAAGATATTCCCTGTGGGGCTGCGTCAGTTCAGCCAGAGATGCATCAACTGACCTATCGCCATCGCAGGCAAGCCAGCTCCCACTTTCGTTCTGTGGTGTGGCCAAAATATCCAGCACTACCAAGATCCCCTGTAGGAGCGGGCTTGCCCGCGAAAGCGGTGGTTCAGTCACCATCTCTGTAGGCTGATGTACCGCCATCGCAGCATAAGTATCTACACAACTTTGCCGCAACGCCTAGATCCAGGCAGATAGCGTAGTTGTGGCGAGCGGGCTTGTCCCGCGCTGGGCTGCGAAGCAGCCCCAATAAGACGAATGCGTTGTACCAGATACACCGCAGCGGCTGGTTTTGGGGCTGCTTCGCAGCCCAGCGCGGGGCAAGCCCGCTCACCACAGGGAAGTTCGTCAGTTTCTGAAAGTTGTGTAGATACCTATGGCCATCGCAGGCAAGTCAGCTCCCACTTTCGTTCTGTGGTGTAGCCGAAATATTCAGCACCACCAAGATCCCCTGTGGGAGCGGGCTTGCCCGCGATGGCGCCCGCTCAGCCAGACAAGCATCAACTGACCCACCGAGCTCCCGCAAGGCGACAAGCAATACCCCAGCGTGTACCGTTGCCGCCTTTGTGCCGCAGGTGCTGTGACTGTGGCTGTGGACATTCTTAGAGAGGCATCCATGCAGATCAGGGGAGAGCGGGCCGCGACGGTGTGTGGTTTGGTGGCAATCCTTTTATGGAGCACCGCCGCCGGGTTGATCCGCAGCGTCAGCGAGGTGTTCGGGCCCCTGGGCGGCGCGGCGCTGATCTATACGTTGGGTGCGGTTCTGCTGGTGTCCTGGCTCGGACGTCCACGCTTGCGCGCCACGTCCTGGCCTTACTTGATCATGGGCAGCGGGTTGTTTGTGGCCTACGAGGTCTGTCTGTCTCTGGCCCTGGGCTTTGCCAGCAGTCGCAACCAGGCCATTGAATTAGGTGTGGTGAATTACCTATGGCCGTGCCTGACGGTGCTACTGGCGATTGTCATGAATGGGCAAAAGGCGCGCTGGATCATCGTGCCGGGCAGTGCGTTGGCGTTGTTTGGCATTCTCTGGGTGGTGAGTGGCGATGGCCTGGCATTGGCAACCATCGTCGCCAATGTGCAATCCAACCCGTTGAGTTACAGCCTGGCCCTGGGTTGCGCGATTACCTTTGCCTTGTATTGCAACGTCACACGGCGCTACGCGGGTGGGCAAAACCTGGTGGTGCTGTTTTTCATCCTCACCGCAGCGGTGCTATGGGTCAAATACGGCTTGAGTGCCGAAGTGCTGCCGGCCTTTAGCCTGGGCAGCAGCCTGGAATTGCTGGCCACGGGCATCGCCATGGCGGGTGGTTATGCCCTGTGGAATATCGGCATCCTGCGCGGCAACCTGACGTTGCTGGCGACCGCGTCCTACGGCGCGCCGGTGTTGTCATCGGCCTTCGCCGCGCTGTGGCTGGGCGCCCACCTCACCCCGCAATTCTGGCAGGGCGCGGTGCTGGTCACGGCAGGTTCGCTGCTGTGCTGGCACGCGACGCGCGAGCAGGCCTAGGCCCGCCAGACCAGGGCCGGAATCACCCGGATATAGATCAGTTCACAGACCAACTCGATCAATGTCTGGGTGATGATCGCCGCCGCAGCCAGCATGCGCATGTCTTCGGGCAAGGCCAGTGCCAATGGCAGGACCACCAGCGAGTTGCGCGTGGCACTGCTGAAGGTGACTGAACGCGCCGTGGCCGCCGGCAGCCGGAAGGCCCGTGCCGTCAGGGCGCCAACCACAGGTGCGAGCAACATGAAGCCCAGGTACACCGGGATCACTGGCAACAACTGCTCGATCTCCCGCGCCACGAACGCGATCTGCGAGCCAATCACCACCAGCAACACGGTCGCCATGGCGGGCACTGGCATCCACGCCCAGCCCTGGTTCCAGCGCGCAATACCTGGCGAGCGCCGCGCCCCGGCACACGTCAGTACCGCCAGCAGCAAAGGTATGGCGATCAGCAGCACAAACGCCTCGACAAACGGCCCGAGGGTGATCGTTACCGCAGCCTCACTGGGAATAACTGTCAGGTACAACGGCAGCAGCGCCAGTTGCAGCAACAGCAGCAAGGGCGTGGCGGCCAGGGTCAATCGGGCATCGCCTTTGCCAATATGGGTAAACACCACCACGTAGTCGATGCAGGGTGTCAGCAGCACCAGCAGCGCGCCGAGCAGGATCGCCGGTTGGTCATGCAGGCCAAGGGTAAGCGCCCAGACGAGCAGGGGGATCAACACAAAGTTGGCCACCAGCAACGCTGCGATGAAGCGTCTGTTGGCCAGGCCCTGGCGCAGTTGCAGAAACGGGATTTGCAGGAACATCGCGTACATCAACACCGCAATCGCCGGAGTGACGAGGCCGCCCAGGCCCTGCGCAGCCTGAGGGGCGAGCAAGCCGCCGACGGCGGCGACGATGACCACCACGAAATAGATCGCGATCTGGTGCTGCTCAAGCTGGTCTCGGTTCACGGAGTGTCCTTTGGCGCGGTTTCATTGCTGGCGTAAAGCGTGACGGCGCGCAGCAGAGTCTGGTGTACGTGGCTGCGCAGCGTGGCCGGGGCCAAGACTTCAATATCCGCCGCATTGCTCAGCAAAAACAGGCGCAGGCCCTGGGTGTCGTAGAGGCTGCAACTCAAGTCCCAGTGCTGGTCACCCTGGGGCACGATCACTTGGTCGTCGGTCAGCGGGTTCTCGCTCAAGCGATTATGCAGGTTGGCACTCAGGCGCAGCTTGAGCGGCACCGGTGCCTCGCCATGGATGGTCATCAGGTGCTTTTGCGCGTCCAGCGAATTGACGTCGTAATGCGGCGGGCCAGGCACATCCAGCCAACTGGTCTTCACGGCCAGCATGCGATGCAGCATCAGCGCACACAGTGTGCGCGGCCCGTTGCTGCTGTACTTGCCACGCTGATCTGCAGGCACGTACCCGGCCGGCCAATGCTCCTGCTCCACATACGCAGACAGATAGACATTGGAGTCCTGATAGGAGAGGGCCAGGGGTTTCAACAGGTACCGACATTCGACGCCGCCTGCGTCCCTGGGCAGGTAGGTCACTTCCAGGGACACGTCTTCGAGGATCGCCGCTTGAATCGTGGCCAGGTGCGCGGGGTCGTGCTTGCCCGGCTGGAGCAGGGTAAACCGCGTGCCGCTGGTGATGCGTTGGGACCAGGCCAGGGGGCGGGCCGAATGCTTGGTCATCTCCGACGCCGCGTATTCGCGCAGTTCACCGAGCTGTTCGGTATGGGCGTTGAACCCGAAACGCTGGGCATGCTCGAAAATCGCTGCCAGGGTCATGGCTTCGGTGGGAGAGAGCGTCAGGTCAAAACTCTCGCGCCCGGACTTCCAGTATTTGGCCTTTTTATCCGGGCCTTTTTCCCCCACTGCCACCAGTTCGGTTTCGGTCAGGGCTTCAAGATCACGCAGGGTGGTTTTGCCATGGAGGCTGAAGTCATCGAACCACTTGCACAGCGCTGTATGGATGTCTGCGGTCTTCATCGACGTGCCGCTGCGCTGGAGAATCTTGCGCAGCGCGGTGCGGCGTCGGTGATAATTGATCATGGCCGATACTCAAAGACAAAAAGTGGGTTTATTCGCTGGGACTATGTGCTCGCTGGCAAGCAAACCCGCGATTTAGAGCGCCAGCCCACAGGAGCATTTCATGAACTGCAAAACCTATCTAGCCCTGCCACACGTTATTGCGTTCACGCGCTGGTTGGCCTCGGAGCTCGAATCCCCGGTGCTGTTCAAGCATCAGTACGTCAACCGCAAGACCGGCGTGCATTGGTCGTGCAGCAGCTTGTACAACGCATTCGAACACTATCGCTGGAACCACCCGGGCAATGCGCGCCTGGACTTTGCTCCAGGCACCAGTGCGTTCAGCAACGGCAAAGCCCTGGCAGCCTTGGGTAAAGACCTGGTGGCGGCTGCCGGCGACGACGCTCGTAGCGCAGCAGCGGCAAGTGATGTGATGCGCTGGGGTGGTGTCACGGCGCACAACGTGGACTGGTTGCAGACAAACAAGGTTGGCCTGGCGAGCATGCTGCAAACCATCGTGGCAGCGCTGGACGCCGGTGATGAGCGTGCATCGGTGTTGCGCTCCGACCAGTTGCGCTTCAACGCCGGGATGACCAAGGTGTATTCCCTGCTGTGCAAGGACTTCATTATCTATGACAGCCGCGTGGCCGCAGGCCTGGGCTGGTTGGTGGTGAAATACTGCCATGCACACGGCCTGGTAAAAGTACCGCGGGACCTCTGCTTCCCCTGGGCCAAAGCCAAGGAAGACAAAGATGCCCTCGCGCCAAAACGCCGCAATCCCGGCGGCGATGGGTTCAAGTTCACGGGTTTGCGCTCCGGCCACCACCACGCCATGTGGAACCTGCGCGCCAGCTGGGTGCTCAGTGCCGTGCTCAAGCATCCAGACGCTGCCGGCAGCCGCTTCCAGCAGGTGGCGGCGCCGAATGATCCATTGCGTGCCATGGAGGCGGCGCTGTTTATGATTGGCTATGACCTGGGCCAGGAAGCCGAGGCGCCATACCAGGAATACAGCGCCGAGTTTGCCGAGAAGATCCTAGCGGCTGCCCGTGGGAATTTTGTCGAGGTCAGTGCCGATGACCTGATTGCGCAGTTGGATGACATGCTGGCCAAGGCACGGGTGCCAGGCTAGCAATAGCATCTTTAGGCCGGTCTATTTTTGACTGAGTGCCGCCACCGAAAGCCCGGACGCGACGAAGGTCAGTCCGGCGCCCACGTTCAGGCCATTGACCACTTTTGGCTTGCGCTGCAGCCAGGTCGACAGGCGCGTCGCAAAAATCCCCATGAGCGCAAAGCCCAGTGCGGTCAAAGCGGCGAACCAGGCACCGTAGACCATCATCTGCACGGTGACCGAGCCCAATGACGGGTTGACGAACTGGGGGATGAATGCGAGCACAAACAGCCCCGGCTTGGGGTTCAGCGCCGCCGACAGGAAGCCAGTGAGGAAGATGCTTTTGAGCGGTTGCCGCGCCGCCGGCTTGAAGTTGATCAGGCTGCGCGAACGCAGGACCTTGATGCCCAGCCATAACAGGTAGCTGGCGCCGATTACCTTGACCACCCAGAAGGCCACGGCGGATGTCTGCATCAGCAGGGTCAGGCCCAGCGATGCCGTAGCCACGTGAAACAGAATCCCGGTGCCTGACGCGATCCCCGAAATGGCTGCGGCCATACGCCCTTGGCTCAGGCCCCTGGCGATTGCCAGCAGATTGTCCGGTCCGGGGGAGAGCACCAATAACAGGCAGGCAGCGCTATAAGTCAGCCAGATATCCAGTGGGAACATTACGACAGTCCTTTCGTCAACGGTTCAAGTCCGCCATCGTGTTCCAACCGGATAACCCGGATCAAGCTTAATTCAACTGCCTGAAAGCTTGCGCTTCAGAACGTCGCCTTCACTTGCAGGCCCAGTATCAGCGCGTTGTCGATCTTCTCCCCGGAAAACGCCCCCGGTTCAATGATGTATTGCACATCCGGGCGCAGGATCAGCCAAGGCGTGGCTTGGTAGCCGTAACTCAGTTCGAGCAACTGTTCGGCACTGTCCAGGTTGGGGAAAGCATTGTCGCTGGCTTCTGCGGCCTGTTGCAGCACATCGCGGCTGCGTGGGTTGGGCACCGCACGGCCATATCCCAGGGCAACGGTGTCCCGTGGCCGGCCGGCGAACGGTTTGTACAGCACCAGGCCGGCGCCGTACCAGCGGCTGAATGGCGACGCTGCCTTGCTCGCGGCCGAGTACTGGCCGAACGCATGCAAGGTGCGGCCCTCCGAGGTCTGGGAGTTCCACAGGGCCTGGTCGATCAGCAGATAATGGCCGCCGCGGCCGCTGACGTGTTTATCGCTGCCGATGCGTTGCACGTTGGAGCTGTCGTAGTAATAGCCGAGCTTGTACTCGCCGGGCAGTTCGCTGGCGTGCTTGTAGACCAGTTCGATGGGCACTACGGTGCCGGTGGTGTGCTTGGGCCCCACATGCCAGGCGCGGCTGGAGTTGCCGTTGCTTTGCGGGTCGACATTGAACGCCGCCACGCGCAATTGCCAGGCCGGCGAAAAGTCATACTTCACCCGCGCGCCCAGGTGTGCGTTGGGGTAATTGGTCCAACCGCTGCCGCCGGACATGTTCAGCGGGTGCCCGCAGAAACCGGCGTTCATGAAGTTGCACAGGATCCCGCTGTCGAGGCCGCCCAGATCGTTGCCCATGGCCATATAACCGAGCTTGAGGTTCAGCGCCGGGGTGAACAGGGTGCGCTCATAACTCAACTCGGTAAGGCGGGTGTAGAGCCCACCGTAGTTTTCCTGGATCGGCAGGCGGTTGCCCACCAGATCCTCGGAGGCGCTATTGCCACGGCGGTCGTTGACCGTCAGTTGGATCTTGTCACCGTTGTGCAGGCCATACAGTTTGCCCAGGTCCAGCTGCACGCCAAGCTTGATGTTTTGCGAGTAACGCGCCGACCGATGCTGGCCGCCATGGGCGTTATAGGCGGTTTCGCCGCTGTAGTCGCCGGTGAACTTGATGCCTTGCTCGTCGAGCTGATGGCGCAGCCCACCCCAGTCGCCGGTGAGGGTGCTGCCGTAGGCGGGCAATATGGCGCCCAGCAGCAGGCTGCCGAGCAAGCGGATAGAGAGAGTATTCAACGCGAGGTCTTCCTGGAAAAATCACACTATCAGTGGGAGCCGGGAAGTCCGGCTCCCACCTTCAAACAGCGGCGCATACGCGCCGCGTGGGGCTCAAGGCAGGGCGTAGGCGATTACGTAGTCGCCACGGTCGGTGGACTGGCGCGCACCACCGGCCGTGATGACCACATATTGCTTGCCGGTCTTGGGCGACACGTAAGTCATCGGCCCACCCTGGCTGCCCACGGGCAGGCGGGCTTTCCAGGCTTCCTCGCCATTGGCGCTGTTGAAGGCGCGCAGGTAGAAGTCCTGGGTGCCGGCGATAAACACCAGGCCGCCCTGGGTGGACAGGGTACCGCCCAGGGTCGGCAGGCCCACCTTGATCGGCAGGTGCATGCGAATGCCCAGTGGGCCGGTGTCTTCAACCGTGCCAACGGGTACTTGCCAGGCAATTTTCTGGGTTTTCATGTCGATGGCGGTCAAGGTGCCGAATGGCGGTGCCTGGCACGGAATGCCGGCCACCGACAGGAAGCGGTTTTTGTTCACGGCGTAGGGCGTGCCCTTGAGCGGGACCGCGCCCATCCCGGTGTTCAGCGCTTCACCACCGGAGGAGGCCTGGGCCTTGTTCTGCGACGGGATCATCTGGATCCACAGGCCCAGGCGCATATCGTTGACGAAGATAAAGCCATGCACCGGGTCGGTGGAAATGCTGCCCCAGTTCATACCGCCCAGGGAACCCGGGAAGCTCAGTGACTTATCGGTACCCGGTGCGGTGTACAAGCCTTCGTAGCGCATGCTTTTGAAGTCGATGCGGCACAGCAACTGGTCATAGGGGGTTGCGCCCCACATGTCCGATTCGCTCAGGGGCTGCGCGCCGATCTGCGGCATGCCCACGGACCTTGGCTGGGTGGGGGAGTATGGCTCATTGGGAATATTGGCAGCCTTGACGGGCACTTCTTCTACAGCGGTCAGCGGTTTGCCGGTGGCGCGGTCCAGTACATAGATCTGCCCGGCCTTGGTGCCGATCACCACGGCCGGTACGGTCTTGCCGTCGGCCAGGGTGAAGTCGATCAGGCTCGGTTGCATCGGCAGGTCGAAGTCCCAGAGGTCGTTGTGGACGGTCTGGTACACCCACTTTTCTTCACCGGTGGAGGCGTCCAGCGCCAGTACGGAGGCGCCGTATTTGTGGTTGAGCTGGGTGCGTTCGACACCATAGATATCGGTGGACGAGCTGCCCATCGGCAGGAATACAGTATTCATCAGCGGGTCATAGGACATCGGCGCCCAGCTGTTGGGGGTGCTGCGCACATAGGTACTGTCTGCGGCAGGCGCTTGCTTGTCTTCAGGGTTGCCCGGGTCGAACGCCCAGCGCATTTGCCCGCTGATCACATCAAAACCGCGGATCACGCCGCCTGGCATATCGGTCTGGACGTTATCGGCGACGCGCCCGCCAACTACCACGGTGGTGCCGGCCATCAAGGGCGCCGAGGACAGCTGGTAATAGCTGTCCGGCACGTTGCCCAGGC
Source organism: Pseudomonas proteolytica (assembly GCF_007858275.1). GTDB lineage: Bacteria > Pseudomonadota > Gammaproteobacteria > Pseudomonadales > Pseudomonadaceae > Aquipseudomonas > Aquipseudomonas proteolytica. Next base: position 14,512 of record NZ_VFEV01000022.1, read on the forward strand.
CGGCTTTCAGATCCACTTGGCCGTGGTTGCCAAAGCCTTCGCAGAACTCACCGGTATCGGCATCCACCGCAATCAGCCGTGCATCGATGGTATTGGTCAACAGGCGTCGCTGGCATTGCGCACCGGCGGGCACGCTGGCGGCAATGATCGGCGAGCTGTTGGCCTGGGTCGGTTGGGCGATGGGCGCACTGGCGTCGAAATAGGCCATGCCACGGCAGCGCTGCCATACCGCCGATTGGGCGTTGATGCTGTTCTTCCACAGCTCTTTGCCGGTGTCGGCATCCAGCGCGATCAGGTTGTTATGGGGCGTGCAGATAAACACCTTGTTGCCGACCTGCAGGGGCGTGAGTTGATCTTCGGCGCCGTTGCCGTCGCTGATGGCCACATCACCGGTGCGATAGGTCCAGGCCACCTTGAGCTTGTCGACGTTGCTGCGGTTGATCTGGTCCAGTGCCGCAAAACGGCTGCCGCCTTCGGTGTTGCCGTAGTGTGCCCAGTCCTTCTGCGCCTCTGCCGGCGCAACGGGTGTCAAGCCTGGGCCATCGCCGTTTGGTGCGACGCTGGGGTGGGCGACAAACATATTGCCCGCCGCCACAGCCAGCGCCACCGCCAGCACGCCCGCCACACCGTAGGCACCACGGCCTGCGGCCGGTGCCAGCCACGGATAGACCAGCGCTACCGCCAGGCCAATAACGGCGAACATGAACAGCCGCGAAAACAACGGCCAGAACACCAGGCCTACATCCAACACAGCCCACACGGCAGTGCCGAGCAGAAAGGCAGCGAACAACCAGGCACCCGCCGGTTTGCGCTGTGCAATCAACAGACCCGCGATGGCCATGGCCACGCCGCCGACCAGGAAGTAGCCCGAGCCTCCCAGGCTCAGCAGTTTTGCGCCGCCGACAGCCAAGGCCACGCCGAGCAGGACGATAATGACGCCCAAGCCCAGCAACAGGAATCGAGAGGCGCCAGTGGCGCGGTGTGTGTGTTTCATGTCGAGAAAGCCCGAGGGTGATGGTCCAGGGGGGTAATGATAGCAAGCTAATTAACTGCTTGGTACATTCTATCTGCGCCCAAAAGCAAAAGCCCCGATTAACGGGGCTTTTGCTGGGTACAAGGTCGCGAGTCAGACGGACAGGTGCTCATACAAAATCGTTGCACCGACGATCATCAGTACCACGCCGCCGACGATCTCTGCGCGCTTGCCGAACACGGTGCCCAGGACCCGGCCGAGCATCACGCCGATGGTGACCATGGTCATGGTCGCCAGGCCGATGGCGGCGGCGGCCACCCAGATATTCACATCGACAAACGCCAGGCCGACACCGACCGCGAGGGCATCGATACTGGTGGCAAATGCGGTGACGGCGAGGACCAGGAAGGAGTGCTGGGCGCTTTTCTCTTCGGCCTCGTCTTCATGCTTGAAGCCGTTGTAAATCATGTGCAGGCCCAATACCACCAGCAAGGTAAAGGCGATCCAGTGGTCCCAGTTTTCCACCCAGCGCGTGGCGGCTTGGCCGATCAGCCAGCCGATGATCGGGGTGATGGCTTCGATGACGCCGAAAATCAGGCCGGTGCGCAGCGCTTCGGCCAGGCGAGGTTTGTGCAGGCTTGAGCCTTTGCCGATAGCAGCGGCAAAGGCATCCGTGGACATGGCCAGGGCCAGGAGAATCAGGGAAACAGGATTCACGGGTGATCTTCCAGTCGGGCTATGAGTCAACGACACAACCACACGCCCGACTTTAGGCATGGATGTGTCGCTGGTCTCACCAACCAAAAGGTGTTCGTACCACGGCAGGTTGCCGAGAATGTTGATACGAACGCTTGCGAAAGGCTCACAAGCAGGCTACTCCCCAACGAGGTCCGGGATCTTATGCGCACACACATGAAAAAAACGTCAAAGCCCGCCAGCAAGCCGCTCAACTTGAATGAAGCGGCGCGCCTTGGTTGATCCGCAGTTCAGCGCATAGCCCGCCCTGGGGCAGGTTGTACAACTGCAGGCTGCTGTCGATCTTGCTGACGATCATCTGCACAATCGCCAGTCCCAACCCGGCGCCGTTGCCGTGCCCCTGGGTGTAGAAGCGCTCGAACAGGCGCGCATATTCACCCTCATCGATACCGGGGCCGGCATCCTCGACGCTGATATACACCGCTCCGCAGCCTTGCGGTTGTACTTGGACCCTGACCTCGCTGCCAGGCGGGGCGAAGTTCAGGGCGTTGGTCACCAGGTTCTGAAGGGCGATGGCCAGGGCAATGGGGTCGGTCTTGACCAGGCAGTGGTGGTCGCTGTCGAGGATCAGCTCGATATCCTTTGCCAGCGCCAGGGGTGCCAGTTCGGCCAGTTCCTCCCGCACCAGCTCGGTCAGTTCCACTTCGCATCGCTCGGGGTTGGCCAGGTGCGGCTCGATACGCGCCATGGTCAGCAACTGACTGGCGATGCGCGTGGCGCGGTCGACGGCGCTGACCAGAAACTCCAGGGCTTCCTCCCGTTGCTGTGGGGTGCCGGCCATCTGGGCGTTTTGCGCATGGATCCGCAGGATCGCCAGAGGCGTGCGCAGCTCGTGGGCGGCATCGGCGATAAAACGTCTTTCTCGCGCCAGCAGGTTGTCGATCTGTTGCAACAGGCGATTGAGCGCGGTCTGCATGGGTTCGAGGTCGTGGGGCAGGGGACGCAGATTGAGCGGTTTGAGGGTTTCGGTAGTGCGTCCACGGATGGTACGGGCCATTGCGCGCAACGGCTGCAACCCCCAGCCGATGGTCAGCCAGATCAAGGTGGCCAGCAGCGGCACGCCAATCACACTGGGCCACAGCGTATGGCCGACGATGCGCTGGATCAGGTCCTGGCGAATATCATCACGCTCGCCCACCCAGATCAGCAGTCCTTGCTGTGGGTCCTTGAGCAGGAAGGCGCACCAGTCGTGGCCGTTGTCCATCAGGTCGTGGGCGCCGAGGGTCGCCGGTGGTGCCTTCAGTTCCGGGGCTTCGGCCGAGCGCACCAGCAATTGGCCGTCAGTGCGCCACACCTGGAATGTCAGGCGGGTTTCGTAAGGGTGCGCTGCTCCAGTGTCGCCCACGCGGCTCATGGCTGCGTCGAAGGCCTGGTAGAGCCGGTTCCAATCGTTGTCCCCCGGCGCACGTTGTGCCAGCACCCCTTGCAGCAGGCGCGCACTTTGCGCGAGCTGGGCGTCATACACCTCTTCTATCTCGTGGTGGCTGTCGCGCAGCACCAGCCAACTGATCAGCACATCGCCCAGCAGAACGAGGATCAGCACCGGCACCAGAATGCGTGTACGTATCGAGGTCATGGCTTGAGCTCCATCACATACCCGACGCCGCGCACCGTGCGGATCAGCTCGGTCGAAAGTTTTTTGCGCAGGTTATGGATCAACACTTCCAGGGTGTTGCTCTCGACCTTTTCCTGCCAACCATACAAGGCCCGGGACAGGCGTTCGCGGGTCACCACGTTGCCGGGGCGCGCCAACAGTTGATGGAGCAACTGGTACTCCATCGGCGTCACCACCACCGGGTTGCCGTGCCAGGTGACCTGCTGGCCGACCGGATCCAGGCACACGCCCGCATGCTCCAGCAGTGGCTGCGCGCGGCCTTGGCTGCGCCGTAGCAAGGCGCGGATGCGGGCCTTGAGTTCGTCGACATCGAAGGGTTTGATCAGGTAGTCGTCAGCGCCGGCATCCAGCCCGGCAATCCGTTCGGCGGTGCCGTCGCGGGCGGTCAGGATCAATACCGGCAGGTCCTGTTGCCGATCGCGCAATTGACGCAACAGGGCCAGGCCGTCGAGGCGCGGCAGGCCAAGGTCGAGCAGCAGCAGATCGAAGCTTTCGCTGCGTAACGCATGTAGCGCACTGGCGCCGTCGTGCAACCAGTCCAGGGTGTAGCCCTCGCTGCTCAGGGCGACGCGGATGCCTTGGCCGAGGGCCCGATCATCTTCGACCAACAATAGGCGCATGGTGTATTCCCGATGTGAGATCGGCGGCATCATGCCGCTGCCGAGACGGGCGTGGCAGGCCGGGCGACGAGAAACATGTAACCACTCATTACCAGCTAAGACTTCATTAAGCTTGGTTTTGCACAGTGAGACCTTCCTCAACGAGCGAGAGTGTCACCATGCGCAAAATTCTGTTGTTGTCGCTGATTGTTGCCAGCCCCCTGGCCCTTGCCGGACCGCAATGCACCACGGAGCAGCGCGCGCAATGGCAAGACCCGCAGGCGTTCCAGGACCAGTTGAAAGCCCAGGGCTACGAGATCAGCAAGTTCAAGATCACCGATGGCAACTGCTATGAGATCTACGGGTTCGACAAGGACAAGCGCAAGGTCGAGATCTACCACGACCCGGTCAGCGGCAAAGCGGTCAAGACCGAGATCAAGGGCTGATGCCAGGCAACTCCATAGCACTGTGGGACCCGCTGGTGAGGCTGTTTCACGTGTCCATCGCCGGGGTCTTTGTCGCCAACTACTTCTTCACTGAGGGCGGCGACGATTGGCATGTCTGGCTCGGCTATTACGCCATGGGCTGGTTGCTGGTACGGCTGCTGTGGGGATTTGTCGGGCCACGCAGTGCGCGCTGGGCGGACTTCTGGCCGACCCCGGCAAGGCTCGCCGCCCATGTGCGTTCCCTGCGCACCAGGCGCCCGGAGCATCGCCTCGGTCACTCGCCGTTGGGTGCATTGGTGATGATTTTGATGCTCCTGGCGATGTTGACGGCGGGCTTGAGCGGTTGGGCCATGGAGGAGGTCGATGCCTTATGGGGCGCCGATTGGCCGCTGCAAGTACATGAAACTGCGGTCAATGGCCTGCTGGTGCTGGTGTGCTTGCATATCGCAGCGGCCGTGTTTGAAAGCTTCCAGGTACGCGACAACCTGCCGTTATCGATGCTGACCGGTCGCCGGCGTCGGTTGCCGGATGATTCTGCGCACTGACACCGCTGTCTTGTCTCTACTCCCCACCCTGCATTTGCCATGAGCTCACTATGCGCGTGCTGTCTTTTCGCTTGAAATTCATTCTCGCCAGCCTGGCGCTCTGCCTGGTCTTCTGGGCGGCCTGGCGCAGTCATCCGGCCCATGTCCTGGCGCCTTTCGCCCGGCCTGCCACGCCCTTGGCCGCTAGCGCCGAGCCGGTCTACAACAGCCGGTTCGTGTCCTCGCAACTGGATGACTTTGTGCATTCGTCGTCGGTTACCGCACTGCCGGGAGGCGACTTGATGGCCGTGTGGTTTGCCGGCTCGCGTGAAGGCGCCGCCGACGTGCAGATCCGTACTGCGCGGTTCGACGCCAATACCACGGAGTGGGGCGCCGAGCATGTGTTGGCGACCCGCGAGTCGACTCGCGATGGCACCGGGCGCTACATCCGCAAGTTGGGCAACCCGGTGATTGCACTGGCGCCGGACCAGCGCCTGTGGATGTTCTATGTGTCGGTGTCGGTGGGGGGCTGGGCGACCAGCGCGATCAATGTGATGGTGTCCGAAGACCTGGGGCGCAACTGGTCTGCACCCCGGCAACTGATCACCTCACCGTTTTTCAATGTCAGCACCCTGGTGCGTGCTGCGCCGGTTTTTCATGCCGACGGCTCGATTGGCTTGCCGGTCTATCACGAACTCATGGGTAAGTTTTCCGAATACCTGTACCTGAGCGCGGATGGCGCGGTGATTGATAAATTCCGCATCAGCCGGGGCAAGCATTCGCTGCAGCCGACCATCGTGCCCCTGGACGAACGTCGCGCGGTGGCGATGCTGCGTTATGCCGGCGATACCCATCATCGCGTGCTGGCCAGCCGCACCGATGATGCCGGGCAGACCTGGAGTGAGCCTTACCCTCTGGAACCGGCCAATCCCAACTCATCCCTGGCCGCGGTCGGCACTGCCGATAACGGCTTGCTGGTGGCGCTCAATGACCTGCGTGACGGGCGCTTCAAACTCAGCCTGTATGGCACCGACGCGGACCTCAATGACTGGCGCAATGTAATCGAGTTGGATCAATCACCGGATCCGCTTGGCCAACCCTTCGCTCCCGAGGCCTACAAGGCGATCATCGGTGCCGGCTTTCGGGCCTCCAGCGGCGCACGGCGCTTGCCGTTGGAGCAGCGTTTCCTCAGTAACCTGGATTACCGGGTGTGCAAGCCTCGGGGCTGTGATTTCGAGTACGAGTACCCGTATTTCAGCCGTGGCCAGGACGGCGTGTATCACCTGGTTTATTCATGGAATAACACCTTTATCAAACATGTCAGCTTCAACGAAGCCTGGCTGGCGGAGCGCCTGTAATGATGATGCTGTGGCAGGCCCATTTGACCTTCATCCTCCTGGGTTTTGTCCTGCTTGGGTCGTTGCGTTGCCTACAGTCCTGGCGCCCGTGGTTGTTGCCAGGGTTGGCGTTGGTCAGCTTTATCCCCCTCAATGACCTGCCGCTGGCGGCGTACGTGCGCAGTTTTACCGATGATTTGGCAATCAGCACCCTGGTGTTGCTGGGCTGGGTAAGCCTGGTGCGGTTGGGGCTGGTCGAGCCGCAAGAGCCTCGGGCGCGTGCCCAGATGCTGGTGCTGTTTGGACTGCTAGCGGCGCTGTTGTACCCGGCCACCATGGGCCTGACTTACTTTGATCCCTATCGCTGGGGCTTCAATCCAAGGCCGATGATTGTGCTGGTTGCGCTGCTCGCCTTGGGGCTGTTGTGGCTGCGCAATACGTTGGCCGTGTGGATGCTCGCGCTCGGCACACTAGCCTTTGCGTTACGCCTGAAAGCGTCGGAAAACTACTGGGACTACCTGATCGATCCGCTGCTGGTGGGCTATTGCCTGGTGGCGGGCAGCGTGCTCTGCGTGAAGAGCGTCAAACTACATAGAGGTCAATGATGGGTTGGTTGCAATCGCGGCGACTGCGCTATGGCGTAGGGGCGACAGGTCTGGCGTTCTTGCTGTTTGCAGGGCTGCGGCTGGTGTTTGTGCTGGGGTTTTCCGGCATCGATCCGGCGCAGTTCGCTCATAACCGGCAGTTGCTCGACACCCTGGGCATCGGCTTGCGTTTCGACCTGCGCCTGGCGGTGTTGCTGGTGTTGCCGTTGGCGGTGCTAGCGTGGATGCCGCGCTGGAACCTGGTGCGCGTTGCGGGCTTGCGCGTTGTGGCACGGGGCTATTGGCTGCTGACACTGGGCTTCGTCGGCTGGGTGTACATCATCGACTTCGGCCATTACGCCTATCTTGGGGTGCGGCTTAACGCCAGCGTGTTGCGCTACCTGGAAGACGCACAAATTTCGCAGCAGATGGTTTGGCAGACCTATCCGGTGCTGTGGATCGCCCTTGCCTGGTTGTTGGTGCTGGGTGTGTGGTTCTGCGCTTTTGTGAGGTTGGAACGCCTGACACTGGGGCGTCCACCCCGGGCCATTCGACGCGCTTCACTGGCGTTCGGCAGCGGTCTGGGGTTGATCGCTGTGCTGTTGGCGCTGCTTGGGCGAGTGGAAAGTCTCAACCTGCAAAACCCGGTACCACTGCGCTGGAGCGATGCGTTTTTCTCTGGCAACGGCAAGATCGCGGCACTGGGCCTGAACCCGGTGCTGTTTTTCTACGACACACTCAAGGCCGGCCAGGCGCAGTTCGATGAGCCACAGGTGCGTGAACATTACCCAGTGGTTGCCCACTACCTGGGGGTGGACCGCCCCGATCCGCAGAGCCTGACGTTCGAGCGTGAGCAAACCGCGCAGCCGTACCGCCTGGGCGCAACGCCGAACGTGATGTTTGTGATGCTCGAATCCCTGGGCACCAGTGCGGTCGGCGCATATGGCAACCCTCTAGACCCGACGCCCAACCTCGACCGGCTGGCGACCCAGAGCTGGTTCTTTAAACACTTCTACGTGCCGGTCACTGGCACCGCAAAGACCGTGTGGGCGAGTATCACCGGCGTCCCGGATGTCACGCGCCAGGAAACGGCGACCCGCCATCCCCTGATCACACGCCAGCACACGCTTATCAATGCCTTCACCGATTACCAGAAGCTGTACATGATTGGCGGCAATGCCGGATGGGCGAATATCAATGCCTTGATCCAGCAGAGCATCGACGGCGTGCGCTTGTATGAAGAGCGCCACTGGCAGTCACCTCGAGTCGATGTATGGGGCATTTCCGATCTGGATCTGTTCAAGGAAAGCGACCGGATCCTGCGCGATCTATCGCGGGACCGGCCATTTTTTGCCTATGTCCAGACGGCGGGCAATCATCGCCCGTTCACCATTCCTCGGGACAATGACGGTTTCAAGCGCAGCAACCTGTCCCTGGAGCAAGTGCAAGCCGCCGGCTCACGCAGTGTCGAGCAGTACAACGCGGTGCGCCTACTGGACTTCAATATCGGCAAGTTGATGGAAATGGCCAAGGCGGGTGGTTACTACGACAACACGATTTTCGTGTTCTTTGGTGACCACAACACCCGTATCAGCCAGATACCCCATATGCCGCCGGCTTTCGAGCAACTGGGCCTGGAAAGCAACCACGTGCCAATGCTGATTCACGCCCCGGGCTTGCTCAAGCCCAGGGTGATCGAGGAGGCGGTGGGGCTGGCGGACCTGTTGCCGACGGTCGCGGGGATGGTGGGCGTTGCGTTCAACAATGGGGCGATGGGGCGCGATATACAGCAACCGGCCCCGGAGGGCGAGCGTGTGGTACCGCTGGTCTTGCGTGAGGGCACTTTCCCGCTGATCGGCGGGGTCACCCAGGATTATCTGTTACAGATGCAGCATGACGGCAGTGCGCCGACCTTGCACGACCTGCGCTCCCTGACCCCCCTGGACAACGTGGCCGGGCAAAACCCCGATGAATTCCAGCGTCTGGTCAAACTGACCCGGGGCCTGCATGAAAGCGCGCGGCTGATGTTGTACCGCAATGTGCGTTGAGGTCCGGCTGCGCGCTATGGCTGGGGCTGGGGCGCCGCGGACGTTTGAGTTGTCGGCGACGGTGGACTCCTAGTAGCTGGTCTGTTTTGGGGGGGATCCGAAATCTCCCGCTGCCCCTTAGAAGGAATACTTCGCCGTAACGGTAAAGTTACGTGGGTCGCCAAATACGTCGTACGGGCTCCAGGTCGAGTTGCTGGCGATGCCCTGGTAGTACTTCTTGTCGAAGACGTTATTGATGTTCAGCTGGGTATCCAGATGCTTATTCACCTGGTAGCCCGCCATCAGCCCGACCAGGGCGTAGGCATCCTGTTCGATATGGAATTTGCCGAACACGTTGCTGCCTTTGTTGAACGTCGCGCTCTGGCTATAGAGGTTGGCGCCGATGCGCCATTGGCTCATGTCGCCTTGCAGACGGTAGGTGGTATTGGCCTTGAACATGTGGCGCGGGACGTCGGTGTCGAACAGCGTGCCTTCCTTGTTCTTGTCCGCATCTTTTTCGTACTTGGCCTGGGCGAAGGTGTAGCCGGCAGCCACTTGCCAGTTGGGCGTCAGGGCACCGTTGATCTCCAGTTCCAGGCCCTGGCTGCGTACCTTGCCGGCGGCTTCATAGCAGCCGTAGCTGCCGACGGGGATGATCCGGCAGACGCTGGACTCGGCCACTTCCGCCGCCCGATTGAGTTGGTCGATCTGGAACAGCGAAGCGCTGGCGTTCAGCGCGCCGCCAAAGTATTCGCCCTTGATACCCACTTCGTAGTTTTCGCCGGTGATCGGCTTGATCCCGTTACCTTCGCCATTCTTCTCGGTCTGGGGCTGGAAGATATCGGTGTAGCTGGCATAGACCGAGTGGTGGTCGTCCAGGTCATAGATAACCCCGGCATAGCGGGTGACGTGGCGCACTTCCTTGGTTTTGCCCGAGGTGTAGTACTGATCGTTGGTCTGGTCATAGATCGAGGTGGCGTCGTACCAGTCCAGGCGTGCGCCGAGAATGACTTTCAGCGGGTCGGCAAGGTTCCAGCGGGTGGTCAGGTAGAGACCTTCCTGATCCACTTTGTCATTGAGGGAGTAAACGTCCGGAACGCTCGGTCTAGCCAGGCCCTTGGGGCTGAAGCCGTTGATGTCGGGCACGCCGACGAACACGTGGCCGCCGGTGGCCTCGGTCTTGAGCTGGCGCTTGCTGGCGCCCACCACCAGTTCATGTTGGCGGCCCAATAGCGAGAAGGGGCCACTGGCAAAAAAGTCATAGGTGGACTGGTCGAAGTCACGGCCCTGGTTGAAGATGCGCTGGCGGTAGGTGGCGTCGTTGTTGCGTTCGAGGACGCCGCCCATCATCTTGAATTCGGACCAGTTTTTTGAGGCGCCCAGGTGCAGGCGCCAATCGTTATCGAAGCGTTGATCGAGTTCGACGAACAGTGTCTTGTTGTTGACGTCCTGGTGCGACCAGCTGTATCCGAAAGTCTTGGAGCGGGAGAAACCCATATGGCTGCCATCCGGATTCACCGGCAAGCCGCCCCAGTTGATGTTGTTATTGTCGTTCTGGTCGGACGCCCCCACGGTCAGGGTCGTGCTGTCACTCAGGTCGAACTCGCTGATCCCGTAGAACACGCCGCGCTCGCGCCCGGCGTAATCCTGATAGCTGTCCTTGTCGTTGTAGGCGCCGACAAAGCGGCCACGCACGGTGCCGCTGGCATTGACCGGGCCGGAAACGTCCAGTTCGCTGCGGTAGTTGTCCCAACTGCCGGCGCTGCCGGTGATGCTGGCCTGGAACTCCTTGGTGGGACGCTTGCGCACCATGTTGATGGCGGCCGATGGGTTGCCGGCGCCTTGCATCATGCCGGTGGCGCCGCGTACCACTTCGACGCGGTCGTAGGGGGCCAGGTCGGCGGCCGCCACCCAGTCGGCGTTATAGGTGGTGGGCAGGCCATCGAACATCAGGTTGGTGATGGGAAAACCCCGGGCAAAGTACTCGCTGTTGGCCGGGCGCGAGGCCGACAACCGCAGCCCAGGCGTGGCCTGGACGACGTCGTCAAGGCTGCGCATGCCTTGGTCGTCCATGCGCTGGCGGGTGATCACTGTGACCGATTGCGGCGTCTCGCGCAGGGACAATGGCAGCTTGGTCGCGGTCTGCATCGCCCCGGTGGTGTAGGACCCGCTGTTTTCAGTGGTCGACCCAAGGGCCAGGCCGCTGACGGTAGTCGCGCCCAGCTCGACAGCGCCGCTGGCTTGGCTGCGCGGTATCAGCAGGTAGTTGCCGCTGGCATTGCGCGTAACGGCCAGACCACTGTCCACCAGCAGGCGGTCCAGCCCCTCATGCACCCCAAAGTCACCCCGCAGCGCCGGCGCGCGCTTGCCCTGCACCAGGGCCGGATCAAAGGGCAGGGTGATCCCGGCCACCTGGGCGAAACTGTTGAGTGACTCTTCCAGCGACCCGGCGGCCAGGTCGTAATGGCGGCTCTCGGCCTGTTCGGCCTGTACGGCAAAGCTGGCCAGCGGCAGGCCAGTCGCGGCGCCCAGCAACAGGCTCTGGAGGGTTAGCGCCAGAACGCTGCGATGCAGGGGGCGAGGGGGAATCAACGCTTGGGACATGAACGGCGAGCTCCTTTCGAATGACGAGGTGTGTTGCCTGTCTGTCGAAGGGCTGGGCAAAACCCGTAAAAGTTTTTGCGATTTTTTCTCATCCGGCTCAACGAGCGACGACACGGGTCCAGAGCGGCGTAAAGCGCTCGATGCGTACCGGCAGCGAATCACTCAGGGCACTCAAGGCGCGGTCGATGTCATCGAGCTGGAATACGCCCGATACCTCTAACTGCGCGATGGCTGGATCGCAGTGCAACCAGCCATGGCGATAACGCGCCAGCTCGGCGCTCAGGTCCCCCAGGCGCATGTGTTTGGCGACCAATTGCCCACGGGTCCAGGCGCTGGCGTTGAGGGTGCTGACCTGGACACGGTGGCTGCCGTTGGCATCAATCAGGTATTCCTCACCGGCGGCAACCAGGACCGGCTCGCCAGCACCTTGAATGGCCACCACGCCATCCTCGACCCGCAGGCGCGTACCCTGTTGCTCGTCACGCACTGCAAAGGCGGTGCCGATGGCCTGTAACTGCGCATGCCGGGTGCTGACCCAGAAGCTGCGGCGCCCACCGGGATCGGCGCTGTCCTTGCCGGTATCGATGAAAATCTCGCCACGGCGCAGGGTGATCAGCCGACGCTGGGCGCCCAATTGCACGTCCACCGTACTGGCCGTGTTCAGTTGCAGGCGGGTGCCGTCGCTCAGCAGGAACTGCCGCCGTTCGCCCACCCCGGTGGCATAGTCCGCGCCCCAGGGCACCAGCGTGCTTTCCCGCAGTGACCAGCCGGTAACGCCACAGGCAAGCAGCCCCACCCCCAGCAGCTTGAGGGCCTGGCGCCGGCTGTGATGATTGCCGTTGAGGCGCTCGAGGGTATCCAGGGCCACGGTGCCGGGCAGTGCGGCCAGGCTCTGGAAGGTGGCGTCGCTTTTTTGCAGCGCTTGCCAGACGGTTTCATGCAGTGCATTGGCCTGGCGCCAGCGTTGGCAGGCTTCCAGGACCTCTGGGGTCGCGCCGTTGGACTCGATTCGCACCAGCCAGCCGACCGCCTGGTCCAGCACGTCATCTGGCGCGATCATCGTTGCGCCAGGTAGCAGTGGCGAATGGCAGTGGCCATGTACTTCTCCACCGAGCTGAGACTGATGGCCAGGCGCTCGGCGATCTCCTTGTAGCTGAGGCCTTCGAGCCGCGACATCAGGAACGCCATGCGCACCTTGGGCCGCAGGCCATCGAGCAGTGCGTCGATGCGCACCAGGGTTTCCAACAGGATCAGCTGCGACTCCGGTGACGGCACCCCAGCTTCCGGGAGGTGGGCAATGGCTTGCAGGTAAGCCCGTTCGACTCGCTGGCGCCGCACGCGATCTACCAGCAGCCCGTGAGCCACCGTACTCAACCAGGCTCGTGGCTGACGCAACTCCTGCAACCGCTCCGGCTTGCCGAGGATGTGCACAAAGGTGTCGTGAGCCAGGTCCGCAGCGTTGTCGCCATGGCGCAGCCGCTTGCGCAACCAGTCCAGCAACCACGCGTGGTGATCGACGTATAGCGTGCGGATTTCGGCGTGAGGGGCTGAAGGAGTGGATGGCGACGACACGAAAAGCCTCCGCGCGATAACTGGATGCATTTGAGAATTCGTCGCATCTTGGTGTGGGCGTTGGTGTTCAGCAAGCAAAGTTGCTCACAAACCGGATAAACCAACTGGCGCATTTGCGTGGTGGTGCCTGCACGATCATCCGGCGGATGGGATCGTTCATTTCCCTCAAAGCCGGTATTACCCACCGCAAGCCCAACCCAGTAAACTGCGGGCCGACGTCGAATCAGGGAGAAGGCGCTCTATGTACATAGGTGAACTGGCATAACGTACTCATGGGTTGCCTTATCCGCTGACGATGAAACTGAAGTAGATAAGGCAGGGTAGAGCTTGTCCCAAGGGACAGAGTCAAGTGCGATGGTTATGTGAGGCGGCGCAGGTTTGAATACGCCTGCAGCCACCCACATTTGCACCGCAGGTAACTGGCCCTCTAAGTAGATCTCAAGTACCGATAAAGTGTCTGGCGGCTTATTTCAAAATCACGCGCTAGTTTGGATTTACTTTCTCCAGTGCCGGCGCGGTCAATTAAACTTACAACCTGATTGTCAGACAGTTTTTTCTTTCGGCCTCTATAAGCCCCACGCATTTTTGCGCTGGCAATGCCTATTGCCTGTTTTTCCCTCGTTGCTGCGCGCTCGAACTCTGCGATCAGTTCCATTACCGCAATGATGGGTTCCATGACTTCAAGGCAGTCATGCCGAAAGACCAGGTTTTCGTTCAAAAACTCCAGGGTTACCTGCTTTTCAATCAGCCGGCGAGTGATGGTGCACAGTTGCTCGGTGCTTGAGGTGAGCGATGTCATGCTGTCGACCACCACAGTGTCCCCGCACTGTGTGTAGCGAATCAGCCTTTCCAGGCCAGGGCGATTCGCGGCATGGTCTGCAGGGTCATCGCAAAACACTGCGTCAAATACATCATGGCTCGTTTTTTTCTCCGCGCTACCCTCGGATTCTTGTAGAGAGAGCCGAAAATATTTGATGCGATGCAATCTCATGGTGCCTCCTTGGCAATACTTGTACGCAGTTATTTTATCCTTGTACAAACTGTAACTAAATTATTAAAAATTACACAAGTGCCTGTAACACTAAGCTCGCCCAAAATACACAGTTGCAAAGAACTGAACTTGTCTTATCATTTTGAAGCTTGGAATGATCCTAACAAGTTTTTCGAAAACAGTCGATTTCATATTTATTGAGTGGCGCGAGTGAGTTTGCCCAATAAATTTGAATGCCTGCTGTTTATTGCTCAAACAATTGACTTGACCGGCTTGACGAAGCTGGTAATTCCCCGACGCAAACAGAGGATGAATGGATGAAAGTCTTGGAAGACACCGGCGGAATTGACCGCCAAAGTACCGATCAGGAAAAGATTGATACTGTCACCCGGCGAATTACCGAACATGGGAACTACCTGCGCAAGCGCTACCCGATCCTGCAGCATCAGGATGCTTTGGGGGCGGGTGTCATGGTGTTTTCCCTGGTCGGGATGGCGGTCACGGGAGGGCTCTACATCAAGGGTTTTATCCCGGGGTGGATGTGTATTTTCATCAATGCTCTGCTGACTTCGTTTATCCATGAAATCGAACATGACTTGATTCATCGGCTTTATTTCCGAAAACAACCACTGGCCCATAATGCCATGATGTTTTTTTGCTGGTTGGCTCGACCGGGAATGCCCAGCCCTTGGCTAAGGCGCAGTCTGCACTTTCATCACCATAAAGAGTCCGGAACTGATTCGGATGTGGAAGCCTGGATTACCACCAGCGGTAGCCCTTGGGGAATGCTCCGGTTATTGAAACTGATGGATGGATTTGTATTTGGTTTCCTGAATGCGGTTTTTGCTCCGGGGTGGCGGCAAAAGGTAAGATTGTTAGGCAAGATTATTCGACTCAATACACCTTTCGGGCTTTTGTACTGGGGGTGCTGGTATGTGTTCCTCGGTTACCACCTGTATGTCTGGTTTGGTTCAATCGTGGGAGAGGAGGTTAATAGTTCTGCTGCGACATTGGCGGTAATGGAAGTCGTCAATAGCGTAGTTGTTATTCTGATCGCTCCCAATCTTATAAGGCAGTTCTGTCTGTTCTTTATCAGCTCCAATATGCACTACTACGGTGATGTTGCCCCGCGTAATGCATTACAACAAACCCAGGTAATGAACCCTTGGTGGTTGTGGCCGTTCCAGATGTTCTGCTTTAACTTCGGCAGTACTCACAGTATTCACCACTTTGTTGTGCAAGACCCATTCTACCTGCGTCAGATGACGGCCCCTTATGCGCATAAAGTCATGGCGCAGGCAGGTGTCAGATTCAATGACTTCGGCACCTATAAACGCGCGAACCGTTTTTCAATGGACCACTCTCAAACGCGTTCGCGGGGTTGAATGTTCCACGCACATTAAATGGTTGGGTTCGCGAGAATAACGTTGCTTTAGTAATGGCCGGCCAGGCAGCAGGATATTTCCTGCCGCCTGGCAAACCAAGGGCAGCACTTCAAATACCAGGAGTTTGATGCATGAAAGCGCAAGGGATATGTGCCAAGCAGTTTGAAGCGGTCCAGCAAGCCTTCGAGGACATGTTTGATGATCCACAAGAGCGTGGCGCCGGGCTCTGCGTGCAAGTAGACGGAGAGAGGGTTATCGACCTGTGGGCCGGTATGGCGGACCAGGAGGGGTCCAAGCCTTGGACACGCGATACCCTGGCCAATACGTTTTGCGTGGTAAAACCCTATGTCGCGGTGGCTGTGCTGATGTTGGTCGAGCAGGGCAAGCTGGAGCTGGATGCGCCGGTGGCCCGTTACTGGCCCGAGTTCGCCCAAAGTGGCAAAGCCAAGGTGACCTTGCGCCAGGTGATGAACCACACTGCGGGCCTGCCGGCGCTGCGAGCCCCCGACCATAACCCCATGATGTTTGACTGGGACCATATGATACGGGTCCTGGAGGCCGAGCCGCTGTGGTGGGAGCCGGGCACAGACCTGGGGTATGGCACCACCACCTTCGGCTGGATTCTCGGCGAGTTGATTCGCAGGGTCGACGGGCGCGATGCCTGTGTCTTTATCCACGAAGAGATTCTGGACCCCCATGACCTCGACGTTCACCTTGGCGTGGACGAAAAGCACTTTCACCGTATCGCTCGTTTCGTCAATGCCACAGGCCGGGTCGGTGATCCCTACTCACAAGCGTTGCGGACCGTGCTGAAAAACCAGCCATTGCATATCGCGACATTTGCCTTCACCAACCCCGGCATGGTGCCTAGGCGCACCAATGACCCTCGCTGGTGGGCGTATCGGCAACCGGCGATATGTGGACACGGCACCGCTCACGGCCTGGCCGGTTTCTATAGCGCCTTGCTGGCGGGAAATTTTATCGGTCGCGAACTGCTCAACGAGTTCACCCAAGAGCACAGTCACGGCATGGACCGGACATGGATGCGCCCAATGCGTTATGGATTAGGTTGCATGCTGGAGCAGCAAATCGATCCGACGGCTTCGCTGGCCATGGGCCCCAATGCCTTTGGCCATCTTGGGCTTGGCGGTCCGGTGAGTTTCGCCGACCCCGAAAGTCGAGTGAGCTTTGGTTTTGTCACTACGACTTCGGGTAGCCATACGATGATTGATCCCCGTCCTGGCCGGCTATCGGCACTTGTTTATGCGGCGCTTTGAAGGGGGTTAATGCTCACCCGTGCTTGATCTTTCAACTGGCGCAGAGGCGTTCATCGTGCAAGCGCCAGCGTGCTGGCCTTGCCCGGCAGGATGAGCGCCGCACCTATCAAGCCGAGCACGACCATGCACGCGGACACCAGAATGGCATAGCTAAAACCCTGTACCGAGCTTCCTCCGCCGGCCAGCACCGCAATGCTCACGGCCACACCCACCGCCAGGCCCACCGCAGAGCCGACTTCCTGGGTCGTGGTCAGCATGCCTCCCGCCAGCCCGTGATCCACTTCAGCCACGCCCTCGATACCGGCCACGGTCCACGCCGGAAACGCGATGCCATAACCCACGCCTGCCAACACCGTGCCGGGGAGGATGGAGAGGGCCCAGGACGTATCCACGGCCAACGACATGCCCAGCAGCGCAAGGCCGGCAATGAACAGGGTCATGCCGCCGAGAATGACTGGCTTGGTGTCTACCCTGGCAATCAGTGCCGGCCCGGCCCAGGCGCTGGAGAGGGTGAAGGCGACCGCCATCGGGAGCAGCCCGAGGCCGGTCTGGGTGGCCGTAAAACCGAGGATTTCCTGCATATACAGCGCAACCACGACAAACGTCGGCCCCAGTGCCGTGTTCGCCAACAGCGACACCAGGTTCGCGCCGCCCGTCAGGCGCCTGCAGAAAATCGGAAGGGGCATCAACGGGTATTCGACTTTGCTTTCGACCCAGACGAACAAGGCCAATAGCCCCATGGCCAAAGCAATCAACCCATAGGTGACGGGAGACGAAAGGCCGACGTGCTCGCTGTTGGCAAACGCGAACACCAGTGTTGCGGCCCCCGCAGCGACCAGAATCGCTCCGCCTATGTCCAGGCGCCTTGCGCCGATTGCGGCATCGCGTTGGCCCACCGGCAGGTTGCCTGCCAGGGCTATCACCAACATACCCACGGGCACGTTGATCCACAGCACCCAACGCCAGCCCATGAGGTCGGTGATCATCCCGCCGAGGATCAGGCCTGCGACGAATCCGCTTGCAGCCACCGCAGTCCAGGCACCCAGGGCTCGATTGCGTGAGGCCTGATCGGGGAAAAGCGCCAGTAGCAACGAAAACGCGGCGGGCGAAAATAAAGCCGCGCCAAAGCCTTGCATGGCCCGAGTGGCGATCAGCATGGCAGGGGTCTGTGAGAAGCCGCCGAGCAGGGAGCCCAGGGTAAAGATCACCAACCCGAGCAGGAACACCCGCCGGCGACCAAACATATCGGCGGCGCGTCCCCCCAACAGCAAAAAGCCTGCAATGGCGACGCCGTACGCGTTGATGACCCACTGCAAGGCGCCGGGCGTAAAGCCCAGGCTTTCCTGGATCTGCGGCAAAGGGATCATGGTGATGGAGAAGTCGAGCAGGGCGACGAATTGCGTCGTGCACAACAAGATGAGGCAGAGCCGCCAACGAGGGTGATTCATAGGGGTATCCTGATTGATATAGTTTTTCTAATGATGTTTAACTTCGCTAAACAAGGCTTATCATCAGATGCCCGTTGGCACAGTGGAAACGATCCTTTTTAGTCGCTGAATTTAGGAAAACTAAACATCATGGCCACATCCCTTCCTTATCTGGCGTTACGTACCTTCGTTGAGGTAGGCCAGCGCGGCAGTATCAAGGCGGCTGCCCAGGCCCTGAGCGTCACATCGGGCGCGGTCAGCCAACAGATTCGGCTTTTAGAGGATCGGGTAGGCATGCCGCTCTTCACCCGTGAGCGCAGCGGCTTGCGTCTTACTGAGGCCGGGGCCAGCGTGCATCCCGCCTTGCTCCAGGCGTTCGAACAGATCCAGGAGACGCTGCTGTCGCTGGAACAAGCCAAATCCTGGCAAACCCTGACGGTCAGTACCGTTGCTACGTTCGCGGCGTCGTGGCTGGTGCCGCGCCTGGGCCGTTTCAACCAGCGATATCCACACATCGAAGTGCGGGTCGAAGCGACGTCCGCCATCGCGGACATGCGCCGGGATCGTGTCGACGTTGCATTGCGGCATGGGCTTGGGGTCTATCCCAACCTGCACGTCACGCACTTGATGGCGCCGGTATTGGTACCGGTGGCCAGCCCCGCCCTGGTGCCCGCAAACGTTGTGCTCACGCAGCCGCAGGATTGCCTCGAGTACCCTCTGTTGCACGACGCTGACCGCGCAGATTGGCCCTTATGGCTTTCGGCCCATGGCGTCGGCAACGATCCACGTGCCGAACGTGGGAGCGCTTTGGAAGATGACTTCCTGCTTATTCGCGCAGCAGAAGCCGGGCAGGGGCTCGCCCTGGTGCCAGTGGAATATGCGAAAGAGGAAATTGCGGCGGGCCGCCTCGTGCAAGTTTTGGACAAGCCTTGGCCTGCACGATTTGCCTACTACGTCGTGACCCGGCCGGAGGCGATGCAACGTGACGAGGTCAAGGCGTTTGTGGAGTGGGTTATCGAAGAGGCCCAGGGCACTACATAGTCCCAAGCCAAGGGGCCAAGAGGCGCAAAAGTGTAAATCAGCGGCTGTTTTCGGCGTTGCGTTCACAACCCGTCACTTGAGGATAAGGTCGACAAACCAGCACCCTATCTTCCTTCGGTTCAAAGCCCCCATCGCCCAAGCTCAGGCCTGCGCTCGTCAAGTAACAGCGCAGGTGCCATCGCGCTCGCGATGTTCAGCAAATGCATGTCGGTAAATACCGGGGATAGCAACTGCACGCCAATCGGCATCTGTGCTTCGTCGAATCCGGCGGGGAGGGCGATTGCCGGCGTGCCGAGGTAGTTACTGGCTCGACTGAACTTGCCAATACTGGCGTGATCAGCGTCCTTGTCATCAAGGGGCAGGGCCCCATGGCCACTGACAGGCATCAATAGAGCCCCGGATGAGCCGATCGCTCGGGTGAATGCCTCGGCTGCGTATGCACGCTGTGCAACGGCGCTTTCGTAGGCGTCACGGCTGATATCGGCGCCGGCAAGGATTCGATTGCGTACAACCTTCCAGAGCAGTTGTTCGGGGTCATGTGCAAGGTGACCAAACTCGCGATACCCCTCATAAGCAATGATCATCGAGTTGCACTCGGAAAGCCGACCGATCGCTAACTCATCATCTGGAACCCAGTACTCCAGCGTCCAGCCGGCCGTGCCCAGCTTGGCCAAGGCTTGATCCCACACCCTGCGGGCGCCAATGGACAGGGCACTGGGGAACGCACTCTGGTCCAGTACCAACACTGTGCCCGGCCGGGGTGGCACCAGCCCACTTGCAAGTTCAGCCTGAACGTTCAACCCATTGTCCGTAGAGGGGCTGGCAAGGATGGTGGTAAGCGTGTGGGCGTCGTAAACGTCGCGGGCGATTGGGCCCAGCACGTCCAGGCTGGGAGCGAGTGGCACGACACCGTCCAGGCTGATGAGCCCGCTGGACGGTTTGAAGCCGACCAAGTGATTCAGCGATGCGGGAGCCCGTATCGATCCACCGGTATCACCACCCACTGCAATCGGGACCAGGCCTGCTGCAACAGCAACCGCCGCGCCTGAAGAGGATCCGCCCGGCGCGCGATGCAGCTTGGCGTCCCAGGGATTCCAGGGCGTGCCTCGGGTCGGATTCTGCCCGGATAAACCGAAGGCAAATTCGGTCATCTGGGTCTTGCCCACGATCACCATGCCGGCCGCTTGTAATCGTTGCGCGACGGTACTGGTCACGGCGCTGATCGTGGTCAGACGGCTCAACGACCCTGCCGACGCCAGGGTGTTGGCGATCTCGATATTGTCCTTGATGGCAACCGGTACGCCATGCAGTGGACTCAATGTGTGTCCGGTATCGAGCGCGCGGTCGGCGGCATCGGCTGCCGCCAGGGCCTGCTCGGCGAAGACTACGGTGAAGGCGTTAAGCGCACTGCTGCAAGCAATACGGTCCAGAAAGTACTGCGTGACCGCGCGTGAGGTGGTCTGCCGGGTAGCGATCAGATGGGCAATCTGCAGGGCAGTCTGGAAACAAAGGGCTTCGGATGGTTCGCGCATAATTTCTATCTAAGATATGTGGGTCGGTATCCCCGTGTTCGACCGTCGTTCACGGGGATCGCATCGCGGTGTTCGAGCCAGTGGCTATTTCAGTGGTTTCCCGGCTGTTTCTGGCATTTTGATGAACGTAATCAGGGTGAGCGCAGCGCCTGCGAGCACGTAATAGAAGAACCAGCTCTCTTGACCGTGGCTCTGCAGCCAGGTCAGCAGATAAGGCGTGGTACCGCCGAGCAATGCCACCATCAGGTTGTAGGGCGCACCAATGCCGACGGCGCGAACGCTGCTGGGGAATTGTTCAGACATGATTGCGGGCGCAATCGAGGTATAAAGCGCGTAAAGCAACAGGCCGAACAGTTCCACCATCAGGATCGATGAGAACGTCGGCTGCATGCTGGTGATAATCGGGTAGAAGAACAGCAGGTAACCCAGGGCAAAAGCGATCAGTTGCGGCTTGCGCCCGAACTTGTCCGAGAGCATGCCGAAGAGTGGGTGCACGAGCATGAACGCGACCATTGCCACCGTATTCGCCGCAAAGGCTGTGGAGGACTCCACGTGCAGCGCTCGGATGGCATAGGTCGGGATGTAGATGACGAACAGGTAAAAGGCAAAGGTGCTGAGGATCGAAAAGCCCACGATCCGCAGGGTTTCGCGCGGATAATCACGCAGCAGGGTGCGCAGCGGTTGCTTCTCTACCTTCTTGGTTTTTTGCGTTGAGGCTTCTGCTTCAGGCACCGACATACGCAGCCAAATGCCTGCGATACCGCCCAAGGCGCCGAGCAAGAATGGAATGCGCCAGCCGAACTCCCTCATCTGCTCGTCGGTGAGGACGGTGGTCAGTGCCCAGCCAATCGCCGAAGCGGTCAGAATGCCCGCAGCGGAACTAAAGAATACAAAGCTCGAAAAGAAGCCGCGACGGTGGTCTGGCGCCAACTCGGCAAGGTAAGTAGAGGCTGACGCGTATTCACCGCCCAGCGACAAGCCTTGCATCAGTCGCGCGATCACCAGCAAAACCGGCGCCAGCAGGCCGATCTGCTCGTAGGTGGGGGTTATGCCGATCATCAGGGAGCCGCCGGCCATCAGCATGATGGTGACGCCCAGCGCTGATTTGCGGCCATAGCGATCAGAGTAGATCCCCAGGGCCCAGCCACCGATGGGACGCATGAAGAAACCTACGGCGAAAATAGCGAAAGTCGCTAGCAATGACGCCGTTTCGTCAGTTTTCGGAAAGAATTGGGTAGAAAAGAACACCGCGAACGACGCATAGATCGTCCAGTCAAACCACTCCACCGCATTGCCAATGCTGCCAGCAGCAATTTTGCGCGCGGTGGATACCTGCGGCTTTGCCGCGTGGGACGTTTGAGTCGCATAATTCATTGGCTTGTGCCTTTGGGTTTGAATTGTAATTATTTTTAGACATGTGCGGCCTTGTTTTGTTTTAATTTAGCCACTTGAGCGAAGGTATTGTAAGAATATGGTCTCGTCAACCGTTGATACGGATGAAAAAAGACATGTTGCGCTGGATGAAACGGATCTGGCCTGCCTGATTGCACTGCAAGCCAACCCTCGTGGCACCTGGCGGGATCTGAGTGCCTGCTGCGATGTGGCGGAGCGTACGCTGTCGCGGCGCCTGCAACGCTTGATGGACAGTGGTTACATCCGGGTCATCGGCGAGCTTGATCCGGTTGTCGTCGGGAGCGGCCCGGTGCTGCATGCATGGATTCGGGTAGCCGACGGGCGTCAGCGGGAAGTGGCGGAGCATCTGGCGCAGTTGCCGCAGACCCAGGTGGTCATGGCGACAACGGGAGAGTTCGACATCTTCACCGAGATCAACTTACCCAGTGTGGAAGCGCTTTCTGACATGGTGGTGCAGGAGTTGCCGCTGGTGTCGGGGGTAAGGCAGGTACAAACGCAAGTGGTACTTAGATCGTTCAGACGAGCCAGTCGCTGGCGTATCGATGGTTCGGTGCCGACTGAGCCGGTGCTGGCCGGGCCGGTAAGCCTGAGTGCTGACGAAATGCGCCTACTGGGCGCGTTAATGCTCGATGGAAGAGCCAGCCTGGGCGTGCTTGCCGAAACGTGCGGCGTCAGTGAACCGAAGGTTCAGCGCATGCTAAGTGGGCTGGTCGACAGTAATGCCCTGACATTTCGCGTGGAACTGGAGCCTCTGTTGGTGGGCTACGGGGTCGAGGCGATTGTGTCGCTCCAAACCCGACCGGGTGCGGCGGAGGGGATTGCCCAGGCGCTGGCAAAGGATGAACACACGCGTTGCCTGTTTGGTACCAGTGGCGGTTCGCAGTTGTTTTGGCATGTCTTGTGTCGTGATATTCATGATCTGTGGAGCGTCTCAACCACGCGGATGGGCGCCTTGGAGGGGATCATTTCTTGTGAGACCAATACGGTGGTAAGAGCCTACAAAAGAGCGGGGCGCGTGCGTCGCGGGCTTATGGTTGAGTAGTGTTGCGGCCCATCGACAAGGAGTTTGTATGCAACGGGTGATGATTGTGGGCCAACCTGGGTCTGGCAAAAGCACGTTGGCGCGTAAGCTTGGCCAGTGCACCGGATTGCCAGTGGTTCATATCGACACTATCCACTGGCAGCCAGGGTGGGTTGAACGAACCTGGGACGAGAAGACGCGGCTTTGTCTTGAGGTCGAGGCCTGCGATAAATGGATATTCGAGGGTGGCCATTCAGCCACGTGGGACAACCGAGTGGCCCGTGCAGATCTTTTGATCTGGATTGATCGTTCAGCGCCGCTTCGATTCTTGCGCGTCCTGCTCAGAGCGCTGCTCCATCGCGGGAGTTCTCGGCCTGACTTGCCCGAGAACTGCCCCGAACTGCTGGCGAACCTGCCGGAGTTTTTTGCATTCATGTGGCGGACGAAAAAATCAGCGCGGGCAAAGATGCAGCACCTCGTGGCAACTGCACCAGCCGCTTGCCGTGTGGTTCATCTGCGGTCCAATCGGGACACCAGGATTTTTCTCGCAAGCATTGGAAGTTCGACTGGCCCGGCTCCGCGAGATTGATCGGCGCTTACCTGATTGTCACGGTGACTTTGCCTCTCGATCTGCCCTGTTCGACGTACCGCAGCGCCTCTGCTATGGACTCAAAAGGGAACGATCGGTCAATGACCGGCTTGATGACACCTGTCTCGATAAGCGAAGTGATTTTCTGCAGTTGTGTCCCGTTGGCACGCATAAACAAAAATGCATAGTTCACCCCCTGTTTGCGCGCTTTCCGGCGAATGCCGCTGCTCAGCAGGCGCATCACTTGCCCCAGCACCCAGGACAAGCCTTGCGCTTGGGCAAATTGCGCCGTCGGCGGCCCCGAAAGGGAAATAAGCTGTCCGCCCGGCTTGAGCACCTTGAGCGACTTCTCCAGTAGCGCGGTGCCAAGGCTGTGCAACACCACGTCGAAATCGCGCAACTCGTGTGCAAAATCCTCATGTGTGTAATCAATCACCACATCCGCCCCGAGTGCTTTCACCCATTGGACGTTCGCCGTGCTGGTGGTGGTCGCGACGAAGGCCCCGAGGTGTTTGGCAAGTTGAATGGCCAGCGTGCCGACACCGCCGGATCCGGCATGAATCAGCACCTTTTGGCCTTTTTTCAGTTGGGCGGTCTCGACCAGCGCCTGCCAGGCCGTCAAGGCGGCCAAGGGGATGGACGCCGCTTGGGCCATGTCCAGGTTCGACGGCTTTAGCGCGAGGGCGTTTTCGTCCACGGCGATCAGCTCGGCAAACGTCCCGATCCGCGCCTCCGGGGGACGTGCGTAGACCTCGTCGCCCGGCTTGAATCGCTCCACCGCCGCGCCTGTGCGAATGACCACTCCGGCCAGGTCGTTGCCCAGTACCAATGGAAAGGTATAGGGCAGGATCAGTTTGAAGTCCCCCGTTTTAATCTTCGAGTCCAACGGGTTCACGCTTGTCGCATGCACCTGGATCAGCACGTCGTGCACACCCACCGCAGGGTCAGGCATGTCGCCAATCATTGCGCTCTGCTTGCCGTAGCGTTCGATAAAAAATGCCTTCATGTTGCAGCTGCCCTTGTCGGTGGATCGAGAGTGGGGTGAGGCCGGCCGGCTCGATAATCGTCAGACTTGCGTCAAATAGCGTTGCGCCACGGTGGACTGCCTGATTTGCGACAAAAGGCCCTGGCGTGCGGTTTGCAGGGCATCCCAGCGCTCGCCTTCCTGCAGCGCGGGAATGGTCACCGGTTCGCGACGATCGAAGCCGACCAGCGCCGCATCGACCAAATCACCCACTTCCATGATTTCGCTCAAGGTATTGATGTCGATACCGGCGCGGTCCCAGATCTCTGTGCGGGTGGCGGCTGGCAATACGGCTTGCACGTAAACCCCCTGAGGCGAAAGCTCCAGGCTCAGGCCTTGGGAAAGGAACAGCACAAACGCCTTGGTCGCCCCATAGACCGACATGCCGAACTCCGGTGCCAGCCCCACCACGGAGCCGATATTGATGATCGCGCCTTCACCTGCTTTGGCCAGGCGTGGTGCGATGGCGCTGGCCAACCGCACCAACGCGGTGGTGTTGAGGGCCACCAGTTGCGCAACGCTATCCGTGCTTTGCTCGATGAACGTGCCGGACTGTGCGGCGCCGGCATTGTTGACGAGGATGCCAATGCGCGCGTCATCACGCAGGCGCGCTTCGACGGTGTGCAGGTCGCTGAGTTGAGTCAGGTCGGCCTGAAGCACTTCAATGGCGACGCTGTGTTCGCCACGCAACGTCGCAGCCAGCGTTTCCAGGCGCGAATGGTCGCGGGCGACCAACACCAGGTCGTGCCCGCGTTGGGCGAAACGCTCGGCGTAAACCGCGCCGATGCCAGTGGACGCGCCAGTGATGAGAACGGTAGGGCGAGTAGTCATGATGTGGGCTCTTGGTCTGGAATATGGATTGGGATTGCTGCAGCGATAAACCTGATTCGGTGGGCATGTAGCTGGCATTTAGGATGATGATCGAAATCTAAGCTGTCAACAGTTTTGATTATGATCAGCATCTATGTATGATCGGCTGATGAATCTCAGCGGTGCAGAGGTATCGAATATGCGAGTGTCCAAGGCCCAGGCCCAGGCAAATCGGGAGCACATTGTCGAAACAGCCTCAAAGGTGTTTCGCGAGCGCGGTTTTGATGGTGTCGGCGTGGCCGACCTGATGGCCGCCGCCGGTTTTACCCACGGCGGTTTCTACAAACATTTTGGCTCGAAGGCTGACCTGATGGCGCAAGCGTCGGCCAACAGTCTTGCGCAGTCATTGGCCAGCGCCGAAGCCATGAGCGTGAAGGATTTCATTGACGTGTATGTGTCCAGGGAGCATCGCGACGGGCGCTCCACGGGTTGCACCATGGCAGCGTTGTGCGGTGACGCGGCGCGTCAGTCCACCGAGTTGAAATCGGCCTTCGCTGAAGGTATCGAGCACATGTTGCAAACGCTCGGTGAAAAATACCCGACCGGGCCGGATGCGGCGCCGGGGGAGGCGAGGGCGAAGATGATCGACCTGCTGGCGCGCGCGGTCGGTGCGATCATGTTGTCGCGCGCCTGTCCTGACGACTCGGCGTTGGCCGATGAAATTCTGGCGGTATGTCACACGCAAATGAGCGAATCATTACCTACTCAGTCGTAGGCTCATTTCGTCTTTGGCCCATACCTTTCAAAAACAGCTGTTTGGCCAATTGCCCTGAATTAAGGCCAGTACTGACCTGTGGCGAGCGGGCTTGCCCCGCGCTGGGCGACGAAGCCGCCCCAATAGCCTCACCCCGTTCTGCCAGATATACCGAGGTGGCTGATTTTGGTGCTGCGTTGCAGCCCAGCGGGGACAAGCCCCCTCGCCACAGAGGGGGGAACAGCTGGCTTTTTTGTGGCGAGCGGGCTTGCCCCGCGCTGGGCGGCAAAGCCGCCCCAATAGCCTCACCCCGTTCTGCCAGATATACCGAGGTGGCTGGTTTTGGGGCTGCTACGCAACCCATCGGGGAACAAGCCCCCTAGCCACAGGGGGGTTAACAGCTGGCTTTTCGTGGCGAGCGGGCTTGCCCCGCGCTGGGCGGCGAAGCCGCCCCAATAGCCTCACCACGGTCTGCCAGGTATACCGAGGTGGCTGTTTTCGGGGCTGCTGCGCAGTCCAGCGGGGGCCCCCTCTCCGCAAGTCGGCATCGGCCAACACGTATCAAGACGTGTCGCCATGCAGTCGCTGGCCCGCCGCCTGATGCCCGGCCTAGTGCGCATTATCAAGCCGCGATCAGTCCACCATACCTCCAGGGTATCCCTTTAGACCTTATCCATATTGGACGCTCGCCACGCCACGCCTCAGCCTGAGGCCAATAACTATAAAGAGGCGCACCATGACCGTGCTATTGAGTGAGCGCAGCCAGATTTTCCAGGGTGCCGATGCCTATGCCGTGTCGGATTACGTCAACCAGCATGTGGGCAGCCACTGTATCCGCCTGCCGCCCAAGGGCCGGCCCATGGCGAGTATCAGCCACCGGACTTTTTCCAGCCTGGACCTGTGCCGTATCAGCTACGGCGCGCCGGTGCAGGTCACGTCGGTGGCGCTGGAAACCATTTACCACCTGCAGATCCTGCTGACAGGCCACTGCCGCTCCAATTCCCGGGGTGAGGAGCTTATCTTCGGGCCGGGCGAGATCCTGCTGATCAATCCCGATGACCCGGTGGACCTGACCTATTCCGCCGATTGCGAAAAATTCATCATCAAGTTGCCGGTGCGCCTGCTGGAAAACGCTTGCCTGGCGCAGCACTGGACACTGCCCCAGGCGGGTATCCGGTTTGCCGCGGCGCGCCACGCGTTGAGTGAAATGGACGGCTTCCTACAGTTGCTCGGGTTGATCTGCCACGAAGCAGAAAACGCCGCCGAGCCGCAAGTACAAGGCCTGTACGAGCGGATCGTGGCCAATAAGCTGTTGGCGCTGTTGGCCAGTAACGTGTTGCGGGTGGTGCCCCAGGCGGGTCAAGGCGGCGGCTTCGAGGCGGTGCGCGAGTTTATCGAGGAGCACTTGAGCGAAGACATCTGCATCGAGCAACTGATGGCCGTGGCCAAGGTCAGCGAGCGTTCGCTGTATAGCCTGTTCGAGCGCCAGGTCGGCCTGTCGCCCCGTGACTATGTGCGCCGGCGCAAGTTGGAGCGGGTGCATGCGCGCCTGCAACTGACCAGCGCGCGTAGCGTGACCGAGGTGGCGCTGGACCATGGCTTTGTGCACTTGGGGCGTTTTTCCGAGGCCTATCGCAAACGCTTTGGCGAGCTGCCTTCGCAGACCTGGAAGCGCTATCGCTGAGCCGCTTGCGCCAGCCGGATACAGATTTGCAGGAAGTGGATATTGGGGCAGGGGACGAACACGTACGGTGAGGGCGCCTGATACAAGAACAACGGAGGGCCTGCCCCATGACCAGTACACTCGACCGCCTCGCCGTACAATTGCGCGAGTCCGTCCAGGAAGACCCCGCGACCGGGGTGTTTCGCTGCCGCCGCGACATTTTTACCGACCCCGACCTGTTTGCCCTCGAGATCAAGCACATCTTCGAAGGCGGTTGGATCTACCTGGCCCATGAAAGCCAAGTGGCCGAGATCAACGACTACTACACCACCTGGATCGGCCGCCAACCGGTGGTCATCACCCGCGACAAACAGGGCACCCTGCATGGCCTGGTCAACGCCTGTGCCCACCGTGGCGCCATGCTGTGCCGGCGCAAACAGGGGAACAAAGGCTCATTCACCTGCCCATTCCACGGCTGGACGTTCAGCAACGCCGGCAAGCTGCTCAAGGTCAAGGACGGGAAGACCGGCGCCTACCCGGACAGCTTCGACTGCGAGGGTTCCCACGACCTCAAACGCCTGGCGCGCTTTGAAAACTACCGCGGCTTTTTGTTCGGCAGCCTCAGCGAGGCGGTGCCGGAACTGAGCGATTACCTGGGCGAAACCCGAGTCATCATCGACCAGATGGTCGACCAGGCGCCCCTGGGCCTGGAGGTGCTGCGCGGCAGTTCGTCCTATGTCTACGACGGCAACTGGAAGCTGCAGATCGAGAACGGCGCCGATGGCTACCACGTCAGCTCCGTGCACTGGAACTACTCGGCAACCATGGGCCGGCGCAATTACGAGGCCGAAGGCACGCGCACCGTCGATGCCAATGGTTGGTCGAAAAGCCTGGGCGGGGTCTACGCCTTCGATCATGGGCATATCCTGCTGTGGACGCGCCTGCTCAACCCCGAGGTGCGGCCGGTACATGCCCACCGCGCGGCATTGGCCGAGCGCCTGGGCCAGGAACGCGCCGACTTTATCGTCGACCAGACCCGCAACCTGTGCCTCTACCCCAATGTGTACCTGATGGACCAGTTCTCCACGCAGATCCGCGTGGTGCGGCCGCTGGCGGTGGACAAAACCGAGGTGACGATCTATTGCATGGCGCCGATTGGCGAAAGCCCCCAAGAGCGGGCGACGCGGATCCGTCAGTACGAAGACTTCTTCAACGTCAGCGGCATGGGCACGCCAGATGACCTGGAAGAGTTCCGTGCCTGCCAGACCGGCTACCAGGGCGCGAGCACCTTGTGGAATGACCTGAGCCGGGGTGCCAAGCAGTGGGTCGAGGGGGCGGACGACAACGCCAGGGCCATGGGCATGCAGCCGCAACTGAGCGGGGTGAAGACCGAAGACGAAGGCTTGTTCGTACGCCAGCATGCGCATTGGGCCCAGAGCCTGCAGCGCGCGATCGAGCGTGAACAGCAAGGCCTGATCGCCAGCGACCGGGAGGTGCAGCCATGAGCCTGTCCCGTGAGCGCCTGCTGGACTTTCTCTACCGCGAAGCGCGCCTGCTGGATGACCGCCAATGGGATGAATGGCTGGCGTGTTATTCCCCCAAGGCGCAGTTCTGGATGCCCGCCTGGGATGACTACGACACCCTCACCGAAGACCCGCACAGCGAAATCTCGCTGATCTACTACCCCAGCCGTGACGGCCTGGAAGACCGCATCTTCCGCATCAAGACCGAGCGCTCCAGCGCCAGCACGCCCGAGCCACGCACCGTGCACATGCTGTGCAACCTCGAAGTGCTGGCCGACGATGGTGCCCAGGTCGAGCTGCGCTTCAATTGGCACACCCTCAGCCACCGCTACAAGACCACCGACAGCTACTTCGGCACCTCGTTCTATGCCTTGGATATACGCGGCGAGCAGCCGCTGATCACGCGCAAGAAGGTGGTGCTGAAAAACGATTACATCCACCAGGTCATCGACATCTACCACATCTGAGGACACCGCCATGACGTATGCCATTGCCCTGAACTTCGAAGATGGGGTGACCCGCTTCATCGACTGCAAGGTGGGAGAGAAGGTGCTCGACGCCGCCTTTCGCCAACGCATCAACCTGCCCATGGATTGCTCGGATGGCGTCTGCGGCACCTGCAAATGCCGCTGTGAAACCGGCGCCTACGACTTGGGCGACGACTATATCGAAGACGCCCTGAGCGTGGACGAAGCCCAGGAGCGCCAGGTACTGACCTGCCAGATGGTGCCGCAGTCCGATTGCGTGATTGCCGTGCCCGTGCCGTCCAGTGCATGCAAGACCGGCACTACGCAGTTCGTCGCGACGCTGGCCGGCATCACCCGCCACGCCGATGCCGCACTGCAGGTGAGTTTCGAACTGGATCAGGCTCCGGTGTTTCTCCCAGGCCAGTACGTGAATATCGGCGTGCCCGACAGCGGGCAGACGCGCGCTTATTCATTCAGCAGCCGCCCTGGCGACACCCACGCCAGTTTCCTGATCAAGCATGTACCGGGCGGGTTGATGAGCGGCTGGCTGGAGCGTGCCCAACCGGGCGATAGCGTAGCGATGACCGGGCCGTTGGGCAGTTTTTACCTGCGTGAGGTGCAGCGGCCGCTGCTGCTATTGGCCGGCGGCACCGGCCTGGCACCGTTTCTGTCGATGCTTGAAGTGCTGGCCCTGCGCGGGGAAACCCGGCCGATCACGCTGATCTACGGCGTGACCCGGGATCAGGACCTGGTGCTGGTCGAGACCCTGGAGGCCTTCGCCGGGCGGTTGCCCAACCTCACGCTTGTCACCTGCGTGGCCGACCCGCAGACCGCGCACCCGCGCCAGGGCTATGTCACCCAGCATATGGCCAGCGACGTTCTCAATGGCGGCGATGTAGACGTTTACCTGTGCGGGCCACCGCCGATGGTTGATGCGGTGCGCCAGTACTTCAAGCAGATGGGTGTGACCCCGGCCAGTTTTCATTACGAGAAATTTACCCCCAACGTTGTCGCCAGCTCTGATGCGGCCTGAGGAAATCAGCATGACTCCACGTTTTGACGCCAAGGTTGCGCTGGTCACCGGCGCCGCCCAGGGTATCGGCCGGCGCGTTGCCGAACGGTTGCTTGGGGAGGGCGCCTGGGTGGTCGCCGTCGATCGCTCGGAACTGGTGCACGAGTTGCAGCACGCCCGGCTGCTGACCCTGACCGCCGACCTTGAGCAGCATGCCGAGTGTGCCGAGGTAATGGCCGCCGCCAAGGTACGGTTTGGGCGCATCGACATTCTGATCAACAACGTCGGCGGGACCATCTGGGCCAAGCCCTTTGAGTACTACGAGGTGGCGCAAATCGAAGCCGAAGTGCGCCGCTCGCTGTTCCCCACCCTGTGGTGCTGCCATTGCGTGCTGCCCTACATGCTGGAGCAGGGCAGCGGCGCCATCGTCAATGTGTCTTCGGTCGCCACGCGCGGGATCAATCGCGTGCCCTATGGCGCGGCCAAGGGCGGGGTGAATGCCCTGACCGCCTGCCTGGCCCTGGAAACCGCTGGCAGTGGCATTCGCGTCAACGCCACCGCGCCCGGTGGCACCGAGGCACCGCCGCGGCGCATCCCGCGCAACAACCAACCGCAGAGCGAGCAGGAGCGCGTGTGGTACCAGCAGGTTGTCGACCAGACCCTGGATAGCAGCCTGATGAAGCGCTACGCCAACATCGACGAACAAGTGGGCGCAATCCTGTTCCTGGCCTCTGACGAAGCCTCCTATATCACCGGCGTGACCTTGCCGGTAGGCGGCGGTGACCTCGGCTGATTCGCGTTCTCCCTGCAGATAATTGACTCACAACAACAAGCGGGCAGGGCGTCAGGCCCTGCGCGCTTGTGTGCGCCCTGTACCGGATTCAGCGGCCCCTGACCGTCTGCCATAACGATCCCCAACTGCCGAAGGGCAACCAGGTGATATCGCCGACAAATGTATCGGCCAGTTGAGCGGGTTCAGATTCCAGGAGTTCCAGATTCCCCAGGACTCCGGAGGTTACGAACGAGAGGGTATTCACATCACCGAGATCGAATAGGCCAGAAAGTCCCTGTGATGACGTCAGTGAGAGTTCACTGTAGGGAAGATTCATGCTGACGGCGGGGTTGGGCAGCGCTTTTGCCCAGACGCGTTCAAGCCCCCGGCCCAGGCTGGACTGCTTCAGGGGGCTGATCAGCGCTTTGGACGCCTTGCTGATGAGGTTCCTGGCGGCCGCCGGGAAAGAGCGTCCCAGGTAGGCGGTTAACTGCGCCGTTTTGCCCGCCACGGTGGCCAGTCCGCCTAACGCTCCGGTGCCCAATGACACCCAAGCCAGGATGCTGGACGCCTCGGGAGCGGTGTCTCTGACAATCAATGAGGCAATGCCGGTGACGAGAGAAGAGGCGGCAAGTCCCACAAGGGCGGCCGTCATCAACAGCGAGGTGCCTCCGGTCATCACGGCGGTCAGTACACCGATCCCACCCCACAGCAATGTGTGAATCAGGGCGCCCTGTTCGGGATTGAACCCGACAGGGCCAGGCAAGCTGTCCCCCCAGATCTCGCGTAGCTGGCTGTCCACGGAAAAGTGGCCAGTGGGGTCCTGAAAATTGACGGGATCGCCTTCGGCGCAATAGGCATAGAGATTAGGCCCACCCTTGCCGAACGGGCTCAGTTCATCGGGGGCGTTAAACCGCATGCTGGCGGCGTCATACCAACGCGCACCCATCCCCAGGGGGTACTGGACGTCGCGGTATTCGCCATTGAAGCCCAGCAGCGAATCGGGCTCATCGCAAAAGTGCTCGCCATAGGCGGTGTAGGCGTGGTGTTTGAGGGTTTGCGCCTGCGCATCGTAGCTGACCAACACGCTGCCACTCATATCCCGCAGCTCGAACATTGTCCGTTCGACGCCAGAGCGCTTGATCCGTTGTACGGTACAGGCGGTGCTCCCAGGGTTGAGGTTGCGGCTGCTGGCGTTGGTGCCGAGGGAGTAGTCGCCGCAGGCCTTGAGTCCGTCGTAGATCACCTGTTGTGGGTCGGTGCCCTCATCACGGGTCATCAAACGGTTGGCCGGGTCGTAACGATAATGTGTGCTCCCGGCCCGGATCAGTCGGCCCAGCCAGTCATAGCTGTAGGTCTTGCCCGTCTGGTCCTGGGTTAGCCGCCCGGCCGCGTCATAACTCAAATTGGCAGACGCGGTGTAATCCCCATGGGTGTTCACAACTCTGGTCAAGCGGTAGCCATTAACGGCTTCATAGGTGTAGGTGGCGGTGTTTTTCGCAGTGCCGAAGCTGGTTACGCAGGTGAGGACGTTACCCAGTGCATCGTAGGTGAACTCCTGCTTGTCGATGTCCTTGTTTGACGGCGTCTTGGGCCGCCAGACGCCGGTGGTGGTACAGGACTTGAGCCGGCCCCCGGGGTTATAGGTCAGGCTGCGCGAACCCAACACAGTGGCGCCCTGTTTCAACTGCACCGATTTCAGTTTGTCGTCGGCGTAGTAGGTGTTTTCCAGCAGCAGGTCGACTTTACCGGTGACGGTGAAGTGGCGGCGGGTTTCGCGCTGCTGGGAGTCATGGGTGTACTTCACATTGAAAGCGACGGGTGACGCGGGCGCGAGGTTGTAGGGGCCAGCAATGGTTTCTTCGTTAAACCGCCCCTGGTCATCGTAGGAATGACTGGTGGTGAAATGAAAGTTGTTGGCCGCGTAGCGTTGTCCGGTCGAGCTATAAAAGAACAGGGTCTGGTTGCCCAGCGCATCGGTGCTATTGAGCAGCCGTGCGCCCAGCGAGTGGGTGTAAAGCAGATCTTTGCTCTGACCGGGCGCGGTTTGCACGCGTTGTCGGCTGACCCGCAGATAGAGGTCATGGTCGTACTGCAGGAAACGGTCGCCCTCGCTGGCCGTCGCGACACCTTGCGTGCCATAGGCATAGGCAAAAGACGTGTGTGCGCTGGCGTCTGCGGTGCTGGTCTTGGCCAGGCGATTGCCCAGTTCCTTGATGTAGTCATGCTTGAGGGCTTGGCCATCGGCGGTCAATGTCGTGGCTGGTACCTGGCTGGTACCGTTGTAGGTAAAGGTTTCGGTATTGCTGCCACGGGTCAGCGAAGTGACTCGGCCCCAACTGTCAATACTGCGCTTGCCCAGGATCTGCCGCTTGCCGCCCGTCTCGATCTCGATCTGCGTCGCCTCCTGCAACAGCCAATGCACCGGGTAGGTGTAGTGATAGGTGTAGACAAAAGGAAAGTCGAGCAGGCCCCGGCCTTTTTCGCTGTGTTTTTCACTCAGCAGGCGCCCGGCACCATCGTAGGTGTAGTCCAGGATGGTGAAACCGAACTCGTTGTCGATTTTCAGTTGCTTGACTTGCTTGGACTGGGTGTAGGTAAACGCGTGGGTTTGGTAGACCAGGCCAGCCTGGTCTTTCCATTCAATTTTTTTGACAGTGTCGTCGACGTTGTAGGATGTCAGCATCGCATGCTTGTCGGTGGCTTTGCCGGTCCACTGTGCGCGGGTCAGGGCGATGGGGTCGTACACGTTGAAGGTTTGCCGGCCATCGCTGTAACGCTGGCTGCTGACTTCGTTCCAGTCGTCATATTGGGCTTCCTGCCAGTGCACCAGCTGGCCCCCCGCCGCGTCGTAATCGAACTCCGAGCGGCGCAGCTCGCGGCCCAGGCTGTCATAGGTGACGGCCTTGGTTTGCTTGCTCTGGCTACCCTGCAGCAGATGTTCGCTGACCAATTGGTCCTGGCCGTCGTATTGGCTCAAGCGCGTCTGGCCGTTGGGCTCGGTGATCTTTATTTGGCCGGGGGCGGGGTAGGCATACGTCGTAACCTGACGATAGGTAGTGCTTTGGGCGCAGACGGTCAAGGTGACCAGTTGCCCATAGCTGTTGTAGGCAAACTCAGTCCGGTTGCCGTCGGCATCGACCTGGCGTACCAGGCGCCCACTGAGGGTGCTCTGGGTTTGCGACGAGACACGGGTTTTGCCAGTTTCATCTGTGTCGGTGGTCGTGGTGGTCAGCTCGGTGTTGCGGCCCCCGCCCAGGGCATAGTCAAAGGAACGCAAGGGGTCGGAAACAATAGGGCGCCGGTCACGCGTCCCCAGGGTGCTACGGGTGAGCTTCTTCACACGCCCTTTGCGAAAGCCGTTGTTTTCGAAGTATTCGATACGCTGCCCGATCAGCGCGGCGCTGGAAACATCCTCTCCGGCGAGACTCCCTTGTAAAGTACTGGTGATCTTTAACTCGCCCTCGCTATCTATTTTTTTATAGGTGTGAAAGTTGAATTTGGAGATATTGCGCAGCGTGGGAATCAGCTCGGGTACCAGTTCAGGAATGATCGCCAGTAGCCCAGGATTATCGACGATTTCGGTGTTAAGAGTTGCTGAAGAAAAAGAATTTTTCGATTTTAACCTTGTAGGAGTCCATGATTGGTCGAGCGGATTATTCGTCTGCTGGTTAGACGCGTTGCGGATCATTTCCAACAAGCTGAGCAATGTACGCTCACCAAGTGTTTCCGGCACAGGCCCCGGCAACGCAGGACTCAAGATGTAGCCTAGCGATGTAGTCGTTCTTTTTTGCCGGTTCTTTAGAAGCGTAGAGTCTTTGTTGAACCGGTTCTCATTTTTTTCTTCCCGACGTTTACCCGCCTTGATGTAGGTTTTAGAGATGTCGCGACTGAGCAATCCATCAGTCAGTAGCGTCGTGTATTTTGTTTCTGTTGTTGCTCCCCCCTGAACCAGCACCTGCGACGTGACGTCGTGGTTTTTATTGTAGTTGTAGGTCGTTGTGCGAATAACCGGATCGCCTTCACGCGCAATAGTGCGGTAGTTGTCTTTATTCTGGCGCTCGTAGACATATCGGGTAATGACCGGCGTCCCGCCACCATTGGGAGTCAAGGTGTGGGTGCTGACACAGGGCAACGCCGACAACTTGGGGTTGTCCGGGAAGGTCAGGCCGTTGTCCTCATACTGCACTTGCTCCTGAAGCCCGTCGAAGCTGGTGATTTTGGTCAACAGCCAGCCACAGGCGGGGTCGTCCTGGTACTCGAAACTGCTTTGAATAGTCGCATCAAGGCTGACGGATTTGAGTGCGTAATTTTCAATAGACAGGGCGTAGTTCAGGGTTTCCGTTGGATCATCGGGCCAGAATGTCAGGTTGGCCGCGCTGATGACCGTAGCGGCGTCAGGGTCGCCGGGGGTGTATTGCACTTTAAGCAGGCTACGGGTGGCGTCGCGGATCTCGGTCAACTGGATCTGGTAATAGGTCTTGCCGTCAATCACATGGGGGGTACTTGTCCAACTGAGGGTCAGGCTGTTGTAGCCATCGGTAGTCAGTGAAACTGGCATGTAAATCCCCGTGTTCCCCACCTGTGCCAGGATTTCCTTGCGACCGTCTTTGCGAAACACCCTAAACGTGCCGGCACCCCACAGCACAATAACCGCAGGCTGGAAGAGAGAATCGTCTTTTTCCATCGCCACCACTTCACCAGAATGCAACGTGAGCTTCTTGTGATGCTCGCTGTACGTGGTCATGCAATAAAACCAACCGTCCCCCAGCGCCGCCTCGTTATTGACCACCGGAGTGTTGTGCAGGCCCATTTCAATGACGGGTCCATTGCCGTCGTTGCCGATCACCGATGGCAAGGGCACATAGACTTCAAACAGGCCGGTACGTGGATCGACGACATTGCGCTTTTGGGTGGTCGCATTGAAGATCGGATCGTTTTCGTCGTCGGTTGGGTCGGTGCCCATCGGGTTGCGCGCCATCATCATCTCCTTGGGTGAGGTATCCATGCTTTACAGGCATTGCTGCCTGAAACTACGGACTCGGCACTGGAGATGTAACTGTCATATTTCACAGTTATTTATATCGTTTGGTAATAGGTGGTGGATTTTTTATCCTCTCCCTTGCGCGTGACGCCCGTAACGATGAGCCCGACGCTTGATCCTCAACCCCTGTGCAGCCCGACCACCGGCAATGATGCGGTCACGGTCACTTCGCCACCGCCGACATCAGCAACTTGCGAATCTCCCCGGTAATCGCGCTTTTGGTGCCTTGCTCCAAAATTCCCACCCGGCGTACCGCCAGGTCCCCCGGCAGCGGCAATACACGCAGGCTGGAGTCTTTGTGCCAGTCAAAGTTCTTCAGCAGCGGCACGATCGCCACGCCAACTTGCTGGCGCACCAGGTCGGCGATGCCGATGATCGAGTTCAGTTCGAGGATTTCCAGCGGTTCGACCGATTCGCTCTTGATGATCGACTGCACCTTGCGGCCTACCGCGGTGGAGCGGTCATAGCGAATGAACGGCTGGGTCCTGAGCAATTCCACAGCGTCGTCGATGCCGGCGGTCTGGGCGGAGTTGGCGAGCATGACGATGGGCTCGTTGTAGAGCAGGGTCCAGCTCAATCCATCGAAGTTCTGCCGCGCCGTCTCGATCAGCAATGCCGCGTCTAGCTTGGCGGCGTGGACCAGGTTGACCACTTCGTCGGAGCGGGCGGTCATCAGGTTGACCGATATGCGCGGGTGCAGCTTTTTCAGTTGCACCAGGCAATTGGCGAGCAGGCCCATGCCGGAGGTAATGCCGCCGATGGACACTTCACCCTCCATGGCCATGCCATCGGGCGCCTCGGCAATCATTTGCTCGTAGTCCGCCAACAGGCGCTTGGCCTTGGGCAGCAACAACACGCCATCGCGGCTCAGCTTGATCTGCCGCTGGCTACGGTCGAACAGCGGTCGGCGCATCTCTTCTTCGAGGGCGCGCATTTGCTGGCCGACGGCGGCGTTGGTGAGGGCCACACGGTCGGCGGCGGCGGCAAAGCTGCCGTACTCGGCGACGGCGATAAACGTCTTGAAGAAACGAATGTTGCTCATGGGTAGGCCCGCGCTCATGGGTACGTCGGCATCGTAAAGCTTTTGTTTACTCTGATTAAAGTTAAATTAGTTTTTCTTTTTATAGTGCTCGACCAATACTCAAGTCCGAACTGACTCGGCGAACTTTCCAAATGAGCAATCCAGATATCAGCCCTGAAGACGCAGCATTACGTGCGGCAAAAAACGTGTATCACCTCGGCGCCACCACCGTGTACTCCCACTATGAGGACAGCCGGTTTGCCTACACCCTTTATGTGCCTGAAAGCATCGAGGACCGCACCCGGCCGGTAGACCTGGTGGTTTCGCTGCACGGCTCGACCCGCGCGATGGAGATTTACCGCAATGGTTTCGCGGAATTTGGCCGCTGGAACGATTGTGTGATCCTGTCGCCGCTGTTCCCGGTCGGCGTGCTGGGCGACGGCAATGGTGATGGCTACAAGCAGATGGTCGAAGGCGATATCCGTTACGACCAAGTGCTACTCGACATGATTGCCAGCGTTGGCAAGCGCTACGGTCGCAGCTTCGATACCTTTGCACTGTTCGGCTATTCCGGTGGTGGGCAATTCACCCATCGCTTCTGCTACCTGCACCCCGAAAAACTCTGGGCGGCGTCCATCGGCGCACCGGGTTCGGTGACCCTGCTCGATGCCGATCAGGACTGGTGGGTCGGCGTGCGGGACTTTGCCACGCGCTTTGGCAAACCACTGAACCTGCGAGCCCTGCAGCGGTTGCCCGTGCATATGGTGGTGGGTGATTCAGACCTCGAAACCTGGGAAATTACCCACCGTGAAGGCGGCAAACACTACATGGCCGGTGCCAACGCTGCCGGGCGTACGCGACCCGAGCGCCTGGCTACCTTGAAGGCCAGCTTCGAGGCCGCCGGCGTGCAGGTGCACTTTGACCTGCTGCCCAACGTCGCGCACCAGGGCATCAAGGCCATGCCGGCTGCCCAGGACTTTTTCGCCAAGGTGTTGCGCCACAAGCGCAGCCTGGGCTGATACACCGCAAGTGATGCACTCAGAACAGACCGCATAACAATAACCAAGGATTCACTCATTCTGATGCCGGTCCTGCCTTGGCTCCCGCCACTGACCGGAAAATTCCTTCAAGGAGTCTTTCTCCCGTGAATAGTTACGTAAAGACGGCATTGGCCGTCGTAATGTCGGCGTGCACCGTCTCCATGGCCGTTGCCCAGGACAAGGTCATCAGCGTTGGGATCAACGGTGATATCCGCAGCACCGACCCTGGCGTCAACCGCGACGACAACACCGACGCGGTGATGATGCATCTCGTCGAAGGGTTGGTGGCGTACCGTGAAGACACCAGCATCGCCCCGATGCTAGCCAGCGCGGTTGACGTGTCGGCGGATGGCCTGCGCTACACCTTTACCCTGCGTGACGGCGTGCACTTTCACAACGGCCAGCTATTGACGGCCAAGGACGTGCAATGGACCTGGCAGCGCTACCTGGACCCCAAGACCCAGTGGCGCTGCCTGGCAGAGTTCGATGGGCGCGGTGCGGCGAAGATCGTTGATATCGCCAGCCCCGACCCGAAAACCGTGGTGTTCACCCTGGATCAAGCCAATGGCTTGTTCCTGGCCGCCATGGCCCGCCCGGATTGCGCGGGCAGCGGCATCCTGCACCCAGACTCCCTGGCCGCCGATGGCAGTTGGCGCGCGCCGATTGGCACTGGCCCGTTCACCCTGGGCAAATGGCAGAAGGGCCAGTACGTCGAACTGGATCGCTTCAAGCAATACACCCCACGTGCCGAAGACAAGGCGGACGGTTACACCGGCAACAAGCAGGCGTTTGTCGACACCGTGCGGTTTGAGGTGATCCCCGATTCGGCCTCGGCCAAGGCGGCGCTGCTGTCGGGTGGCGTGGACCTGCTGCCGGACGTGACCGCAATGGATGCCGCACAACTCAAGCAGGTCAAGAACCTGCAGATCCAGGTCAGCCCGATCATGACCATCAGCGGGCTGTTGTTCCAGACCCGCGACCCGCTGCTCAAGGACGTGCGCATCCGTCGCGCGGTGGCGTTGTCCCTGGATTACGCGCAGATGGTGGCGGCGTTGTCCGATGGTTTATCGGTGGTCAACAACTCAATCATTCCCACTGCGAGTCCGTACTACGACAGCACCGCGCACCAGGGCTATACCTACAACCTCGACGAGGCCCGGAGCCTGCTGAAGGAAGCCGGCTACCGCGGTGAAAAAATCCGCATGCTGGTCAACAAGCGCTACCCGCAGATGTTCGACATGGGCTTGCTCTGTCAGGCCATGACCCAGGCGGCAGGGCTGAACATCGAGATGGAAACCCTGGAGTGGGGCACACAGTTGGAGCGTTACCAGACCGGTAGCTACCAGATGATGTCGTTCTCCTACTCGGGACGTTTCGATGCGGCGCAAAGCTACGAGTCGGTGATCGGCGACAAGGCCAAGGAACCGCGTAAGGTCTGGGACAACCCCCAAGCCCTGGCCATATTGCGTGAGGCCCAGCGTGAAGTTGACCCAGCCAAGCGCCAGCCACTGTTCGACAAGCTGCACACGCTGATGCTCAAGGATGTGCCCATGGTGGTTATCTATAACGGCACGGCCATCGGCGCCATGGGCAAGCGCGTCGAGGGGTATCGCTCCTGGCCGGTTGCCAAGCCGCGCCTGTGGGGCGTGAAGCTGCTCGACACTTCCAAGTAAGGCGTAGCGCTATGTTTCGATTCATATTGCACAGGCTCGGCATGGCGGTGCCGACCCTGTTGCTGATCTCGGTGATTGTGTTTGCCTTGATCCGCCTGATCCCCGGCGACCCGGCACTCTTGATGCTCGGCGACATGGCCGACCCGCAAAGCCTGGCCGATATGCGCAGCAGCCTGGGGCTTGACCACTCAGTGGTGACCCAGTACCTGATCTGGATCAAGTCGGTGCTCAGTGGCGACCTCGGCGTGTCCATCAGCAGCCGCCAGCCGGTGTTGGAGTTGCTGCTCGAGCGGTTCAGCGTCAGTGCGACCGTGGTGCTGGTGGCGGTATTGCTGGCGACTCTGCTTGCAGTGCCGGTGGGTTTGCTCGCAGCCTGGAAGCAAAACAGTGCGATGGACCTGGGCCTGGTGGCGACGGCAACGTTGTTGCTGTCGGTACCCAGCTTCTGGTTGGGTTTGTTGCTGCTGTATGTCTTCGGCATTCAATTGGGCTGGTTGCCGGTGATCGGTTACGTGGGCTTTGCCACCGACCCGATGAAAGCGCTGACCTACGTGGTGCTGCCAATCATCACCCTGACGCTGGTGGAGTTCGGGGCCATTGCCCGGATGGCACGGGCCAGCACCATTGAGGTGCTACGCCTGGAGTACATCGCCCATGCCCGGGCCAAAGGGTTGTCGGAAGGCGCGGTGCTGTGCAGGCACGCCTTGCGCAACGCGTTTGCACCGACCTGGACCCTGATTGGCCTGATCCTTGGCAACTTGCTCGGCGGCATTGCGGTGCTGGAAACGGTGTTCACCCTGCCAGGTATCGGCC
Organism: Pseudomonas proteolytica; assembly: GCF_007858275.1. Lineage (GTDB taxonomy): Bacteria > Pseudomonadota > Gammaproteobacteria > Pseudomonadales > Pseudomonadaceae > Aquipseudomonas > Aquipseudomonas proteolytica. The sequence goes on from NZ_VFEV01000022.1 coordinate 55,841, forward strand.
GGTTGATGGTCGATGCGATCTTCTCCCGCGACTACCCGGTGTTGCAGGGTTGCCTGCTGCTGGTCACCTGTATCTATGTGTTGGTCAACCTGTTGGTGGATCTGCTGTATCCGCTGTTCGATCCAAGGGTGAAGCTATGAACCTCAAGACTCCTGCCTTGCCCACCGTGGCAGCGGTTCCGCCCCGGCGGCGCCGGCGTTACCCGCCGCTGAACGCCCTGATCGGCGGCAGCCTGCTCGCGGCACTGGTGTTGCTGGCATTGCTCGGCGTGGTGTGGACACCTTACGACCCGCTCAAATTGGACCTGCTCTCACGCCTGCACGCACCGAACGCCGTGCACTGGCTGGGTACCGACGAATTTGGCCGCGATGTGTTCAGCCGCCTGATCATTGGTGCGCGTACCAGCCTGTGGATCAGCCTGCTCTCGGTCAGCGTAGCGGTGATCTGCGGCACGCTGATCGGCATGCTCGCCGGTTACCTGCGCGGCTGGACCGACCGGGTGCTGATGATGCTCAACGATGCGTTGCTGGCATTCCCCGGCATCCTTATGGCCCTGGGCATCATGGCAATTGTCGGCGCCAGCCAGTACGGCATCGTGCTCGCCCTGGGTATCGCCTACACCCCTTCGGTGGTGCGGGTGGTACGCGGCAGCGTGCTGTCGCTGCGTGAGTTGGAGTTCATCGAGGCCTCGCGGGTGATCGGCAACTCCGAGCTGTACACCATGTTCCGTCACATCACCCCCAACTGCCTGGCGCCGCTGTGTGTCTTGGCCACCAGCATGTTTGGCTGGGCGTTGCTCTCGGAGAGTGCGCTGAGTTTCCTCGGCCTTGGGGTTCCACCGCCGGCCGCCACCTGGGGCAGCATGCTCTCGGCCAGCCGCACTTATATCTCGACGGCGCCGTGGCTGGGGATCTTCCCGGGCATCTTTATCAGCCTGACGTTGCTGGCTATCAATCTGTTCGGCGATGCCTTGCGTGATCGTCTCGACCCGCGCATGAGGAAATGAGCATGAGCGCTCCAGTGCCTTTACTGGCCGTTGAAAATCTACAGATTCGCGTCGGCGTGGACGGTCCGCTGGCCGTCGATGACTTCAGCTTCACCATGGCCCCCGGCGAGATCGTCGCACTGGTGGGCGAGTCGGGCAGCGGCAAGACCATGGCCGCGCGCGCTGCCATTGGTTTGCTGCCAGCACCGATGCAGGTGTGCGGTGGGCGCATCATCTTCCAGGGCCAGGCCCTGGACAGCAGCAATGCCAAGGCCATGCGTGAAGTGCGTGGCGCGCGGATCGGCATGGTGTTCCAGGAACCGATGGTCTCGCTCAACCCCGCGCTGACCATCGGCCGGCAGATGAGCGAGGCACTCAAACTGCATACCACGCTGGATGCGGCGACGATCCGTGAGCGCTGCATCGCCATGCTGCAACGCATCGGCATCAAGGACGCCGAAAAGTGCCTGGCGTCCTACCCGCACCAATTCTCCGGCGGCATGCGCCAACGCATCATGCTGGCCTCGGTGATGCTGCTGCGCCCGGCGCTGCTGATTGCCGACGAACCCACCACGGCCCTGGATTGCCTGGCGCAACTGGACGTGATCGAGTTGATGCTGGAACTGACCCGCGAGCAGGGCACCGCGATTCTGTTTATCAGCCACGACCTGTCTTTGGTCGCGCGTTATGCCCACAAAGTCGTGGTGATGCGCTCGGGCAAGGCGGTAGAGCAGGGCCGTATCGAAGACATCCTCTTTGCCCCCAAGGCCGAATACACCCGGCAATTGCTCGAAGCGCTGCCACGGCGCGGGGAACTGGTGCCCGTGCCGGCGGCCGACAGCGCGTTGTTGCAGGTCCGGGATGTGTGTATCGAACACCCGGGGCCGCGCAGCTTCTGGGGGCGCAGCGTGCCCAAGCGCGTGGTGCACTCGGTGAACCTGAGTATTGCTCCGGGCGAGACGCTGGCCCTGGTCGGTGGCAGCGGTTCGGGCAAGACCACCCTCGGGCGTGCGGTCGTCGGCTTGGTCAACCCCTGTGCCGGGGCAATCCTGTTCCAGGGTGTGGATATCCTCAAGGCCGCCAACCGGGCACATCGCCTGCAATGCCAGATGATCTTCCAGGACCCGTATTCGTCCCTCGACCCGCGCATGACTGTGGGCCAGATCCTCGCCGAACCGCTGCGCCATGAACCCGCCCTGACGGCCGCGCAAAAGCGCCAGCGGGTCACCGACACCCTGGTCGATGTGGGCTTGCCCGAACAGTTTCGCGAGCGTTTTGCCCACCAACTTTCCGGTGGTCAGCGCCAGCGCGTGGCGATTGGCCGGGCGTTGGTGCGCCGGCCCAAGCTGGTGATTGCCGACGAGCCGATTTCGGCACTGGACATGACCATCCAGAAGCAGATCCTCGAACTGTTCGAGCGCTTGCAACGCCAATACGGCTTTGCCTGCCTGTTCATTTCCCACGATCTTTCGGCGGTGGAACGCATCGCCCACCGTGTGGCGGTGATGAACCAGGGCGAGGTGGTCGAAATGGGCCCGCGTGACACGATTTTCGACGCCCCACAACACCCTTACACCCGTCGGCTACTCGCCGCGGCCAGCCCCTTGGAGAAACGTGCGGACGGCAGTTACCGCCTCCGTGCCAGCGTGATTTAGGTACTGCTGCACCCCAGGCCACGGCATTAAACCCAACCCTTCGCAAATCGACGATTTGCGAAGCGGGCGAAGCCATGGCCGAAGAAAACAAAAACAACCCCACTCAACCTGTCTGCCAGGAACCTACACATGAATAACCGCATCAACAAAGTTGTCGCCAGTGCCAGCGTCATGGGCGCCGGTTTCATGCCCTTGTTTGCCCAGGCTGACTTCGTCGCCGACAGCAAAGCGGTGCTGGAGTTGAAGAACTACTACTTCAACCGTGACTACCGCGAGTCCAGCGGGCAGAACAAGCGTGCCGAATGGGCGCAGGGTTTTATCCTGAAGCTGGAGTCGGGCTTTACCGACGGTACCGTGGGTTTTGGCCTGGACGCGGTGGGTATGTTGGGCATCAAGCTCGATTCGAGCCCGGACAACTCTGGCACCGGGTTGCTGGCACGCTCCAGCATGGCCGAGCCAGGCTCCCCCAGCTACGCCCGGCGCGCCCATGACAACTACTCAAAACTGGGCCTCACCGGCAAGGCGCGCCTGGCCAAAAGTGAGTTGCGCGTGGGTTACATGGTGCCTGACCTGCCGACGCTGCAACCGAACCTGAGCCGCCTGTTCCCGCAGAGTTTCAGCGGTACCGCAGTGACCTCCAAGGACATCGACAAGCTGACACTGAGCGCGGGCCAACTGGACCAGGTCAAGCAGCGTGACTCAACCCATTACGAGGATATGGGGCTTACCAGCCAGTACGGCGCCTACAAAAGCAGCGCCAAGAGCGATGAGTTCCGCTACGCCGGCGGCGAGTACGCAGTCACGCCGACGACCTTTGTGACCTATCAGTTCGCGCAACTGGAAAGCCTGTACCAACAGCATTACCTGGGCTTGAAAAACAGCTTCAAGTGGGGCCCGGGCACGTTCAAGACCGATATCCGCTACTTCAGCGCCAGTGAAGACGCTGCAGGCCTGGCCGGCAAGGTGGACAACCGGGCGTTGAGTACGCGCATCGGCTATGGCCTCTACGGCCACAACCTCAGCGGCGGTTACCAGGAACAGTACGGCTCGACGCCGTTCACCTATGTGGACGGCACCAACACCTACCTGTTCACCGAGTATCAACTGGCCAACTTCTCCCAGACTGGCGAGCGCGTGTGGCATGCCCGCTATGACTATGACTTCGCCTCGCTGGGCATTCCGGGCCTGCTGTTCTCGACGCGTTATGCCAAGGGCGACAACGCCAAGGTCATCGGCTTCAACGGCGAAGGGCGCGAGTGGGAGAGGGACTTGAGCCTCGGCTATGTGGTGCAGAGCGGCACATTCAAGGATGTTTCGCTGCGTTGGCAGAACGCCAGCGCGACGAGCAACTTCGCCCGTGACACCAACGAAAACAGAGTGATCCTGGGCTACACCGTGGCGCTCTGGTAGCGGTAATGGCGTGCAACAGGAACAGCCTGTTGCACGCCCAAGCAGTGGAAATGAGGGGATAGATCAGATGACGAGTTTGCCGTTGCGGCGGGCACTGCCCAGTCAACAACGCGTATCGGCGCGTGGCGTAAGTGATTTCATCGAAGCGGTGAACGCTGCGGACCTGGAGTTGCACAGCTTCATGCTGTACCGCGATGGCGCGGTGGTAGCTGAAGCGTTTTGGGCGCCTTATTGCGCCGAACGCCTGCATGTCCAGCATTCGGCGACCAAAAGCTGGGTGTCCATGGCTGTCGGGCTGTTGGTGGATGACGGCGTGCTGTCGCTGGACGCCAAGGTGGTGGATTTTTTTGCCGCCGATTGCCCGGCATCCATCAGCGCCAACCTGGCGGCCATGACCGTGCGGGATCTGCTGACCATGCGCACCGGCCATCGCCAGGGCATTTCTGGTGGCGCCTGGCGCGGGCGCAGTGACAGTTGGGTACGGTTGTTCCTCAATGAGCCGGTCGAAGACCCGCCAGGGCACCGGTTTATCTATAGCAGTGCGTCGAGCTTCATGCTCTCGGCGATTGTCAGCGTGGTCAGCGGCCAGACGGCGTTCGAGCTGTGCGACGCACGTATCTTCCAACCCATGGGCATGGGCCCCATCGAGTGGGACCTGGCTCCTGGCGGTTTCAACACCGGTGGCAATGGCCTCAGTTGCCGCACCGAAGACTTGCTCAAATTCGGCGTGTTGCACTTGCAACAGGGCAATTGGCAGGGGCAGCAATTGCTATCGCGGGAATGGGTGGCCGAAGCGACCCGTGGGCACGTCGATGATGTATGGATGGGTGCCTTCGATGGCAAGCGCTACCTGAGTCGCGACGAGTCGAGCGACGCGGCTGTCACGCGCCGCGAAGGCTACGGCTACCAGTGGTGGATGACCCTGCACGGTGGGTATTACGCCTCCGGCGTGTTTGGCCAGCAGTGCATTGTGTTACCGCGCCATAACGCGGTGATTGCGTTTACCGCAGGCCTTGCCCTGGGCGAGCGGCGCTTGCACAGCCTGCTCTGGGAGCATCTTTTGCCGGCGCTGGACGTACCCAGCGAAGGCTCGGCGGATGCCGCGCTGGCGGCGCTGCTGGCCCATCAACAACGGCCAGTCATGTCTGGCGCCGCCAGCTCGCCGCGTCAGGCTGAATTCAGCGCGACGTTTGCCATGCAGGCCAACGAAGACCAGGTCAGCGAAGTGCGCCTGGAGTTCGGGCCTGAGCATTGTGACTTTTACCTCACCGACCCTCGTGGCACCCATTGCATCCGGGCCGGGCTGAGCGCCGGCATCGAAACCCAGACCAGCATGACCGGCCACTATCTGCATCACCAATACCAGCCGGCACTCACCCCGGTGGTGGCGCAGGCGCGCTGGACCGAAGACCGGGTGTTGAGCATGACCTGGCAGTTTGTCGAAACGGCGTTTTGTGATCGGGTCACCTGCCGTATCGAACACGGCACCTTGTACCTGGACCGCAGCGTCAACGTAAACGCAGGCCCGTTGCAGCGCCCGACGCTGACCGGCCATCCAACCCTCGCTTTGCAGGAGTCGCCATGAACGATCTTTCCAACCCTTCAGTTTCCGCGCGCGGCGCGTTCTGGGCGCCATTTACCCCGATGCGCCAGTTCCAGCAACAACCGATGATGTTCGCCAGCGCCGACGGTATGTACTACACCACCACCGATGGGCGCCGCGTACTCGACGCAATGGCGGGGCTATGGTGCGTGAATGCCGGGCATGGCCAGCCGAAAATCGTCGAAGCCATTCGCGAAGCGGCGGGGCGCCTGGACTTTGTCTCGTCGTTCAAGATGAGCCACCCCCAGGCCCTGGAAATGGCCGAGCGCCTGATCGACATCAGCCCCGCCGGTATGGAGCAGGTGTTCTTCACCAACTCCGGCTCTGAAGCGGTGGATACCGCGCTGAAGATCGCGCGGGCGTATCACCAGGCGCGTGGTGATTGCCGTCGGACCAAATTTATCGGGCGTGCCAAGGGCTACCATGGCATGGGCTTCGGTGGGCTGTCGGTATCCGGTATCGGCCGCCAGAAACGTGACTTTGGCCCGCTGCTGGGGGAGGTCTCGCACCTGCCATTGCCCTATGACGCGGGCATGCGTTTCAGTGTCGGGCAGCCGCAGCAGGGCGCCAGTTACGCTGATGCGCTGACACAACTGCTGGATATCCAAGACCCGAGCACCGTGGCTGCGGTGATTGTCGAGCCGGTGACCGGCTCCGGCGGGGTTTATGCGCCGCCCCAAGGCTATTTGCAACGCTTGCGCGAGATTTGCACACGGCACGGCGTGCTGTTGATTTTCGACGAGGTAATCACCGGTTTTGGCCGCGTCGGCGCGCCCTTTGCCGCGCAAGCCTTTGGCGTGCTGCCGGACCTGATCACCACCGCCAAGGGCCTGACCAACGGCGCCGTGCCCATGGGCGGCGTGCTGGTCAGTGGCGCGGTGTATGAAGCGTTCATGGCCGGGCCGCAGAATGTCATCGAACTGATGCACGGCTACACCTATTCAGCGCACCCATTGGCGTGTGCGGCCGGGTTGGCGACCCTGGAGGTGCATCGTGAATTGGGCATCAACCAGCACGTCAACGCGGTGAGTGGGCTGTGGCAGTCGACCGCACTCGCGCTGCAAGGTGTCGGCGCGGTGCTGGACGTCCGCGCGATCGGACTGCTTTGCGCGGTGGAACTCGAGCCGCGCCCAGGTTTCCCCGGCGCCCGTGGCAGTGAGGTTGCGCAGTGGTGCTTCGACAACGGCGTGCTGGTGCGCGGCTCGGGTGACACCATTGTGATTTCGCCGCCGCTGGTTATCAGCCCGCAGGAGATCGCCCAGGTGTTCGACACCCTGGCGAGCGCCCTGAAACACGTCGCCTGAAGGGAGCCCAAGGTATGTCGGATCTGTTTGAGTTCTACATTGACGGTGCCTGGGTCAAGCCCCACGGCACGGCCGTTGAAACCGTGGTCAACCCGTCCACCGAGCAGGTGGTTGCGCGCATCATTCTTGGTGACAGCCACGATGTGGACCGCGCAGTCGGCGCGGCCAGGCAAGCGTTTGCGGGGTTCGCCGCCAGTTCGCTGGAGGCGCGTATCGAGCTGCTGCAACGCATAATCCAGGCCTACCAGCGCCACAGCGAAGCGCTGATCGAAGCGGTTCACCTGGAAATGGGCGCGCCGCTGTCCCTGGCCCGCAGCGCCCATGTGCCGGCAGGCCTGGGCCATCTGGTGCAGGCGTTGAATGTGTTGCGCGAGTACCGCTTCGAGCGTCGGGTGGGCAATACGTTGGTGGTACGCGAGCCGATTGGCGTGTGCGCCCTGATCACGCCCTGGAACTGGCCGCTTAATCAACTCACCTGCAAACTCGCCCCCGCGCTGGCCGTGGGTTGCACCGTGGTGCTCAAACCCAGTGAGCGGGCGCCGTTGTCAGCCCGGATCATTGCCCAGGTGCTGCATGAGGCCGAGGTGCCAGCGGGGGTGTTCAACCTGGTCAACGGCGACGGCCCAGGGGTGGGTGCCGCGTTGGCGCGCCATGCCGAGGTGGACATGGTGTCTTTTACCGGCTCCACCCGTGCCGGCGTTGCAGTGGCCAAGGCGGCGGCGGATACGGTCAAGCGTGTGTCCCAGGAACTGGGCGGCAAATCCGCGAATATCCTGCTCGACGATGCCGACCTGCCCAGCGCGGTACGCCATGGGGTGTTGGGCTGTATGCGCAACAGCGGCCAATCGTGCAATGCCCCGACGCGGCTGTTGGTGCCGCGTGCGCAGCAACAGGCGGTGATTGAGATCGCCCGGCAAGTACTTGCGCAGGTGTGCTACGACGACAGCAACCCCATCACCGCCATCGGCCCTCTAGCCAACGCCATGCAGTGGGAGCGGGTACAAGACATGATCGCCCAGGCCATCGCCGAAGGTTCGCGGTTGATCGCCGGTGGGCTGGGGCGGCCAGCAGGCGTTGAGCGTGGTTACTATGGGCGACCGACGCTATTTGCCGACGTCACACCGGATATGCTGGTGGCACGCGAAGAAATCTTTGGCCCGGTCTTGGCGATCATCCCGTATGACAGCGAAGCCGAGGCAATCGCCATCGCGAACGACAGCCCCTACGGCTTGTCCGGTTACGTCACCTCAGCCGACCTTGAACGCAGCCGCCAGGTCGCCCGGCAATTGCGCACCGGCATGGTCCACCTCAACGGCGCCCGCGCCGACCAGGCCGCGCCGTTTGGCGGCTACAAACAGTCGGGTAACGGCCGCGAGTGGGGGGAGTCCGGGTTTGACGAGTATCTGGAGAGCAAGTCGCTGTTTGGCTACTAAGTGGTTTCGGGCATGGATTCACAGGCTGATCAGACGACGGTCTTTTAAAGACTGCCCGTCACGGAGTTTTGAGTATCTGCACGCTGGCAGGACAGGCGCGAAGATAATGCTGCAGGTGGCTGACAAACTGACAGCCGACTCAACTAAACTCCACCAGAGCTGCTCCCGACAGCGCCTGGTGAGACGTCATGATTGCCCATACCCCCACGCTATTTGCCTGCGTCGCCTTAGTGGCGACGATCATGGCGTTTTGTCTGATATTGGTCGGCCAGTTCAACCAGCGTGACGGCTTGCTGACCATTGGCTTTGGTTTGCTGGCACATGCCCTGGCCTACATTGGATACACCTTGTACGGCCACGCCCCGTTGTGGTTGACCTATGGGGCTGCGAACACATTGTTGGCGGTCGCGCTGGCTTTTTACGGGGCCAGCGTATTTCGGATCGTTGAGTTGCGCGTCCGCTGGTGGCGGATATTTGCGCCTGCTGCATTGATGCTTGTATTGATGGTCAGTCTGATCGACACGCTGGAGCCGAGAATGCTCGCCGCCACGCTTGTGTTGATGGTGCAGTGCGCCTTGATCATCTATTGGACGCGCCGCTACATACCCGCTCAGGGGCGTGCGCGCATGCTGTTGATCATCGGCTCAAGCATCAGCCTGATCGGCCTGGGCATGCGGGTGATCGCCATCATCGGCGGAGGGGCTGCCGAGATGCGCTATGACGTCAGTAACCTCAAGCAAACCATCTCAGTCAGCATCGGCACGTTCACCGCGATGATGATCTCCCTAGGGCTGGTGCTTCTGGCCAAAGAGCGCAGTGAGTCGTTATTCCAGCGCCTGGCGTTGCGTGACGTGCTGACCGGCATTCTCAATCGCAGAGCCGTCCTCGAGCAGTTTTCCAAAGAACTGGAACGCGCGCGTCGAGACGCTTCCTACCTGGCAGTGGCGATGGTCGACATCGACCATTTCAAGCAGATCAATGATGTGTATGGGCACCTGGCGGGTGATGAGGTGATTTGCCACTGCGTCAATCAACTTACCCAGCGAATTCGTGAGTCCGACAGTATCGGGCGTTACGGTGGCGAGGAGTTTCTGGTGCTGCTTCCCCGCACCAGCCCCGAAAACGCTGTGACAGTCCTGGACCAATTGCGTGCGTCGGTCGCTGAGTCACCGGCTCGGTTTGGCGAGGCAAGCATCTCATTGCGCATCAGCATCGGTGTTTGTTGCGTGGTGCCAAACGAAGATGACACCACGGCCAGCCTGCTTGCCCGTGCGGATGCCGCTCTTTATGACGCCAAGGGTTTGGGGCGCAATATCTTGTGTTTGGCACCGCCGCAGGAGCATCGCGATAACACGGCACCGCTCACGTCATTGAGCGCTAGGTGAAACATGAGCTAGCGTTCATGCATGCACCTTCCTGATAACTCGCTGGATACTGCCCCTATGAGAGACCTGCCGCCCACTGCCACCTTGCGCGCATTTGAAGCAGCAACCCGGCACTTGACCTTTACGTCGGCCGCGCAGGAACTACATGTTACTCAAAGCGCGGTCAGTCACCAGCTCAAGCACCTTGAGGCGCTGTGGGGCGTGCAGTTGTTTGAGCGTAGCAAGACGTTACGCCTCACGGCAGCGGGGGCTGCGCTGGCGCCGATCGTGCGGGAGTTTTTCATCAGCCTGGAGGCGACTCTGGGTGATTTGCGCGAGCAAAAAGACAGGGTTCGACTCAGCGTCAGCACCACCTATTCCTTCGCGCTCAAATGGCTGCTGCCACGCTTGCCGCGTCTCTCTCGTCAGTACCCCGAGCTGCTGGTCTCGCTGGACACCACGGATAAAATAATCCACTTCTCCCACGGCCAGGCGGATGTTGCGATCAGGCTCGGCAAGAGCAACTACCCAGGTCTGCATTCTGAGTTCCTGTTTGGGGAGCAGGTCTTTCCTGTGGCCAGCCCCGAACTGTTGCGGCGCGTAGGGACTCCGCAGAGCCCCGCAGACCTGATGCATTTCCCGCTGTTGACGCGGGACGGTGCCGAGTTGGTGCCTAAATGGGAGGTATGGTTTCAAGCCGTCGGGCTGGCCTATTTGCCGCTCAAGGAGAGCGTCAGATTTGGCGATACCAACATGACGGTCGAGGCGGCCTTGCTCGGCCAGGGCGTTGCATTGGTGCGCAGTGGGCATGTCGAGAACGAAATCAGCGATGGCCGTTTGGTGCGGTTGTTTGATGTGCCGCTTCCATCGCCATTGGCTTACTACTTCGTTTGCCCCAAGGGCATCGAATCGCAGCCGCACATCGCCAGCTTTCGCCAATGGTTGGTCGGCGAGGCACTGAAAGTCCAACGACTGGATGAGTAAATTATGAGCATCCGTTCATGCTCCGATGAGGAGACTTCGCTTTAGTCCCGGCGCGGCATTGCCTAAAGTGGCGCATGCCTATCCCTATCATCTTCCTCGTGCTTTTCGCCGCGCTCCTGCATGCCAGCTGGAATGCGCTGCTGCGTAGCGGTGCCGATCGGTTGTGGTCCATGACGGTGATGTGCATTGCCATCGCCATTACCAGTGTCGTCGCCGCAGCGTTCATGGTGCCCCCCGCGATTGAGAGCTGGGGCTACGCGGTGCTTTCGGCGTTGCTGCATGTGGGCTACAACCTGTTCCTGGTGCGCAGTTACCGGGTCGGCGACCTGGGGCAGGTCTATCCGATTTCACGGGGTTCGTCGCCGGTGCTGGTTACCTTGGGCGCCGCGGTTTTTGCTGGAGAAAGCATCACGTCTGGCGAGTTGCTGGGGATTGCGCTGGTGTCAGGCGGGATTATTTCGTTGGCCTTCAGAGGGCGCAGTCTGTCGGTTCCCAGCTTGCCCTATGCGCTGGGTACGGGCGGCTTTATCGCGGCCTACAGCGTGGTCGACGGCATCGGCGCCAGGCTCTCCGGCGCGCCGCTTGCTTACACCGTGTGGATGTGCGCCCTGTGGGGCGTGCTGATGCCAGTGGTCTACATCGGCCTGCGTGACACCCGCAGCTTGTTCTGCGTGAGGCCCGGAACAGTGACCGCGTTGGTTGGCGGGCTGGTCTCTTTGCTTGCGTATGGAATGGTCATCTACGCCATGACCGAAGCGCCCTTGGGGGCGGTATCGGCATTGCGCGAAACCAGCGTGCTGTTTGCGGTGTTGATCGGCTATGTGTTTCTCGGCGAGACGCTCACCGCGCGCCGGATACTGGCATGCGCAGTGATCGCCAGCGGCACCCTCATCATCGGCTGATACAGCCAACAGCGCAGGAGCTATATCTCATGGTCAACGTCTCACAGGCACCGCTGATTCTAATCACGGGTGGAAGTCGTGGAGTGGGGGCCGCAACCGCCCGGCTGGCTGCGGCAAGAGGTTATGACGTGGCTATCAGCTACGTTGCCAACGAGCCCGCAGCGCGGGCGGTGGTTGCGGATATAGAAGCATTGGGGCGCAAAGCCTTGGCGATGCGGGCAGACAGTGCGGACCCCCAGCAGGTGGCCGATTTGTTCGCGGCCATCGATCGCACGTTCGGCCGCATTGACGTCCTGGTCAATAACGCCGGGATGCTGGCGCCTCAGTCACGCCTGGAAGAGCTCGGCTTCGAGCGTATGCAGCGCATCTTTGCGGTCAATGCGATTGGGCCAATTCTCTGCGCGCAACAGGCGGTAAAGCGCATGTCTTACCGTCACAACGGCCCGGGCGGCGTGGTGATCAATGTCTCATCGGCCTCCGCGCGTCTTGGCAGTCCCAATGAGTACGTCGACTATGCGGCGTCAAAGGGGGCGTTGGAGACGTTCACCATTGGCTTTGCAAAGGAAGTGGCTCGGGAAGGCATACGCGTCAACTGTATTCGCCCCGGACATATTTATACCGACATGCATGCCAGTGGCGGTGAGCCGGGGCGGGTCGATCGTGTCAAGGACTCGATCCCCATGGGGCGGGGCGGACAGCCGGAGGAAGTGGCCCGCGCGATTCTATGGTTGGCGAGCGCCGAGGCATCGTTCGTGACCGGTACATTCCTGGACGTAACGGGCGGTAAATGAGTCAGAGGCACGGATCATCGACTCGGTTTCAAGTAACAGCGGGTTGCCTCACCTTACGACTCAATCCAGGTGTTTTGCCCGTGATGCGCTTGAATGCACGACTGAAAGCGGCCTGCGATGTATAGCCCAAACGCTGCGCTACCTCTTCAATCGGTAGCCTTTCAAGGGTCAGCCACTGGCTCGCCAGCCGCATGCGCAGTTCGGTGACATAGCGTAGCGGGGCCATGCCAATCGTCAGCTGGAAGCGGTCCGCGAAGACCGAACGTGAGGTATTGCAGTGCTCGGCCAACTGCGCAACGGTCCAGTCGCGGCCCGGTTGCTGATGGAGCGCAAGCAGCGCGCCGGCCAAGCGTGGATCGCGCAAGGCGGCGACCAGGCCCGAGGCATTGCCGCAGGCGCACTCCACCCAACCGCGAACGACCATGGCAGCCACCACGTCGGCCAAGCGCGCGAGGATACCGGCGAAGCCGATACGGGCGGCGCTGACCTCACGCTCCATGGTGGTCAGGATTGGTACCAGGCCGGGGTAACGCTGGCCGCCGGCATCAATCAGCATCAGGCCCGGCATCAGCTTGCCAAGGCCATGGATACTGCCCAGTTCAAACTCCATACAACCACTGAACAAAATAGTGCTCGGCGTGGAGCTGGCATCGGCGCCGGCATCCACTGCGCTGACGGTGTCACCGAGCGGGGCGCCGTCTAGACGGTCGATGTCTAGAACAGGCGCGTGCGGATGTGAAAGCAGTTGATGGGCCGCGCCATGGGAGATGAACACGGCGTTGCCGGCAGACAGCTCGTAGGTGGTGCCATCCTCCATGCGCAGCACCGCATTACCGACGGCGATGAAGTGGAACCAGGCGTGCCCAGGCTTTTCCGGGAAGCCCAAACCGAAGGCGGGGCCTGCCTGGATACGCCGGTATTCGACACCACGCAGGCGCATGCCACGCAATAGCTCGTTGATGAGGTCTGAGGAGAGAGCAAACTGGTCAGCAGGCATCGTTCAGGTGTTTTAGTCAAAAAGAAGAGATTTTCAATCATAGATCATCCAGCTTACGGCGCCTAGACTTCGGTTCGTAATGAAGATTGGGAGATCCGTACAAATGACCGACTGTGTATGTAATGCCGTCCCTGACCGCCATCCTGGCGCCGACTTGGATGTTGAGCCCGCGACCCCCGCGTGGATGGCCGTCTTTTCGTTGGCGATGGGGGTGTTCGGGTTACTGACCGCTGAGTACCTTCCGGCCAGTTTGTTGACGCTGATGGCCACTGACCTGGGAGTGTCCGAAGCGCTGGCTGGCCAGGCGGTAACGGTGACAGCCGTCGTAGCGCTGTTCGCCGGCTTGTTGGTGCCAGGCCTGACCCGTGGCATCGACCGGCGTTGGGTGTTGCTGGGGTTTTCCACGTTGATGGTCGCTTCCAATCTGTTGGTCGCCGTTTCCTCCAGCTTCGCGGTGCTGTTGTTGATGCGCATCTTGCTGGGTATTGCCCTAGGCGGGTTCTGGAGCATGGCGGCGGCGGTCGCGATGCGGTTGGTGCCGAGTGCTCTATTGCCTCGGGCGCTATCGATCATTTTCAGCGGCATTGCCATCGGGACGGTCGTTGCAGTGCCGCTGGGCAGCTATCTGGGCGGGCTTTATGGCTGGCGCAGCGCGTTCTTTGCAGCGGCGGCGGTAGGCATGGTGACCCTGGCTTTTCAGTCGTTCACTCTGCCGCGCCTCGCGCCGCGTCGGCCGGCAAGACTGCGCACTGTTTTAGAGGTGTTGCAGCGCCCAGGCATCGCCATGGGGATGTTCGGTTGCGTGCTGGTGCACAGCGGGCACTTCGCGATGTTCACCTATGTTCGGCCATTCCTTGAAGGGACTACGGGTATTGGCTCGCAAGGGCTGTCACTGATGTTGCTGGGGTTCGGTGTGGCCAACTTCGTCGGCACGCTGTTGGCCGGGAGGCTGTTGGAGCGCCACCCGCTGGCCACACTGGTGTTGATGCCCGCCCTGGTCGGCGTTGCAGCACTGGCGTTGGTGCTGTTGCCGGCGTCGTTGCCGGGGCAGGCGATACTCCTGGCGATCTGGGGCTTGGCCTTTGGTGGTGTGCCGGTAGCGTGGTCGAACTGGGTTGCCAGTGCGGTACCTGATCAGGCGGAAAGCGCCGGAGGCATGGTGGTGGCATCTGTGCAATCGGCCATCGCAACAGGCGCCGCCGCTGGCGGTGCAGTGTTCAGCCTCGGCGGTAGCGCAGGCGTATTCGTCGCAGCGGCTGTGCTGATGCTGCTGGCCGCGCTGTTGATTGCGCTGCGGGTCCGCGTCCCTTCTGCCCAGGGCGTTCCATCGTGGAAAGGACTCGGCCCATGACTCATGGCACAAAGAGCAGGCTGATTACGATGTAGCTCCTTATGATCGGTTCTCGCCCGCAGATAGCCGATTTATCAGGAATCTAGCCAACACTTCGGTTTCACCAATTATCCACTTCGACTTCAGTGGCAGGGTGCATTGGGGTAACAACGTCTGAGGATCTCTTACGAAATGTGGGGTGTAGCCTAGCAATCCTGCGTAAAGCGCGGCGTTGCTAACCAGGCTTTCGTAGAAGCGCTCGAATAGCTCCTCCTCTTTTCGTTCTGAAAGCAGGCGATATTGCGCTTTACTGAACGCACATAGCTGTATGTAAAAAGGGATGAACAACGGTCCCGCTCTGTGTTTGGCCTGTTCGAGCGCGGCGCCGAAGTGCACGAGCGCTCGTTTGTCGTCACCGGCATACATGGCATCCTGGGCGAATTTCCATTCGTTAAGCCAGTTCGCTACTCTCCCTGACGCGATGTGCCAGGCGCCTTGCGCAAACAGCTTGTGTTCGTTCCTATATGCGAGATCCAGGCAGCTTGGAATCTCTGCAGCGCTGTTCAGTGAGCCCGGTAAACGCCTGATACCGTCAAGCTGTGCCTGGTAACGCAGGGAAGCCTGCTGGGCAAACGCTTCATCGTCGAGGGGGTACTGGTTGAATAACAATTCGAGCCAGTCGCTACTCGGTATCGCATGACGTAGGTCAACCGGCGCTGTTTTGGAGCGGCTCCTCGCCTCACGTTCAAACGTCCCGCAATCTGCCACATGGATATTGAGGTTGTGAGCGATCATGGCCGCGAAGGCGTGCACTGCGAATGCTTTCTTATCGATCGCCTCCGGCAGCTGGCAGGTCAGCGGTTGAAGGGTTGGATAAAATATTTCCCATTTCACACGGCTAGGCTTGCGTAGTCGATCGATCACCTGTTTCGACTGAGTGTTCACGAGTTGGGAGGTGAAATCACAATTCCAAGCTTGCTCCCCGAGCGGCGCGTCTAGCTGAAACTGGTGATACTGATGAAGTTTGTGCAGCGAGATACCGGTTATGCTGCAAGCCAGGTCGGCGAAGCTCCTTAACGGCCACTGTTCGTCCTGATCCTCTGCCGGCCAAGTATTGCCATGTGACGTTGCGCGGGCGAGCACCTTCGTCAATTCAATCAAATCTTGGCTGAGAAACCACTGGTAGCTGGATGTTTGGCTGTGTGTGTTGCAAGCATATTCCCTGACAAACTCTCGGTAATGGGCAAAGGCCGACACATAAAAGTCGATCGCGAATTCGGATACATTCCAACGTGCGTAACGTTCAGCGATTAAAGTCTGGATGTATTGGCTCAACTCCAAGTATTCATCGAACGATTCAAAGTCTGATTTGGACAGGTAATTCACATAGGCTTGAATCGTTCTGCTCTTCTTAACCTTCTGCGCATCCTTTGGGGCTAGCTGGGCAGTGACGACTGCAAGGTCATCGAGAGAACCAAAGGTGCCGTTGTCTTTTTCAACTGCTTTAAAGGCCTGCCGTAACGCGGCGCGACGTTCTTTTTCGGTGGCGGATACGTGGAAGGTGAAGTCTTCGTTTTCACTGTTCCACAGGCCTAAGCAGTCGCATACGGCTTTGTGCAGGAAACCTAATGTCGGCAGTTGATCAGTGGTGGGTAGCATGGTCATTTCCTTATAGAGAGTTCATCCCGATCCTAGGGAAATGAGAGCTTCTCACTAAGTATCAAAACAGCGATACGTGCCAGAAGATGAAGTTTGTACTGACGAATGGGGGCATCCTTTTCAAACCATCCAAAGCGTGCCCTCAGATGTGCCACCAATGTAGCGATCCACTGGAGGTGAATGGAGCTCCATGGTGTGTGGAAAGGCAGAAATGATCAGATAAACAGCCTATCCGACGACGCCTAAAGACTCTCAGGATCCCCAAAGAACATCTGAATCCGCGAACGCAACCACCGTTCCCCCGGGTCATTATCCTGCGACCCTCGCCATGCCATGTGCAGTTCAAAGCTGCGCACCGGCAACGGTGGGTCTTCGGCGCGCAGGCCGCCGGCGGCGGTCAGGGCTTCGGCGGTGTAGTCCGGCACGGTCGCCAGGATGTCGGTGCCGGCCAGCAGGGTGCCCAGGCCGTTGAACTGTGGCACGGCCAGTACTACGTGGCGCTTGCGGTCGAGTTTTTCCAACTCTTCATCGATAAACCCGCTGAGGTCGCCAGCGAATGAGACCAGGGCGTGGGGGCGGGCGCAGAAGTCGTCCAGGCTCAGGGCGCCGGGCACACTGTCGGCGCGCAGTAGCTTGGGCAGGCTGCGCCGCAGCAGTTTGCGCTTGGCGTTGGCCGGTAGGTCGGCGGTGTAGCTGACGCCAATGGAGATTTCTCCGGAGGCCAGCAGGCCGGGCATCAGGATGTAGTTGACGCGCCGGATCACCAGCACGATGCCCGGCGCTTCGGCGCGCAGGCGCTTGAGCAGTTGCGGCAGCAGGGCGAACTCCACATCGTCCGACAGGCCGATGCGAAACACCGCGGTGCTGGTGGCTGGATCGAATTCGGCGGCGCGGCTGACGGCGGTGGAAATCGAATCCAGGGCCGGCGACAGCAAGGCGAAGATCTCTACCGCCCGTGCCGAGGGTTCCATGCTGCGCCCGGTACGCACGAACAGAGGATCGTCGAACAGCCCGCGCAGGCGTGACAAGGCCGCGCTGATGGCGGGCTGGCCGAGGAACAATTTCTCGGCGGCGCGGGTCACACTGCGCTCATGCATCAAGGTTTCGAATACGATCAACAGGTTCAGGTCGACACGACGCAGGTCGTTACGGTTCATCTTGTGTCCTGGCAGATTCAGCGAACTTGACGTGAGCGGCCACATGGGAACAATGGCCGGCATGAATCTTACGGGGAAAGGCTGGTACTCTGCACCGGCTAATTCAGATTTCCTATGTTGCCTGGCGTATTTTCCTAGGCAGTGGAATCAATGACAGACATGACGACTATTAATGGCGACCGGTGGCCTTGCCCCGAAAGCCCAGATAAAGTTCATGGCATTAGAGGTTACTTTGGCGAGGTTTGCGATGTCCCGCACGATCCGTTTTCACAAGTTTGGTCCGGCCGAGGTGCTCAAGTGCGAAGAGCATGAAGCCACGTTGCCCGCACCGGGCGAAGTGCAGGTGCGTGTCGAAGCGATTGGCATCAGCTGGTACGACATTCTCTGGCGGCAGAACCTGGCGTCCTCCCATGCCCGCCTGCCATCGGGCCTTGGCCATGAAATGGCTGGCGTGGTGGTGGCCGTGGGTGAGGGCGTCGACGACCTGGTGGTAGGCGACAAGGTTGCCAGCTTTCCGGCCGAAAGCCCCAATGATTACCCGGTGTATGGCGAGGTGATTGTATTGCCTCGTTCTGCCTTGACCCGTTACCCGGACGTGTTGAGCGCGGTGCAGGCCAGCGTGCATTACACGCCGTTGTTGATTGCCTACTTTGCCTACATCGATCTGGCACGGGCCAAGCCCGGGCAGTTCGCCCTGGTCACGGATGCCAGCCATTGTGCCGGGCCATCGTTCGTGCAATTGGGCAAGGCTTTGGGGGTGCGGGTGATCGCGGCCACCAAGTCGCCGGAGGAGCGCGAATACCTGCTGTCCCTGGGCGCGGAAAAGGTCATCGTCACCGAAGAACAGGATTTGCTGATGCAAATCAACAAGTTCACGGATGGGCGCGGCGTGGATGTAGTGTTCGACGGCCTGGGCGGCCCGCAGATGTCGCTGTTGGGCGATGTACTCGCGCCCCGTGGCAGCCTGGTGCTGTACGGCCTGCAAGGCGGCAACCAGACCCCGTTCCCGGCCTGTGCCGCGTTCCAGAAGAACATCCAGTTCTTTGTGCACTGCATCGGCAACTTCACCGGCAAGCCGGAGTTGGGTATTGCTCAGGATCAAGCCGCGCTGCAGCGGGCCCTGAACGAGATCAACCAGTTGACCGCAGATGGCCTGCTGGTGCCGCTCAAGACCCGGGTGTTTCCATTCAGCCAGTTCGTCGACGCCCATCGCTACATGGATGAATGCCCGTGCCGTGAGCGGGTAGCGTTGCAGGTTGAAGCCGTTTGATCTGTGGGAATGTTCGCAAACGGACATTCTGCGAGTGTTTGCCATGGGGCAAATACGCCATTTAGAAGGACTGGATCTACGTCCTTGCTGAGCCTCCTGCCGGGATTTCTTCCCTGCAAAACCTGCCCTTGATGCCGCCGCTGCCCTGAATCCCAGAGCGGCGGCGTTTTGTTTGGGCGCTGCGGTCAATCCCCGCCCACCGAACTGCACTGGTTTTTGCCCTGAGTCTGTATCTTTTAATCATCAATCAAGCGCTGATAATTGCCCGGTCACTTTCATCTCAAGGACTGAGCAATGAATACAGCAAACAACTCAAAACAACGGTTCGCCGAAACTAACAAGTCGCTTTGTATGCCGGCCCAAGGATGTGGGTCTGCAGAAAGAGCCTTTAAGTGTGCGCGAACCAAATCCGATTTTTACCCTGCGCCGCATATGTCAGATCATTCTTTAATATTCGAGTTAAAGATTAGTAGGAGGCTGTAAGACCATTCCTAGGCCGGCCAGTGGGCCGCTGTAGGGGCTTTCCTCCGTAGGTGATGGCATCTTCGTCAGGATGTTCCAACTGGCGCTTTGTTGTGCGGTGCTAACATTTAGCTATCAGCCTTAATCACAACAGGCGTCAACTTTAAGTAAACGCAGATCGGACAGGCACGCCTAACTGCATGCCCGAAACTGCCAGTTAACCTCAGGTAGTAAAGCTATGAGCGCTATTCACGAACAAGCCATGAATTATGTTTATCAGCAAGTTTTGCAGCGATTGCTGGGTCACTTTTCGCGAGCGGAGCGCACGGCACTTCAGTTATTGATTCAGCGATTGATTGTGGCGGCCGGGGGCCTGGAGCAGATCGGCGACTACAAGGTACTGGTGGCTCATGGGGGCGGTAAAAGCAGCAGTTACGCATTGGCTTTCCTGCGGGCTGCCCAATTGACCATTGCGGGACGCGCGCCGAGGAGTTTCCAATTGCGCGTCGCGACCCTGCGCCATACGGGCATGACGCAAGCGGCGCTGGACAGCATTCACCGTGGTTACAGCGCGTTGTTTTTCCATGACGACCCCAGGGTCGAGTTGCTGATGGTGGAAAACCAGGAGGTTTTGCCTTTCAACCATCTGCGGCCGGCGTCCGCCGCGGGGCAGGATGCGGGACGGCGCAACATGCTGATGGTCGGGCATATGAGCTCGGGGGATATCCGCGCCAGTTTGTGCAACGACGGCTACCTGTCCCTGGGGGATTTCTACCGCCGCATCACGGCGTGGGACGGCGGGGTACACGCCTTGGCCAGCAGCGATTCACCGCGCAAGCAGAATCAATACCTGGCGTGGCTGGCCAGGACCACCCGTGCTGCGGGCATGAAAGGTCATTCCGGGCAGCCATTGGCGCTCAACGCGTTGTTCTCCCGCATGGACGATTGCAGTGCCGGTTATTACCGCAATGTGTATGGCGAGCATTACGCAGCACAGGATGCAGCCGCCGCCAAGGAGGTGCACCGTCACCTGGCCTACATTGGCGTGGCTGACCTGTTACGCGCCACGGAGCACGGCTGCACGGCCTTGCTCAATGATTTCATGGGCTACAAGCAAGATGAGTTCGCCTTTCAGTTCAGCACCCCGGCCTACGCCAACCCGTTGCTGATGGCCCACCTGCATGGCCTGCATGCGCAAGTGCTGCAGGGCCTGGACTATCAGCAGGGTGTCACGCGGTTTATCGAGCAGGCCATCGGCTTCATGCGCCGTAAACAAATCCCTGACGTGCTGATTGCCCAAGCCGGGACGCGGGATGGCCGCGTATTGGCGGCGACGTATGCCCGCGAGTTCTTTGGCCTGGAGGAAAGCCAATTGGTATGCCTGCTGTTTTCACCGTTTATCCAGCAAGGGCAGCGGCTGGAAGCCTTCTTGCGCCGCTGTCATCCCGGCATGCTGGTGGCGCTGCCCGAACTGCACAAAGCCCTTGAGGGCAAACCCTCGGCAGAGTTGATCCAGCACTGGATTGTCGATACCAGTGGCTTGCCCCTGGCGCTGTTGCAGCACCTGTACGGCGCCCATGTCGCGGCCAATGCGGCCTGTATCAACAGCGAGGATGGGGCCACGGTGCCGCATGGCATACCAGGGCACTGAGGGTGATTGCGCTACGCCAGCCCGTGCTGCGGCAGCCAAGGTCATGAAGGGGGATAAGCAGGCTGACTTCGCCTATCAGGCTGTCTATCGCTACATGATCAACCTGATCAACGAAGTGGGCACTGAGGCGAGGGTCAAGCTGCCGTCCCTGCGGCACTTGGCAGAGCGTTTGAATGTGTCGATTTCCACCATTCAATACGCCTACTCGCTCCTGGAGAAGGAGGGCAGGGTGTATTCGGTGGCCAAGTCCGGCTACTACGCCCTGCCCATTGCCAGCAATACGCCATGCTGTACCGCAGGCGATCTCCTTGAGCGCCTGTATGTCGGGGCACGCAGGCCGGGGATGCTGGTGCTCAGTGCCGATGAGCCGGCCCAGTTGTTGTCCCTGGACGCGCCGTTGCTGCAATTGGAGCGTGAGCTGGTGCGCCAGTACCCGCGCCAACTGCAGCCTTATTCCCAGCCGTGCGGCATTTGGGAGCTGCGGGCGGCGCTGGCGGCGCGTTATACCCATTCGCCCACACGGTGCTGGCAGGCCGATGATGTGTATATCGGTGCTGACCTGCGGGGAGTGCTGGCCATCCTGATCGAGGTGTTGGCGCTCAGAGGGGCTGCGGTGTTGGTGGAGTCGCCATGTGACTGGCTTGTCCTGCGGTTGCTGCAAGATGCCGGGGTGCGCATGATCGAGTGGCCGTGTAACGAACAGGGCAGGCTCGACCTCGGTTACTTGCAGCAGCAACTGCGGACCGAGGGCGTGCAACTGGCAGTGCTGTCTTCGACCCCGGGCATTGGCACGGGGGCGGCCTTGAGCCTGGCGGATCAGGCGCAGGTGGCGAGGTTGCTGGAACATGCCGGTTGCTGGGTGCTGGAGAATGACATCCACGGCGGGCTGGAATTCGAGGCGGGCACCCGCTATCTGCGCGATTTGGTGAACCCTGATCGACTGATGGTGTTTTCTTCCTTCGAAAAAGTCATGGGCCCGGAAGCGCCCTACGGCTATCTGCTGTCGCGGCACCTGAGCACGCAATTGCAGCGCCAGTTCCTGTTGCGCGCGTTCCGTTTGTCCTCGATTCGCCAGCGTGCAATCGCCCGGCTGCACCACAATGGCCGTTTTGACCAGCATCTTGAGCAGTTGCGCGACTTGCTCAAGGGGCACGCCGACGCCATGCACGTGCGCCTGGAGCAGCATCTGGGCGGGCGCTTGACGTACCGTCGACCCCAGGCGGGTGCTACCTACTGGCTGCGCTCCACCGAGGCCGTCGATATGCGTCGGGTCTTTCAAAACATGCTGGCGCGCCAGGTGGTGATTGCCCCTGGCGAGTTGTTCAGCGTGAGTGGCCTGTACCAGCAACATTTTCGGTTGAGCCATGTGGCAAGCACTCATCACAGCCTGGACCTGGTGTTGGAGGAGTTGGCACAGGCACTCAAGCAGGGGCAGCACGGATGAATTGGCTTTGTGGGAAATATCGCTGATTATTGTGGGATAGATACCGGCCCGCGGCGGTCGAACACCCAGTAAACTGCATCCTTTTCCGAATCCTTCTTTTCAGAGGTTTTTGCATGACTCTCAGTCCTTTTGCGGGCAAACCGGCGCCGGCTCAGTTGCTGGTGGACATCCCGCGACTGGTAACGGCCTATTACACCGGCCAGCCCGATGCAGCCATCTCCACTCAACGCGTGGCTTTCGGTACTTCCGGGCATCGTGGCAGCTCTTTTGACTTGAGCTTCAACGAATGGCACGTGTTGGCCATCAGCCAGGCGATTTGCCTGTACCGCGCAGCACAAGGCATCACTGGCCCGCTATTCGTTGGCCTCGACACCCATGCGCTGTCCACGCCGGCGGGCGCCAGTGCGCTGGAAGTGCTGGCGGCCAACGGGGTGCATGTGATGCTTGCCGAAGGTGACGAATACACGCCGACCCCGGCGATTTCCCACGCCATCATCTGCTATAACCGTGGCCGCACTAGCGGGCTGGCCGATGGCATTGTCATCACTCCGTCCCATAACCCGCCCCAGAGCGGCGGTTATAAATACAACCCGCCCAACGGCGGCCCGGCCGACACCCACGTCACCAAATGGATCGAAGCCAAGGCCAACGAACTGCTGGCTGCCAAATTGGCCGGGGTCAAGCGCATCACCCATGCCCAGGCATTGAAAGCCGATACCACCCATCGCCATGACTACCTCAACAGCTACGTGGCCGACCTGATCAATGTCATCGACATGGACGCGATCCGCAGCGCCGACTTGCGCCTGGGCGTAGACCCGTTGGGCGGAGCAGGGGTGCGCTACTGGTCGGCGATTGCCGAGCATTACCGCCTGAACCTGGAAGTGGTGAATACCGAAGTCGACCCGACATTCCGTTTCATGAGCGTGGATTGGGACGGCCAGATTCGCATGGACCCATCCTCCAGCTATGCGATGCAAGGCCTGATCGGCCTCAAGGAACGCTTCGACGTGGCGTTTGCCTGTGACCCGGACCACGACCGCCACGGCATCGTTACCCCGTCTGGTGGGCTGTTGGCGCCGAACAACTACCTGGCCGTGTCCATCGATTACCTGTTCCAGAACCGTCCCCAGTGGCGCGCTGATGCAGCCGTGGGTAAAACCGTGGTCAGCAGTGGCTTGATCGACCGTGTGGCGGCGCGCATTGGCCGGCGCCTGTATGAAGTGCCGGTGGGCTTCAAATGGTTTGCCGATGGCCTGTTCGAAGGCTCCCTGGGCTTTGGCGGCGAAGAAAGCGCCGGGGCTTCGTTCCTGCGCAAGGACGGCAGCGTGTGGAGTACTGACAAGGACGGCCTGATCCCGGCATTGCTGGCTGCGGAAATGACCTCGCGCAAAGGCCAGGACCCAAGCCAGATCTACCGTGGCCTGACCGATGCCTTGGGCGAACCGTTCGCCATCCGTGTGGATGCCAAGGCCACCCCGGCGCAGAAGGCGCTGCTGGGCAAGCTGGCACCGGAGCAGGTCACGTCCACGCAATTGGCCGGGGAGAGCATCCAGCAGATCCTCAGCCATGCGCCAGGTAACGACCAGGCGATTGGCGGGCTGAAAGTCATGACCGAAAACGGCTGGTTCGCCGCGCGGCCGTCGGGCACCGAGGATATCTACAAGATCTATGCCGAGAGCTTTATTGGCGAAGATCACCTCAAGCGCCTGGTGGAAGAGGCGCAGGTGTTGGTGGATGGTGCGATCACCAGCCAGCCGTAAAAAGTGAGGGAGCGGCGGTGCGACCTGCTCCCACATTGGGTTTGAGCCTGGCTTGAGATCAAGCCAGGTCCACCAGCACCACTTCGCTGTCTTCGATCGCGGTCACCCGCAGTACGCGTTCATCCTGCACCGCAACACCATCCCGCGCCCGCGCCTGCAAGCCATTGACTTCGATCACCCCGGTCGCCGGCACCAGGTAAGCCCGGCGTCCTGCATCCAAGTGATACTCGGCACTTTCCCCGGCCTTCAGGTTGGCCGCCACCAGGCGCGCATCGGCACGGATGCGTAGGCTTTCATTGTCGCCAAGCTTGCCGCTGGCCAAGGTCACAAACCCTTCGCGGTCGCCCTTGGGAAAAGGCTTGGCGCCCCAGGAAGGGGGCAGGCCGGCTTCATTGGGGATGATCCAGATCTGGAAAATCTTGGTGGCCGTGGCTTCCAGGTTGTATTCGCTATGGGCAATCCCGGTGCCGGCACTCATCACCTGGACGTCGCCAGCCTCGGTACGGCCCTTGTTGCCCAGGTTGTCAGCGTGGCTGATGGCGCCTTCGCGCACATAGGTGATGATTTCCATGTCCCGGTGCGGATGCTGTGGGAAGCCTGTGCCGGGAGCGATGATGTCATCGTTCCACACCCGCAGGTTGCCCCAGTGCATGCGCTGAGGGTCATGGTACTCAGCGAACGAAAAGTGGTGATGGGCATCCAGCCAACCGTGATTGGCACCGCCCAGGGAAGTAAAAGGTCGAAGTTCAAGCATGATCGTCTCCTGTTGATGGGGCTATCATCCGCCAGGGCATAATCGATAAAAAGCGTAAAAAATACCTGATTCCCATCTGATTATTCGATTGGTTTGCGCGCCGCCGAACTCGACCTGATATTCACTTCATCGTCTAACTGCATGAAGCCAAAGCAATTGGCTGGAACTGTCGCGGCATAACGGCGACCATAGGCGCTCTGTCCGCTTAACCCCCCGCAGGAGTCCGCGTGTCGCAACACACCCCCGATCTGCCCCCCGAACTGCGTCCCCTGGCGCAAATGCCGCTGTTCAAGCGCCTGGCTGCCCGGCTGTTTGGCCACGGATTGACGCGCCTGCGGGCCCAGCACCGTTTTTCGTGGCTGCATGGCCAGGCGGATGGTTTTCGCAGTGGGCATGAAGCGGGTGTGGAGTATGGCTACCAGGAAGGCAAGCGCGACGGCATCGAGGAGGGGCGCCAGGTCCTGTTGATTCGTGACTTTCGCAGTGATGAGCACCGTGCGCCCGGAATTGATGACAGCCTGTTCGACGATTGGCGCCTGCCATTGACCCCTGAGCTGAAAAAACGCATCAAGGCCGATGTGGCGCGCTTGCTACCGGCCCATGCCCAGCCCAGCGCGGCCCAGTGGAAGATGATCTTCAGCGACACCCCGTCAACCTCGGTGATTGCCGGGGCCGGGGCCGGCAAGTCCACCTCGCTGGTCCTGCGCATCCTGTTGTTGACCCATTACCTGGGCTTTGAGCTGAGCTCCATGACCGTGGTGACCTTCACCCGTGAGTCGCGCAAGGACTTCATCGGCAAACTCATGGAGATTCTCAGCCTGTGGGGCCAACCCCTTGGTTTGAAAGAGGCCCAGGCCGTGGTGCGCACCTTTCATTCACGCATCCTGCCCATGGTCCGCAGCCTGCCGGGCTTCGAGCGCTTGCAGGCCTTCGAGAACCTGCACAACGGCACCTACGATGACGACGCTGACAGCAACCCCTTCGAGCTGCGCATCAACGATGCCCAGCGCCAGCAGCTCAATGCCTGTTACCACGGGCTTTACGGCCGGCACACACGCTTTCGCGAGCTGATTGCGCCCATGGCGCGCCACGCCTTGCAGCTCAAGGAGTTGGAGCGCGACCACCCGGATGTGCAGAAGCGCATGGCGGTCACCGAGTTGGCGGCCAAGCGTGACGAAGAACTGTGCGATGTGATCGAGGACCTGTGGTTTCGCGCCGGCGCCTGGCCGATCAAGGGCATCGAGCCCAACCGTCAGAGCGTTGAAATCAATGGCGCGGCGTTCCACTGCCACGGCTACAGCGCCGAATTGGACGCTTGGGTGGTACTGGGCTTCGACGCCAGGGAAAACCCGCAGATCGCCCGCCCAGGGGCCAAGCTGTCAGTGCGCGCTGAATGGGCAGTCAAGCGCACCCTGTTTCAAGCTTTCTGTCGCAAGCCTTTGATATGGCTGGATAACTACGAGTCTTCCAAACGACTGTTGAGCAGCCTGGCGGGCGATGCCAGCTCGGGGCCGGGGTTTGATTACAAGGTCAAGGGCGAGTTGGCTTCGGCGCCGTTGCTGGACTGCTTTGTCACCGCCGCCGGGTTTATTGAAAACCTCGGCCTGGACGTACCCACGGCCGTAGGCCAGATGAGCTTTGCCAAGGATGACCCGGACCGTGGTTTCTTCGAAGCCCTGAGCATTTTCTGCAAGGCCCTGGAAGATCACCTGCTGGACCAGTCGCCGCCGATCATGACTTACAACCGCATGTTTTCGCTGTTTGGCGAGAACACCCCGGAGAACCTCAAGTTGCTCAGCGACGGGCTGTTGCGCCCGCTGTCGCACTTGATGATCGACGAGTTCCAGGACGTTTCGCCGCAGATCGTCTCGTGGATCCGCGCCAGCCTGCGCGAGATCCGCAGCCGTGGGCCGGCAATGCATGTGGGGCGCGGTGCCCAGCACTCCTCGCTGTTATGCGTGGGTGATGACTGGCAGTCGATCTATGGCTGGCGCGGCAGTTCGCCCAAGTACTTCATGGAGTTCAACAAGGAATTCCCGTCACCAAGCACCACCCGGGTAATGCTCGGGGAGAACTTCCGAAGCCACCAGCACATCATCGATGCCGCCGAGCATATCGTTAAAGCAGCACCGGCAATCAGCGGTAAAAAGGCCAAGGCCAGCGGCGCAGCCAAGGCGCTGATACCGGTGCAGGTGCTGGATCGAGATGAGGCCGCCCTGGCGCAGCAGTTGCTGGCGCACTATCAACGGGGCGAATCGGTGTTAATGCTGTATCGAAAAAGCAGCGATAAGCTGTTGATTCATGAGCATATTCAGTCAGTAGTTAACCTTGATTCTAGCTTGCCGCCTGCCCAGCGCCGTCTGAAACAACTGACCTATCACAGCGCCAAGGGACTGCAGGCGGATGCGGTGTTTTTGCTGGGCGATTGCCAGCACCTGACGCGCTCACCCTACAAGAACCAGGTGTACCGCATGGCCGGGCTTGGCAGGGACGGCGATGCCGAGCCCTATGACAATGCGCAAAAAGACGAGGTGCTGCGCCTGGCCTATGTCGGGATTACCCGGGCAGTGAGCCATTGCTACTGGTATGTCGAAGGGCAGGATGGCCAAGGCGCGAATGCGCCGAGGGCGTCGGACCGAGTGGCGGGGGGCAAAGTGTTCTTTGATGACCGCCGGGTGGCGAAGGTGAAGTAGAGGGGTTGCTGTGGTAAGTGGGTTTAGTGGGTTTAGTGGGATTAGTGGGTTTAGTGGGATTAGTGGGATTAGTGGGATTGCTGTGGCGAGCGGGCTTGCCCCGCGCTGGGCTGCGCAGCAGCCCCAATAAGCTCACCGAGTTTAGTCAGGTAAACCGAGGGCGTCGGTTCTGGGGCTGCTGCGCAGCCCAGCGCGGGGCAAGCCCGCTCGCCACAAGAAGCCCGCTCGCCACAACAAGCCCGTTCACCACAATAAGCCCTGCAACTACGCCTGCCGCAACTGCGGGCGTATAAACGATTCCAGCTCTGCCTCAATCGCTTCGATAATGCGTTCCACATCCGTGGCGTTCATCACTGTGGCACAGGGAATGCCAGCAATGGCGATCAGGGTTTCGCCACTCTCTCGGTCAAACAATCGCGCAATCATGCTGCCGGGCGCGTCCATGCTGCCTTCAAAGCCTACCGGGTGAAAATGCCAGCGCATCAACTGGCAGGCATTGGGGAATGTCACTTTGTTCATGTGGCCAACCTTGTTCATTGAGCGCTTCCTTTAGCTCGCGGCAAGGGCGTCAGGTCCATCAATGGTCCTGACCGTGAAGCTTAAAAAATAGCACTCACTCGCAATAGGTATCGGGTTTTTTTCGGTCCGTTCGGCAGTTGCTTGCAAGAAGTTTGACGTGGGTCATGTCTTACAACTGCTTAGGCAAAAGGCCATTATTTGAAACTGTCACTTTGCCATTGAAGCACTCGGTAAAGTTGTGCAAGCTCCAGGCTTTAGCCGCTTGCGAGTGTTGTATGCCACAGACCGTCCCGGCCGATAGCCCGCAACAGACGCAAGCGACTGCCGACGTAGTGTTGCGCCATCACCTGTGCTGGAAGCACCGCGATCTGGACGGGGTCATGGCGCACTATCACCCAGATATCCAGTACCACGACTTCTTCCAGAACCGCGTGGTGTGCTTCGACCAACTGCGTGAGTACCTGCAAGCCAGCATGCCCCGCGACCCCGATGAGGCTATCGAGCACACTGATCGTATCCGCACCGATGGCGATACTGCATTTATCCAGTATCGCGTGACCTTGCGTGGCGGCCAGGGCCTGGTGTCGTTTCGTACCAGTGAGGCGATCACCGTGCGCGACGGGCTGATCTGGCGTGTCAACGAATACGCATCCCTGGTACACGAACCCGCCACCAGCCGCTCCCAGTCCCAGGCCACGCGACCGACCGTCAGCCGCCTGGGCTTGTCGCCCCAGCAACTGAGCTACCTGGCCAACGATTTGCAGCAGTACTTCCAGCGTCAGCAACCTTATCTCGACCCTGAACTAGACCTGCAACGGGTAGCCAAGGAGTGTGGCTACAGTCGCAACCAGATTTCCTACCTGCTCAACCAGGTTCTGGGGCAGAGCTTCTACCGCTACGTCAACCAGGCCCGTCTGCAGCATTTGCTGGCGGCACTGGATGGCGCCACGCCGCCGATCCGCATTGATGAGCTGGCATTTGCCGCCGGATTCAACTCGTTATCGGCGTTCTATAGCTGTTTCCGCCAACACACCGGCTTGTCGCCCAAGGCCTACGTGAAACAAATTTCTCTGCGTGCACGCGCGCAAGACGACGACTGAAGCCAGGCACTAGGATCACGCCATCGACGTTTGGTGGTGGAGTTTGGGCATGCCGGCATGGCGCAAGATCAGTTTGTGGATGGACCAGCTGCAAGAGCCGCTGGAGGCGCGCGCGTCCCTGGAGCATGACCTGGATGTCGATGT
Source organism: Pseudomonas proteolytica (assembly GCF_007858275.1). Taxonomy (GTDB): domain Bacteria; phylum Pseudomonadota; class Gammaproteobacteria; order Pseudomonadales; family Pseudomonadaceae; genus Aquipseudomonas; species Aquipseudomonas proteolytica. The sequence goes on from NZ_VFEV01000022.1 coordinate 85,215, forward strand.
GGCCATTATTGGCGCCGGCTACACCGGGTTGTGGACCGCCTATTACCTCAAGCGCCACGCACCGCAGCTCAAGGTGGTGATCATCGAAGCCCAGACTGCCGGTTTCGGCGCTTCCGGGCGCAATGGTGGTTGGTTGATGGGCAACCTGCTGGGCGAAGACCGCTTGCTCGCCGGTTTACCTGCCGAGCAACGCCGGGCCTCGTTTGACCTGCTGCATGGCATCCCCGATGAAGTCGGGCAGGTGCTGCAGCGCGAAGGCATCGACTGCGACTACCGCAAGGGCGGGGCGTTGCACTGTGCCGCCCGCTACCCCGAGCAAGAAGCCAGCCTGCGCGAATACCTGGCCAAGCTCCACGACCAAGGCCTGAGCGACGCTGACTACCGCTGGCTCAGCCCCGAGCAACTGGCCGGGCAGATCCGTATCGCCTCGGCTTATGGCGCGGTCTATACCCCCCACGTTGCGACGATCCATCCGGCCAAGCTGGTGCGCGGGTTGGCGCGGGTGGTCGAGGCCATGGGCGTGGCGATCTACGAGAACAGTCCGGTCACCCACTGGCAGGCCGCCAGCCTGCGCACCGCAAAGGCCCACGTCCGGGCCTCATGGGTGGTGCCAGCGGTGGAGGGCTATGCCCCGACGCTCAAGCCCCTGGGCCGCTATCAACTGCCGGTGCAAAGCCTGATCGTGGCGACCGAACCCTTGCCTGCCAGTACCTGGGAGGAAATCGGCCTGGATCAGGGCCAGGCTTTTGGTGAAAGCAGCCGCCAGGTCACCTATGGCCAGCGCACCGCGGATAACCGCTTGGTATTCGGGGCCCGCGGTGGTTATCAGTTTGCCGGCAAGTTGCGTCACAACTTCGACCTCACCGAAAGCGAGGTGGAGTTGCGCCGCTACCTGTTCTGCGAGCTGTTCCCGCAACTGCAGCATGTGCGCGTCACCCACTCCTGGGGGGGCAACCTCGGTATGTCGCGGCGCTTTCGGCCGCACATGCTGTGCGACCAACAGAGCGGCATCGCCTTGTCGGGCGGGTACGGCGGGGAGGGCGTCGGCGCCAGCAACCTGGGCGGGCGAACCCTGGCTGACCTGATCCTGGGGCGCGACACACCGCTGGTCCAGCAACCGTGGGTGCTGCGCGATGGCGGCCTGAACGCCCTCAAGGGCTGGGAGCCGGAGCCGTGCCGGTGGCTGGGCTACAACGCGATCATCCGCAGCTTTGTCCACGAGGACCAGACCCTGGCGGATCCGAACACCGCGCCCTGGCGGCGCAAGCTGGCCAGCGGCATGGCCGGCTTCATGGAAGGTTTCATGCACTAAGTCGCTTCAATCACCACAGGTATGACCATGAGCATTACCCAGTTCAAAGACACACTTAACCGCCACCTGCCGGACTCAAGCCCGGTCGCTGTGCCCCTCGGCACCCCGATTGCCGTGGCGTCCACCCTCAGCGTGGAGCGCAGCGATGGTGTCGAAACCGGCATCTGGGAATGCACCCCAGGCCGCTGGCGGCGCCAGATCGTGGCCCAGGAGTTCTGCCACTTTATCCAGGGCCGCTGCACCTTCACCCCCGATGACGGTGAAACCCTGCAGATCGAAGCCGGTGATGCACTGATGTTGCCGGCCAACAGCACGGGGATCTGGGATATCCAGGAGACCGTGCGCAAGACCTATGTGTTGATCCTCTAATCTTTTGATCCTTGATCGCCTGCCATAAAAACAGCCCTATAACCGCCAGGAAATCGAACCATGAGACCCATTGCCCTGTTGCCCTTGATGTTGGTGGCGTCCCTGACCCAGGCCGCCGAAACGGTGAAGATCTACAACTGGTCGAGCTACATCGCGCCGGATACCACCAAGAACTTCCAGAAGGAAACCGGGATCGGTTTCAGCTACGACGTGTACGACAGCAACGAGACCCTGGATGGCAAGTTGATGACCGGCAATTCGGGTTACGACGTGGTTTTCCCGTCCAACCACTTCATGGCCCGGCAGATCCAGGGTGGGGCCCTGAAAAAGCTCGACAAGGGCCAGTTGCCGAACTGGAAGAACCTCAACCCGGTGCTGCTCAAGGCCCTGCAAACCAACGATCCGGGCAATGAACACGGCTTCCCGTACCTGTGGGGCAGCACTGGCATCGGCTACAACATCGACAAGGTCAAGGCCGTACTGGGCGACGATGCGCCGGTCGATTCCTGGGACTTGATCTTCAAGCCCGAGTACATGGAAAAACTCAGCAAATGCGGGGTGGCGATCCTCGATAACGGTCCGGAACTGCTGCCGATCGCCCTGAACTACCTGGGCCTGCCGCACCACAGCAAGAACCCTGAGGACTACAAAAAAGCCGAGGCGCTGCTGATCAAGGTGCGGCCCTACATCGCCTACTTCCACTCCTCCAAATACACCGGCGACCTGGCCAACGGCGATATCTGCGTGGCGGTAGGCTTCTCGGGTGACGTGCTGCAGGCCGAAAGCCGGGCCAAGGAAGCCAAGAATGGCGTGAAGATCGGCTACAACATCCCCAAGGAAGGCGCCGCGATCTGGTTCGACATGGTCGCCATGCCCGCCGACGCCCCGGATGAAAAAGCCGGCTATGCCTTCATGAACTACCTGCTGCGCCCGGACGTGATGGCCGGTATCACCAACTTCGTGCACTACGCCAACGGCAACAGCGCTGCCGACAGCCTGGTAGACCCGGTGATCAAGAGCGACACCAAGGTGTACCCGAGCGAAGAGATGATGGGCAAGCTGTTCGCCCTCGAAGCCATGCCCATGAAGATCGACCGCATTCGCACACGGATCTGGAACACCATCCGCACCGGGCGCTAACGTCTGCAGACGGGCTAGTTGTGGCGAGGGGGCTTGTCCCCCGCTGGGCTGCGCAGCAGCCCTAATAAGGTCCACTCAATTGCATCAGGTAAATCGAGGTGGCTGGTTTTGGGGCTGCTGCGCAGCCCAGCGGGGGACAAGCCCCCTCGCCACGAAAGCCCACGACAGGCCGTTCGCCGGGGCCTAGGGGTTATCCAGGTCGTGCCCCAGCGATTGGATAAACAGCGAAAACAACTCCGGCTGCGACGAGATATCCAGCTTGGCGTAAAGGTGGCGTCGATGCACCTTGACCGTGTCCGGCGAGATGCTCAGGCGTTCGGCCATGGCCTTGGACGAGAACCCGCGCAGGACCAGGCGGGCGATTTCCAGTTCGCGCTCGGACAGCACCCCACTGCCGAAATGGCTCAACGCATCGCGTATCTGGCTGGCCATTGCCTCGCCGGCCGGCGCGCGCCGGGTACTCTGCTGCCAATGCTGTTGCATCAACGGCAGCACCCACGCCGCCAGCAGCGACAGCAGCCCGGTTTCCGTCGCGGTAAATACCCGCTGCATCCCCAATGACAACGACAAGGTGCCCGCCCCAGGCAGTTGCAGGATGAATTGCACCTCATCCTCCAGCACGTTGTCGTGGAAGTAATTGAGGAAGTACTCGCTCTGGCGGAAATGGTCCGGCGCCACTTCTTCCAGGCGGTATACGCCACTGGCGTAGCCTTCGCGGCACGCCTGGAAGAACGGGTCGAGCAAGTACAAGCCATTGAGGTACACCAGCATCGACGCCGGTTTGCTGGTGGGCTGCGCGTCGTACTCTTCCAGCGCCTGGGGCGGGCCATCCACGGGGTAGAAGATCGCCAGGGCGTTATCAAAGGCAAGGTTCTGGTGCAGCAACAGCACCAATTGCTTCCAGAAGCGCTCGGTGCCAATTTGCGACACGGTACGGCCCAGGCCCGCATGCATGCTGATTTCCCTGAACAGGCTCATGTGATGGGTTCCGGTGGCTGAAAGATCGGCCAAGGGTTCGGTTTTTACCCAGCCCCGTCAAGGGGAGTACTCCAATAGGGGAATTGGCCGGTGCAGTGGCTACCCCTACATTCCCTGTAGGAGCGAGCTTGCTCGCGAAAAACGTCAACGCAAACGCGTGCTTGTGGGGTAACCGCCGCGCGCTCAGGTTTTTCGCGAGCAAGCTCGCTCCTACAATAAAAAAATGATCGCTCCTTCTTTTTCGTTTCTGCCTCAAACCAGCTTTCCAATAAAAAGAATAAACAAGAGGATAACGATATGAGCACCACCCCCACGCCTGATGGCGTGCTTAAACCAACCTTGAGTGTGTTCGATGTAGTGGCCATTACCGTTTCAGCGGTGACCCCGGCCAGTTCCGTGTTTGTCATTGCGCCGTTTGCCATCCAGCAAGCCGGCAGTGGGGTGTTCCTGGCGTTTGTGATGGCCGGGCTACTGGCGCTGATGTTCGCCTTTTGCTACGCCGAACTGGGGCGTGCCCATAACAGCGCGGGTGGCGAGTATGTTTACGCCAAGCGGGTGTTCGGCGGGATGGCGGGCTATGCCACCTTCCTCACCGTACTGGTGATGCTGCTGTTTATCCCGCCGGTACTGGCAACCGGCGCGGCGACCTACCTCAACAACGCCCTGGGCACGCAATTCGACTCACAAACCGTGGCCCTGGTGATCGTGGTCTGCAGTTACGCCCTGGGCATCCTCAATATCAAGCTCAATGCGTGGATCACCGGTACCTGCCTGTTGCTGGAAGTGGCGGCGTTGCTGGTGATCGTGTTTATCGGCTTTGGCAACCCGGTGCAGCCGGCCAGTGTGCTGTTCCAGCCGCAGATCGTCGAAAACGGCGTATTGCACCTGGCGCCCTGGGCCCTGGTGATCGGCGCCGTGGGCATCGGCCTGTTCTCGTTCAACGGCTACGGCCCGGCGGTGTTGTTGGCCGAAGACATGAAATGCGGCGGCAAGGGCGTGCACAAGGCGGTGCTGTGGTCCCTGGGCCTGGTGGTGGTGATCGAGCTGGTGCCAATCACCGCACTGTTGATCGGCGCCCCATCCCTGCGCGAGATGATCAGCAGCCCGGACCCCATCGGTTACCTGCTGACCAGTCATGGCAACGAAACCCTGTCACGCCTGGTCAGTGCCGGGATCTTCCTCTCCGTGTTCAACGCCATCGTCGCCATCGTGATCCAGATCGGCCGGGTCGTGTTCAGCAGTGGCCGCGATGCGCTGTGGACGCCAACCATCAACAAACTCTTCACCCGTATCCACCCGCGTTGGGATTCGCCATGGTTGGCCACGCTGTTCCTGGCGATCCCTTCGGCACTGCTCAGCTTCAGCTCCAACCTGGCGGACCTGACGTCCTTCAGCGTGTTGTTGATCATGCTGGTGTACCTGATCGTCGCCCTCAGCGCGCTGATGAGCCGGGTGCTGCTGCGTGACCGCGAGCACCCGTACCGCATGCCCCTGTGGCCGGTGCCGGCCTTGCTGGCTGTGGCGGGCGCGGGCTATCTGTTGTTTACCTTGTTTATCGCCGCGTCCATGCGCGACATCATGATTATCATCGGCCTGCTGGCCTTGTCGGTGATCCTGTATTGCATCAGCGGCCGGTCGAGTCCGGCGTTCCAGAAACTGTAAGGAGTGGTTATGCGTGCACGTCAATTGGGCATTACGTTGGGGTTGGGCACACCCGGCGAATTGAATGCGATTACCGATGTCCCCGGGGTTCGGGTCGGCCACAGCACGCTCAAGGAGCAGATCGATGGCAAGCAGGTTCGCACCGGGGTCACGCTGATCCAGCCGCGGGCCGGTACTGCGCGGCTGCAGCCGTGTTTTGCCGGGTATCACGTGCTCAACGGCAATGGCGACGCCACTGGCCTGGAATGGATCAGCGAGGCCGGGCTGCTGACCACGCCCCTGGCAATCACCAACACCCACAGTATTGGCATTGTGCGTGACACCCTGATTGCCCTGGAGCGCGACAGCCTGGCTGACCCGGCGGTGTACTGGTGCATGCCGGTGGTGATGGAGACCTATGACGGCCTGCTCAACGATATCTGGGGCCAGCACATCGGGCCGGAGCATGTGCTCCAGGCCATGGCCAATGCCGAATCCGGCCCAGTGCAGGAAGGCGCCGTGGGCGGCGGCACCGGGATGATCTGCCATGAGTTCAAGGGCGGCATTGGCAGCGCTTCGCGCAAGTTGCCGGCGGAGCAGGGCGGCTGGACCGTTGGCGTGCTGGTGCAGGCCAACCACGGCAAGCGCCAGGAACTGCGGGTAGATGGGTATCCGGTGGGGCGCCATTTGATGGAAATTGCCTCGCCGTTTGCCGACCGTGGCACCCCGGGCATGGGCTCCATCGTGGTGATCATCGCCACCGATGCGCCATTGCTGCCGCACCAATGCCAGCGCCTGGCGCAACGCGCCTCCATCGGTATTGCCCGCACCGGCGGCGGCACCGAGGATTCCAGTGGCGATCTGTTCCTGGCGTTTGCCACCGGCAACCATGACCTGCCGCCTGCGGATTACGGGCGCAAGGACTTGCCCCTCAGTACGGCATTGAACATGGTCAACAATGATCATATTTCGCCATTGTTCAGTGCCGCGGCCGAGGCGGTGGAAGAGGCGATCATTAATGCGATCCTCGCCGGGGAGGACATGACCACCGCCGATGGCGTATTGGTGCCGGGGTTGGATGGGCAGACGCTGCTGGAGGCAATGCGCCAGACGGGATGGCGCTAAAGGGTTGAGGGGGCGCCTGCGTCTGTGGCGAGCGGGCTTGTTGTGGCGAGCGGGCTTGCCCCGCGCTGGGTTGCGCAGCAGCCCCAATAGGACTTCCACGGACGTTCAGGTAAACCGCAGTGCCTGCTTATAGGGCTGCTACGCACCCCAGCGCGGGGCAAGCCCGCTCGCCACAGGATGTATTGTTTTTAATGACACGGTGACACTTTTAAAATGCAACCCAATCAAATAATTGGATCCATTCAATATTAAAACGTGACCTGTCTGGCATTTAATTATTTAGCACTATTTAATATTTAAATAACCAACTTCCCGCCAGGCAGCCCAAAACAAATAATATAAACACTTCCTCCCCAATGTTTGCAGGCGTTATTCCTTTCGAGCACTTTCCCAGCAAAAAAAATACTGGACGTGTGATTTAAGTTTGTGTCAGTTTTCTTTCGCCTTCATAAGAGGCGAGTGATAGGACGATCTCGCCAGAGAGCGTCATATCGGACAAAAACTGTTCCACTTGCAAACAAGGAAGTACGTTTATGTCGAAAGTAAAAGACAAAGCTATTGTCTCGGCAGCTCAAGCAAGTAGTGTCTATTCACAAATCGATAGCTTTAGCCATTTGTACGACCGCGGCGGCAACCTCACGGTCAATGGCAAACCTTCGTTCTCTGTCGACCAGGCAGCCGACCATCTGCTGCGCGAAAACGCGGCATACCGGGACGTTGACGGCAACGGCAGGATCGATCTGACCTACACCTTCCTGACGTCGGCCTCTTCGGCGACCATGAACAAGCATGGCATCTCCGGGTTCAGCCAGTTCAGCAACCTGCAAAAAGGCCAGGCCGTACTGGCCATGCAATCCTGGGCCGATGTGGCCAATGTCACCTTCACCGAGAGAGCCTCGGGCGGTGACTTCCACATGACCTTCGGCAACTACAGCGCCGGCCAGGATGGTGCCGCTGCTTTTGCCTACTTGCCCGGCACCAATGAGAAGTACCACACGAGCGGCACGGATGGCACCTCGTGGTACCTGATCAACAACAGCTACACCGCCAACATCAACCCGGGCCTGAACAACTACGGGCGCCAGACCCTGACCCACGAGATCGGCCATACCCTGGGCCTGGATCACCCTGGCGACTACAACGCCGGGACCGGCAACCCGTCTTACCGAGACGCGGACTACGGCCAGGACACCCGTGGCTACAGCGTGATGAGCTACTGGGGTGAAAACAACACCAACCAGAACTTCACCAAAGGCGGGGTAGAGGCTTATGCGTCCGGCCCGCTGATCGACGATATCGCGGCGATCCAGAAGCTCTACGGTGCCAACTACAACACCCGTGCCGGTGACACCACCTACGGGTTCAATTCCAACACCGGGCGTGATCACCTCAGCGCCACTTCCAATGCCGACAAGCTGGTGTTCTCGGTATGGGACGGTGGTGGCAACGACACCCTGGACTTCTCCGGCTTTACCCAGAACCAGAAAATCAACCTCAACGAGACGTCGTTCTCCGACGTGGGCGGCCTGGTGGGTAACGTGTCGATTGCCCAGGGCGTGACCGTGGAAAACGCCTTTGGCGGTTCGGGCAACGACCTGCTGATCGGCAACGCAGTGGCCAACACTCTCAAGGGGGGTGCCGGTAACGACCTGATCTACGGCGGTGGCGGGGCCGACAAGCTATGGGGCGGCGCGGGCTCGGACACCTTTGTGTTTGGTGCCAGCTCTGATTCCCGGCCAGGTGCGGCGGACCAGATCCTTGACTTCACCTCGGGTTCGGACAAGATCGACCTGACCGGCATCACCAAAGGCAGCGGCCTGCATTTCGTCAACGCCTTTACCGGCGCTGCCGGCGATGCCGTGCTGACGTACGCCTCGGGTACCAACCTGGGCACGTTGGCGGTGGACTTCGCCGGGCACGGCGTGGCGGACTTCCTCGTCACCACCGTGGGCCAGGCGGCCTACAGCGACATCGTGGCCTGATCAAGGCGTAGGACCTGTGGTGAGCGGGGCTTGCTTGTTGTGGTAGGGGTTTGCTTTGGTGATGGGGCTTGTTGTGGCGAGGGGGCTTGTCCCCCGCTGGACTGCGTAGCAGTCCCATTTTTCAGGGCCGCTTCGCGCCCCAGCGCGGGGCAAGCCCGCTCGCCACAACAAGCCCGCTCGCCACAGCAGCGCTCCCAACAACAAGTGCTGCTCACCACAAACCGGGTACTGTTGATGACTATTTTTCGTAACGCAATCGCCTGGTTGATCCCGGCGTTGCTCGTGTCGGTAGGAGCCAACGCAATGGCAAGGATTCCTGTTTTACCCAGCACCGCCCAACTGGCCGGGCACTGGCAACTGCGCCAGCAAGAGCAGGTGTGCAAGCTGGATCTGATCGCTCAACCCAACAGCCTGGCCGGTGACATTGATTGTGCGCAGCAGTGGCTGGGGCAAACACCCCTGACCTGGCTGCCCACCCCGGATGGTATCTGGCTGATGAATGCCGAGGGCACCGGAATAACCCATTTGAACCGGCAGAAAGAAGGCGAATATACCGCGCGTTCTGCTACTGGGTTGGAGCTGTTACTGCAACGTACACAATAATAAAGTCATGCGGTTATAGATTTATAACCGCCAGATATAGGGATATTTACTGGGCGTGACCTATCTCGACCTGTCACTTCCAACATATTAAACACCTTATAAATAGTTGCCAGCCCCCTTAGTGGGGCGCTCGGCAGACTATCGCACGTATTTCAGTCCAGGGAAGATCAGGCAACATGGCGAAGACCACTCCCACTGCACCACTGTTTAAAGCCCTCGGCGATTATAAAAGTATCCTGATCAGCGTCGGTTGTTTCACTGCGCTGATCAATTTGCTGATGCTGGTGCCGTCCATTTATATGCTGCAAGTTTATGACCGGGTCCTGTCATCGCAGAACGAAACCACCTTGGTGATGTTGACCCTGATGGTGGTGGGGTTCTTTGCCTTCATCGGCACCCTGGAAGTGGTGCGCAGCTTTATCGTGATCCGCATCGGCAGCCAATTGGAGCGCCGGTTCAACCTGCAGGTGTACAAGGCCGCCTTCGAGCGCAACCTGCAACGGGGTGAAGGCCACGCCGGGCAATCCTTGGGCGACTTGACCCATATCCGCCAGTTCCTCACCGGGCCGGCGTTGTTTGCGTTCTTCGATGCGCCGTGGTTCCCCATCTACTTGCTGGTGATCTTCCTGTTCAACGTGTGGCTTGGGGTGTTGGCCACGGCTGGGGCCGTGCTGTTGATCGCTCTGGCGTGCCTGAACGAATACCTGACCAAAAAACCGTTGCGCGAAGCCAGCGGCTACTCGCAACAGTCCACCCAATTGGCCACCAGCCACTTGCACAACGCCGAGACCATCCAGGCCATGGGCATGCTGGGGGCGCTGCGCGCTCGTTGGTTCCAGGTGCATTCGCGGTTTCTCGGCTTGCAGAACCAGGCCAGCGACACCGGTTCGGTGATCAGCTCCCTGAGCAAGTCCTTGCGCCTGCTCCTGCAATCGTTGGTGTTGGGGCTCGGTGCCTTGTTGGTGATCAAGGGCCAGATGACCGCCGGGATGATGATCGCCGGGACCATTCTGATGGGGCGGGTGCTCAGCCCGATCGACCAGTTGATCGCGGTGTGGAAGCAATGGAGCTCGGCCAAGCTGGCCTACCAGCGCCTCGATGAGCTGTTGCAGGAGTTCCCGCCGGGGGCACAGGCCATGGCGCTGCCGGCGCCCAAGGGCCAGGTGAGTTTCGAGCAGGTCAGCGCCGGCCCTCCGGGGCGGCGGGTAGCCACCTTGCATCAGGTCAGCTTCAACCTCGCGGCCGGTGAAGTGTTGGGGGTATTGGGGGCGTCCGGGTCCGGCAAATCGACCTTGGCGCGGGTGCTGGTGGGCGTGTGGCCGACCCTGGCCGGCACGGTGCGCCTGGACGGCGCCGATATCCATCGCTGGGACCGCGACGACCTTGGTCCGCACGTCGGTTACTTGCCCCAGGACATCGAGCTGTTCAGCGGCAGCATCGCCGACAACATTGCGCGTTTTCGCCAGGCAGACCCGGAGCGGGTGGTACAGGCCGCCCAACAAGCCGGGGTGCACGACCTGATCCTGCGCCTGCCCCAGGGCTACGACACGGTGTTGGGCGACGACGGCAGCGGTTTGTCCGGTGGGCAGAAACAACGGGTGGCCCTGGCTCGCGCGCTGTATGGCGGGCCGCGCTTGATCGTGCTCGACGAGCCCAATTCCAACCTCGACACCGTGGGCGAGGCGGCTTTGGCCAGCGCCATCATGCAGATAAAAGCCCAGGGCAGCAGCGTGATCCTGGTCACCCACCGCTCTTCGGCGCTGGCCCAGGCCGACAAGCTGCTGGTGCTCAACGAAGGCCGCCTGCAAGCATTCGGCCCCAGCCAGGAGGTGCTGCGGGCGCTGTCCGGGCAAGCCGAACAACCCCGTGAAAAGGCCGGCGTCAGCCTCAGCCGTCAATATCCTGCGGCAAGGAATCCTGGCCAATGAGCACCGATAACAGCCTGCCAAACGAACAGATCTTCCCCGAGCGCGATGCGCGCTTTTTCGCCCGCCTGGGTTGGGTAATGACGGTGGTCGGCGCCGGAGGGTTCTTCCTCTGGGCCAGCCTGGCGCCCCTGGACCAGGGCATTCCTGTACAGGGCACGGTGGTGGTGTCCGGCAAGCGCAAGGCCGTGCAAACCCTGAGCCCCGGCGTGGTCAGCCGGATTCTGGTGCGCGAAGGCGAGGTGGTCAAACAGGGCCAACCGCTGTTTCGCCTCGACCAGACCCAAAGCCAGGCCGACGTGCATTCCCTGCAAGCCCAATACCGCATGGCCTGGGCCAGCGTCGCCCGCTGGCAGAGCGAGCGCGACAACTTACCGGCGGTGGTCTTTCCCGCTGAACTGAGTAGCGCCGCCGATCCTGCGCTGGCCCTGGTACTTGAAGGCCAGCGTCAGCTGTTCAGCAGCCGGCGTGATGCGTTTGCCCGCGAGCAATCGGGGATCCGCGCCAGCATTGAAGGCGCCAGCGCCCAACTCAACGGCATGCGCCGCGCCCGCACTGACCTGAGCGCCCAGGCGCAATCGCTACGTGATCAACTGGCCAACCTGCAACCCTTGGCCGACAACGGCTATATCCCGCGTAATCGTCTATTGGAGTACCAGCGCCAACTGTCCCAGGTGCAGCAGGACCTGGCGCAGAACACCGGTGAAAGTGGGCGTATCGAGCAAGGCATCCTCGAATCGCGCCTCAAGTTGCAACAGCACAGTGAGGAATACCAGAAGGAAGTGCGCAGCCAACTGGCCGACGCGCAACTGCGCAGCCTGACCCTGGAGCAGCAGTTGACCTCCGCCGGCTTTGACCTGCAACACAGTGAAATCAACGCGCCGGCCGATGGCATTGCGGTGAACCTCGGGGTGCATACCGAGGGTGCGGTGGTGCGGGCCGGGGAAACCCTGCTGGAAATCGTGCCCCAGGACACGCGCCTGGAAGTGGAGGGGCGTTTGCCGGTGAACCTGGTGGACAAGGTCGGCAGCCATCTGCCGGTAGATATCCTGTTCACCGCCTTCAACCAGAGCCGCACGCCTCGGGTGCCGGGAGAAGTGAGCCTGATCTCCGCCGACCAGTTGCTCGACGAAAAAACCGGCGCGCCGTATTACGTGCTGCGCACCACCGTCAGCGATGCCTCCCTGGAAAAACTCCAGGGCCTGGTGATCAAGCCGGGCATGCCCGCCGAGATGTTTGTGCGTACCGGCGAGCGCTCGCTGCTCAACTACCTGTTCAAGCCGCTGCTCGACCGTGCCGGCTCGGCGTTGACCGAGGAATGAGCATGAAGCCCGTATTCATCGCCTTGCTCCTCGCCTGCAGCAGCGCCCAAGCGGCCATGGGCCCGTTCGATGTGTATGAACAGGCCCTGCGTAACGATCCGGTGTTCCTCGGCGCAATCAAGGAGCGTGACGCTGGCCTGGAAAACCGCACCATTGGCCGCGCCGGCCTGTTGCCGCGGCTGTCGTACAACTACAACAAGGGCCGCAACAACTCCCAGGCCAACCTGCCCGATGGCCGTGGCGGCCACTATCACGACGACCGCAACTACAACAGCTTCGGCTCGACCTTCACCCTGCAACAGCCGCTGTTCGACTACGAAGCCTATGCCAACTACCGCAAGGGCGTGGCCCAGGCGCTGTTTGCCGACGAGAGTTTCCGCGACAAGAGCCAGGCGCTGTTGGTGCGGGTGCTGACGTATTACACCCAGGCCCTGTTCGCCCAGGACCAGATCGATATCGCCCGGGCAAAAAAGAAAGCCTACGAGCAACAGTTCCAGCAGAACCAGCATCTGTTCCAGCAGGGCGAGGGCACGCGCACCGACATCCTGGAGGCCGAATCCCGTTATGAACTGGCGACCGCCGAGGAGATCCAGGCGCTCGACGAGCAGGACGCGTCGCTGCGCGAACTGGGGGCGTTGCTTGGCGTACAGAGCGTGAATATCGCCGACCTGGCCCCACTGAACCGCGACTTTGCCGCTTTCACCCTGGCCCCGGCCAACTACGACAGCTGGCACGAACTGGCAATCACCAACAACCCGACCCTGGCTTCCCAGCGCCAGGCCGTGGAAGTGGCGCGTTATGAGGTGGAGCGCAACCGCGCCGGGCACTTGCCGCGGATCACCGCGTACGCCAGCTCGCGCCAGCAGGAGTCCGACAGCGGCAACACCTACAACCAGCGCTACGACACCAACACCATCGGTATTGAAGTCAGCGTGCCGCTGTATGCCGGGGGCGGCGTCTCGGCATCCACCCGCCAGGCCGCCCGCTCCATGGAGCAGGCCGAGTACGAACTGGAGGGCAAGACCCGCGAAACCCTGATCGAGTTGCGTCGCCAGTTCAGCGCCTGCCTGTCGGGGGTGAGCAAACTGCGGGCCTATCAAAAGGCCTTGGTCTCCGCCGAGGCGCTGGTGGTGTCGACCAAGCAGAGCATCCTCGGTGGCGAGCGGGTCAACCTGGATGCCCTCAACGCCGAACAGCAGTTGTACAGCACCCGTCGCGACCTGGCCCAGGCCCGCTACGACTACCTGATGGCCTGGACGAAGTTGCACTACTACGCGGGCAATCTGCGTGACACCGACCTGGCCAAGGTCGACGAAGCCTTCGGCCCAGCCCAACGCTGACCCTGCGGGAGCCGGCTCCTACAGGGGATAACCCACACAATAAAAATGAGGAAGGTCACCGTGAATGCAAAACAACGAGGCTATCACTGCGTCATGCTGTGTGGGCTGGCCAGCCTGGGTACCGTCCAGGCCGCGCCCTACGTGGAAGTGGGCAAGCCGGGCGACGCCGCCAGTTGGCGCTCGGCGGAGTTCCAGCGCGACTGGGGCCTGGGGCGCATGCAGGCCGATCAGGCTTACGCCGCGGGAATCAGCGGGGCCGGGGTGAAGATCGGCGCCCTGGACTCGGGCTTCGATGCCAGCCACCCGGAAGCCTCCCCGGCGCGCTTCCACCCGGTGACCGCCAACGGCACCGATGTGGATGGCAGCCCGTTCTCCACTACCGGTGCGCTGAACCCCAACAACGACTCCCACGGCACCCATGTCACCGGCACCATGGCCGCTGCGCGTGACGGCACCGGCATGCACGGCGTGGCCTACAACGCGCAGCTCTATGTGGGCAATACCAACGCCAACGACAGCTTTCTGTTTGGCCCGACGCCTGACCCCAAATACTTCAAGGCGGTGTACAGCGCCATGGTCGATGCCGGGGTGCGCGCGATCAACAACAGCTGGGGCAGCCAGCCCAAGGATGTCAGCTACCAGACCTTGAATGACCTGCACGCAGCCTATGCCCAGCACTTCAACCAGGGCACCTGGCTGGACGCCGCCGCCGATGTGGCGCGGGCCGGGGTGATCAATGTGTTCAGCGCCGGTAACAGCGGCTATGCCAACGCCAGCGTGCGCTCGGCCTTGCCGTACTTTGAGCCGGCGCTGGAAGGCCACTGGCTGGCGGTCTCGGGCCTGGACCAGGCCAATAACCAGAAGTACAACCAGTGCGGCATCGCCAAGTATTGGTGCGTCTCTACCCCCGGCGCGAAGATCGACAGCACCATTCCCGGCGGCGGTTATGCGGTCAAGTCCGGCACCTCGATGTCGGCGCCCCATGCCACGGGGGCCTTGGCCCTGGTGATGGAACGCTACCCGTACCTGAACAACGAGCAAGCCTTGCAGGTGTTGCTGACAACGGCCACGCAACTGGACGGTTCACTGACCGATGCGCCGAGCGCCAAGATCGGCTGGGGCGTGCCGGACCTTGGCCGGGCGATGCATGGGCCGGGGCAGTTGCTGGGCGCCATGGACGTCAATCTGGCGGCCGGGCAGGGCGATGTATGGAGCAATGGCATCTCCGACAAGGCGCTGCTGCAGCGCCAGGCCGAAGACAGCGCCGAGCACCTGGCCTGGCAACAGACCTTGCAGGACAAAGGCTGGGAAAATGGCATCGGCGCCGGCGCCAGCCAGCAGGAACAGACTGACTACGCCGTGGGCATGGCCCGGGATGCGGCCGCGGCCCAGCGCATTTACCAAGGCAGCCTGATCAAGTCCGGCGCCGGTAGCCTGGTGCTCAGCGGCGACAGCACCTATCGCGGCCCGACCACGGTCAATGGTGGGGTGTTGAAGGTCGATGGTTCGCTGGCATCGCAGGTCACGGTCAACAATGGTGGGACCTTGGGCGGTTCCGGGCGCATTGGCGCGTTGCAGGCCAACAGCGGCAGTGTGGTTGCGCCGGGCAATTCCATCGGCACCTTGAATGTGAGCGGGGATGTGAGCTTCGACGCCGGCTCCACCTATGCAGTGGAGCTGTCGAACGCCAGCAGTGACCGCATCGTCGCCGGCGGCAAGGCCAGCCTCAACGGCGGCACCGTGACCCTGGCCCTGGAAAACAGCCCGACCTTGCTCAGCCAGCCCCAGGCGCAAAGCCTGATCGGCCGTCAGTACACCATCCTGCAGGCGGCGGGCGGGGTCACCGGCAGTTTTGGTGCGGTATTGCCCAACTACCTGTTCCTCGGTGGCGACCTCGACTACAACGGCAACGGCGTGCAACTGGCAATCGCGCGCAATGACGCAAGCTTTGCCAGCGTCGCCGCAACCCGTAACCAGCGCGCCGTGGCGGCTGCGGCCGAGCAACTGGGCGCTGGCAACCCCGTGTATGAAAGCGTGCTGAGCAGCGACTCCAGCAGGGTTGCCCGCCAGGCCTTCCAGCAATTGTCTGGCGAGATCTACCCGGCGGTGGGCGCCATGTTGATCAACGACAGCCGCCATGTACGCGATGCCGTCGGTGAGCGCTTGCGCCATGTGCCTGCCACGGGCGAAAGCAACCTGTGGATCAAGGCCCTCGGTGCCTGGGGCAAGGCCGACAGCCAAAGCGAATATGCCGGTTACACCCGCTCTATCGGCGGGATGTTGCTGGGCGTCGATGGCCAGTGGGACGAGCAGACCCGCGTGGGCGTGATGGCGGGCTATAGCGACAGTTCGCTGAACATGGGGGATGGCACGCATTCGTCGGCCGATATCGACAGCTACCACCTGGGCACCTACGCCGGGCGTGAACTGGGCAACTGGCGCGTGAGTCTGGGCGGTGCCTATAGCTGGCATCGCGGCGATGTGCAGCGCGACCTGCAATACGGTGACGTCAGCGCCAAGCAAAAAACCAAACTGGATGCGCGCAGCCTTCAGGTGTTCACCGAGGCGGCCTACCGCCTGGACCTGCAAGCCCTGGCCCTGGAACCGTTCGCCAACCTGGCCTACGTGCACCTGGACAGCGAACGATTGCATGAAAAAGGCGACGGCGCTGCCCTGCAACGCGGCAGTGATCGGCGTGACGCGACCCTCGGCACCCTGGGCCTGCGCGCGCTCAAAACCCTGCCTCTGAATGACCTGCAGCAAGTGGAACTCTCCGGATCCCTGGGCTGGCAGCACAGCCTTACGCCGGTTGAGTCCGAGGAACATCTGGCCTTTGTCGCTGGCGGCCCCTCGTTTGCCGTGCGCAGCACACCGTTGCAGCGCGACGCCGCGCTGGTGGGCTTGAAAGCCAGCCTGGCATTGAGTGACTCCACCCGGGTCAACCTTGATTACAGCGGCCAACTGGGCTCGAAGGAGAGCAACCAAGGGGTGGGCCTGAGCCTCGACTGGCAATTCTAAACTTGCGGCAGGAGCCGGTACGCCGGCTCTTGCTGGCGGGTGAATAAGAACAACAAACGCAACAAAACTAAGGAAGGTCACCGTGAACGCAAAACAACGAGGGTTTCACTCCTCCATCCCAACAGGCCCGGGCTACCCGCTCAAAGCCTTGAGTCGCGTGCCATACGGCGCGTTGCTGTGTTGCCTGGCCAGCCTGGGTACCGCCCAGGCCGCACCCTACGTGGAAGCCGGCAAACTGGGGGATGCCGCCAGTTGGCGCAGCAATGAGTTCAAGGCCGATTGGGGCCTGGGGGCGGTCAATGCCGATGTGGCGTATGCCGCCGGTTACAGTGGCAAGGGCGTGAAGCTGGGGATTTTCGATCAGCCGGTATATGCCCAGCATCCCGAGTTCTCCAGCCCGGGCAAGGTGCAGACCCTGGTCACTGAGGGGATCCGCCAATACACCGACCCCTATATCCCGGTGAAGGCCGGTGACCCGTTCCGCTACGACGGTACACCGTCCCAGGGCTCCAACGGCAAGCTGGGCGACCACGGCACCCATGTCGGTGGCATCGCGGCTGGCGACCGCAACGGCGGGCCGATGCACGGCGTGGCCTATAACGCGCAGATCCTCAGTGCCGAGAACGGCGACCCGGGCCCCGAAGACGGCATCATCCTGGGCAACGACGGTGCGGTGTACCAGGCCGGCTGGGACAGCCTGGTGGCCAATGGCGCACGCATCATCAATAACAGCTGGGGGATCGGCATTGGCGAGCAGTTTGCCAAGGGCGGCAAAGACCCTGCGTTCGCGCATTTTGACCTGAGCGACGCGCAGGCCCAGTTCGACCAGATCAAGCCGTTGCTGGGTACCGCGCCAGGTGGCGCCTACACTGGGGCGATCAACGCGGCGCGCAGGGGGTGCTGACGATCTTCGCGGCCGGCAACGACTACAACCTGAACAACCCCGATGCGATTTCCGGCCTGGCTTACTTCGTACCCGAGATCACGCCTAATTGGCTGTCGGTGGCCGCACTGCAACGCAACCCGGACACCAACAGCCCCAACCCTTATGTGATCAGCACCTTCTCGTCCCGTTGCGGCTATGCCGCCAGTTTCTGTGTGTCAGCACCGGGCACGGCGATCTACAGCTCGGTGATGGTGGGCACCACGGTCGATAACATGACCCTGGGCTGGAACAATAAAAACGGCACCTCCATGGCCGCTCCCCACGTGGCAGGCGCCGCCGCCGTCTTGATGGAGCGTTTCCCGTATATGAGTGGCGAGCAGATATCCACGCTGCTCAAGACCACCGCCACCGACCTCGGTGCACCGGGCATCGACGCGCTGTACGGCTGGGGCATGATCAACCTGGGCAAGGCGGTCAGCGGGCCGGGCATGTTGGTCACCGCCGAGGACATCCCGGCCGAGTTCCGCGTCGAGGGCGGCTACGGCAGCGGCCAGTTTGTCGCGGACTTGCCGGGGGTAGGGGCGGTGGTCGACGCTGGCAAGCCCACCGAGCGTGTATGCGACGATCTGCACTGCGGGCGGGATGTATGGAGCAACGACATTTCCGGTCACGGCGGCCTGACCAAGCAAGGCATCGGCACGCTGGTGCTGACCGGCAGCAATACCTACAGCGGGCCGACCCTGGTCAATCAGGGCCTGCTGGCGGTCAATGGCTCGCTGGTATCCCAGGTCACGGTGAGCAACAGCGGCGTGTTGGGCGGCTCCGGCAGCATCGGCGCGCTGCACGCGAAAAGCGGCGGTACGGTAGCGCCGGGCAACTCCATTGGTACGTTGAACGTGGCCGGGGATGTCAACTTCGACGCCGGGTCCACCTATGCGGTAGAGCTGTCGAACAGCAGCAGTGACCGCATCGTCGCCGGCGGCAAGGCCTCCCTCAACGGCGGCACTGTGACCCTGGCCCTGGAGAACAGCCCGACACTGCTCAGCCAGCCCGAGGCGCAAAGCCTGATCGGCCGCCAGTACACCATCCTGCAGGCGGCAGGGGGCGTCACCGGTAGCTTCGCGCAGGTACTGCCCAACTACCTGTTTGTGGGCGGCAACCTGAACTATGGCGCCAACGGTGTGCAACTGGATGTCGCACGCACTGTCAACACCTTCGCCAGTGTGGCGTTGACCGATAACCAGCGTGCCGTAGCGGGCGCTGCCGAACAACTGGGCGCGGGTAATGGCGTGTATGAAAGCCTGCTGTTGGCGCCGAGTGCGGCTTCGGCGCAAGGGGCGTTCCAACAGTTGTCGGGGGAAATCTACCCGGCCCTGGAAACTGCCCTGGTCAATGACAACCGCTACCTGCGCGAAGCGGTAGGCGAGCGCCTGCAGCAGGGCGAAATGGGCTCCTCGCCACAGACCATCGACACCCGCGGCAATGTCTGGGTCAAGGCGCTTGGTGCCTGGGGTAAAACCGACAGCAGCAGCGACACGGCGGGCTACACCACTTCCATCGGCGGATTGCTCGCGGGTGTGGACGGTGCGCTGGATGAAGACACGCGCCTGGGGCTGGTCGCCGGCTACAGCGATACCTCGCTGAACATGGGCGATGGCACCCACTCGCGGGCATCGGTGGACAGCTACCACTTGGGCGCCTATGCCGGGCACGAAATCGGCGCCTGGCGCCTGAGCGGCGGGGCGACCTACAGCTGGCATCGCGCCGATGTAAAGCGTGAGCTGCAATACGGCGAAGTCGCCGGCAAGCAGAAAGCCAAGGTCGATGCCCGCAGCACCCAGCTCTTCACCGAAGCGGCTTATCGCCTGAACCTGCAACCGCTGGCGCTGGAGCCATTCGCCAACCTGGCCTATGTGCACCTGGACAGCGACGGCTTCAGCGAGAAAGGCGATGCGGCGGCGCTCAAGGGCGGCGATGACACGCGCGACCTGGTGCTGAGCACCCTCGGCGTGCGTGCCTTGAAGACCTTCAACCTCACCGACCATCAGGCTCTGGACGTTTCCGGCACCCTGGGGTGGCAGCACAACCTCAGCGCCACCGATTCCGCGCGCCACCTGGCGTTTGCCTCAGGCAGTAACGCGTTTGCCGTGCAAAGCGCACCGATGGTACGCGATGCCGCATTGGTCGGCGCACGGGCCAGCCTGGCGCTGAGCAAGGATGCGCGGTTGAACTTTGACTACAACGGCCTGCTGGCCAGCAAGGAGAAAATCCACGGCGTGGGCTTGAGCCTCGACTGGGCGTTCTGAGTTTTACCCCGTAGGCGCCGGCAAGCCGGCTCCTACAAGGGGCGGTGTGATGTTCAGGATTTTTAGCTTTCTCGACAATTCCAACAAAAGAGAGGCAATACCATGGGTGTCTATGACTACAAAAACCTAACCACTGAGGACTCCAAAGCCCTGTTCGCCGATGCCATGGCGATCACGTTGTATTCCTACCACAACCTGGATAACGGCTTTGCCGTGGGGTATCAGCAAAACGGCTTCGGCCTGGGTTTGCCGGCCACCCTGGTGCAGGCGTTGCTGGGCAGCAGCGACTCCCAGGGGGTGATTCCCGGTATCCCGTGGAACCCGGACTCGGAAAAGGCCGCCCTGGACGCCGTGCAAAAGGCCGGCTGGACGCCCATCAGCGCCAGCACCCTGGACTATGGTGGCAAGGTCGATGCGCGGGGCACCTTCTTCGGTGAGAAAACCGGCTACACCAGTGCCCAGGTCGAGGTCCTGGGCAAATACGATGACGCCGGCAAGCTGCTGGAAGTTGGCATCGCCTTCCGTGGTACATCCGGCCCCAGGGAGAACCTGATTGTCGACTCTATTGGCGATGTGATCAGTGATTTACTGGCCGCGTTCGGGCCGGCGGACTACGCAAAAAACTACGCGGGCGAGGCGTTTGGCACCTTGCTTGGCAAAGTCGCCGCGTATGCCAGCGCGCAGGGGCTGAGCGGCCAGGATGTACTGGTCAGCGGCCATAGCCTCGGTGGCCTGGCGGTCAACAGCATGGCGGACTTGAGCAACCACACCTGGGCGGGGTTCTACCAGCACGCCAACTATGTGGCCTACGCCTCGCCGACCCAGAGCAGTGGCGACAAGGTGCTGAACATCGGCTACGAAAACGACCCGGTCTATCGCGCCCTCGACGGTTCGGTGTTCAATCTGTCGTCCCTGGGCGTGCACGACCAACCGCACGAATCCAGCGCCGATAACATCGTAAGCTTCAACGACCATTACGCCTCGACGCTGTGGAATATCCTGCCGTTTTCCATCCTCAACCTGCCAACGTGGATTTCCCATTTACCCACGGGGTACGGCGATGGCATGAGCCGCATCATCGAGTCGAAGTTCTATGACCTGACCAGCCGCGATTCGACGATCATCGTCGCCAACCTGTCTGACCCTGCGCGTGCCACTACCTGGGTGCAGGACCTCAATCGCAACGCCGAAGCCCACCAGGGCAGCACGTTCATTATCGGCAGCGACGGCAACGACCTGATCCAGGGCGGGCGCGGCAATGACTACCTGGAAGGACGTGCCGGCAACGATACGTTCCGCGATGGCGGTGGCTACAACATCCTGCTCGGTGGCACGGGGTTCAATACCCTGGACTTGCAGCAGTCGCTGAAGAACGTCGAGGTGGCCAACGATGGCGCAGGTACCCTGTATATCCGCGACGGCCAGGGCGGCATCAGCATGACGCGCGACATGGGCGCGCTAGTGAGCAAGGAAAGCTATCTGTTGTTGTTCAGCAAGAACGTGACTCACAGCGTGACCGACAAGGGGCTGCTGGCGGGCAAGGACCTGACCGCCTACGCCGCGTCGCTCAAGGGCGATGCCGGCGCCAATGTGCTGAAGGCCGGCGATGGCGGGCAGTGGTTGTTTGGGCTGGAGGGCGATGATCACCTGATCGGCGGCAAAGGCAACGATGTGCTGGTAGGGGGTGCGGGCAATGACCTGCTCGAAGCGGGCGGCGGGCGCAATACCTTCCTGTTCGACGGCGACTTCGGCCAGGACCGGATCCTGGGCTACCAGTCGACGGACAAGTTGGTGTTCATGGGGGTGGCGGGGGTGGGCGGGCAGTACAACTACCTCGATCATGCCAAGGCAGTGGGCAGCGATACGTTGCTGACGTTCGGCGATAATTCGGTGACGCTGGTGGGAGTGGGACTTGGCAGCCTGTCGGCAGAGGCCTTCGTCATCACCTGAAACTGTAGGAGCCGGCTTGTCGGCGATGAGGCCCTTGGTTGCTTCCAAGGCCGCCATCGCCGGCAAGCCGGCTCCTACAGTGGTTGGTCATTTTTCCTTGCGGACGGTAGCGACATCCGCCGCCTTGACCCGTACGCGCTTGCCGGCGATGTCGGTGAATTCGTAAAAACCATCAGGCGTATTGGCATTCGGCGTATCGGTGGTCAGGTACTGAGTACCGTTCTGCAAGGTCACGACGGTCGGCGTCGAGCAACCGGCCAATGCCAGAAACGTCAGTACAGCCAGCGGCAGGCCCCAGTTCTTCATGTTCATAACCTTTACTCTCATCCTTCGAAAACCCCGGGCTCAACGGCTGCGGGCAACAAATGTTACGCGGATCCACCCCCATCTGATCACTTTTATGCAAAAAGTTGCGTGTGCCACTGATCTATTAGCGATTGCAAGGCAGGCCCGGCGACGGCACTCTGTATGCATAACCAGTGTTTGCCCAAGTGCCCGTCATGTCCAACCCCCTCGAAGACCCGTTCTACTACCTGCATAACTTCCAGCAAGTGCTCGACTGGCTGGGGCAGCGCTATGCCGATGTACTGGACGATGAAGAACAGCGCTTCATTGCGCAGTTCAGCCAAGTGCCGCAACCGGCCCAAGCGTTGCTGGTGCGCATGGTGATGCGCAAAGGGGTGCATTTTCGTGCGAGCAAGCTCAACTACGTCGAGATTGGCCCGGCTGACCAGGCCGTGCAGCCATTGCTGGCCCTGGGCTGGGTCAGTGAGCAGGGCCTGCTGCCCCTGGATGAGGTGTGGGGGCAGTTGCAGAAAGGCGAGGCGCTGCAGGCGTTCAAGCCCTGGATCGAGCAGCCCAGGGGCAAGAAGTCCGATTGGCTGCCCGGTTTATCGACCCGGTTCACCGAGCCACGTACGTTTGCGCAATGGTGCCCGCAGTTGGACGAGCGTCTTTACAGCCTGGCGGTGATGGACCTGTGTGACCGCCTGCGCCTGATGTTCTTCGGCAACCTGTACCAGGACTGGTCGGAGTTTGTACTGGCGGACCTGGGGATCTACACCTACGAAAAGGTCGAGTTCTGTGCCGAGTCCCGAGGGCTGCGCCATCGTGACGATGTGTATGGCCTGCTGTTCCTGCATCAATGCCAGCAGGCATTCGAGGCGGGCGAACCGCTGGAAGAGGTGCTGGCGCAGATTGCCACGCTGAGCACCGATAACCCCTGGCTGGAGAAGCGTCGGGCCAAGCTGCTGTTCCAGGTTGGCCAGCATTGCGAGCGGCTCGCCGAACTGGCCCTGGCCGAGGTGATCTACCGCGATTGTGCCTACCCCGGCGCCCGCGCTCGCCTGATTCGGGTGCTGGAGCGCCAGGAGGATTTCGCCCAGGCGATGGCCCTGGCCCAGGCGGCCCAGGCCGCGCCACAAAGCGCGGCCGAGCAGCAACACCTGTTGCGGGTCCTGCCGAGGTTGCGGCGCAAGCTGGGCGAGCCGGCGCTGCCCAAGCCCAAACCCCAGGTGATCCAGCGCCTGGACCTGGAACTACCATTCCCGGAACCGGTGGCCAGCGTTGAGTTCTGCGTGCAGGCGCACCTGGGGGATGATGGGGGGCCGGTGCACTACGTCGAGAACACCCTGATCAACTCGCTGTTCGGCCTGCTGTGCTGGCCAGCGATCTTCGCGCCGTTGCCCGGTTCGTTCTTTCACCCATTCCAACGCGGGCCGGTGGATTTGCACAGTGAAGACTTCCAGCAGCGCCGCGCCGAACTGTTCGCCGCCTGCCTCGACCAGTTGCACGACCAGCGCTACAAAACCACGATCCGCCAGCGCTACGCCGAAAAGTGGGGGACCCAGTCACCCTTTGTGTTCTGGAATGTATTGAGCGAAACACTGCTCGAGCAGGCGCTCGATTGCCTGCCTGCCGCGCACCTGCGGCACTGGTTCGACCGGCTGTTGCTGGATATCCGCGCCAATCGCGCCGGCATGCCAGACCTGATCCAGTTCTGGCCGGCACAAAAAACCTACCGCATGATCGAAGTCAAAGGCCCGGGCGACCGCCTGCAGGACAACCAATTGCGCTGGCTGGAGTTCTGCAGCGAGCACCAGATGCCGGTCACCGTGTGTTATGTACGTTGGGCGGAGCAGGGCGCTTGAGCTACACCGTTGCGGTACGGGCATTGTGCGAGTTTACCGCCAAGGTGGGTGATCTTGATCTGCGGTTCACCCCCTCACCCAGTGCCCAGGAAGGCATGCTCGGCCACCGTACCGTGGCGTCCCGCCGTAGCGCGCACTACCAGAGTGAAGTGGCCCTGGAAGGCCTCTACCAGCAGTTGACCGTACGCGGCCGCGCCGATGGCTATGATCCGGATCGCAATGTGCTGGAAGAGGTCAAGACCTACCGTGGCGACCTGGATGCCCAGCCGGCCAACCATCGGCTACTGCACTGGGCCCAGGCCAAAGTCTATGGCTGGCTGATGTGCAGCAAGCTGGGGTTGCCTGAGATCGCGCTGGCGCTGGTGTATTTCGATATCGTCAGCGAGCGCGAAACCGTGATCAGCCAGGTGTGTGCGGCGGATGACCTGGAGGCGTTCTTCAATCGCCAGTGTGCGTTGTTTCTCGGCTGGGCCGAGCAGCAGGCGCAACAGCGACTGGCCCGCGACGCCGCCAGCACCGCTCTGGTTTTCCCCCACGCGGCCTTTCGTCTGGGCCAGCGTACCCTCGCCGAGACGGTGTACAAGGCCGTCAGCACCGGGCGCTGCCTGATGGCACAGGCGCCCACGGGGATCGGCAAGACCATTGGCACGGTGTTTCCGATGCTCAAGGCCATGGCGCCGCAGCAGTTGGACAAGCTGTTCTTTCTGACGGCCAAGACCCCTGGCCGCAAGCTGGCGCTGGACGCGATGCAGATACTGCACGCCAGTGCCGACCTGCCATTGCACGTACTGGAGTTGGTGGCGCGGGACAAGGCGTGCGAACACCTGGACAAGGCCTGTCACGGCGACTCCTGCCCGTTGGCCAAGGGCTTTTATGATCGCCTGCCGGCCGCGCGCGAGGCGGCAGCCAAGGTCCGGTTGCTGGACCAACGCAATCTGCGCGAGGTCGCGCTCGCCCACGGTGTATGCCCGTATTACCTGAGCCAGGAGATGGCGCGCTGGTGCGACATGGTGGTCGCCGACTACAACTATTACTTCGATTTTGGCGCAATGCTGTTTGGCCTGGCCCAGCTCAACCAATGGCGGGTCGCGGTGCTGGTGGACGAAGCCCATAACCTGGTGGAGCGGGCGCGCGCGATGTACAGCGCCGACCTCGATCAATTTGCCCTGAAGACCTTGCGCGATACCGCCCCCGAGCCGTTGAAAAAGCCGTTGCAGCGGCTCAACCGTGAATGGAATGCGCTGCACAAGGAGCAGGTCACGGTGTATCAGGCTTATGCCAGCAAGCCGGACAAGCTGTTGCAGGCCCTGGCCCTGTGTACCAGCGCCATGGGCGAGTATTTCAATGATCACCCGCAGGCGCTCACGGGCGAGCTGCAAGGCTTTTATTTCGAGGCGTTGCTGTTCGCCAAGGTGGCGGAGCTGTTCAACGAGCAGTTTATTTTTGATATCGCTCAGCGCGACCCACAGGCCAAGCGTCGCTTCTCGCGCTTGAGCCTGCGGAACGTGGTGCCGGCCGAATTTATCCGCCCTCGCTTGACGGCGGCCCGCAGCAGCGTGCTGTTTTCCGCGACCCTGAGCCCCCGGCATTACTATGCCGACCTGCTGGGCCTGCCGGCGGATACCGCGTGGGTGGACGTGGAATCGCCCTTCGATGCCGCGCAGTTGCAGGTGCACATCATCGACCGCATCTCCACGCGCTTTGTACATCGCCAGGCGTCCCTGGCGCCCATCGTGGCGTTGATCGCCGAGCAGTTTGAGCGTACGCCGGGCAACTACCTGGCGTTTTTCAGCAGCTTTGATTACCAGCAGCAAGTGGCGCAGTTGCTGGCCGAACGGTATCCGTCGATTCCAACCTGGCATCAATCACGGGGCATGGCCGAGGCCGAGCGCCAGGCCTTCCTCGACCAGTTCACCCAGCACAGCCGGGGCGTAGGGTTTGCCGTGTTGGGCGGGGCGTTCGGGGAGGGTATCGACTTGCCCGGCGCACGCTTGATCGGGGCCTTTATCGCCACCCTGGGCCTGGCGCAACTCAACCCGGTCAACGAGCAGATGAAACTGCGCATGGGCGCGATGTTCGGTGCCGGTTATGACTACACCTACCTGTATCCCGGGATCCAGAAGGTGGTGCAGGCGGCAGGCCGGGTGATTCGCACCCAACAGGACCAAGGGGTGGTAATGCTGATCGATGACCGTTTTGCCGAACCCAAGGTGCGGCCATTGCTGCCTCGCTGGTGGTCGGTGACCTGAGGTATTTGCCCCATCAATGATGCTGGCGCAGGTGGCACCCCTGGGGCAGTCTGCAGTAATCCCCTGATGGAGCGGTGCGATGAACGCTATCGAACAACAGACGATCGACGTCAACGGCATTCAATTGAGCTTGCATATCGCCGGCCCCGAGAGTGGCCCACCGGTGTGGCTGCTCCATGGCTTTCCCGAGTGCTGGCATTCATGGCGCCAGCAGATACCCGTGCTGGCAGCGGCCGGGTATCGCGTGTTTGTGCCAGAAATGCGTGGCTATGGGCACAGCAGCGCCCCCGCAGATATTGCTGACTACGACTTGCTGACCCTGTGCGCGGATATCCAGGGGGCCATGGACCAGTTCGGCCATCAACGGGTAGCGATGGTCGGCCATGACTGGGGCGCGGTGGTGGCGTGGCACCTGGCGTTGCTGGAGCCAGAGCGTATCAACGCGCTGGTCACGATGTCGGTGCCGTTCGCCGGTCGTTCCCGCAGGCCGGTGATCGAGATCATGCGTGAGCTGTATGCCGAACGGTTCAACTACATCCTCTACTTCCAGCAACCCGGCGTGGCGGAGCAGGAGCTGGAAGCCGATATCGAACGCACCTTGCGTCTGTTCATGCAGGATCAGGATGTATTCCTGCAGCAAAAGCCGGCCACGGCCACCTTGCTGGAAGGCGTCGCGTCGCCGGGTGCCTTGCCGGCCTGGTGCAGCCGGCAGGATCTGGATATCTATGTGCAAACCTTTGCCAATGGCTTTCGCGGGCCGCTGAACTGGTATCGCAACTTCGAGCGCAACTGGCAGCGCACCGAGTTTCTGGCGGGCCGGCAGGTGTTGCAGCCGACATTGTTCCTGATCGGCGACCGCGACCCGGTGGGGGTGTTTGAGGCGCATACGCTCAAGCGCATGCCCGAGGTGGTGCCACAGTTGGAGCAGCATGTCCTGGCCAACTGCGGGCACTGGATCCAGGTGGAGCAGGGCGCGC
Source organism: Pseudomonas proteolytica (assembly GCF_007858275.1). Lineage (GTDB taxonomy): Bacteria > Pseudomonadota > Gammaproteobacteria > Pseudomonadales > Pseudomonadaceae > Aquipseudomonas > Aquipseudomonas proteolytica. The sequence continues at coordinate 112,488 of NZ_VFEV01000022.1, forward strand.
AGGTCAATACGTTGATGCTGGCGTTCCTGCAGAGTTAGCCCTTGGAAGGCGCCAGGCGTCTGCCCATTTCCTCACCAAGGGCCTGGAGGCCGCTCAAGGGGCGGACCATTACTTCAAACTCGATGATCTTCCCCTCTTCGTTGAAGCGGATCAGGTCGATGCCCTTGAGCTGTTTGTCACCCACTCGCGCGCTGAACTCGAGCACCACATTGTGGCCGTCGGCGCTGGCCAGTTCACGGTGGTAGTGGAAGTCCTCAAACACGGTAAACACGGTGTTGAGGATCATCGAAACGACGGCGGCGCCGGGGTAGGGGGTGTGGGCCATCGGCGAGCGAAACACCGCGTCAGGCGCCAGCAGTTCGGGCAGGGCCTTGAGGTCGGCAGTGGCCAGCATGGTGTGCCAGCGCTTCAGGGTATGGGCGGCCCCAGGGGATAATTGCAGAGCTTCGGACATGGTCTGTACCTGTTCTTATGAGTGTTGAGCAACCATAAGAGCAGCTGCGAGGTGGGATCAATGATCCAAACTGACAGTTATATGGCTGGAGCAAACAGCAGAGCTGTGTGGGCTTGCTCGCGATGGGCATGAGTATCTGCACAACTCTTTGGTGGTTTTTGGGGTTGGGTACATATCCGTTGCTGCGGTTACGGCGGCTATTGGTTCCGCCCTTACGGCGGCTCACTTTTGTAGAGCGCAAAAGTAAGCAAAACGCTCTTGCCCCACCACTTGGTGCCTCGCCTAGGCTCGGCATGCCCGCAGTCAGGCATTGCTCCGTGGGCCCGCCGCGATCGGCCATCCATGGCCGTGTCGCGGCTACCCCGGCATCCTGCCGGGGTGCCCACTGCGCAATACCTGCCTGCGGCCAGCGTGATTTGATGGGGCGCCTAAGATCAAAAGCCAGATCAAAAGCTGAGCAACAGCAACAGCAACAGCAACGCCAGAGCGCGGAGCTGCTTTCCCCTGTGGGAGCGGGCTTGCTCGCGAATGCGGAGTGTCAGTCAATACATTTATCAACTGACAGACTGCATTCGCGAGCAAGCCCGCTCCCACAAGGATACGCGCACGCTTCGACGATCAGGTCGGCTGTCAGGCCGCCTCGTTTTGCTTGTGATTTTGATCTTAGGCGCCCCATCAAACCACGCTGGCCGTAATCCGATATTGATTTGGGGGGTAAACCGGCAGGACGCCGGTTTAGCCGCGCTGGGCCATGGATGGCCCATCGCGGCGGCCCCCCAAATCAATGTCGGATTACGGGCACACCGAGCCTAGGCGAGGTGCCGAGTGGTGGGGCACCAGGG
>NZ_VFEV01000023.1 GCF_007858275.1 Pseudomonas proteolytica
CAGCCTTGGCCCGCACGATGGCGGCGGAGTCATTGGCGGTCACGGCGCGGGCTTCGATGGCAGCGGCGGCGCCGGCACCGTCGAGGCGGTCCATGTTGGCTTCGGTGGCGTGGCCGGCGTTGGCGCCTTTGGCGGCTACTTCGCCTTCTTCTTCTTTGTCGAATTCGTCCCAGCTCAGCATGACGTGTCGTCTCCTGCGTGAGGGCCAATGGTGCCCGTGTGAAACCGGATGGTTGGGTGTTCACACGGCCCAAGGGCCGCGGTGGATCTTTAAGGAATCGTTTGTTGCAACAGCTCGCGCAGGCATTAAACGGAATAGGGCTACGGGTACTCTGCATGAGGCCTGAGGGGCGGAGCGACGGTGTCGTACTCCTGCGGGGCCTCAGGTCTGGCTCGTTACCCCCGTGTAAAGGGATATTGCAGGCCCGATTTACCCGCGCATTATAGGGAAAAATTTGGCTTTGTGTTGCGGCGGATAGCCTCAGCCAAGGGCCAAAATGAGGGTATTTCCGGCCGGGGTGCGGGTTTACAAGGGTTTGCCGGGGTAGGATTTTTTTGACGGGCGGTGAGGTATTTTTGGAGCAGGGGGCAAGGCGAGGGTTTTGCGGGTGTTTCTTTGCCGCAAGGACAATTCCTTGCGGCGAACATTGCCAGGATAGGTTTCAACTAACTAATTAATTATCCGTTAGAGCAACCGTTACCCATGACTTTGTAATTAAGGATATGACGCTGGCCTTGGTGATCTTCATATTCCATACGCGCTGGAACAACTTCGCAGACATTCGGAATGGAACTCATGGATACCACCTTGGCAATATCCAGATCAGTGGAGTAGGTGTATTCCTCAACAACGGCGGTGCTCTGGCTGGCTACGTCAGTCGGGATCTCGTCGGCCAGGGCTGCGGTAGCGCACAGGCTGGCAAGGGCCATAACTAATAAAGCTTTCATTTCCAATTTACCTTTTTACAGTCGAAGGGGGTCACGGGGCCCTTGTGAGGCCACGTGTGTAACTTGAGTAGTGAGTTCGGATTAACGTGCCTTCGTGGGGGGCTGCAACTTGGTTAATCACGGTGCCTTGTTGGCGAGGCCGATTTTAGGCGCCTGGGTTGCATTCATATACCCGTGCTTTTGATAAACACTATTGGTGGTTTTCGTAACAATCCACGACAGAGGTTTTTTGCAGTGTTGCAAAATGCGCTACAGGCGCCGAGCCAGAGCGCTGCAAGGGGATATCAGGGTAATTTGTAGGGGCTTGTTACTACCATCGTCGAATGGTTCTATAGGCCTACCCCGGCTAAAACAGGGGCATACAACAACAACTATTGTCACCGAGGTAAGAAAGATGAGTGCGGCTTCCCTGTACCCCGTTCGCCCCGAAGTAGCAGCCAACACGCTGACCGACGAGGCGACCTACAAGGCCATGTACCAGCAGTCGGTGGTCAACCCCGACGGCTTCTGGCGCGAGCAAGCCAAGCGTCTTGACTGGATCAAGCCTTTCACCACGGTCAAGCAGACCTCGTTCGACGACCACCATGTGGATATCAAGTGGTTCGCTGACGGCACCCTCAACGTTTCCTACAACTGCCTGGACCGTCACCTCGCCGAGCGTGGCGACCAGGCAGCGATTATCTGGGAGGGCGACGACCCTTCCGAGAGCCGCACCATCACCTACCGCGAACTGCATGAACAAGTCTGCAAGTTCGCCAACGCCCTGCGTGGCCAGGATGTGCACCGCGGCGACGTGGTGACCATCTATATGCCGATGATCCCCGAAGCCGTGGTCGCCATGCTGGCCTGTACCCGCATCGGCGCGATCCACTCGGTGGTGTTTGGCGGCTTCTCCCCTGAAGCCCTGGCCGGTCGCATCATCGACTGCAAATCCAAAGTGGTGATTACTGCCGACGAAGGTATTCGTGCCGGCAAGAAGGTGCCGCTCAAGGCCAATGTCGACGATGCGCTGACCAACCCGGAAACCAGCAGCATCCAGAAAGTCATCGTGTGCAAGCGCACCAATGGCCAGATCAAGTGGAACCAGCATCGCGACATCTGGTACGAAGACCTGATGAAAGTGGCGGGCACCGTCTGCGCGCCAAAAGAGATGGGCGCCGAAGAAGCGCTGTTCATCCTTTATACCTCCGGTTCCACCGGCAAGCCCAAGGGCGTGCAGCACACCACCGGCGGCTACCTGTTGTATGCGGCCCTGACCCACGAGCGCGTGTTCGACTACCGTCCGGGCGAGGTCTACTGGTGCACCGCCGACGTCGGCTGGGTCACTGGCCACACCTACATTGTCTACGGCCCGCTGGCCAATGGCGCGACCACGCTGCTGTTTGAAGGCGTGCCGAACTACCCGGATATCACGCGGGTCGGGAAAATCGTCGACAAGCACAAGGTCAATATCCTCTACACCGCGCCGACCGCGATCCGCGCGATGATGGCCTCCGGCACCGCCGCCTGCGAAGGCACTGATGGCAGCAGCCTGCGCCTGTTGGGTTCGGTGGGTGAGCCGATCAACCCGGAAGCGTGGGACTGGTACTACAAGAACGTCGGCCAATCCCGTTGCCCGATTGTCGATACCTGGTGGCAGACCGAAACCGGCGCAACCCTGATGAGCCCATTGCCGGGCGCCCACGCGCTCAAGCCGGGTTCGGCGGCACGTCCGTTCTTTGGCGTGGTGCCAGCGTTGGTGGACAACCTGGGCAACATCATCGAGGGGGCTGCCGAAGGCAACCTGGTAATCCTCGATTCGTGGCCGGGCCAGGCGCGTACGCTGTATGGCGACCATGACCGTTTCGTCGACACTTACTTCAAGACCTTCCGTGGCATGTACTTCACCGGCGACGGTGCGCGTCGCGATGAAGATGGCTACTGGTGGATCACCGGCCGCGTGGATGACGTGCTCAACGTTTCCGGGCACCGCATGGGTACCGCCGAAATCGAAAGCGCCATGGTTGCCCACCCGAAAGTCACCGAGGCCGCCGTGGTCGGCGTACCGCACGACATCAAGGGCCAGGGCATCTATGTGTATGTCACCCTGAAAAACGGTGAGGAGCCGACCGAAGCGCTGCGCCTGGAGCTGAAGAACTGGGTGCGCAAGGAGATCGGCCCGATTGCATCGCCGGACGTGATCCAATGGGCACCTGGTTTGCCAAAGACCCGTTCGGGGAAAATCATGCGCCGTATCCTGCGCAAGATTGCCACGGCCGAGTATGACGGGTTGGGGGATATCTCCACCCTGGCCGATCCAAGCGTGGTGCAGCATTTGATTGATACCCACAAGACCATGAACGTCGCGTAAGCGGGTTTATGGGACCAAGCCCCATTCGGCGTAGGCCGGGTGGGGCTTTTTTGTGGGATCTCACTATGAAATACCCTCAATGTAGGAGCTGGCTTGCCTGTGATAGCGGTGGGTCAGTTTCAAATGGGGTGGGGGAGCTGACAGACCGCCCTCAGCACCAAGCCAATAAATATCGGTTTATCTAGTAGGACGTTTCTGAATGTTACCCCGCGGTGCAAATGTGTAACCTTGCGCCCAAACATGAGGCAAAGTGCTACATCCATGCCCCGAAAACGCCCGTTTTAGACGCCCGGTAAAATTAGATCAAACGCTACACTTGCCGGAATAGAAGGGTTTGCGAATAATAGGCCCGCAATTTGCAGCGTTAATAGGTTTAATATCTTTTGCCTCTGCATAAAAATCAGAGGCTGTCAATGTGTTGGGGTCGCTTTCTCGGTGCTTCTGTAAATTGTTGTCGCATTGAGGAAATATCGGCTTCCGGCCTGTCGTTAGAATGCCGATCACTCGCTCGTCGTCGCCATGTTCAACTGGTGTAGGACGCAGCACCGCTATTCGGTTTCACTCAGTCGCATCGTGGGCCATGGCTCATACTGCTGTTTTTGTCCTATACCGATGGAGTCCCAAGATGAAGAAACTCGTGCTGTTGGGCGCCCTGGCGCTGTCCGTGCTGTCCATGCAGGCCTTCGCTGAAGAGAAGCCGCTGAAAATTGGTATCGAAGCAGCCTACCCTCCGTTTGCCTCGAAGGCGCCGGATGGCAGCATCGTCGGTTTTGACTACGACATCGGCAACGCCCTGTGCGAAGAGATGAAGGTCAAGTGCACCTGGGTCGAGCAAGAATTCGACGGTCTGATCCCGGCCCTCAAAGTACGCAAGATCGACGCGATCCTGTCGTCCATGTCCATCACTGACGACCGCAAGAAGTCCGTGGACTTCACCAACCGCTACTACCTGACCCCAGCCCGCCTGGTGATGAAGGACAGCGTAACCGTCAGCGACAGCCTGGTTGAGCTCAAGGACAAGAAGATCGGCGTACAGCGCGGTTCGATCCACGACCGTTTCGCCAAGGAAGTCCTGGCGCCTAAAGGTGCGACCATCGTTCCTTACAGCACCCAGAACGAAATCTACCTGGACGTGGCTGCCGGTCGCCTTGATGGCACCGTGGCCGATGCGACCCTGCTCGAAGACGGTTTCCTGAAGACCGACTCTGGCAAAGGCTACGCGTTCGTAGGTCCTGCGTTCACCGACGCCAAATACTTCGGTGATGGCATCGGTATCGCAGTACGTAAAGGCGACAAGGCCAACCTGGACCGCATCAATGCTGCCATCGCCGCGATCCGCGCCAATGGCAAGTACAAAGAAATCGAGAAAAAGTATTTCAACTTCGATATTTACGGCGCCGACGCCAAGTAAACCTTCGCAGTTGTCTGTCCAGAATGGCGCAAGCACCAGGGTCTCTGAAGTTTGCGCCATTTTTTCATCCGCCTTTTCGAGGACCTGAATCATGTTGAAAGGCTACGGGGCCGTTATCCTCGATGGCGCATGGTTGACGCTTCAGCTCGCCTTGTCGTCCATGGCCTTGGCCATTGTTCTGGGTCTGATCGGGGTTGCATTGCGCCTGTCGCCGGTACGCTGGCTGGCTTGGCTGGGTGACCTGTACTCCACGGTGATCCGCGGGATCCCCGACCTGGTGCTGATCCTGCTGATTTTCTACGGCGGCCAGGACCTGCTCAACCGCGTCGCGCCGCTACTGGGCTACGACGACTATATTGACCTGAACCCCTTGGCCGCCGGCATCGGCACCCTGGGTTTCATCTTTGGCGCCTACCTGTCGGAAACGTTCCGCGGTGCGTTCATGGCCATCCCCAAGGGGCAGGCCGAAGCGGGCATGGCCTATGGCATGAGCCCGTTCCAGGTGTTTTTCCGGGTGATGGTGCCGCAGATGATCCGGCTGGCAATCCCCGGCTTTACCAACAACTGGCTGGTATTGACCAAGGCCACTGCGTTGATTTCGGTGGTGGGCCTGCAAGACATGATGTTCAAGGCCAAGCAGGCGGCAGATGCCACCCGCGAACCTTTTACCTTCTTCCTCGCAGTGGCGGCGATGTACCTGGTGATCACCAGCGTCTCGTTGCTGGCCCTGCGTTATCTCGAGAAGCGCTACTCGGTAGGCGTAAAGGCGGCTGATCTATGATCTTCGACTACAACGTCATCTGGGAGGCCATGCCGCTGTACCTTGGCGGCCTGCTGACCACCCTCAAGCTGCTGTTGATTTCGCTGTTCTTCGGCTTGCTCGCTGCCGTCCCCCTGGGGCTGATGCGGGTGTCCAAGCAGCCGCTGGTCAACGGCGCGGCCTGGCTCTACACCTACGTGATCCGCGGTACACCGATGCTGGTGCAACTGTTTTTGATCTACTACGGCCTGGCCCAGTTCGAAGCCGTGCGCGAGAGTTTCCTCTGGTCGTGGCTGTCCAGCGCAACGTTCTGTGCGTGCCTGGCCTTTGCCATCAACACCAGCGCCTACACCGCCGAAATCATTGCCGGCAGCCTCAAGGCTACGCCCCACGGCGAGATCGAAGCGGCCAAGGCCATGGGCATGTCGCGCTACAAGCTGTACCGCCGCATCCTGCTGCCTTCGGCCCTGCGCCGGGCGCTGCCGCAGTACAGCAACGAAGTGATCATGATGCTGCAGACCACCAGCCTGGCCTCCATCGTCACCCTGATCGATATCACCGGTGCCGCACGTACGGTCAACGCCCAGTACTATCTGCCGTTCGAAGCCTATATCACCGCTGGCCTGTTCTACCTGTGCCTGACGTTCATCCTGGTGCGCCTGTTCAAATTGGCCGAGCGTCGCTGGTTGAGCTACCTGGCTCCACGGAAGCACTGATATGGAACGCATCGATCACGTACTGCCCTGGGGCCACTTGGGCTGCGAGCGCCAACTGACGGTGTTCCGTTTCGGCCACGGCGAGCGCAAGGCGTATATCCAGGCCAGCCTGCACGCCGATGAATTGCCGGGGATGCGCGCGGCCTGGGAGCTGAAAAAGCGCCTGGTCGAACTGGAGCAGCAGGGCGCCCTCAACGGGGTGATCGAGTTGGTGCCGGTGGCCAACCCGATGGGCCTCGGCCAACTGCTGCAAGGCAGCCACCAGGGGCGTTTCGAGATTGGCAGCGGCAAGAACTTCAACCGTGATTTCGTGGAGTTGAGCGAGCCGGTTGCGGCCTTGCTGGAGGGCAAGCTGGGGGATGATCCCCACGCCAACGTGCGCATGATCCGCCAGGCGATGAGCGACACGCTCAACGCGCTGCCTGAGCCGAGCAGCCAGCTGCAAGGCATGCAACGGGTATTGCTGAGCCACGCCTGCACCGCCGATGTGGTCCTCGACCTGCACTGCGACGCCGAAGCCGCGCTGCACATGTACGCGCTGCCCCAGCACTGGCCGCAATGGCGTTCGTTGTCGGCGCACTTGAATGTAAAAGTCGGCCTGTTGGCGGAAGACTCCGGTGGCAGTTCGTTTGATGAAGCCTGCTCGCTGCCCTGGCTGCGTTTGTCGCGGGCGTTTCCCGAGGCGCAGATTCCCCTGGCGTGCCTGGCGACAACCCTGGAGCTGGGTGGCCAGGCCGATACCGGACGCGACGAGGCCATCTTCCATGCCGAAGGCATCCTCGCGTTCCTCGCCGAGCAGGGCCTGATCAACGGTGAATTTGCGGCGCCGCAATACGAACCGTGTGATGGGGTGCCCTTCGAGGGCACCGAATTGCTGTTTGCACCCCATGCCGGAGTGATCAGTTACCTGCGTAAGGCCGGTGACTGGGTGGAAACCGGCGAACCGATTTTTGAAGTGATTGACCCTGTGGCCGACCGCGTCAGCATTGTCTGTGCCGGCACCTCGGGGGTGTTGTTTGCCGTTGAACGGCTACGTTATGCCCAAGCGGGTTTCTGGCTGGCCAAGGTGGCGGGGCGCGAAGCGCTGCGTCACGGGCGCTTGCTCAACGACTGACCAACTGTTTTTGTGAGAACCGACCGCATGTACAAACTTGAAGTCCAAGACCTGCATAAACGCTATGGCAGTCATGAAGTGCTCAAAGGGGTGTCCCTGGCCGCCGCGGCCGGCGATGTGATCAGCATCATCGGTTCCAGCGGTTCTGGCAAAAGTACCTTTTTGCGCTGCATCAACCTGCTGGAGCAGCCTCACGCCGGCAAGATCCTGCTCAATAACGAAGAGCTGAAGCTGGTGGCCAACAAGGACGGCGCGATGAAAGCCGCCGACCCCAAGCAGTTGCAGCGCATGCGTTCGCGCCTGTCGATGGTGTTCCAGCATTTCAACCTGTGGTCGCACATGACCGCGCTGGAAAACGTCATGGAAGCACCGGTGCACGTATTGGGCATGTCGAAAAAAGACGCCCGTGAAAAGGCCGAGCACTACCTGGCCAAAGTGGGCGTGGCCCACCGCAAGGACGCTTTCCCCGGCCATATGTCCGGTGGTGAGCAGCAGCGCGTGGCGATTGCCCGGGCGCTGGCGATGGAGCCTGAGGTGATGCTGTTTGACGAGCCGACCTCGGCCCTCGACCCGGAGCTGGTCGGCGAAGTCTTGAAAGTCATGCAGGACCTGGCCCTGGAAGGCCGCACCATGGTGGTGGTGACCCACGAAATGGGCTTTGCCCGCGAGGTGTCGAACCAGTTGGTGTTCCTGCATAAAGGCATTGTCGAAGAGCGCGGCAACCCGCGTGAAGTGCTGGTCAACCCGCAGTCCGAGCGGTTGCAGCAGTTCCTGTCCGGTAGCTTGAAATAATCAAGGCCGTTGCTCCCCCTGTAGCAGCGAGCCTGCTCGCGAAGATCGTCAACGAAAACGCGGGAAGCCTGATACCCCGTGGTGTTCTCAGGTTTTTCGCGAGCAAGCTCGCTCCTACAGGAAAGCAGGTCTTTATCGTTTTTAAGCTTTGTGTTGGTTTACGGGCTAGCATTGGCCTTTGTCTTCATTACCGTTACTCGCTTCGGATAGCACTCCATGACCGCCCATAAAATTGGTTTCCTGATTTGGCCCAGCACAAAAGCACTCACGCTTGCGCTGGCTGAGGAGGCCTTGCGCGTTGCTCAGCGTGTGCATCCGGATGTGGTGTATGAACTGTCGTTCCTGCAGGCCGAGCCGCAAACCGAAGGCGCCTGGCAACTGCCGGGCGAGCCTTGGGCCGGCAAGCTCGAAGGCTTCCAGAAACTGTTCCTGCTGGCCGACGAACCGCCGACCGTGATCGCCTCGCAACTAAGCTCGGCGCTCAAGCAGCTCGTTCGTTCCGGTTGCGTGATCGGCGGCCTGTCGGCAGGCGTGTATCCGCTGGCGCAACTGGGGTTGCTCGACGGCTACCGCGCCGCCGTGCACTGGCGCTGGCAGGACGATTTCGCCGAGCGCTTTCCCAAGGTCATCGCCACCAGCCATTTGTTCGACTGGGACCGTGATCGCCTGACGGCCTGCGGTGGCATGTCGGTGCTCGACCTGCTGCTGGCGGTGCTGGCCCGTGACCACGGCGCCGAACTGGCTGGTGCGGTCTCCGAAGAACTGGTGGTGGAGCGCATCCGCGAAGGCGGCGAGCGCCAACGAATCCCCCTGCAAAACCGCCTGGGCTCCAGCCACCCGAAGCTGACCCAGGCCGTGTTGTTGATGGAAGCCAATATCGAAGAGCCGCTGACCACCGACGAAATTGCCCAGCACGTATGCGTGTCCCGACGACAACTGGAACGGATCTTCAAGCAGTACCTCAATCGCGTTCCCAGCCAGTACTACCTGGAGCTGCGCCTGAACAAGGCGCGGCAGATGTTGATGCAGACCAGCAAGTCGATCATCCAGATCGGCCTGTCTTGCGGCTTCTCCTCGGGGCCGCACTTCTCCAGCGCCTACCGCAACTTCTTTGGCGCCACCCCCCGTGAAGATCGCAACCAGCGCCGTAGCAGCAGCCCGTTCGAATTGTCGTCGGTACCCTCCGAGCGCGGCTGACAAGGCGCCGCTTGTTGTGGAGAGGGGACAAGCCCCCTTACCGCAGCAGGCTCACTCTTCCATAGGCTCTGGCGTGCTGGGCGGTGTCAGTGCGGCACGGTTTTCGTCGAACATCGCTTCTTCCACGCCCAACTCATAACCGGTCTGCCGATAGTAAGTGCGCAGTAGCGTCATGCTTGCGGCGGACAAGGGGTTGCCGCTCAGGTCTGAGTCGTCGTTGAGGGGCAAGGGCATTTCCAGCAGGTCTGTCGGCAGGTGCTGGATCAGGTTGTCGCTCAAATCCAGGGCCTGCAAGCGTGGCAGGCTGAACACTGCCAGCGGCAGCTCGCTCAACCCGCAATTGTGTAGGTAGACGATGACCAGGCGTGTGAGATTGCGCAGGTCCGGACTCAGCGTGAGCGGGTTGTCGCTCAAGTCCAAGTGGGTGAGGTTGGTCAGGCGCGACAGCTGCTCGATGCTGTCTGGTGTCAGGTGGATTGAGTTTTCGTTGAGTTTCAGGTGCTGCAGGTGATTGAGATCAAACACGCGCTCGGGAATGCGCTGCAGGGCATGGCGCTCCACCGTCAGGCTTGTCAGGTTGGGGAAAGCGCGCAGGAACTCGCCTACACGTTTATGGTTACCGTCGCCCATCAGTTCCAATAGCGTGACATGCTCCAGGCGCACATTCAGCGGCGGCAGATCGCCGAGCAGTGAGTTGTTGAAGATCAGCTTGTAGCTGCGCCGAGTCGGCCATTGAGTTTCGTCCGGTTCCGTCTCTCGACGCCAGCAGCCCAGGAGTAACTCCTTGAGCGCCAAGCGGCGAACCTGTTCCTCGGCACGCGCGTTTTCGTTCAGTAACGGGACTTGCAATTGATCCATGAGCGGCACGTTCAAGGCCCACTCCTGCAGCTGGGTGCCCAACTCTGCGTAGTCGGCGCTCAGGCGGTTGATATGGGTGTCGGCGTCCTCCAGTTCGCCCGGCAGTTCGAAGAAGATGCGCTTGCTGTCACGCTCCGAAAGCGTGGGGTAAAGGGTCTTGAGGCGCTGCAGATCGCTGGCGGGAATGTCAGCGTTCCAGTGTTCTCCCTTGGTTTGGCAATAGCCTTTCACACGTCGCAGGGTGGAGGGCGACAAGGGGTTGCTCGACAGGTCAAGCGCGGCGCTGACGGCGGGGGGCAAGAGGAAGGCCTGGTCTGGCAGCTCGCGCAGCAGGTTTTGGCTCAAGTCCACGCGAGCGCGCACCGTGGCGGGTTGAATCAGTGAGTCGGGCAGTTGCGTCAAGCTGGTGTTGCGCAGTGAGAGGCTGATCAGCTGTGGCATTCGGCTGAAGTCCGGCAGTGTCGTCAAAGGGTTGCTGTTCAGGTTCAGGTGCTTGAGTTCGACCATGCGCTGCAAGGCTTGCGCGCTGGTGGGCGATAAGCTCAGGGCGCAGCGTTCCAGCACCAGGTAGGAGAGTTGCGGCAAGTGGCTGATCTGCGGCAGTTCACCCAGTGCGTAGTCCTCGATATGCAGCCCGGTCAGCGCGGGAAAGCTCTGCAGGAACGCATCCAGATTCAAGGGTGTCCCGCGACCTTTGAGCGCGAGCATCGACACGTGATTGAAGGATGCACGCAGGGCGGGCAGTGTGCCGCTCACGGTGATGAATAGGCTGAATTCGTAGCTGGACGTGGGTTGCCCCTCGGGTGGCTCGCCCGACGTCACATCCCGGCGCCAGCCTGTCTCCAGGGCATCAATGAAGCTGTGGCGCAAGGCTTGTTCTGCCGCGTCGACGCGGCTGTCGTTGGCCCAGTCGAGGGTGTCCAGGCGGATGAGGGGAAACTCGCTTTCCAACCGGTTCATCTCGGTGCGGCCGGCAGCCAGGTCGCCCGGCAGGGCAAAAATGAAGCGGTTGATTTGATCGCCGTTGAATGAGGGGAACAACCGTTTGGCCTGCTCCACGTCGGGCTGGGGCGGGGTGGCTTCCAGATAGTGATGGGTACGCTGGAAGTAGATTTTGATGCGCTCCAGCGCCTCGTTTGAAAGCGGGTTGCCGGACAGGTCGAAGTGCCGCGTGATGTCGGTGGGCAGCTCGAACAACTGCGCAGGCAGGTCGCTGATCTGGTTGTTGGACAGCATCACGAATATCAGATGAGCGCGGCTCAACAGACCAGGAGGCAGCTGGCTGATGCCGGTGCTGGCCAAGTCCACGTATTGCAACTGCGGCATCTGTTCCAGGTTGGGCAGCAGGGTCAGGGGGTTGTTGTACAGGTCAAGGGTCAATAGGCGCGTCATGCTGTTGACGACAGCCAGGCTTTGCTCGGTCAGGCTGATGTTGCAACCGCTCAGGATCAGTTCGTTGAGCCCAGTGAACGAGGCCAGGCAAGTCGGCAGTTCGTTCAAGGCTACATTGCGGATGCTCAGGTAGCGCAGCCTTGGAAAAAGCTGCAGGAAACCGTCGACGTCGATGCGCTGGTGCGCACCTTGCAGTTCCAGGTGCGAGATATGGTCGAAGTTTGCAGTCAGTGCGGGCAGTTCGCCGAGCAGTGGGCCGGACAGTCGCAGCATGCGGCCGTTCGTCGCCGGTGCCTCGTAGAAATTGTCGATTGCGGTTTCCTGGCGCCACGCCCGGCGCAACTGGTGGGCGAACAGGCTGCGATCACGGCGCAGGTACTCCTTGTCAGTCGCACTGAGCGGCGCCCGAGTGAGAGGGTGCAGGTCGGGCGTTTGAGATTCCCAGACCGTCAGGGCGAGGTCCAGCCGGATGTATTCGTTTCTCAGGCGCGTCAGCACTGGCTGGGCACCGCCAAAGGTGTTTTGCAGGGTGGCGATCATTTCGCGGACTTTTGCCGGCGACAGTTGCGGGCGCAGCGTCTGCAGTTGTTGCTCCAGTGAAGGGCCGCGGCTTGGGCCTGGCTGTTCGGGAAGGGCCGGCGGGTAGCCGTCCATGCCGCCGCGCAGGCGCATGACAGTGGGATCGTAGGCGGGTTTGCGCGGCGGGTCGGTATCAAGCAGCGTACGCAGGCTCGGGCGGTCCAGTGGGTGTTCGCCGATTGCCTGCTTGAGGCGCGGGCCCTGGCCGATATGGATCTGCAGGGCATCCCGGGCACTGTCAGGCAGGGCTTGCAGGATGGCGGTGTAAAAATCCGTGCTGCCGAACAGCGCGCCTTGGCCGTTTTCCGGGATGTATTGGCCGTCGGGTGTCGCCACCAGGGTTCTTTTGGTCAACGCATAGGTGGGGCCGATTGCATCGAGCAGCGTACCTTCGGCGCGGTACTCCCTGAGTTCCAGGCGTATCCACGTCGGCCAGCCGCTGAGGTTTTCCAGGGAGTGCAGGGCCAACCGGCAAGTGTCCGGGTTCTCCACGGTGTCCAGGTACAGCCCTTCATAGGCGCGGGTGGTGCGCACTTCATGCAGCGACCACTCGGCCAGTTCCGCCAGGCGCGTGGGTACATTACCGGCGTCGATGGCCTTGAGCTCCTCGCCACTGGCGCTGGACAACAGTTCCTCGGCCACCGGCGCGGGCAGGCCGGGGCGCGAGGCACTGTCGATGATTTTCTGGACCCGGGCATTGGGCGCGCGGTCCAGGCCGCGGTAGCGTGACTCGAATAACGAGAAGCGCTTGTCCTGGGCGATCCGCGCCAATTGCTTGCGCAAGGCGGTGGCGCGGGTGCGGCTGGAAGAGGGCGGCAGGCCGAACTCTTCTTCCAGCAGGTGTTTGCGCTCCGGCTCACTCAAGCCCTCGATCAGGGTCGGCAATAGATCGCCGTTGTGCAGTTGTGCTTCCAGCACCTGTACGGTGCTGGCCCCCTCGTCACCGGGGAATTGCCAGAGGGTTCTGCCGCTGGCATCGAGTACCCGCAGGGTCTTGCTGGAGGGCCACAGTCCATAGCTGATGAGTAACTGCAACAGGGCCTGCGGATCGGCCTTGGCGTAGACCGCCGGATCGTCACTGTTCAGTTGCGCCAGGAAGTCCTGCAACTGCTGGTCGATGCCAAAGCGCTTGAGGCTGTCAGCCAGCAGTGGCGGGGGTGTCTGCTGGGTGGCATGCACTTTTCGCAGGGTGTTGTCGTGGGTGGCGCTGCAGTCGCGGATCTGGGCCAGTTGCTCATCGCTGAAGCTATCGGTCTGGTAACCGAGGCGGCGCATCAGGGTGGCGCGGTCCCAGCCCAACGGGTTCTCCAGCTCTGTGACCCAGGCGCCCTGGCCATTGGTCATGACCTGCGGGCGGTAGGCTCCAGGGCGCGTGGGGTGCTGGATGAAATAGCGCCCGGCGTCTTGTTCTACGTGGTAATGCTCGCCGTTGAGGGCAAGGATGGGTTTGCCGTTGTGCCGGTGCAGGCCTTGCGCGTCAGGGCGGGTATCGGCCGGCAGCGTCACCTCCTGGCGATAGGGGCTGAGGTCCGGTTGCCACAGGCGGTGTTGACCATCGGGGCGCTTGACGGGCAGCAGACTTTCGAAAAAATCCAGCATCTGTTGGGGTAAAGCCTTGCGCAGCAACTCGGTGGCGATGGGGATGCCGGTGGCAAACAGGCCCAGTTGCGCCAGTTGTTCCATCAAGCCCAAGGCATGGCCCAGGGCTTCGCGTTGCAGGCCTTGGGCCCAGTCGACAACCCCTTCGAAGGCTTCGTCGAGGACTTGATAAGCGGTGTAGGCGAGCATCAGCGCGCCCAGGGGCGGGATGAATGGCAGGGCCACAAAGGCGATAACTTGCAAAACACTTTCGGCGATCTTCTGAATGAACGCCCAGCGTCGCCAACGGGCGTTCTGGTCGACGCGCGCGGTGGCGACAGCGCGGCTCTGGCTGTCGGCTTGCAGCTTGCTCAGTTGCATCTGGAACAGATGAACGAACAGATCACCGCTGATTTTAAGCCCGCGAAACTGCAGGTTGGGGCGCTGTGTGGGGCTCTCGCGCCAACTGGGCAGCGGA
Organism: Pseudomonas proteolytica; assembly: GCF_007858275.1. Lineage (GTDB taxonomy): Bacteria > Pseudomonadota > Gammaproteobacteria > Pseudomonadales > Pseudomonadaceae > Aquipseudomonas > Aquipseudomonas proteolytica. The sequence goes on from NZ_VFEV01000023.1 coordinate 14,174, forward strand.
TCGCCTGCGGTGTGCGGGTGCCACGAGACCTGGCCGAGGCGTTGGTTGAGGTTGGCAAAAAATACCGCGGCGTCTTCGTGGCGTACAAAGCGGCTGAAAAACTGTTGATAGTCCGTGGCGCGCAGCCTGGCGACCAGGCTTTGCATGAACGCCGCGCTGCTGGGGTAGTGTTTGACCGGGGTTTGCGGGTCGTCGGGAATGTAGGCGATCAAGGGCACCACCTCGCGGCTGGCCTCCAGGTCCGGAGCAAACAGCACAATGCCAGTCAGGCGGCAGTCCATTATCAGCAGTTCATGGGCCACCAGCGGCGGGCAGCCGTTGTGTGCTGCATGGCCATTGTGGAGCAGGTTGAGGACGGCATCATGGCTGGCGGCCGGCAGGTCGCCCTTCAGCAAGGCCATGTACAACGCCAGCTGCAGCGCCCCCAGGTGGCTTTGTTTGAGCCAGTATTCCAGGCTGGTGCGGGCCACGGGATTGTCCAGGTCCAGGTATTCATCCAGATAGCGCCGATAGGCCGCGCCGATATCCAGGCGGCGGCACAGTTGGGTGAATTGGGCGATGCTGATCTTCGCGTCCAGGGCCGGCAGTTGGCTGAACTGGCCCGCTGGCGTTGGCTGGGTGCTGAATCCGGAGTGCTGCTCGTAGGGCTCGTCGGTCTCGAAGTTATGCAGGGCCGCGTCCAGCAACGAGACCGACCATGTGCGCGCCGCCCCCGGCTTGACGGTGAACCCGGCGAGGGTCAGTGGCACATACAGTTGCAGGTAGGTCGTGCGCACGTCGGCGTCGACGCCGAACTCATCCTTGAGCGCCGCTTGCAGGCGTGCGGCGCCAAAGGTCTCGGGGCTCTGCAGGGCGGCGAGGGCTTTGTCCACGCGGTTTTGTGCGGTCCAGGCGGCGGCATTCAGCTGCTTGAGATGCGCGTGCTGCTGCTCGGTGGCGCGCAGGTACCAGTCGGCAATGGCCGGCGTACCCTCGGCCAGCGCCGCACGCTTGGCGGCTGATGCAGTGCCCAGCCAGGAGGGGATGGCGTTGCTGGGGATGTCGAGGTGCGGGGATTGGGTTGCAAGCGGTTGCGCCATGGTGCCTGTCCTTGATGGCTCTTGAAGTTCCTTCAGCAAACCAGTGCGCAAGGCGCTCCAGGCGGTAGACAGTTAGTGCGAGCGTGTCTTGCGGATTTGCGAAGATCCCGTCATCCCCTGCCCACAAAGCCTGCGCACGGTTTAAACTGCGCCTTTGCGACGCTATTTGTCGCATTGGCGTAAACCCGCGCAAAACACGGGTTGGCGCTATAAGAAGTTGTCGCTTGGCGGCAAGGCCGCTCTGAAAACTGTCCTTACAATCCCTGCATCGCCCGCCAGTTCCAGGCAGGCGTTCCTCTTCAGGAGACTCCGATGTCCGTTGAGCAAGCCCCGGTGCAACGTGCCGATTTCGACCAGGTCATGGTGCCTAACTACGCACCTGCCGCTTTCATCCCTGTGCGTGGCGAAGGTTCGCGCGTGTGGGACCAGGCGGGTCGCGAGCTGATCGACTTTGCCGGCGGCATCGCAGTGAACGTGCTGGGCCACGCCCACCCGGCGCTGGTCGGTGCACTGACCGAACAGGCCAACAAACTGTGGCACGTCTCCAACGTCTTCACCAATGAGCCGGCCTTGCGCCTGGCCCACAAGCTGATCGATGCGACCTTTGCCGAGCGCGTGTTCTTCTGCAACTCCGGCGCCGAAGCCAACGAGGCCGCCTTCAAGCTGGCCCGTCGCGTGGCGTTCGACCGTTTCGGCAGCGAGAAATACGAGATCATCGCCGCCCTGAACAGCTTCCACGGCCGCACCCTGTTTACCGTCAACGTCGGTGGCCAGTCGAAATACTCCGACGGTTTCGGTCCTAAAATCACCGGTATCACCCACGTTCCGTTCAACGACCTGGAAGCGCTCAAAGCCGCCGTGTCGGACAAGACCTGCGCGGTGGTCCTGGAGCCGATCCAGGGCGAAGGCGGTGTATTGCCGGCCGAACTTGCTTACCTGCAAGGCGCCCGTGACCTGTGCGATGCCAACAATGCGCTGCTGGTGTTCGACGAAGTGCAGACCGGCATGGGCCGCAGCGGCCACCTGTTTGCCTACCAGCACTACGGCGTGGTGCCCGACATCCTGACCAGCGCCAAGAGCCTGGGCGGTGGTTTCCCGATTGCCGCGATGCTGACCCGTGAAGACCTGGCCAAGCACCTGGTGGTCGGTACCCACGGCACCACCTACGGCGGCAACCCGCTGGCGTGTGCGGTAGCCGAAGCGGTGATCGACGTGATCAACACTCCTGAAGTGCTGGCAGGCGTCAACGCCAAGCATGACCTGTTCAAGGCCCGCCTGGAGCAGATCGGCAAGCAGTACGGGATCTTCACCCAAGTCCGTGGCATGGGCCTGCTGCTCGGTTGCGTATTGAGCGACGCGTTCAAAGGCAAGGCCAAGGATGTGTTCAACGCTGCCGAGAAAGAAAACCTGATGATCCTGCAAGCCGGCCCGGACGTGGTGCGTTTTGCCCCGAGCCTGGTGGTGGAAGACGCGGATATCACCGAAGGCCTGGATCGTTTTGAACGTGCTGTAAAAACGCTGACGCAAGCCTGATAGAGACACATTTGTCTAACGAACCGGATCAAATGTGGGAGCGGGCTTGCCCGCGATAGCGATCTGTCAGTCGACGTTGTTGTGACTGGCCCACCGCAATCGCGGGCAAGCCCGCTCCCACATTGGGACCTGGGTGATTCCAGGTTCAGTGTCCGGCATTTTTTTATGAAGTTTTCGAGTTAAGGAGTGACACCATGCTGGTGATGCGCCCCGCGCAAATGGCTGATCTGGGCGAGGTACAGCGTCTGGCTGCGGACAGCCCGATTGGTGTCACTTCCCTGCCGGATGACGTTGAACGCCTGAGCGACAAGATCGCCGCCAGCGAAGCGTCCTTCGCCGCCGAAGTGAGTTTCAATGGTGAAGAAAGCTATTTCTTTGTCCTTGAAGACACCGTCGCCGGCAAGCTGGTGGGCTGTTCGGCCATCGTCGCTTCGGCCGGGTATTCCGAGCCGTTCTACAGCTTTCGCAACGAGACCTTCGTCCACGCGTCCCGCGAACTGAAGATCCACAACAAGATCCACGTCCTGTCCCAATGCCACGACCTGACCGGCAACAGCTTGCTGACCAGTTTCTACGTGGTGCCGGAACTGGTGGGGTCGGCCTGGTCGGAACTCAATTCCCGTGGCCGCCTGCTGTTTGTCGCCAGCCACCCCGAGCGCTTTGCGGACTCGGTGGTGACCGAGATTGTCGGCTATAGCGACGAGAACGGTGATTCGCCGTTCTGGGATGCCATCGGCCGCAACTTCTTCGACCTCAACTACGCCGCCGCCGAGCGCCTGTGTGGGTTGAAGAGCCGCACGTTCCTCGCCGAACTGATGCCCCATTACCCGATCTACGTGCCGCTGTTGCCCGACGAAGCCCAGGAAGCCATGGGCCAGGTGCACCCGCGTGCGCAGATCACCTTCGACATCCTGATGCGCGAGGGTTTTGAAACCGACCATTACATCGACATCTTCGACGGTGGCCCGACCCTGCATGCACGGGTTTCTGGCATCCGTTCGATTGCCCAGAGCCGCGTGGTGCCGGTGAAGGTCGGCGAAATGGTCAAGGGCGTCGGCCGCCAGTACCTGGTGAGCAACGCGCAGTTGCAGGATTACCGTGCGGTGATGCTGGAACTGGACTACGCGCCAGGCAAGCCAGTGACCCTGGACCTGGAAGCAGCCGAAGCCCTGGGCGTCGGTGAAGGCGCCAGTGTGCGTCTGGTAGCGGTTTAAAGCAGAGTTTAACGGGTGGCCTGTAACAGGCGGCCCGTCCGAGGAGATAGCATGATCGTTCGTCCCGTACGCAGCAGCGATTTACCGGCCCTGATTGATCTGGCGCGCAGCACCGGCACCGGCCTTACCACCTTGCCGGCCAACGAAGAGCGCCTGACCCACCGGGTTGGCTGGGCTGAAAAGACCTTTCGCGGCGAAGCCGGGCGTGGTGATGCCGACTACCTGTTTGTACTGGAAAACGACGAAGGCCGCGTGGTGGGGATTTCGGCGATCGCCGGTGCGGTCGGCCTGCGTGAGCCTTGGTACAACTTCCGGGTCGGCCTGACGGTCAGCGCCTCCCAGGAGCTGAATATCTACCGCGAGATCCCCACGCTGTTCCTGGCCAACGATCTGACGGGCAACTCCGAGCTGTGCTCGCTGTTCCTGCATGCCGATTACCGCAACGGCCTCAACGGCCGCATGCTGGCCAAGGCGCGGATGCTGTTCATTGCCGAGTTCCCGCAACTGTTCGGCAACAAGATCATTGCCGAGATGCGCGGTGTGTCCAACGAGGCCGGGCGTTCGCCGTTCTGGGAAAGCCTGGGCCGGCACTTCTTCAAGATGGAGTTCAGCCAGGCCGACTACCTCACCGGCGTGGGCAACAAGGCGTTTATCGCCGAACTGATGCCCAAGTTCCCGCTGTACACCTGCTTTTTGTCCGAGGACGCGCGCAACGTGATCGGCAAGGTCCATCCCGACACCGAGCCGGCCTTGAGCATGCTCAAGAGCGAAGGCTTCAGCTACCAGGGCTACGTCGATATTTTCGACGCAGGTCCTGCGGTGGAGTGTGAGACCGGCAAGATCCGTGCGGTGCGTGACAGCCAGGCGCTGGTGCTGGCCATCGGCACGCCGGGGGACGACGCCACGCCGTTCCTGATGCATAACCGTAAACGTGAAGATTGCCGCATCACCGCCGCACCGGCGCGCCTGGCGGCTGGCACCCTGGTGGTCGATCCGCTGACCGCCAAGCGCCTGCAACTGGTGGCCGGTGATCAAGTGCGTGCCGTATCGTTGTCTGCTGCCCGGGAGTCGAAATAATGAATTCGCTGTATATCGCAGGGAGCTGGCTGGCTGGCCAGGGTGAACGCTTTGAGTCGCTGAACCCGGTGACCCAGCAAGTGGTGTGGGCCGGCAATGGCGCCACCGTCGAGCAGGTTGAGTCCGCCGTGCAGGCCGCCCGCCAGGCCTTCCCGGCCTGGGCCATGCGCCCGCTGGAAGAGCGTATCGGCGTGCTGGAAACCTTCGCCGCGACCTTGAAAAGCCGCGCCGATGAAATCGCCCGTTGCATCGGCGAAGAAACCGGCAAGCCGCTGTGGGAGTCGGCTACCGAAGTCACCAGCATGGCTAACAAAATCGCGATCTCGGTGCAGAGCTACCGCGAACGTACCGGCGAGAAGAGCGGCCCCCTGGGCGACGCCACCGCCGTGTTGCGCCACAAGCCGCACGGCGTGGTCGCGGTGTTCGGCCCCTACAACTTCCCCGGCCACTTGCCCAACGGGCATATCGTGCCGGCCTTGCTTGCGGGCAACACCGTGTTGTTCAAGCCGAGCGAGCTGACCCCTAGAGTGGCCGAGCTGACCGTGCAGTGCTGGGTCGAAGCCGGCCTGCCGGCGGGCGTCTTGAACCTGCTGCAAGGCGCGCGGGAGACCGGGATTGCCCTGGCCGCCAACCCGGGGATCGACGGTTTGTTCTTCACCGGCTCCAGCCGCACCGGCAACCATCTGCACCAGCAATTCGCCGGGCGCCCGGACAAGATCCTGGCGCTGGAAATGGGCGGTAACAACCCGCTGGTGGTCGATCAGGTGGCCGATGTCGATGCGGCGGTCTACACCATCATCCAGTCCGCTTTCATTTCGGCCGGCCAGCGCTGCACCTGCGCCCGGCGCCTGCTGGTGCCGGAAGGCGCCTGGGGTGATGCACTGCTGGCGCGCCTGGTTGCCGTCAGCGCGACGATTGCCGTGGGCGCCTTCGACCAGCAACCGCCACCCTTCATGGGTTCGGTGATTTCCCTGGGCGCGGCCAAGGCCTTGATGGATGCCCAGGAGCTGATGCTGGCCAACGGCGCCGTGGCGCTGCTGGAAATGACCCAGCCCCAGGCGCAGGCAGCCTTGTTGACGCCTGGCATCATCGACGTGACTGCCGTGACCGAGCGTGAGGACGAAGAGCTGTTCGGCCCGTTGCTGCAAGTGATTCGCTACGCGGATTTCGAAGCGGCGATCCGTGAAGCCAACAACACTCAATACGGTTTGGCCGCAGGGTTGCTGTCGGACTCCGAGGCGCGCTACCAGCAGTTCTGGCTGCAGAGCCGTGCGGGTATCGTCAACTGGAACAAACAGCTGACCGGCGCGGCGAGCACCGCGCCATTTGGTGGGGTAGGGGCGTCGGGCAATCATCGCGCCAGTGCCTATTACGCGGCGGATTACTGCGCGTACCCGGTGGCGTCGTTGGAGACCCCGAGTTTGGTGCTGCCAGCAACCCTCACCCCTGGCATTACGCTGATCTAAAAATGTGGGAGCGGGCTTGCTCGCGAATGCGGTCTGTCAGTTGATAGATTAGGTAACTGGTCCGCCGCCTTCGCGAGCAAGCCCGCTCCCACATTCGATCTGTGGTGTGATGAAGATTGTTTATAAAAACAGATGTTCGTGGAGCCTCGCCGATGAAATCCTGTGAAGTCAATTTTGACGGTCTCGTGGGGCCGACCCATAACTACGGCGGTTTGTCCTACGGCAACGTCGCGTCCCAGAGCAACAGCCAGCAATCCTCCAACCCCAAGGAAGCGGCGCTGCAGGGCCTGGCGAAAATGAAAGCCCTGATGGACATGGGTTTTGTGCAAGGTGTACTGGCGCCCCAGGAACGTCCGGATGTGGCCGCGCTGCGCCGCCTTGGCTTTGCCGGCAGCGATGCCCAGGTGATCCAGCAGGCGGCCAAGCAAGCCATGCCGTTGCTGGTTGCCAGCTGTTCCGCATCGAGCATGTGGGTGGCCAACGCCGCCACTGTGAGCCCGAGCGCCGACACCGTTGACGGGCGTGTGCATTTCACTGCCGCGAACCTCAACTGCAAATACCACCGCAGCATCGAACACCCGACCACCAGCCGCGTGCTGGGGGCGATGTTTGCCGATCAGCAGCACTTCGCCCACCACGCCGCGTTGCCGGCGGTGGCGCAGTTCGGTGACGAAGGCGCGGCCAACCACACGCGTTTCTGCCGCGAATATGGCGAGGCGGGCGTGGAGTTTTTCGTGTTTGGCCGCAGTGCGTTCGACACCCGCTACCCGGCGCCGCAAAAGTACCCGGCGCGTCAGACCCTCGAAGCGTCCCAGGCAGTTGCGCGCCTGCACGGCCTGCAGGATGACGGGGTGGTCTACGGCCAGCAGAACCCGGCGGTGATTGATGCCGGGGTGTTCCACAACGACGTGATCGCTGTGGGCAACGGTGAAGTGCTGTTCTATCACGAGGATGCGTTCCTCAATACCGACCAGATGCTCGCTGAACTGCAGGCCAAGCTGGGCAAGGTCGGCGGCAACTTCCAGGCGATCTGCGTACCCCGCGCCCTGGTCAGTGTCGAAGACGCCGTGCGCTCCTACCTGTTCAACAGCCAGTTGTTGAGCCGCGCTGACGGGTCGATGCTGCTGATCGTGCCCGAAGAGTGCCGCAACAACGAACGCGTCTGGCACTACCTGCAAAGCCTGACCAGCTCCGGCGGGCCGATCGGCGAAGTCAAAGTCTTCGACCTCAAGCAAAGCATGCAGAACGGCGGTGGCCCGGCCTGCCTGCGTTTGCGCGTAGCGTTGAAGGAGAGTGAACTGGCGGCGGTCAATCCAGGGGTTATCATGACTGCACCGCTGTATGAAACGTTGACCCAATGGGTCGACAAACACTACCGCGACAGCCTGCGCGAAACCGACCTGGCTGACCCGCAGTTGCTGCTCGAATGTCGCACGGCATTGGATGAACTGACGCAAATCCTTAAACTGGGCGCGGTTTATCCTTTCCAGATCAATTAATACCCCACGGCTGAGACCTATTTATGACCACCGATACCCTGAAGCTGATCCTTGAAGACACCGACGGCACCCAGCTGGAAACCTCCTGCACTCGCCTGGCCGTGGTATGGCAGGGCAAGGAAATCTGGATCCAGCACGACGGCCGTGGCCAACTGCTGATCGGCGTGGATGTGGAGGAAGGTGATGCCGAATACGCCAACCTGCTGATGCGTCCCCTGGCCACCAACCTGATGAGCCTGCAGCTGGAAATGGAACCGGCCGATGTTGAAGGTGATGACGACGATCACGTCCACGGCCCAGGCTGCAACCACTAAGGAAGCTGCTCTATGCTCGCCCTCGGCAAACTGCTTGAACTGACCCTCGCCGGTCGTGAACCGGCGCAAAAAATTCAACTGACTGTCGACGGCGTGCAGATGCGCTGGCTCAGTGAGGGCGCACTCGAAGTGCGGCCTCCACAAGCCCGGGACAACGGCGCCGACGTGCTGCTGTCGTCCGGCATCCATGGCAACGAAACCGCGCCGATCGAATTGGCCGACCGCTTGCTGCATGGCATCGCCCGTGGGGAGATCAAGCCCCGCACCCGTATTCTGTTCCTGTTCGGTAACCCCGAGGCCATGCGTCGTGGCGAGCGTTACCTCGAACAGGACGTCAACCGGCTGTTCAATGGCCGTCACGAACAAAGCATCGGCCCGGAAGCGATGCGCGCGGCCGAGCTTGAACAGTTGGCCCGTACCTTCTTCAGCGTGCCTGACCGTAGTCGTTTGCACTACGACCTGCATACGGCGATTCGCGGTTCGAAGATCGAGCAGTTCGCGCTTTATCCGTTCAAAGAAGGGCGCCAGCACTCCCGCGCCGAACTGGCCCGCCTGCGGGCGGCGGGGATGGAAGCGGTGCTGTTGCAGAACAAGACCTCCATTACCTTCACCGCGTTTACCTACGAGCAACTGGGCGCTGAGTCGTTCACCCTGGAGTTGGGCAAGGCCCGGCCATTCGGGCAGAACCAGGGGGTGGATGTATCGCGCCTGGAAACCCGCCTCATACAGATCATCGAAGGCAACGAGCCGGCCACCGACGGCCTGGACGGCCTGAAGTTGTTCAGCGTGGCCCGGGAAGTGATCAAGCACAGCGACGCCTTCACCCTGCATTTGCCGGCGGACGTGGAGAATTTTTCGCCGCTGGAGAAGGGCTATCTGCTGGCCGAGGACATTGCCAAGACCCGCTGGGTGATCGAGGAGGAGGGCGCGCGCATCATCTTCCCCAACCCCAAGGTCAAGAATGGCTTGCGGGCAGGCATCCTGATTGTGCCGACCACGGACGCCGGCCTGGTCTAGATCCAAATGTGGGAGCGGGCAAGCCCGCTCCCACAATTGGTTTTGCGGTGCGGCTTAGACTGCTAAGGCGCGTGGCTCATTGCGGCGGATCGCACGGATCTTGTGCAGAGTATCGGCACAGGTCTGCGCGGCTTCCTTGCCCTTGTGCACAAAGTGCTCAAAGAAGAAGTTGTGATGCTCGCTGCCCGCGTGGAAATGATGCGGGGTGAGGGACACCGAGAACACTGGCACTTCAGTTTCCAACTGCACCTGCATCAGGCCGCTGACCACTGATTGCGCGACGAATTCATGGCGGTAGATCCCACCGTCCACCACCAGCGCGGCGGCGACGATGCCGGCGTAGCGGCCGGACTTGGCCAGCAGCTTGGCGTGCAGGGGCATTTCAAAGGCGCCGCCGACTTCAAAGAAATCGATATCCGATTCCTGGTAGCCCTGGGCGATCATTTCGGCGAGGAAGCCTTTACGGCTCTGATCAACAATATCTTTGTGCCAGCAAGCCTGGATAAACGCGACGCGCTCACCGTGATGGTTTTTGCTCTTGCTGTCGATTGCGGTGGGTTGCATGTTCTGACTCCTGTTTATGAAAAAAACAGGGCGTTATGAATCGAATGGGATTTAAGGGTACGGCCGAATCGATCATGCCAGGCATGATTTCTCGCACACGGCCCTTAGGCGCCAATCCCGTTCTCTCTTCATCCGGACTATGACCGTCGGCCCCGGGATCACACCGGGTCTGCTGACCTTGCCGCCGTCCTGCATAAGCAGTTCGAGGCGCCAAGCGCTCGCGGGCTATGCGTATTGCACGCAATTACCGCCGGTGGGGAATTACACCCCGCCCTGAGAACGTTGCCACCAGAACCCTGGCAGCGGAGAGTTTTTACCATACATTTCGAAAAACTGCATAGGGTGCTTGTTGATATCGACTATCGACAGGTTTGCGGGCAGCCCCTGTAGGAGCCGGCAAGCCGAATCCTACAAGGGCAGGGGTTGATATTTGCCCGTGATACCCGCAGTAATCGGTTACAACAGGGAACTCCCCACACGCAGAGGCCAGCTTGATGTCCGTGATTGATCTTCGTAGCGACACCGTGACCCAACCCACCCCAGGCATGCGCGATGCCATGGCCAGCGCGCCGAGCGGCGATGATGTCTACGGTGAAGACCCCAGCGTCAACCACCTTGAGGCCGAACTGGCCAAGCGCCTGGGCTTTGCCGCCGCGCTGTTCGTGCCTACCGGTACCATGAGCAACCTGCTGGCGCTGATGGCTCACTGCGAGCGGGGCGAGGAATACATCGTCGGCCAGCAAGCCCACACCTACAAATACGAGGGCGGCGGCGCGGCGGTGCTGGGCTCGATCCAGCCGCAGCCCCTGGAAGTCCAGGCCGACGGTTCGCTGGACCTGGCCCAGGTCGCAGAAGCGATCAAGCCGGATGACTTCCACTTCGCCCGCACCCGGCTGTTGGCCCTGGAAAACACCATGCAGGGCAAAGTGCTGCCCATCAGCTACCTGGCTGCCGCACGCGCGTTTACCCGTGAGCATGGCCTGGCCCTGCACCTGGACGGCGCGCGCCTGTACAACGCGGCGGTCAAGCTGGATGTGGATGCGCGGGAGATTACCCAGCATTTCGATTCGGTCTCGGTATGCCTGTCCAAGGGCCTTGGCGCGCCGGTGGGCTCGGTGCTGTGCGGCTCCAGTGCGTTGATCGCCAAGGCTCGCCGTTTGCGCAAGATGGTCGGCGGTGGCATGCGCCAGGCCGGTTCGCTGGCGGCGGCGGGGCTGTATGCCCTGGACCATCAGGTGGCACGCCTGGCCGAAGACCACGCCAATGCCTTGTGGTTGGGCGACGAGCTGCGCAAGGCCGGTTATAGCGTGGAGCCGGTACAGACCAACATGGTCTACGTGCAGATCGGCGAGCAGGCCCAGGCGCTGAAAGCCTTTGCCGAGGAGCGCGGGATCAAGTTGAGTGCGGCGCCGCGCCTGCGCATGGTCACGCACCTGGACGTCAGCCGGGCACAGATCGAACAAGTGTTGGCGACATTTGTCGAGTTTTCCCGGAAATGACAGTGCAGACCGTCTAATTGACTGTTTCTATCGTATAAACACGCTGTACCACGGGCAAAGGGCCGATATAATGCGGCCCTTTGCCGTCGCTCCGTCTGATGATGTTGCGCACTGGCCTTTGGCCGCAGCCTCCGTGGAAGAACCTAATGAAAAGCGCAGAAATCCGTGAAGCCTTCCTTCGCTTCTTCGAAGAGCAAGGTCACACCCGTGTCTCCTCCAGCTCTTTGATCCCAGGCAATGACCCAACCCTGCTGTTCACCAACGCGGGGATGAACCAGTTCAAGGACTGCTTCCTGGGCCAGGAAAAACGCGCCTACACCCGTGCTGTCAGCAGCCAGAAGTGCGTGCGCGCCGGTGGTAAACACAACGACCTGGAAAACGTCGGCTATACCGCCCGTCACCACACCTTTTTCGAAATGCTCGGCAACTTCAGCTTTGGCGACTATTTCAAGCAAGACGCGATCAACTTCGCCTGGACCTTCCTCACTGGCGTGCTGAAACTGCCGAAGGAAAAACTCTGGGTCACGGTCTACGCCAGCGATGACGAGGCCTACGACATCTGGACCAAGGAAGTCGGCGTGCCGGCCGAGCGCATGGTGCGTATCGGCGACAACAAAGGCGCCCCGTACGCCTCCGACAACTTCTGGACCATGGGCGATACCGGCCCGTGCGGCCCGTGCACCGAGATCTTCTACGATCACGGCGCCGACATCTGGGGCGGCCCACCGGGCTCGCCAGAGGAAGACGGCGACCGCTACATCGAGATCTGGAACAACGTGTTCATGCAGTTCAACCGCACCGCTGATGGCGTGTTGCATCCGTTGCCAGCGCCGTCGGTCGACACCGGCATGGGCCTTGAGCGGATCAGTGCGGTGATGCAGCACGTGCACTCCAACTACGAAATCGACCTGTTCCAAAGCCTGCTGGCGGCGGCGGCCAAGGCCATCGGCTGCGCCAACGACGACCAGGCATCGCTCAAAGTGGTGGCTGACCACATCCGTTCCTGCGGCTTCCTGATTGCCGATGGCGTGTTGCCATCCAACGAAGGCCGTGGCTACGTGCTGCGTCGCATCATTCGTCGCGCCTGCCGTCACGGCAACAAGCTGGGCGCCAGCGGCAGCTTCTTCTACCAGATCGTCGCGGCCCTGGTGGCCGAGATGGGCCAGGCGTTCCCCGAGCTCACCCAGAACCAGGCGCACATTGAGCGCGTGCTCAAGGCTGAAGAAGAGCAGTTCGCCAAGACCCTGGAGCAGGGCCTGAAAATCCTCGAGCAAGACCTCGCCGAGTTGAAAGGCGACGTGGTGCCGGGTGATGTGGTGTTCAAGCTCTACGACACCTACGGCTTCCCGATGGACCTGACCGGCGATATCGCCCGCGAGCGCAACCTGACCCTCGACGAGGCCGGTTTCGAGCGCGAGATGGAAGCCCAGCGCGTGCGCGCACGTTCGGCCAGCTCCTTTGGCATGGACTACAACAGCCTGGTGAAGGTTGACGTGGCCACCGAATTTACCGGTTACACCGCCACCAACGGTTCGGCCAAGGTGGTTGCCCTCTATAAAGAAGGCCAATCGGTTGATGTGTTGAATGAAGGCGATGAGGGCGTGGTGGTCCTTGATCAGACGCCGTTCTACGCCGAATCCGGTGGCCAGATTGGCGACTGTGGTGTGCTCAAGGCAGCCTCCGGTCGTTTTGATGTGCGTGACACCACCAAGACCGGCGGCGCGTTCCTGCACCACGGTGTGCTGGCGTCGGGCAGCCTGCTGGTGGGCGCGCCAGTGGAAACCCAGGTGGACGCCGACGTGCGCCACGCCACTGCGCTGAACCACTCGGCCACCCACTTGCTGCACGCCGCGCTGCGCCAGGTGCTGGGCGAGCACGTCCAGCAGAAGGGTTCGTTGGTCGACAGCCAGCGCCTGCGCTTCGACTTCAGCCACTTCGAAGCGATCAAGCCTGAGCAGATCAAGGCCCTGGAAGATATCGTCAACGCCGAGGTGCGCAAGAACACCCCGGTGCAAACCGAAGAAACCGACATCGAGACCGCCAAGGCCAAAGGCGCCATGGCGCTGTTCGGCGAGAAATACGGCGACAACGTGCGCGTACTGAGCATGGGCGGCAGCTTCTCCGTGGAGCTGTGCGGTGGTATCCATGCCAAGCGCACCGGCGACATCGGCCTGCTGAAAATCATCAGCGAAGGCGGTGTGGCTTCCGGTGTACGGCGTATCGAGGCAGTGACCGGTGCTGCGGCCCTGGCCTATCTCAATGCGGCCGAAGAACAACTCAAGGAAGCGGCGACCCTGGTCAAGGGCAGCCGTGACAATCTGATCGACAAGCTCTCTGCCGTACTGGAGCGCAACCGCCTGCTGGAAAAACAGCTGGAGCAGTTGCAAGCCAAGGCGGCCAGCGCAGCGGGCGACGACTTGTCGGCCTCGGCACTGGACATCAAGGGCGTGAAGGTTCTGGCCGCACGCCTGGACGGTCAGGACGGCAAGGCGTTGTTGGCCTTGGTTGATCAGTTGAAGAACAAGCTCGGTCGCGCAGTGATCCTGCTCGGCAGTGTCCATGAGGAAAAGGTCGTACTGGTTGCCGGTGTAACCAAGGACCTGACTGGCCAACTCAAGGCCGGTGATTTGATGAAGCAAGCTGCTGCGGCAGTGGGCGGCAAGGGCGGCGGTCGTCCGGACATGGCGCAAGGCGGTGGTGTAGACGCTGGAGCCCTGGACGCGGCGCTGGCCCTGACCGTGCCATTTGTCGAAGCCGGTATTTAAGGCGCTGTCGGCGGGCCCATGCTTAAGGCATGGGCTTGCCTAGGTACTGGAAGATTTGTTTATTGGGCGCCCCTTTACGGGCTGAGGCGGCTTAGAAATGGCTTTGATCGTACAGAAATTTGGAGGCACCTCGGTCGGCTCTGTCGAAAGAATCGAGCAGGTCGCCGACAAGGTTAAGAAATTCCGCGATGCGGGCGACGACCTGGTTGTGGTGCTGTCGGCCATGAGCGGCGAGACCAATCGCCTGATCGAGCTGGCCAAGCAAATCAGTGGTGATCAAGCTCCGCTGGCACGTGAGCTGGATGTGATCGTGTCCACGGGCGAGCAGGTGACCATTGCCCTGTTGGCCATGGCGCTGAACAAGCGTGGCGTTCCGGCGGTGTCCTACACTGGCACTCAGGTACGGATCCTGACAGACAGCGCGCATACCAAGGCGCGCATCCTGCAGATTGACGACCAGAAGATTCGTGGTGACCTGAAGGCCGGTCGCGTAGTGGTTGTCGCCGGTTTCCAGGGCGTTGACGAGCACGGCAATATCACGACCTTGGGCCGTGGTGGCTCCGACACCACTGGTGTGGCGCTGGCGGCGGCCTTGAAGGCTGACGAATGCCAGATCTACACGGATGTGGATGGCGTCTACACTACCGATCCGCGCGTGGTGTCCGTGGCCCAGCGCCTGGACAAGATCACCTTCGAAGAGATGCTGGAAATGGCCAGCCTCGGCTCCAAGGTGCTGCAGATCCGTGCGGTGGAGTTCGCCGGCAAGTACAACGTACCGCTGCGCGTATTGCACAGCTTTAAAGAGGGTCCGGGCACCCTCATTACTATTGATGAAGAGGAATCCATGGAACAGCCGATCATTTCCGGCATCGCCTTTAATCGCGATGAAGCCAAGCTGACCATCCGTGGCGTGCCAGACACCCCGGGCGTGGCATTCAAGATTCTTGGGCCGATCAGTGGCGCGAACATTGAAGTCGACATGATCGTGCAGAACGTTGCGCACGATAACACCACCGACTTCACCTTCACCGTGCACCGCAACGAGTACGACGCGGCCGAACGTATCCTGCAGAACACTGCCAAGGAGATCGGCGCCCGTGAGGTGGTGGGCGACACCAAGATCGCCAAGGTGTCGATCGTAGGTGTGGGCATGCGCTCCCATGCGGGTGTTGCCAGCCGCATGTTCGAGTCCCTGGCCAAGGAAACCATCAATATCCAGATGATCTCCACCTCGGAGATCAAGGTGTCGGTGGTGATCGAAGAGAAGTACCTGGAGCTGGCTGTGCGTGCACTGCATACCGCTTTCGAACTGGACGCGCCGGCTCGACAGGGCGAGTAACGCGTTGCCAGGAAGGCGCGGTTGATCCGCGCCTTTCTTTTTTGTCGGGTGAGGGTGCAGGCCTGTTCTTTTGTCCGCGCTCGACAATACTTAGGCATGTAGGGTCATGGCCGCTGGGTCATGGGGCCAAGGCCTTTTTTTGCAGACTGTTGTTCCCGAAATGAAATGCGTGAGGAGAAAGGTATGCTGATTCTGACTCGTCGATGCGCAGAAAGCCTGATTATTGGTGATGGCGAAATCACCGTGACCGTGCTTGGCGTCAAAGGCAATCAAGTGCGGATTGGGGTCAATGCCCCCAAAGAGGTGGCCGTCCACCGTGAGGAAATCTACCTGCGGATCAAGAAAGAGAAGGACGACGAACCAAGCCATTAATTTTTATCGTTTTTTATGTTTGCAAACGGGGATGAAGCTGGTTAATATACGCCCCGTGTTGCGGAGAGCTGGCCGAGTGGCCGAAGGCGCTCCCCTGCTAAGGGAGTACACCTCAAAAGGGTGTCGGGGGTTCGAATCCCCCGTTCTCCGCCATTATTTGCTTAGTACGTTGCAATCTGGTTTTTTCGCTAAGTTGTTGAAATTAAACGAAAAAATAGCTTTACATAGAGATTGAACGGCCTATAATGCGCGGCAACAAATGCACTCGTAGCTCAGCTGGATAGAGTACTCGGCTACGAACCGAGCGGTCACAGGTTCGAATCCTGTCGAGTGCACCATTTAAGAGTTAGTTGCAGCAATGCAGGTAACTTGGCTCCAACCAGTTGTGATCTGGTATAAAACCACAATCTGCACTCGTAGCTCAGCTGGATAGAGTACTCGGCTACGAACCGAGCGGTCACAGGTTCGAATCCTGTCGAGTGCACCATACAAACAAAAAGCCCGCCTAGTGCGGGCTTTTTGCCGTCTGGGGTTTTTATTTTCCTGTTGCGGGTCGAGTGTTTTTTGTTGGGCCTATCTCGGTCGCGCATGTTTTTCTCTCGCCTATGTGTTTTCTTTTCTGTCGGTGTCGTCGCAGTTTCATACGTGCGGCCAATACTCAGCTTTGCTGCGCAAGCGCTTGTTCTTTCCAGTTTTTTAACGTTTAAAGCGGGCGCAACGTGTATCATTGCGCCCGTCAGCCCCGCCGGGGCTTGTGGAATACCTCCATGGACTTACCCAGTAGTTACTCAGTACCCCGTTTTACCAATCATGAATTGACTGATTGATCCTTCCGGCGTGCCCCGCTGCTGGGAGTGGAGTTCGCCTATGACCGAAGTAGAAGTAAAGAAAACACAAGAAAGCCTGCAGGATCGCCTGGCGCAAGTCGTCGAGCTGCTGCATCGCCAGCGTGTGGTCGAAGATCTGACCCATCGCCAGGAAGGTCCTCATCATGACCGGGTCGAGAACCTGGTCCACCGGCAGAATCTCGTCGAATTGCAGCGCAAGCTCGATGACCTGCACTCTGCCGACGTTGCCTACATCCTTGAAGCCCTGCCGCTGGACGACCGTCTGACGCTTTGGCAGTTGGTCAAGGCTGATCGCGATGGCGACATCCTCCTTGAAGTATCCGACTCGGTGCGTGAGACCCTGATCGCCGACATGGACGATCACGAGCTCCTGGCTGCGGCCAAGGAGATGGACGCCGACGAGCTGGCCGACCTGGCCCCTGAACTGCCCCGTGATGTTGTCCATGAGCTGATGGAGACCCTCGACGGCCAGCAGCGTGAGCGAGTGCGCTCCGCGTTGTCCTATGACGAGGAGCAGGTCGGTGCGCTGATGGACTTCGAAATGGTGACCATCCGTGAGGATGTCAGCCTGGAAGTTGTCCTGCGTTACCTGCGGCGCCTCAAGGAACTGCCGGGGCACACAGACAAGCTGTTTGTGGTCGACTATGAAGGCATCCTCAAGGGCGTGCTGCCGATCAAGCGCTTGCTGGTCAATGATCCAGACAAGCAGGTGGCCGAGGTCATGGCCAGCGACCCGGTCAGTTTTCATCCTGATGAAGATGCCTATGATGCCGCCCAGGCATTTGAGCGTTATGACTTGATCTCGGCCCCGGTGGTCGACAAGAACGGCAAGCTTATCGGCCGTTTGACCATTGACGAGATGGTCGACCTGATCCGTGAAGAAAGCGAAAACGAAGTCCTCAACATGGCGGGTCTGCGTGAAGAGGAAGATATTTTTGCGTCAGTCTGGCGATCCCTGAGTAACCGTTGGGCGTGGCTGGCGGTCAACCTGGTCACTGCGTTCATTGCATCGCGGGTGATTGGCCTGTTTGAGGGCTCTATCGAGAAGCTGGTGGCGTTGGCAGCGCTGATGCCCATCGTGGCGGGTATTGGCGGCAACTCGGGTAACCAGACCATCACCATGATCGTACGGGCGATGGCCCTGGATCAGGTGAGTACGGGCAATACTTCGCGCTTGATGCGCAAGGAATTGGCGGTGGGTCTGATCAATGGCCTGGTGTGGGGTGGTGTCATTGGTGTGGTGGCCTATCTGCTGTATGGCAGTTGGTCCCTGGGGGTGGTCATGACAGCGGCCATGACGCTCAACCTGTTGCTGGCAGCGTTGATGGGGGTATTGATCCCCATGACCCTGGCACGCCTTGGGCGCGACCCTGCGATGGGCGCCAGTGTGATGATCACCGCCATGACCGACAGTGGTGGCTTCTTCATCTTCCTGGGCTTGGCGACGATCTTCCTGCTCTGACCCGCAGCTCGCTCCCACTTCTGTAGGAGCGAGCTTGCTCGCGAAAATCGTTAACGATAACGTCGGGCACCAATAGAAAATCGGTCCCCTTGGTTTTCGCGCGTCGTCCCTAAATTCCAGGCAAAAAAAAGCCAGCGCAAGGCTGGCTTCAGCTTTCAGTTGCCGATTATTCGGCTTCTGCGGCTGCCTCGACGTCATGGGCAATCAGCGACACAAGCGCATTTTGCTGACGGTGGGACAGTTGGCGAAACCGCTGCAGCAGCTCGCGTTCGTGCAGTGACAGCTCCGGGCTGTCCATGCGCATGCTCAGTTCGTCACCCAACGCGCCTTCCTGAATAAGGCTTTGCTCCATGCGCGCGATGATTTCAGAGTTCATGCTGCGGTGATGATTGCGAGCCACCTCGGCAATGCGTTCCCGCATTCCGTCTGGCAGACGTACGACGAACTTGTCAGCCGTACGGCTGGAATAAATTGCCTGTTTCAATGGGCGCATATATTTAACCGGTTAGTTCAGGGGAGCGGTTTTTGGAATTGGCCGCAAGATGTGTGTTAGGACAAGGCTTGCGAACAAATGTTCAACCTGAATTGCAAAGAGGCCGCATCATGCCTCAAATTTGCCGGTTCCTTGGCGTCAATTCTGTGACAAATATTGAACTTACTAAAGGCGTTATGCCAGTACTCATTTTCAAATTTGCGGACTGGTTGGAAAACTTTTCCACGCCGTAAACGCGGCGCGGGCTCTCGACGCGAGAGGGTTTTCGGGCGCACATCCTATAGCAATGTGGCCTTTTGCCCTTAATTTTAAGACTAGTGGCAAATGGCCGATTTGCGAGCCGAGGCGACATAAGGTCGGGCGATAGGCGGGGGCTGGAGCGAGGAGGGTGAATCGGCTATTCAGCGTAGGACCGGGTCGAATTTGAAGCGGCGCCCGACAATCGCGGCAATCACCCATGCGCTGGCGAAGACGGCGCAGGCGCCCAGAGAAAGGATCTGCCAATAATTCGACGTTGCGTTGAACCCCAGGATACCGGTGGCGATTGTCAGGGAAAGAAGCAACCAGGTGGTCTTGGTCATGATCGGCTCGCTTAGAAAATCCAGTGTTCAGAAGTGCTGGTGGCCTGCGCACCCTGTGCCAGTTGGACAGAGGGTTGGCCATTGGCTGTCATCACCGCCAATTGTGCTCGCTGCTGGGTCTGGTGGCTGCCTGTGTGGCTGAGCTGTGCCGCATCGCTGTCGCTACTGTTCTGGAACTGGAACATCACCAGGACGGCCAGGGCCAGTGCGTTCAGAAGCAGGAGGGTGCTGTTCATGGGTGTTTCCCCGTGTTCATGTGCAGGACAGATTGATAAGGTAAAGAGTGCAGTCATCGTGCCAGCTTCTAATTCGATAAAAATTCTTTAAAAACAATAGCTTATAAACGTTTCGCAAGTGCTGCTCGTTGCAAGATGCAATGATGGCCTTTTGTGTTAGTGCATTTTGCACGATGAGACTTGGCAGCCCTGTGGACCTGGGCCGGCCGTGGGTATGGAGTGGTGGAGTCTTACGCCTAAAAAGCTGACGGACGACATGACAAAACTCACCTTGGCCGTTAACATGCACGCCGTCTGTCGCAGTGCAATTTGGCTCTGCGCCTGTCATTAGTCCCAGTAGCTCAATTGGATAGAGCATCCCCCTCCTAAGGGGAAGGTTGGCCGTTCGAACCGGCCCTGGGACACCATCTGCAGTTGCGCCGCCTAACCGGCCGTGACGTGAAAGAACCCCGACCAGATCGCTCTGGCGGGGTTTTTTTGTGGGGGCCAGTTTTCTTAGCCGTCTGGCCAGTGCCTTCGGGCGGGTTGGCGAGATATATTGTCAAAACCTTGTACCTCGCCTCCTGTCTAGGTGCGTCTGACACGTATCTGAACAGCGAAGGAACTGTTGGGTCTCGAGTTCATCGAAGGCTGCATGCTTCGACGATCGCGAGGTTTGCCGGATCAAAATACCCCTGGGTGCCGATGTAGTTGGGTACCTGGGTTTAACGACGCTTCGCCCTCAGGCTAGTCTGAATAGCCTGACACCCACTGCAAGGAGCCGCTCGGACCGCCGATGCGCCAGATCTGGAAATCTTTTCGAGCCCTTTATTTCGCTTCCTTGATGATGCTGATCGGCTCCGGCCTGCTCAGTACTTACCTGGCCCTGCGCCTGGCGGCGGATAACGTCGACAGCCTGTGGGTCGGTGCGCTGATGGCCGCCAACTATTTTGGCCTGGTGCTGGGTGGCAAGATCGGGCATCGCCTGATCGCCCGGGTCGGGCATATCCGTGCCTATGCCACTTGCGCCGGGATCGTCGGCGCGGCGGTGCTGGGTCATGGCCTGGTGGATTGGCTGCCGGCCTGGATCGTCCTGCGGATCATTGTCGGCCTGGGCATGATGTGCCAGTACATGGTCATCGAGAGCTGGCTCAACGAACAGGCGGATGCCAAGCAGCGCGGCGTGGTGTTCAGCGGTTATATGATCGCGTCGTACCTGGGCCTGGTGCTGGGCCAGTTGATTCTGGTCATGCACCCTCAGTTGGGGCTTGAGCTGCTGATGCTGGTGGCATTGTGTTTTGCCTTGTGCCTGGTGCCGGTTGCCATGACCCGGCGTATTCACCCTGCGCCTTTGCATCCGGCGCCGATGGAGCCGCGCTTCTTTATCAAGCGCGTGCCGCAGTCCCTGAGTACGGTGTTGGGGGCAGGTCTGATCGTCGGTTCCTTCTACGGCCTGGCGCCACTGTATGCGGCTCAGCAGGGGCTGAGTACCGAGCAGGTCGGTCTGTTCATGGGTAGCTGCATTTTTGCCGGACTGTTGGTGCAATGGCCGTTGGGCTGGCTGTCGGATCGGTATGACCGTGCGTTGCTGATTCGCTGTTTCGCCCTGGCCCTGGCGGTGGCTGCGTTGCCGCTGGCGATCATGACCCAGGTGCCGCTGGAAGTACTGTTTATCGCCGGCTTCCTGTGTTCATTGGTGCAGTTCTGCCTCTATCCACTGGCCGTGGCGTTTTCCAACGACCATGTCGAAGGTGATCGCCGGGTGTCCCTCACGGCAATGTTGCTGGTGACCTACGGTGTGGGGGCGAGTATCGGGCCGTTGCTGGCGGGTGTGGTCATGAAGCTGTTTGGCAACCAGATGCTCTATGCGTTCTTCAGCTTGTGCGCATTGATCTTGGTCTGGCGCATTCGACCCAAGGCTGTGACCAACCTGCATCAGGTGGACGACGCGCCGCTGCATCACGTGGCGATGCCCGACAGCATGTCCAGCTCGCCATTGGTCGCCGCCCTCGACCCGCGTGTCGATGAACAGGTGGTCCAGGACCAGATGCAAACCGCCGTGCCTGAGCCCGAGGCCGAGCCTGAAGTTGCGCCGCAACCCGAGCCCGAGCCGCCGGAGCATCCCGACCCGGATGATCATCCGCATGACCTGAGCCGCGCCCGCCCTTGAAGCATAAAAAACGGGCAGTTCCCAAAGGAGCTGCCCGTTTTTTATGCCGATGGTTCGACGTTTACATGTCGTCGTCTTTATCGAACCGTCGCGCCTCGCGCTGCAGTTGGTAGACAAAACGCTCGACCTGGCGCTGCACCAGGCCGCTCATGTTGTGGAAGCGCACGCCGGCAAAGGTGGTGTTGATCCTTTCTTCAAAGTGCAGGTAACGCAACTCCACCGCGGTGGTCATGCTGCCAAAGGGCAGGGCGGCGATGAAACGGTCGTAGACCTGGCCCAGTTGCAGGCGCTCGGAGATGTCGCCTTCAAAGCGCAGTTTGCAGCCGGTGGCGGAGATATCCAGCAACTTGCCGCTGATGGGCGCCTTGAGTTTCTCGCCGCCCAATTCGATATTCACCAGTTGTGCCAGCTTCAATGCCGCACGAAAGGCATTGCGCCGCTGATGGTAGACCACTTCTTCCGGCAGGCTGCCCTTGTAGATGCGGTGGCCGTCCTTTGCGCCAATGGTCAGGGTGCCATTGCTGTCCCAGGCCACGCGTACACCTTCATGAAAGCCTTCGATACGAAACGCTTCGCCATTCTCCAGGTAGCGTTCACCTTCGGGCGGGATCATTTCGTCCAGGCTCAGGGTCTTGCTGTCCTTGTCGACATCCACCAGGTAGCTCTGGAAGCGCTGGTTGCGTTCGTGGAAGGTAATGATCAGCGGGTCGTGGCTCTCTTGCAGCAGCCGCAGGGTGCTGGCAATTTCCAGAGGGGTGGTGAGGACCTTGGGTGGCTGCGGAGCATCTTCCGCGCTAAGGGTGTTGAACACGGTTCTTCCATCTCCAGACAAAATACGACTACACGCAAGAACCGGCATTTTGCCAGCATGTGGCGTGCCTTGATAGGGCGCGCGATAAACCGGCGTCAGGCTTGGCTGAGGGTGCTGGGCTTGACCAGCCGTGAGGTGGAGCCTTGGGCGTTATACAGTGCTGGAGGTTCGCCACCATGCAGGATGCGCAACTGGTTGGCGGTGGTAGCTTGCTGCAGTTGGATCGACTGGCCATTGAGCACATTGGCCTCTTGGCAACTGATCAACAACTGATTGAGCGCTGCGCTCTGGGCCAGCAACTGGTCGCCGACCGACGAATGGCTGGCCAACTGTTCCAGGCCGCTGTGGTCAGCGGGCAGGCCCAGGCTGAGCAGGATCTGGCTGCGCTTCTGGCCGTGCTGTTCGAGCAGGATGATCAGCGATTGCTTGCGTGCCAGGATATCTTCCAGCAGGCGCATATCGCGGCCATAGAGGGCCACGAATTCTTCTTGAAGCAGCTCCAGCAGGTGTTGCGCCGGAGCCAGGTCTTCGTTGATCAGTTGCAGCAGATTTTCGTCGTGCATGGCTGGCCTTGGGGTTTAAGCGTCCAAAAGCCTGGCGCAGGCCTTGGCCTAGCGCTCGGCTTTGATGATTTTGCCGGCTAAACGGTCGTTGTCGATCTGATAGCTGCCATCGGCAATCGCCTGTTTCAATTCGGCCACGCGGGCTTTATTGACAACTGGCTGATCGCGCAGCGAGTCCGTGATCTTCTGCAACTGTTGAGCCTCGTTGCTCAAATGCACCGATTCGCCACTTTGGGTCGAAGCGGTTTGTTCTGCCTTGGCAGGCAGTGCCGGGGCCTTGGCTTCAACGCTGTCCTTGGCCGCGTTGGTACGCGTGCCGCCGGGCGTTGCCTGGGCGCCGTTCAATCGGCTGAAATCAATGACCATGTTAAAAAACCTCTGGGTATTTGGACGCTTGCCATGTTTTCGGCCATACCCGGACAAACTTTAGGCTCGATCGACAATAAACCTGTGCATAGCGAGATCATGCGCACAGTGTAGGAAAAGCCAGCGTCCCACGCCAGTGATCTATAAAGCCACCTCCACCTGGCCAGGGGCTGTCACCCGGGCCTTGATCACGCGCTTGGAGTTGAGGTTCTTCACGCGAATCTGTTCGCTCATCCCGCCGTTGGCCAGGGCTTCCCCCGGCATTTTCACGTTCAGGCCGCCGCTGCTGGCGGATATCACCACATGGTCACCCTTGCGCACCACTTCGGCCTGTTCCAGGTGAACCAGGGTAATGACCTGGTCGGTGACCATTGGTCGGGTCAGTCTCTGCCCAACGGCCTGATCGACGGAGGTGAGGTAACCCTGGCTGATCTGGCTGATATCCCGCTCACGCAGGGCTACGTCTTCAAAACCGATGATGCCGGTACGCTTGAGCGGGCGTGTGACGGTCACGACGTCGCGAAACAGGCGGACCTGGGCCGGCACAAACACCGTCCAGGGCGAGCTGCCGTCGCAGCGCACGCGCACGGTCACGCGGCCGATGGGCTGGGCGGGGCTTTCCAGGGAGCCTGTCAATTCCTTGTCGCACATGGGCATGCGCAAACGCGGGTCCAACTGGTTGACCTGGATTTCATAACGGCCCGGTGTCTGGGTGGTCGCCAGATAATCTTCTACAGTGAACTCAAGAAAGCCTTGAGTGACGCCGATAAGCAGATCAGGCAAGGTGACGTTGTCGGCACGGGCCTGATGGCCTGCGCCCAAGGCAAGCAACGCCATCCAGGCACAGAGCAATCTGCGGTACTGTGGCGAGCGAAGGCGTCGGGAAACTGTCGTTTTGATGTCCATGGCCAATAAAAAGCAAAGCGCGTGCCGTTTCGTGTTGGGTGCGCGTCGTACCCGTAAGTTTTGTAGCGTAGGAGTCTGGGCATGGCGGGTGTAATGGATTCAGTGAACCAGCGCACACAGCTGGTAGGGCAGAATCGCCTGGAGTTGTTGCTGTTTCGACTCGATGGCAAGCAGCTATATGGCATCAACGTCTTCAAGGTGCGGGAGGTGCTGCAATGCCCCAAACTCACCATAATGCCCAAGTCCAACCCGGTGGTGTGTGGCGTGGCCAACATCCGTGGCTCGACGATTCCGATTCTTGACCTGGCGATGGCCACCGGTTCTGCCGGTTTGCAAGACCGCGAGAGTCCGTTTGTGATCATCACCGAGTACAACACCAAGACCCAGGGTTTCCTGGTGCGCTCGGTGGAACGTATCGTCAACATGAACTGGGAAGAGATCCATCCACCACCCAAGGGCACCGGGCGTGATCACTACCTCACGGCAGTGACGCGGGTCGATAACCAGTTGGTGGAAATCATCGACGTGGAGAAGATCCTCGCAGAGGTGGCGCCCACTTCGGAGCATATTTCGGTGGGTGTGGTGGATGAGCAGACCCAGCAGAAGGCCGTGTCCCTGCGGGTGTTGACGGTGGATGACTCCTCTGTGGCACGCAAGCAGGTGTCCCGTTGCCTGCAGACCGTTGGTGTCGAAGTAGTGGCACTCAATGACGGCCGCCAGGCCCTGGACTATCTGCGCAAGCTGGTGGACGAAGGCAAGAAGCCGGAAGAAGAATTCCTGATGATGATTTCCGACATCGAGATGCCGGAAATGGACGGCTACACCCTCACGGCCGAGATACGTAACGACCCACGCATGCAAAAATTGCATATCATCCTGCATACTTCATTGTCCGGTGTATTCAACCAGGCAATGGTCAAGAAGGTCGGTGCCGATGACTTCCTGGCCAAATTCCGTCCAGATGACCTGGCTTCCCGGGTCGTCGAACGGATCAAATCTGCAGATCACGGCTAGGGGCTTTCTCCCTGGCGGTCACACGAGTTAAGAGGCGGTTTCATTGTCTACGGGTAATTTGGATTTCGAACAGTTCCGGGTATTCCTGGAAAAAGCCTGTGGCATATTGCTCGGTGAAAACAAGCAATACCTGGTATCAAGCCGTCTCAACAAATTGATGGAACAGCAGGGCATCAAGTCCCTGGGCGAGTTGGTGCAGCGCATCCAGGGTCAACCGCGCAGCGGGTTGAAGGAGATGGTGGTCGATGCCATGACCACCAACGAAACCCTGTGGTTTCGTGATACCTACCCCTTCGAGGTGCTCAAGAACAAGGTATTGCCCGAGGCCATCAAGGCCAGCCCCGGCCAGCGCTTGCGCATCTGGTCGGCGGCGTGTTCGTCGGGGCAGGAACCCTATTCGCTGTCGATGTCCATCGATGAGTTCGAGCGGACCAACATGGGCCAGTTGAAAGCGGGTGTGCAAATTGTTGCCACTGATTTGTCCGGCACCATGCTGACCAACTGCAAGACCGGCGAATACGACAGCCTCGCCCTGGGTCGCGGCCTGTCCCAGGAGCGCCTGCAGCGTTACTTCGACCCCAAGGGCGCCGGGCGCTGGGCGGTCAAGGCGCCGATCAAGAGCCGTGTGGAGTTCCGCTCGTTCAACCTGCTGGACAGCTACGCCAGCCTCGGCAAATTCGACATCGTGTTTTGCCGCAACGTATTGATCTACTTCTCGGCTGAAGTGAAGAAGGACATCCTGCTGCGCATCCACGGCACCCTCAAGCGCGGTGGCTATCTGTTCCTCGGCGCGTCCGAAGCGTTGAACGGCTTGCCGGATCACTACCAGATGGTGCAGTGCAGCCCCGGTATTATCTACCAGGCTAAATAACACCCCACCCAACATTTGGGGTGGGGCTTGTGTGGGAGCGGGCTTGCTCGCGAAGGCGGTAGTGAAGTTGGTTGATAGCTGACTGACACACTGAAGTGCGCCCTTCGCGAGCAAGTCGAACCGTCGCACCGCCGCTCCCACATTTTTTTGTGTCAGACCTTGGAAAGCGGCAACTCCCCATTGCCGCTTTCCTGACGTTTCGCGGAAAGCGCTTGCCGCTTTTCCGCCATTGCCGGCGGCAACCTCTACCTAACCCCTTGATTTATTGGGCTTGATAAACCTGGCATGGCGCTTGCTATATCCCTGTTACGAAAAGCAGGTCAGCCCCTAAAGGTTTCCGCCATGAGCATCAGCTTCGATAAAGCGCTCGGTATCCACGAACAGGCCCTGGGCTTCCGCGCCCAGCGTGCCGAAGTCCTGGCTAACAACATCGCCAACGCCGACACCCCGAACTACAAGGCTCGGGACCTGGACTTTGCCGCCGTGCTCGCCGCACAGAGCGACAAGACCAAGAACGGCTCCTTCGCCTTGAACATGACCAATAACCGTCATATCGAAGCGCAGGGCCTGAGCAGTGGCGATGAGTCGCTGATGTATCGCACGCCGATGCAGCCGTCGATCGACCAGAACACCGTCGATGCGCAGTTGGAGCAATCGAACTACGCCGAGAACTCGGTGAACTTCCAGGCCAGCTTCACCCTGCTCAACAGCAAATTCAAAGGGCTGATGTCAGCCCTGCGCGGAGAGTAAGCCATGTCTCTATCCAGTGTTTTCAATATTGCCGGTAGTGGCATGAGCGCCCAGACCACGCGTCTGAACACGGTCGCCAGTAACATTGCCAACGCCGAGACGGTCTCGTCGAGCATCGACCAGACCTACCGCGCCCGGCATCCGGTGTTCGCCACCATGTTCCAGGCCGGTCAGAACGGCGGCAGCGATTCTTTGTTCCAGAGCCAGGATGCTGCCGGCCAGGGCGTACAGGTGTTGGGTGTGGTCGAAGACCAGAGCAACCTCGATGCGCGCTACGAACCCAATCATCCTGCCGCGAACGAAAAGGGCTACGTGTACTACCCCAACGTCAACGTGGTCGAGGAAATGGCAGACATGATTTCCGCCAGTCGTTCGTTCCAGACCAACGCGGAAATGATGAACACCGCCAAAGCCATGATGCAGAAGGTCCTGACCCTCGGTCAGTGATAAGGGGCGCTAAAGAATGTCCGTCACTAACGATGTGTCGAGTCAATCGACGATCCAGAGTCTGTTCGACTCCAAGGTCAAGGATGCCAAGTCCAGCCAGGGCAACCTGGCCGATACCGCCAAGGCGGCCTCGGGCAACCAGTCCCTGGGCAAGGATGCATTCCTGCAACTGCTGGTCACCCAGCTGAAGAACCAGAACCCGCTGTCGCCCCAGGACAACGGCGCGTTCGTGGCGCAACTGGCGCAGTTCAGCAGCCTGGAAGGCATCAACACCTTGAACGATTCGGTGAACACCATCACCGGTAACTACAAGTCGTCGCAGGCGCTGCAAGCCTCGTCGCTGGTGGGGCGTTCGGTAATTATTGAAACCAACAAGGCCATGGTCGACACCAGCAAGAGCTTTACCGGCTCGGTTGCCGTGGGTGCGTCGGTGGGCAACGTCACCGTCAAGGTCACCGACAAGGACGGCAACCTGGTCAAGACCATCGATCTGGGCGCCCAGAGCGCCGGCAAGTCGGACTTTATCTGGGACGGCAAGAACGAAGCGGGCGAGCAGCTTGATTCTGGCACCTACACCTTCGCGGCCAGCACCAAGAATGACGCCGGTGATCCGGTGGCTTTGAAAACCTCGCTGCCGGCCACGGTCACCAGCGTGACCTTGAGCCAGACCGGCGGCGAAATGCTGCTCAATCTTTCTGGCGGCATGGGCAGCATCAAGCTGTCGCAAATTCAGACTATCGGTACATAGAGCCGGCTAAATACGGCAAGAGGAGAGAAACATGTCTTTTAATATCGGCCTTAGCGGCCTCTATGCGGCCAACAAACAACTGGACGTGACCGGCAACAACATCGCCAACGTCGCGACCACCGGCTTCAAGTCGTCCCGCGCAGAGTTCGGCGACATTTATGCCGCGTCCCGCCTGGGCACAGGCAATAAAACCATCGGTACCGGCGTGAACCTGGCGGCGGTTTCCCAGCAATTCACCCAGGGTGAAGTCAACGGCAGCGGTGGCGTGTTGGACATGGGCATCCAGGGCGGCGGCTTCTTCGTACAGAAGGGCAGCGACGGTTCGCTGGAGTACACCCGTAATGGCTCGTTCCAGGCCAACAAAGACGGTTACATCACCAACAACACCGGCACCTCGCGCTTGCAGGGTTATGCAGCCGATGAAGATGGCAAAATCTCCAAGAGCGGCCTGACCGACCTGCGGATCAACCTGTCCAACTTGCCGCCCAAAGCGTCGACCAAGGTTGACTCCAGCAGCAACCTGAACTCCTCCAAGCCGGTGATCGACCAGACGACCAGCCCGTTTGACCCGACGGTAGCGAGCTCGTTTACCGAGCAGTACGGCACCACGCTGTATGACACTCAAGGCAATGCCCATGAGATGGTGCAGTACATGGTGAAAACCGGCTCCAATACCTGGAAGTCCTACACCCTGATCGATGGGCGTAACCCTGACGGTACGCCGGTCAAGGGAACGGGCGCGGTTGCCCCGGTGGCCTCCACGGTGACATTCGATACATCAGGCACCCTGAAGGGGATCGTCACCCCGCCGAGCACTGTATCCAACACCACCCTGACCATCAGCAACTGGAAGCCGGGCGTCATGGACAACGGCGTGTGGAACCCTGACAACGGGGCGGCGGCCAACCCGGGCGGTATCGCGATCAACATGTCCGATATCACTCAGTACAACTCGGCCAGCTACCGCAACCCGCCGATCACAGATGGCTACGCCACCGGCGAAATCACCGGGCTGAAAATCGACGGCAGCGGTGTACTGTTCGCCACCTTCAGCAACCAGCAGAGCAAGGCCATTGGCCAGATCTCCCTGGCCAGCTTCAACAACGAGCAAGGCTTGCAGCCGGCAGGTGGCACCACCTGGAAAGAAACCTTCGCTTCGGGCCAGCCTGGCTACGATGCACCAGAAGCCGGGACCCTGGGTTCGATCGTGGCCAACTCCCTGGAGAACTCCAACGTCAACCTGACCAACGAGCTGGTGGACCTGATCAAGGCCCAGAGCAACTACCAGGCGAACGCCAAGACCATCTCCACCCAGAGCACCATCATGCAGACCATCATTCAGATGACCTGATGGGTTAGCGCTGCACAAGAAGCCCCTCGTGAGAGGGGCTTTTTTGTGGGCGTAGGAAAAGCACCGGTGCCGCATTGGGTTACGCACTGAAATGCTTGGGAAAGGAACGCTTCAATCGGCCCGCACCACTGATCGGGGCAAGAGCCCAGGGGGCTCATCGATCAATGGGGGCTGAAAATGTGGAACTCCGGGGTGTCCGCGCCAGGTAATGGGCGCATGGCTTTGGTGCCGACTGTTACGCGTCGGGAGCCTGCTCCCATCGAACCCGTCAGTGACGTGTCGGCGGTCAAGACGTTGTTCAACCAGTTGTTCGAGGCCGAGCAAACCTCCAAGACCCAGACGGCTCAGGACTTGCGCGACAAGTTGAATGAACTGCGCCAGAAGTTGGGTGATGAGAAATTCAAGGAAGCGCTTAACAAGCTGATCCAGGAAGCGGATGACAAGTTTCTACAGTTTCTCAAGCGGATGCTGGACGAGTGGTTTCCCAGCGACGATGTGGCCCCTCCGTCGCCCAAAGGTGGCGGTGGCGGTGGAGGTGGGGGTGGAGGTCGCGGCGGCAATGTGAATCCCGCTAATTTCGGCCCTACCGAGAGCATGAGCAACAAGCCGATCACCAACGGTGCGCAGCATTTCAACTACAAACCTGATAAGAGCAACCCCGGTAAGAAGCCGGACAATATCTGGAGTGGCTTCAGCCAGGGGCCCAGCAGCAATTGTGTAACGGTTTCTGCCATAAAGGCCGCAATGATGCATTTCGGCCAGAAACCCACGGACATTTTCAGGGATGTGAAGGAGACGAGTACGGGCTATGACGTGACCATGCGCGACGGCTTCAAGCTGTCCTTGTCCAGGGACGAGTTGCGTCAGGCGGCTACCCACGCGCGTTTCCAGGGGGATGACCCGGCGATGATGACCGATGCCAACTTCCTGTTTGCCGCCAGTGCCAAGCGTGCACAGATGGAAAACAATGATGGCGTTGCCGGACGCAGTTTCATGGCGGCGATGAACAGCCTCAACGATGGTGAGGCTGCGCGTGAAGGCCTGGACCGCCTGGGCCTGAAAGGGCATTACAGACCGGCCACGGACGCTGACTTGCGAAACAGCAAGGCGGGGACGGTGGAATACAAAGGTCATTCAATGGCGGTGATCAATGGCCGTATTGAGTTGTGGGGCGCGCGAGGCGGGCGGCCAGAGTCGGGTATCGCCACCGTATTGTTCTAGGTTGCGCTGCAGCTTTTGCCAGGCAAAAGAAAACCCCCGATACACCATAGGTCTATCGGGGGCTTTTCATCCTTGGGGGGTTAAACCCAAGGTGCTGTCAGCTTACTGGCAGGCTTCGCAATCCGGCTCGTCGATCGCGCAGGCTTTAGGCACTGGCGCTGGGCCGGCCGGCGCTGCGAGAACCGAATCATCACCGTGGTTACCGCTGGATACAGCGTTCAGCTTGCCGGTGTTGATGGTCGACTTCTCGGTGCTGGTCGCGGCCAGGGCACGGAGGTAGTAAGTGGTTTTCAGGCCACGGTACCAAGCCATGCGGTAGGTCACGTCAAGCTTCTTGCCCGATGCGCCGGCGATGTACAGGTTCAGGGACTGTGCCTGGTCGATCCACTTCTGACGACGGCTGGCGGCGTCAACGATCCACTTGGTGTCCACTTCGAAGGCGGTCGCGTAGAGCTCTTTGAGTTCTTGCGGGATGCGCTCGATCTGCTGTACCGAACCGTCGTAGTACTTAAGGTCGTTGATCATCACCGAGTCCCACAGGCCGCGGGCTTTCAGGTCGCGGACCAGGTACGGGTTGATCACGGTGAATTCGCCCGACAGGTTCGATTTCACATACAGGTTCTGGTAGGTCGGTTCGATCGACTGCGACACGCCAGTGATGTTGGCGATGGTCGCGGTCGGTGCGATGGCCATGATGTTGGAGTTACGAATGCCTTTCTGCACACGGGCACGTACCGGCGCCCAGTCCAGGGATTCGTTGAGGTCAACATCGATGTACTTCTGGCCACGGGCTTCGATCAGGATCTGTTGCGAGTCCAGCGGCAGGATGCCCTTGGACCACAGCGAACCCTGGAACGTCTCGTAGGCGCCGCGCTCGTCGGCCAGGTCGCAGGAAGCCTGGATCGCGTAGTAGCTGACCGCTTCCATGGACTTGTCGGCGAACTCGACCGCAGCATCCGAACCGTAGGGAATGTGCTGCAGGTACAAAGCGTCCTGGAAGCCCATGATACCCAGGCCGACCGGACGGTGCTTGAAGTTGGAGTTCTGCGCCTGTGGCACCGAGTAGTAGTTGATGTCGATAACGTTATCGAGCATGCGAACGGCGGTGTTGACGGTACGTTCCAGCTTGGCTGTGTCCAGCTTGCCGTTGACGATGTGGTTCGGCAGGTTGATCGAGCCCAGGTTGCAAACGGCGATCTCGTCCTTGTTGGTGTTCAAGGTGATCTCGGTGCACAGGTTCGAGCTGTGGACCACGCCCACGTGCTGCTGCGGGCTGCGCAGGTTGCACGGGTCCTTGAAGGTCAGCCATGGGTGGCCGGTTTCAAACAGCATGGACAGCATTTTGCGCCACAGGTCTTTGGCCTGGATGGTCTTGAACAGCTTGATCTTGCCTGGGTACTGGGACAGGGCTTCGTAGTACTCGTAGCGCTCTTCGAAGGCCTTGCCGGTCAGGTCGTGCAGGTCTGGCACTTCCGATGGCGAGAACAGGGTCCACGGGCCGTCATCGAAGACGCGCTTCATGAACAGGTCAGGGATCCAGTTGGCGGTGTTCATGTCGTGGGTACGACGACGGTCATCACCGGTGTTCTTGCGCAGCTCGATGAACTCTTCAATGTCCATGTGCCAGGTTTCCAGGTACGCACACACAGCGCCTTTGCGCTTGCCACCCTGGTTGACCGCGACAGCGGTGTCGTTCACCACCTTGAGGAACGGCACGACGCCCTGGGACTTGCCGTTGGTGCCCTTGATGTACGAACCCAGTGCACGGACCGGCGTCCAGTCGTTGCCCAGGCCGCCAGCGAATTTGGACAGCATGGCGTTGTCGTGGATCGCGTGGTAGATGCCCGACAGATCATCCGGCACGGTGGTCAGGTAGCAGCTCGACAGCTGTGGACGCAGGGTGCCGGCGTTGAACAGGGTCGGAGTCGACGACATGTAGTCGAAGGACGACAGCAGGTTGTAGAACTCGATGGCACGGTCTTCTTTGTGCTTCTCTTCGATCGCCAGGCCCATGGCCACACGCATGAAGAACACCTGCGGCAGTTCGAAACGGATCCCGTCCTTGTGGATGAAGTAACGGTCGTACAGGGTCTGCAGGCCCAGGTAAGTGAACTGCTGGTCACGCTCGTGGTTGATCGCCTTGCCGAGTTTTTCCAGGTCGAAGGTGGCCAGGATCGGGTTCAGCAATTCGAATTCGATACCCTTGGCGATGTAAGCAGGCAGGGCCTTGGCGTACAGGTCGGCCATTTCGTGGTGGGTGGCGCTATCGGCCACGCCCAGGAACCCCAGGCCTTCGGCACGCAGGGTGTCCATCAGCAGGCGCGCGGTCACGAACGAGTAGTTCGGCTCACGCTCAACCAGGGTACGGGCGGTCATCACCAGGGCGGTGTTGACGTCGGTCAGGGCCACGCCGTCGTACAGGTTCTTCAGGGTTTCACGCTGGATCAGGTCGCCGTCGACTTCTTCCAGGCCTTCGCAGGCTTCGGTGATGATGGTGTTCAGGCGGCCCAGGTCCAGCGGCGCGAACGAACCATCAGCCAAGGTGATGCGGATCGACGGGTGGGCTTGCACGGCTTCGGCGGACGGCGCGTGTACGGCACGTTCCTTGGCGCGCGAGTCGCGGTAGATCACGTAGTCCCGGGCCACTTTCTGCTCGCCGGCGCGCATCAGGGCCAGTTCGACCTGGTCCTGGATTTCTTCGATGTGGATGGTGCCGCCCGACGGCATGCGACGCTTGAAGGTCGCGGTGACTTGTTCGGTCAAGCGGGCAACGGTGTCGTGGATACGCGACGAAGCGGCAGCGGTGCCGCCTTCAACTGCAAGAAACGCTTTGGTGATGGCGACGGTGATTTTGTCATCGGTGTAAGGAACGACAGTGCCGTTACGCTTGATCACGCGCAATTGGCCGGGCGCGGTGGCGGACAGATCCATATTCGAATCAGCGCCCTGCGGCACGGAGCCTTGCGGGTTCTCGCGAGTTGTGTCGGTTTGCATGGGGGGTTGTCTCCACATTCTATATTTATTTGGGCACCATCACGGTGCCCACCGTTCCGTCCTGAAGCACTTACAACAGGCCTTGGCCTGGCATAACAACCTCGGGACAGGAGGAAGGGAGCTGTTCGCGCCGCTTCCATGCCGAAGTCTTCGGTTCCAAGCCCTGGGCTCTTTACCGTATTCCTGTGTGGGTGTCGTTTGTATTGCAACACCCGTACCGTTTTCTCCCGTTGGGGCTTGAAAACAGCAGCCATCCGCGTGCGCGGTTTGGGCTTTCGAAAAAGGTTTAAGTTCCACCAAACAGGAGCAAGAAAGCTCTTGAGTTTCTTGTCTGATTTGTGTTTGGTCTTGTCGCTTGAAACCCTACATGTAGGGTTTTTTTTGCGACGAGGTACAAGATAATGCGTTTTGGGGGGCTTAGCAACGCACTACCTGTGGATAACGCTGTGGGTAAAATGTGTATGAAAGGTGGAACCGCCGTGTAGGCCGCAGTACTGCTGCATCGCACCGTTTGTCACCGAATATTCCAAGCTGAAAACACCCGGTTGGATTTTTGCGGGCGCGAACCCTATCACAAAAAATCGCGATCACCGAATGCATTTCCTGGCTTGTGTTGCAGGGTCAGGCCATGGCTACAATCGGCCTTTATTCCTACACTGTTATGCCCTTTATGCATGACAAATTTGGTACGGCTGGCGAAGATCAAAATGTGGGAGCGGGCTTGCCCGCGATAACGGTGGATCAGCAGTAGGTATGTTGCCTGACACACTGCTATCGCGGGCAAGCCCGCTCCTACATTTGAACCTGCGCAGTCCTGACAAATCCCTTATAAAAACGAGGACCACCCGTGGAGCAAGAAGCCTGGCAGGTACTGATTGTCGAGGACGACCAGCGGCTGGCTGAGTTGACCCGTGACTACCTGGAAAGCAACGGCCTGCGGGTCTCCATCGAGGGCGACGGAGCCCTGGCGGTGGCGCGGATCATTGCCGAGCAGCCGGACCTGGTAATCCTCGACCTGATGCTGCCCGGCGAAGACGGCCTGAGCATTTGCCGCAAGGTGCGCGAGCGCTACGACGGGGTGATCCTGATGCTCACCGCGCGTACCGACGACATGGACCAGGTTCTGGGCCTGGACATGGGGGCCGATGACTATGTGTGCAAGCCGGTGCGCCCGCGCCTGCTGCTGGCGCGGATCCAGGCACTGTTGCGGCGCAGCGAAAGCGCCGAGCCTGCCGCCCCGGAAAAACAGCGGCGCCTGCAATTCGGCCCCCTGGTGGTCGACAACGCCTTGCGCGAAGCCTGGCTGCACGATGGCGGCATCGAACTGACCAGCGCCGAATTCGATCTGTTGTGGCTCTTGGTGGCCAATGCCGGGCGCATCCTGTCCCGGGAAGAGATCTTCACCGCCTTGCGCGGTATCGGCTACGACGGCCAGGACCGCTCCATTGACGTACGCATCTCGCGGATCCGCCCGAAAATCGGCGACGACCCCATCCACCCGCGCCTGATCAAGACCATTCGCAGCAAAGGTTACCTGTTCGTCCCCGAAGCCGCCGCCGATATGCTGTCGTGAACTCGATCTTCCTGCGTATCTATGGCGGCATGTGCGCGGCGCTGATCCTCGTGGCCCTGCTTGGCGTATTGGCGCTGCACCTGCTCAATGAGGTGCGCAGCGGCCAGTACCGCGAGCGGCTGGCCCACGGCACCTTTGCCCTGATGGGCGACAACCTGCAGCCGATGAGCAGCATCGAGCGCCAGCGCGCCCTGGCGGTGTGGGAGCGATTGCTGGGGATTCCCTTGCAATTGCAGACGGTGGCGGATGCCCGCCTGGACCTGAGCCAGCGCAATCGCCTGCAGCGCGGCCAGGTCCTGGTGGAGCAGACCGGGCCCCATGCGGCCCGGGTGTTGCGCCTGGTCAGTGAGAAGGAGCAACTGCTGCTCACCGGCGAAGTGCAGCAGATCAGCGAGCAGTTGGCCCGGGCCACTATTTATTTGCTGGCCGACGAACTGGTGCGTTTTCCAGTTGCCGAGCAGCCGCAACGGTTGGCCGACCTGAAAGACGCCAAGGGCTTCGGCTTTGAAATGCACCTGCTCAAGCTCGACGAAGCGGACATGGACGAGGACCAGCGGCGTCGCGTGGCCGAAGGCGACACGGTGATGGCCCTGGGCAAGGGCGGCGACTCGATCCGTGTGTTTGCCGGCATGGTCGGCACGCCGTGGGTCCTGGAAATCGGCCCGCTGTACCAGATGAATCCTTACCCGGCGCAATGGCTGGTGCTGATTGCATTGATTGGTCTGACCCTGATCGGCTTGATCGTGTATTTGCTGGTACGCCAACTGGAGCGCCGCCTACGCGGGCTCGAAGCGGCCGCCACGCGCATCGCCAAGGGCAACCTGGAAGCGCGGGTGCCGGCGCGCGGTGCCGACTCGGTAGGGCGCCTGGCGGCGGCCTTCAACGGCATGGCCGAGCACTTGCAGCGCCTGTTGGCGATTCAGCGTGAATTGGTGCGCGCGGTGTCCCATGAGTTACGCACCCCGGTGGCCCGCCTGCGTTTTGGCCTGGAGATGATCGGCGACGCCGCGACGCCCGAAGCCCGGCGCAAATACATGGAAGGCATGGACAGTGATATCCAGGACCTCGACGGCCTGGTGGATGAAATGCTCACCTATGCGCGCCTGGAGCAGGGTTCGCCGGCCCTGAGTTTCCAGCGGGTCGACCTCAGTGCCTTGCTCGACCAGGTGATCGGCGAGCTGGCACCCTTGCGGCCAGGGATCGAGGTGGCGCGGGGCGTGTGTCTGTCATCGGCGCACCTGGATGCGGCCTGGGTCGACGCCGAGCCGCGCTACCTGCACCGCGCCCTGCAAAACCTGGTGAGCAATGCCATGCGCCATGCGCAGTCGCGGGTGCTGATCAGTTACCAGGTGGGGCAGGTGCGTTGCCGTATCGACGTCGAAGACGATGGCCCAGGCGTGCCGGAAAGCGCCTGGGAGCGGATATTTACCCCATTCCTGCGACTGGACGACAGCCGTACACGCGCCTCGGGTGGGCATGGCCTGGGTTTGTCGATTGTGCGGCGGATTATCTACTGGCACGGCGGCCGGGCATTGATCAGCAAGAGCAACAACCTGGGCGGGGCGTGTTTCAGCCTGAGCTGGCCGCGGGATCAGGACAAGACTTGAGAGCGTCATCGCAAGCAAGCCAGCTTGCATTCCAAAGGATGTACTCGGTCAACTGTGGGAGCTGGCTTGCCTGCGATAGCGCTATATCAGGCACCGATGGCCACGAGGCTCAACAACTGCCCGTCATCCACCGCAAACTGCCCCTCCAGCTCCTTGCCATAACACCACTCACTGGACAAATCTGTCAGCAATCGCAAGCGCAAAAATCCTGAATCGGACCACTCCACCACCTCGGCATGCTCAAAGTAGAAACGCTTCTGCACAATCGGGTAGAGCGCCTTGAACAGGCTTTCCTTGGCCGAAAACGTCAGGGTCACCAGCTGCGCAACCTGCTCCCTTGGTCCTGTGGCCATGCGCTGCATTTCATCCGGGGTAAGGATTTCCCCGGCCAGGCGCTCGGCCCGCTCAAGGGGCAATAGGTTTTCCAGGTCCATGCCCAGCCCGCGCCACTGGGCCTTGTGGGCGACGATGGCGGCGGCATGCCCGGTGCTATGGGTGATCGAGCCGCTGATATGCGAGGGCCACACCGGGGCGCGGTCCTCACCGATGGCGGGGATAAAGTCCAGGCCTTCTAGCTGTTGCAAGGCGCTGCGGGCGCACAGCCGGCCCGCCAGAAACTCCGCCTGCCGCTTGGCCACCGAGCGTTGGATACTGGCCGGCGGCGGCACGGCGCAGCGCTGGAAGTCGCCGGGTTCGAGCAATTTGGGCTCGAAACGGGTGCTCAGGAACACCGTGCCGGGCAAGGTGGCGGGCAGCGGCCAATGGTCATCAAGTGGGGTGCAGCAGGCGGGTATCGGGTTCATGCCGGCTATTCTGCACGGGGCGGGACCTGCCTGGGTAGCCCGCCGGTTCAGACTGTGTTCAGTTCAACCGCCGTAAACTGCGCAAGCATACCTTCAGGGCCGCTATGATGGTTCCCTGCGGGACGGTGGATTGGCCTTGGAGAGTGTTATGAAATTGCTGGTTGTCGAAGATGAGGCGTTGTTGCGCCATCACCTGCTGACCCGTCTTGGCGACAGCGGCCACGTGGTCGAAGCCGTGGCTAACGCCGAAGAAGCGCTGTACCAGACCGGGCAATTCAATCATGACCTGGCGATCATCGACCTGGGCCTGCCGGGCATGGGCGGCCTGGACCTGATCCGCCAACTGCGGGCCCAGGCCAAGACCTTCCCGATCCTGATCCTCACCGCGCGCGGCAACTGGCAGGACAAGGTCGAAGGCCTGGCCGCCGGGGCCGATGACTATGTGGTCAAGCCGTTCCAGTTCGAAGAGCTGGAGGCGCGGATGAACGCCCTGTTGCGCCGCTCCAGCGGTTTTACCCAATCGACCATCGTCGCCGGCCCCTTGCTGCTGGACCTCAACCGCAAGCAGGCGTCCCTGGACGAGCAGCCCCTGGCGCTGACGGCCTATGAGTACCGGATCCTCGAATACCTGATGCGTCATCACCAGCAAGTGGTGGCCAAGGATCGGTTGATGGAACAACTCTATCCCGATGATGACGAGCGTGATCCGAACGTGATCGAAGTGCTGGTCGGCCGCCTGCGTCGCAAGCTCGAAGGCCCGGCCGGGTTCAAGCCCATCGACACCGTGCGTGGCCTGGGCTACATGTTTAACGAGCGCTGCCGTTGATTCGTTCGCTGCGTGTGCGCCTGATGCTGGCGGCCACCACCTTGGCCGTATTGTTCATGCTCGGGCTGTTACCGGCGATGCAGGGCGCGTTCAGCCTGGCGTTGCAGGATTCCATCGAGCAGCGC
Organism: Pseudomonas proteolytica; assembly: GCF_007858275.1. Classification (GTDB taxonomy): domain Bacteria; phylum Pseudomonadota; class Gammaproteobacteria; order Pseudomonadales; family Pseudomonadaceae; genus Aquipseudomonas; species Aquipseudomonas proteolytica. The sequence continues at coordinate 52,657 of NZ_VFEV01000023.1, forward strand.
CTGGCGTCCGATGTGACCACCCTGATCTCTGCCGCGCGGGTCGATAACAACCGCTTGCTGATGCCGGCGCAGTTGCCGGACGAGCGCTTCAACCTGACCGATAGCCGCCTGCTGGGCTATATCTACGACCGTGAAGGCCATCTGGTCTGGCGTTCGCGGGCGACCAGGGAAGAAAACATCAACTACCGGCCGCGCTACGACGGGCGCGGCAACGAGTTTGCGAAGATCCGCGAAGCCAACGGCCAGGAATTCTTCGTCTATGACGTCGAGGTCAAGCTGCTGGGGGGCAAGAGCGCGGCGTTCAGTATTGTCGCCCTGCAACCGGTGCGCGAATACCAAGTGACCCTTGAAGGCCTGCGGGAGAACCTCTACCTGGGGTTTGGCGCCGCCTTGCTGGTGCTGCTGAGCCTGCTGTGGATCGGCCTGACCTGGGGCTTGCAGGCCTTGCGCCGGCTGAGCCAGGAGCTGGATGAAATCGAAGGCGGCACCCGGGAAAGTCTCAGCGAGCAACACCCGCGGGAGCTGCTGCGCCTGACCGGTTCCCTCAACCGCTTGCTCCATAGCGAGCGCGAGCAGCGCACCCGTTACCGCGACTCCCTGGACGACCTGGCCCACAGCCTGAAAACCCCGCTGGCGGTGTTGCAGGGGGTGAGTGAAGACATGGCCCAGCGCCCCCAGGACCTTGAACAGGCGCGGGTCCTGCAGTCGCAGATCGAACGCATGAGCCAGCAGATCAGCTATCAATTGCAGCGCGCCAGCCTGCGTAAAAGCGGCCTGGTGCGCCACCAGGTGCGCCTGCGCCCGGTGCTGCAAAGCCTGTGCGACACCCTCGACAAGGTCTACCGCGACAAGCGCGTGCGCGTGTCTTTCGCGCTACCAGAGCAGTGCGACGTGCCCATCGAGCAAGGCGCCTTGCTGGAGTTGCTCGGCAACCTGCTGGAAAACGCCTACCGCCTGTGCCTGAGTGAGGTGCGCGTGACCCTGGATGAAAGTGCCGATGGCGTGCGCTTGTGCATCGAAGACGACGGCCCCGGTGTGCCTCCCGACCAACGTGCGCGGATCCTGCAGCGCGGTGAGCGGTTGGACCGCCAGCATCCGGGGCAGGGGATCGGGTTGGCGGTGGTCAAGGACATTATTGAAAGCTACGGCGCACGGTTGACCCTGGGGGATTCGCCTCTAGGGGGCGCGGCGTTCAGGATTCATTTTCCGGCTGTTTGATCTTTATTGGATTGACCGGCCGCATCGCAGCATCGGTATCTACACAACTTTGCCGCAACGCCTAAATCCAGGCAGATAGCGCAGTTGTGGCGAGCGGGCTTGTCCCGCGCTGGGCTGCGAAGCAGCCCCAATAAGCCGAATGCGTTGTACCAGATACACCGCAGCGGCTGGTTTTGGGGCTGCTTCGCAGCCCAGCGCGGGGCAAGCCCGCTCGCCACGGGGGGCGTCAGTTTCTGAAAGTCGTGTAGATACCTATGCGCATCGCTGGCTTGCCTGCGATGGCGCCCGTCCAAACAATACATCCTCAACTTTCCTGCGCCCGATAAGCCCCCGGTGTCACCCCCGTCCACTTCTTGAACGCCCGGTGAAACGCCGACGGCTCGGAAAACCCCAACTGCTCGGCAATCTCCTGCAACGACAGATCCGCCCGCCCCAGATGAAAAATCGCAATATCCCGCCGCAGCTCATCCTTGAGTGCCTGGAAGCTGGTGCCTTCCTCACGCAAATGCCGGCGCAGGGTCTGTGGGCTGATGTGCAGGTGTTGCGCCACGGCTTCCAGGTCGGGCCAGGGTGTGCGGTCGCGGCTTAACAGACGCCGCAACTGGCTGCTCAGGCTGTCGCCTTCGTCCGGTCGCGACAGCAGGTCCGCGGGGGAGCGTTCGAGGAAATGCTTGAGGGTGCGCTCGTCCTGCAGCAGCGGCAGGCTCAGGTAGCGGCTATGGAACACCAGGCTGCTGCGGGCTGCGCTGAACACCAGGGGGCAAGGGAACAGCAGGTCGTACTCACTGGCATGGGCCGGCGCCGGGTAGCTGAACGTCGCTTGCTCCAGGCGGATACGCTGGCCAATCAACCAACTGCCGAGGCGATGCCAGATCACCAGCAGGGACTCGCTCAGGAAGTGATCCGGGTCCCACAGTTGCGAGTCATCCAGGCTCAGGCAGGCCATATCGCCTTCGCGGCTCAGGCGCCAGCGCGGCCCCTGGGGGAACAGGCTATAGAACAACAGGCCGCGCTCCAGCGCCTTCTCCAGGGTGCGGCAGTGAATCAGCGCGTGGCACATCATGGCGAAGGTCCCACGCTTGCTCGGCCCATCGGCGAAACCCAGGTACTCGTCATCCAGGGCCAGCCACAGCCTCTGCAACAGCTGCGTGAACTGCTCCGGCGCGATGCGTGCGCGGGGCTCTGCCAGCAATTGCGGGGTAATGCCCAGTTGCTGCAGCAGCGTCGAGCAGTCGTACCCGGCCCGGTGCGCACCGCCCAAGGCCGCGCGGGCGTAATGACTGGCGATGGTGCGTTCGCGCATGCAGGGGCCTCGTCCATTGAGTGGCCGATGGTAGCCATCATGTCTGGGCTGGACAAGGCGGATATCCGCCAAATTGTAGGACGAGATTAGGCGGGTGGGCGGATATCCGCCACCTGCGCGCCCCCCTGAAACAGCCATGAATTTCCGTCAGCCCCCATGAGCCAAGGGTTACAGGGTTTTTCAGGAAAGTGGCACGCAGTTTGCGATAAGGAGTACAGACCTGCCAGCCAGCAGATCGCCAAAACAAATCCCTCCAGTGCAGGAGGGTTCGCAATTCAAGTGTCGTGGGCAATGGCGGATATTTGCCCCACGGGACTCTTGAGGAAACTTTGCAATGACGACTCGTCAGCCGTTCTACAAAACCCTGTACTTCCAGGTAATCGTTGCCATCGTTATCGGTATCCTGCTCGGTCACTTCTACCCGCAGACCGGTGTGGCCCTCAAGCCACTGGGTGACGGCTTTATCAAGCTGATCAAAATGGTCATCGCCCCGATCATCTTCTGTACCGTTGTCAGCGGCATCGCCGGCATGCAGAGCATGAAGTCGGTGGGCAAGACCGGCGGCTACGCGCTGCTGTACTTCGAAATCGTCTCCACCATCGCCCTGTTGATCGGCCTGATCGTGGTCAACGTGGTACAGCCAGGTGCTGGCATGCACATCGACGTCGCTACCCTGGACGCTTCGAAAGTGGCTGCTTATGTCACCGCCGGTAAAGACCAGAGCATCGTCGGCTTTATCCTCAACGTGATCCCGAACACCATCGTCGGCGCCTTCGCCAACGGCGATATCCTGCAAGTGCTGATGTTCTCGGTGATCTTCGGTTTCGCCCTGCACCGCCTGGGTGCCTATGGCAAGCCGGTGCTGGACTTCATCGATCGCTTCGCCCACGTGATGTTCAACATCATCAACATGATCATGAAGCTCGCGCCAATCGGTGCCCTGGGCGCAATGGCGTTCACCATCGGTGCCTACGGTGTTGGCTCGCTGGTGCAACTGGGCCAGTTGATGATCTGCTTCTACATCACCTGCATCCTGTTCGTGCTGGTAGTACTGGGTGGCATCTGCCGCGCCCACGGCTTCAGCGTCCTGAAACTGGTGCGCTACATCCGTGAAGAACTGCTGATCGTACTGGGTACTTCCTCCTCTGAATCCGCACTGCCGCGCATGCTGATCAAGATGGAACGCCTGGGCGCGAAGAAGTCGGTGGTTGGTCTGGTTATCCCGACTGGCTACTCCTTCAACCTCGACGGTACTTCGATCTACCTGACCATGGCTGCCGTGTTCATCGCCCAGGCGACTGACACCCACATGGACATCACCCACCAGATCACCCTGTTGCTGGTGCTGTTGCTGTCCTCCAAAGGCGCTGCAGGCGTGACCGGCAGTGGTTTCATCGTACTGGCCGCAACCTTGTCGGCTGTTGGCCACCTGCCGGTTGCCGGCCTGGCGCTGATCCTCGGTATCGACCGCTTCATGTCCGAAGCCCGCGCTCTGACCAACCTGGTGGGTAACGCCGTAGCAACCATCGTCGTTGCCAAGTGGGTCAAGGAACTGGACACCGACAAGCTGCAAAGCGAGCTGGCTTCCGGCGGTACCGGTATCTCCGAAACCCGCGAACTGGATGACCTGGGCGTAGCCGAAGGCCCGGCGCCAGCGATCAAGTAAACGCTGACGCACACTAAAAAACCCATCTTCGGATGGGTTTTTTTATGGGCGCACGAGCACAACGGTCACTGTCGATGATGGTTACGGTAATTGCCGCTAGCGCCCAAGGCTGACTACTCTGTGCCCCATCGAACTGGAATCGGAGCTCCCATGTCAGGCCCCTTGGCGTCCCTCAAAGTGCTGGATTTCTCGACCTTGTTGCCGGGGCCTTTTGCCTCGTTGCTGTTGGCGGACATGGGCGCCGAGGTACTGCGCATCGAATCCCCGACGCGCATGGACCTGTTGCGCGTGTTGCCGCCCCACGACCGTGGCGTTTCGGCCAGCCATGCCTACCTCAACCGCAACAAGCGCAGCCTGGCCCTGGACCTCAAGCAGCCCGAGGCGCTGGAGATCGTGCGGCAACTGGTGGCCGACTACGACATCGTGCTGGAGCAGTTCCGCCCCGGGGTCATGGAGCGCCTGGGCTTGGGTTATGAAGCGCTGAAGGCGATCAACCCGAAGCTGATCTATGTGTCCATCACCGGCTACGGCCAGACGGGCCCCTACAAGGATCGCGCCGGGCATGACATCAATTACCTGGCACTGTCTGGCGTCGCCAGCTACACCGGGCGTGAGGACAGCGGCCCGCTGCCCCTCGGCGTGCAATTGGCCGATGTGGGCGGTGGCTCGTTGCACGCCGTGGTTGGCCTGCTCGCGGCGGTGATTGCCCGGCAGCACAGCGGGGTGGGCCAGTACCTGGATGTGAGCATGACCGACTGCGCCTTCAGCCTCAACGCCATGGCCGGCGCGGCCTACCTGGCCTGTGGCGTGGAGCCCGGGCGCGAAGACCAGGTGCTCAATGGCGGCAGCTTCTACGATTACTACCGCTCGCGGGACGGGCGCTGGCTGTCGGTGGGCAGCCTGGAACCAGGGTTTATGCAGCAACTGTGTGGCGCGCTGGGGCGCCCGGAACTGGCGGCCCTGGGGTTGTCGCCCAAGCCCGAGCAGCAGAAGGCACTCAAGCAGGCATTGCAGGTCGAGTTTGAGCGGCACAGTTTTGAGGAGCTGTGTGCGTTGTTCGCTGGGGTGGATGCCTGCGTGGAACCGGTCCTCAGTTTGGGCGAAGCCCTTGAACACCCGCAGTTACAGGCCCGGGAGCTGGTGAGCCAGGTGCCCCGCGGGGATGGTTCGTTCCAGGCGCAGATGGCGTGCCCGCTGAAGTTTTCCGAGGGGTTGCCGGCGCCGAGGCATATTGGGGGGGCGGTGGGGGCGCACAGTGATGAAGTGTTGGGGGAGTTGGGTTTCAGTCTTCAGCGGATTGCCGAACTGCGGGGGGCCAAGGTGGTGGGGTAGTGGCTGTTCTGGCCCCTTCGCGGGCAAGCCCGCTCCCACATTTTGATTTGTGAATACATTCAGAATGTGGGAGCGGGCTTGCCCGCGAAGGGGCCGGAACAGGCACCCCAAAACCTCACTCCACCCGCGTCTCCCCAGTAAACACCAACGTCTCCCGACAGCGCCGGCACAAATACCGCCGCCCCTGGTTCACCAACCCATGGCGCTGGGCCGAGAACGCAAAGTCACTGTCGGCACACGGGCACCGGTAGATATAACGGGTCACGCGCCGTCGCTGGATCTCATAGGTGTGGCACCGATCAGGCGGCAGTTCGTAGACCCCGCGCATGATCAGTTGCCATTCCTCGCCATGGGGCTGGATGCGCTCGCCGAACAATTGGTGGGCGATCAGGTGCGCCACTTCGTGGGCCACCGTCTGTTTGAGGAAGTGTTGGCTGTTTTCTCGATACAACTGGGGGTTGAAGCGCAGCAGGTTCTCGTGCAAATGCGCGACACCGGCTTTATGCCCACGCAGCTTGAGGCTGACCTGGGGGCGTTTGAAACTTCGTTTGAAAAAGGATTCGGCTTGCAGGAAACAATCTTCGACGCGGGTATTGAGTTGCTCGGGCATGCTGTACATATCTCCAGAGACGTCCAGTATGCCGCATCCAAGGGTATTTCCGAATCTGTCAGGCGCCGAATGGTCATGCATAACGCGCAAAGCCACCTTGCGGTGGCTTTTCCTGCGGTTGAAAGCGCGTCAGTTGGTGTAGATCGGCCCCACGCCCAGGCCCCAGACAATCACGGTAAAGGCCATGATCGCCACCAGTACCACCAGGCCTACCGCCAGCACCGAGCTGGAAAACAGGAAGCCTTCGTCCGGGTCGATGCTCATGAAGGTCGGCAACCCCACGTACAGCAGGTAGACGGTGTAGCAAATCGCCGCCGTGCCCACGACCATGCCCAGCCACATATGTGGATACAACGCCGCCAGCCCGCCGATAAATAGCGGCGTGGCGGTGTAGGTGGCGAACGCGACGCAGCGCGCCATGCTTGGATTGGCGTCATAGGTGCGCGCCATCCAGTGAATGAAGGCGCCCATCACCGCGACGCCGCCGAGCATCGCCAGGTACGACATAATGGTCATCCACAACGCACTGTCCTGGGTCAGCATGACCGGAGAGCGATTGCCGATGACCCAGCCAACCTGGGTGGTGCCGATAAAAGCCGATATGGCGGGGATCGCCGCGAGAATCAGCGTGTGAGTGAGGTACATGTGGCCGATGCTTTCTTCTTTATCGCCACGAATTTCCCGCCATTCCTGGTCGGGATGGGTGAAAAGCCCCACGACGTGATGGATCATGCCAGTCACTCCTGTCGTTATTACCATCGCCCCCCAAGCGGAGCGCCCGCCGGCCAAGTGGCCTGAAAGGTCTGGATATATGTGCGACCTCAAGTCGCAGTATAGGAAGTGATGACCGGAAAAAGTGTGTGGCTTTAGAGCAAATTGCACTGTAAACACTGGGCTTAATCGCGCCTGGGTCTGTGACGTGGAATGCAGTCCCCTGTGGGAGCGGGCTTGCCCGCGATAGCGGTAGGTCAGGCAGCGGATTTATTGATCGATCCACCGCCATCGGGAGCAAGCCCCCTCCCACATTGGAACTCGGTGCTCCATACCGCTAAAATACCCGGCTTTTCGTCACACACCTTTTCGCGGATCCAAGCGCCATGGGCACCCTTACCGTCAATCAGAACAAACTGCAAAAACGCCTGCGGCGCCTGGCCGGTGAGGCTGTCGCTGACTTCAACATGATCGAGGAGGGCGACAAGGTCATGGTCTGCCTGTCTGGCGGCAAAGACAGCTACACCATGCTGGACGTGCTGATGCACCTGCAGAAGGTCGCGCCGATCAAGTTCGACATCGTTGCCGTGAACATGGACCAGAAACAGCCCGGGTTCCCCGAGGATGTGCTGCCGGCCTACCTCAAGACTCTCGGCATCGAATACCACATCGTCGAGAAAGACACCTATTCGGTGGTCAAGGAACTGATCCCGGAAGGCAAGACCACCTGCTCGCTGTGCTCGCGCCTGCGTCGTGGCACCCTGTACACCTTTGCCGATGAAATCGGCGCGACCAAGATGGCCTTGGGTCATCATCGTGATGACATCGTCGAAACCTTCTTCCTCAATATGTTCTTCAACGGCTCCCTCAAGGCCATGCCGCCCAAGCTGCGCGCCGATGACGGGCGCAACGTGGTGATCCGCCCGCTGGCGTATTGCAACGAGAAGGACATCCAGGCCTACTCCGACTTCAAGCAATTCCCGATCATCCCCTGCAACCTCTGCGGCTCCCAGGAGAACCTGCAGCGCCAGGTGGTCAAGGACATGCTCCAGGAGTGGGAGCGCAAGACGCCGGGGCGCACCGAAAGCATCTTCCGCAGCCTGCAGAATGTGATTCCGTCGCAGTTGGCCGACCGCAACCTGTTCGACTTCACCAGCCTGCGCATCGATGAAACCGCCGCTTCGCGCTTCGTCAACATTGTGAACCTCTGAGCCTTTTCCAGGCTCTGACAGACGGCGCTCATGGGCGCCGTTTTCATTTCAACCCGTAGGAGAGGGCATGCGCGACTACAAATGGCTGCACGAATACTGTCTGAACCGCTTTGGTTCGGCGGCCGAGCTGGAAGCCCACCTGCCGGTGCCCAAGACGCCAGCGCAATTGCGCCAGATCAGCGATGACCGCTACCTGTCGACCCTGTCGCTGCGGGTATTCCGCGCCGGGCTCAAGCACAGTGTGGTAGACGCCAAGTGGCCGGCGTTCGAGCAGGTGTTCTTTGGTTTTGATCCAGAAAAAGTCGTGTTGATGGGCGCCGAGCACCTTGAGCGCCTGATGCAGGACACGCGGATCATCCGCCACCTGGGCAAACTCAAGAGCGTGCCGCGCAATGCGCAGATGATCCTCGACGTCGCACACGAAAAGGGCAGCTTCGGCGCGCTGATCGCCGATTGGCCAGTGACCGATATCGTTGGGCTGTGGAAATACCTGAGCAAACACGGCCACCAGTTGGGCGGGTTGTCCGCGCCGCGCTTCTTGCGCATGGTAGGCAAGGACACTTTTGTGCCGAGCTATGACGTGGTCGCGGCGCTCAATGCGCAGAAGATTGTCGACAAGGCCCCCACCAGCCTGCGGGACCTGGCGACGGTGCAGGCGGCGTTCAACCAGTGGCACGCCGAGAGCGGGCGGCCGATGTGCCAGTTGTCGATGATGCTGGCCTATACCGTCAACCATTGACCTGTAGGCTCGCGAAAAACCTGAGGGCGCCGCGTGCATTCTGAATGCCCGCGTCATCGTTAACGTTTTCCGCGAGCAAGCTCGCTCCTACATGGCCAACCGCCGATTGAGCTGGAACCGCCAACGCACATACAGCAGCGCCGTGCAGAACACTGCCACGCTCGCCAGCATCTCCAGCACGCCAAACCACTGGCGGTTGGGGTCATAGGCCGCCAGGGCGCCCTTGATGAAATACAGGTTCACCACAAAACACATCCACGAATGCCCGCGCGCACTGCCCATGAGCATGCCTGGCGCGAGGATCAGCAGCGGCACCAGTTCGATCAGCAGGATCACCCAGGGCCGGGCGCCATGCAGGTCGGCGACCAGCAGGTAGTAAACGCAGAGCAGGCCTACCAGGCCAAAAAACGCCAGCAGGCTCAAGGCCCGAGCCACCTTGACCCGGGGTTCGAGCCAGGCCTGGGGCGGCAGGACTTTAGGCTTCTTGGCCACGGCCACTCTCCAGTTTCGCTGCCGTCTTCGCCAGGCGCAGGCCGAGGGCGCGGCACAGGGCGATTTCATGGGGGTCCAGGGCACGCTTGCCGTCAGCGCCGGAATGGTGGCTGGCGCCGTAGGGCGTACCGCCGCCCTGGGTGTCGAGCAACGCCTGTTCGCTGTAGGGCAGGCCGGTGATCAGCATGCCGTGGTGCAGCAGTGGCAGCAGCATCGACATCAAGGTGGTTTCCTGGCCGCCGTGCAGACTGGCGGTCGAGGTGAAGACCCCGGCCGGCTTGCCGACCAGTGCGCCGGTCAGCCACAGGTTGCTGGTGCCGTCGAGAAAGTACTTCAACGGCGCGGCCATGTTGCCAAAGCGCGTCGGGCTGCCCAGGGCCAGGCCCGCGCAGTTCTTCAGGTCGTCGAGGCTGGCGTACAACGCACCTTCGGCCGGGATGCTCGGCGCTACGGCCTCACACTCGCTGGAGATTGCCGGCACCGTGCGCAGGCGCGCTTCCAGGCCGCCTTGCTCGATGCCTCGGGCAATCTGCCGGGCCATTTCGCTGACCGAGCCGTTGCGGCTGTAATACAACACCAGGACGTAGGGCGCGCTCACGGCAGGATCTCCAGGATATTTTCCGGCGGGCGGCCAATCACAGCCTTGTCGGCGGTGGCCAGGATCGGCCGTTCCATCAACTTGGGGTGGGCGGCGATGGCAGCAATCAATTGCGCCTCGCTGAGGCTGGCGTCGGCCAGGTTGAGGGTCTTGTATTCGTCTTCGCCGGTGCGCAGCAGTTGCCGGGCGCTGATCCCCAGTTTGCCGAGCAGGGCTTCAAGCTGCGCGGCGTCCAGCGGGGTTTCCAGGTAACGCACGACGGTGGGCGCCAGGCCACGGGCTTGCAGCAGTTCGAGCGCACCGCGGGATTTCGAGCAGCGCGGGTTGTGATAAAGCGTCAGATCGGTCATGTGCGGGTCGCATCTTGCGTAAGGTGGCGGGTATTCTACCTGCGCTGCGGCTTGTGCTTAAACCGTAAGAGGCGATCCGCCGCAGCCCACGTTCATTTTTGCTAAGGATTACCCCATGACACGGCGACTGATAGGCGCACTGGCAGTTATCACCACCCTCCTGCTCAGTGGCTGCGGCAATGATTATGGCGTCGACCAATACGGTCAGAAAGTCGCGTCCGAACGCGTCGACAAGCAATGGCTGGTGGTCAATTACTGGGCCGAGTGGTGTGGTCCGTGCCGCATCGAAATCCCTGAGCTCAACGCCCTGGCCGAGCAGCTCAAGGGCCAGCCGGTGAGTGTGTTCGGCGTCAACTTCGACAACGTGCAGGGTGAAGAACTCAAGAGCGCGAGCGAGAAGCTGGGCATCAAGTTCACCGTGTTGGCACAGAACCCCGAGGCGATTTTTGATATCCCGCGCAGCGAAGCGTTGCCGGTGACCTACATCATCGATGACAAGGGCAAGGTGCGGGCGCAGATGTTGGGTGAGCAGACGGCGGAAGGTGTACTGGCCAAGCTCAAAGAGTTGCGCGGCTGAAGCTTCGCGATCTCTGCAGGAGCGAGCTCGCTCGCGAAGCACTCACAGGCACCGCGTTCATCCGGGATGCACGGGTTTTTGTTGACGTTCTTCGCGAGCAAGCTCGCTCCTACAGGCGTTGGGTCAGCCTTCTTCCAGCCACAGGCGCAGAGGCTTGCCCTCGGCAGGCCAGAAACGGGTCTGCTCGATGGGCGAGATATCCCAGCGCTGCACGGTTTCCAGGGCCTTGAAGAAGCGCTGCTCTTGCTCCATCAGGGCTTCGGCACACAGCTTGCGGGTACTGCCGATCTTGCCGAAGCTGAGCTTGTCACCGTCCAGGCTGTAGGGCGCGAACCAGTGGTTGCAGCCGCCATTGCCATAGGCCCGGCCATCGGCGCCGAGGGTCACGGTCAGGTGGGCGTAATCCATCAGTGGCCGTTCGCCGATCCATTCGACGATGTAGCTGTGATCCTGCTTGAGCTTGACCTCATCGCTGGCGCAGCCGGCGAGGCCGACGCCCAGCGCGGCGAGCACCAGCAGGCGCTTCATTGCGCGGTCTTCTGGCATTTCGGGCAACGGTGTTTATCACCGACAGTGGCCCAGCCCAGCTCGGCAATGCGCGCGGTGGCCGCCGGTTGCAGTGGCTCCTTGGTCAGCTTGGTCTCCACCGAGAACTCAAACTCCAGCACCGCGTCGCAGCTGTCGCAGTTGACCTTCCAGGTGTGAATTTCCAGCTCGCCGAACTTCGGCCCTTGCGCCATGGCGACCCATTGCCCGGCCGGGCGGATGGAGTAGCGCGCATCGCCTTCGACGGTCAGGCGCATCGACAGGGTCTTGCTGCCGCGCAAGGTGACGATCAGCACGTCGCCATGCTTGATCGAGCCACCATTGCCGGTGACTTGGTAACGACCCGGCACCAGGGCGCGGCATTCGATCAGGGTGTGTTGTGGGCTCAGCAAACTGAAGCGGAAATCGTGTTCGGCCATGGATCCTCCAAATAGGCGCGGCATCCTATCACGCTCGCCTGTATACCATGCGCGCGGTATGTGACCGTTGATCATCCGTGCACCAGGTTTTGCGGTTGACCGCTGGCCCAGGCCTGGATATTGGCCAGGGTGGTCCCGGCAATCGCCGCCAGCGCTTCGCGTGTCAGGAATGCCTGGTGCGCGGTGATGATTACATTGGGGAAGGTCAGCAGGCGCGCCAGCACGTCGTCCTGCAACGGCAGGTCCGAGCGGTCCTCAAAAAACAGTTGGGCTTCTTCCTCGTACACATCCAGGCCCAGGTAGCCCAATTGCCCGTCCTTGAGCGCTTCGATCAGCGCCGGGGTATCCACCAGGCCGCCGCGGCCGGTATTGATCAGCATCGCCCCCGGCTGCATATGGGCCAGGGATTGGGCATTGATCAGGTGCTTGCTTTCGGCGGTCAGCGGGCAGTGCAGGCTGATGATCTGCGCCTGGGCCAATAACTGGGGCAGGTCGACATAGCGCGCGCCAAGGGCTTCGACCTGCGGGTTGGGATAGGGGTCGTAGGCCAGCAAGGTGCAGCCAAAACCGGCCATGATCTTGGCAAAGGTCGCGCCGATCTGCCCGGTGCCCACTACGCCAACGGTCTTGCCTACCAGGTCGAAGCCGGTCAGGCCGTGCAGGCTGAAGTCGCCGTCGCGGGTGCGGTTGTAGGCGCGGTGCAGGCGACGATTGAGGGCCAGCACCAGGGCCACGGCATGTTCGGCCACCGCGTGGGGCGAGTAGGCAGGCACCCGCACGATGGTCAGGCCCAGGCGTTTGGCGGCGGCCAGGTCCACATGGTTGTAGCCGGCCGAGCGCAGGGCGATCAGGCGCGTGCCACCGGCGGCGAGGTGTTCGAGCACCGCTGTGCTGAGGTCGTCGTTGATAAAGGCACAGACCACTTCGTGCTTGTCGGCCAGGGCCACGGTATCGAGGTTCAGGCGTGCCGGTTGGAATTGCAGCTCCATGCCTGCGGGCAGCGGTTCGGCGAGAAAGCTGTCGCGGTCATAAGTCTGGCTGCTGAATAGAATGATGCGCATCAAAGGGCTCCCTGCAAGATAGCGTGTGGTACCTGTAGGCGCCGGCAAGCCGGCTCCAACAAGTATGTTGCCCGTCATGGGGGTTTGGCGTGTTGTTCTGTGTCAGGCGTTGACCCGGGCTTCGCTGGCAAGGCGGGCAATCGCCATGTCCAACTCATCGAGGGCGGCGATGGCCTTGGCGTCATCTTGCTTGAGCAAGGTTTCGGCGCGCTGGCAGGCGGCGCGTAATTGCGGCACGCCGCAGTAGCGGGTGGCGCCATGCAGGCGGTGGACCCGTTCGATCAGCGCGTTATTGTCGTTGGCTTCGCGGGCGATGCACACCGCCTCGCGGTCGGCTTCCAGGGACGCCAGCAGCATGGCCAGCATGTCGGCGGCCAAGTCTGCCTTGCCGGCCGCCAGGCGCAGGCCTTCCTCATGGTCCAGCACTGGCAGTTGGGCGGCGGGGCCGTGGCCTTCGACGGCGCGCTCCGGTCCTTGATTGCGCAAGGCCAGGCCGGTCCATTTCAGCACCACTTGGGCCAGTTGCCGCTCGCTGATGGGTTTGGTCAGGTAGTCATCCATGCCGCTTTGCAGCAGGGCGCGTTTTTCATTGGCCATGGCATGGGCCGTCAGCGCGACGATAGGCAGCGGTGTGCCATGGCGCTCGCTTTCCCACTGGCGAATCGCCTCGGTGCTCTGGCGCCCGTCCATACCGGGCATCTGCACATCCATCAGCACCAGGTCGAAGGCTTCTTTTTTCACCGCTTCGATGGCGGTATAGCCGCTTTCCACGGCCTGGACCTTGGCGCCCATGTCTTCGAGCAGGGTCTGCACCAGCAGCAGGTTGGCCGGGTTGTCATCGACACACAGCACCCGTGGCGCGCGGCTGGACAACGGTTCGCCGGGCTCGTTGCGCAACGGCCGCGGGCTGATCAGGTCGGACAGTGCCCGGCGCAATTTGCGGGTGCAGGCCGGTTTGGCCTGCAGCTGGCTGTTGGGGTTGGGCACCGACAGGTTGAACAGCAATTGCTCGGTGGTCGGGCACAGCACCAGGACTTTGCAGCCCAGGTGTTCGAGGTCCCACAGGTGTTGGTTGAGGCGTTCCGGCGGAATGTCATTGGCGGTGATGCCCAACACCGCCAGGTCGATGGCATGTTCGGTCTGGTGCGCGCTGGTGATGCCGTTGGTGAGGTTCTCCAGGCTGTTGAACGGCGTGACCTCCAGGCCACAGTCTTCCAACTGGTGTTGCAGGGCCTGGCGCGCCAGTTCGTGATTCTCCAGCACCGCCACGCGCCGGCCCAGCAGCGGCGGGGAGGGCAGGTCTTCGATATCGTCGCGGGTCTTGGGCAGGTTGAGGCTGATCCAGAACTCCGAACCCTGGCCCGGCGTGCTGTCGACGCCGATTTCGCCGCCCATCTGCTCGATCAGGCGCTTGGAGATCACCAGGCCCAACCCCGTGCCGCCGGGCTGGCGGGACAGTGAGTTATCGGCCTGGCTGAAGGCCTGGAACAGGGCGCGTACATCCTGGTTGGACAAGCCGATGCCGGTGTCCTGCACGCTGATGCGCAGTTGTACGCTGTCTTCCTGCTCGTCTTCAAGCATGGCCCGGGCCACGATAGTGCCCTCGCGGGTGAACTTGATGGCATTGCTCACCAGGTTGGTGAGGATCTGCTTGAGACGCAACGGGTCGCCCACCAGGGACAGGGGCGTATCGCGGTAGACCAGGCTCACCAGCTCCAGCTGTTTGGCGTGGGCGGCCGGGGCGAGAATGGTCAGGGTGTCTTGCAGCAGGTCGCGCAGGTTGAACGGAATATTGTCGAGTACCAGCTTGCCGGCTTCGATTTTCGAGAAGTCGAGAATTTCGTTGATGATACCCAGCAGGTTGTCGGCGGATTTTTCGATGGTGCCCAGGTAATCCAACTGACGGGGCGACAGCTCGCTTTTCTGCAGCAGGTGGGTAAAACCGAGGATGCCGTTGAGCGGCGTGCGGATTTCATGGCTCATATTGGCCAGGAACTCCGACTTGATGCGGCTGGCCTCGAGGGCCTCCTTGCGGGCCAGGTCCAGCTCGATGTTCTGGATCTCGATGGTTTCCAGGTTCTGGCGCACATCTTCGGTGGCCTGGTCGATACTGTGTTGCAGTTCTTCCTGGGCGTTTTGCAGGGTTTCGGCCATGCGGTTGATACCGGACGCCAGTTGATCCAGCTCCTGGCTGCCCAAGGGCGGCAAACGGGTTTCCAGGTTGCCATCCTTGAGCTGCGCCACCGCTTGCTTGATCTGCCCGATGGGTGAGTTGATCGTGCGGCTGATGCGCAATGCCAGGGCTGCGGTGCAAATCAGGCCGACGGCGATCAACAGGAGGCTGGCGAACAGGCTGCGATAGCCGCGTAGCAACATGCCGTTGTGGGACAGTTCCAGCTCGACCCAGCCCAGCAGGCGGTCGGCTTCGTCGGGAATCAGCTCGCCGGCGAGGTTACGATGGCGGCCGAACACGGGCAGCAGGTAGCGGGTGGCGTCATTGTCGGTGCGTTGCAACAGGTGTGAGCTGTTGCCGATGGGCGGAGGGTTGAGCATGGTCGGGCCGGCATGGGCCAGGGACGAGCGGTCGGGCGCCAGGAAGGACACGGCCCGCACATCGACTTGTTCCAGGGACTGGGTAGCGATGCGCTCCAGCAGATCGATGTTCTTGCTGCCCAGTGCCGGCGCCACCAGCGGCGCCAACTGTTCGGCGATCATCTCGCCGCGATTGAGCAGTTGGGTTTGCAGATCCGAAAGCTGCATCCAGGTGAAATAACCGCCCAGCAGCAATGCCATCAGGCTGGTAGGCAATAAGGTCAGCAACAGTACGCGGCCTTTTATCCCCATTCTTCTTAGCACGCCACTCTCCCGCTACCACACTGATGTCGACATTCTACGCAGGCATCCGGCCCGCGCTACCTGCGCAGTGTAGCCATATGAGGGGCTTGGAATCTTGCAAAAAATGCTTGAGAGGGCGATGGCGGGATTATTGAGCGGCAGTAACGGCGGGTATCGCTGCCTTCCTGATCGTCAAAGCGTGCGCGTACTTCGGTAGGCGCTGGCTTGCCCGCGATGGCCATAGGTATCTATACAACTTTGCCGCAACGCCTAAACCCAGGCAGATAGCGCCGTTGTGGCGAGCGGGCTTGTCGGAACGCCGCATCGCCCGCTCGCCACGGGGGAGTTCGTCAGTTTCTGAAAGTTGTGTAGATACCTATGACGCGATGGCGCCAGCCGGGACCCCTCTGCTCCTGAACTGAGGGGCCGCCTTCTATCGATTACGCTGCTGGCGCTTTTTCCATTGATGACCCACCCACCACCGCCAATACACCATCGTCAGGCAGTACGCCAACGCGCCCAAGACCAGCCCCATCACCACCGAGCCAAGCAGGAACGGCTGCCACATGGTCGACAGTTGCCCACTGATCCATTCCCAGGTCAGTTCGTCGGGCAGGGTGCGCGGAGGGATGTTCATCAGCCAGGTGCCGGTCATGTAGGTGCAGAAGAACACCACCGGCATGGTGATTGGGTTGGTCAGCCATACCAGGCTCACGGCGATGGGCATATTGCCGCGCACGCAGATGGCGAGGACGGCCGCCAGCAGCATCTGCAAGGGGATGGGAATGAAGGCGGCAAACAGGCCGACAGCCATGGCCCGGGCAACCGAGTGCCGGTTGAGGTGCCAAAGGTTGGGGTCATGGAGCAGCGTCCCGAGAAAGCGTAAGGACTTGTGTTCCCGAATGCTGGTCGGATCGGGCATGTACCGTTTGAATAAGCGCCGTGGCATAGGGGGTCCAGGTCAGTTCGAGGGGCAAGTATGCCCGTATTCTACGAACGGGAAATTCAGACTTTGTGACAAAAAATCATAGTCCTCCCGGAACCACTCGGCTAACACTCAATGGGTCACTTTCAAGGAATGATCCATGCGTACAGGGATGTTTGCGCTGGCGTTGGGGCTGCTGGCGTTGCGCCTGCTGCCTGCCTTGCCGCCGGTCGGTTGGTTGCTGGTGTTGCCGGTGGTGGCGTTGATGCTGCTGCCGTTTCGAACTTATCCGCTGGCATTTTTCCTGTTGGGCCTGGGGTGGGCCTGTTTCAGCGCGCAACGGGCCCTCGACGATCGGCTCAGCCCCGCGCTGGACGGCCAGACTCGCTGGCTGGAAGGGCGCGTCAGCGGGCTGCCGCAGCAGGCCAATGGGGTGGTGCGCTTCGAGTTGAGCGACAGCCGGTCACGTCAGGACCGGCTGCCCCAGCGTATCCGCGTGAGCTGGCAGGGCGGCCCCGCAGTGCGCAGCGGTGAGCGCTGGCGTTTGGCGGTGACCCTCAAGCGTCCCGCCGGCCTACTGAATTTCCATGGCTTCGACCAGGAGGCCTGGCTGTTGGCCCAGCGTGTGGGGGCGATCGGGTCGGTCAAGGATGGCCAGCGCCTGGCGCCGGCCCGGCATGCCTGGCGCGATGGGATCCGCCAGCAGTTGTTGGCAGTCGATGCCCAGGGCCGCGAAGCCGGGCTGGCTGCACTGGTGCTGGGCGACGGCTCCGGTCTGGCCGCCGAGGACTGGCGCATTTTGCAGGCCACCGGCACCGTGCATCTATTGGTCATCTCCGGCCAACATATCGGCCTGTTATCGGGCTTGATCTACGCCCTGGTGGCCGGGCTGGCCCGCTACGGCGGCTGGCCCAGGCGCTTGCCCTGGCTGCCTTGGGCCTGCGGCCTGGCATTTGCCGGCGCGCTGGCCTATGGCGTGCTGGCCGGTTTTGAAGTGCCGGTGCAGCGGGCCTGTGTAATGGTGGGGCTGGTGCTGCTGTGGCGCTTGCGGTTTCGCCATCTGGGGGTCTGGTGGCCACTACTGCTGGCCCTGAATGCGGTGTTGATCATCGAACCGCTGGCCAGCCTACAACCGGGGTTTTGGCTGTCGTTTGCCGCCGTGGCCGTGTTGGTGCTGGCCTTCGGCGGCCGCCTGGGGCCATGGCGCGCCTGGCTTGCCTGGACCCGTGCCCAATGGCTGATCGCTATTGGTCTGTTCCCGCTGCTGCTGATCCTCGGCTTGCCCATCAGCTTGAGTGCGCCGCTGGCCAATCTGTTTGCCGTGCCGTGGATCAGCCTGCTGGTGCTGCCGTTGGCGCTGGCGGGCACGCTGTTGCTGGCGCTGCCGTGGCTGGGCGGCGGCCTGCTGTGGCTGGCGGGTGGCGCACTGGATTGGCTGTTCATGGCCCTGGCCATGCTGGCCGAACGCGTACCGGCCTGGATGCCTGCCGAGGTGCCCGTTGGCTACTGGTTGCTGAGCCTGCTGGGGGCACTGCTGTTATTGATGCCCAAGGGCATTCCCTTTCGCCTGCTGGGTTGGCCCCTGTTGCTGCTGGCGGTGTTCCCGCCCCGCGAATCGATCCCGTTGGGGCAGGTAGCGGTGGAGCAACTGGATGTCGGCCAGGGCCTGTCGATAGTGCTGCGCACCCGCAACCATGTGCTGTTGTATGACGCCGGTCCGCGGCTTGGGGAGTTCGACCTCGGTGAGCGCGTGGTACTGCCGGCGCTGCGCAAGCTGGGGGTTGGCCAAGTGGACTTGATGCTGCTCAGTCACGCCGACGCCGACCATGCCGGGGGCGCTGCGGCGGTTGCGCGGGGGTTGCCGGTCAAGCGGGTGGTGGGCGGGGAAACCCAGGGCCTGCCAGCGTTCCTCCAGACCCAGGCCTGTGTCAGCGGTGAGCAATGGGAATGGGACGGTGTGGCGTTCCAACTGTGGCAATGGGCGGATGCCAGCAACGGCAATGCGAAGTCCTGCGTGCTGCAAGTCCAGGCCAATGGTGAGCGCCTGCTGCTGACCGGCGATATAGACCGCGAGGCCGAGCGGGCCTTGCTCGCCACGCCCCTGGCGGTCGCCACCGATTGGCTGCAAGCGCCCCATCATGGCAGTCGCAGTTCCTCGTCATGGCCGTTCGTCCAGCGAGTCGCCCCCAAGGCCGTGTTGATCTCCCGCGGGCGTGGTAACTCCTTTGGCCATCCGCACCCGCAAGTACTGGCGCGTTACCGGTATTTGCGCAGCGCCATTTATGACAGCGCCGAGCAGGGCGCCATCCGCCTGCGCCTGGGGGCTTTCCAGGCGCCGGTCATGGCACGCAGCCAGCGTCGTTTCTGGCGCGCGCCTGTCATTGACAGTTACCAAAGGCCGGTGCCTGCGACATGATGGCTGTCGGCGGGCAGGCCCTTCCTCGCCAGCCTATATGCTAAAGTGGCGCACTTTTTCGAGGGGACATTCACTGTGTGGGAATTGGTCAAATCCGGCGGCTGGATGATGTTGCCGATCATTCTGAGTTCCATCGCCGCACTCGGCATCGTTGCCGAACGCCTGTGGACCCTGCGCGCCAGCCGCGTGACCCCTGATCATCTGCTGGGGCAGGTCTGGCGCTGGATCAAGGACAAGCAACTGGACAAGGAAAAACTCAAGGAATTGCGGGCCAATTCCCCCCTGGGCGAGATCCTCGCCGCCGGCCTTGCCAACTCCAAGCACGGTCGCGAGATCATGAAGGAATGCATTGAAGAAGCCGCCGCCCGGGTCATCCACGAGCTGGAGCGCTATATCAATGCCCTGGGCACCATCGCCGCGATGGCACCGTTGCTCGGCTTGCTTGGCACGGTGCTGGGCATGATCGATATCTTCAGCGCCTTTACCGGCTCGGGCATGACCACCAACGCCTCGGTATTGGCCGGGGGGATTTCCAAGGCCTTGATCACCACGGCTGCGGGCTTGATGGTGGGTATCCCGGCGGTATTCTTCCACCGCTTCCTGCAGCGCCGCATCGATGAACTGGTGGTGGGTATGGAGCAGGAGGCGATCAAGCTGGTGGAAGTGGTCCAGGGCGACCGTGACGTCGACCTGGTCGAGGGCAAAGCGTGAAATTTCGCCGCAAGCCTCGGGAAACCGTCGATATCAACCTGGCGTCGTTGATCGATGTGGTGTTTATCCTGTTGTTGTTTTTTGTCGTCACCACCACCTTTACCCGGGAAACCCAACTGCGGGTCGAACTGCCGGAAGCCGTCAGCGGCTCGCCGGCCGAAGATCAGCAGCTCAAGCAGTTGGAGATCACCATCAGCGCCGAAGGGGTGTTTTCGGTGAACAACCAGTTGCTTGAGAAGAACGACGTGGCCAGCGTAATGGACGCGCTGCAGAAGGAGTCCGGCGGTGATACGCAAATGCCGCTGTCCATCAGCGCCGATGGCAAGACCCCGCACCAGGCCGTGATCACCGCAATGGATGCTGCCGGCAAGCTCGGTTTCAGCCATTTGCGCATGACCACCGTCGAGGCGGCGGGGCAGCCTTGATGGCCTTGTCCGATCGTTTGCTCAAGGCCTGGTACGAGGGCCATCCGGCGCTCAAGCTTCTGCAACCGTTGGAGGCGCTCTATCGCCGGGTGGTCAAGCGCAAGCGCGACCGGTTCCTGGCGGGCGAGGGGACGATCTACCAATCACCGGTGCCCATCGTTGTGGTCGGCAATATCACCGTGGGCGGCACGGGCAAGACGCCGTTGATCCTGTGGTTGATCGACCATTGCCAGCGCAGTGGCCTGCGGGTTGGCGTGGTCAGCCGTGGCTATGGGGCCAAGCCGCCGCAGTTGCCCTGGCGGGTGCAAGCCAGCGATAGCGCGCAAGTGGCCGGTGACGAGCCCTTGCTGATCGTGCAGCGCAGTGGCGTCCCCCTGGTGATCGACCCTGATCGCAGCCGTGCGGTGCAGGCCCTGCTCGCCAGCGATACCCTGGACCTGATCCTGTCCGACGATGGCCTGCAGCATTACCGCCTGGCCCGTGACCTTGAACTGGTGCTGATCGACAACGCCCGCGGCCTGGGCAATCGCCGCTGCCTGCCTGCCGGGCCACTGCGCGAACCGGTCGAGCGTCTGCGCAGCGTCGATGCGCTGCTCTACAACGGCGCCGGGGCTGATCGCGAGGATGGCTTTGCCTTCCGCCTGCTACCCACCACCCTGGTCAACCTGCTGACCGGCGAGCGCCAGCCACTGGACCATTTTCCGCTGGGCCAGCGGGTGCATGCGGTCGCCGGTATCGGCAACCCGCAACGTTTCTTCAATACCCTTGAAACGCTACACTGGCTGCCGATACCCCATGCGTTTGCCGACCATGCGCCCTATAGCGCCGAGGTCCTGAATTTTTCGCCATTACTGCCGCTGGTCATGACCGAAAAGGACGCGGTGAAGTGCCGCGCCTTTGCCCAGGCACACTGGTGGTACCTTGCAGTCGATGCGGCACCGTCACCGGCGTTTATCGCCTGGTTCGACACGCAACTGATGCGCCTGCTGCCGGCTCGACTTTTGCCTTAAAACGCTTTTATCCAGGAAACCCCCATGGACACCAAACTGCTCGATATCCTCGCTTGCCCGATATGCAAAGGCCCGCTCAAGCTCAGCGCCGACAAGACCGAGCTGATCAGCAAAGGCGCAGGCCTTGCGTACCCGATCCGCGACGGCATCCCGGTGATGCTGGAAAGCGAAGCCCGTACCCTGACGACCGACGAGCGCCTGGATAAATGACCACTGCCTTCACTGTTGTCATCCCGTCGCGCTATGCCTCCACCCGCCTGCCCGGCAAACCTTTGCAGATGATCGGCGGCAAGCCGATGATCCAACTGGTCTGGGAACAGGCCTGCAAAAGCAGCGCCCAGCGCGTTGTGGTGGCCACTGATGACCTGCGGATCATCGAGGCCTGCAAGGGTTTTGGCGCCGAAGCGGTGCTGACCCGTGAAGACCACAACTCCGGCACCGACCGCCTGGCGGAAGTCGCCACGCACCTGGGCCTGGCGCCGGACGCCATCGTGGTCAACGTGCAAGGCGACGAGCCGCTGATCCCGCCGTGTGTCATCGACCAGGTCGCCGCCAACCTGGCCGCCCATGCCGAAGCGCGCATGGCAACCCTGGCCGAACCGATCGAAGACATTGAGACCTTGTTCAACCCCAATGTGGTCAAGGTCGTCAGTGACATCAATGGCCTGGCCTTGACCTTCAGCCGTTCGACCCTGCCCTGGGCGCGCGATGAATTCGCCAGGCAACGTGACGTCTTGCCAGCCGGCGTGCCGTATCGCCGCCATATCGGCATCTACGCCTACCGCGCCGGTTTCCTGCATGACTTCGTCAGCTGGGGCCCATGCTGGCTGGAAAACACCGAGGCCCTGGAGCAACTGCGGGCCCTGTGGCACGGCGTGCGCATTCATGTCGACGATGCCATGGAAGCCCCGCCGGCCGGCGTCGATACGCCGGAAGACCTTGAGCGCGTGCGTCGGTTGCTGGGGGCTTGATGGAAGTCCTGTTTGTTTGCCTGGGCAATATCTGCCGCTCGCCCACCGCCGAAGGCGTCCTGCGCCATAAATTGCGGGCTGCCGGGCTGGCCGACCAGGTCGAGGTGGCCTCCGCCGGCACCGGCGAATGGCATATCGGCAAGGCGCCGGACAAGCGCAGCCAGCAAGCGGCGCTGCGCCGTGGCTACGACTTGTCGGCCCAGCGTGCCCAGCAGGTGTCGCGCGCCGACTTTGCGCGTTATGACCTGATCCTGGCCATGGACCAGAGCAACCTGCGTAACCTCAAGGCCATGCAACCGGCCCAGGGCAAGGCAGAGTTGGACCTGTTCCTGCGCCGCTACGACTCGGCGGTGGATGAAGTGCCGGATCCGTATTACGACGGCGAGCAAGGTTTTGAGCAGGTCCTGGACCTGATCGAGGCCGCCTGTGATTTGCTGGTGATCGAATTGAAGGGGCGTTTATGAGCCTGGATGTACAGCCCCAGGTTTCCCTGAAGGCCTTCAACAGTTTTGGCATTGACGTGCGTGCGCAGTTGTTCGCCGAAGCCCATAACGATGCCGATGTGCGCGAGGCCCTGGCCTATGCGGCGGCGCAACAACTGCCGTTGCTGGTGATCGGGGGCGGCAGCAACCTGCTGCTGACCCAGGACATCCCGGCGTTGGTATTGCGCATGGCAACCCAGGGTATCCGGGTGCTGCACGACGACGGCCAGCAGGTTGTGGTGGAAGCCGAGGCGGGGGAGGCCTGGCATCCCTTTGTGCTGTGGACCCTTGCACAAGGGTTCTCTGGCCTGGAAAACCTCAGCCTGATTCCCGGTACGGTCGGTGCGGCACCGATGCAGAACATTGGCGCCTACGGGGTCGAGATCAAGGATGTGTTTGCCGGCCTGACCGCCCTCGACCGCCAGACCGGCGAGTTGCGGGATTTCAGCCTGGCAGAATGCAACTTCGCCTACCGCGACAGCCTGTTCAAGCACGAGGTGGGGCGCTGGCTGATCCTGCGCGTGCGCTTTACCTTGAGCCGCGTGGCGCACTTGCAACTCGGCTATGGCCCGGTGCAACAACGCCTGGCTGAGCAGGGCATTACCCAGGCGACACCGAGCGATGTCAGCCGGGCCATTTGCAGCATTCGCAGTGAGAAACTGCCCGACCCTGCGGTCTTGGGCAACGCCGGCAGTTTCTTCAAGAACCCGCTGGTGTCCCAGGTGCTGGCGGCGCAATTGAAGCTGCAGTATCCCGATCTGGTGGCTTACCCCCAGGCCGATGGCCAAGTGAAACTGGCGGCCGGCTGGTTGATTGAAAAGGCCGGCTGGAAAGGCTTTCGCGACGGAGATGCTGGTGTGCATCGCTTGCAGGCGCTGGTGCTGGTCAACTACGGCGCGGCCACGGGCCTGGAGATTTCCAGCCTGGCCCAACGCATCCAGCGCGATATCGCCGAGCGCTTCAAGGTCGATCTGGAAATGGAGCCCAATCGTTATTGAGCTACGCTTCTAGCGTGTTGAACAAAGCCCTGCATTGCAGGGCTTTTTTGTTAATGCTGGGTTAACTTAGCAGGCTAACGATGCCTGTTTATCGTTCTATAGATACTGTTTATCAAAGGCCCGGTGAAAGATCGGTGTTGTTTGTGCAGGGAATGGTAGGAGCGAGCTTGCTCGCGAAGATCGTCAACGATGACGTGGGCGCTCTGAATCAACGTGGTGTCCTGGCGTTTTTCGCGAGCAGGCTCGCTCCTGCAGTGATGCACATTCCCTGACGCAACACCTGTCTCACAAGAGAGCCCGATTAGCCTGAGCCATCTGCGTGAACCAACTCCGCTCCCCTGAAAGCGGCAGATAGCTCGACCCCATAATCCAATCACTATGCGGGCGTGCCCATGATTACTCTCAAACTCAACGGTCAAGATCATCCGCTGGATGTCACCGAGGACATGCCCCTCTTGTGGGCGATCCGCGATGTGGCGGGTTACAACGGCACCAAGTTCGGTTGCGGCATGGGCCTGTGCGGCGCCTGCACTATCCATATCGATGGCTCGCCGGCCCGCAGTTGCATCACGCCTATTGGCTCGGTCAAAGGGCAGAACGTCAGCACCATCGATAACCTGCACAATGACCCGGTTGGCCAGGTTGTGCAGCAAGCGTGGCTGGACACGGCAGTGGCCCAGTGTGGTTACTGCCAGGGTGGGCAGATCATGTCGGCTACGGCACTGCTGAAAACCAACCCCAATCCCAGCGATGCGCAGATTGAAGAGGCCATGGTCGGCAACATCTGCCGCTGCGGCACGTACAACCGTATCAAGACAGCGATCCGCCAGGCCGCGACGCATCTGCAGGGGGACAAGGCATGAACCAGTTGCCAAGCAATTTCGCCCTGAACAACCTGAGCCGCCGTGGTTTCCTCAAGGGCGTCGGTGCGACCGGTGCGCTGGTGGTGGCCGCCAGTTGGGGCCTGCCCCAGGCCTTTGCCGAGGAGGTGAAGCAATACGGCGGGGCAGCCATGCCCAACGGCGTGATTGATGACCCCAAGGTGTATGTCAGCATCGCCACCGATGGCACTGTCACCGTGATCTGCAACCGCTCCGAAATGGGCCAAGGCGTGCGCACCAGCCTGACCATGGTGGTGGCCGACGAGCTGGAGGCCGATTGGGCGTTGGTGAAGGTTGCGCAGGCCCCGGGCGATGAAGTGCGTTTTGGCAATCAGGATACCGACGGTTCGCGCAGCATGCGCCACTGGTATGAACCGATGCGCCGTTGCGGCGCAGCCGTGCGCAGCATGTTGGAACAGGCTGCCGCCGAGCAGTGGAAAGTGCCGCTGGGCGAGTGCCGTGCGCAGTTGCATAAAGTGATTCACCAGCCCAGCGGCCGTGAGCTGGGCTATGGCGCCTTGGCTGCAGCCGCCGGTGCGCTGGCGGTGCCGGCGCGGGACAGCCTACGGCTCAAGCAGCCATCGGAGTTTCGCTATATCGGCAAGGAGGCCACCAAGGCCATCGACGGTGCCGATATCGTCAACGGCCGGGCAGTGTACGGCGCCGATGTGCATTTTGACGGCATGTTGTTTGCGACCATTGCGCGGCCCAAGGTGTATGGCGGCAAGGTCAAGTCGTTCGATGCCAGCGCGGCGTTGAAAGTCCCCGGGGTGATCAAGGTCCTGCAAATCGAAAGTCGGCCCGTGCCCTCGGAATTCCAGCCCTTGGGCGGTGTAGCGGTGGTTGCCAGCAATACCTGGGCGGCGATCAAGGGGCGTGAAGCGCTGCAGATTGTCTGGGAGGACGGCGTCAATGCCGGCTACAACTCCATCGACTACCGCAAGACCCTGGAAGCCGCGGCCCTTGAGCCCGGCAAAGTGGTGCGCAATACCGGCAGCATCGACCAGGCCCTGAGCGATGCCGACAGCACCCTGGAAGCCGCGTATTACTTGCCACACTTAGCGCAGTCGCCCATGGAGCCGATGGTTGCCGTGGCCCGTTATCAAGACGGGCAATGCGAGGCCTGGGCGCCGAGTCAGGCGCCGCAGGTCACACGGGAGCGGGTCGCCGAGCGCCTTGGTTTGCCATTCGATAACGTCACGATCCACGTCACCCTGTTGGGCGGCGGCTTTGGGCGCAAGTCCAAGCCGGACTTCATCATTGAAGCTGCGGTGCTGGCCAAGGAGTTTCCCGGCAAGGCCGTGCGCGTGCAGTGGACCCGTGAAGACGATATCCATAACTCCTACTTTCACACCGTGTCTGCCGAGTACCTCAAGGCCGGCCTGAACAACGACGGCATGCCCTCCGCCTGGCTGCACCGCACCGTGGCGCCGAGCATCACTGCGCTGTTTGCGCCGGGCATGAACCATGAGGCCGCGTTTGAATTGGGCATGGGCTTTACCAACATGGCCTACGCCATTCCCAATGTGCGCCTGGAAAACCCCGAGGCCGCCGCCCACACCCGTGTGGGTTGGTACCGTTCGGTGTCGAACATCCCCCATGGTTTTGCCATCCAGAGCTTTGTCGATGAGCTGGCGCACAAGGCTGGCCAGGATCCGCTGAAATATCAGCTCAAGCTGCTGGGCCCGGATCGTCAGATCGATCCACGCACCTTGAGTGAAGAGTGGAACTACGGCGAGTCACCCGAGCGTTACCCAATTGATACGGCGCGCATGCGTGGCGTGCTCGAGACCGCGGCCAAGGCTGCCGGCTGGGGCCGCACGCTGCCCAAGGGGCGCGGCCTGGGGCTGGCGGTGCACTACAGCTTTGTGACGTATGTGGCGGCGGTGATCGAGGTGGAGGTCAAGGGTGATGGCACGCTGATCGTGCACAAGGCGGATATCGCCGTGGATTGCGGCCCGCAAATCAACCCGGAACGCATCCGCTCGCAGTTCGAGGGCGCTTGCGTCATGGGCTTGGGGAATGCGGTCCTGGGAGAAATCAGCTTCAAGGATGGCAAGGTCCAGCAGGACAACTTCCATATGTACGAAGTGGCGCGCATGTCCCTGGCTCCCCGGGAAATTGCCATACATTTGGTCACACCGGCAGGCGAGGTCCCCCTCGGCGGTGTGGGTGAGCCGGGCGTGCCGCCGATTGCGCCGGCGCTGTGCAATGCGATATTTGCCGCCACCGGCAAGCGCATCCGTAACCTGCCGGTGCGTTATCAGTTGCAGGGTTGGCAGCAGGAGGCGCAGGCCTGATGGACAGCGTGGATCTGAATGTCCTGCGCAGCGTGCTGGAGTGGCGCCGCGCAGGGCAACGGGTGGTGCTGTACAGCGTGGTCCAGACCTGGGGCAGCGCACCACGGCCGCCGGGGGCGATGCTGGCCCTGCGTGGCGACGGGGTGGTGATCGGTTCGGTGTCCGGTGGCTGCATCGAAGATGATCTGATCGCCCGTCTGCACGATGGCCGCCTGCCAGACAATGGGCCGCCGGTGCAGTTGGTGACCTATGGCGTTACCCGCGACGAAGCGGCGCGTTTTGGTCTGCCATGCGGCGGTACCTTGCGCCTGACGGAGGAGCGGGTGGAGGAATATGCCTGGGTGGCGGAGTTGCTGGCGCGTTGTGAGGCCCATGAAATTGTGGCGCGGGAACTGGACTTGGCGACGGGCAGTGTGCGCTTGAGCGTGGCGAGCAAGTCCGACATTGTCAGTTTTGACGGTGAGCGTTTGCGGGCCATCTACGGTCCGCGCTGGCGCCTGCTGCTGATCGGTGCGGGCCAGTTGTCGCGTTATGTGGCAGAAATAGCGCGCCTGTTGGATTTTGAAGTACTGATCTGCGATCCCCGTGCGGAGTTTGTGCATGGCTGGGAAGAACAGCACGGGCGCTTTGTGCCGGGAATGCCCGATGAGGCGGTGCTCAATATCCAGACGGACGAGCGCACGGCTATTGTTGCCCTGACCCACGATCCGCGCCTGGACGATATGGCGCTACTGACCGCGTTGAACTCCCGGGCGTTCTACATCGGTGCCCTGGGTTCACTGCTCAATAGCCGCAAGCGTCGGGAAAACCTCGCGTTACTGGGCCTGGGGGCCGAGGCAATTGCGCGGCTGCACGGCCCGATCGGTCTTCATATTGGCAGCCATACGCCGGCAGAGATCGCCTTGTCGCTGATGGCGCACATTGTCGCGATCAAGAACGGTGTGGAAGTGTTGCAAGCCAAACCCGTACGGGAGGCGGTTAGTTGACGAGTGCGATCACCGCAATCGTCCTGGCGGCGGGGCAGGGCAGCCGGTTCCGTGCGCAAAGCGGGCAGGACAAACTGCTGGCTCATTGTGTGGGGCGTGATGGAGTGACACGGCCGGTCTTCGAGCATGTGCTGCTCAATCTGCCGGCCAGCATCACTCGGCGGTGGGTCGTTACATCGCCTGCGTGCAGCGAGGTCATCCGTCTGGCCACGGATCATGGCTGTGAAGTGTTGCTGCTGGAGTCGGCAGGCATGGGGGACAGCCTCGCGGCAGGGGTGGCGGCCAGTGGTCCGGCAGCGGGTTGGCTGGTGGTGTTGGGGGATATGCCGTTTATTCAGGCGTCGAGCATTGAGCGGGTGATAGAGCGGGTGGATGGGATCAGTGTGCCGGTGCACGCCGGCCGGCAGGGCCATCCCGTTGCATTTGGCCAGGCATTGGGGCTCGCCTTGATGGAACTGACGGGGGATCGTGGTGCCAAGGCCCTGTTTGCCCAGGCTGATGTTCGGCAGGTGCCGGTGGATGATCCCGGGGTGTTATGGGATGTGGATGTGCCGCAAGCACTGGAATTCAGGTAGGGGTTGGCTTGGCGGCGATGGCGGCCTCAAGCTCACCGCGCCTTCTCTCTACCGCCATCGCGGCATAGGTATCTACACAACTTTCAGAAACTGACCAACTCCCCCGTGGCGAGCGGGCTTGTCGGAACGCCGCATCGCCCGCGCTGGGCTGTCGCCTGGTCTAACGGACAAGCCCGCTCGCCACAACTGCGCTATCTGCCTGGATTTAGGTGTTGCGGCAAAGTTGTGTAGATACCGATGGCCATCGCGGGCAAGCCCGCACACATGATCTCTGTCGTTGAATGGAGCGCGTAAAAAAGCCCCGCCTGATTGCTCAGGCGGGGCTTTTTAGTTGCCGTTGGAATCAGGCGAGGGGTTTAGGCTCGTGCTCTTCTTCCAGGGCTTTGGGGTTGTGCTCTACCACTTCTTCAACGGAACGCAGGTTCTCGTCGATGACCGGGGCAGTGTGCTCAACTTCAGCTTCGATGGCCGGTGCTTGCACAACGGCCTCGACTACGGCCGGGGCCGGGGCCGCTGCCGCTGCTTCTTCGGCTTCTTTCTGCAGGCGCTCGGCTTCACGCTTGCGACGACGCACTTCACGCGGGTCGTTAGGCGCACGGCCGTTTTCGGTGAGGGCGCTGGCAGGGGCTTCGACCACTGGGGCGGCCACTTCGGCTACCACTGGGGTTTCCACCACCACCGGAGCCGGCTCGGCAACCACGACTGGTTCTGCAACCACCGCAGGTTCGGCGACAGGTGCTGGAGCTTCCTCTACCGGAGCCGGAGCCGGGGCTGGTGCTTCGGCGACGACGGCTGGCTCGGCAGTCCACTGGAAGGCGGTCTGTTCTTCGCGAACTTCACGCACTTCTGGGGTTGGCTCGGCAGCTGGCGCTTCGACAACCGCTTCAACCGCAGGCTGTGGCTCAACCACGACCGCAGGTGCGGCCACGACTTCGGCTTCAGCTTCAGGCTGGGCTTCGTGAACCGGTGCAACTTCCACTTCTGGAGCAGCAGGTGCTTCGACCACGGTGGTGGCTTCGACAACCGGTGCTTCGACGACGGCAGTTTCCTGCACGGCAGCGGTGGCACGTTCGGCCTGCTGGTTGGCTTCGGCTTCGGCAGGGGCGCTGATGACCGAGCTGGCAACCGCTGCGGTAACGGCCAGGCCGGCAGCCAGTTCGGTGCTGGTCGGCTCGTTGTTGGCTGCTTCTTCAGTGGCTTCGCCGGTCTCTTCCGAGCCTTCGATCACGTTGCCGTTGGCATCACGTTGACGCTCACGACGGTTGCTGCGACGACGCTGGCCACGGGAGCGGCGGCGTGGACGATCGCCTTCGGCGTTGTCCTGACCATCTTCCTGTGGCTGCTCGTCGTTGGTCAGCAGTTCTTCTTCACTGGCGGCGGCAGCTTGCTCGGCACGTGGTTGACGCTCTTCACGCGGTGGGCGTGGGGCGCGTTCTTCACGGGGCTGGCGGGCCGGGCGTTCTTCGGTCGCGGTATCCACTGCAACAGCGCCAGCGGCGGCCACGGCTGGAGCGGCGTCCAGTGGCTCGCGCAGTTCACGTACACGTTCTTCACGCTCGCCACGCGGCTTGCGATCTTCACGTGGGGCGCGAGGTGCGCGCGGTGCGCGTTCTTCACGTGGCGCACGCTCTTCACGCGGAGCACGTTCTTCACGGGCTACGGCCGGAGTTTCTTCACGGGCTTCGCGCGGTTGACGCTCTTCACGTGGTGCGCGTTCTTCACGCGGTGCACGCTCTTCGCGAGGCTTGCGTTCTTCGTCACGGCGACCGTTGCGGTTACGGCTCTGCTGGCGACCGTTGCGACGCTCTTCGTTGCGTGCAGGCCGTTCAGCAGCAGGCTTCTCGACCACGGCTGGAGCAGCAGGCTCTTCCTTGGTGGCGAACAGGCTGACCAGCGACTTCACCAGGCCCTTGAACAGGCTTGGTTCCGGCAGGGAAGCAGGCGCGGCAACCGGGGCAGCGGCTTCAGCCGGCACGGGTGCATTGGCACGGGCCGGCGCGGTCTTGACGGCAGCTTCCTGGCGAACCAGGGTGCGGGTCGCGGCGGCTGGCTGGACTTCTTCGACTTCGGCAGCAGCCGCGGCGATTTCGTAGCTGGACTGGCCGCTGTGGGCTTCCGGGCTGTCGTCACGCAGGCGCTGGACTTCGAAGTGCGGCGTCTCGAGGTGATCGTTCGGCAGGATCACGATGCGGGCACGGGTGCGCAGTTCGATCTTGGTGATCGAGTTGCGTTTTTCGTTGAGCAGGAACGCGGCGACCGGGATCGGCACTTGCGCGCGGACTTCGGCGGTGCGGTCTTTCAGGGCTTCTTCTTCGATCAGGCGCAGGATCGCCAGGGACAGCGATTCAACGTCACGGATGATGCCGGTGCCGTTGCAACGCGGGCAGACGATGCCGCTGCTCTCGCCCAGGGATGGACGCAGGCGCTGACGGGACATTTCCAGCAGGCCGAAGCGTGAGATGCGGCCAACTTGCACGCGGGCACGGTCGGCTTCCAGGCATTCGCGGACTTTTTCTTCCACGGCGCGCTGGTTCTTGGCTGGGGTCATGTCGATGAAGTCGATCACGATCAGGCCGCCGATATCACGCAGGCGCAGTTGGCGAGCGATCTCTTCGGCTGCTTCCAGGTTGGTCTGCAGGGCGGTTTCTTCGATGTCGCTGCCTTTGGTGGCGCGCGCCGAGTTGATGTCGATGGACACCAGGGCTTCGGTCGGATCGATGACGATGGAGCCACCGGAAGGCAGTTCGACTACGCGCTGGAAGGCGGTTTCGATCTGGCTTTCGATCTGGAAACGGTTGAACAGCGGTACGCTGTCTTCGTACAGCTTGATCTTGCTGGCGTACTGCGGCATCACCTGGCGGATGAAGGTCAGGGCTTCGTCCTGGGCTTCAACGCTGTCAATCAGCACTTCGCCGATGTCCTGGCGCAGGTAGTCGCGGATGGCGCGGATGATCACGTTGCTTTCCTGATAGATCAGGAATGGCGCGGAGCGGTCCAGGGACGCTTCTTTAATAGCAGTCCACAGTTGCAGCAGGTAATCGAGGTCCCACTGCATTTCTTCGCTGCTGCGGCCAAGGCCGGCAGTGCGCACGATCAGGCCCATGTCGGCCGGGGCGATCAGGCCGTTCAGCGCTTCACGCAGTTCGTTGCGCTCTTCGCCTTCGATGCGACGGGAGATGCCGCCGGCACGCGGGTTGTTCGGCATCAGGACCAGGTAACGGCCAGCCAGGCTGATGA
Organism: Pseudomonas proteolytica; assembly: GCF_007858275.1. GTDB lineage: Bacteria > Pseudomonadota > Gammaproteobacteria > Pseudomonadales > Pseudomonadaceae > Aquipseudomonas > Aquipseudomonas proteolytica. The sequence goes on from NZ_VFEV01000023.1 coordinate 84,242, forward strand.
AAGTGGTCAGGGCTGCGCCCTTGTTGCCACGTTCTTCTTTTTCGACCTGGACGATGACTTCCTGGCCTTCGCTCAGGACGTCCTTGATGTTCACGCGGCCTTCAGGGGCTTTCTTGAAGTATTCGCGGGAGATTTCCTTGAGGGGCAGGAAACCATGGCGCTCAGAGCCAAAATCGACAAAGGCAGCCTCAAGGCTTGGCTCGATGCGAGTAATCCGGCCTTTATAGATGTTGGCCTTCTTCTGCTCGCGTGCACCGGACTCGATGTCCAGGTCGTAGAGGCGTTGGCCATCTACCAGTGCAACACGCAACTCTTCGGGTTGAGTTGCGTTAATCAGCATTCTTTTCATGTTGTACCGTCGGTTTCCGGGCTGCCGGAAACGGCGTTCGGCACACACGACTTCTCACGGTCGGTGTCAGGTGCGTCAAGAGTGGTTGGCCACTCCAGTGTCCAGCAATACCGGCCAATTGGGCTGGTATCGCGACTTACGCGTCCTGCTTGCTGTGGTGACTTAATAAGCACTCAGTCAGGAGGAGGAATCAACCGGCGACTGTGGACGAGATGAAGCGTCTAAATATAAGCCTAGTGCTACACAGTCCGACGGTTGTGCATCTCCACCCTACACGTATCCCTGATAATTCGGGTGCTGCCGCGCGCAGAATCCGCAGCGGGTTGGCATTTACCGTGTTCTCCAATGGGGAGTTCACGCTCATGGCTAATAACAGGCGTTGTTTCCGAAGCATTCGCCGTGGTCTGGTACAAGACTGACTGCACTTTGTGAACTGGCCGTAAATATCGGCGCAATAGGCGAGTAATCACTCTGCTTATCGCACTCGCTTCAGGCCTCATGTCACCTGCGCTTGTTACAATCTTGAGCCTTCCAGTGTGGCAAGAGCCCCGTAGGACGGCCTCGCGTCCTGATGAATTGCGATGGTCAGGGGCGGCAGTTTGCCGCGAGTCCTCTGTCCAGGCCGCTTTTGGCGGCGTTCGCGACTATAGCAGCAATGATTAAGTGCTTCAATTCCATAAAAAATTGTTATCATTCCCGCCATGACGACTACCACCCCCCCGACCCCCAGCGTCCAGCTGCTTGAGGTCTCGCCGGAATATGCCGGCCAACGCATCGACAATTTTCTTCTGGCCAGGCTCAAAGGCGTGCCCAAGACCTTGATTTATCGCATTTTGCGTAAAGGCGAAGTGCGGGTGAACAAGGGGCGGATCAAGCCTGAGTACAAGCTGCAGGCGGGCGATATCGTCCGCGTGCCGCCTGTGCGGGTGCCTGAGCGCGACGAGCCCGTGCCGCTGGCCCAGGGCCTGTTGCAACGCCTCGAAGCCTCGATTGTCTTCGAAGACAACAAGCTGATCGTGATCAACAAGCCGTGTGGCATTGCGGTTCATGGCGGCAGCGGCCTGAATTTCGGGGTGATCGAAGCCTTTCGTCAGTTGCGTCCGGATGCCAAGGAGTTGGAGTTGGTCCATCGCCTGGATCGCGATACCTCCGGCCTGCTGATGATCGCCAAGAAGCGCAGCATGTTGCGCCACCTGCATACCGCCTTGCGCGGCGATGGCGTGGACAAGCGGTATATGGCCCTGGTGCGTGGCAATTGGGCATCGTCGATCAAGAGCGTGCGTGCGCCGTTGCAGAAGAGCAACCTGCGCTCCGGCGAGCGTATGGTCGAAGTGGACGAGGAGGGCAAGGAGGCGCTGACCCTGTTCAAGGTGCTACGGCGTTTCGGCGACTTTGCGACCATGGTCGAGGCCAAACCGGTGACCGGGCGTACCCACCAGATTCGCGTACATACCTTGCACGCCGGTCACTGTATTGCTGGCGATACCAAGTATGGCGACGAGGGGTTCTCCAAGGAAATCCGTGATCTGGGCGGCAAGCGCCTGTTCCTGCACGCCTACATGCTGACGGTGCCGTTGCCAGATGGTGGTGAATTGAAGTTACAGGCGCCCGTCGATGAGATGTGGGCCAAGACCGTGGAGCGCCTGAGTGTCGCGCCCTGACTATAAACTGCTGATTTTTGACTGGGATGGCACCCTGTGCGATTCCATTGGCCGGATTGTCGAGTCCATGCATATGGCCTCGACCCGCTCCGGCTTTGAGTTGTGCAGTGACCTGGCGGTCAAGGGCATCATTGGCCTGGGTTTGCCCGAAGCCATTCGTACCTTGTACCCGCAGATATCCGACAGTGAACTGGTAGCGTTCCGCGAGCACTACGCCGATCACTACATTGCCCTTGAGTCCGAACCTTCGCCTTTGTTCGATGGGGTGGTGCAGTCCCTGGCGGCATTGCGTGAGCAGGGCTATCACCTGGCAGTGGCCACCGGCAAGGCCCGGCGCGGGCTGGATCGGGTGCTCAAGGCCAATGGCTGGGAAGATTACTTCGACGTCACACGGGCCGCCGATGAAACCGCGAGCAAGCCTCATCCGTTGATGCTGGAGCAGATCATGGCCCATTGCGGCGTTTCTGCCCGTGAGTCGTTGATGGTCGGCGATGCCTCGTTTGACCTGCTGATGGCGCGCAATGCCGGCATGGACAGTGTTGCCGTCAGTTATGGCGCCCAGTCCCCGGAAGCGCTGCAGGCTTACGAGCCGCGCCTGACGATCGACAGGTTTTCGCAATTGCACGCCTGGCTCAACCAGGCCCGTTAAGTTTTTGCTGGGGTAGATGGCATGACCGATGAGTGGAAGGCGCCGACCAAGGCCGCTGCCGACAATGGCGATGATAAAAGCTGGAAACTGCTGGAAAAAACCCTGCTGGCGGGTGTCCAGGAGCAGCGTCGGGCGCGGCGCTGGGGGATCTTCTTCAAGCTCCTGACCTTTACCTACCTGATCGGCATGTTGGTGCTGTTCAGTCCCTTGGTGGATATGGAAAAAAGCGCCGCCCGCAGCGGCAGCTACACCGCGCTGATCGAAGTGCGCGGGGTGATTGCCGACAAGGAGTCTGCCAGCGCCGACAATATCGTCAGCAGCCTGCGCACCGCCTTCGAGGATCCCAAGGTCAAGGGTGTGGTGCTGCGCATCAATAGCCCGGGTGGCAGTCCGGTGCAGTCGGGCTATGTCTATGACGAAATCCGCCGCCTGCGCGCGTTGCATCCTGAGATCAAGCTGTACGCGGTGATCTCTGATCTGGGGGCTTCGGGCGCCTATTACATTGCCAGTGCTGCCGACCAGATTTACGCCGACAAGGCCAGCCTGGTGGGTTCCATTGGCGTGACGGCGGCCGGCTACGGGTTTGTCGGGGCCATGGAGAAGCTGGGGGTTGAGCGGCGTACCTACACCTCGGGCGAGCATAAGTCGTTTCTCGACCCGTTCCAGCCACAAAAGGCTGACGAAACCCAGTTCTGGCAGAGCGTGCTCGACACCACCCATCGCCAGTTCATTGCGAGCGTCAAGCAGGGGCGCGGTGAGCGGCTCAAGGATAAAGAACATCCGGAGTTGTTCTCCGGGCTGATCTGGTCTGGCGAACAGGCCTTGCCGTTGGGCTTGATCGATGGCCTGGGCAGTGCCAGTTCGGTGGCGCGGGATGTGATTGGCGAGAAGGAGTTGGTGGACTTCACCGTCCAGGAATCGCCGTTCGATCGCTTCTCCAAGCGTCTGGGTGCCAGTGTGGCGGAGAAGCTGGCGCTGTATATGGGCTTCCAGGGCCCGACCCTGCGCTGATCTCAGGTTGGCATAGCTCAAAATGTGGTGCGGGCTTGCTCGCGAATGCGCAGTGTCAGTCACTGGCTGTGTATCTGACACGCCGCATTCGCGAGCAAGCCCTCTCCCGCATGGGGTTTGTGGTGGTCTACGGTACTTGCACGCCTTCGGCCAGCAGCATATCTACCAGGCGAATCAGCGGTAGGCCGATGAGGCTGGTGGCGTCCGGGCCTTCGGTGCTTTGAAATAGGCTCACCCCCAGCCCTTCAGCCTTGAAGCTGCCAGCGCAATCGTAGGGCTGTTCAGTCCGCAGGTAGCGCTCGATCTGCGCCGGCTCCAGTTGGCGCATTGTGACGGTGAAGGGGACGCAGTCCACCTGGCAGTGCCCGGTCTCGCTATTGAGCAGTGCCAGGCCGGTGAGGAAGCTGACCTGTCGGCCGCTGGCCGCCAGCAATTGTTCACGGGCCTTTTCAAAGGTGTGGGGCTTGCCGATGATCTGGCCATCCAGCGCCGCGACCTGGTCCGAGCCGATGATCAGGTGCCCTGGGTGGCTGTTGGCGAGGGCGCGGGCTTTCTCTTCGGCCAGGCGCTTGACCAGGTCGACCGCGGACTCATTTGCACGATGGTTTTCGTCGATATCCGGAGAGCTGCAGATGAACGGCAGCTGCAGGCGATTCAACAGTTCCCGGCGATAAACCGAGCTGGAAGCGAGTAATAAAGGCAACATGTGGCTCTCCTCAAGGCAGTCGCGGATTCTAGCGAGTGGGCAGTCTGGCGCACAGGGCTGAATTTCCTTTGACATGGGCGGGTGCATCCCTATAATGCTGCGCCTATGTTGAATGACCCGATTCCACCTCACGTTGACCCGCGCAAATTGGCTGATCGTGGCACCACCCTTCAAGGTGAAGTGTTGCTGGCCGATTTGGAGAGACTCTGCGACCCGCTTTCCGACAATGTCGGTACGGTGCAGGCTAAATTCGTTTTTGAACGAGATGAACGTAAATCTGTGGTAATTCACAGCTTTATCGACACCGAGGTCAAAATGGTTTGCCAGCGTTGTCTTGAGCTGGTCACCCTGCCGATCCACAGCGAATGCAGTTATGCTGTGGTGAAAGAGGGTGCGAATACCCAGTCGTTGCCGAAAGGTTATGACGTGCTGGAACTGGGCGAAGATCCTTTGGATCTGCATGCACTGATCGAGGAGGAGCTTCTGCTCGCCTTGCCCATTGTGCCTGCTCATCATCCGGAAGAATGCCAGCAGCCGGCGGGGCTCGATGACGAGTCCGAACCGAGCGAGGACGAGGTAACGCGGTCCAACCCGTTCAGTGTATTGGCGCAGTTAAAGCGTGACCCAAACGTTTAGGAGTTAATCAATTATGGCTGTTCAGCAGAACAAAAAATCCCGCTCTGCCCGTGACATGCGTCGTTCCCACGATGCCCTGACGGCAAGCACTCTGTCTGTAGAAAAAACCACCGGTGAAATTCACCTGCGTCACCACGTATCGCCAGAAGGCGTATACCGTGGCCGTAAAGTGATCGACAAGGGCGCTGACGAGTAATCACTTGTCTGCTCAAGTCATCGCGATTGACGCAATGGGCGGGGACTTCGGTCCCCGCAGCATTGTTCAGGCGTGCATTGCCAGCCTGTCCGCTACGCCCTCGCTGCACCTGACCCTTGTCGGTCAACCTTCCCTACTTGAAGAACTGATTGCCAGCCATCCGGCTGTGGATCGCGCGCGCCTGACGATAACGCCAGCCAGCGAAACCATCGGCATGGATGAAAAGCCAGCCCAGGCCCTGCGTGGCAAGCCCGATTCCTCCATGCGCGTAGCCCTTGAGTTGCTGCGTGATGGCAAGGTCCAGGCCTGTGTCAGTGGCGGCAACACCGGGGCCTTGATGGCCTTGTCCCGTCATGTGCTGAAAACCCTGCCGGGCATTGATCGGCCGGCGATGGTCGCGGCGATCCCGACGCAGCGTGGCTACTGTCAGTTGCTGGACCTGGGAGCGAATGTCGATTGCAGCGCCGAGCACCTGTTGCACTTTGCCCTGATGGGGTCGGTTGCGGCCGAAGCGCTGGGTGTGGTGCGTCCGCGCGTGGCGTTGCTGAACATCGGTACCGAGGACATCAAGGGCAACCAGCAGGTCAAGTTGGCCGCCAGCCTGTTGCAACAGGCGCGGGGCTTGAACTACATCGGGTTTGTCGAGGGCGATGGGTTGTATCGTGGCGAGGCCGATGTGGTGGTTTGTGACGGTTTTGTCGGAAATATTCTGCTCAAGTCCAGCGAAGGCCTGGCAACGATGATTGCCGCGCGGATCGAGGCGTTGTTCAAGCGCAACCTGGTTTCCCGGCTGGTGGGTGCCCTGGCGCTACCCTTGATGCGGCGCCTGCAGGCGGACCTGGCCCCGGCGCGGCATAATGGCGCAAGCTTCCTCGGGTTGCAGGGCATTGTGGTAAAAAGCCACGGTTCGGCAGGGGTCCAGGGCTTTCAGAGCGCCATTGCGCGCGCGCTGATCGAGATCCAGGAGAACCTGCCGCAGCGCTTGCATGGCCGTCTTGAGGATCTGTTGCCTTAGGCGAATCGGGCCGGGAATGCTTAAATGTGACCGGCCAGTTCAATTGACCATCCAATCTGTCAGTTTCTTGCGCTCCCAGCTGTGGGGCGTCAATTCACCGACGACCAGATCATTAGGGGCTTGTTACATGTCTACATCCCTCGCATTCGTCTTTCCAGGGCAGGGTTCGCAGTCCCTCGGCATGTTGGCCGAGCTGGGCGCGCAATACCCGCTGGTCCTGGAAACATTCAAGGAAGCTTCCGCTGCCTTGGGCTACGACCTTTGGGCATTGACCCAGGACGGGCCGGAAGAACTGCTCAACCAAACCGATAAAACCCAGCCGGCGATCCTGACGGCTTCCGTCGCGCTGTGGCGCGTCTGGCTGGCTGAAGGCGGCGCACGCCCGGCTTTTGTCGCCGGCCACAGCCTGGGCGAGTACAGCGCCTTGGTCGCCGCAGGCAGCCTGACCCTCGCTGAGGCGGTCAAGCTGGTAGAGCGCCGTGGTCAACTGATGCAAGAGGCTGTTCCGGCCGGGCAGGGCGGCATGGCCGCTATTTTGGGCCTGGACGACACCGTGGTGGCCGAAGCCTGTGCCGAAGCGGCCCAGGGCGACGTGGTCAGCGCGGTGAACTTCAACTCCCCTGGTCAGGTGGTGATCGCCGGTGTCAAGGCTGCGGTCGAGCGTGCCATCGAAGGTTGCAAGGCCCGCGGTGCCAAGCGTGCATTGCCACTGCCGGTCAGCGTGCCATCCCATTGCGAGTTGATGCGCCCGGCGGCCGAGCGTTTCGCCGAGTCCATCGCAGCCATCAACTGGCAGGCGCCGCAGATCCCGTTGGTACAAAACGTCAGCGCCGACGTGGCACCCGACCTCGAAACCCTCAAGCGCGACCTGCTGGAGCAACTGTACAAGCCGGTGCGCTGGGTTGAGTCGGTCCAGACCCTGGCTGCCAAGGGCGCTACTCAACTGGTTGAGTGTGGTCCGGGCAAAGTCCTGGCCGGTCTCAACAAGCGCTGCGCCGAAGGCGTGTCGACTTCCAATCTCAATACCCCGGATGGCTTCGCAGCCGCCCGCGCCGCACTGGCCTGAACTAAGGAGAAGCCTGCATGAGTCTGCAAGGTAAAGTTGCACTGGTTACCGGCGCAAGCCGTGGCATTGGCCAGGCGATTGCCCTGGAACTGGGCCGTCAGGGCGCGGTAGTGATCGGTACTGCGACCTCCGCCTCCGGCGCCGAGCGTATCGCGGCAACCCTCAAGGAAAACGGCGTGCAGGGCACTGGCCTGGAACTCAACGTGACTAGCGATGAGTCCGTGGCTGCCGTGCTGGCGCAGATCACTGCACAGTTCGGGACGCCGGCCATTCTGGTGAACAACGCCGGTATTACCCGCGACAACCTGATGATGCGCATGAAAGACGACGAGTGGTACGACGTGGTCGATACCAACTTGAACAGTCTGTTTCGCCTGTCCAAGGGTGTTTTGCGCGGCATGACCAAGGCGCGTTGGGGTCGAATTATCAATATTGGCTCCGTAGTGGGTGCCATGGGCAACGCAGGCCAAGTAAACTACGCCTCTGCCAAGGCCGGCCTGGAAGGTTTCAGCCGTGCCCTGGCGCGTGAAGTCGGCTCGCGGTCGATTACGGTCAACTCGGTGGCTCCAGGGTTTATCGATACCGATATGACCCGCGAATTGCCTGAAGCGCAGCGTGAAGCGTTGCTGACGCAAATTCCGCTGGGCCGTCTGGGCCAGGCCCAAGAGATCGCCAATGTGGTCTCTTTCCTGGCGTCTGACGGTGCGGCATACGTGACTGGGGCTACAATCCCGGTGAACGGCGGGATGTACATGAGTTAAATTGTGACGGATCGCTTCAAAAAAATGTCATACGAGCTGTCTAAAATCCGTTATAAAGCTGCAATCTATTTATAGACAGGTGGTCGGTAGGGTACGAGGGTGAAGCTTTCAGTTGAAAAGCTGAAAAGCCTTTCTATACACTTACCCACTGGCCAGCTGCCTGAATTTGTCCATTAGGAGTTAAACAAGGTATGAGCACCATCGAAGAGCGCGTCAAGAAAATCGTCGCCGAGCAACTGGGCGTTAAAGAAGAAGAAGTGACCAACACTGCTTCCTTCGTAGAAGACCTGGGTGCCGATTCCCTTGACACCGTTGAGCTGGTGATGGCTCTGGAAGAGGAATTCGAGACCGAAATCCCGGACGAAGAAGCTGAAAAAATCACTACTGTTCAAGCTGCTATCGACTACGTTACTAGCCACCAGGCGTAATAGTTTGTAATCGTCGCTTGCTGTTATGGAAAAACCGCACTGCTATAACGGCGTGCGGTTTTTTCATTAGCTCTGATGAAAAGTCAGCTCAAGTGTCGTCATCAAGAAAAAGGAGAGTGCTGTGTCGCGTAGACGCGTCGTAGTCACCGGTATGGGTATGTTGTCGCCACTGGGTACGGATGTGCCGAGCAGTTGGCAGGGCATTCTGGCTGGCCACAGTGGTATTGGTCTGATTGAACATACGGACCTTTCTGCCTATTCCACCCGTTTTGGCGGCTCGGTAAAGGGCTTCAATGTCGAGGAATATCTCTCGATCAAAGAATCCCGCAAACTCGACCTGTTCATTCAATACGGCCTGGCAGCCGGTTTTCAGGCGGTGCGTAACGCCGGCCTGGAAGTGACCGATGCCAACCGTGAGCGCATTGGCGTGGCCATGGGCTCGGGTATTGGCGGTTTGACCAATATCGAAGAAACCAGCCGTACCTTGCACGAATCCGGCCCTCGTCGAATTTCACCGTTCTTCGTCCCAGGCTCGATCATCAATATGATTTCCGGCTTCCTGTCCATCCATCTGGGTGCCCAGGGGCCTAACTACGCCATTTCCACGGCGTGCACCACGGGCACTCACTGCATCGGCATGGCGGCGCGCAATATCGCCTATGACGAGGCTGACGTGATGATCGCCGGTGGCGCCGAAATGGCTGCCTGCGGCCTGGGCATGGGTGGCTTCGGCGCGTCCCGTGCGCTGTCGACCCGCAATGACGAGCCGACCCGCGCCAGTCGTCCGTGGGACAAGGGCCGTGATGGCTTTGTACTGTCCGACGGTGCCGGTGCCCTGGTCCTCGAAGAGCTGGAGCACGCCAAGGCCCGTGGCGCGACGATCTATGCCGAACTGATCGGTTTTGGCATGAGTGGCGATGCGTACCACATGACCTCGCCCCCTGCCGACGGTGCGGGCGCCGCGCGTTGCATCAGCAATGCCCTGCGCGACGCGAAGATCAACGTCGATCAAGTGCAGTACATCAACGCCCACGGCACCTCGACGCCGACGGGCGACCTGGCGGAAGCCCAGGCCATCAAGTCGGTATTCGGCGAGCACGCCTACAAGCTGGCGGTCAGCTCCACCAAGTCCATGACCGGTCACCTGTTGGGTGCGGCAGGTGCGGTCGAAGCGATTTTCAGCGTGCTGGCAATCAAGGATCAGGTCGCGCCGCCGACCATCAACCTTGATGAACCAGATGAGGGCTGCGACCTGAACTTCGTGCCTCACGAGCCGCAGAAAATGCCGATCGACGTGGTGTTGTCCAACTCGTTCGGCTTTGGCGGTACCAACGGTTCCCTGGTGTTCCGCCGGTTCGCCGAGTGATGCACAGTTGGGTCGACGGTCAGCCAGCGGACGCCGTGCCGCTGAAAGATCGCGGCCTGGCCTACGGCGATGGTCTGTTTGAAACCATCGCAGTCAAGGCCGGGCAGCCCGTGCTGCTTGATCGCCACCTGCAACGCCTCGACGAGGGTTGCAGGCGCCTGGCGCTTGCCGCAGACCAGGAACTGGTCCGCAGCGAAGTGCTGGCCTTTGCCGCAGCCCTGGGCGATGGCGTACTCAAGTTGATCCTCACCCGTGGCGATAGCCAGCGGGGTTATGGCATCAACGCTGGCGCCTCGGTGCGCCGTATTCTGCAAGGCAGCCCGCCTGCCACCTATCCTCAGACTCATGGTTCTTCAGGCGTTCGCCTGTTCCCATGCGCTACCCGTTTGTCCGAGCAACCTTTGCTCGCAGGTCTCAAGCACCTAAACCGCCTCGAACAGGTCATGGCCCGCGCCGAGTGGCAAGATGCCGATCACGTGGAAGGATTGATGCTGGATATGTCCGGGCGCGTCATCGAAGGCGTGTTCAGCAACCTGTTCCTGGTGCATGACGGCCAGTTGCTGACGGCCGACCTGAGCCGCTGCGGCGTGGCCGGCGTCATGCGGGCCGAGCTGTTGGCCAGGGCCGAGGCGTTGGGCATTGTCACCACCGTTGCCGATATCAGCCTTGCGCAGTTGCAACAGGCTGATGAAGTGTTCGTCTGCAACAGCGTATATGGCATTTGGCCGGTGCTTGGATGTGGGCCAATGAGCTGGTCGGCTGGGCCGCTCACCCGTAAACTGCAGGGCATTGTTCGCGCGCTATTGGGTGTTTGATTTGAGACGTAAAATTGTATTGCTGCTGGAGATCGGTCTGGTCCTGGCGGGTTTGCTGCTGGGCTTTTCGGCCTGGAAGCTGGACTCGGCCTTGAAGCAGCCGCTGAATCTGTCCCAGGAGCAATTGCTGGATGTAGCGGCTGGTGCGACCCCTACCGGTACTTTCAATCGTCTGGAAAACGACGGTGTACTTGAGGATGCCTTCTGGCTGCGCCTTTACTGGCGCTTCAATCTTGAGGGTCAGCCACTGCACAGTGGCGAGTACCGCATGACGCCAGGCCTGACGGCCCAGGGCCTGATCGGCCTGTGGCAACGCGGTGAAGTGGTGCAGTACAGCCTGACGCTGGTGGAGGGCTGGAACTTCCGCCAGGTGCGCAGTGCGCTGGCCAAGCACGAAAAGATCGAGCAGACCCTGACGGGCTTGAGTGACCGCGAGGTGATGGCAAAAATCGGCCATCCCGACGTCTTCCCGGAAGGGCGGTTCTTCCCTGATACCTACCGTTTCGTGCGCGGCATGACCGATGTCGAGTTCCTGAAGAAAGCCTACAACCGCCTGGACGATGTACTTGAGCAGGAATGGAGCCGACGTGCCCCGGATGCGCCCTATACCGACCCCTACCAGGCGCTGATCATGGCATCGCTGGTCGAGAAGGAAACCGGCGTGCCTGAAGAGCGTGGGCAGATTGCCGGGGTGTTTGTGCGGCGCCTGAAGATCGGCATGCTGCTGCAGACCGACCCCACCGTGATCTACGGTATGGGCGAGCGCTACAACGGCAAGTTGACGCGCGCGCACCTGAAAGAAGCCACGCCCTATAACACCTACATGATCAGCGGCTTGCCACCGACGCCGATTGCCATGGTCGGCCGCGAAGCGATCCATGCCGCGTTGAATCCGGTACCGGGCAGCAGCCTGTATTTCGTGGCACGGGGCGATGGCAGCCATATTTTCTCCGATAGCCTGGATGCCCATAATGCGGCGGTGCGCGAGTACCAACTCAAGCGTCGCGCCGATTATCGCTCCAGCCCTGCGCCGGCCACACCTGCGGCCGTTGAGCCTGTCGCGCCTGAAGCTGCGCCCGCGCAAAGCCCGCAATGACTCTGATTAAGGACTGCCTGTGACTGGCTTGTTTATTACCCTGGAAGGCCCGGAAGGCGCCGGCAAGAGTACCAACCGTGAATACCTGGCCGAGCGCTTGCGGGCCGCAGGGATCGAGGTGCTGCTGACCCGCGAGCCCGGCGGCACGCCCCTGGCGGAGAAGATCCGCGAGGTGTTGCTGGCGACTGGCGACGAGGTCATGAACCCGGACACCGAGTTGTTGCTGGTGTTTGCCGCGCGTGCCCAGCACCTGGGCGAAGTGATCCGGCCGGCGCTGGCCCGTGGTGCGGTGGTGATCTGCGACCGCTTTACCGATTCCACCTACGCCTACCAAGGCGCCGGCCGTGGCTTGTCCCTGGAGCGCATCGCGACCCTGGAGACCTTTGTCCAGGGCGATCTGCGCCCGCACCTGACCCTGGTCTTCGACCTGCCGGTGGACGTCGGCCTGGCGCGGGCCAGCGCCCGTGGTCGCCTGGACCGCTTCGAACTGGAAGGCCGGGCATTTTTTGAAGCGGTGCGCGCGGCGTACCTCCAGCGTGCCGAAGCTGCACCGTCGCGCTATTGCTTGCTGGATGCCGCGCAACCGCTGGAGCAAGTGCAACAGGCCATCGATGCGCTGCTCCCGAAACTGTTGGAGCTTTACCGTGGCTGAAGCCTATCCGTGGCAGGACAGCCTATGGCAGCAATTGGCCGGACGTGCCCAGCATGCCCATGCCTATCTGCTCCATGGGCCGGCAGGCATCGGCAAGCGCGCCTTGGCCGAGCGCTTGATGGCTCGCCTGCTGTGTCAGCAGCCAGCAGGGCTTGAGGCGTGCGGGCAATGCAAATCGTGCCTGCTGCTCAAGGCCGGCAGCCATCCGGACAACTACGTGCTGGAGCCTGAAGAGGCCGACAAGGCGATCAAGGTCGACCAGGTACGTGACCTGGTGAGCTTCGTGGTGCAGACCGCGCAGATGGGCGGGCGCAAGGTGGTGCTGATCGAGCCGGTGGAGTCGATGAACATCAACGCCGCCAACGCCTTGCTCAAGAGCCTTGAGGAGCCCTCGGGCGACACCGTGCTGCTGCTGGTCAGTCATCAGTCCAGCCGTTTGCTGCCGACGATTCGCAGTCGTTGCGTGCAACAGGCCTGCCCGCTGCCGAGCGAGGCCATGAGTTTGCAATGGCTGGGCCAGGCCTTGCCGCAGTGCAGTGAGCAGGAGCGGGTTGAATTGCTGACCCTGGCGGCCGGCTCACCCCTGGCGGCGGTCAGCCTGCAGGCCCAGGGCGTACGCGAGCAGCGTGCGCAGGTGGTCGACGGGGTGAAGAAGCTGCTCAAGCAAGAGCAGTCTGCCACGCAACTGGCCGAGGGCTGGAAAGACGTGCCGCTGTTGCTGCTGTTTGACTGGTTCTGTGATTGGTCCAGCTTGATCTTGCGCTATCAACTGACCCAAGACGAGAGCGGCCTGGGCTTGATGGACATGCGCAAGGTCGTGCAGTACCTGGCTCAGAAGAGCGCCCAGGACAAGGTTTTGAACATTCAGGACTGGATCCTCGCCCAGCGCCAGAAGGTCCTGGGCAAGGCCAACCTGAACCGGGTGCTGTTGCTTGAGGCACTGTTGGTGCAGTGGGTCGGGTTACTCGGCCGACGTTGATATTCTCGGGGCCGACGGATGTCTCGTTGGCCAGACACTTCCTGTGACGCAAGTTGTAACTTCTTATGCTCGTAGATTCCCATTGCCACCTTGATCGCCTCGACCTCGCCGCCCACGGCGGCTCCCTGGATGCCGCCCTCGACGCCGCACGCCAGCGTGGCGTCGGGCATTTCCTGTGCATCGGCGTCAGCGCCGAGAACGCCGCCGACGTCAAGGCCCTGGCTGAGCGCTATGCCGACGTGGATTGCTCGGTAGGCATCCATCCCCTGGACCTCAAGCCTGGCGAAGCCCCGGCCCTTGACTGGCTGCTGGGCGAACTCAATCACCCGCGAGTGGTGGCCATTGGCGAGACCGGCCTGGATTACCACTACGAGCCGCAAGCCGCCGCTTTGCAGCAGGCCTCGTTCCGCCTGCACCTGCAAGCGGCGCAGCAGACCGGTAAACCAGTGATCGTCCATACCCGTGGCGCCCGTGCCGACACCCTGGCCTTGCTGCGCGAGGCGGCGCTGCCCCAGGCGGGCGTGTTGCATTGTTTTACCGAAGACTGGGAGATGGCCAAGGCGGCGCTCGACCTGGGGTTCTATATTTCCCTGTCGGGGATTGTCACCTTCCGCAATGCTGATGCCCTGCGGGATGTGGCGCGCCAGGTGCCGGCGGATCGTTTGCTGGTGGAAACCGACTCACCTTACCTCGCGCCAATCCCCCATCGCGGTAAACCGAACCTCCCGGAATATGTGCGGGATGTGGCGGATTACCTGGCGATGTTGCGCGGCGAGTCTGTCGAGCGTTTTGCCGAGCAGACCACCGAGAACTTCAAGCGCCTGTTCCCGTTGGCGCACGTTCGCTGAATCCAAGGCAAAAAAAACCCGGGTTCTGGGGGGTGAATCCGGGTTAAGACCATTAGGAGTAAATAAAGGTACGCGGTCCATTGGTACCCCTATCGGTGTTTCACTTGGGGGAGATGTCACACCGACAGATGAAGTATTGATCAGTATCCCGTGCAGTCCAGCCGCATCTGATCGTTTTTTAAACAGATTTGGAATACGTGCGCTTCGCTTGAGTTCTCATTGAGCGGCAATACATTGCGCGAACCTGTGTTTTATTTCTGACCCATATCGCTTGATTCGTTGGCGGGCTGTAAGTTTAGTGTATGGGTTGTTCATATAGACGTTGCCCAACGACCGCCCAGTCGGGATAATCCCTCGCACCGGGTAAAACGTTCCGTCATCGGGGCATTCAACCCTCCCAATACTGACCTCTGCAGACCTCTTTCTATGCACAAAGAACCCCGTAAGGTCCGTGAGTTTCGCCGCCGTGAGCAGGAAATTCTCGACACCGCGCTCAAATTGTTCCTCGAACAGGGTGAAGACAGCGTCACCGTCGAGATGATTGCGGATGCCGTGGGTATCGGCAAAGGCACGATCTACAAGCACTTCAAGTCCAAGGCCGAGATCTACTTGCGCCTGATGCTCGATTACGAGCGCGATTTGAACGAGCTGCTGCACTCGGCCGATGTCGACAAAGACAAGGAAGCGCTGTCCCGGGCTTACTTTGAGTTCCGCATGCGTGACCCGCAGCGCTACCGCCTGTTCGACCGCCTCGAAGAAAAGGTGGTCAAGGGCCACCAAGTGCCGGAAATGGTCGAGGAGTTGCACAAGATCCGTGCTTCGAACTTCGAGCGCCTGACCCTGCTGATCAAGGGTCGGATCAGTGAAGGCAAGCTGGAAGATGTGCCGCCTTACTTCCACTACTGCGCCGCCTGGGCGTTGGTGCATGGTGCCGTGGCGCTGTACCACTCGCCATTCTGGAGCAACGTGCTGGAAGATCAGGAAGGCTTCTTCCAGTTCCTGATGGACATCGGCGTACGCATGGGCAACAAGCGCAAGCACAGCACCGACCTGCCGAACCCCGAGACGCCTGCCACATAAGGCATTCATCCGGACAATGGCCGGTTGATTTACTGCCGTATGTAGTAACCCAGGAATATACTCAGGCAAGGACCTTGCTAAAATCTGATTTATGAGTCAGGTTTTAGCGCGCCCGAATTATCCGCTGCCGGAGTGATCCATGATCGTTGATCGTCAAGGCAGGCGTTTTCGCAATTTGCGGATCAGCCTGACCTCAGCCTGCAATTACGCCTGTACCTACTGCGTGCCCAACGGCAAGCGGTTGGTGGCTGCGCAGGACGAGCTCTCGGCCGAGGCCATGGCCCGTGGGGTGGCCTACCTGATCGAGGCTGCGGGCATCGATCGTCTGCGCATCACCGGCGGCGAGCCGCTGGTCAGCCCCAAGCTCGAAACCTTTATGCAGGCCGTCGGGCAGATGGGCTTGAGCGATATCAGCTTGACCACCAATGGCCAGTTACTAGCGCGCAAGTTGCCATTACTGGTCGATGCCGGTATTCGCCGTATCAATGTTTCCCTCGACACCCTCGATGCCGCTGCCTTTCGCGGGATCGCAAGGGGGGGCGACCTGGCCACGGTCCTCGATGGCATGGACCAGGCGCGTGCGGCGGGAATCAAGATCAAGGTCAATATGGTGCCGTTGCGCGGGCAGAACCTCGACCAGGTCATGCCCCTGCTGGAGTATTGCCTGGAGCGCGGCTATGAACTGCGTTTCATCGAGTTGATGCGCATGGGCCACCTTGCCAGTGACTCCAACGCGTTCCTGCAACAGTTCGTCAGCCTGCAGCAACTGTTGAGCCTGATTGGCGAACATCACGAATACCTGCAGGCTGACGCCCCGGTAGATGCCACGGCCGTGCGCTATGAAATTCCCGGTCAGGGCTTCTTCGGCGTGATCGCCAATGAAAGCGTGCCGTTTTGCCGTACCTGTTCGCGCCTGCGCCTCTCCTCGACCGGCTGGTTGCACGGCTGCCTGTCGTCGAGCAACCGCCACTATGTCGGCGACCTGTTGGACAAGCCGCGCCACCAGGCCCTGCCGGCGTTACAGCGCCTGCTGGTCAAGGCCTTGGGCGACAAGCAGGAAGTGGCGTTTTCCGGCGGGGCGACCGTGATGAAGATCATTGGCGGGTAGCCAGGCAAGCTGGCGCAAAATCTGCATCTGGTGCCCATTCGCCGGTTTTCCGTCACCGGCTCCTGGAGGATAGGATGCGTAGTCTGGTTTTGTTGCTGGCGTCGTTCGCGCTGGGTGGCTGCATGACAGTCAGCGATATGGCCGAAGGCACTCGCTATCAGATGAGCGATGCCGGTTTGCTGGATCACAGCGACACCCGTCGTTCCAACTCGGTTCGCATACAGCCCGATTCGTTTGTATTTATCGCCCAAGGCGCGTTCACGCCGCCGGGCAGCGCCTATCCGCGTCCCAATGTGGTGGCCGAGGAAGCGTTCAATGGCTTTATCGAATACTTTCCCATGGTCCGCCGCGCCCGCGCCCCGCAAGGGCTGGAGCAGGCCATGGCCGAAGCCCGTGAGGCAGGCGCCCATTACCTGTTGTATACGCGGTTCGCCAAGGCCGATGATCGCATCGGCAATGCAGATGAGTGGGCCGATCAGGAAGCCCTGGACCGACTGGGCGTCGACAGCGGGGTCATCCAGATCATGTTGATCGAGACCAGCACCCAATATTTGATCGATACTGCACGGATTCGCAGTCGTGGCGGTTTACTGACGTTCCATGACAACAAACCCGAAGATCTGCTTGGCCCACCGCTGCGCCAGTACGCCCGCAGCCTGTTGGGCATGAGCGACCAGTAATTCAGAGGAGAACAGCATGACGGATTCGGCCAAGGCCAATGATTTGTTGGCGCAGTTGCCCAAGGGCAAGGGACCGGCTCCGGTTCATCTGTGGAACCCGAATTTCTGTGGCGATATCGACATGCGCATCGCCCGTGATGGCACCTGGTATTACCTGGGCACGCCTATCGGGCGCAAACCGATGGTCAAGCTGTTCTCCAACATCATCCGTCGCGATGGCGATGATTACTTCTTGATCACGCCGGTGGAAAAGGTCGGGATCAAGGTGGATGACGCGCCCTTTGTGGCTGTGTCGCTGGAGGTCGAGGGCGATGGCGAGAACCAGCTCCTGCGGTTTACCTCCAATGTCGAAGACCTGATCGAAGCCGGCCCGGCGCATCCGCTGCGGGTGGTGATTGATCCACACACCCAGGAGCCTTCGCCCTATGTGCTGGTGCGCAACAACCTTGAGGCGCTGGTCCACCGCAACGTGTTCTACCAGTTGGTGGAACTGGCAGTAACACGCCGGATCGACGGCGAGAGTTGGCTGGGCGTCTGGAGTGGGGGGGTGTTCTTCCCGATAGGCCTGGAGCCCAGGGACTGATACCGGCAAGCCGGCTCCTGCATAGGTTTGGAATGTTTGTAGGAACTGGCTTGCCAGCGATGACGGCCTGCCTAGCGCTCTATCATCACCAGGCACACCGCTATCGCCGGCAAGCCGTCTATTACGCGTCTTCGAGCTTGCGCGCCGCGTCCACGCCGGATGCTGTCAGTTTGATCGGCAGGTGCAATGCGTGTTCGCCGGCCTCGTTACAGGTCACATGGCCTTCCTTGATCAGCCCGCGGTCCTGAAGGATCGCCAGGGTACTGGCCACAACTTTTTCGCCCCGGTAGTTATCCAGCACCTCCTTGCCCAAGCCATTCGGGTGCGCGTGCAGCAAGCGGGTGAGGACTTCTTTCTCAAGGTTTTTATCGACGTTCATGCATACCTCTTCAGGGTCAGTGGTGGGGTAGTGTTCGTCTGTCGGCCAGTGGCTCAAGGCTGTTTTGGCGCGCCGGGCAGGTTGTCATCGTTGCCGCTTGGGGTGGCATTCTTGCCGGGGCCGATCTTGCCGTTCTCGACATCGGTGCCCAGGCCCTGGCGGTTGCCGTCATTGCCTCGGGTGCGTGGGTCGGCGCCGTCCTGGATGATGGCTCCGCCATTGGTATCGAGCCCGGTGCCCATGGAGTTCTCGGTTTCTTGGGTGGCGGGGTTGGGCGGGCTACCAATAGGGTCGGTCTTGCCGGTGGAAGGGTCGGTTGCCGCAACACTGGCCAGGGACACCGCAGACAGCAAGCCAGCGAAGGCGAGGGCAGTCACTTTGGAAGTATTCATGGTGGAGCCTCCATAGGAATAAAGTCCTTACCTTAGGTTGGTCAGCCCACTCTTATTGTTGGTGCCTGGATCACGACGAACGGTGCTAGGTCACCTGTAAGATTTTGTGTTTCGACACCCGGCGCCAAATCAGGCGCAGCACCGTGATCAGCCAGTTGAGCAAGGCGATGCCCAATACACTGGCGAGCAGGGTTGGCACGCCATGCTCGACAATCAGCTTGCCCGCCAGCAGCGGAAACCCGAACACCCCGATAAAGTACGACAGGCTGAACAGCAGCAAGGCTTGGGGCGTGCTGGCAGTTGGCGCTTCGTTGGCGGCCAGGCCGTTGATCACTGAATAGGTCAGGCCGTAACCCACTCCCAAGGTGATAGCCGCCAGCAAGTAGCTGAAGCTGTCATGCACGCCGAAGCTGAACATCAGGATCGACACCAGCATCAATCCGGATAACACACAGGCCGACCAGTACGCATCCCGCTTGACCACCACGCTGGCAATCAACAATCGACTGGTGATCGCCGCGCCCATGAAGCCCAGGAAAAACAGCGAGTAATCTAGCCCCTGACTTGCCGCGTAGCTGGTCTGGAAACTCGACAGCCCGCCAAACACACAGCCGCCCAGGCCAACCATGATGATCGCGAATGCCGCCTTCGACCCCAGTACGCGCCGGGTGCTGACCCAGGAAATTTTCGACACGGTGCCAGTCCCCAGCAAGTTGGGTTGCTGCTTGAGATAGCTGCCCAGGCGCCAGAACATCAGCACGCCCACCAGGCTGGCGAGAGCTGCAATATAAAATGCGCTTTCCAGAGGCAGGCCCATGGCGCTGGCCGCCCGCCCCAACAGGGGGCCCGAACCGATGCCGGTCATCATGCTTCCCGACAGCCAGGCGAAATACTTGGCCCTGTGGCTGGGCGCCACCAGCATCGCCACGATGATCGGGCCCAGGGTGTAGAACACGCCCCAGCCCAGCCCGAGGGTCAGGCCAAACAACATCAGGCCCAGGCCAAAACCCGGCGTCAGGGCAAAGCCCAGGCAGGCCACCACCAGCAGGATCCCCAGGCAGGCAATTGAGCGCGCGGCACCCAGGGCATCGGCCAGGTGCCCGGATGCAATCACCGCGATAAACGTACTGAGCATCGCCATGGAAATCACGCTGCCGGCGTCGTGTTCATTGCCGCCTCTGGAATCGATCAGCAGCGACAACAAAAACGTCGAGCCATACGACAGTGACAGCAGGTAGCTGGCAAGGCAGAACAGGGCGAAGAGCGTTCCGCCAACTGGAGCAGAGGGGCGCATGGGCAAGCCTTGGGGTTTGTTGGATTTATGGCGGACTTTTTACCACGGGCCACCCCGTGCTTTGTTCTGTGGTTACTGGCGTCAGCATTGCTGCGCAGCGGAGTAATCGCGTGCATAAATCCCTGCAAGCGGTCATCAAAGCGCCTTAGTATGTGTCCTTTCTTTTTTAGCCGCAGGCCTGTTCATGACCATCGAGATCCGTCCCGCCGTACCCAGCGATGCTGCGCAGATCCTGACCTTTATTACTGAACTGGCCGAGTACGAAAAAGCCCGCCACGAAGTGATCGCCAGCGTGGTGGATATCGAGCGCAGCCTGTTCAGCGAAGGTGCCACCGCCCATGGCCTGATCTGCCTGCGCGATGGCTTGCCGATTGGTTTTGCGGTGTTCTTCTTCAGCTACTCCACTTGGCTTGGCAGCAACTGCCTGTATCTGGAAGACCTGTACATCAACCCGGAGCAGCGCGGTGGTGGGGCGGGCAAGAAGTTGCTGCGCCACTTGGCGAAGATCGCCTACGACAATGGCTGTGGGCGCTTTGAGTGGAGCGTGCTGGACTGGAACGAACCGGCCATTGCGTTCTACAAATCCATCGGCGCCCAACCCCAGGAAGAGTGGGTGCGCTACCGCATGGAAGGCGATGCGTTGCGTGAGTTTGCCCAAGGCTGAGATCGGCCCTGTTATGAGGCCCGGCATTTGCCATAATGGCCGCCGCTTTCGCATTTCCAGATAGGCTCCGACATGCAGGAAAACCCACCGACGCCCGCCAAAGACTCCGCGCCCACGGGCACCCAGACCCTGTTGCGCGGCCTGGGCGTGGTGCAGGCGGTGGCATCCGGGGCGCGGGATCTCAAGGAGATTGCCCGGCGCATCGGCACCACTCGCAGCACCACGCATCGCCTGGCCAGTTGCCTGGTGGACGAACGCTACCTGCGGGTAGTGCCGCAAGTCGGCTACCTGCTGGGCCCCAAGCTGATCGAGTTGGGCTTCCAGGCCCGGGAAGAACTGCCGCTGGTGACGCTGGCGATGCCTTATCTGGATGAGCTGTCGGCGCTGACCGGCGACACCATCCACCTGGCGATCCGTGAATACGACGATGTGCTGTACCTGCACAAGAATCCTGGGCGCAACGGCCCGGAAATGCGCTCGCGGGTCGGCCACCGCATGCCCCTGGCACGTACCGGGATCGGCAAGGCCTTGTTGCTCGATGATTCGCAAGAGGAATGGCAGCGCCTGTATCAGGCCAGCTTGCCGGTAGGCGGGAAAAACCTGCACTGGCCGCAGCACCCGGAACAATCCTGGGAGCAATTCGAGCAACGCATGCGCGAATATGTCGCGGGCGGCTATGCGTTCGACCTGGAAGACAACGAGCCGTCGATCCGCTGTGTGGCCGCGCCCGTGCGCGATGCCAGCCGGCGGATTGTCGCCGGCATCAGCATCGCCAGTACGGTGCCCTACATGCCGCTGGAAAAAATGGCCGAGCTGATTCCTGTGGTCAAACAGGTTGCAGCACGGCTGTCAGCGGAGTTGGGGGCGAAGGCCTGATCAAGCCTTCAGGGTGGTCATGTCGATCACGAAGCGGTACTTCACGTCGCCAGCAATCATGCGTGTATAGGCTTCGTTGATCTGGCGGATATCGAGCATTTCGATGTCGCAGGTAATGCCATGCTCGGCGCAGAAATCCAGGACTTCCTGGGTTTCGGCAATACCGCCGATTAGTGAGCCGGCCAGCACTTTACGGCCCAGCACCAGCTTGGCGGCGTTGACCGGAGGGTCTACCGGCTCGATCAAACCCACCAGGATATGCACGCCGTCAAAGCGCAGGGTATCGAGGTAGGGGTTGAGGTCGTGCTGCACCGGAATGGTGTCCAGCAGGAAATCGAAATGCCCGGCGGCGGCTTTCATCTGCTCGGCATCGGTGGACACGATCACGTGATCGGCGCCCTGGCGCCGGCCTTCTTCTGCCTTGCTCGCGGAGCGGGTGAACAGCGTCACTTCAGCGCCCATGGCCTTGGCGAACTTGATGCCCATATGGCCCAGGCCGCCCATGCCCAGAATCCCGACCTTGTCGCCGGCCTTGACGCCATAGTGCTTGAGCGGCGAGTAGGTAGTGATGCCTGCGCAGAGGATCGGCGCAGCGCTGGCCAGGTCGAGCTTGGCCGGAATCTTCACCACGAAGTGCTCGCTGACCACGATGCTATCGGAGTAGCCGCCCATGGTGTTGCTGCCGTCCACGCGATCCGGGGTGGCATAGGTCATGGTCGGGCCTTCGAGGCAGTATTGCTCCAGGTCCGATTTGCAGGCTTCGCAGTGGCGGCACGAGTCCACCATGCAGCCCACGCCGACCAGGTCGCCGACTTTATGCGCGCTGACGCTGGCGCCGACGGCCGTGACCTTGCCGACAATCTCATGGCCCGGCATCAGCGGGTAGACGGCGATGCCCCATTCGTTGCGAGCCTGGTGGATGTCGGAGTGGCAGACGCCGCAGTACAGAATCTCGATTGCCACGTCATCGGCCCGCGGGCTGCGGCGCTCGAAAGACATGGGGGCGAGGGGAGTGGTGGCCGACTGGGCGGCGTAACCGATGGCGGTGTACATGGTGAAAACCTCGCAAAAGCTTGGACGGGAAAGGTGGCGAATTCTGCGCGTGGACCCGGTGGGCGAACATGGCAAATGCTCCGAGTCTCATGCCTATTCGTCCGGGAGTGCCCCTGGATTGGATTTATTGGCCGCCAGACCTGCGATGATGTTCTCATCCCTTTTTCGCGAAGTTTTTGCCATGTTGTTGACTCGCCATCTTGATGCCAACGCCACGCTGGTTTCCTTGATTGAGGGGCTGACGCCCCGCGATGGTTTTTCCCCGACTCACCTGGCGGGTGTGAAGGTGTTGCGCGCCAGTTGCGACGTAGCACGCGGCCCGCAGATCTACGAACCGAGCCTGATGTTCGTGGCTCAGGGCAGCAAGGTCGCCTACCTGGGCCCCAGGACGCTGGAGTACGGCGCCGGGCACTACCTGATCCAGGCAATGCCGGTGCCGTTCGAGTGCGAGACGTTTGCCATGGCCGCCGATGCCCCGCTGTACGGGGTGACTGTGGGTATTGATCGGGTGGTGTTGGGCGAGTTGGTGATGGCTATGGGCATGCAGGCTGGCCCACCGCCGACGGCCCAGACCTTGGAGTCGATGAGCTCGGTGGTACTGGATGACGCGATGCGCGGTTGCGTCGAGCGCCTGTTGCAGTGCCTGCACGATCCATTGGAGGCCCGGATCATGGGGCCGGCGCGGGTGCGGGAATTATTGTTCACCGCACTGCGTGGGCCCCAGGCCGATGTGCTGCGCGCCCTGGTGGAGCAGCAGGGGCAGTTCTCGCGGATTGCCACGTCCTTGAACCATCTGCATGCCCATTACGCCGAACCCCTGAACATCGAGACCCTGGCCGGTTATGCGCATATGAGTGCGTCGACGTTCCATGAGCACTTCAAGCGTTGCACCTTGTTGTCGCCGGTGCAGTACCTCAAGCGTCTGCGTCTGCTCAAGGCCCAACAGCTGTTGCTGGTGGAAGGCATGGGCGTGGCGCAGGCGGCGCATAACGTGGGGTATCAGAGTACGTCGCAGTTCAGTCGGGAATATAAACGCTATTTCGAGCGTAACCCGGGTGAAGAGCGCGCCGCATAAATCCTGGAGATACCTCTATCTAAATGTGCGGGCTTGCTCGCGAAGGCGGTGTGTCAGGTTAATAATTCTTAACTGACACACCGCCTTCGCGAGCAAGCCCGCTCACACATTAGATTTGTGTCGGCCATAAAAAAGGCTCTCCAGTGGAGAGCCTCATGTTCAAGCAGATGGCTTACATATTCGGGTAAGTCGGCCCGCCCGCGCCTTCCGGTGTCACCCAGGTGATGTTCTGCGAAGGGTCCTTGATATCACAAGTCTTGCAGTGCACGCAGTTCTGGGCGTTGATCTGGAAGCGCTTCTCACCGTCTTCCTTGGTGATGACTTCGTACACGCCGGCCGGGCAGTAACGCTGCGCCGGTTCATCGTAAAGCGGCAGGTTGGTGCCGATCGGGATGCTCGGGTCCTTGAGTTTCAAGTGGCACGGCTGTTCTTCTTCATGGTTGGTGCTGGAGAGGAACACCGAGCTCAGCTTGTCGAAGCTCAACTTGCCGTCGGGTTTTGGGTAGTCGATCTTTTGGCTGTCCTTGGCCAGCTTGAGGCAGGCGTAGTCCGGCTTGGTGTCATGCAGGGTGAACGGCATTTTGCCGCCGAGGATGTTCTGGTCGAACCAGTTGAAGCCAGCACCGATGATCGGGCCGAACTTGTGCATCGCCGGGCCGAAGTTGCGGGTGGCGAACAGTTCTTCGTAAAGCCAGCTGGCTTTGAAGCTGTCGACGTAGGCGGTCAGTTCATCGCCGCCTTCAGACTCGGCGAACAGGCGATCAGCCACGGCGTCGGCGGCGAGCATGCCGGACTTCATTGCGGTATGGCTGCCCTTGATCTTGGCCACGTTCATGGTGCCCAGGTCACAACCGATCAAGGCGCCGCCTTTGAATATCATCTTCGGCAGCGAGTTGATGCCGCCCTTGGCCAGGGCGCGCGCGCCGTAGCTGATGCGCTTGCCGCCTTCCAGGTACTGGGCCAGCACCGGGTGATGCTTGAGGCGCTGGAACTCATCGAACGGCGACAGGAAGGTGTTGCTGTAGGACAGGTCGACGATCAGGCCTACGACCACCTGGTTGTTTTCCAGGTGATAGAGGAAAGAGCCACCGGTGTTCTCGTTGCTCATGATGTCCAGCGGCCAGCCGGCGGTGTGGACCACCAGGCCTGGCTGATGCTTGGCCGGGTCGATTTCCCAGATTTCCTTGAGGCCGATGCCGTAGTGCTGCACGTCGGCGTCGCTGTCCAGGTTGAAGCGCTGGATCAGTTGCTTGCCCAGGTGCCCACGGCAGCCTTCGGCGAACAGCGTGTACTTGCCGCGCAGTTCCATGCCGGGGGTGTACAGGCCGTCTTTTGGCTGGCCTTCACGGTCCACGCCAAGGTCGCCGGTGATGATCCCGCGCACTACGCCGTTTTCGTCGAACAACACTTCCTGGGCGGCGAAGCCTGGGTAGATTTCCACGCCCAGGTTCTCGGCCTGCTGGGCCAGCCAGCGGCACAGGTTGCCCAGGGAGATGATGTAGTTGCCTTCGTTGTGCATGGTCTTGGGCACAAAGAAATCTGGAACCTTGGTGGAGCTGTCGCTGCTGCGCAGTACATAGATGTCGTCGCGCACGACTGGGGTATTGAGCGGGGCGCCCAGCTCTTTCCAGTCTGGGAACAATTCATTCAGGGCGCGTGGCTCAAACACGGCACCGGACAGGATGTGTGCGCCGACTTCGGAGCCTTTTTCGACCACGCAGACGCTGATTTCCTTACCGGCTTCGGCGGCCTTCTGCTTCAGTCGGCAGGCGGCAGACAGGCCCGACGGCCCTGCGCCGACGATGACCACGTCGAATTCCATGTATTCGCGTTCCACAGGCTATCTCCTACTCAAGGCTCAACAGTTTTTTTTCTAATGGGTGGAGGTTCGGTGTTTTATCTGTCGTCTTCTGCGCCAATTTCTTACAACAGGGCAGGGGACGACCCACCTTTCTCTCTAGGTGGCGCATTATATCTACACCACTCTCAGCGTCCAATACAAACGTTTGTTTGAATTGCCCGCGAGCTAGGTAAATCAAAGCAACGCGGCTTATATCTGACCATTTTGCTGTATTGACCGGAAAAGGTGTTCCGGTCAATATACGGTCGGTTTTGCGCTTCTCGTAGGCGGACTGCCGGTTTCAAGGCCACGTCCAAAGACAAGGCACTGCTTTGGCAGGTTGACGCGCACGTAATGCTGGCGCGCAGTTTACACGTTGCGACGATGAATGACTTGTCAGTCACCCCTGACGAACGGTCTTTATTATTGAGTACGTGCAACGTTACCTGTCATGACGGCCTGCGTTTTTAGAGGTGCCCTTGTGCGCCGTTGAGCATCTACCGCCAGGTTTATCCGGGCGGCTTCCTTTTCACCGGAGAGTAACGAGGAATCCATGAAGGTTCTTGTAGCTGTCAAACGCGTTGTCGATTACAACGTGAAAGTTCGCGTCAAGGCGGACAATTCCGGCGTCGATCTGGCTAACGTCAAAATGTCGATGAACCCTTTCTGCGAAATCGCCGTGGAAGAAGCCGTACGCCTGAAAGAAAAAGGCGTTGTGACTGAAATCGTCGTCGTTTCCGTAGGGCCATCCACTGCTCAAGAGCAGTTGCGTACTGCTCTGGCGCTGGGTGCTGATCGCGCCGTACTCGTCGAATCCGCTGAAGAACTGACCTCGCTGGCCGTTGCCAAGCTGCTCAAGGCCGTTGTCGACAAGGAACAGCCGCAACTGG
>NZ_VFEV01000024.1 GCF_007858275.1 Pseudomonas proteolytica
CTGGGCTGCGTAGCAGCCCTAAAGACAGGCGCTGCGGTGTACCTGAACGTCCGCGGAGGTTTTATTGGGGCTGCTACGCAGCCCAGCGCGGGGCAAGCCCGCTCGCCACAACAAGCCCGCTCGCCACAACAGGTTCGCTCGCCATTCAAAAATATCAGGCGCCGGATTTTCCGGGGATCATCCACAATATTCCACTGGCCTTCGCCCGTTCATGGCACAACCCCAGCACTACCCGGCGCTCGGCATTGTCCATGCGACTCCAACGGGTGATTTCGTCGACATTGCGCTGGCAACCGGTGCAGATATCGTCATCATCCAGCGCACAGATACTCACGCAGGGCGAGGCAACGGGGCGTTCTACCGGGTTCATTCTGGCTGCTCGACCAGATCACGGGCATAGCGCTGCGAGTTATGCACGTAGTGCGCAGCACTGGCCTCCAGCATTCTTTTCTGCTGCTCGGTCAACTCCCGCACGACCTTGCCAGGCGAGCCCATCACCAGCGAGCCGTCGGGGATTTCCTTGCCTTCGCCGATCAACGAGTTGGCGCCGATGATGCAGTGCCGGCCGATCTTGGCACCGTTGAGGATCACCGCATTGATGCCAATCAGGCTGTAGTCGCCGACGGTGCAGCCATGCAGCATGGCGTTATGCCCAACCGTCACACCAGTGCCCAGGGTCAGCGGGTAGCCCATGTCGGTGTGCATCACGCTGCCGTCCTGCACGTTGCTGTTCTTGCCGATCAGGATCAGTTCGTTGTCACCACGCAACACCGCGTTGAACCAGACGTTGGCCCCCTCTTCCAGCTTGACCTTGCCCACCAGCGTGGCATTGGGCGCCACCCAGCTGTGTGGATGGGTCTCGACGCGGGCATCGCCCAGGCGGTATTTCATGGTCTTCCCTCACGGCTTGCCATTCAAACGATGGCTTAGGTATTGATAAAGCTTTTCGGCGGTCGATGCAGGCTGATGTCGGCATCGTCATAGAGCAGGTTGATCAACTCTACGATCATGATCGCCGTCAGGCCCCAGATCTTGTATTCACCGAACCGATAGCTGGGCACGTACCAACTGCGGCCCTGGTAATCGATGCGATGGGTGTGCTCGCGCGGGTCCTGGCGGAAAAACTCCAGGGGCACGCTGAATACCGCAGCAATCTCGGCGTCGTTGGCCAGGTACTCGACATAATCGGGAATCACCCCCACATACGGGGTCACACGGATGCCGTGCAGGGAGATCAGCGGGCTCAAGGGGCCGATCACTTCCACCAGGCCCGGCGGCAGGCCGATTTCTTCTTCGGCCTCGCGCAGGGCAGTGAACACCAGGTCCGGGTCTTCCGGGTCGCGCCGCCCTCCCGGAAAGGCCACTTCGCCACCGTGGGTCGACAGCCCGCTGGCGCGCAGGGTCAGGATCAGCTCGGGTTCGTCACTACGGGTAATCGGCACCAGCACGGCGGCCTCGGGGAAACGTCCGTCAGTTTCCAGCGTGCGTGGCGTGTGATTGCTTACCCGGCGAAGTAGCTCGTCCAGCATGAGTCATCTCGATCTGTTGGCTACCTTGCATCATGCACCAAAGCGTACGGGCGCCCAACCCCAAAACCCCGGCGGTGTCGCTAAACGACAACTTGCAGGCCACTGCCCTGCACGCCAAGATAGGCGCAGTCCCCAGGAACCCAAGCATGAACTTCTGCAGCCAATGCGGTAAACCGGTCATCCAGCGCATTCCCGAAGGCGACGCACGCCTGCGTTATGTGTGTGACCACTGTCAGACTATTCACTACCAGAATCCCAATATCGTCGCCGGCACCCTGCCCGTCTGGGGCAACCAGGTGCTGCTGTGCCGACGGGCCATCGAGCCGCGCCTGGGCTTCTGGACCCTGCCTGCAGGCTTTATGGAAAACGGCGAGACCGTCGAACAGGGCGCCATGCGCGAAACCCTTGAGGAAGCCTGCGCCAGGGTGCGCAACCTGAGCATCTACACGCTGATCGATGTACCGCACATCAGCCAGGTGCATATCTTCTACCGCGCCGAACTGATCGACCTGGACTTTGCCGCCGGCCCCGAGAGCCTGGAAGTCAGGCTGTTCGATGAAGCCGATATCCCTTGGTCCGAGCTGGCTTTCCGCACGGTCAGGCGTACCTTAGAATGCTTTTTCGCTGACCGTCGGCAACAGGTGTTCCCCGTGCGCAGCGAATCGGTGCCGCCTGCGACTCAACCGGCGCAATAAGCCTTTATACGGATATCGTTTCAATGCGTTGGTTGCTTGCCCTGCTCTGCCTGTCGTTCGCCAGCCTGTCGTGCGCCACCACCCTGCAAACCCTGGGCGGCAAACCCGTCGAGAAGATCCTGGTGCTCAAGTCCGCCCATCAGTTGCAACTGATCAACGACGGCAAGCCGCTCAAGACCTACCGTATTTCCCTGGGCAAGAACCCCAAGGGCCACAAGCTGATCGAAGGCGACCGCCGCACCCCGGAAGGCTTCTACTGGATCGACTGGCGCAAGACCAGCGACCGCTTCAACCTGTCCATGCACATCTCCTACCCCAATATCAGCGATGCCGCCCGCGCGCGCCGCGAAGGGGTCAAGCCCGGCAGCATGATCATGATCCACGGCACGCCAGACAGTGAGGAATACCCCGAACAGTGGTTCCACACCCTGGACTGGACCGACGGCTGCATCGGTATGCGCAATGTCGACATGCGCGAAGTGTGGAACCTGGTCAAGGACGGCACGATGATCGAGATCCGCCCGTAACCGGCACCGTTCGTAAAATAATTCAAAAAAAACCTGCCTCCCCCACAGCCCCTGCCGGTGAATACCATTTCACTGCCAGGGGCTGCGTCTTTCTGCGCGCGATAAAGACCTCTCTAATACCACTTGATGCCAGGCACCTTTAAGGTGCCTGCAAACAGCCGTTTGCACGCTTTTGGCGGCATTGACATGGTATTTAAGTGGTATTAATTTCCGGCCATTACCGGGCGACAACACTCCAATAACGCATCGGAAACCCTACAGATGAATCCCATCCAGACCCTGCGTCCTGACGACCGACAATCCACGCCGCTGTACCTGCAACTGGCCCGCAATCTGGAAGCCGCGATCCATGCCGGCCAGTGGAAATCCGAGCAGGCCTTGCCCTCGGAGCGCGTGCTCAGCGAGCAGTTGAGCATTTCCCGGGTCACCGCCCGCAAAGCCCTGGAAGTGTTGTTCGCCCAAGGCCTGATCCGCCGCAGCCAAGGCTCCGGGACTTTTATTACGCCGCGCCTGGAACAACCGCTGTCGCGCCTTTCGGGGTTCAGCGAAATGCTGCGGCTCAAGGGGTTTGCCCCCAGTTCGCAATGGCTGGTGCGCGAGATCACCCCGCCGACCCATGAAGAACTGATCCGCCTGGGCCTGTCGCCCACCGACAAAGTGGCGCGGCTCAAGCGCCTGCGCAAAGCGGACGACACCGTGATGGCCATCGAGATGAGCGCCCTGCCCGCTTCGATCATTCCCAACCCCCAGGCCATCGGCAGCTCGCTCTACGAATACCTGGAAGGCATCGGCAAACCGGTGGTGCGGGCCCTGCAACACATCCAGGCAATCAACGCCTCGGACGAGTTCGCGGCCCTGGTGGGCATCGCCCCCGGCACCGCCATGCTGCTGATGACCCGGGTCGGCTACACCGCCGACAACACGCCCATCGAGATCACCGACACCTACTGCCGCAACGACTACTACGACTTTGTCGCAGAGCTGCGTCGCTATGACTTTGCCGCCGAGTTGCGGCCTTAGAGAACTGCCATGTCCGAAGACAATATCCTCACGCCCCACGGCTGGATTCGCGGCCGCCTGGTGCACCACGAAGGCAAGGTCAGCGCCGTCGAAGGCGTGCCTTGCGATCCGGCCGACAACGACCTGCCCTACTTGCTGCCAGGTTTTATCGACCTGCATGTGCACGGCGGCGGCGGCAAGGACATCATGGAAGGCCGCAGCGCCTTCGAGACCATCACTCGCACCCATGTGCGTTTCGGCACCACCTCGTTGTTGGCCACCACCATGACTGCGCCGGTCGAGGAAATCTCCCGGGTGCTCGGCGAACTCGGCCAGTTCTGCGAACAGCGCCCGGCCGGCAGCGCCCGAGTGCTGGGGGTGCATCTGGAAGGCCCCTACATCAACCCGGGCAAGCTCGGCGCCCAACCGAACTTCGCCCACACAGCGCTGATGGCCGAGGTTGAGGAATACCTGCGCCTGGCGCCGATCCGGGTGATCACCATTGCCCCGGAAATCGCCGGCCATGACGACCTGATCCGCGCGCTCAGCCAACGCGGGGTGCGCATGCAGATCGGCCATACCCTGGGCAGCTATGAAGAAGGCGTCGCCGCCCTGGCCGCCGGCGCGACCAGCTTTACCCACCTGTACAACGCCATGAGCCCGCTGCATCACCGCGAGCCGGGCATCGTCGGCGCCGCCCTGGCCCATGCCAAATACGCAGAGTTGATCCCGGACCTGCTGCACGTGCACCCCGGCGCCATGCGCGTGGCCCTGCGCTCGATCCCCTGCCTGTACTGCGTCACCGACTCCACGGCCGCCGCCGGCATGCCCGACGGTAAATACAAGCTGGGCAGCCATACCGTGACCAAATGCCTGGGCGGCGTGCGCCTGGCCGACGGCACCCTAGCCGGCAGCACCCTGACCATGGATCAGGCGCTGCGCAACCTGGTGAAGATCGGCCTGCCGATCAACGAAGCCTCACAGCGCCTGTCGCAATTTCCTGCGGACTATCTGGGCCTGGAACAACGCGGCCGCCTGCAACCCGGCAGTTTTGCCGACTGCGTGCGCCTGGACCGCTCCCTGCACCTCACCGACGTAATGGTCGAAGGAGAAACCATTGACTTCAAAAATGCTTGAAGAGGCCCTGGCCTCCTGTGAGGCCGTCGCGGCCCAATTGCAATGCCTCGACCCGCTGCTGGCCGAAGTCGCGGGCCGCCTGCGCCGCCAGCCGCCGCAAGTGGCGATGACCGTCGCCCGTGGCAGTTCGGACCACGCCGCCAGCTACTTCGCCTACCTGACCATGCAACACGTGGGCGTGCCGGTGGCGTCGCTGCCGATGTCGGTGGTGACACTGGCGCAGGCGCCGCTGAAAGTCAGCGGTCAGGCCGCCTTCGGGTTTTCCCAGTCGGGGCAAAGCCCGGACCTGGTCAACAGCCTGCGCCTGCTGCGCAAGCGCGGGGCGTTGAGCGTATCGATGGTCAACGCCGAAGACTCGCCCCTGGAGGCCGCGTGCGAATTCCATGTGCCCCTGTGCGCCGGCCCCGAACGCAGTGTGGCCGCGACCAAGAGCTTTATCGCCACCTTGAGCGCCAGTGCCCAGTTGGTCGGCCACTGGAACCAGGAAGACGGCCTGCTCGAAGCCTGCCACGCCTTGCCTGCCGGCCTGCGCGAAGCGGCGACCCAGGACTGGAGCCTGGCCATCGACGCCCTGCGCGATTGCCAGCGCCTGATGGTTATCGGCCGTGGCGCCGGGTTTGCCATTGCCCAGGAAGCCGCGCTCAAACTCAAGGAAACCTCGGCGATCCAGGCCGAAGCCTTCAGCAGCGCCGAAGTGCGCCATGGGCCGATGGCCTTGATCGACGCCAACTACCCGTTGCTGGTGTTCGCCCCACGCGGCGCCGAACAGCCGGGCTTGCTGACCCTGGCCACGGAAATGCGCCAACGCGGCGCCCGCGTGCTGCTGGCCGCACCCGACGATATCGCCGAGCGTGACCTGACCCTCAGCCGCGCCGAACACCCGGCCCTGGACCCGATCCTGGCGATCCAGAGCTTTTACGTAATGGCCGCCGGCCTGGCCCAGGCCCGGGGCATGGACCCCGACCAGCCGCGCCACCTGAGCAAAGTCACCCGCACCCACTGAAGTGATGTGCAGCGTTTTCCTGATGAGTACCGTGCCCATGACCAACAATAACAATGACCTGACCCTCAACGCGCCCCTGACCGGGCCGGTGCGGACCCTGGGCAACGTGCCAGACGAGGTGTTCGCCAGCGGCGCCATGGGCGATGGCCTGGCCATCGACCCGCTCAACGATTGCCTGTATGCGCCATGCGATGGCGTGGTGATTCACCTTGCCCGCACCGGGCATGCGCTGACCCTGCGTGCCGACAACGGTGCAGAGATCCTGTTGCACGTGGGCATCGACACCGTCGAGCTCAAGGGCGAGGGCTTTGCGCTGCTGGTCAAGGAGGGCGCCCGGGTGAGCAGCGGCCAGGCCCTGGTGCGCCTGGACCTGGACCGCATCGCCCGCCAGTGCAAAAGCCTGATCAGCCTGATCATCCTCACCAACAGCGATCAGTTCGAGCTGCGACCGTTCAGCATGCAAATGGCGACCGTGGGCCAACCGCTGATGCAGGTCTACCCGCGCCACACCTCGGCCACCCGCACAGCGCCTGGCGCGCACACCGGCAACGCCGCCAGCGCCAGCATTCGCATCACCCACAAGGGTGGCCTGCATGCACGCCCCGCTGCGTTGATCCGCAAGACCGCGCAAGGTTTCAGCAGCCAGTCGCACCTGCATTTCGCCGGCAAATCTGCGCCGTGCGGCAGCCTGATCGGCCTGCTGGGCCTGGGGATTGGCGAGCAGGACGAAGTGCGCGTCAGTTGCCAAGGCGAAGACAGCGAAGCCGCCTTGCAAGCCCTGCTCGCGGCGTTGTCCCTGGCGGTTCCCCACAAAGCCCCGGCCACCGTCGCTGCGCAGCGCGCCCCCGCCCAAGCCGGTGTTTTGCAAGGTGTCTGCGCCGCACCTGGCCTGGTCTGCGGGCCTTTGTGGCGAATGAGCAGCATCGAGTTGCCTGCAGACCCGCGAACCCACGTCGCCGATGAGCAGTTGCAGCAACTGGACGCCGCCCTGGAGCAGGTGCGCGGGGAAATCCGCCGTACCCTGGAGCACGCCCGCCGGCGCAAGGACGTGGACGAAGAGGAGATCTTCGCCGCCCACCTGGCCCTGCTGGAAGACCCCGCCCTGCTGGAGGCCGCCACCGCTGCCATCGAGCAAGGCAGCGCCGCCACCCACGCCTGGCGCGATGCAATCCAGGCCCAATGCGCCGTGCTGCTGGGCTTGGGCAAGCCGTTGTTCGCCGAGCGCGCCAACGACCTGCGGGACTTGCAGCAGCGGGTCCTGCGGGCGCTGCTGGGTGAAGCCTGGCAGTTCGAGTTGCCGGCCGGCGCCATTGTCGCCGCCCATGAATTGACCCCCTCGGACCTGCTGCAGTTGAGCGAGCAGAACGCTGCGGGCCTGTGCATGGCCGAAGGGGGCGCCACCTCCCATGTGGCGATCCTGGCCCGGGGCAAAGGCTTGCCCTGTGTGGTCGCCCTGGGCAGTGAAGTGCTCGATGTGCCCCAAGGCCAGCGTGTGGTGCTGGACGCCGCCAACGGCCGCCTGGAACTGATGCCCGATGATGCACGCCACGCCGAGGTGCACCAGATCCGCGATGCGCAAAAACTGCAGCGCCAGCAGCAACAGGCCCAGGCCCAGACAGCGGCCAGCACCCTTGATGGCGTAAGCGTTGAGGTGGCGGCCAATGTGGCCTCCAGCAGCGAGGCACAGATGGCCTACGAAAACGGCGCCGATGGCGTTGGCCTGTTGCGTACCGAATTTCTGTTTGTCGAGCGCCGCACCGCGCCCGATGAGCAAGAGCAGCGCCAGGCCTACCAGGCGGTGCTGGACGCCATGGGCGACAAACCAGTGATCATTCGCACCATCGATGTGGGCGGCGACAAACAGCTCGACTATCTGCCACTGCCCGCCGAAGCCAATCCGGTGCTGGGCCTGCGCGGCATTCGCATGGCCCAGGTACGCCCGGAACTGCTCGACCAGCAATTGCGTGCCCTGCTGCAGGTCAGCCCGCTGCAGCGCTGCCGGATCCTGTTGCCAATGGTCAGTGAAGTGGACGAGTTGCTGCACATTCGCCAGCGCCTCGACGACCTGTGCGCCGAACTGGGGTTGACCCAGCGCCCGGACCTGGGGGTGATGATCGAAGTGCCGGCCGCCGCGCTGATGGCCGAGCAACTGGCCGAGCATGCGGACTTTTTGTCGATCGGCACCAATGACCTGTCCCAGTACACCCTGGCCATGGACCGCGACCATGCCGGCCTGGCTGCCCGGGTCGATGCACTGCACCCGGCGCTGTTGCGCCTGATCGCCCAGACCTGCGCCGGCGCCGCGAAACATGGCCGTTGGGTCGGCGTGTGTGGCGCCCTGGCCTCCGACCCGCTGGCCACACCGGTGCTGGTGGGCCTGGGGGTGCGCGAGCTGTCCGTGAGCCCGCCGCAGATTGCTGAAATCAAAGACCGTGTGCGCCACCTCGACGCCACGCAATGCCGGCAACTGAGCCAGGGCCTGCTCAACCTGAGCAGCGCCGGGGCCGTACGCCAAGCCTGTCACCAGCACTGGCCGTTGAGCTGACAACAACAAGAAAAAGGAGACTCGCCATGTACCAATTGTTCATCGAAGGCCTGCAACGCCTGGGCCGCGCATTGATGCTACCCATCGCCATCCTGCCGATTGCCGGCCTGCTGCTGCGCCTGGGTGATACCGACCTGCTGAACATCGCGGTGATGCACGACGCCGGGCAAGCGATCTTTGCCAACCTGGCCCTGATTTTCGCCATCGGTATCGCCGTCGGCTTTGCCCGGGACAACAACGGCACGGCCGGGCTGGCGGGCGCCATCGGTTACCTGGTGATGATCTCGACCCTCAAGGTGCTGGACTCGACCATCAACATGGGCATGCTGGCCGGGATCGTCAGCGGCTTGATGGCCGGCGCCCTGTACAACCGCTTCAAGGACATCAAGCTGCCGGAGTACCTGGCCTTTTTCGGCGGGCGACGCTTCGTGCCGATTGTCACCGGGTTCTCGGCAGTGGGCCTGGGCGTGGTGTTCGGCCTGATCTGGCCACCGGTGCAGCACGCCATCAACGGCTTCGGCGTCTTGCTGATGGAAAGCGGCAGCCTGGGGGCGTTTGTGTTTGGCGTATTCAACCGCCTGCTGATCGTCACCGGCCTGCACCATATCCTCAACAATATGGCCTGGTTCGTGTTCGGCAGCTTCACCGACCCGGCCACCGGCGCGGTGGTGACGGGCGACCTGACCCGCTACTTTGCCGGCGACCCCAACGGCGGCCAGTTCATGACAGGCATGTTCCCGGTGATGCTGTTCGGCCTGCCGGCGGCGTGCCTGGCGATGTACCGCAATGCCCTGCCGGAGCGGCGCAAGATCATGGGCGGGATATTCCTGTCGATGGCCCTGACCTCGTTCCTCACCGGGGTGACCGAGCCGATCGAGTTTGCGTTCATGTTCCTCGCGCCGTTCCTGTATCTGCTGCATGCGCTGCTGACAGGCCTGTCGATGGCCGTCACCAACCTGCTGGACATTCACCTGGGCTTCACCTTTTCCGGCGGTTTCATCGACATGGTCCTGGGCTGGGGCAAATCCACCAATGGCTGGCTGGTGGTGCCCGTGGGCCTGGCGTATGCGCTGATCTACTACAGCGTGTTCAGCTACTGCATCCGCCGCTTCAACCTGAAAACGCCAGGGCGCGAAGACATCCAGGTGGCCCAGGCCGAGGTCATGACGGATAACCAGCGGGCCCATGCGTACCTGCGCGCATTGGGCGGTGCCGCGAACCTGTTGAGCGTCGGCGCCTGCACCACGCGCTTGCGCCTGGACATGGTGGACCGCAACAAGGCGCTGGATGCCGAGTTGAAAGCCCTTGGCGCCATGGCCGTGGTCCGTCCCGGCAACGGCGGCAGCCTGCAGGTCGTCGTCGGACCGCTGGCCGATAGCATTGCCGATGAAATCCGCCTGGCGATGCCCTCATCCAATCACGTGCCGGTAGCCGGCGCCGCCATGCCAGCGCCAGCGGCCAGCGCCGCTACAGTCGCCACGGCCCAGGCACAGCAATGGCTGGATGCATTGGGCGGGCAGGACAATGTGGTGCAACTGGACTGCATCGCCATGACCCGTATCCGCCTGCAACTGGCCGATGAAAAAGGCCTGTCGCAGGCGCAACTCAACAGCCTCGGCTGCCAGGGTGTCAGCCGGCTTGAAGACGGCGTGTGGCATTTGCTGGTCGGCGACCAGGCCCAGGGCTTGAGCGACGCCCTCAAGGCCCTGGCACAACGCAACCCGGTGCGCGCGGGCGCCTGACCTACCTATCTACCGCCCCGCCCGGGGCGGCCCTGCCCATGCTGACAGCTCTAACCCTCAGCATGGAGCCCGTGCCTGTGAGCACTTCCAATCCCCCCTTGAGCTTTGACGAGATCAAAGGCTCACTCAACCTGATCGGCCACTACCTGCTCGATGTCGATGGGCCGTTGCTGCCTGCGCAAACCCAGTCGGCAGACCTGGCTTATCTGGAACGCTTGAACACCCTTCTCAAACAGTACCGGCAACAGTTCCTCGACAAGAGCCGTGCGCTGTACCAGGGATTGGCCGAACGTGATCTGCAAAGCGCTGAAGGCCAGACCCTGCTGGCCACCCTCAGAACCACGCTGAACACACAACTGCAGGACATGGACCGCCGCGAGCAGATCGACGGCAAGGCACGTAAATCCTTCATGACCTTTGAGGCCGGCTACACAGCCCTGACTCACGAAGCCGCACTCGCGGGCGCCGACCGCCTGCTGCACCCGCAGGAGTTGGCGATCCTGGACCGCATACCGCTTGGCGTCACACAACGCCCAGGCCTGTATGCACTGACCTTTGAATACCAGGAGCAAACCGTCGAACTGGCCGCAGCTTTTGTGCTGACCGAACATTCAAGCCCGCAGGTGAGCGAGCTTCAATCGAGCACACCGGTCGGCCGTGTGGCGCTGTTTACCCCCTCACGCGGGATCGAGTTTTTTGCCACCCTCATCGACCTCGACACCGCGCTGTTCCAGCGCCTGGACGCCGCCGCCGAGCGCACGCACTTCATGGGCCTGCTGCCCACCGACTACCACGCGTTGACGCCACACGCCGTCTGGCCGCTGGGGTTGAACCCGATCAGTGAGCGGCCGCTGTTCGAACACCTCGACAACCAACTGATCGCCAAGCGCAGCGATGACATCACCCGCGCCCTCAGCCTGGTGGACAACCCGCACAGCGACGCGCAAGCCCTGATCAACGCGCTGGAGCAGGCCATCGCTACTGCCGTTCCCGACGTCAGCGCGCGCCTGCAATGGCGTGCCCAACTGCTGCTCGACCGATGGCTGCGGTACAGCGCGCCGGACTGGTACCGCAGCGCCACCGACCCCCAACGTGCTCAACTCGCCGAACATCTGCACCATTACAACCAGGCCCGGCAACACCTGGAGCAACTGTTCGGCGCCCTCGCCACGCCTTACGCGCTGGCGCGCCACCAATGGCTGGAGCGCCTGAGCGATGAGCTGGATATCCACGACCTCGAACCGCAACGCCTGCTGGTAACCACGCGGCGCTTGCTCAACCCGATCTGCGAATACAACCACGAGCGCGACCTGGTCGAGCTGGCCTTGCGCGGCCCACATCCCGACGATGAGCACACCGGCTCCGACTTCCTGAAAAAAACCAGCCTCAGCTACGACGGCGCGCCACTGCCCGCCGCCTACGCCGAGCTGACACCAGGTTGGCTCGCGGAGCAACTGGGTACGCTACAACCGCGTATCGACTTCAGTACCTTGCAAAAGCAACTCCACGCGAAGACCGAACTGTGCCAGGCCATCGAGGCCATGCTTGATCACAGAATCAGTACCCTGGCCTGCACCGCGCTGCTGCAGGGGCATCTCAGCGCTGACGATGTCGAGCTGATCCAGCGCGTGCGCCAAGGCAGCGACCCATTGCTGAGCGCCTCAACCCTGGCGTTGCACGAGGCTCAGTTGCAAGACCTGTGGGTGCTGCGCCGGCGCAACGCCAGCGGCGCCGTCGACCGCGTGTTGCTGTGTACGCCGCAAGCACCGCGCGCGCAGCAATTCCAGGCGTTCGACAGTGAAGTTGCCTGCCAGAATCACATCCTCGGCTGGACCCTGGACAATGGCGTCAAGTCACCGCCCGGCACCCTCACCGATTACCTGGTCACCCGCGTCGCCCTGCGCTTTCGCGCCAAGATGAAACAGGTGCTCAGCGGCCTGAGCTACAAGTTTCACGCCCAGGAGCACCGCGAAATCAGCTTCGGCCCCACCGTCAGCCATGCCGATTGCCTCAAGGCAATGGCCACCCATGTGTTGGCCACGCGCCTGGATGACGATGAGTTCAGCACTCCCGCCTGGTTCCGCGCGGCGCCGCTGCCCACGCGGCGCACCCTGATGAAACTGGCGGACGACACCGAAGGCGGTCTGCGTGCCTACAACGATTACCCCTTGTCCGAGGCGCAGGTGCCGAGCTTCAGCACGTACCTGCATGAGCAGGCGCGCCAGCGCCTGGGCACGCTGCTTGGGCGCCCGCGCTCCGACGTCGACCCCGACAGCGTCTGGGCCTACGCACCCACGCTCGCCAAGGCTGCGCCAATCAGCTACACCCAGCTGTACCGCGACGGCTACGCCGACGGCATCGGTTTTCTCGACGAAAAATTCTCCCGCTCGGCCCGCTTCAAAGGCCCCGACGGCGTGGACCTGAGCCCGCTGACTGCCGAGAAAGTCGCGCGCTCGGTCACCGGGGTCTGGGTCGGCGAGCGGTATATCAATGAGATCAAGACCCGCCTGCTGAACGTCGACAGCCCGGACTACGCGCTGCGGCGCAACGCCACCCTGGCCCTGACCCAAGGGCAACTGCGCAGCGCCGCCCTTGAATGCCGCCTGCAAGGGCATATCGCCGCGCTCGACGGCGCTTGGCTGGAGCGCAGCATTGCCAGCATGGACCAGACCTCGCCGGCGATCCGCCGTGATCACGCGATCCACCGCTTGAGCATCGACGGCGAATGGGTGATCGGCTGCTACCTCTTCACCCATGCCGACGCCCCGACGCTGCTCTACACCCCCAACGCCCCGGACGGCATCAGCGTGCGTGAGGCCCGGCAGTTCAACTACCTGTTGAAAAAACTCCCCGGCATGCTCGGTTACCTGGTGCAGCGCGTCGCGGTGCAGTCCCAGGGGCGGGTGCGCACTTTCCTTGAGGACGCCCGGCGGCAGTTGCCACAAGGGCTGGATAAAACCAGTGTCAGCCCGCCGCGCCATGACCCGATCCGCGCACAGACCCAGATCCAGGACCTGCGACGCGAGGTGTATGACCTCAAGCTGCAACGCACGATGGATGACGTGAAAGCCACCACCGTCAACCGCACCCAGATGATCAGCGGCATCGCCTGGACGTGCGTGGAATGGGTCGCCGCCATCGCCACCGCACCCTTCCCGGTGCTGAGCCTGAGCATCGGCCTGGCGCTGGCGTTCAAGGACGGCATGCTCGCTCTGCACGCCTACCATCAAGGCGACAACGCCCAGGCCCTGGAACACTTGATCGGTTACCTGCTCAACAGCGCCGGCGGCTTGTTCACCGATCTGCGCCCGGCCCTCGGCACCCTGCAACAGTTTGCCGTGCGCCAGGCCCCCCGGCGTATTGTGCAGAGCCCTGCGCTAAGACTGATCAGCCCACTGGAACCGCCGCCGCTCAAGCCTGCCGGGATGCAATCGGTGTTGTTCCAGGGCGAATTTCTCTGGGCGCACAAAACACCGGACCCGATCGGGCGCTATCTGCTCTATCGCCTCGACCCGGTCACCGGCAAGTTGGTGTCCACCACCCGCCTCGCTGCCCCGGATGACCTGGGCATTTGGCGACGCACTGGCGTGATCGGCGGCGCGCCGAAGTATGAAAAACTGCCACAGACACCCGACGCACTGAAGCGTTATGAGATGCCGGCCAAGTACGCAGACAAGCTGGAGCACGTGCTCAACCCCAACCTCAAGGCGCAACTGCACCAACAGGGCGACTGGGTGTACGAAAACCCCCACATCACCTTGGCCGCAGCGGCCCGGGACCTGCGACCGCTGCGTGAGGTGTACCAGCAACAGGTCAGCCAACTGACCCGCGATGCCGAGGACTTCTTCCGCCAGCAGCCGCCCGTGGCGCCCCGTGCGCAGGTGCCGGCCGTCGCGTTGGAGAACTCGCTGGCCGCACTCACCGACAACGCTGCGTTTACCCGCGCACCGAACCTGATCATCGGCGCCATCCCCGACAGCGGCGTCGGCCAACAGGTGCTGATCGACAACCTCGAGGCGCTGTTCGACAAAGGCTTCAAGCGCCTGTACATCGAATACCTGCCCGGTGATGTATTCCGCCCGAAACTGGACAAGCTCAACAGCGGCCAATCCTGGAAGCACATCGAGCGGCATCTGATGCTTGTGGACAAGGACCTCGGGTTTGCCGACAACGCCGAATTTTCCTACCTGGCGCTGGTACGCAAGGCTTCAGCCAAAGGCATCAAGATCAAAGCGCTGGACGCCTCGACCTGCTACGACCTGGATGACGCCCTCCACCTCGGCGACACCCCGCCCACCACCACGCGCGGCACCGCCTTGCGCAACTTCTACTCGCACAAAGTCCTGCTGGCCGACAGCGAAGCCGTGCCCGATGAACGCTGGATCGCCCTGATGGACCCGGCACGCATGACCACAACCGATCAGGCGCCGGGCCTGGCCGACCTGCACAAAGCAATTGCCGTACGCGTGGAGGATGTCGGCGCTGATCAGGCCGTGGGTTTGCGCATTGATGCGGGCGACACCACAGCCGATTACACCCTGGCCGTGCGTGCGCCTGAACGCCCCGTAATATCGCCAGGCCCGTCGATGGCTGAGGCAACGGTCACGCATTTCAGCGACTACGATCTGGCTGCCGACCTGCGCGAAAGCATCCTGGCCCAGTCCAACCAGTATCGCGGGCTGGACACCCGTTACCTGCCGGGGCCCGCGCATCGCAAGGCGTTTTCGGCCTTCAAAAGCACACGAGACCGTCTGACCCTGGATGCCCAGCAGTATTTCAGCCAGCACACCCTGCCGGCCCGCCCGGAATTGTCGCGGCTCAACGGCCAAACGCTGCCGGAGCCGTTTTTGCGTGCGGTGAGTGAAAGCCAACTGGCGGGGCTGGTCATCGGCGAGGCGCACAGCGCGCAGGCGAGCAAAGCGTTCCTGATCAAACACATGAAGCAACTCAAGGCGCTGAAGTTCGACACGCTGTACGTCGAACATTTACTCACCGACTTGCACCAAGCGGAGTTGGATGCCTTGCGCCAGTCAAAACGCCTGTCGCCCGCGCTCAAGGACTACCTCAAACGCCAGAACGCCGGGCATATGCCGCTCTACAGCGGCGCCAACAGCTATTTAGAAGTGATCCAGCAAGCCAACAAACACGGGCTGCGCGTGCGAGCGCTCGATTGCACCGCCAGTTATTACGTCAAGGGCGCCAACCCCGAAGCGCGCAACCAGATGTTCAGCTACTTCGCCTCCCGGGTGATCGACGCCGACCAGGCGGCACACGGCGCGCACAAATGGGTGGCGTTCATCGGCAGCGCCCACACCAACACCCACCTGCAAGTGCCTGGCCTGGCCGAGCTGCAAGGCGCCGCCAGCCTGCACATCCGCGACGCAGCGCCCAGCCGCTCACTCCCCATCCAGCCCGGCCGCTGGGAGACGAACCTGGAAACCCGCTGGACCGCCCTGCGCAGCGACTTCACCTTGCAGGTCGGCATCGCCGACATCCGCGAACCGACGGCCTTCGTACCGCTGGACCGCACGCGGCTGAAAGTGTCCGGGCACTTTCTGGTCGAACGCCCGTCCACGGCAGAAACCAACCTGCTGCATAAATCCAGAACCGGGGAAATCGTCTCGACCCCGATCCAGGTGGACGATCAGGGCATGTTCTTCATCGATCGCTGGGGCATGACCGAGCAGCGCTTTGTCTACCAGACCACCTTGATCGACGCCATTCGTGCCGAGGTAAAACTCACGCCCGCGCCATAAGCCGGGCAAAAATCCGCCTTCCCGGTAGGGAGGGCGGGTTGTTTGGACGGGCGCTATCGCAGCATAGCTATCCACACAACTTCCAATAACTAACAACCTTCCCCGTGGCGAGCGGGCTTGCCCGCGCTGGGCTGCGAAGCAGCCCCAGTAAGCCGAATGCGGTATATCAGACACTCCGTAGCGGCTGGTTTTGGGGCTGCTTCGCAGCCCAACGCGGGGCAAGCCCGCTCGCCACAACGGCCCTATCTGCTTATTGTGTAGGTATCGATGGCTATCACAGGCAACAAAAAACCCGCTGACCAAACTGGCCCAGCGGGTTTCTTGTTTATGCAGCCTGCGAATCAGAAATCCGCCAACTGCCACACCTCATACGCCGGTGTCTCGTAGGGGTGGCTGAGCTTCAACGCAGCCACAACCGCCACGATCAGCTCATCAGCCACCACCAGCTCAACCTTCCACTCCTCAACCACTTCAACCTGGCCGACCTGCCCGATAAACGGCTGGCTGCCATCCAACGCGCGGAATTGGCCCTGGCCCAGCACTTGCCAGGCGCAGCTGTCGTAGTTGCCGATGCGCCCGCCACCTGCGGCGAAGAGGGCGGTTTTCACCGCCTCCACATGGCTGTCGGGCACAAAGAAGCTGAGCTTGTACATGGCCTTAGTTCACCCACACACGAGCGTTACGGAACATGCGCATCCACGCACCGTCTTCGTTCCACTCTTCAGGGCGCCACGAGTTCTGCACGGCGCGGAACACACGCTCCGGGTGCGGCATCATGATGGTGACGCGACCGTCGCGGCTGGTAAGGCCGGTGATCCCGCGCGGCGAGCCGTTCGGGTTGGCCGGGTAGCTTTCAGTGACCTTGCCGTGGTTGTCGACAAAACGCAGGGCCACGGTGCCGGACAGATCGGCTTCCAACAGGGCTTCTTCGCTTTCGAACTCGGCATGGCCTTCACCGTGGGCGATGGCGATCGGCATGCGCGAACCGGCCATGCCCTGCAGGAAGATCGAGTTGGACTCCTGCACCTGCACCATGGCCACGCGGGCTTCGAACTGCTCGGAACGGTTGCGCACAAAGTGCGGCCAGAACTCGCTGCCCGGGATCAGCTCGCTGAGGTTGGACATCATCTGGCAACCGTTGCACACACCCAGGGTGAAGCTGTCGTTACGCTCGAAGAACCCCTGGAACGCATCGCGGGCACGGCTGTTGAACAAGGCCGACTTGGCCCAGCCTTCACCGGCACCCAGCACGTCGCCGTAGGAGAAACCACCGCAGGCCACCAGGCCTTTGAACTCGTCGAGGTCAACACGGCCGGCGAGGATGTCGCTCATGTGCACATCGATCGCGTTGAAGCCCGCACGGTCGAACGCCGCCGCCATCTCCACCTGGCCGTTGACGCCCTGCTCACGCAGTACGGCAACTTGAGGACGGATGCCTTTCTTGATGTAAGGCGCGGCGATGTCCTGGTTGACGTCGAAGCTGAGCTTGGCGCTCAGGCCCGGGTTGTCTTCTTCCAGGATCACCTCGAACTCTTGCTCGGCGCAGTCGACGTTGTCGCGCAGGCGCTGGATCTGGTAGCTGGTCTCGGCCCACTGGCGTTGCAGCAAGCGGCGCTGGCCGGCAAACACGGTATCGCCGTTGAACGAGATATTGATTTCGCCGTTGTTGATTGGCTGGCCAATCACCGCCACGCAATCATCCAGGCCAGCGGCGCTGAATTGTGCGAGTACATCCGGGGTGGCGTCCTGGCGCACCTGGATCACCGCGCCCAACTCTTCGTTGAACAGGATGCCGTTGATCTCGGCTGCATCCTCGGCAACGCTGTCGAGCACGATGTTCAGGCCGCAGTGACCGGCGAAGGCCATCTCTACAACGCTGGTCAGCAAACCACCGTCGGAACGGTCGTGGTAAGCCAGCAGGTGGCCGTCGGCATTCAGGCCCTGGATCACGGCGAAGAAGGCTTTGAGGTCTTCCGCATCATCCACGTCCGGCGCGTGTTTGCCGAGTTTGCCGTGGGTCTGCGCCAGGATCGAGGCGCCCATGCGGTTCTGGCCACGGCCCAGGTCGATCAGGATCAGATCGGTGGTGCCCTTGTCCATGCGCAGTTGCGGGGTCAGGGTCTGGCGGATATCGGTGACCGGGGCGAAGCCGGTAACGATCAACGACAGCGGCGAAGTGACGCTCTTGTCGCTGCCATCTTCGTTCCAGCGGGTGGCCATGGACATGGAGTCCTTGCCCACCGGGATGGTGATGCCCAACTCGGGGCACAGCTCCATGCCGACCGCTTTTACGGTGTCGTACAGGCGCGCATCTTCGCCCGGATGACCGGCGGCCGACATCCAGTTGGCCGAGAGTTTGATGTCGGACAGCTTGCCAATACGGGAAGCCGCGATGTTGGTGAGGGTTTCACCAATGGCCATGCGGCCCGACGCCGGGGCGTCCAGCAGGGCCAGCGGCGTGCGCTCGCCCATGGCCATGGCTTCACCGGTATACACGTCGAAGCTGGTGGCAGTGACGGCAACGTCAGCCACTGGAACCTGCCATGGGCCGACCATTTGGTCACGGGCAACCAGGCCGGTGATGGTGCGGTCGCCGATGGTGATCAGGAAGCTTTTGCTCGCCACGGCCGGGT
Source organism: Pseudomonas proteolytica (assembly GCF_007858275.1). Lineage (GTDB taxonomy): Bacteria > Pseudomonadota > Gammaproteobacteria > Pseudomonadales > Pseudomonadaceae > Aquipseudomonas > Aquipseudomonas proteolytica. The sequence continues at coordinate 18,567 of NZ_VFEV01000024.1, forward strand.
GGTGCAGCACGCGTTCGATGCTGTCGGCCAGTTCCAGTGTGCTTGGGTCGAAATCATCGCCCAACTCGGCTTCACGTACCGCCGAGCGGTGCATGCGTGGGGCTTTGCCCAGCAGCACTTCGAGGGGCATGTCTACCGGGCTGTTGCCGAAGTGGCTGTCGGTGACCGTCAGTTGCGGCTCGGCAGTGGCTTCGCCGACCACCGCAAACGGGCAGCGCTCGCGCTCGCAGATGGCCTGGAAGCGTTCGAAGTCCGCCGGGCCAACGGCCAGGACGTAACGTTCCTGGGATTCGTTGCTCCAGATTTCGTGCGGGGCCATGCCCGGCTCGTCATTTGGAATGTTGCGCAGTTCGAAACGGCCACCACGGTCGCCATCGTTGACCAGCTCAGGGAAGGCGTTGGACAAACCACCGGCGCCGACGTCGTGGATAAAGCTGATGGGGTTCTTGTCACCCAACTGCCAGCAACGATCGATGACTTCCTGGCAGCGACGCTCCATCTCGGGGTTTTCGCGCTGTACGGAAGCAAAATCCAGGTCTGCCGAGCTGGTGCCGGTGGCCATCGAGGAAGCGGCACCGCCGCCCAGGCCGATCAGCATCGCCGGGCCGCCAAGCACGATCAGCTTGGAGCCGACCAGGATCTCGCCCTTCTGCACGTGGTCTTCACGGATGTTGCCCATGCCGCCGGCCAACATGATCGGCTTGTGGTAACCGCGCACTTCATCGCCACGGGGGGTGGTGATGGATTGTTCGAAGGTACGGAAGTAACCGGTCAGCGCCGGGCGCCCGAATTCGTTGTTGAACGCGGCGCCGCCCAGCGGGCCTTCAATCATGATGTCCAGCGCAGTAACGATGCGCTCAGGCTTGCCGTACGGCACTTCCCATGGCTGTTCGAAGCCTGGGATCTGCAGGTTGGACACGGTAAAACCGGTCAGGCCGGCCTTGGGCTTGGCGCCACGGCCGGTTGCACCTTCGTCGCGGATCTCGCCGCCGGAGCCGGTAGCTGCGCCCGGGAACGGGGCAATTGCGGTCGGGTGGTTGTGGGTCTCGACCTTCATCAGGATATGCACCGGCTCCTGCACCGCGCCGTACTGGCGGGTTTCAGGGTCCGGGAAGAAACGGCCGGCAACGCTGCCGACGATCACCGAGGCGTTGTCTTTATAAGCCGACAGAACGCCTTCGCTATGCATCACGTAGGTGTTCTTGATCATGCCGAACAGGCTTTTTTCCTGGCTCTGGCCGTCGATGTCCCAACTGGCGTTGAAGATCTTGTGCCGGCAGTGCTCGGAGTTGGCCTGGGCGAACATCATCAGTTCGATGTCGTGGGGGTTGCGTTGCAAACCGTTGAAGGCGTTGACCAGGTAGTCAATTTCGTCTTCAGCCAGGGCCAGGCCCAGCTCGGTGTTGGCCTTCTCGAGGGCGGCGCGGCCACCGCCAAGCACGTCAATCGCAGTAAGCGGCTTGGGCTCGGCGTGGCTGAACAGGCCGGCGGCCTGTTCCAGCTGGCTGACGATGATCTGGGTCATGCGGTCGTGCAGGCTGCTGGCGATCAGCTCGGCTTCGGCATCGCTGAACTGGCCAGCCACGTAGAAGGCGATCCCGCGTTCCAGGCGCTGGATTTTTTCCAGGCCGCAGTTGCGGGCGATATCGCTGGCCTTGCTCGACCAGGGCGAGATGGTGCCGAACCGCGGCAGAACCAGGAACAAGCGGCCGGTCGGCTCTTGAACGGGAACGCTGGGGCCGTACTTCAGAAGGCGTGCCAGCACTTGCTGTTCGTCGGCGGTCAAAACGCCGTTAACGTCGGCGAAGTGAGCAAATTCAGCATACAAGCCAGTGACAGCTGGAACCTTCTGGCTCAGTTGCTCAAGGAGTTTGCTGTGGCGAAAGGCAGAAAGGGCAGGAGCGCCGCGCAGGATCAACATCTTCGGGACAGCCTCGGGAAGGGGGTGTGCTTTGAGGCCGTGCATTCTAGCGTAAACCTGCGCCAACGGCACCCGAAACGGCACTGCTGGCCGCTGCCGAACGTCAGTTGGCCTCGATTGCACGGTATCGAGGGGTTTTCCGGGGCTGCTGGTGCAGTTATTTTCACCGTCACAATCATGCGCCAGGCCACGTTTCTGCGGGCTGCAGCACAGTTTTGCGGGTGCTAGCAGACAACGCCCATGCTGTCGAGATATGGCGCCGTGGGCCGTTTGCGTATACTGCGCAGATGTTCTCCCCAACTGCTTTGCGCCCGCGATGTGCCAAATGGCTCCTCGCCACCGGACTCTTCCTGATGCTCAGCGCCTGTGTTGATAAGCCCAGCACGCTCGAGCGAATCAAGGAGGATGGCGTATTGCGGGTGGTTACCCGAAACAGCCCGGCCACCTATTTCCAGGACCGCAACGGCGAAACCGGTTTCGAATACGAACTGGTCAAGCGCTTTGCCGACGACCTGGGGGTGAAGCTTGAAATCGAGACGGCCGACAATCTCGACGACCTATTCGGCCAGTTGGGCAAGCCCAACGGCCCGGTCTTGGCCGCCGCCGGTCTGGTCAGCAGCGAACAGCGCAAGCAACAGGTGCGCTTTTCCCATGCATACCTGGAAGTGACCCCGCAGATCATCTACCGCAACGGCCAGTCCCGCCCCACCAACGCGGCCGACCTGGTGGGCAAGAAGATCATGGTGCTCAAGGGCAGCACCCACGCCGAGCAACTGGCCGAGCTGAAAAAGCAGAACCCTGCGATTGAATACGAAGAGTCCGACGCCGTTGAAGTGGTCGACCTGCTGCGCATGGTCGACGAAGGGCAGATCGACCTGACCCTGGTCGACTCCAATGAAGTGGCGATGAACCAGGTGTACTTCCCCAACGTACGGGTGGCCTTTGACCTGGGCGATGCCAGCAACCAGAGCTGGGCGGTGGCTGCGGGTGAAGACAACAGCCTGCTCAACGAGGTCAACAGCTACCTCGACAAGGTCGAGAAGAACGGCACCTTGCAGCGCCTCAAGGATCGTTACTACGGGCATGTCGATGTGCTGGGCTACGTGGGCGCCTACACCTTTGCCCAGCATTTGCAGCAGCGCCTGCCCAAGTACGAAAAGTTCTTCAAGACGTCGGCCAAGGAAGAAAAGGTCGACTGGCGGCTATTGGCAGCCATTGGCTATCAGGAATCGCTGTGGCAACCGGCTGTCACCTCCAAGACCGGCGTGCGCGGCCTGATGATGCTGACGCAGAACACCGCCCAGGCGATGGGCGTGTCCAACCGCCTCGACGCCCGGCAAAGCATCAAGGGCGGGGCCAAGTACCTGGCGATGATCAAGAGCGAACTGGACGACAAGATCCTTGAACCTGATCGCACCTGGTTTGCGCTGGCGGCCTACAACGTGGGCGGCGGCCACCTCGATGACGCACGCAAACTGGCGCAAAAAGAAGGCCTGAACCCGAACAAATGGCTGGACGTGAAGAAAATGCTGCCGCGCCTGTCGCAGAAGCAGTGGTACAGCAAGACCCGCTACGGCTACGCCCGTGGCGGCGAGCCAGTACATTTCGTGGCCAACATCCGTCGTTACTACGACATCCTGACCTGGGTGACCCAGCCGCAGTTGGAAGGCAACCAGATGGTGGAAGGCAACCTGCACGTCCCGGGCGTGGACAAAACCAAGCCCCCGCAAGACAGCCCCCAACTCTGACCCCTGGGAACGATCAGACACACAGAACCCCAATGTGGGAGCGGGCTTGCTCGCGAAAGCGGAGGGTCAGTTGATGAATAATTGACTGACACACCGCTTTCGCGAGCAAGCCCGCTCCCACATTTATTTTGTGGTGTTCTACAGGCCAGTGATCAGATGCACCACCCCGCCTGCCAGCACCATCACCGCCGTGATACCCGCCGTCTTTAGCGCCACCTCGTCCATTCGTGTCGGGTCCTGTAGCTGAACCCGGATCCGCGTCAAAGCCACTCGCTGTTGCGACTTCAGATTTATCGCCCCACCCAGCGCACTCAACACCGCCGGCGCCAACATCGCGTCAGCCGCTGGCTCGGTGCTCGGCGTTTCGGCCACCAGGTCCGGTGTCAGGGCCTTCCAGAACGCCCGCTGTAATTTCTCGAACATGCTCAATGCTCCACGACAGGTAAAGTTTCTACAGTCGCCGTGTGGTAAAGGCGCAAGGCCTCGCGCACTTGGCCGGCTTCTTCAAGGCCCAGGACCTGGCGGGCGATGATCTGGCAATCCGCCAGGTCCAGCTCGCGCACGGTGGCCTTGATACTGGGGATCAGCGGCACGCTGACGGACAGTTCGTCCACCCCCAGCCCGAGCAGCATCGGCACCGCCAGCGCCTCGGACGCCAGCGCGCCACATACGCCCACCCACTTGCCATGGGCGTGGGCGGCCTTGACCGTGGTGTCGATCAGGCGCAGCACCGCCGGGTGGAAACTGTCGGCCTGGCTGGCCAGGCGTGGATGGTCGCGGTCCATGGCCAGGGTGTATTGGGTCAGGTCATTGGTACCAATGGAGAAAAAATCCACATGGGGCGCAAACACATCCGCCATCAACGCGGCCGACGGCACCTCGATCATGATCCCCAGTTTCGGCAATTCGCTAAGCCCCAGGGCCAGCGCTTGTTCTTCCAGGATCTCGCGGGCCTGGCGCAGCTCCGACAGCAGGCTGACCATCGGTAACATAATGTGCAACCGCGCCAAGCCCGCGCTGGCCAGGATTGCCCGGAACTGCTCGCGCAACAACTCGGGACGTTCCAGGCACAAGCGAATCCCGCGCAGGCCTAGAAATGGATTGGTCTCGCTGTCCATCGGCACATAGGCCAAGGGTTTGTCACCGCCCACATCAAGGGTGCGCACCACCAGATTGCGCTCGGGGCCCAGCACACCGGCAATGGCGCTGTAGGTCTGGGCCTGTTCCTGCGGGCTCGGCGCGCGGTTGCGGTCCAGATAGAGAAACTCCGAGCGCAACAGCCCCACCCCCTCGGCTCCCAGCGCCAGGGCTTGCTGTACCTCTTGCAGCGAAGCGACGTTGGCCGTCACTTCAATATGATGACCGTCGCGAGTGGTGGCGGCCAAGGCAGCCTGCTGCACATCGCGTTGATGGCGCACAACCTGCTGCTCGCGCGCGGCCCGCAGCGTCTCGATCACCCCCGGGGCCGGCTCGAGGTGCAGTTCGCCTTTGTCGGCGTCCAGCAACACTGGCGAGCCATCGGGTATCGCCAAGACCTGGACCGGCACACCGCAAATCGCCGGCAAGCCAAGAGCGCGAGCAAGTATGGCGACGTGGCTGGTGGCCCCTCCGGCCACGGTGATAAACCCCAACACCTTGGCCGGGTCGAGGCTGGCGGTTTGCGAGGGGGTCAATTGCTCGGCAATCAGGATGGCCTGCTCCGGCAAATCCCAGGCGCCGTCCTGGACCCCGAGGATCAGCTTGAGGACCCGCTGGCCAACATCCGCCATATCGGCGGCACGCTCGGCCAGCAGTGGGCTGCCGGACTGCTCGAACAGTGCAGCGGTGGCGAGAGTGGCGCTGTTCCAGGCGAAGGCCGCGCTCTTGCCTTGGGCCAGCAGACCGTGGGCGTGTTCCAGCAGGGTCGGGTCTTCGAGCAATTCCTGATGGGCACCAAAAATCTGTGCCTGGGCGCTCCCCGAGGCCTTGTCCTGTAGCGCTTGCAGTGCTTGGGCTGCAGCCTGTAGGGCGCGCGTCAGCGCGGCACGTTCTGGGGGCTCGCCAGTGCCCTTTTCAGTCACGTTCAGCTCAGGCTCGGTGACCTGAACCACGTGGCCAAACGCCGAACCTGGCGATGCGCATACGCCCCGCAACACCGTTGCCGATGACAGCGGTGCGATGGCCTCGGCCACCACGGCCACCGCTTCGCCGCACCCTTGGGCCAACAACGCGACCAACGCCTCGATCGCCGCCGCCGCATCCGCCCCCGCCGCACTCACTTGCAGGGTATCGCCGCGCACTGTTTGCAGGCCCATGATCGCCACCAATGACTTGGCGTTGGCGCTCTGGGTTTGCTTGTGCAGGCAGATGCTCGCCTTGAACCCCTTTGCGGCCTGGGCCAGCACGGCCGCCGGACGGGCATGCAGGCCGTTGGCATTGGGCAGCGTCAGGGGCTTGGAAAACAGGGCGTCGCCCTCTTCTTCCGCGCCATTGGCGGCACCTATTGCAGGCGTCACGCGCAGCAACGGTTGCCCGGCTTCAACCAGCCCCGTAGCCGCCGCCAGCAGCGTAAACGGCTCGCCGCTGACCACCAGCATCAGGGTCAGCAAACTGCGGGCATTGAGGGCGATGTAGTCGGCATCAAACTCGATCAGCGGTTGCCCGGCCACCACCCGCTGGCCTTCCTCGACCAGCCGGGTGAACCCCTTGCCCGCCAGGTTCACGGTATCCAGGCCGATATGCATCAACACCTGCACGCCGTGGTCGTCAGTGACGCTGACCGCATGACCACTGTCCTGGATATTGCTGATCACCCCGGCCAGCGGCGCGCAGAGGGTCTGCGAGGTGGGATCGATACACACGCCGTCGCCAATCAGGCGGCTGGAGAACACCGGATCCGGCACCTGGTCCAGGGGCAACAGCACCCCGGCCAGGGGCGCCAGCAGTTCCAGGGGTTGAGTTGTGGTCATGACATCACCTGCTGTTTGGTTCTGTAAAAATCATGGGCGAAACGGCATTCCTGTAGGCGCTGGCTTGCCGGCGATGCTGACGACTCGGTCTCTGCCAAAGACCGAGGGGCCGCCATCGCTGGCAAGCCAGCTCCCACATAAGGGGTCACTACATCGGCCGTATTTATTTCCACCAGTATTCGACCTGCACACCGAAGTTGGAACCGTGCCGCGCACTGCCGTAGGAGCCGCTGTCGGACAACGCCGAACCCGCCGCCAGTTCATTGGCCGCACGCTTGGCCGCCTGGTTCCAGGTGGCATAGGTGTAGTACAAGCGCACTTCCGGCCGCGCCCAGAAATCCGGGCCTTTGGGCGACCAGGTCGGGGCGAACGTGAACTTGCTGAGCTTGCGCGTGCCGCCGCTGGCATCCACTTGGTCATGGCCCAGCTCGGTGACCAGCTTGAACTGTTCGCTGATGGCATACGCCGGGCGCACACCAATGGACATCCAGGTCTGGTCCTGGCTGCCTGGGCGCACATCTTTCTGGTACACCGCCTCGACCTGGCCACCGAAACGCGGGGTCACTTGCCAGTCAAAAAACTCCACCGCGCGGTAGCTTTTACTGCTGCGCTCCAGCGCGGTATTCCCGGTGTAGCCAAGGCCCGTGCCCGGCCCTTCACCGTACTGCAGGGCAAACTTGTTCTTGCCGCCGAGGAAGGCCGCCTGCACATGCTGGGCAGTCAGGGCCCAGCCGCTGTGGGTATCGCGCCCGCCAGCCTGTTCGATGTAGCTCAGGCCCAACTCCAGCTCCCCGCCGGGGTTGGTCTTGAAGCCTGCCACGTTGAAGTCGTGACGGGTGGCGTATTCCTTCTGGTACAGGTTGTCCTTGCGCGACAGAGCGTAGCTGTATTTCAGATCGCCAATCAGCACGTCCTCGATACCGCCGCCGGTGGCGCTCTGGTTCCAGTAGTAGAAGTCGGAAATATGGATGTCATTTCGTTTGTAGTAGCGCCGGCCGGCCCACAGTGAACCGCCGTTGAGGCTGGGCATGTTCGACCACTGCGCATACATCTGCGGCATGCGGGCCGAACCATTTTTTTCGCCCTGGAACTTCAGTTCGCGGTCGTACTTGTTGTACAGCGAGGCCATGGCATCGACGCTCAGCACCGAGCCGTCGTCGAGGGTGAACAGGTCCTGGCGTAACTCCAACTCGGCGTATTGTTCGCATTCGTTGCCCAAACGATATTTGGATTGGGCGCCCGGCAGTTGGAAACACTGCTGCGGGCCGCTGCCGGTCGAGGTGCCGGCACCACTGCGCAGATAGCCGGCGAATTCCAGGGCGTGGGCCGCCAGGGGCAACGTCAGACAGGATGCAGCGAGGCCCAGCTTTATTGTTGTTTTCATGAAGCGCTCCTTTTTTCTTATTGTGTGTAACGCGATTCTGTAGGAGCGAGCTTGCTCGCGAAAATCGTCAACGGTGACGTGGGCATTGCGGATGCACGCGGCGCTTTGAAGTTTTTCGCGAGCAAGCTCGCGCCTACAAAAAGGGGAATGTCAGTCGGTCAGGTGCAGCACAAAAGACTCGTATGGGCGCAAGGTGATGCTGTCGGTGCGCACCGGGCAGTCGGGGTAGTTGCTGATCAGCAGCCGTTGCGCGCTCGCCGCGCTGATCACTTGGCCAGGTAGTTGGATTTCGCAGGGCTGGCCGTAGAAGTTGTTCAGCACCAGCAGGCGCTCGCCATGGCCTTCACGCAGATACGCCCAGACTTTGGCGTGATCGCACAACAGTTGGCGGTACACGCCCTGCTGGATCAGCGGCTCAAGGCGACGCAAGGCGATCAGCGCCCGGTAGTGATGCAGCACCGAATCCGGGTCATCCAACTGGCTCTGCACATTGATCTGCGCCGCATTGGCCGGGATGCCAATCCACGGTTCACCGCTGCTGAAGCCGGCATTTGCCTGGCCGTTCCATTGCATCGGCGTGCGCCCGTTATCCCGGGACTTTTGCATGATGGCGGCCATGCTTGACGCTTGCGACTCGCCCGCTTCGCGCTTGAGGCGGTAGATGTTCAGGGTCTCGACATCGCGGTACTGCCCGATCTGCTCGAACCCCGGATTGGTCATGCCCAGCTCTTCGCCCTGGTACACAAACGGCGTGCCCTGCAGAAAGTGCAAGGCGGTGGCGAGCATCTTGGCCGAGACCACGCGGTACTCGCCGTCATCACCAAATCGCGAGACCACCCGCGGCTGGTCATGGTTACACCAGAACAGCGCATTCCACCCGCCACCGGCCTGCATGCCCAGTTGCCAGTCAGAGAGAATCTGCTTGAGTTGCAGGAAGTCGAAGTCGGCGCGCACCCATTTTTGCAGGTTGGGGTAATCCACTTTCAGATGATGAAAGTTGAAGGTCATCGACAGCTCTTTCGACTCCGGGCGCGAGTAGCGAATGCAGTGCTCGAGGCTGGTGGATGACATCTCGCCAACGTTGATCAGGTCGTGGCCTTCGAACACTTCGCGGTGCATTTCCTGCAGGTACTCATGCACGTGCGGACCATCGGTGTAGAAGCGCCGGCCATCGCTGTTGTCTTCGGGAAAGTCCGCCGGCTTGGAAATCAGGTTGATTACATCCAGGCGGAAACCGCCCACGCCTTTGTCACGCCAGAAGCACATGAGTTTGTAGACTTCGGCGCGCACCTTGGGGTTGTCCCAATTGAGGTCGGCCTGGGTGTGGTCGAACAGGTGCAGGAAGTACTGGCCGGTCTGCGCCTCGTATTCCCAGGCCGAGCCGCCGAACTTGGACTCCCAGTTGTTCGGCTGGTCGCGCCAGATGTAGAAGTCGCGGTACGGGTTGTCGAGGCTGCTGCGCGCCTGCTGGAACCATTCGTGCTCGATGGAGGTGTGGTTGACTACGATGTCGAGCATCAGCTTGATCCCGCGCTTGGCGGCTTCGCCGATCAGCAGGTCGCAGTCGGCCATGGTCCCGTAGCTGGGATCGATGGCGTAGTAGTCGCTGATGTCGTAGCCGTTGTCGCGCTGGGGTGAGCGCAGGAACGGGGTGATCCACAGGCAATCGACACCCAGCCATTGGAGGTAATCGAGTTTGTCCACGATGCCCAGCAGGTCACCGGTGGCGTTACCCGCATGGCTGTGGAAGCTTTTTGGGTAGATCTGGTAGATCACCGAGTGTTGCCAGTCTTGCATGGTGGGTTCCTTCAGTAGAGTTATGTGCTGGCCTTGCGGGCCTCATCGCGGGCAAGCCCGCTCCCACATTTGAAATGCATCCCCCTGTGGGAGCTGGCTTGCCTGCGAAAGCGATCGATCAGGCGACGCGATAACCCGGCCGGACAATCTTCATGCTCAACCCACAGGTCAAAACAAACGGCACCACAATCGCGATGACCATGCCGATAACGAAGCTTGGGATGTACTGCGGGATGATCGAGATAAACCCAGGCAAACCACCGACGCCGATGGCCGAGGCCTGGACCTTGTTCAGCGAGAGGAAAATGCTGCCCAGCGCCGAGCCGAGCAACGCGGCATAGAACGGGAACTTGAAGCGCAGGTTCACCCCAAACATCGCCGGTTCAGTGATGCCGAAGTAGGCAGAAATCGCCGAGGTCGAGGCCATGCTTTTGTCCCGTGCATTGCGGCTCATATAGAACACTCCGAGCGCGGCACTGCCCTGGGCCAGGTTAGACATGACGATCATCGGCCAGATAAATGTGCCGCCCTGGGTCGAGATCAGTTGCAGGTCCACGGCGAGGAACATGTGGTGCATGCCGGTGATCACGAGCGGCGCATACAGCAGGCCGAAAATCGCCCCGCCGACCATCGGCGCCAGGTCGAATAACGTGACGACGCCTTCGGTGATCAGGATGCCGAGGTGACGGGTGACCGGGCCGATAATCGCCAGGGCCAGCACGCCGGTGACGACGATGGTGGTGATCGGCACCACGAGCAATTGGATGGCATTGGGCACGCGCGCCCGCAGCCACTTCTCAATCACGCTCATGACATAGGCGGCCATCAGGATCGGCAGGATCTGGCCCTGATAACCCACTTTTTCGATCTGGAACCAGCCAAAAATATCGAAGTACGGCAGGCTCTGGCCGTCGAGCCCCGCCACTGCCTTGCCGTAGTTCCAGGCGTTGAGCAGGTCCGGGTGCACCAGCATCAGGCCGAGTACGATGCCGAGGATTTCACTGCCGCCAAAGCGCTTGGCCGCCGACCAGCCCACCAGCGCCGGCAGGAACACGAACGAGGTGTTGGCCATCAGGTTGATCAGGCTCCACAGGCCATCCAGGTTCGGATAGGCCTCCAGCAAAGTCTGGCCCTCGATGAACATGCCTTTGGCGCCCATCAGGTTGTTGATGCCCATCAGCAGGCCGGCAATGATCAGCGCCGGCAGGATCGGCATGAACACGTCGGAGAACACGCGAACCAGGCGCTGCAGGGCGTTGGTCTTGTCGGCGCCCTTCTTCTTCACATCGGCGATGGTGGCGGCGGCAAGGCCGGTCTGTTCGCGCAGGGCGGCGTAGACCTTTTCTACTTCGCCAGGGCCGATGACGACCTGGAACAGGCCGCCGGTGAAGAACGAGCCTTTGACCAGATCGACCTGGTTCAATGCGCTGGCGTTGACCAGGCTTGGGTCCTTGAGCGCCAGGCGCAGGCGCGTCACGCAGTGGGCCGCTTGCTCAAGGTTGTCGCTGCCCCCCAGATGTTCGAGGATCTCGCGGGCAATGTTGGAATAGTCGTGGCTCATGCTTGTTCTTCCACTTTGGTTTTTTGTTATTGGCAGCACGCCGAGGGCAAAAGTACTCGTACAGACGAGTTAAAGCAACAACTCGTCTGTACGAGTTACAAAAATATCCGATGACCTCTTTTGTAGGAGCGAGCTTGCTCGCGAAGAACCTGAGGGCAGCGCGGGGTGTCTGGTTTTTCGCGTTATCGTTGACGTTTTTCGCGAGCGAGCTCGCTCCTACAGGGATTGGCGATATCCGAGGGTCCAATGGACAAACTCCACCTCTGCCACTAAGGTTCCTGCCTTGAATGATCAAGTCGGGCACAGAGCCATCCCCATGAGCAAATACAACCAGATCTATACGGATCTGCTTGCCAGCATCACCACCGAACGCCTGCAACGCGGCACGCGCCTTCCCTCTGAAACCGAATTGATGGACGCCTACCAGGCCAGCCGTGGCACCGTGCGTCGGGCCATCGAGCAATTGCAGGAGCGTGGGTTCGCGCAAAAGATCCATGGCAAGGGCACGTTCGTGCTGTCGCCCAACCCGATTGAGTTCCAACTGGGGGGCATCGTCAGCTTCCACGAAACCCACGCCGACCTGGGCGATGACGTACGCACCGAAGTGGTCGAATTCACTCAACTGCCCCTGGAAGGCTCCCTGCAGCAGCATATCGAGGCCGAGCCCGGCACCCTGATCACGCGCATCAAGCGAGTGCGGCGCATCGGCGGCAAACGGGTGATCCTCGACATCAACCACTTCGTCGCCGACCTGATCCCGGGCCTGGACCAGACGATTGCCGAACAGTCGATCTACGCGTTTATCGAGCAGACGCTGCAACTGCAGATCAGCTACGCCCAGCGCACCATCGAAGCCCTGCCCCGCAGTAAGGACGACCAGGCGCACCTGGACCTCGACGGCCAGAGCCATGTGATCGTGGTGAGCAACCAGACGTTTTTGCAGGATGGGCGGCAGTTCGAGTACACCGAGTCGCGACATACGCTGGATAAGTTTTACTTTTCCGATATTGCGCGACGCTAACTATCTACCCCAGCCCCCCACAACAACCCCGGCATGCTTTTTCTCTCTAGCCCCAGGAGAACGACATGCCGATGATCGATACATCCCCCGCCGCCCAGCGCCAGCTCAAGGCCATGGCACCTACAGTGCTCGAAGCGTGCCCGAACATGCAGGCGATGGCGACCGACACAGCCCGCGAGATTCTCGCCAGGCACGACCTCGCGGGCCTGGACCCCGACCACGTGTACTGGCATCGATTCAAGGGCGGCATTGGTGACGGCCAGGCATTTACCGGCTGGATCCACAACGAGAAACCGTTGGAGTCCATGACCCTGCCGCAACTGGTGATTCACCGTTTCAGCCTTCACGATCAGGACAACGCGGACCTGCTCGACGGTGACGGCGGCTTCTACAGCGTGGGCCCCGAAGCACGGGTTTTTGATCACCGCAACGAGGTGCGCCTGTCTGCCAGAGCGGTGCTCAACGACTTCTGGGACATCAACTTCAGCGACCGCTACAGCACCCGCATGGGCAGCTTCTGGCACACACACCAAGACGACTTCCGGACCCTGTGCAAGGTCAATTTCCTCGCCAGCGCCCTGCAAGCCCGGCAGGCCGACCAGTTGACCGAGGTGCAGTTCCAGAACGTGATCAAGGCCGCCGCCCACGGCCTGGACTGGCCCCCGACCTTATCCAACCTGCAGGCCAGCGCCCCTGCCATGCCAGGCCTGAGGTTGGCGGCGCTGGACATTGGCGGGCATGTTGCCAGCGATATCCTGCGCATCATCGACCACGACGGTCGGCAAATCCTCTATGTGCCCGGCCAAGCCCAAGCCTTTCATTGCTTCAGCACACCGGCTGACCTGCATTTCTGGTTGTTGTGCCAAACCAATCATCCGGATAACCGCGCACAGTTCATGACCCACTTCCCGCTCTCGGCGCAGATCCAACAAGACGACACCGATGCGGTGACCTGGAAACAGATGCTGCTGACGCCGGTCCTGATCTATCGCACCGCCCAGGCCCTGACCGGCACACTGCCAGCCGATTGGGTGGACAAGGGGCTCAATGCGAACATCGATCAGCTGTTCGTGACCTGGGGCCAGTGGAATCACCACCTGATCAACCAGGCGGACACGACCATCGACGGCGATGCGTTCACTTGGCTCGCCCAGGCCAGCAAGGCGCGCATGCAAAATGACGCCGACTTCTGCCTGCACAGCAACGGCGACCTGCGCAAGAAACTGTGGATCGGCTACCTGAACGCCTTCAGTAAAGTCTTCGGCCCGATGGCTGTGGTCGGCGGGCCGGTGGCCCTGGTGGTACTCGGCGCCAGCACGGCCAACCTGGGACTTAATATCGACCAGGCGATCAATGGCAAAACCCTGGCCGAGCGCCGCGCAGGCCAACAAGGAGCGGTTTTCAGTGCCATCGACACCCTGTTCAACCTGAGCCTGTTGAAGGCCGACGGGGTACTGCCGGAAATCGTCGAGACCCCGGAGCGTTTTGCCCCAGCACCGGTGGAGCCACTCGCCCCACCGCCCGCTACGGTCCTGGAGGTAGTGGAACCCAAGCTGATGGTGCCGGCCCATTACGAGGCCAACCTGATTCTCGAAGGCGCGCCCCCTGACACCACGCCGGGCAAGTTCTTTCAGGTCTACACCCTGAAAACCTCAAATGGCATGCCTCAACACGCCATCCTGATGAACGACATGGCCTACTACGTGCGCTACGAAAGTGACCTGAATGGCCCGGGTTACTGGGTCATTGTCGACCCGGCCAACCCGCATGGATTCACCGCAACGGTACCGGTGCGCTTGAACGCACTGGATGAATGGGAGCCCGTATCTGGCAGCCGCGGCTTGAAGGGCGGAGGCGGCAACTCCAGCAAGGCAGCCAAGGTCAAGACCAAGGTCAAGGTCAAACCGGTGGCCGATGCCAGTGCCCCCGAGCCTGGAACATCGAGTGCGATTGGCAGGGTAACCACCGAGTTCGACGCGCGCCCATCGATCCGCCACGACTTGAAGGAATGGGCGCTGGGGATCCTTGAAATCCATATCGACAGCCGCTTCCTGAACCTCGATCGCTACAATTTCTACTTCGGCCACACCCACACCAGGCTGCTGGACTCGGCCAAAGCCTTCTACCGCGAACTCTCCTGGAGTCGCTTGCCGCCGCGCCCGAGCGTTCCCATCGTGCCCCCGCAAACCTCATTCAGCGAACTGATAGAACAACTGCCGCACGACCTGCCCGGGCTGGTTATCGGCGAAACCCTGGACCGCATCACCAGTACGCGCCTGATCATCGAGAACATCCCCCTGCTCACGCGCAAGGGCGTCAGAACCCTGTACATGCGGCGCCTGCTCAACGACTTTGCCCAGGACGACCTCAATCGCTACTTCCAGAGCGGGTCAATGTCACAAGACCTGCAAGACAGCCTGGAGGCGATGAGCACCGACCCCGCAGGACAATTCAACGAACTGCAACTGATCAAGGCAGCCAGGAGCAACGGCATTCGCGTGCAGGCCATCGACTGCGCCGCGCACTACAAATACACAGACCCGCTGGTCGACCGCTCGGCGCAAATGGCGCGCAACTACCTGGCCCACCGGATTATCAACGCCGACAAAGCCTTGAACGGTGGCGGCAAATGGCTGGTGATGACCGCGCCGACCAGCACCAACACGTTCAGGGAGGTGGCCGGCATCAGTGAGCTGGAGGGCGGGATGGGAGTGCGTATTGAGGAGGTGTACCCAGGGGAAGGCCACGATATACGGGTAGATCCAGGCGCGCCGGTGGATCACGACACGATGGAACCGGACGAAAATATGAGCGTCCCCTTCAATACCCTGCATGCCGACATGCGGGTACAGGTCGAGGCACCGCCCGTGCAGCGCACAGAGCTGCAAAATCGGCTATTGCTGTTTCGCAAAGGCATGTACCTGATCGATGAGACGCAAGGTTCGTACAGGCTGTTTCACCGTAGTCGGGATCTAGACGTCGTCATCACGCCCATCACCCGACTGGCCGACGGCGGCTTCGTAATCGAGCGCCCTACCTGGCCGCTGGTGCACCAAGTACATTTCCCCACACTAGACCAACTATCCGCCGCGATCACCAACACCGGCTTGAGCTTGCAAAGCAGGCTGCCACGCTGAGTCGTTCAACGGAGTGAAAAACCTGGCCGTGGCCAGGTTTTTTTGCTGCGCAACCGTTTGTTTGTTGTCGAACGGTGTCTCACACTTTATCCACGTCAAACCATAAGGGAAAACACCATGCTCACGAGGAGCCTGTTACTGAGTGTTTGCGCCGTGACATTGGTTGGCTGCACGGGCAGAGGCTTTCAACCGCCGCCGCCAGAATTTACCAATTGGAAAAAGGTCGGGGTGTCTGAAAAGGGCGTCAAAAACGCTATGACCGCATGCGGCTATACCAACCTGGTAGGGACGGGAGACACGACGCCGATTGACCAGGTGCTCACGCGGTTTTATTGCATGAAAGACGCAGGTTTCAAGCGCACCGATAACATTGACCTGTGCAAGGAAGGTCGCATCGGTGAATCGCCGGTGTGCGAAGGCCGCCGGTAATCCAGTACGGCATCGCAGCAGGGCAGTTGCGCCTCCTCGACCGCCATCATCGGCGAGCCTGGGGAGCCAAAAAGCCAAAAGCCCGCAATTACGCGGGCTTCTGGGTACTTTTTGCTATTGGGTGCCGGTCAGTCCCGGACGTCCAATCATTCCCACTCAATCGTCGCCGGCGGCTTGCTCGACACGTCATACGTCACGCGCGAAATACCTTCGATCTCATTGATGATACGGCCGCTGACAGTCTCCAACAGTTCGTACGGCAGGTGTGCCCAGCGGGCGGTCATGAAGTCGATGGTTTCTACCGCACGCAGGGCCACGACCCAGGCGTAGCGGCGGCCATCGCCTACAACGCCAACCGATTTCACCGGTTGGAATACCACGAAGGCCTGGCTGACTTTGTGGTACCAGTCGGCCTTGCGCAGCTCTTCGATGAAGATGTGGTCGGCACGACGCAGCAGGTCGGCGTATTCCTTCTTCACTTCACCGAGGATCCGCACGCCCAGGCCCGGGCCCGGGAATGGGTGGCGGTAGACCATGTCGTACGGCAGGCCCAGTTCCAGCCCCAGACGGCGGACTTCGTCCTTGAACAGCTCGCGCAGCGGTTCTACCAGCTTGAGGTTCATTTCCTCAGGCAGGCCACCTACGTTGTGGTGGGACTTGATCACGTGGGCCTTGCCGCTCTTGGCGCCAGCCGACTCGATCACGTCTGGGTAGATGGTGCCCTGGGCGAGGTACTTGATGTTGTCCAGTTTGTTGGACTGGGCATCGAAGACGTCGATGAAGGTGCGACCGATGATCTTGCGCTTCTTCTCCGGGTCCGACTCGCCGGCCAGGTTGTTGAGGAACTGGTCCTCGGCGTTGGCGCGGATCACCTTGACGCCCATGTTCTCGGCGAACATGGCCATCACTTGCTCACCTTCGTGCAGGCGCAGCAGGCCGTTGTCGACGAAGACGCAGGTCAGTTGGTCGCCAATCGCCTTGTGCAGCAGCGCGGCAACCACGGAGGAGTCAACGCCGCCGGACAGGCCCAGCAACACGTTGTCGGTACCGACCTGGGCGCGCACGTTGGCGATGGCATCTTCAGCGATTTTCGACGGGGTCCACAGGGCTTCACACTCGCAGATGTCGAGGATGAAGCGCGACAGGATGCGCCCGCCTTGCTTGGTGTGGGTCACTTCCGGGTGGAACTGCACGCCGTAGTAACGACGCTCGTCGCTGAACATGCCGGCAATCGGGCAGCTCGGGGTGCTGGCCAGGATGTGGAAGTCTTCCGGCATCCTGGTGACCTTGTCACCGTGGCTCATCCAGACGTCGAGGCCGAACAGGCCGTCGGCGTCGACGTGGTCTTCGATGCCGTCCAGCAGGCGGCTCTTGCCGACCACGTCCACACGGGCATAACCGAATTCACGCAGCTCGGAGCCTTCGACCTTGCCGCCCAGTTGCTCGGCCATGGTCTGCATGCCGTAGCAGATACCGAAGACCGGCACGCCCAGGTCAAACACCGCTTGCGGGCAGCGCGGGCTGTTGGCTTCGTGCACGGACTCGGGGCCACCGGCGAGGATGACGCCTTTAGGGGCGAATTCGCGGATCGCTTCGTCATCCATATCGAACGGATGCAGTTCGCAGTACACGCCGATTTCACGCACGCGGCGGGCGATCAGTTGGGTGTACTGGGAACCGAAGTCGAGGATCAGGATACGGTGGGCGTGAATGTCGAGGGCCATGAAGTCAGTCTCGTCTAATGAATCAGAAACAACTCGGGGCTGAAAGAACAGCCCCGGTTACTTAACGTTTTGCTGGAAGCCTCAACCTACGCGGTAGTTTGGCGCTTCCTTGGTGATCTGCACGTCGTGGACATGGGATTCAGCCATGCCGGCGCCGGTGATCCGTACGAACTCTGGCTTGGTGCGCATTTCTTCGATGTCGGCGCTGCCGGTGTAGCCCATCGAGGAACGCAGGCCGCCCATCAGTTGATGGATGATGGCGCTCAGGGTGCCCTTGTACGGCACACGGCCTTCGATGCCTTCCGGGACGAGCTTCTCGGCGCCTGCCGAGGAGTCCTGGAAGTAGCGGTCGGAAGAACCTTGCGCCTGGGACATGGCGCCCAGCGAACCCATGCCGCGGTAAGCCTTGTAGGAACGGCCCTGGAACAGTTCGATCTCGCCTGGCGCTTCTTCAGTACCTGCGAACATCGAGCCCATCATCACGCAGGAAGCACCGGCTACGATGGCCTTGGACAGGTCACCGGAGAAACGGATGCCGCCGTCGGCGATCAATGGTACGCCAGTGCCTTCAAGGGCAGCGGCAACATTGGCGATGGCGCTGATTTGCGGCACGCCCACACCGGCGACGATACGCGTGGTGCAGATCGAGCCTGGGCCGATACCGACCTTGACTGCGTCAGCACCGGCTTCGGCCAGGGCCTTGGCGGCAGCGCCGGTGGCGATGTTGCCGCCGATCACCTGCACGTCAGGGAAGTTCTGCTTGACCCAGCGTACGCGGTCGATCACGCCTTTGGAGTGACCGTGGGCAGTGTCGACCACCACCACGTCAACACCGGCAGCGACCAGGGCCGAAACGCGGTCGCCGGTGTCTTTACCGGTACCAACGGCGGCGCCAACGCGCAGACGACCTTGGTCATCCTTGCTGGCCAGCGGGTAAGCCTTGGCTTTTTCGATGTCGTTGACGGTCATCATGCCCTTGAGGGCGAATTTGTCGTCGACGATCAGCACGCGCTCGATGCGGTGCTTGTGCAGCAGTTCACGCACATCGTTCTTGTCGGCGCCTTCCTTGACAGTGACCAGGCGCTCTTTAGGCGTCATCACTTCACGGACGGTAACTTCAAGACGGTTTTCGAAGCGCACGTCACGGGAAGTGACGATGCCGACCAGGTCGCCATCGTGCAGCACAGGAACACCGGAGATGTTGTGCAGGCGGGTCAGGTCGAACAGGTCGCGTACGGTGGCGTCGGCTTCGATGGTGATCGGATCTTTCACCACACCGGCTTCATAACGCTTGACCTTGCGCACTTCGGCAGCTTGCTGGTCGATGGTCATGTTCTTGTGGATGATGCCGATGCCGCCTTCCTGAGCCATGGCGATTGCCAAACGGGCTTCGGTGACGGTGTCCATGGCAGCGGAAACCAGGGGAATATTCAGCTCGATGCCACGGGTTAGGCGGGTCTTGAGACTGACTTCGTTAGGAAGCACCTCGGAGTAACCGGGCACTAGGAGAATGTCGTCGAATGTCAGAGCTTCTTGGCTGATACGCAGCATCGCGGGGGCTCCCGAGCGGGAAAATGGAAGCGCGCCATTATATACATGCGCCCTGCCGGGCTCAATGTAAAACTCTGACAAACTTGGTAATACTGATAGATGGGTAAACCCAGGCGCTTTTTTGTAGGAGCGAGCTTGCTCGCGAAGAGCGTGAAGGCACCGCGCAAAACCAGAAAGCCAGCGTTATCGTTGACGATTTTCGCGAGCAAGCTCGCGCCTACAATTCGACTTTGACCCAGCTGATTTTCTGGTCGAGCCAGTCGGCAAATTCGTCGATAAAGCTCTGCTTGAAGCCCGCTTCGGCCCAGTTGTTGAAGATGAAGCCCAGGTTGGAAAAGCCGCACTCCTGCAAGAATAGAAACCCGTTGATGTCATCTTCATGCCCACACAGCGGGCAGGTGAAGTTGTCGGTATGGCCGGGCATCCAGTCTTCCAGGCTCTCGAACAGCGCCTCGCCGACTTCTTTAAGGCATTGCGGGCAGCCGGCTTCTTCGAGAAACCCCTTGGCCGGGGTATAGATGCAACGCTTGTAGATGATTTCCAGGCCATTGACCGGCTCGTTGAATGGCAACGCCTCGGGGTGCAACACCACGGCGCGGGCGCCGTCGGCCAGGGCATAGCCCATGCGGTTGCCGGTGCGGCCACAGGTGGTCAGTTCTTCCTTGATGATGTTCTTGCGCACCAGCCAGCGCACGATGGCCCGGGCGCGGGGTTCGTGGACGGGCAAGGTGGAGATTTTCGGGACAAGGATGCTTTGGGAATTCATGGGAGTCCTGCGGTGTGGCTGCTGGCCTCATCGCGGGCAAGCCCGGCTCCCACAGTTGATCGCATACCAATGTGGGAGCCGGGCTTGCCCGCGATAAGGCCCTAGAGCCCGGCAGCTTAATCCCTGCCACCCACAGGTCAAGTACTCAAATACCGCCCAATCAACGCTATGCCACTGGCCAGCACCAGCCACGTCACCAACCGCACAAACGCCTCGCGGGACATGCGCAGGGTCAACCTGCGCCCCGCCCACAGCCCCAGGGCCATCGCCGGCAGCAGGCACACCGCCAGCAGCAGCAAGGGCAATTGGGCATACACCCCGGCGATCAAAAACAAACTCAGGCGTACCACCGTGCTCGCGCTGATCAACGCACTTTGGGTGGCTCGCGCGCCGTCCTTGGGCAGGCGGCTGTTCAGATAAATCGCATACAAAAAGCCGCCACTGCCAAACAAGGCCCCAAACAATCCGCCCACTACGCCCATGGGCACCGACCAGCCGGCAGCCAAAGCTGTGGGCTTGGCCTTTACCGCCAGGCTGTAAATGGCATAGGCGCTGATAAACAGGCCCATCAACAGCAGGAGCAGGTCCGAATGCAGGTTAAGCAAGAAGATCACACCCAGGGTGCAGCCAATGGCCATGCACGGTAGTAACCGCAATAGCTCCGGCTTGACCACATCCCGCCGCGATTGCAGCAGGTTGCCAAAGGCCGCGACGAAATCCAGCAGCACCAGCAACGGAATGATCTTCGACAGCGGCATGAACATAATCAGGATCGGCCCGGCCACCAGTGCCGTGCCGAAGCCGGCGATGCCAAACACGATATAGGCCAGGGTGATCCCCAGGCCAATCACCAGCCAGTCCACCGGACCAAACGACCACTGCGCCATCAATTCAACCAGGCTCATGAAATATTCCTTGTTAGCGATGGCCCTCACTTTAGCCAAGCTGATGTGTTGCGACTAATATCTTCAAAGCCATCCATCTATCTCAAAAAGGCATGACTGGTGATTTCTACCCGACAACTGCGTTACTTCGTCGAAATAGCCGAGAGCGGCAGCTTCAGCGCCGCCGCCGAACGCCTGTTTGTCGCGCAATCGGCCCTCAGCCGGCAGATCAAGGAGTTGGAAACCCTCCTGCAAACCCCGCTGTTCGAGCGCACCGCCCGCCTCCCGCGCCTGACGGCCGCCGGCGAGGCGTTTTATCCACGAGCGCGCAACCTGCTGGGCGAGTTGCACAAGGCCAGTGAATTGGCGACCCAGGTCGGCCACGGCCAACTCGGCACGCTGCGCCTGAGCCACTCCAGCACGGTGCCGATGAGCGGGCGCGTCCTGCGCGGGATCAGCGCCTGGCTGGAGCAGTGTCCCGGGGTGTCGATGGATATCGTCAAACTGTCCTCAGAAGCGCAGTTGGAGGACATTGCCGACGGTCGGCTGGAGGTCGGCCTGCTGCGCCTGCCGGTGCTGCGCCAGCGCGAAGGGGTACGTATCGTGCCTCTGTATAAAGAGCCACTGCTGCTGGCTGTACCTCCTACCCACCCTTTGGCCCGGCATTCCGCGGCCATTGAACTGGCGCAATTGAAAGACCAAGCCTTTATTTCGATCCCCCACCCACAACGCGGCGGCCTGAGTTACCTGTCGGCCGAGTTGTGCATGCGTGCCGGATTTTTCCCCAAGGCCGCGCGGGTGATGTCGCGCAAGACCACCCAACTGCAGTTGATCCAGGCTGGATTTGGCATTGCGCTGCTGCCCGAGTCGATGCGTGATATCGCCCCGGCCAACATTCACTTCCTGCCCCTGGCCGACCCTGATTGCCACAGCACAGTGGCCCTGGCCTGTGCGCAGGCGCCGAGCGCGTTGGTTGCGCAGTTCTGTCAAACACTGGCCGAATGCCTATAAACTGCCGCCCATGACTAAAGATCTCTTGCCATGATGAAAGACCCGTTTGCCCGCCTGGGCCTGGACCGCGAGGTCCTGACTGTCAGCCAACTCAACGGCCGCGCTCGGGTGTTGCTCGAGGACGTGTTCACCAATATCTGGGTCGAAGGCGAGATCTCCAACCTCGCCCGCCCGGCCTCTGGGCATGTGTATTTCACCCTCAAGGACAGCGGCGCGCAGGTACGGTGTGCGCTGTTTCGCAACAACGCCGCGCGCGTGCGCCAGGCATTGAAGGATGGCCTGGCGGTCAAGGTGCGGGGCAAAGTCTCGCTGTTCGAGGGGCGTGGCGACTACCAGTTGATCCTCGACACTGTAGAGCCAGCCGGCGATGGTGCGCTGCGCCTGGCCTTCGATGCCTTGAAGGAAAAACTCAGCGCCGAAGGGCTGTTCAGTGCCGAGCGCAAGGTGCCGCTGCCGGCCCATCCGCGCCGCATCGGCATTATCAGTTCACCCACCGGCGCGGTGATTCGCGACATCATCAGTGTATTCGCCCGCCGTGCACCAAACGTGCAGCTGACCCTGATCCCCACCGCCGTGCAGGGCCGCGAGGCCGTGGCGCAGATTGTCCGCGCCCTCAAGCTGGCGGATGCCCGGGGCTTTGATGCGCTGATCCTGGCCCGTGGCGGCGGCTCGCTGGAAGACCTCTGGTGTTTCAACGAAGAAGCCGTGGCCCGTGCCATCGATGCGTGTGTCACGCCTATCGTCAGTGCGGTCGGCCATGAAACCGATGTATCCATCAGTGACTTCGTGGCCGATGTGCGCGCCCCCACGCCCTCGGCTGCCGCTGAGTTGCTGGCGCCGGATGCCAGCAACCTGGTACGCCAGGTCGAAAGCCTGCACCGGCGCCTGGTGATGTTGATGCGCAATCGCCTGACCCACGACCGCCTGCGCCTGGAAGGCATGGCCCGGCGCCTGCGTCACCCCGGTGAGCGTCTGCGCCAGCAGGCCCAGCGCCTGGATGACCTGGATATGCGCCTGCGCAGGGCGTTCGAGCGCAGCCTCAATACCCGTCGCGAACGCCTGATCCGCCTCGAAACCCGCCTGGCCGGCCAGCACCCGGGGCGCCAACTGGCCCTGCTGCGCCAGCGCCTGGACAGCCTCGCCGAGCGCCTGCCCCGGGCCATGCGCGAAGGTCTCAAGGCGCGCCGCCTGCAACTGCAAAGCCAGGTGCAGACGTTGCAGGTGGTCAGCCCGCTGGCGACCCTGGGCCGTGGCTACAGCATCCTGCTGGACGAGCGCGGCCAGGCCATTCGCAATGCCGCGCAAACCCACACCGGCCAGCGCCTGACCGCGCGTCTCGGTGAGGGCCAACTGCAAGTGCGGGTGGAAGATAACCACCTGACACCCGTCACCCTTTCATTACTGGATTGATTGATGCCTCGTCTATTTAGCCTGTTGCTGCTGCTGTGCCTCGCTTTTAACGCCCACGCCGACAGCTACATCACCCGCACTCTGAACAAGCCGGTGCCCGGTGGCGTGGCCGTGGTCGACCTGGGCCCTGGGGCCGCCGCGCCGAAAGCCACTTATCAGGGCAAACCGGTGCTGGTGGTCAAGGAACAGGACAACTGGCTGGCGATTGTCGGCATCCCGCTGACGGTCAAGCCCGGTAACGAGCGCATTAGCAGTGGCGGGCGCAACCTGCCGTTTATCGTCGGTTTCAAGAAGTATCCAGAACAGCGCATCACCCTGAAGAACAAAAGCCAGGTCAACCCCGAGCCTGCACAACTCAAGCGCATCGAGGGCGAGCTGGCCGTGCAGCTCAAGGCTTACCGCAGCTTCAGCCCGAACCTGCCAAGCAACCTGGTGCTGGACAAGCCAGTGAACGGCCCGCTGTCCAGCAAGTTCGGCGTGCGCCGCTTCTTCAACGGTGAAGAACGCAACCCGCACTCGGGCCTGGACTTCGCGGTGCCCGCTGGCACGCCGATCAAGACGCCGGCCAATGGCAAGGTGATTCTGGTGGGGAACTACTTCTTTAACGGCAACACGGTGTTCGTCGACCATGGCCAGGGCTTTATCAGCATGTTCTGCCATATGTCGAAGATTGATGTGAAGGTGGGCCAGCAACTGGTGCGCGGGGCGGTGGTTGGTAAGGTCGGTTCGACGGGCCGAGCGACCGGGCCGCATATGCATTGGAATATCAGCTTGAATGATGCGCGGGTGGACCCGGCGATCTTTATAGGGGCGTTCCAGCCTTGATCTGATCGCGGGGCAGACTGGCGTCATCGCAGGCTTGCATGCGATGGCGCCAAATCAGTCTGCACTGATTGCGCATCTGCAAACCCTCACGCAAATAAAACAAAGCATCCAGACTTTACTCACCATAAAATCTCGTTTACCAGAGCAATAGCAGAACTTCTCTCAATTTTTTCCGACTGCTTGCCATCTTTCACCTCGCCGGTTAGGGTTGAGCTTATGAAAACCTCTCACACCCTCATTCAGCTCCGCCAGCACCGCAGCCTGTGCCTCGTCAGCGCACGACTGCCAGGCTGAATCGATCTGCCTCGTCCCCGGTTTGCATCCCTAATAAACGCTTTCTGGCAGGCCGCCTCTTCTCGGCCCTACAACAAGGATTCTTCTGATGAGCATGCTCAAAGACCCGTCTTCGAAATACCGCGCGTTCCCGACCATTGATATCCCGGACCGTACCTGGCCGTCGAAGACCATCACCACCGCGCCGATCTGGTGCAGTTCCGACTTGCGCGACGGCAACCAGTCGTTGATCGAACCGATGGACGCCGTGAAGAAACTGCGTTTCTGGAAAACCCTGGTCTCGGTGGGCGTGAAAGAGATCGAAGCCTCGTTCCCGGCCGCTTCGCAGACTGACTTCGACTTCGTACGCACCCTGATCGAAGACAACCATATCCCCGAGGACACCACCATCCAGGTGCTGACCCAGGGCCGTGAAGACTTGATCGCGCGTACTTTCGAATCCCTGCGCGGCGCCAAGAAAGCCATCGTGCACTTGTACAACGCCACCTCGCCATCCTTCCGCCGTATCGTGTTCAATCAGGACAAGGACGGGATCAAGGCCATCGCGGTCGACGCCGCCAAGCTCTTCGTCAAGTACGCCGCCCAGCAGCCGGAAACCCAGTGGACTTTCGAGTACTCGCCAGAGACCTTCAGCGCCACTGAGCTGGAGTTCGCCAAGGAAGTATGTGACGCAGTGATCGAGGTGTGGAACCCGACGCCCGAGCACAAGATGATCCTCAACCTGCCGGCTACGGTGGAATGCGCCACGCCGAACATCTATGCCGACCAGATCGAGTGGTTCGGTCGCCATATCAACCGTCGTGACAGCGTGATCATCAGCCTGCACACCCACAACGACCGTGGCACTGGCGTCGCCGCCACCGAGCTGGGCCTGATGGCGGGTGCCGACCGTGTCGAAGGTTGCCTGTTCGGCAACGGCGAGCGTACTGGTAACGTCGACCTCGTCACCGTCGCCTTGAACCTCTACACCCAGGGCGTAAACCCTGAGTTGGACTTCTCCGATATCGACGGCGTGCGCAAAGTGGTCGAGGAGTGCAACCAGATCCCGGTGCACCCACGTCACCCGTATGTGGGCGATCTGGTCCACACCGCGTTCTCCGGCTCGCACCAGGATGCAATCCGCAAAGGCTTCGCCCAGCAGAAACCGGATGCCTTGTGGGAAGTGCCGTACTTGCCAATCGACCCGGCCGATATTGGCCGCAGCTACGAGGCGGTGATCCGCGTCAACAGCCAGTCGGGCAAGGGCGGTATCGCTTACCTGCTGGAACAGGAATACGGCATCAGCTTGCCACGCCGCATGCAGATCGAGTTCAGCCAGGTAGTCCAGGCCGAAACCGACCGCGTGGGCCTGGAGATGACCGCCTCGCAGATCCACGCATTGCTGCAGCGTGAATACCTGCAAGCCAACACCCCGTACGCGCTGGTCAGCCACCGCTTGCAGGAAGAAAACGGCAACAGCTCGGTAGAAGTTGAAGTCTCCGGCAAGGGCCAGGGTGAAACCAACCTGCGCTGGCACGGCAAAGGCAACGGCGCGCTGGAAGCGCTGGTGGCCGGCCTGCCGATTGGTGTCGAGATCATGGACTACAACGAGCACGCGATCGGCGCAGGTACTAACGCCAAGGCTGCGGCTTACATCGAACTGCGCGTGAACGGCGAGCGTCCGGTGCATGGCGTGGGGATTGATGAAAACATCACGACGGCCAGCTTCAAGGCGGTGTTCAGCGCGCTGAACCGCTCGTTGAGCCAGCTGGAAGCGAAAGCGGCGTAACTGACCGCTGAAAAGCCAAAGGCCCCTGGATGCGAATCCAGGGGCCTTTTTACTTTGGGGCTGGGGCGAGGCTGATGGCCCTATCGCGGCATAGGTATCTACACAACTTTCAGAAACTGACGAACTCTCCTGTGGCGAGCGGGCTTGCCCGCGATAGCTATCCCCCATACACCAAAGATTTATCAGACAAACTGAAAGCTATCGGCATCCAGGTTCGCCGGAAACCTCTGGCGATACTCCGCCAACTGCGCCGCCTCCAGGCAGACCTGGAACACCCCGTCCGCCTCCCCTGCGCTCAACAGGCTTTCGCCCTGGAAGTCGAGGACTTGGCTGTCCCCCGTGTAAGCAAACCCCTTGCCGTCCGTTCCTACCCGGTTTACCGCCGCCACATAGCACAAGTTCTCGATGGCCCGCGCCGGCAACAGGCGGTTCCAGTGCTGGCGCCGTGCCCCCGGCCAATTGGCGGTGTACAACAACAGGTCCGTATCCTGGGCATCACGACTCCACACCGGGAAGCGCAGGTCGTAGCAGATCAGCGGGCGAATCCGCCAGCCCTTGAGCTCGAACTGCACCTGGCGCTCGCCCGGGGTGTAGTGATTGTGCTCACCCGCCATGCGAAACAGGTGCCGCTTGTCGTAGTGCAACACCTCGCCATCGGGTCGCGCCCATAACAGGCGGTTGCGGTGACTGCCATCGGCGGCCTGGATAATCACGCTGCCGGTAATGACCGAGTTGTACTGCTGCGCCTGGACCTTGAGCCACTCATGGGTCGGGCCGTTTTCGGCTTCGGCCAGGGCTTCGGACTCCATGGAAAAACCGGTGGTGAACATTTCCGGCAGCACGATCAAGTCGGCGCCCCTGGCTTGCTCCAGCAGCAACTCGAAATGCTCCAGGTTGGCCTGGCGGTCATGCCAGGCCAGGGTGGTCTGAACCAGGGCGATGTTCAGATCGGGTAACGCACTCAGATCACGCATAGTTTCTCGGCTGCTTGGCGCAGCGTCTCCTCGCGTTTGGCAAAGCACAGGCGCACCAGGCGCTGGCCTTGGGGTGGGGTCTGGTAGAACACCGAGACCGGAATCGTCGCCACGCCATGTTCGCGGGTCATCCACAGCGACATGGCCACGTCATCCAGGTCCGGGCGAATCTGTGAGTAATCCACCAGTTGAAAGTAAGTACCGGCCACCCGCGTGAAACTGAAACGCGAGGGGGCCAGCAGATCGCAGAACAGGTCACGCTTGGCCTGGTAAAAAGCCGGTAGCTCCTCGACGTGTTCAGGGTGCTCGGCCATAAAGTCGGCCAGGGCGAACTGCAACGGCGTCACGCCGCAGAAGCTGACGTATTGATGCACCTTGCGCAGTTCGGCGCTCAAGGCCGCAGGCGCAACCACGTAACCGGTTTTCCAGCCGGTGACGTGGTAGGTTTTGCCAAAAGAGCTGACCACGAACGCACGCTGATACAGCTCCTCGTGGGCCAGGACGCTGACGTGGGGCACGCCATCGAATACCAGGTGTTCGTAGACCTCATCGCTGACCAGATAGATATCGCGGTCACGGATCAGCTCGGCCAACTGGTCCAGCTCGGCACGGCTGATCAGGGCACCGCTGGGGTTGTGCGGGGTGTTGAGGATGATCATGCGCGTGCGCGGTGATAGCGCGGCCTTGATCTGCTCGAAATCCAGGCTGAAGTCCGCCAGCCCCAATGGCACATGCACACAACGACCGCCGGCCAACTCCACAGAGGGCTCGTAGCTGTCGTAGCACGGGTCGAAGACGATGACTTCATCACCGCTGCGGATCACCGCCTGGATCGCACAGAAGATCGCCTGGGTGGCGCCGGGGGTGATGGTCACCTCGCTGTCGGGATCAACCTGCACGCCGTAGCTGCGGGCGACCTTGGCCGCCACTTGCTGGCGCAGGGCCGGTAGACCGGTCATTGGCGCGTATTGGTTATGACCGTTGGCAACATGTTTGCCCACCGCGTCGAGCAAGGCCTGGGGGCCGTTGAAATCGGGGAAGCCCTGGGACAGGTTCAGCGCGCCGGTTTGCGCAGCGAGTTGCGACATGGTGGTGAAGATGGTGGTGCCGACGTTTGGCAGCTTGCTGGTGATCATTCGGTGGGCCCCTGACGGTGAGTTACAAGTTGTAAGCTGCAAGCGCCGAGGGGTCAATCGTGGGGCACAAAAAAGGGCTCGTTCAGAGCCCTTTTTGGGTAACGCCTAACTGGTATAGGTACTGGCTTGCCTGGGTAGCGGTGGGTCAGTCAGCAAGTTGGTGTCTGATCTATCGCTATCGCGGGCAAGCCCGCACACACAAGCCAGCCCCACAGTCAGCGGCGGTCTTTACGCTTTTTGTCAGCCTTCTTGTTGTGGCTCATCAAGCGACGTTTCTTGTTCACTTGGCGGTCAGTCAGGCTGTTCTTGTTGCCTTCGTACGGGTTCTCGCCACCTTTGAACTCGATGCGGATCGGCGTACCGACCAGCTTCAAGACACGACGGTAGGTGTTTTCCAGGTAGCGCACGTAGGACTTAGGCACCTTCTCGATCTGGTTACCGTGGATCACGATAATCGGCGGGTTGGCACCACCCAAGTGGGCGTAACGCAGCTTGATCCGGCGGTTGTTGACCATCGGCGGCGCGTGCTCGCCAACTGCATCCTCAAGTATCTGGGTCAGGCGGTTGGTCGGCCAGCGGGTGACCGCAGACTTGAACGAGTTCTGTACCGAGGCGTAGAGGTTGCCCACGCCGGTGCCGTGCAGCGCCGAGATAAAGTGGATGTCGGCGAAGTCGACGAAGAACAACCGGCGTTGCAGCTCGACCTTGACGAAGTCACGCTCGCTCGGGGTCATGCCGTCCCATTTGTTGATCGCGATCACCAATGCCCGACCGGCCTCCAGGGCAAAGCCCAGCAGGTTGAGGTCGTGGTCGACCACGCCTTCGCGGGCGTCCATGACGAAGATCACCACGTTGGCGTCTTTGATCGCCTGCAGGGTTTTCACCACCGAGAACTTTTCGACTTCCTCGTGGATCTTGCCGCGCTTGCGCACACCGGCGGTGTCGATCAGCGTGTACTTCTCGTCGTTGCGTTCGAACGGGATGTAGATGCTGTCACGGGTGGTGCCGGGCTGGTCATAGACGATTACCCGGTCTTCACCGAGCATGCGGTTGACCAGGGTCGACTTGCCGACGTTCGGACGGCCAATGATGGCGATCTTGATGCCGTCTTTTTCGCTTGGGCCAGGAATGCGCTTGGCTTCCTCACCTTCGGCAACGAGCTCTTCTTCGCCTTCAACTTCGTCGGCGTCATCCTTGGGGAAGTCGCGCAGGGCGATTTCCAGCATCTGGGTGATGCCGCGACCATGGGCACCGGCGACCGGGATCGCGTCACCCAGGCCCATCGGGCTGAATTCGGCGCGGGCCGCCTCAGGATCGATGTTGTCGATCTTGTTGGCGATCAGATAGGAACGCTTGTTGCGCTTGCGCAGGTGCTCGCCGATCATCTGGTCGGCAGCGGTGTAGCCCGCACGGGCATCCACCAGGAACAACACGACATCGGCTTCTTCAATGGCCAGCAGCGACTGCTCGGCCATCTTTTCGTCCATGCCATGCTCGTCACCGGAGATACCTCCGGTGTCGACAATAATGTAGGAGCGCCCTTGCCACTTTGCCTCACCGTATTGGCGATCACGGGTCAGACCGGACAAGTCGCCGACGATGGCGTCGCGAGTCCTGGTCAGGCGGTTGAACAAGGTGGACTTGCCGACGTTAGGTCGGCCCACCAGGGCGATTACGGGAACCATGCGGCTCTCCACTGCGTTATTTCAGAAAATACAAAAGCCGCTGCAAGGCAGCGGCTGGTGCTCGGGGCGGCATTTGAAATGCCACATGCCCTGCTCTGCCCCCGCTACTGTAGGAGCGAGCTTGCTCGCGAAAAACCCGAGGACGACGCGTTTATCCAGAAAACCCGCGTTATCGTTGACGTCCTTCGCGAGCAAGCTCGCTCCTACAGCAACAGGTATTGAAGTAGGGCCGCCTGGGGGTTACCCCAAGCATAGTTCTTACTTGATGGTCAGGGCTTCCAGCTTGCCGCTGTTACCAAACACATAAAGCATGTTGCCTACCACCAGCGGACGCGCACGCAGGCCGTCGCTGTCGATACGTTCACGGCCGACAAAGCGCCCGTCCACCTGGCTCAGCAGGTGCAGGTAACCTTCCAGGTCGCCTACCGCTACATAGCTGGAGAACACTTCCGGCGCCGACAGTTGACGGCGAGCCAGCGAGTCGTTGCTCCACAGGGCTGTGGTGGAACGCTCGTCGACGCTTTCAACGGTACCGGATGCCAGGCTCACGTAGACGCTGCCAAACCCTTGGGCGACACCGGCGTAGCTGGAGGCATCACGCTGCCAGAGAACACGGCCGCTTTGCAGGTCCAGCGCCGCCACGCGGCCCTGGTAAGTGGCGACGTACAGGGTTTCACCCGACAGCAGCAAGCCACCGTCGATGTCCACGACACGGTCCAACTCGGAGCGACCTTGCGGAATGGCGACCCGCGATTCCCAGGCCGGCACGCCGTTCTGGGTATCCAGGGCGACCACTTTACCGGTCGAAAGACCTGCCAGCGCCAGGTTATTGGTCACAACCGGACCACTGGTACCGCGCAATGTCAGCACCGCCGGGGTGCTGTCGTACAGCCAGCGCTGCTCACCGGTGTTGGCGTCAAGGCCGATGACACGGTCATCCTGGGTTTGCACCACGACGATATCGCCATTGGTGGCAGGCGGTGCGAGCACTTCACTGGTCACGCGAGCGCGCCATTTCTCTTCACCGGTGCTCGAATCCAGGGCAACGACTTCGCCTTTCAGCGTGCCGATCATCACCATGCCGTAACCCACGCCAACGGCGCCGGAAACCGGCAGTTCGAGATCTTTCTTCCACTTGACGTCGCCGTTCATGCGGTCCATGGAGATCACGACACCATTCACGTCAGCGGCCACAATGTTGTCACCGTCGATTGCCGGTACCAACATGTTGTAGGTATCACCCTGGCCGTCACCGATGGAGCGGCTCCACTGCTTTTGCAGGACCACTTCTTCCTTGAAGCTGGTCAGCTCGGCCGGAGGCAGTTCTTTTTTGCTGTTGCTGCTGCAACCCGCGGCCAAAACGGCCAGAGCCAGCAATGCTGCATGTTTCCAACGGATCACGTCACGCATCCCCTTTGGCCAAGTCGTCCAGCTTGATTTGTAAGCCACCGACCGCTGCTTCATCAGACAGCGCAGCCTTGGCTTTTTGGTACGCAGCATTGGCTTCGTCGGTACGACCCAATTGGACCAGCAGGTCCCCCTTGAGCTCTTCGCGAGTGGCTACAAATGCCTTGTCAGCATCGCCGTCGAGCAGTTTCAGTGCTTCGTCGGCCTTGTTCTGTGCAGCCAGGACCTGGGCCAGGCGCTGACGTGCGATTTCACCCAGGGTCGGGTTGCTCGGCTTGTCGGCGATGGCTTTGAGTTCGGAGGCTGCGTCATCCAGCTTGCCGGTATCAACCGCGACTTTCGCGACGAACAGGCTGCCGTATTGGGCGTAGGTGCTACCGCCAAATTCGTTTTTCAGCTTGCCGGCCAGGTCCGCCACTTGGGCAGGATCAGGCTTGCCAGTAGGGGTCAGCGTGGTTTCCAGCAGTTGCTGATAGAGCATCGAGGCGCCTTGCGACTGATTGCTCTGATACTTCTGGAACGCCTGCCAACCGAACACCACCACCAGCGCCAACAGGCCGCCAGTTACCAGGGGTTTGCCGTTACGCTGCCACCAGTCTTTGAACTCGGCCAGCTGATCATCTTCAGTACTCGACACCCCAATACTCCTTAATCGCTAAATTCGGCTGTTTGACAGCTTCAACCCTGCACGATGCAGGTGGCCAAGTGCGCGGCAAGCGCATCAAAGGCAATGCTTTGTTGTTCGCCCTGGCCACGCAGGGGTTTGACACTTACTACTTGCTGGGCCAGTTCATCGTCGCCCAGGATCAGCGCGTACAACGCGCCACTCTTGTCGGCTTTCTTGAATTGGCTCTTGAAGCTGCCAGCGCCGGCGTTGACCTGCAGGCGCAGGCTCGGCAGTTGGTCGCGCAACTGTTCGCTCAAGGCCAGGCCAGCCAGTTCGGCCGCCTCGCCAAAGGCGCACAGGTAAACGTCCACCTGACGGGAAATTTCTTCGGGGATCTGCTCCAGGGTTTCCAGCAGCAGGATCAGCCGCTCGATGCCCATGGCAAAGCCCACGCCCGTAGTCGGCTTGCCGCCCATCTGCTCGACCAGGCCGTCGTAGCGACCACCGGCACACACGGTGCCCTGGGCGCCGAGCTTATCGGTGACCCACTCGAACACGGTCTTGCTGTAGTAATCAAGGCCACGCACCAACTTGGGGTTGATCACGTAGGGAATACCGGCCGCATCCAGGCGAGCCTTGAGGCCCTCGAAATGCGTGCGGGATTCATCGTCCAGGTAGTCGGCCATTTTCGGCGCGTCGACCAGCACGGCCTGGGTGTCGGCGTTCTTGGTATCGAGGACGCGCAACGGGTTGGTCTTCAGGCGACGCTGGCTGTCTTCATCGAGCTTGTCCAGGTGGGCCGACAGGTACTCGACCAGGGCTTCGCGGTAGCGGCCACGGGATTCGCTGGTGCCCAGGCTGTTGAGTTCGAGCTTGACCGCGTCGCGAATGCCCAACTGGCCCCACAGACGCCAGGTCAGCACGATCAGCTCGGCATCGATATCCGGGCCATCGAGGTTGAAGACTTCGCAACCGATCTGGTGAAACTGGCGATAACGGCCTTTTTGCGGGCGTTCGTGACGGAACATCGGGCCGATGTACCACAGCTTCTGAGTCTGCCCACCACCGGTGATGCCATGTTCAAGCACGGCGCGCACGCACGCAGCGGTACCTTCCGGACGCAGGGTCAGGGAGTCGCCGTTGCGGTCCTCGAAGGTGTACATCTCTTTTTCGACGATGTCGGTCACTTCACCGATGGAGCGCTTGAACAGCTCGGTGAACTCGACGATTGGCATGCGGATCTGCTTGTAACCGTAGTTATCCAGCAGGCGCGCGACCGTGCTCTCGAAATAGCGCCACAGGGGCGTCTGTTCGGGCAGGATGTCGTTCATGCCACGGATGGCTTGCAGAGACTTGCTCACATCAAATCCTTAAATTCGTTCAATCAGCCGCGAGCGATCAGCGCTGCGTCTGCGGCGACCTTCTCGGCCGCTTTGTCGCGGATCAGCTTTTCCAGCTGATCCACCAGATTGTCATTCGTCAATTTCTGCGACGGCTTGCCGTCGATGTAAATCAGGTTCGGGGTACCGCCGGTCAGGCCCACATGAGCCTCTTTGGCCTCACCTGGCCCGTTGACCACACAACCGATGACCGCGACATCCAGCGGCACCAGCAGGTCTTCCAGGCGTACTTCCAACTCGTTCATGGTTTTCACCACGTCGAAGTTCTGCCGCGAGCAGCTCGGGCAGGCAATAAAATTGATGCCACGGGAGCGTAGATGCAGGGATTTGAGAATGTCGTAGCCGACTTTCACTTCCTCTACCGGGTCCGCCGCCAGGGAGATGCGAATGGTATCGCCAATCCCGTCGGCCAGCAGCATACCGAGACCTACTGCAGATTTCACTGTGCCTGAACGCAAACCGCCGGCTTCAGTGATGCCCAGGTGCAACGGCTGCACGATTTCCTTGGCCAACAGGCGGTAGGCTTCTACGGCCATGAACACGTCGGAAGCCTTTACGCTGACCTTGAAGTCCTGGAAATTCAGGCGTTCAAGGTGCTCGACGTGGCGCAGTGCGGACTCTACCAGCGCTGCCGGAGTAGGCTCGCCGTATTTCTTTTGCAGGTCTTTTTCCAGGGAACCGGCGTTGACGCCGATACGGATCGGAATCCCGCGATCGCGGGCAGCGTCGACCACGGCACGCACTCGGTCTTCGCGGCCGATGTTGCCCGGGTTGATCCGCAGACAGTCGACGCCCAGTTCGGCTACGCGCAGAGCGATCTTGTAGTCGAAGTGAATATCGGCGACCAACGGCACCTTGACCAGTTGCTTGATGCGGCCGAAAGCTTCGGCGGCGTCCATATCCGGCACGGAAACCCGCACGATATCGACGCCCGCAGCCTCCAGGCGGTTGATCTGGGCCACGGTGGCCGCCACATCATTGGTGTCGCTGTTGGTCATGCTCTGTACGGCGATGGGGGCATCGCCACCCACCGGCACGGAGCCAACCC
This sequence comes from Pseudomonas proteolytica, assembly GCF_007858275.1. Lineage (GTDB taxonomy): Bacteria > Pseudomonadota > Gammaproteobacteria > Pseudomonadales > Pseudomonadaceae > Aquipseudomonas > Aquipseudomonas proteolytica. The sequence goes on from NZ_VFEV01000024.1 coordinate 53,003, forward strand.
AGATCTTGCGCGATACGCGACGTTTGATTGGAGATTCGCCGTGCATGACTATTGTCCCAACTTCAGGCGAGCGGTCTCGCCACTGGTGAACGGCGCCACGTCCACAGGCTGGCCGTTGTAGGCCACTTGCGCACCACGGGCAAAGCCCAGACGCAGCGTCAAAGGAGGCTTGCCGACCTGATCAAGCGTATCTCCCTTACGCTTCAAAGCACTGAACAGGACCTTGCCATTGCCATCGGTGACTTGTGTCCAGCAGTCAGCGACGTAGGTAATCTGGAGACGGCCATCGCCGGCCACACTGGCAGGCGCCTGGGCGACAGGGGCGGCTACCGTTGGCGCGACCGGGGTCGGGACCGGAGCGGCGGGCGCCTGGGCCGCAGTGGCCGGGGCCGGGGTTGCCGGCACGGCTGGAGCCGGCGCAACGGCGGCCGGAGCCGATTCAGTGCCGGCATCGACGGGCGGTTGAGCCGCTTGCAGGTCAAGGTTGGTTCCAGCTGCGGCCTCGCCCTGGGCCACAGCCTGGTCTTCCGGCTCGTCCAGGGGGTGGATCTGGGTGGTGCCGTCGGCGCTTTCGACTTCGACATGCTCCAGGGCGTTGCTGACCAGGTCCTTGCTGCGCAGCGAGGTCTGATCCTGCCACCAGATAAAGCCACCACCGATCACTGCAATCAGCAGCAACAGGCTGACAATTCGCAAAATAGTGTGGGAAACGCGCACCGGCTCTTCAATACGACCGAGACCGTGCACGTTGCTGCCCTGGGAATCGGTACCGGTGAACTGGTCGAATTGCTGGACCAGGATGGCCTGGTCGGTGCCCAACAGCTTAGCGTAGGCACGGATATAACCGCGGGCGAAGGTATGCCCGGGCAGTTTGTCGAACGCGCCGTTTTCCAGGTTGCCCAGGGAAGTGGTGGTCAAATTGAGCTTGAGGGCCACTTCTTCCAGTGACCAACCATTGCTTTCGCGGGCCAGACGCAAGGTCTCGCCTGGGTTAACGCGATTAGCGGCTACAACTTCCGGGTGCGCGGCTTTCATCATTGCTCCGACAGGTATTGCTGATATTCCGGCGTACCGGGATAGAGTCGTTCTAGTTGCTGGCCAAAACGTGCGGCCTTGTCGCGTTCTTCATGAACCGTGGCCAGGCGCACACCGAGCAATAGACTACGTGCATTTTGCCCACTGAGCAGGCTAAAACGCTCGTAATAGTCACGTGCCGGCACATAATGCCTGTCTTCAAACGACAACTGGGCCATTTCAAGCAAGGCCCGTGGCTGGCGTTGGTTCAGGTGCAGGGCTTTTTCCAGCTGCTGGCGGGCGTTTTCCCGCTGGCCAAGGCGCACAGACGTCACCCCAAGGTTCTCGAAAACCCGCGAACGTTCAGGATATAGGGTATCAGTGGCGGCCTGCTGGAAATAACCGGATGCTTGTTCATAACGTTCCTGCTGGAACAGGAAGCTGCCGTAGTTATTGAGCAGGCGCGGATCATGGGGGCGAACCGCCAGAGCCTTCTGGTAATACTGGTCGGCCAGCTCGGGCTCGGCCTGGGCCTGGAATACCAGGGCCAGCGCCGCATTGGCGTCGGCATCCTGGTTGTCGAGGGCCAGGGCCTTTTGCAGCGGCACCTTGGCCTGCTCGCTCAACCCCTGGCGCAGGTAGCCCAGCCCCAACTGCACATAGGCAGCACGCGCTTCGTCACGGCCCTTGCCGGTTTGCAACGGGCTGTCAGAGCCCGATGAAACACAGCCAACCGAGAGGCTGGCAACAAGCAAAAGCAGCGCAAGGCGCAAGGGCATAGAGATCCTCTCTCAGATTCGATTCACAGCAATTTGCGGCAAATCGTCGGCGGCGTTCAGTTCACGCACGGCGATATAACGCTCGCTGCGACGGGTGCGGTCCAGCACCTGTCCGACCAATTGGCCACAGGCAGCGTCGATGTCTTCACCACGGGTGGTGCGCACAGTCACGTTGTAGCCTGCCTGGTGCAGTTGATCCTGGAAACGGCGGATGGCGTTGTTGCTCGGCCGCTCGTAGCCAGAATGGGGAAACGGGTTGAACGGGATCAGGTTGATCTTGCACGGGGTGTTCTTGAGCAACTCGATCATCTCGACCGCGTGTTCGACCTTGTCGTTGATGTCCTTGAGCATGGTGTACTCAATGGTCAGCACGCGCTTCTCACCCAAGGTCGCCATATAACGCTGGCAAGACTCGAGCAGCATCTTAAGCGGATACTTCTTGTTGATCGGCACCAATTGGTTACGCAATGCGTCATTGGGTGCGTGCAGCGACAACGCCAGGGAGACGTCGATGTGCTTGGCCAGCTCATCGATCATCGGTACCACGCCGGAGGTCGACAGGGTCACACGGCGCTTGGAGATGCCGTAGCCCAGGTCGTCCATCATCAAATGCATGGCCGCAATCACGTTGTCGAAGTTCAGCAGCGGCTCACCCATGCCCATCATCACCACGTTGGTGATGGCACGGTCGACGGTTGCCGGGACGCTGCCAAAGGATTTGTTGGCAATCCACACCTGGCCGATGACTTCGGCGGCGGTGAGGTTGCTATTGAAGCCTTGCTTGCCGGTGGAGCAGAAACTGCAGTCCAGGGCACAGCCTGCCTGGGACGAAACGCACAAAGTGCCGCGCTTGCCCTGGGGAATGTAGACGGTCTCGACGCAACTGCCGGACGCCACGCGCACCACCCACTTACGGGTGCCGTCGCTGGAGATGTCCTCGCTGACAACCTCGGGACCACGGACCTCGGCAATAGCCTTGAGCTTGTCGCGCAGGGCCTTGCTGACGTTCGTCATGGCGTCGAAATCGTCGACGCCAAAGTGGTGAATCCACTTCATTACCTGACCGGCACGGAAACGCTTCTCCCCGATTGAGTCGAAGAATTTTTCCATTTCCTGTTGAGTCAGCCCCAGCAGGTTGGTTTTTACAGTCGATGTAGTCATGGATTCACCTTCACTCTTAAGCCAATGCTTAGCGAGTGGTTACTTCAGTAGCTGCGAAGAAGTACGAAATTTCGCGAGCAGCAGCGGCTTCGGAGTCCGAACCGTGTACAGCGTTGGCGTCGATGGAGTCAGCGAAGTCAGCACGGATGGTGCCGGCAGCAGCTTCTTTAGGGTTGGTAGCGCCCATCAGCTCACGGTTCAGAGCGATAGCGTTTTCGCCTTCCAGAACCTGTACAACAACAGGGCCGGAGATCATGAAGGCAACCAGGTCGCCGAAGAAACCACGAGCGCTGTGCTCAGCGTAGAAGCCTTCAGCTTCAGCCTTGGACAGTTGCTTGAGTTTCGAAGCTACAACCTTCAGGCCGGCTTTTTCGAAACGAGTGGTGATCTCGCCGATGACGTTTTTTGCAACAGCGTCAGGCTTGATGATGGAGAAAGTACGTTGAACAGCCATGGTGTAACTCCAGAAACGGTAATTTGCGAAAAATTAAACCCGCGAATTATACGCGGGTTCTTGGGTATTGCCTAACCTGCGGGGATGATCAGTCTATTTCTTCTATCCAGAGCGCCTGAACTGCTTCCAACACCTTCTCGCCGCAGCGACCGGAGGTGTTGTCGAAATCAGGAAGCTCCATGATCCAGCGCTGCAGGTCGACAAAGTTGACCTTCAGCGGATCAATATCCGGCTTGGTTTCAGCCAACTCTTCAGCAATGCGCTGTACATCATTCCAGCCATAATTCATGACAGCACTACCAGTCAGTGCGGCGCTTCGGCCGCATGGTTGAGGGAATACTTCGGAATTTCGACGGTGAGGTCTTCAGTCCCCACCTTTGCCTGACAGCTCAGGCGCGAAGTCGGTTCCAGGCCCCATGCCCTATCAAGATAGTCCTCTTCCAGCTCATCGGCCTCTTCGAGGCTATTGAAACCTTCGCGGATAATGCAGTGACAGGTGGTGCAGGCATTGACGCCACCACAGGCACTCTCAATCTCGATGTGGTTGTCATGGGCGACTTCGAGAAGGGACTTGCCGGTCTCAGCCTCCACGACCATACCGTCCGGGCAATGCTCGGCGTGTGGCAGAAAAATGACCTGCGGCATCAGTTATTCCTCAATTTCATTCAGGTTGCGTCCCGCCAGGGCGGCTTTCACCGTCTGGTTCATACGACGGGCGGCAAAGGCATCGGTTACTTGTGAAAGGCGCTTGGTCTGTTGTTCGATGGCATAACCATCGGTGCCTTTCATCAATTCGGCCAGTTCCTGCATCTGCAGGTCGATGACCAGGCGTTCTTCAGCATCCAGAAGGCGCTCGCCGTCGGCCTCAAGGGCGCCCTGCACAGCCTCGAGAAGGCGCTGGGCATCGACTTGCTGTTCACGCAGTACACGGGCGACCTTGTCATCACCGGCATACTGGAACGAATCCTTGAGCATCTTGGCGATTTCGCCGTCGGTCAGGCCGTAGGACGGCTTGACCTGGATACTGGCTTCAACGCCCGAGCCCAACTCACGCGCGGCCACACTGAGCAGGCCATCGGCGTCGACCTGGAAGGTCACGCGAATCTTCGCTGCACCCGCGACCATCGCCGGGATGCCGCGCAATTCAAAGCGTGCCAGGGAGCGGCAGTCGCTGATCAGCTCGCGCTCGCCTTGCAGCACATGAATCATCATGGCCGTCTGGCCATCTTTATACGTGGTGAAGTCCTGGGCGCGGGCGACGGGAATGGTGGTGTTGCGTGGAATCACCTTCTCCATCAAGCCACCCATGGTTTCCAGGCCCAGGGACAACGGAATCACGTCGAGCAGAAGCAGTTCGCCACCCTCTCGCTTGTTGCCAGCCAGGGTATCGGCCTGGATCGCAGCACCAATGGCCACCACTTGATCCGGATCGATTTCGGTCAGCGGCTGACGACCGAAGGCTTCGGCCACGGCTTCGCGAACCCGTGGCACACGGGTCGAACCGCCAACCATGACCACTGCGCCAACTTCTTCCAGCTCGATACCAGAGTCGCGCACGGCGCGACGGCAGGCTTTCAGACTACGGGCAACCATCGGCTCGATCAGCGCATCGAAGGCTTCACGGGTCAGTTGAGCCGACCATGAGCCGTAGGAAACCTCAACAGATGCAGCGTCAGTCAGGGCTTCTTTGGCCGCGCAGGCCGTTTGCAGCAGATTGCGCTGGGCGCCTGGATCGAGGTCGGCGGACAAGCCAGCGCTGGTGATGATCCAACCGGCGATGGCGTGGTCGAAGTCGTCACCCCCCAGGGCACTGTCGCCACCGGTAGCCAGGACTTCGAAAACACCGCCAGTCAGGCGCAGGATGGAAATATCAAAAGTACCGCCACCCAGGTCGTAAATCGCGACCAGGCCTTCGGCATGCTGGTCCAGGCCATAGGCCACGGCAGCAGCGGTTGGCTCGTTGAGCAGGCGCAAGACATTGAGGCCGGCCAGTTTCGCCGCATCCTTGGTGGCTTGGCGCTGGGCATCATCGAAATATGCCGGAACGGTGATCACCGCCCCTACCAGCTCGCCGCCCAAGGTGGTTTCGGCGCGCTGGCGCAGGACCTTGAGGATATCGGCCGACACTTCCACCGGGCTTTTCGGGCCTTGGATGGTGTCGATAAACGGCATATGGGATTCACCGCCGACAAAGCGGTACGGCAGTTGATCGCCCAATTGCTTGACGTCGGACAACCCACGCCCCATCAAGCGCTTGACCGACAACACCGTGTTCAACGGATCGGTAGAGGCCGCGAGCCTGGCCGACTCGCCCACTTCGGTGCGGTCAGCGTGATAGCGCACGGCGGACGGCAGGATCACCTGGCCATCAGCATCGGGCAGCGGCTCGGAGAGACCGCTGCGCAGTGCGGCGACCAGTGAATTGGTAGTACCCAAGTCGATGCCAACCGCCAGGCGACGCTGGTGCGGTTGAGGACTTTGGCCGGGTTCGGCGATCTGCAGTAGAGCCATGGTAATCAGGTCTTATCTGTCTATCAGGCGTGCAATCTGTGCAGCACTGGGTTAATCGTCGAGGCGCTCTTCTAACTGGCGCACTTCGTAAGTGAGCTTGTCGAGGAACTGCATGCGCCGCATCAGGCGTTCGGCCTGTTCACGCTGCGCTGCATCATCCCAACAAGCTGCGAAGCTTTCGTTGAGCTCATCCTGGGCCACTTTCAGACGGCGCTTGAAGACCGCGACGCCAGCCAGATCGGCCTCGTCCTGCAAGTCTTCGAGTTCCTCGCGCCATTGCATCTGCTGCATCAGGAAATCAGGGTCATGGACCGTAACTTCCAGCGGCAACTCGCGACCGCCCATGGCGAGCAGGTAACGCGCGCGCTTGGGAGGGCTTTTGAGAGTCTGATAGGCTTCGTTGAGGCTGGCTGACTGCTCCAGCGCCAGGCGTTGCTCACGCTCGGAAGCGTCGGCAAAGCGGTCCGGATGCACCCCACGCGCCAATTCACGGTAGCGCGTGGCAAGCTGTTCGAGGTCCAGGCGAAAACTCGGCTGCAACTCGAATAAAGCGAAATGACAAGGAGTACCCACAAATAGCCTCAGATGTTGAAGCTTTCGCCGCAGCCACATTCACCGCGCACGTTGGGGTTGTTGAACTTGAAGCCTTCGTTCAACCCTTCCTTGACGAAATCGAGCTCGGTGCCGTCCAGGTAGGTCAGGCTTTTAGGGTCGATGATCACTTTCTCGCCGTGACTTTCGAACACCTGGTCTTCCGCAACCACCTCGTCGACGAACTCCAGCACATAGGCAAGGCCGGAACAGCCCGTGGTGCGCACACCCAGACGAATCCCCTCACCTTTACCGCGCCCATCCAGGGAGCGTCGCACGTGCCGCGCAGCCGCTTCTGTCATGCTGATAGCCATCGTTGACTCCTTACTCGTCGCCAAATGCTTAGATCAAGCCTTTCTTCTGCTTGTAGTCGCGAACGGCCGCCTTGATGGCGTCTTCGGCGAGTACCGAGCAGTGAATTTTCACTGGCGGCAGGGCCAGTTCTTCGGCCAGCTGAGTGTTCTTGATGGTCTCTGCTTCATCCAGAGTCTTGCCTTTCATCCACTCGGTCGCCAGGGAGCTGGAGGCGATGGCCGAACCGCAGCCATAGGTCTTGAACTTGGCATCTTCGATGATGCCCTGCTCGTTGACCTTGATCTGCAGGCGCATGACGTCGCCGCACGCCGGAGCGCCGACCATGCCGGTGCCGACATCAGGATCTTCCGCGTCCATCTTGCCGACGTTGCGCGGGTTTTCGTAGTGGTCGATGACCTTTTCGCTGTAAGCCATGGTACTCAATCCTCACTCATCAGGGCCGCTCTGGAACCCTGTAGAAACGCCTGCGTTTTCCGCCACGTTCCTACAGAGCTTGGGTGGCGGCTTCTATATTTAGTGTGCCGCCCACTCGATCTTGGAAATATCGACACCGTCTTTGAACATGTCCCACAGCGGCGACAGGGTGCGCAGCTTAGTGACCGCTTCGCAGACTTTCTGCGCCGCGTAGTCAACTTCTTCTTCGGTGGTGAAACGGCCGAACGTAAAGCGGATGGAACTGTGCGCCAACTCGTCGTTGCGGCCCAGGGCGCGCAGGACATAGGACGGCTCAAGGGAGGCCGAGGTGCAGGCCGAACCAGACGAAACCGCCAGGTCCTTGAGCGCCATGATCAGCGACTCGCCTTCAACGTAGTTGAAGCTCAAATTCAGGTTGTGCGGTACGCGGGCGGTCATGCTGCCGTTGATGTACAGCTCTTCAAGGTTCTCGACCTGCTTGTAGAAGCGATCGCTGAGGGCCTTGATGCGCACGTTTTCGGCAGCCATGTCTTCCTTGGCTACGCGGAAGGCTTCGCCCATGCCCACGATCTGGTGGGTCGCCAGGGTGCCCGAACGCATGCCGCGCTCGTGACCGCCGCCGTGCATGGTGGCTTCGATGCGCACACGTGGCTTGCGGCTCACGTACAGCGCGCCAATGCCTTTGGGGCCGTAGGTCTTGTGGGCCGAGAACGACATCAGGTCGACTTTCAGCTTGGACAGGTCGATGTCGACCTTGCCAGTGGACTGGGCAGCATCGACATGCAGCAACACGCCCTTGGAGCGGGTCAGCTCGCCAATGGCGGCGATGTCGTTGATGGTGCCGATTTCGTTGTTTACGTGGATCACGGAAACCAGAATGGTGTCTTCACGCATCGCGGCTTCGATCATGGCCGGGGTGACGATACCGTCAGTGGTCGGCTCAAGGTAGGTAACCTCGAAACCTTCACGCTCCAGTTGGCGCATGGTGTCGAGGACGGCCTTGTGCTCGATCTTGGTGGTGATCAGGTGCTTGCCCTTGGTCGCATAGAAATGCGCGGCGCCCTTGATTGCCAGGTTGTCGGACTCGGTGGCACCGGAAGTCCAGACGATTTCACGCGGGTCGGCATTGACCAGGTCTGCGACCTGGCGACGAGCGTTCTCCACCGCTTCCTCGGCCTTCCAGCCAAAAACGTGGGAGCGAGAGGCCGGGTTGCCGAAGTTTCCGTCAACCAGCAGGCACTCGCTCATCTTTTGCGCGACACGCGGATCAACCGGGGTGGTCGCTGAGTAATCAAGGTAAATCGGCAATTTCATGGACTTTCTCCTAAATCAGGCTGGCTGGCGTGCCGTTAGCTCTGCGGCTGTCACTCGACGGCGGACGCTTCAATCTTGTCCAGGCGCGGCGCCTTGGTGTTGCATCGGCGCTGGTCCTGACGCTGGGCTACTTCCTGCACCTCACGGCGAGTCACAAGATCAGCCAAGCTGATACCACTCAAAAACTCATGGATCTGCAGGCTCAGGTCACACCACAAGTGGTGCGTCAGGCAGGTGTCGCCGGCATGGCAATCACCCAGGCCCTGGCACTTGGTGGCATCGACGGATTCATTCACCGCGTCGATCACCTGGGCAACCTGGATGCCCTGCATGTCGCGGGACAACTGATAACCGCCGCCCGGGCCGCGCACACTGGAAACCAGGTTACTGCGGCGCAACTTGGCGAACAGTTGCTCAAGGTAAGACAGGGAAATGCCTTGGCGCTCGGAGATATCGGCCAGGGACACCGGCCCGTTTTGCGCGTGCAGGGCCAGGTCAAGCATGGCGGTCACCGCGTAACGGCCTTTTGTAGTCAGTCTCATGGACAAGTACCAAGGTGTTTCAGAATGGGAGCAAGTATGCGATTCCCGAGTATTTAAGTCAACTATAAGACCTAGTACTTTAGTCAGGAATACCCGTAAAAAGGGCGCGCGGATTGTAGCAGGACGGGGTGGGATCGAACAGCGGCAGCGGACAACCTGCATTGCCAGGCACGCGGCAGATCAATTGTGGTAGCTGGCTTGTTCGCGCAAGCGGTGGGGCAGCCATTCTTTTAGGCGACTGAGACACCGCTTTCGCGGGCAAGCCAGCTTCCACAAGGGGGAGGACTTGCGATGATCGCGAGGACTCAGCCGGCCTTGGTGGCGGCTTCGTCCTTTATTTCGGCGAAGTCTTCTTCGCGCAACTCAGGCAGATCCTTCGCACAGTAGGGACTGCCCAGATCCTTCAGCGCGCCGCACATGCCGTCCAACTTGCCGTCTACCGCCTGCAGATGGTCGAGCAACTGGCCAATGGCGCGCGCCACCGGGTCCGGCATGTCTTCGCTGACGCCGTAGGCATCGAAGCCGATTTTCTCGGCCATGGCCTTGCGTTTGGCCTCCTGCTCATCGCCGACTTCCGGTTTGACGATGATCCGCCCGGGAATCCCTACCACGGTGGCGCCTGGCGGCACCGCCTTGGTGACTACGGCATTGGAGCCAACCTTGGCCCCGGCACCGACGGTAAACGGCCCCAGGACCTTGGCCCCCGCCCCGACCACCACGCCATTTTCAAGGGTCGGGTGGCGCTTGCCCTTGTTCCAGGTGGTGCCGCCCAGAGTCACGCCCTGGTACAGGGTCACATCGTCACCAATCTCGGCGGTTTCACCAATAACGATGCCCATGCCATGGTCGATAAAGAAGCGACGACCCACCTTGGCCCCCGGATGAATCTCGATCCCGGTCAGCCAGCGACCGAAGTTCGACACCAGCCGCGCCAGCCACTTCCAGCCCATACCCCACAAGGCACCGGACAGACGGTGAATCCAGATCGCATGCATCCCGGGATAGCAGGTCAGCACTTCAAAGGCGTTGCGCGCCGCCGGGTCACGGTGGAAAACACTCTGGATATCTTCTCGCAAACGCTCGAACATTTTTAATCCTTCCGCTTAAGAAGCTCGCCACGGGCCGCTTTCTGGGTTTCCGTGAGGATGCCACGCAATATATTCATTTCTGCCCGGCTGACCGAGCTGCGTCCGTAAAGCCTGCGCAGGCGCGCCATCAAGTGCCGTGGTTTTTCCGGATCGAGGAATTCGATGGCCACCAGGGTTTGCTCCAGGTGCTCATAGAACCGCTCCAGCTCATCCATGGTGGCCAACTCGCCACTTTTGGTGGATGCAACCTCGTCCTTCTCCATCTTGCTCGGCTGGCCTTGTGCCGCCAACCAGGCCATTCGCACTTCATAACTCAACACTTGCACAGCGGCCCCGAGGTTCAGCGAGCTGAATTCAGGGTCCGATGGGATGTGCACGTGAAAATGACATCGCTGCAGCTCGTCATTGGTCAGGCCGGAGTCTTCACGACCAAATACCAAGGCGATTTCGGCGCCGCCGGCCGCCTCTTCGACCACTTTGGCCCCGCATTCGCGAGGATCGAGCAGCGGCCAGGGAATGCGGCGGTCGCGGGCGCTGGTGCCGAGCACCAGATTACAACCGACCAAGGCATCTTCCAGGCTGGCGACGACCTGGGCTTTTTCCAGGATGTCATTGGCGCCGGAGGCGCGAGCGTCGGCCTCATGGTGTGGGAACACACGCGGCTCCACCAGCACCAGGCGCGTCAGCCCCATGTTCTTCATAGCCCGCGCCACCCCGCCGATATTGCCGGGGTGACTGGTATTGACGAGGACGACACGAATGTTTTGCAGCAAGGGAGGCGCTCTCGGACACGGGAAAGGGGAGCAAATCTTACAGAACAGCCTAAGGTTATGCCATGAAAGCGAACGTCGTCCTTCACCTGAAGAAAGTTTCTGCTAGAATGCTCGGCTTTCTTTAACAACCTTAGGTGACACATCCATGCAGCCCATGCTGAATATCGCGCTGCGCGCCGCCCGCAGCGCCAGTGAATTGATCTTCCGCTCCATCGAGCGCCTGGATACCATCAAGGTCGACGAAAAAGACGCCAAGGATTATGTATCCGAGGTGGATCGCGCCGCCGAACAGAAAATCATCGACGCCCTGCGCAAGGCCTACCCTACCCACGGCATCCTCGGCGAAGAAACCGGCCTGCACAAAGGCAGCGGCGAAGGCGAAGACTACCTGTGGATCATCGATCCACTGGATGGCACCACCAACTTCCTGCGCGGCATCCCGCACTTTGCCGTGAGCATTGCCTGCAAATACCGTGGCCGCCTGGAACACGCCGTCGTACTTGACCCGGTTCGCCAGGAAGAATTCACCGCCAGCCGTGGCCGTGGCGCCCAGCTGAACGGTCGCCGCCTGCGCGTCAGCGGTCGCACCAGCCTGGACGGCGCCCTGCTGGGCACCGGCTTCCCGTTCCGTGATGACCAGATGGACAACCTGGAAAACTACCTGGGCATGTTCCGCGCCCTGGTTGGCCAGACCGCCGGCATCCGCCGCGCCGGTGCAGCCAGCCTGGACCTGGCCTATGTGGCCGCTGGTCGTTTTGATGCGTTCTGGGAGTCGGGCCTGTCCGAGTGGGACATGGCTGCAGGCGCCCTGCTGATTCAAGAAGCCGGCGGCCTGGTGAGCGACTTCACCGGCGGCCACGACTTCCTGGAGAAGGGTCACGTGGTTGCAGGCAACACCAAATGCTTCAAGGCAGTACTGACGGCGATCCAGCCGCACCTGCCGGCTTCGCTGAAGCGTTAAGCGAGCGAGCACAAAAAAGCACCTCGAGGGGTGCTTTTTTTATGCCTGGGATTTGGCCGGAACCAGCTCCTACCGATTTGGGCACTGCCCAATGTGGGAGCTGGCTTGCCTGCGATAGCGCTCTGCCAGCTAGCTTATCGGTACAGACCCACCGCTTTCGCGAGCAAGTCCCCACACTTTGAACTTCGCCAGACTTGGTATTACTGCTGATTCTGGCCGAGGATCAGGCGACCCTCTTTATCCACAGGGATCTGGCTACCAGGATCACGCTCCATACGCACCGATCCTTCCTTGCCATCCAGGTTGTAACGCACGTCATACCCGACAACCTTGTCACTGATGTCGTTGACGGTGTTACAGCGCGTCTGGGTGGTGGTGTAGGTATCACGGTTCTGCATGCCTTCCTGAACCTTGTTACCGGCATAACCGCCGCCCACTGCGCCGGCTACGGTGGCAATCTTCTTGCCAGTACCGCCGCCGATCTGGTTACCCAGCAGGCCGCCGGCCAGGGCGCCAACCACGGTACCGGCGATTTGATGCTGATCCTGCACCGGACGTTGCCGGGTCACGGTGACGTCCTTGCAGACCTCACGAGGGGTTTTGATCTGGGTCTTGACCGGCTGCACCGCCAGCACTTGCGCATACTCAGGGCCGCTTTTTACCAGGCTGTAGGTGGCAACAGCACCCCCGGCAGTCACACCGACAGCACCCAATACCGCACCAACCAGCAACGACTTGTTCACGTGAACCTCCTGACCATCACAAGCGGACTGAAACGTCCGCGCTATACCCAGCCTTGGAGCAAAAAAAAAGGCGCGAGTTCAATACTCACGCCTTCTTTGTAACAGCAGATCAACAAACACCCATCAAGGGCGGTCGTCGACCTCCTTGTCTGTCGCAACAGGAGGAATCAGGTCTTCGCTGTTGAGGTTCAGCCAGATCAGCACCACGTTGGCGATGTAGATCGACGAGTAGGTGCCCGCCAGTACGCCGATGAACAGCGCCAGGGAGAAGCCCCACAGGTTGTCGCCACCGAAGATCATCAATGCGGCAATCGCCAGCAAGGTGGAGATCGACGTCGCCATGGTGCGCAACAGGGTCTGGGTTGTGGAGATGTTGATGTTCTCGATCAACGTCGCCTTGCGCAGTACCCGGAAGTTCTCGCGAACCCGGTCGAATACCACGATGGTGTCGTTGAGGGAGTAACCAATGATCGCCAGCACCGCCGCCAATACTGTCAGGTCGAAGGTGATCTGGAAGTACGCCAGGATACCCACGGTCACGATCACGTCGTGGATCAGCGAGACAATGGCACCAACCCCGAACTTCCACTGAAAGCGGAAGGCCAGGTAGATCATGATGCCGGCCAACGCCATCAGCATGCCGAGGCCGCCCTGGTCGCGCAGCTCTTCACCCACCTGCGGGCCGACGAACTCGACGCGCTTGACCGACGCCGGGTTGTCGCCGCCGACCTTGAGCAAGGCCTCGGCCACCTGGTGCCCCAGTTGCGGGTCTTCGCCAGGCATACGCACCAGCAGGTCGGTGGTCGCGCCAAAGCTCTGCACGATGGCCTCGTGATAACCGGCCTCGTTCAGCTGGGTGCGCACCTTGGTTACGTCGGCCGGCTTCTCGTAGGTCAGCTCGATGAGCGTACCGCCGGTGAAGTCCAGACCGTAGTTCAGGCCCTTATGGAACCAGCTGAACAACGCCAGGACGGTAAGGAGCACAGTGACGCCGAACGCAACGTTGCGAACGCCCATGAAGTTGATTGTACGTAACATGGCAGCCCCTTAAATCCACAACTTCTTGAAGTCACGCCCGCCAAAGATCAGGTTGACCATTGCGCGGGTCACCATGATGGCCGTGAACATCGAGGTAAAGATACCGAGGGACATGGTCACCGCAAAGCCCTTGACCGGACCGGTGCCCATGGCAAAGAGAATCCCGCCAACCAGCAACGTGGTCAGGTTGGAGTCGAGAATTGCCGTGAATGCCCGGCCGAAACCTTCGTTGATTGCCCGTTGCACGCTCATGCCCGCCGCGATCTCTTCACGAATCCGCGAGAAGATCAGCACGTTGGCGTCCACCGCCATACCCATGGTGAGTACGATACCGGCGATACCCGGCAGGGTCAGTGTAGCCCCCAGCAGCGACATCAAGGCCAGCAGCATGACCATGTTGCCCGCCAGCGCGACGGTGGCGATGACGCCAAAGAAGCGATAGATGGCGATGATGAACAGGGACACGAACAACATGCCCCACAACGACGCATCGACACCCTTGGTGATGTTGTCGGCACCCAGGCTTGGACCGATGGTGCGTTCTTCAGCGAAGTACATCGGCGCAGCCAGGCCACCAGCACGCAGCAGCAGGGCCAACTCGGACGATTCGCCTTGGCCGTTCAGGCCAGTGATGCGGAATTGAGCACCCAGTGGCGACTGGATGGTCGCCAGGCTGATGATCTTCTTCTCTTCCTTGAAGGTCTGCACCGCGACGTCTTTTTCGACGCCATTGACCATTTGCTTGACGTAAGTGGTTACCGGACGCTGCTCGATGAAGATCACCGCCATGCTGCGACCGACGTTGCTGCGGGTTGCGCGGCTCATCAGTTCGCCACCATGACCATCCAGGCGGATGTTCACTTCAGGCGTGCCATGCTCACCGAAACCGGCCTTGGCGTCTGTCACCTGGTCGCCCGTGATGATCAGGCTACGCTCGATCTGCGCTGGAGGACGGTTGCCTTCACGGAACTCGAAAGTCTCGGAGGTGGCCTTGGAAGCACCCGGCTCGGCGGCCAGGCGGAATTCAAGGTTGGCAGTCTTGCCCAGGATCCGCTTGGCTTCAGCAGTGTCCTGCACACCCGGCAGTTCGACCACGATGCGGTTGGCACCCTGGCGCTGAACCAGCGGCTCGGCCACACCCAGCTCGTTGACGCGGTTACGGACCGTGGTCAAGTTCTGCTTGATGGAGTATTCACGGATTTCCGCCAGCTTGGCCGGGGTCATCGCCAGACGCAGCACCGGCTGACCATTGAGGTCGGCGGGCACAATGTCGAAATCGTTGAAGCTCTTGCGAATCAGGGCGCGCGCCTGTTCACGGATAGCCTCGTCAGCAAAGCCCAGCTGGATGGCACCGTTGAGCTGCGGCAGGCTGCGATAACGCAGGCGCTCTTTGCGCAGCAGGCTCTTCACATCGCCTTCGTAGACTTTCATGCGTGCGTCGAGGGCTTTGTCCATGTCCACTTCCAACAGGAAGTGCACACCACCGGACAAGTCCAGGCCCAGTTTCATCGGGTGCGCGCCGATGCTCCGCAGCCATTTTGGCGTGGTCTGTGCCAGGTTAAGCGCGACTACGTAGTCATCACCCATCACCTTGCGCACGACATCCTTGGCCGGCAATTGGTCTTCCTGCTTGGTCAGGCGCAACAAGCCGCCCTTCGCATCAGCTGCCAATGTTGCCGCCTTGACCTGGATTCCCGCGTCAGTGAGCGCTTTGCTCGCGCGGTCCAGATCAGCCTGATTGACCTGCAGCGAAGTGCTGGCGCCAGTGATCTGGATCGCAGGGTCATCAGGATAGAGATTGGGAGCGGAATAAATAAAACCGATCGCCAGCACCGCCAGGATCAGTACGTATTTCCACAGAGGGTATTTGTTCAGCATCACGCCGCCCGCTTATGACGCGGGGCGCCTTGCGCGCCCCGTCGATTGGTAAAAGTTGTTACTCAGATCGCTTTGAGCGTGCCTTTAGGCAGCGTGGCGGCGATGGCGCCTTTCTGGAACTTCATTTCAACGGTGTCGGAGACTTCCAGGACTACGAAAGCGTCGGAAACCTTGGTGATCTTGCCAGCGATACCGCCGGTGGTCACAACTTCGTCACCTTTTTGCAAGCTGCCCAGCAGG
Organism: Pseudomonas proteolytica; assembly: GCF_007858275.1. Lineage (GTDB taxonomy): Bacteria > Pseudomonadota > Gammaproteobacteria > Pseudomonadales > Pseudomonadaceae > Aquipseudomonas > Aquipseudomonas proteolytica. Next base: position 68,819 of record NZ_VFEV01000024.1, read on the forward strand.
TTTTTCTGCTCTTTGGCGCGCTTGGCCTGTGGACGCCAGATCATCAGGTAGAAGATGACCAGGAAGCCGACCAGGAAAATCCACTCGAAACCACCGCCCATAGGACCGGCAGCGGCCGGTGCAGCGGCGTCAGCCATAGCGTTAGAGATAAAAAAGCTCATTTAGCACTCCAGTTGCAAATAGTGAATCTTAGGGTCGGGAAACTCAGTCCAAGGGCGGCACGGGAAGCCCGCGCTTGGCATAGAAGGCATCGACAAAGGCGGCCAATGTACCCTGTTGAATAGCCTCGCGCAAACCAGCCATCAGGACTTGGTAGTGACGCAAATTGTGGATGGTATTCAACATGCTACCCAGCATTTCCCCGCATTTGTCCAGATGGTGCAGATAAGCACGGGAGAAGTTCTGGCAGGTGTAGCAATCACAGGTGGGATCCAGCGGCGAATCATCATGGCGATGGAACGCGTTACGGATCTTCAGCACGCCTGTATCAATGAACAGATGCCCATTGCGGGCATTACGGGTTGGCATCACGCAATCGAACATGTCCACACCGCGGCGCACACCCTCTACGAGATCTTCTGGTTTGCCAACGCCCATAAGGTAACGAGGTTTGTCAGAAGGCATCAGGCCTGGGAGGTAGTCCAGCACCTTGATCATCTCGTGCTTGGGCTCGCCCACCGACAGGCCACCAATGGCCAGGCCATCGAAACCGATTTTGTCCAGGCCTTCGAGCGAGCGCTTGCGCAGGCTTTCGTGCATGCCGCCCTGGACGATGCCGAACAGCGCAGCAGTGTTGTCGCCGTGGGCATTCTTCGAACGCTGGGCCCAACGCAACGACAGCTCCATGGAGATGCGCGCCACGTCTTCATCGGCCGGGTACGGCGTGCACTCGTCAAAAATCATCACGATGTCGGAGCCCAGGTCGCGCTGGACTTGCATCGACTCTTCCGGCCCCATGAACACCTTGGAACCATCCACCGGCGAGGCGAAGGTCACGCCCTCCTCCTTGATCTTGCGCATGGCGCCCAGGCTGAACACCTGGAAGCCACCGGAGTCGGTGAGGATCGGGCCTTGCCACTTCATGAAATCGTGCAGGTCGCCATGCTTCTTGATCACTTCCGTGCCCGGGCGCAGCCACAGGTGGAAGGTGTTGCCGAGGATGATCTCGGCGCCGGTGGCAACGATGTCACGCGGCAGCATGCCCTTGACGGTGCCGTAGGTGCCGACCGGCATGAACGCCGGGGTCTCCACGGTGCCACGGGGGAAGGTCAGGCGACCGCGACGGGCCTTGCCGTCGGTGGCCAACAATTCAAACGACATACGACTCATAGTTGTTCCTCTGGGCCGCGCGGCGCCGGATTACGGGTGATAAACATCGCATCACCGTAGCTGAAAAAACGGTATCCGTTATCGATGGCGGCCTGGTAGGCGGCCATGGTCTCGGGGTAACCGGCAAATGCCGAGACCAGCATCAATAGCGTGGATTCGGGCAAATGGAAGTTGGTGACCAGGCAATCGACCACATGGAATGGCCGGCCGGGGTAGATAAAGATATCGGTGTCGCCACTGAACGGCTTGAGCACACCATCGCGCGCCGCACTCTCCAGGGACCGCACGCTGGTGGTGCCCACTGCGACCACTCGCCCACCGCGCGCCTTGCACGCGTTGACCGCGTCCACGACGTCCTGGCTGACTTCCAGCCATTCGCTGTGCATATGGTGATCTTCGATGTTATCCACACGCACCGGCTGAAACGTCCCGGCCCCCACGTGCAGGGTCACATAGGCAGTCTCGACGCCCTTGGCGGCAATCGCATCCAGCAGCGGCTGGTCGAAATGCAGCCCGGCAGTCGGCGCAGCGACCGCGCCCAGGCGCTGGGAGTACACCGTCTGATAGCGCTCGCGGTCCGAATCTTCGTCGGGGCGGTCTATATAAGGAGGCAACGGCATATGGCCGACACGCTCCAGCAGCGGCAATACTTCCTCGGCAAACTTGAGTTCGAACAACGCGTCATGGCGCGCCACCATCTGGGCTTCGCCACCGCCATCAATCAGGATGCTCGACCCTGGTTTGGGCGACTTGCTGGAGCGCACATGGGCCAGCACACGATGGCTGTCCAGCACCCGCTCCACCAGAATTTCCAGCTTGCCGCCGGAAGCTTTCTGGCCAAACAGCCGCGCCGGAATCACCCGGGTATTGTTGAAGACCATCAAGTCGCCTGGGCGCAAATGCTCAAGCAAATCAGTGAATTGACGGTGTGCAAGGGCACCGCTGACCCCGTCCAGGGTCAACAGTCGACTGGCGCGACGCTCGGCCAAAGGGTGGCGAGCAATCAGCGAATCCGGGAGTTCAAAAGTAAAGTCAGCAACGCGCATGATGGGGTTCGTCTAGCAGGGCCGGGAAGTCTAGCGGAAATAGTGAAAATAGACCATGAAACGTGATTGACCAACGGTAATCACCTCTCTATACTTCGCCGCCATTGAGCCCTGATGGCGGAATTGGTAGACGCGGCGGATTCAAAATCCGTTTTCGAAAGGAGTGGGAGTTCGAGTCTCCCTCGGGGCACCATTTGCAGTACATAGACGACTACCAGCGTCTACGAAACACACCTAGAGCCCGCTAACTGCGGGCTTTTTGGTCTCTGGGGTTCCACCCCCATCTCTTGCAAGCCAGCCACTTTTTGGTACATTTTCTGTACATATTCCAGTTCGAGAACCGGAGGTGTACAGCGATGCCATTGACCGCCTTACAAATCAAAGCGTCCAAGCCTGCCGACAGACCGTTTACCTTGAGTGATAGTTCGGGTCTTGCCCTGCTGGTGAAACCCAACGGCAGCAAGTACTGGCACTTCCGGTATACCTATCAGGGTCGGGCGGCGCGCATGTCACTGGGTGTGTATCCGCATATCTCCTTGCAGGAAGCTCGTGAACGAGCTGCAGAATGCCGCAACCTACTCAAGCAAGGCACCAACCCCGGCACAAAACGCCGCGATGACAAGCTGCGACAGCAGGAGGCCGGGCTCAACACCTTCAGGCGAGCCGCGGAGTACTGGTACCAATTCAAAGCGGACTCCGGCCGCAGCAGCGCGACGCTGAAGAAGATCCGCGACTATCTCGATAAGGATCTACTGCCCGCTCTCGGCGAAAAGCAACTGGAGCTCATTACTCGAAGCGACTGTGCAAAACTGCAGGCCTGCATCGAAAAACGAGGCGCCTTCAATGTTGCGGACAAGACCCGGACCTGGCTGAAACAGATTTTCAGTCAAGCCATTGCACGCGGCCTGTGCGAACATAATCCAGCCTCCGAACTCCATGCCATTGCGATAGCTCCACCGCCCACTCAACACTACCCACATCTGCACGAACACGAACTACCTGAGTTTCTCCGGGCTTTAAGCAAGACCACCAGCCGGCTACCAGCGAGGATTGCGTCATGGATGACAATTCTGACGGCTAGCCGCCCCGGCATGGTTCGCTATGCAAAATGGGAAGAGATCGATTTCGAGGAAGGGATATGGACCATCCCGGCCGCCCGCATGAAGATGCGCAGAGATTACGTCAGCCCTCTACCTCATCAATTGATCGCCATGCTTACCAAACTGAATCAAAGCACTGGACGCAGCCGGTATCTATTCCCTGGCAATGGTGAAAAGCAGCCAGTCATCAGTGAAAACACGATCAACCTGGTGTTCGCCAAGATCGGCTATAAAGGACGACTCGTCAGCCATGGCACTCGTCATACCGCAAGCACGCTGCTGCGCGAACATGGCTGGCTAAAGGATCATGTAGAAAGCCAACTGGCTCACGTCGAGGGCGGCATCTCTGGTGAGTACAATCAAGCCCTATACCTATCGCAACGTCGGATGATGATGCAGTGGTATGCGGACTATCTCGATGCCCTCAAAGAAGGCATTACAGCCAACCTTCGCGATCAATTTGATACTCGCGTTAATCAGTTCCTCGCACGCCCTTCTGCATCGCCTCTAACAGCGTCCCACGCACGCAAAGATGATAAGTTTCCTATCGATACAGACTAAGCGGCGATACAGCGATCACGGGATGCCTCACGAATTCGACTCGGTCTGCGACAACATCACAGCCCTATAAAATAGCCGTGGCGCATTCAAACGTGGGTAAGCCTGTGAGATCACCGCTGTCCACCCTTCCTCGCGGGTCCATCCAAGCGGGGCTGCAAAGCCGCCCTGCTTGGATGGACCTCACTTAAAAAATCTAAAGCCCACGTAACTGTCTGTGGAAAACCACTGATTTCCACCGGTGGATACTTTCATCCACAGCCGCAGAATCCCCGAAAAATCGAGCCTTGACCCAAATTATCCACAGGCGTAAAAAAGATCGTGCAAGCGCTGTCCTTGACAGCAACCCAGGTAGTCAGAACCTTTGAGGCTACGCCACATCGTGGTGGTTCACCCCCAAGTGCGATTAGCGTCCGGCGGCTCGCACAGTCACAGCGATGTGATGGATGCCTACTTCTACCAGAGTGCCCACTGCGGCAACTCATACCTCTACATTCCTGCCCTGCAGCAACCTATCCGCTTGGCCATTTCACTGCGCCAACCTGCGTTCGTCTCTTACTTCCAGGAAGAGACGAACGCGCCTACCGCTGCTGCAGCCCAAATCGTACAAGGCTTTGCGGCATTCCCCCTCGTGACAATCGGCGTGACAAACACCGAAGCCACCAGCAACAGCGATGCAGATGATGGTGCCGCAGCCCACGGAATGGACTGCACCTGACTGACAGTCAGGCACGCCCCGGTCATCACATCCCTGCCTTCACCTGACTCAGGATCTCGCGGCATTGGCCTCGTCAGCCAGCACAGCCTCCACCCGCCCACTTCCTCGGAAGTGCTCAGGAGGCCAGATCATGAGATGCCCAAGCTCTTGGCCGTAAGGAGCCGCCTGTCCCGCGTCAGTGGACACCCCTCACAGGCCGCAGGGGCCTTGATCCCTGATAACACTCAACATTCTTGGCGGGATGACGTGGGGATGGTTTTAAAAGTTGGGCTTCGAGAGGAGTTTGATCATGGCACTGGTAGGTAAACGTGACGGGCGAAATTTTGGGTATGGACGACAACTGAGTTATGCCGGGCCGCAGGCATTGCGCGATATGTTTGGCGGCGGACATTACGGAACGGTCAAGGCACACAGTGATCGGTGGCAGGCGTTTGTGCGGTGGTGTCGGTCGGAGGATGGACCGGGGTTTAACGATGCGCGAAAAATTGATCGGCAGACCTTGCTGGACTATGCCGGGCATCTGCGCCAGCAAGTTGAACAAGGGGCTATCTGCATCGCCACCGCGCAAAACCGGTTATCCAGCGTGAACCGGACCATGGCCGCGCTTCGCGGTGATCAGTATGTGAAAGTGCCGAGTCCGAGCAAGGCACTAGGCATGCGGCGCATCAGTGTTCGTCGCTCGGTGCCGCAAGGCCAAGACCGCGAACACGTGAAGCGGATCGTCGACATGCTCTGCGAACACCAAATGCCGCGCGCCGCGGCCATCGCGCAGCTGGCCCGAGCCACCGGCATGCGCTTGCGCGAGACCATTTTGGCCGACCTACCTCGCTTGCAACGCGAGGCCGAAAAACTTGGCAAGATCAACATCCAGGAGGGCACCAAAGGTGGCCGATCCGGTGCGTCGGCCCCTCGCTGGATTACCGTGAACGATCACATCCGCGAAGCATTGGAGTTCGCCCTTCAAGTCTCACCCGACGGTAGCCGCAACCTGCTTGCACCGAACGAACGCTACCTCGATTTCCAACGGGAAATCGTGCGTCCCGCACGAGTCATCCTCCATACGCACAACCTCAAAGGCTTCCACGAATTGCGGGCGGCCTATGCGTGCGAACGCTACGAGCATATCACCCAGCATCTCGCCCCCATCAACGGAGGCCGTTGCTATCAGCTCGACCAACGCCTCGATCGTGAGGCTCGAGACCAAATCAGCTATGAACTCGGGCACGGCCGTATCGACGTGGTATCGGCTTACATTGGTGGTCGAACATGAGCAAGCCATTCGATATGGAGCTGTTCCTTAGGGGTGTCCTGAGCGGGTCGCATGCCACACGCCAGCGTCACCTTCGCCAAGCGAAGGCTATCCAAACAGCTATCGCTGAGCGCTGGCAACGCGACAACCCATGGGCTTGGCAGCAAAAGCATCTCGCTTGGTTTTTAAATCACCACGTGAACCAGCACGCTGAGTCGACGCGCTATTACTTTTTGCTGACCATGCAGTTACTCACTCATCGCCTAGGGAAATCCTGGCAGTTCAACCCCAAGCGAAGGTCAGAAAACGGCCGATTCTGTTGAAAAAGTCGGCCATGGTTTCTACGGCAGAAAAATACGCGTTTGAGATTGAAATCTATGTTTTGAACAGAGGATTCCGGGCTCAGATTTCGCGTAGCGGCGCGCAAAAAAGGCGTTTTCAGCGGTCAGTATGCAGGCAGTCCGGAAGGACCGACTTTTTCAACAGAATCGGCCAAAAGCTGACAGTCGTGGCCGCACTATGATGAGCTAGCCCCAGTCGAGGCTGTGGGCATTCGATGCTTGACTTCTACACGACATCCCCTGTCGGGGACGACAAAGACAACAAGAGTTAAACTGCTACCGGGGAGATACGGTACGACGCGAAATTCCTGCTGCGGCACCGTCCCGTTGGTAGCGATGTTGAACTGGCTTTACGCCGTGAAGAGGAACCCGATCACTTCGGCTCCTTAATTGACCCCTGTGGGCAGTTCCTCTACCGAAAGCTGAGGGCAAGCCGCTGAGCGACAGTGAATCATGGCCCTTCCAAGATCACGTATTCCGGCAAGTTCTACATGCCTCTGGCATCAGTCTGGCCCCGCGGCGCTTTGCCTGCGCTGTTTGCGGTCCATCGGGTTGTAAGTCAATGGGCTCATTCAGCTTCGCTCAAATGATCGATATGAGCAAAGCGCTCGACCAGAAAGTCGATCAGGGTGCGAACCCGTGCAGATAGCTGCAGTTGCTGGGGGTAAACTGCATAGACATCCGCGCGGGTAGGCCTCTGATCTTCAAGGATCAACTGCAAGCGGCCGCTTCGCACATACCGGGCAATGTCCCACTCTGCTCGCATCAGAATGCCGTAACCCTCCAACGCCCAGTTCAAGGCCACCTCGCCGTCGTTGCAACCCAGGGCGCCATGCACTTTGATGTTTTGAGTACGGCTACCTGCTGCGAAACTCCATACGCCATAAGGCGTCTCGTTTTGCCTGATGAAAATGCAGTTGTGCTGCTGCAAATCTGCCAGTCGCTCAGGTGCGCCGTGCTTCTGCAGGTAAAGGGGAGAGGCACAGAGCAAACGACGGTTGGATGCGATTTTGCGAGCATGGAATGCTGCATCCGGCAGTGTGCCGAAACGGATGCTCAGGTCAAACCCGTGGGTCGTCAGATCCAGTGGATGGTCGCTGATCTCCAGTTGTATTTCAACCTCAGGATAGCGGCTGTAAAAGGCCGCCAACGCCGGCCCGATATAGCGGCGACCAAAGCCGAGCGATGCGTTGACCCGAATCAGCCCTTTGGGAGTTGCCCGACTGCTGCTGACCATCTGCTCGACCTCATCGATCTGCGTCAGGATTCGCGCCGCGTGGGAGAAGTAAAGCTCACCCTCTGTGGTCAGGCTCATAGAGCGGGTGGTGCGATTGATTAAACGAATGCCCAGCCTGGCCTCCAGCGCCGATAGACGTTTGCTCACTGCCGGAGGGGTGACCCCCAGCTCGCGAGCCGTGGCGGCAAGGCTGCCTTGGTTGGCCAGCAGGTAAAAAAACGACAGGTCTAAGGTCTGGCTCATTCATGACTCAAAGTGATGTATGGGGCGTTTAAGTTTGATTGAAGCATCATCAATACATATATCCTGCCCATGGCTTGTCTGAATAGCATTTTCAACCTGCAAAAGCAGGAGCCTTAGATGAAGGTGCTCTGGTTTCCGTCAGTGCTGCGCCTGCTTCGGGGGCGAGCCACCATGAAACCGTAACCACCTTTTCAAAATCCGCACCGGCCCGGCTGTTTACCTGGAGGCTTGGTCTCGAGTGGTTTACGCCTCAAAAAGGACGAAGGATTCATAACTTAAAGTAAATTATGTAGTGATTTCAAGTAACTCACACCTTCCGATTCAATACTTATACTCGGAACACACCCTGATCGAACAACTCCGTTTGACGGGCAAAACAAAACTTACAAAGGTGTTCCCAAATGAGTGCTTACAAAATTGCTTCGATTCCTGGTGACGGTATCGGCATTGAAGTTATTGCTGCCGGGGTTGAAGTCCTCAAGGCGCTGTCCAAGAAAGTCGGCTTTGAAATTACCTTCAAGGACTTCGACTGGAATTCGGATAACTACCTGAAAAATGGCTACTACATTCCGGAAGGCGGCCTGGAAGAACTCAAGACTTTCGATGCCATTTTCTTCGGTGCCGTGGGTGCGCTGAACGTTCCTGACCACATTTCTTTGTGGGGACTGCGTCTGCCTATTTGCCAAGGCTTTGACCAGTACGCAAACGTACGTCCTGCCCGCGTGCTTCCTGGCGTTAAAAGCCCGTTGCACAATGGTGATCAGATCGACTGGGTCGTGGTTCGTGAAAATTCAGAAGGTGAGTACTCGGGCAACGGCGGACGTGTACACCGTGGCTTACCAGAAGAAGTGGCCACTGAAGTCTCCGTGTTCACCCGTGCCGGTGTTGAGCGTATCCACCGTTTTGCCTTTCAGTTGGCGCAAAGCCGTCCGCGCAAGCACTTGACTATGGTTACTAAGTCCAACGCCCAGCGCCATGGCATGGTGTTGTGGGATGAGATCTTCTACGAGGTGGCCAAGGACTTCCCGGATGTGAAAATCGACAAAGAACTCGTCGATGCCGTTACCACGCGCATGGTGCTTAAGCCATCCACTCTGGATGTGATCGTGGCGACCAACCTGCACGCCGATATCCTTTCCGACCTCGCCGCCGCCTTGTCAGGTAGCCTGGGGATTGCACCGACTGCCAACCTGAATCCTTCGCGCCAGTTCCCATCGATGTTCGAGCCGATCCACGGTTCCGCCTTCGACATCACCGGTAAAGGCGTCGCCAACCCGATCGCAACTTTCTGGACTGCGGCCATGATGCTCGAGCATCTGGGCGAGGCGTCGGCGGCCAAGGAACTGATGTCCGCCATCGAAGCTGTAACCGAAAGCGGTTTGCACACGCCTGACCTAGGCGGTACGGCAACCACTCGGCAGATCACCGACGCTGTAATCAAGCTGATTGGCCGCTAATTCAAAGTAATAACTGCGGCATACCGCCAAGGGATGGGTCATTGATCCTGCCCTTGGCATTTCCTGACAACAATAAAAAATCAGGGCCCTGTCATGAAAAGAATTCTGGGAAAGCTCTACGTTCAAGTTTTGCTAGCCGTGATCCTCGGTGCCGTCGTGGGTGTAGCGGTTCCTGAAACCGGTGAAGCACTGAAGCCCTTGGGCGACGCCTTCATCAAGTTGATCAAGATGCTCCTTGCACCGGTGATTTTCCTCACGGTGGTAACGGGCATTGCCAAGATGGAAAACATGAAGGAGTTAGGGCGTGTTGGTTTGCGCGCGCTGATCTACTTCGAGGTGGTATCGACCCTGGCGCTGGTGGTTGGTCTAGTGGTGGTGGACGTGTTCAAGCCCGGCGCAGGCATGAACATCGACATCGCGACGCTGGACGCGTCAAGCCTGGATACCTACACCACCGCAGCGAAGCACACGACGTTCATGGATTTCGTGATGAACATCATCCCGAACACCATTGTCGATGCCTTTGCCAAAGGCAATGTGCTGCAGATCCTATTGTTCTCGGTGCTGCTGGGCGTCGCCCTGGCACAGGTCGGCCCCCGCGCAAAATTCTTCGTCGACACGCTTGATAGCTTGATGCAGGGCATGTTCCGAATGGTCAACATGATCATGCGCTTGGCCCCCATTGGCGCATTCGGCGCGATTGCCTTCACCATCGGCAAATACGGCTTCGGCTCGCTGTTCTCGCTGGGCAAGCTGATGGCCTGTGTCTATCTCACCTGCATCGTGTTTGTGATCTTCGTGCTCGGTCCCATCTGCCGCATGAGTGGTTTCAGCCTGTGGAAATTCCTGCGCTTCATTAAGGAAGAGTTATTCACTGTGCTGGGCACCAGCTCGTCGGAGTCGGTACTGCCGCAGATGATTTCCAAGATGGAGAAGGCAGGCGTTTCCAAGCCCGTTGCCGGCATGGTGATTCCGGCGAGCCTGACGTTCAACCCTGACGGGCAGGCGATCTACTACACCATTGCCGCCATTTTCATTGCCCAGGCCACCAACACACCATTGACCTTGATGGACCAATTGATCGTGCTGGCCGTGCTGATGTTCACCTCCAAGGGATCGGCCGGGGTGACCGGTTCGGGTTTTATCATTTTGGCGGCCACTTTGGCTTCGCTGGGAACCATCCCGGTGGCTGGCATGGTGCTGTTGTTGGGTGTCGACCGTTTTATGTCTGAAGCGCGTGCCATCACTAACACCATTGGCAACGGCGTCGGCACCATGGCGATTGCCAAGTGGGTTGGAGCACTGGATACGGCGAAGATGAATCGTGCACTCAACGGTCAGCCGGAGCCTGATGAAGTGGCGCCCCCTGTCGCCAGCCAATCCGCGTCCCATGACGCTCATAGCAACGGCTCTCAACAGGTGGGCCTGGCGCCTGCTTTGAAGGTCTAAGCTTCTGCAATCAGAAGTTTGGACTGGCTCAACGTCGGCTCCTTCCCGGAGTCGACGTTTTCTTTTTAGGCGACCTTCAATTTGAAATCAGATAGCTGCGCCGGTCGCGTGACGAGTCATTTTCGAAGGTAAAAACAATGTTTGAGTTGGATCATGTGCTTGCGCAGGACATTGTCGATCGAGCAATGCTCATCCTTCCTTTCAATGTCAATGTGATGGACTGCCAGGGCTTGATTATGGGCAGTGGCGAGCCCGAGCGGATCAACACCCGTCATGAGGGTGCCCAGCTAGTCCTGGCGAACCAGCGCGTGGTGGAAATCGAAGTGCAGTCGTCTCCCTGCCTGAAAGGGGTCCAGCCAGGTATCAACGTGCCGCTGATGCACGATGAACGTTTGATTGGCGTGCTGGGCCTTACGGGCGATCCGCATAAGCTGCGTACTTACGCAGAACTGCTGCGCATGACCGCTGAAATGCTAGTTTCGCAACGGCACCGCGAAGTGCAGTCACAATGGCGCAAACAGCGCAGCGATGACTTGCTGGCCTTGCTTTTGGCGGATTCGGGAGACTGTCCTCGCTTGTTGGACGAAGCGCAGCAGCTAGGGCTCAAACACCAGCTCACGCGCACGCCACTCTTGATTGAGCTGACCTCCATGCAAGTCGCGACGATGGTCAGTGAATGGCTGCTGGCGAGGGTTCCAGACAGTTGGTGTCTAAGTCCGTCGCCTAAGACTGTCCTGTGGTGCTGCCCCGCTCAGAGCGGGGTCGATCCTCACAAGTACCTTCAAAAAATGCACACCCGAGGCTGGACGCCTGTTCGTGTGGCCTTCGGCGTGCCTGCCCAAGGAATTGAGCGGCTACGCAAAGTCTGCACGCATGTGACGGCGCTAGCGGCCTATGGTCGTGCCGTGTTGAAGACAGAGCGGCTCTTGCTGCTGACGCGCTTGCGTCTGCCAGCGATGTTATGGGCTCATCGTGAAGAATATGTGATCGAGGAACTACTCGCCGTCGTCAACAAGGTGCGTGCGAAAGACAGCAATGGTCAGTTGATGCAGACGTTGCGAAGCTGGTGCGAGCACAGTGGGCAAATTCAAACTTGTGCAGATGCACTGGGCCTTCATCGAAACACGCTGCGTTATCGGATGGACAGGATTTCAGAGATCACAGAGATGGATCTAAGCCAGCTGGATAATGTGATTACCTTGTATCTGGGTGTGCAACTGATGGCTGACGGTTGAGCCTCGATGTTCAGGCATAAAACAGGCGCGGACTTGCATCAGCGCCTGAGGTTGGAAAGCTGGACAGTTCGCCGGTATCAGCACTCGGCATAGGCTTAGCGAGTACCTGCGCCGTAAACCGCGAAGGCGCCCAATGCTTCTTCTATACGCAGCAAACGATTGTATTTGCTCACTCGGTCCGACCGGCACAGCGACCCGGTCTTGATCTGTCCGGCCCGTGTGGCGACAGCGAGGTCGGCAATAAAGGTATCTTCCGTTTCCCCGGAGCGGTGTGAGATGACCGCTTTGTAGCCCGCCGCTTGAGCCATGCGGATGGCGGCCAGGGTTTCGGTCAAGGTACCGATCTGGTTGTATTTGATCAGGATCGAGTTGGCGATCCCTCGATCTATACCGTCCTTGAGGATGCGCGTGTTGGTGACGAACAGATCGTCGCCGACCAATTGCACACGTTCGCCCAGATGAGCGGTCAGTTTTTTCCAGCCGTCCCAGTCGCTTTCGTCCATGCCGTCTTCGATAGAAGTGATGGGGTAGCGCTCACAGAGTGAGCTCAAGTAACGGGAAAAGTCTTCGGAGTCGAATCGACGATCTTCACTCTGCAGATGGTAAAACCCGTCCTCGAAGAATTCGGAGGCTGCGCAGTCGAGCGCCAGGGTAACGTCCTGTCCCAGCACATAGCCTGCCCGTTCCACGGCTTCCTGGATGACCACCAAAGCGGCTTCGTTGGAGGGCAGCGAAGGGGCAAACCCGCCTTCGTCGCCGACCGAGGTACTCAAGCCTTGAGCGCGCAATACAGCTTTCAAGGAATGAAAGATCTCGGCTCCCACGCGCAGTGCCTCGCGAAACGATGTGGCTGACACTGGCTGAATCATGAACTCCTGAATGTCCACATTATTGTCGGCATGTTCACCGCCGTTAATGATGTTCATCATCGGTATGGGCAAGGCGTATCGTCCAGGTTGACCGTAGAGGGAGGCCAAGTGCTCGTACAGCTCCAGGCCTTGGTGCTGTGCGCCAGCTCGTGCGGTGGCCAGCGATACGGCTAGCGTCGCATTGGCGCCCAAGGCGCTTTTGGACTCAGTGCCGTCCAGTTTGATCATGGCCTCATCGACGGCCTTCTGGTCTAAGGCACTAAGCCCTTTGACCCGTGCGCCGATCACGCTGTTGACGTTGTCCACGGCGCGCAGAACGCCCTTGCCCAAGTAGCGTGATTCACCATCGCGCAGTTCCAGCGCTTCTCTCGAACCCGTCGATGCGCCAGAGGGCACACTGGCAGATCCGGTCACACCGTTGGCCAGTGTCACGCTGGCTTCTATCGTCGGGTTGCCGCGTGAATCGAGTATCTCGCGGGCGTGAACGTACGCAATGGCAGAGGTTTCAGGCGTCATGGAGGGTCTCCGATCGAGTGGTGTTTGCAGGGGACGGGTGGCTGGCGTTTTCGAATAGTTCTTGCTGTTCTGCTCGTACGGCACGGACGTCGAAATCCCGTGGCCAATCAGTCATGGGCTCTAAGGGAGGCGGCGTTTGTACGGCCGCGTGCGGGTTCAAAATCATTGGACGTCACTCTTTTGTTAATGAGGGCAACATTTCTTGACCAAGCCTACGCCGCGATTCGGTCGAATCCTTTAGGCGCGCGAACAAAAGCGCTTGCCTGTACTTGTGCCGGGAGCTGGAGCCTAAGCGGTTCGCTAATGTCAGCATGAGGCATCACCTATCGCCGGAGAGCGCTCATGAAAATCGTCATAGCACCTGATTCATTCAAGGACAGCCTGAGCGCCGATGGCGTTGCACAAGCCATTGCGCAGGGGCTGGCAGAGGTGCTGCCCAACGCTGAATTGGTGCAATGCCCGATGGCCGATGGCGGCGAGGGAACCGTGGAGGCGATTCTGGCGGCCCTGCATGGTGAGTGTCGTCACGCCAGAGTTTGTGGGCCTTTGGGTGTTGAGGTTAGCGCCCGTTGGGGATGGCTTGCGAAGACGCGAACCGCGGTCATTGAAATGGCTGAGGCGAGCGGCCTGCAACTGGTGGCCCTGGAGCAACGTGATGCCTGTCTCAGCTCTAGCTACGGCACTGGACAACTGATCCTTGATGCTCTGGATGCCGGGGCCGAGACAATCATCCTCACCATTGGTGGTAGCGCAACCAACGACGGTGGTGCGGGTATGCTCAATGCCTTGGGCGTGTGCTTCCGAGATGCTGGTGCAAGAGAGTTGACGCCAGGAGGTCTGGCTCTTTCTGGCTTGTGCAGTATCGATTTGAGTGGGATGGATCCGCGTCTACATAGCACCCGTTTCGAAGTGGCGGCTGATGTCGATAACCCCTTGTGCGGTGCCCACGGCGCTTCATTTACCTTTGGCCGGCAAAAGGGTGCAAGCAGCGAGCAGATCGAGCAGTTGGATCAAGCATTGACTCATTTCGCCGACTGTTGCGCAGTTGTGCTTGCGCAGGATGTTCGCGACGTTCCGGGCGCCGGTGCAGCCGGAGGCATGGGGTTCGCCGCGAAAGCGTTTTTGGGCGCCGGTTTTCGACCGGGCATAGAAGTGGTGGCCGAATTGGTCGGGCTTGCCGATAAGATCAAGGGTGCAGCCTTGGTGATCACCGGCGAAGGCCGTTGTGATGGTCAAACATTGCGCGGTAAAACCCCCATGGGAGTGGCGCGTATTGCGCGTGAGCAAGGCGTACCTGTAGTGATTCTTGCCGGCACGCTCGGTGAGCGCTACGAGGCGCTGTATGAACACGGCGTCAACGCTGCTTTCGCATTGGTGTCGGGCCCCATGAGCCTCGCCGATGCGTGCCAGCAAGCACCTCGACTATTGCGCGAACGGGCGCGGGATATTGCTCGTCTCTGGCGGCTTAAATAGCTATTTGCGGCCTGCAGGCAACTGAGAGGTATGAACCGTCCCACGCCTGAGCTCAGTCACCACCACCTGCGGAGCACCTACTCGCCACATTGAGCGGTTTCTCAGTCCTGCGGTGATCTTTGCTGCTCTTTATTGGATTAGTTTCAGGTTATTTGCTAGTGCAGGTGCGTCTATCCTGTGCCTGCGGCCTTAGATGCAAATTAAGTCAGCCGTTGCAGTTTCTGCATCTGCGGCGGCCGGTGTGAACTCATCGGCCGCGCCTCATGCTGTGAAATTTGTAGTGATCCAATTTCAGGATGCGCTTGAGGTGAGCTCACACAATTTCTACCTTTTTACGGTCGTGCGAAAGCGCTGATACTCTCGCTTGGCGGTGATATGACGAACCACATCTCGAGTGGTTCATCGTTCGGCCCCACTCCTACCGTTCGAGTATCGGCCCAAAAGCGATTCCTGGTTATGTGCCGCTTTGGCCGACCTTTGCGGAGCCTGAGAGGCTGCAATGGTTTTCTACCCCTCGCGGCAGGCAGAAAACGGCCCAGAGGCAGACATTCTGACGGAACCAATTCTCCGAGATCCTTGTGAAACTACTCCGGATTCTCACAAAGGCACTTACTCATTTAACAGTCAGTCCCAAAACTCACTGGACGGAAACTCATCGAACCAAACCTCGTCGTCAAAATCTTCGTCGGCCTTAGTCTCGGCCATGCTTAGATGGATAGAACTCGGTACGAGGCGCCACCGCAGCTCGCGGAATTTCACTTCGAAATCGAACCGCGCGGCCAAGAACTGAAAGGTTTTCGCAAGGGGATATTCTGTAATGCCCGTGAGTTCAGCTGTCGCCAAGACAACTAGCACCCCAGTATCGTCTTGGTAGTTACTCGATACCTTGGGGTCAGCCACATTGATGGTCAGGTTAGGTGAGGGTTTCACGAGGCTATTCTGCTTTGGCCAGGAGGGCCACTTGTTCCTTCAGCTGCTGAAGCACATCCGGGATAAAGGCCACTTCATCGAATTGATCTACTCCAAAGACGTAATGGAGAAGCCGAACGTCCTGGGGTTGTTTATGCGCGGTGGTGCGAAGTTCATGGAAGGAGGCAAAACCAGCAGAGACAGATAGCCGCTCACGCGCATCGGCCAGTTGCCAACCTCGCTGGCTCGCGATCGATTTCGTGAGCGATTTAAAAACGTTAAATGCGGAAAAAGCGGACATGACATTCCTCTTATATGGACGTATGACCGATTGCCTGCTCACCGGACTGTCCAAAAAGGATTCGTCATGGGATGGGGGTTTACAACGATGGGCTCTTGCTTCGCGTAACAGGCGCCAGGCGACCATCTCCGCCCTGCGCGAGAAGATAGTGCAAGTGCTTTTGTCTTGGCAAGGGAGTCTTGCGATGCTTGGGAAAGCGTCAGATCTGGCCAGAGGGTACTGGTGGTTGACCACCGCTTTTGGCCAACTGTAGGGCTTCGTGACTGGCAGCAATCACTGTGGATGCACCTTCCTCCCGGCGCCCCTGCCGACCATGCGCAACCCCCTACCTAGGTCAGTACCCCCCTGCTACGCTTAAAATTTCACGGAGGATTGCACAATGCCAAACTCAGACTTACTCCCTTCCCTCCTATTCAAGATCAACGAAAACCAGCTCGCCCTGGAGGCCGCCATCATGGAGCTTTCAAACTGGGTAGAGATGCGCGGATCGGCGGACGTCGCAGAACAATGTTCGGGGTGCCCTGGACACGATCGATCGGAACGAGGAGTTCATCAAGATAACGCTTGCTGTGCTCATGACGCCCGAGTGATCGCGAAAGTTCGTCATGTGTCGGTTTCGGCCCTTTTTGGCAGACTAGGAGTCTATCCGTGACCCGTTTCTTGTAGATCTTATCTACAGCTCGTCGGAAATTTGATGGCGAAATCCGATCAAGCTTCCATCCATACCAGCCCTTATTGGTGACAGGCAAGGTGTACACTTCACGGTACAACATGGAAGTGTACACACGCATAAAACTATGTTAATTAGATAGTTATGCTATTATTCGAGTCTCCCTCGGGCACCATATAGCAATACCTGAAAGTCTCTACCAGGCTTTCAGCAACAGAGAAACCGGCCACTTGAGCCGGTTTTTTTGTGCCTGGGTATCTACCTCTGGATCCCTGTATCCCTGCTTGTATCGTGAGAAAAATACCGAACCTTGGGACACAAGGATGAAGCGCGCAGATGTCAAGCACCGCCCTCTCGCGAATACGACGCTCGCCGACACTGGCCTTTACCTTGGCACCTGTGCCGCGCCTGGCGCTGGATGGCATGTTGTTCGAAATCGAAGCAGTGGCCGGTGCTGCTCGATTGATATTTCGAGCAAGAGACAGCGAGCCCGTGAAATAACAGCTTCACGGGTTCAAGATTGATGGTCTTGAGACGGTACTTCAGAAATTGGTGCGCAGCGTAAAGGTCATGTTTCGCGGGGCACCATAGTAGTTTTGCGACTCTACCGGCCCGGTCTGAGCGTAATAGACGCGGTCAAAAATGTTTTCTACGTTCATCGAAAGGCTCACGCTTTTGGTGATGTCGTACGCTATGCGCGCGTTGTAGAGGGCATAACCTGAACCTTCGTGTTTCATACCACTGCCCAGCATGTAGGTACCACTCTGAATACGTGCTCCGGCTCCCACCTGCCACTTGGCGAATTCGTCAGGTAGCGTGTAGTTGGCCCACACACGCGCCGCATGGGCGGGCATCTGAGTCAGGAAGCTGCGACCTTCGAGGCTGACATCGTCCGGGTTTTCCAGATAACGACTACGTGTGTAGGTATAGCTGGCACTGAGTTGCAAGCCCGTCATGACCCTGCCGTTGACCTCGGCTTCAAACCCCTCTGAACGGACTTTCCCTCCAGCGATGTGACAAAGCGTGGTGAATGGGCTGTTGCACGGAGATGCATAGGATTTGTCGATCTGCGCCCGGCCATTGAAGTTTGTCTGGTAGATCGCGAACGAGGTGTTCAGTGCTCCGCCGTAAAGCTCGCCTTTAAGCCCCAATTCGTAGGTTTCTCCAGAACGTGGAGACAAAGTGTCGCCAGCGTAGGTCATGAAGTCGGTTTGCGGGGAGAATATCTCGGAGTAGCTGCCATAAGCCGACCAGTTCTGTGTCAGCGCATACACCAGTCCATAAAAGGGCACGACCTTGGCATTGGTTTTCTGCCCCGAGAGTTTGGATACCCCGCTCGGCTCGGCAATCTGGTCTTGGCTGTAGTCCCACCAACTGACGCGGGCACCGACAATCACATCCAGCGGCTCAAGCACGTTCATCCGCAAAGACCCGTAGACACCTTGCTGGTCGAGCGTCGACTTGACGGTACGGTAGCGGGCCAGGCGATCGTATCGAGGGGGGATGAAATCGATGATGCTCGGGATGCTTTTCGTTTCCTCGTACTCCTGTGTCTCATAACGCCCGGAATCGCGCTTGGCGTGAGTGACGTTGGCACCGAGGATGACTTCGTGACGCCGTTCGAGCAGTTCGAAGTGGCCATTGAGATAAGCGTCGGTGTTGTACTGATAGTTGTTTTCCGAACGGCTTTCCGCCCAGTTGTAGCCACCGCCATGGGTCAGCGGATCAATCAGGCCGCCGGTGTTGCTGTAGATAGTGTCCAGATTCAGCTTGGTGTAGTTGGTGGTCAGGCTCATCCGCCAATCATCGTTGATCTGGTGCTTGGCTTCGAGGAACACCTGAGTAGTTTCCACATCGTTGTAGTCCGATGGCGAACTCAAGTTGGTCGAGCGTTTCCAGTCGATATTCGCGCCGGTCTTGTAGGCCGGAAGACCGAAGTCCATAACCCCACGATTGTTCACGTTCTGATAGGAAAAACCGGCGCTTATCAGGGTTTGTGGCGACAGGTCGAACTCCAGGACGCCATAAGTAGAAGACCGCTCGGTCTTGGCGTTGTCATAAAAATAGCCACGGTCGCCGTAGGAGGTTACCAAGCGACCCCGAACGCTTTTGTCTTCGTTAAGCGGACCTTGAACGTCGATTTGCTGGCGATAGTTGTCCCAGCGCCCTGCGGACGTGGTGGTGCTGATGTGGAAGTCTGATGAGGCCCGCTTGCGTACCAGGTTGATGGCGCCACCGGGCGAACCTGCCCCCTGAAACAAGCCAGCTGAGCCCTTGAGCAATTCAACCCGCTCATAAGGGACCAGGTCAGCCCAGTTCTGCGAGGTAATGCTGTTGCCGTTTGGCAGCGGTATGCCGTTGATCTGGTAGTTATCGATCTGAAAGCCGCGCGCATAAGGCTGGTTATCGCCCACCATGTAGCCGTATGTGATCACCCCGGGCAGGTTGTTGTAGACGTCATCCAGCGTCTGGATATTCTGGTCCTTGATTCGCTGGGCCGTGAGTACCGAAATGCTCTGTGGAATATCCTTGAGGGGACGCTCGCTTTTGCCGATACTCACAGCGCCCGTCGTGTAGGAGGGAGAGTCTTCAGTATTTATGCCCAACCCGGCAGCCTGAATGGTGGTAGCGCCCAACTCCAGGGCGTCGCTCTTATTGGGAGCGGCAATCAGATAACTCCCATCGGCGGTTTTCTGCGCCACCAAGCCAGTGTTGCCGACGATACGCTCCAACGCCTGTTCGACGCTGAGCTGCGCGTGCAGCGCCACTGCCTGGCGTCCTTCGGCAACATCGGTTGCGAACAGGATTCGACTACCGGTCTGTGCCGCCAAAGCATTCAGTGTTTTATCCAACGCCTGGGCCGGGATATCCAGCGAATAGACAGCGCTTTTTGCGTGGACGGTGCTTGCCAATAGCAGGCCGCTCGCGAGCAGGCTCAGGCGAAGCGATGACGTGTTCTTACCCATGTTTTCCCCATTCGAACAGTCGATGAAAGCGTTCTTCATAGGGTTGGCGTATGGACGACGTCAGATGTTGAGGTCTGACCTGAATATAATTCTCATTTAATTAATGAGTGATTGTTAATCAGCGAATTTTACTGAAGCTAACGGTGCCGTCCGCGGCACGTACGATGCTCACTGGCAAGATCGACGGCAGCAGGCCGATCAGCGCCTCGACCGAGCCACTGTCAAACTCACCGGAGAGGCGCAGTTCGCCGACCTGCGCATCGGCCAACCGTAACGGTTTTTGCCGGTAATGCTGAAGGTCCGCGATCACCTCGCGCAAGGGCGTGCCGTCGAAGCGCAACTTGTCCTGACGCCAGGCCGTGAGGGCAGCGACGTCGACCGGCCTCACCTCGCCCAGTTGCGCGGATGACGCCCGCAGCTGCTGGCCGGCGTTTAGTCTCACAACTGCAGTGCGATTGCTGCTGACTTCAACAGCGCCCTCAATGACCCCCACGTCCACGCCGCGCACGTCACTGCGCACGTCAAATACAGTGCCTATATCACGAACTCTTACGCCTTGGCTGCGCACGATAAAAGGCGTATCGGCATGCACGACACTGAACAGTGCTTCGCCGTGAATCAGTTCCAATTGGCGGCTGCGGAGGCGCTTTTCAATGATCAAGTGACTGCCGGAATTCAACTCGACGCGACTGCCGTCAACCAGTTGAAGCTGTTCCCGCTGGCCTATCGCAACATGGATATCCTCGTGTTTCCACGCGGGATCAAGCAACCAGATAGCGCTGCCCAGGGCCAGAACTAACGTGCCTGCACGAGCCGCATTTCTGCGTTTGCGGCGACTCTCAGTCATTGCCTTGCCTTCAGCCAGCAGGGCCTCCCTGGACGGAGCGCGTTCACGTAATGCCTCGGCAAATGGCTGCAACGGATCGGCCGCGTCAGGACGACGTTTTTTGTCGAATGCGTCCGGGTGACTCATGGTTACGCCTGCCCCTGTCGTTGCATCAGCCGACGTGCAGGTTCCCAGCGCAGAATGATGGCTGCCATTGCGCGGCCAAAATGCTGGGTGACCATGTTCAGGGAAATATCCAACTCGTCGGCAATTTCACGTTGCGGCATGCCATGGATACGATGCAGCAAAAATACCTGGCGCTGGCGCGCCGGCAGCGCCTCAATGATTGCCAAGAGGGCACGCACGTGTTGTTCGAATTCTACCGCCCGCGCACCGTCCCAACTGTCCATCCCTTCTTCGGGCGACATGTGTGTTTGAACATATAGGCTACGAGTGCGCTCGGCGCGGATACGATCAACGGCGCGGTTGAAGCTCACCTTGCGCAGAAATGCCAAAGGCAGTGCGACTTTTTCCTTGGGCGGTTTTTCGAGAATCTGGATACAAACGTCATGAACAAGATCACGAGCAAAGTGTTTGCCGTTGAAACGAAGCCGGATGTACTCCACCAGCGCATCGTAGTGAAGGGTCAGCGCGGTCATCAGCTCTTCATTGGGCGACGTCTTCGACATGGGAATCAAACGGGATTGATGAGAATGTATCTCATTATATCGTTATCTTAACGACGTTTGCGAGCCGTCAGATGTTGTTCTTTAAACTGAGATGAAGTCCCGCAGAGTGAGACGGATGCTAAGTGCATATCGGTTGTTCGCTGCAAATGGGCAAAGTCTACTCAGGATCTCGCTGCGCGGGTCTCGCCAGCCAGCCCACGTCTTTGGACGTATTCAGGAGGCCCGAGTACAACCCCGCTATGGACTGGGGCAAGGCCTTACCCCACCGCCACCCAATGCCCCCCGCCCACATCGTGAAACTTCTGCAGCGGCGCTTCAAACCCCTTGCCCTTGATCGGACTGGGTTGCTCGAACTCTTGCAGCAACGCCTTGAAATCACGCTTCTGGTCGACATCAGGCATCGGCACCGCGCTGAGCAGGCGTTTGGTGTAGGGATGCTGGGGGTTGTGCAGCACGTGATCACGGCGGCCGATCTCGACTATCTGGCCGCCATACATCACCGCGACACGATGGCAGATGCGCTCGACCACGGCCATGTCGTGGGAAATGAACAGGTAGCTGAGTCGATGCTGTTTGCGCAGGTGTTCCAACAACTCAAGCACTTGGGCCTGCACTGATACGTCGAGGGCGGAGACGGATTCATCGGCGATGATGACTTTGGGGTTGAGCGCCAATGCGCGGGCAATGCAGATACGCTGGCGTTGCCCGCCCGAGAACTGGTGCGGGTAGCGGTACATGGCGTCAGCCGGCATATCGACCTGGCGTAACAGTTCGGCGACACGTTCCTGTCGTTGCGCCCGTGGCAATTGGTCATGGATCAGCAGCGGTTCGCCTACCAGCTCCAGGATGTTTTTGCGTGGGTTCAGGGCCGCGTAGGGGTCCTGGAAGACCATTTGGATATCGCGGCGCACGGCCTGCAGTTCGGCGCCGTGCAAGCCGTTCAACTCTTTGCCGAACAACTGCACGCTGCCTTGATAGGCCAGCATATTCATCAGGGCCTTGCCGGTGGTGGATTTACCGCAGCCGCTCTCCCCTACCAACCCCAGGGTTTCGCCTTGGCGCAGTTCAAAGTTGAGCCCTTCTACCGCGTGCACCTGTTTGTCTTCTTCGAACCAGCCCATGCGCACAGGAAAGCGCACGGACAAGTCGCGCACCTGCAAGACCACCGGTTGCTGGCTGACGTCGCCCGGCTGGCCCGCCGTGCCCAGCACGGGCACCGCCGCGAGCAATTTACGGGTGTAGTCGGCCTGAGGCTGGGTGAATAGCTGGCGCACGGGCGCTTGTTCTTCGGTGCGACCATGGTTCATCACCACCACCTGGTCGGCCATTTCGGCGACTACCCCCATGTCGTGCGTGATCATCAGCAAGCTGGTGCCGTAGACCTGTTGCAGTTCGCGCATCAGTTCCAGGATCTGCGCCTGGATGGTCACGTCCAGCGCGGTGGTCGGTTCATCGGCGATCAGCACCTTGGGCCGACAGAGCATGGCCATCGCGATCATCACGCGCTGGCGCATGCCACCGGACAGCTCATGGGGATACTGCTGCAGGCGTTTTTCCACCTGCGGCATGCGCACCGATTCAAGCATCTCCCGGGCGCGCTGGCGCAGTGCCTGACGCCCCAGGGGTTCGTGCCGGCGTAGCGTCTCCTGCAATTGCTGGCCGACAGTCATCAGCGGGTTGAGCGACGTCATCGGTTCCTGGAAAATCATGCCGATCTGTTTGCCGCGCAGCCGTTGCAACTCGCGCTCGGGCGCGCCGACCAAGTCGCGCCCTTCAAAGCTGATTGCGCCTTCGGCCACCCGGACCGCCTTGGGCAACAGCCCCATGATCGCCAGCGATGACAGCGATTTACCACTGCCGGACTCCCCGGCGATACACAGTGTCTGGCCGGCGAACAGGTCGAAGCTCAGGTGATCGACCACGCGCCGGGAGCTGGCCCCCATGCCGACATCGATGGACAACTGCTGCACCGACAAAATCGGCTGGGAGGTCCCGTTACTCATCAAAGCTCCTCACGCGTGAAGCGACAAACGCCAAGTCGTTGGCGATGATCAGCCATCAGGCAAATACGATTTTCGGGAAGTAGAACGACACGACCCAATTGGGCAGGTCGACGATCTCGCTGATGCGCAAATCGCCACACACCGAGCACAACATGTATGCCTGCTCGGCGGGCATGTGGTGCTCACGGCACAGCCAGTCGATGGTGTTGCTGACGGCCTGACGTGCGGCTTGCATCAAGTCCGGGCCAATGCCGGTGAAGGCTTCGTAGCCCGCACCATCCAGATGACGGGTCACGGGACCTGGGGTGCTGAAGCGCGGTGTTGCCAGCGGGGTGTTCTTGATCAGGTCCAGCTTCACCACCACGTCCATTGCGCTTTCGATCGCGGTGCCGCACACCTCACCATCGCCTTGCGCCGCGTGGGTATCGCCAATCGACAACAAGGCGCCGCTGACCTCCACCGGCAGGTACAGCGTGGTACCGGCCGACAGGTCGCGGATGTCCAGGTTGCCGCCGACCCGGCGCGGTGGCACCACCGAGTGCAAGCCCGCCAATGCCGGCGCCAGGCCGATGGTGCCGGCGAAGGGCTTGAGCGGAACCTTGGCGAAATCACTGAAGGCTGCCGGGCTCAGGGCCACTTTGTCGTAGTGCCACAGCACCAGGGCGGGGTCCGTGAACTGGTCCGCAAGCAGGCCAAACCCCGGGATGTTGGCTGTCCAGCCGAAGCCGCTCGGCTTGAAGCTGTCGAGGGTGATTTTCAGCACATCGCCAGGCTCGGCACCCTCGACAAAAATCGGCCCGGTGACAGGGTTGATCGTATCGAACGGCACCTTGCCGACATCGTCTACCGTCGATTGCGGCGTGAAGAAGCCGTTGGACGAATCGCGGCAGCAGAACTCCAGCATGGCACCTGGCGCCACCCGGGCGGTCGGTTCGATGCTGTTGTCCCAGCCGAAATGGCTGTTGAAGCTGTGAATGGTCTTGACCAGGCAGTTCTGGCACATAGGGAGAAAACTCCGCGTAAAGACCACGCCCGGAAGGCGTGGTGGCAGGCCGGCTGCGCTTTATTTCAGGTAGATGTAGTTGTAGTTGACCGGGATGTGCACCGGATCGACATACAGTGCGTCGCTGCCGCCCATGCGCGAGGAGCGCACGGTGAAGCGCTGTTCGTTGAAGATCGGGACCCACGGCGCATCGGCCATCACATCGATGAAGATCTTCTTCCACAGCGCAGTCCGCTCGGCCTGTTGCTCCGGCTTGGCCATGCTGTCGGCCTTGGCGGCCAGCGCATCCAGGCTCTTGTTGCAATACAGCGCCCAGTTCCAGCCACCGTCCACCGCACTGTCACAGCCCAGGATCGGCCCGTAGAAGTTCGAGGGGTCCGGGAAGTCGGCAATCCAGGCCATGCCGCCGGACCACACCATCGGCGCCTGATCCTTGGAACCGCCTGCCGCAATCACGTTGGCCTGCGCCAGGGACTTGATCTTCACACGCACCCCGACCTTCGCCAGGTCCTGCTGGATAGCCTGGGCGATACGCGGCTGCGGGTCGGTGTTCATCACGTACATCTCGGTGTCGAAACCCTTGTCGAAACCGGCTTCGGCCAAGAGCTTCTTCGCGCCTTCGACATCGTAGGCGTAGCCTTTGTAGTCCTTGTCGTAGCCCGGCATCGCGGGCGGCAGCGGCTGGTTGGCCGGGACCGCACGGCCGTTGATGATGCGCACGATGCGATCCTTGCTGATCGCCATGTTCACCGCCTGGCGCACCTTGAGGTTGTCGAACGGCGGCAGTGTGGTTTTCAGGGTCAGGTAGCCGGTCTGCAATTGATCACCGGTGACCACCAGGCTCTTGAACTTGGGATCGTTCTTGAACTCGAGGAACTTGGCCGGCGGTACACCGTCGCCCGCGATGTCGACCTCGCCCTTTTGCAAACGCAACAACGCGACCATCGGATCCTGGCCGACCTCAAAGGCGATCGAGTCGAGGTGCGGCAGGCCCGCCTTGAAATAGTCCGGGTTCTTCTTGAACAGAATCTGCTGCCCCAGCTTCCACTCCGCCAGGCTGTAGGCACCGGTGCCCACCGGGTGTTTGCCGAAGTCGGCGCCCCACTTCTCGACCTCCTCCTTGGGTACGACAAAGGAAAAGTTGATCGCCATCACCTGCAGGAACGTCGCATTTGCCGACTTGAGCGTGATCCTGACGGTGTAATCGTCGACGACCTCAATGCCCGCCAACTGCTCGGCCTTGCTGGCCGCCATGTCTTCATAGCCGACGATCGAACTGAAGAAACCCGCACCCGGGCTCTGGGTTTTCGGGTTGACGGTACGCTCCAGGGAGTACTTCACGTCGCTGGCCTTGAGTTCGCGACCGTTGTGGAACTTCACGCCTTTCTTCAAGGTGAAGGTATAGACGGTGCCATCCTCGGAGATGCTGTAGTCCGACGCCAGGTTCTTGGTCAGTTCCGTGGTACCTGGCTTGTAATCCATCAGCCCGTCGAACAGGCTTTTGATCATCGACCAGTTCTGCCAGTCATAACCGATGGCCGGGTCGAGGGTGGCCACGTCGTTTTGATAGGTAATCACCGCGGCGCCACCGTCTTTGGCGTTTGGATCAAAGTCATCGGCCAGCAGATTACCGGCAAACAACGTGGCCGCGATGGCCAAGGATAATGCTTTGCGATTCATGCTCCAGCCCCTTACCTATGGTGATGTTGCTAGTGTTTTTTGATGTCGATACGCGGGTCGACCCAAGGGATCACCAGGTCGGCGACCAGGTTGCCCAAAACGATTGCCACCGCTGAAACCGTGGTCACCCCGACAATCACCGGGATGTCGACCTGCTGGATCGCCTGCCATGTCAACTGGCCAATTCCCGGCCAGCCGAAGACCGACTCGACCACCACCAGCCCGCCCATGAAGATCCCGATGTCGATGCCGATCATCGGAATCACCGGCACGATGGCGTTGGGCAGTACATGCCGCAGCACCACGCGTACGCGGCTCAAGCCCTTGGCCCGGGCGGTGCGGATGAAGTCTTGGTGCAGCACCTCGATCATTGAGGAGCGCACCATGCGCGAGTACCAGCCGCTACCGAGAATGCCCAGGGTCAGGGCCGGCAACAGCAGGTGTTCGAAGCCGCCATAACCGCCCATGGGGAACCAGTCCAACTGCACGGCGAAGAAGTACAGGAACAGCATCGCCGCGATGAACTGCGGGGCCGATACGCCGATGAACGAGAGGGCCATCAAGGCTTTGTCGGCCCAACTGTCGCGGCGCAATGCGGCGATCACGCCCAGGCTGATACCAATCAGCAACTCGAAACCGATGCCCGCGGCCATCAACTCCAGGGACGGACGCAAGCGCGCGCCGATCAACTCCGTCACCGGGCTGCGCTGGATGTAGGAGCGCCCGAGGTCGCCCTGCACCAGGTTGCCCAGGTAATTGGCGTACTGCTGATAGAACGGCAGGTCGAGCCCTAGCTGCATGCGGATCCCGGCCACCACTTCGGGCGTGGCGCTACGCCCGGCAATCTGGCGTGCCGGGTCAGCAGGCAGCATGAACAGCAGCAGGTACGTGATGAAGGTCACGCCAAGCAGGATCAACAGCGAGTAGCCGATGCGACGACTGATAAAGGCCAACATTCAGCTTCTCCCTTGCAGGGTAGGATCGAGTTCGTCGCGCAGGGCATCGCCCACCAGGTTGAATGCCAGCGACAGCAGGACAATCGCAATGCCGGGGAAAAACACCAGCCACGGCGCCGAGGTGAAATAGGTCTGGCTCTCGAAAATGATGTTGCCCCAGCTCGGCGTTGGCGGTTGGACTCCCACGCCCAGGTACGACAAGGTGGCCTCCAGCAGCACTGTGGTGGAGATGCCCAGGGTGGCCCAGACGAGGATGGTCGGTAGCAGATGAGGCAGCAGGTGAGAGAACAGAATGCGCAGCGAACTGGCTCCCAGGGTTCGCTCTACGGCCACGAAGTCACGGGCGCTCAGGGCGATGGTTTCGGAGTAGATCACCCGGGCGATCTGTACCCAGTTGACCATGGCGATCACCAACGCAACGATCCACACGCTGGGCTGGAAAATCGCCGACAGCGCAATCGCCAGCAGCAAGGCCGGGAACGCCATCATCAAGTCAGTGAAGCGCATCAGCGTGCTGCCGACCCAGCCACGCAGGAAGCCCGCGCTCAGCCCCACCAGCGTGCCGATCAGCACCGCCAGGCCATTGGCGAGCAAGCCGATGAACAACGACGTCCGTGCGCCATAGATCAGCCGGGACAGCAGATCACGGCCGAGTAGATCGGTGCCCAGCAGGTACGGCGTATCGGGGGGCAGCGGCGCGCCTTCCAACGACAGGCCTTCGACAAATTGCTCGGACGGATCGTATGGGCTCATCCACGGCGCAAACAACGCCAGTAACACGACAATCACGATGTACAACAGCGACAACGCCACCGCCGGACGGCGAACCAAGGCACGCAACACCTTCATAGCTGGCCCCTGCTCGGTTGCAGGCGATCTGCCGCCATCTCAGCACACAAGTCATCCAGGCTACGGTTCAAGTGCATGGACAGGCTGCGCAGGCGCTCATAGGCGTCGCGCTCATCGATCTGCTGCTCGACCATCAACCGCGCCAACGCCTGGGCCAGCAGCGGCCGTGCCAGGAGTCGCTGTTGCAGCGCTTCAATGGTGCGGCTGTCGCTATCAAGTCGTTCACGCAGACCGATCGCCATCATCAACGTGGTGTAGACCGAACCTTGGGTGATCGGCTTGTTCAGCAACGCGGTCGCCCCCAACTCAATGGCGCGCTGGATGTGCGACAGGGTTTCGTGGGAAGTCAGCGCCACAATGGGCACGCCGGCAGCGCTCAGGCGTTGCAGGGTAGTGGGGCTGGCGAAGGGTTCCAACTCGACGATGGCAGCAAAACAACCATCGAGCGAATCATCCGCGTCCTCAAACAACTCCTGCGCGGTGATGCCCAGCCGCTGCAAGCTCTTGTGCAGGTTAGCCAGGCTACGCGGCTCGCAGTCGATCAACAGCAACCGACCCGCTTCAAAGTCTGGGCGTTTGAACAGGCTCATTTGACGATCCTCAGGCGGGGTGCGGGTGCAACTGCGCGCAGACGTTGAAATTCACTCAGGTCGGTGGCGGTCAGGTAAGGGTCGGCCGGCAGTGGCCGTGCCTCACTGTGCAGGACGACGAAGCGGCCCGCGCGCAGCTCAGCAATATGGCAAGGCTGGCTGCTGTGGTTGTTGCGCTCGGCGATGGCCAGGGTGCCGAACACGCTGTCCTGCGGGTGGTCGTACACGTAGCGGCAAATACCCTCGGGGTCATCGCTGCCACACTGGTCCAGCGCCCGGGCAAACAGGTGCAGGGCTACGTACATCCCGGTGTAGAAGTGCGAAATCGGGTGCACCCCATGCAGCATGTGCTGCTGCTGGCTGAACGCAGGGGCGACCTCTTCAAAGAACGGACCGCATGACAGCACACGCAGGCTGCGCAGGTCGCCGACGTCACTCAATTCGGCCTCGGTCAGGTTGCAGCTCAACACCGGCAGGCTCCAGCCGACGGAGTTGCACGCGGCATCCAACTGCCGCAAAAAGGCGTAGGAGGACTTCCCGATCAAGTTGTTGAGAATGAATGCCGGCCGTTCTACCAGCAACGTCTGGATCAACTCACTGAAAGGCGTTGCGTCCAGATGGATGTAGCGCTCCAGCAACACTTGGGCGCCGGCCACTTCGAGCACTTCACGGGCGACCCGATTACTTTCCCAACCCCAGCTGTAGTTCGACCCCAGCAGCACGGCGCGCTTGCCAAACGTCTGCAGGGCGTAGCGCAACAAGGGGATCAACGTCTGGTTCGGGCAACCGCCGAGATACAGCACATGTTCGCTGCTCTCGAACCCCTCATACGGGCAGGCGTACCACAACAGACCGGCGTTCTGCTCCAGGTCCGGAATGATCTCCTTACGACTGGCGGAGGTAGTGGTGCCGAAGATGTGCCGTACTCCGGACTGCATCAACTCAACAGCCCCTTCGCTGTACCGGTGCAGAACGCCTCGTGGATCGCGGTGGGTGGCCTGCAGGATAAAGTCATAACCAGGGTTGCCGTTGATCTGCGCGAGCGCGTGGATCGCCCCAGCCAACGCATTGCGCCCAACACTTTTGTAGGTGCCCTCGGTGGAGAGCAACAGCCCAACCTCAATGGTACGACGCATCTATTTTCCCCAAAAAAAAACCTGATCGACCAGGGGACTGGTCAATCAGGCTTCATTACCTGGCGCTCAAGGCGTGCGATGTCTGTCGGCAAGACTTAGTGGCATGGCCAGGCTTGCTCGTGGGTATCGCTATGAAATAAGCGTGCCATCTTTACAGTGGCGCGGGAGCTGGGGCTTTTCGGAATGTACAGAGGGCGCGTCGGCACTGAGTTGGAACACAGTGGCGGTTCTGGGCTTCACCAGAGTGCACAGCAGATGGGGCAGACTTGTACTGACTTCGGGCGAGACTCTTGCGTACAGATGTAACGTTAATTCCCAAGCTGTTGCCGGCGCCTTTGCCCGAGTGCGGCAATACGAGACAAGTTGGTGGTATCGAATCTTGCTGCTGGAAACTTGCCGCAGTGCCTTTTCGACCGCCCAAAACAAAACCCCAACTGCTTTCGCAATTGGGGTTTCGGAATTTAATCTTGACGATGACCTACTCTCACATGGGGAAACCCCACACTACCATCGGCGATGCATCGTTTCACTACTGAGTT
>NZ_VFEV01000025.1 GCF_007858275.1 Pseudomonas proteolytica
GGGGGACTCTTGGTTCCAGGGCATGATCAGATACCTCCTGACCATGCGTATTAACCTGTAAACCATGTCCCCGGTTAGAAATGTAAACGATGTCCCCGGTTTGTACCGGGACGAGCCCCCTCGCCACAGGGGGGGCGTTGCAGCAGTTAGGAATTTACTGTGGCGAGCGGGCTTGTCGGAACGCCGCATCGCCCGCGCTGGGTGGCGAAGCCGCCCCAATAGCCTCACCACGTTCTGCCAGCCACCGACACGAACCCGTGTCAGAAAGTGCCTAACGCCTGATACCCCCGACGCGCAAACTGGTCCAGGCGGTCAGCCTCCGAGTCATGCAGGATGGTGACGCCCAAGTCGGAAAACCCGTCGATCTTGCCATTACGTTCCGCGCTGCCCTTGAGCTTGTCTTCGTCCAGGTTATCAATGAAGCGCAGCACTTTTTCCAGGTTGTAGATCGCATCGGCGCGGGCCTCGGGGTCTGTGTTGGACTGTGTCCAATCCCCCAGATGGCGCTTGAGGTCCACATCGACCTGAAAGCGATCATTGCCTTCCAGGAAGTCCTTGAGCACCGGGCTCTGTTCGATAATCCTTTCTGCCGAACGATGGTCACCTGTCGGGCGCCCGGCTGGCCCGTTCAACTGGCGAACTTCGCGCCGTTCGGCCACCCGCATGTAGTTGGGTGGGAGCGGAAGATGGAAGAAGGGCGGGAGTACACCTCGCATCAAACGTTTCCTGAGCAATGGAGAAAATGGACCTCCCCTACGTGGCACGTTTCAGTGTTTGGTTCCCTTTCAAGCGCAGCCCCTTAAAACGAACGCACAATGCGCCCCAACGTTTCCATGGCCTTTTCCGCCGCCTCATCCCAGGGGCTGCCGTAGTTCAAGCGAATGCAGTTGCGAAAACGCTGGGTCGGCGAAAAAATCGGCCCCGGCGCGATGCTGATACCTTGGGCCAAGGCCATCTGGAACAGTTTCAACGAGTCGGTCTGTTCTGGCAGTTCCAGCCACAGGAAATAGCCGCCGGCCGGTTGGCTGACCCGGGTTTGCGCCGGAAAGTAGCGGCCGATGGCGGCGAGCATGGCACTTTGCTGCTCTTCCAGGGCATAGCGCAATTTACGCAGGTGCCGGTCGTAGCCGCCGTGTTGCAGGTAATCGGCAATCGCCGCCTGGGCGGGCATCGAGGCACAAAGCGAGGTCATCAGCTTCAGGCGTTCGATCTTTTGCGCATAGCGGCCGGCTGCCACCCAGCCTACGCGATAGCCAGGGGCCAGGCTCTTGGCGAAGGAACCGCAGTGCATCACCAGGCCTTCGGTGTCGAAGGCCTTGGCGGGCTTGGGCGCCTGCTGGCCGTAATACAACTCGGCGTACACGTCGTCCTCGATCAGCGGCACCTGATGCCCGCGCAACAACTCAACCAACGCCTGCTTCTTGGCCTCGGGCATGGTTGCCCCCATGGGGTTCTGGAAACTGGTCATGCACCAGCAGGCCTTGATCGGGTAGCGCTCCAGGGTCTGGGCCAGCACTTGGAGGTCAATGCCATCGCGCGGGTGCACGGGGATTTCCACGGCCTTGAGTTTCAAGCGCTCGAGCACTTGCAGGCAGGCATAAAACGCCGGGGCCTCGATGGCCACCAGGTCTCCCGGCTCGGTCACCGCCTGCAGGCACAGGTTCAGCGCTTCGAGGGCGCCGTTGGTGATCAGCAACTCCTCCATGGGCAGCATCAAGCCGCCGACCATGTAGCGCAGGGCAATTTGCCGGCGTAGTTGCGGGTTGCCCGGCGACATGTCGGTGACCACCATGCGCGGGTCCATCTCGCGGCTGGCACTGGCCAGGGAGCGGGCCAGGCGTTGCAGGGGGAACAGCATCGGGCTGGGGAAGGCCGAGCCAAACGGTACGGTCTGCGGGTCCTTGATCGAATCGAGTACCGAAAACACCAGCTCGCTGACGTCCACCTCAGTGGACTCGTGCACATGGGCGCTGACCGCAGGCTCGGAGAACGGGCTGGGGGCATGGGTATTGACGAAATACCCGGAGCGCGGGCGCGCACGGATCAGGCCACGGCGCTCCAGCAGGTAATAGGCCTGGAACACCGTGGATGGGCTGACGCCATACGTTTGGCTGGCATAGCGCACCGACGGCACACGCTGGCCGGGGCCGAGGACGCCGGAGCGGATCAGTTCAGCGATGTCGTCGGCAAATTTCTCGTAGCGTTTCATCGTGATCCTAGGTCTACACAGGTCAAAGTGTGGGAGCGGGCTTGCCCGCGATTACGGTGTGTCAGTAGCAGATATTTCGACTGACGCACCGCTATCGCGGGCAAGCCCGCTCCTACAAGGGAGGTTGCGTGGGTCAGCGGTTCAGCGGCGCCACAAAACGGCTGTCGGCGACACTATAAACACTTGGCTCATCCTTATCCGTCACCTTGAAGCGGATGGTTTGCGAGCTACTGGTCGGTTTGTCACGGGTCAACGCCACAGAAACCGGCAAGTCGGTGATTTCCCCCGGCGCCAGGCTGACCTCGGTCTTGCCCTGCAGCTCGAAGCCCTCGCCATCCAGCAGCTCCACGCGGTAATCCTGACGCTGTTGGGTCTTGTTGATGATCTTCAGGCTGTAGATGTTCTCGATCAGCCCCTGGCTGTTTTCCCGGAACATCCCACGGTCCTTGGTCACGTCCAGCGAGACCATTGGCCGCTGCACCAGCGCCATCACCAACGCAGCGATCATCACCAGCAGCACCGCACTGTAGCCGATCAATCGCGGTCGCAGCAGGTGGGTCTTGCCGCCCTGCATCTGATGCTCGGAGGTGTAGCTCACCAAGCCCCGCGCATAGCCCATCTTGTCCATGATCGAATCACAGGCGTCGATGCAGGCTGCGCAGCCGATGCATTCCATCTGCAGGCCGTCGCGGATATCGATGCCGGTGGGGCATACCTGTACGCACAAATGGCAGTCGATGCAGTCGCCCAGGCCGACGTCGGCCGGGTTCACATCACGCTTGCGCGGGCCACGGCTTTCGCCACGGGCGGCGTCGTAGGAAATGGTCAGGGTGTCCTTGTCGAACATCACGCTCTGGAACCGTGCATACGGGCACATATGCATGCACACCGCTTCACGCAGCCAGCCGGCATTGATGTAGGTGGCGCCGGTAAAGAACAGCACCCAGAACAGGCTGACGCCGCCCATCTGCCAGGTCAGCAGTTCTTCGGCCAACGGCCGGATCGGGGTGAAGTAGCCGACAAAGGTCAAACCGGTCAGCACGCTGATCGCCAGCCACAGCGTGTGCTTGGCCGCACGGCGCGCCAGCTTGTTCACGCCCCAGGGCGCAGCCTGTAGCTTGATCCGCTGGTTACGCTCGCCTTCGGTGACTTTCTCGCACCACATGAACAACCAGGTAAACGAGCTTTGCGGGCAGGTATAGCCACACCAGATGCGGCCGGCAAAGACGGTGATCGCAAACAGCCCGAAGGCACAGATGATCAACAACGCCGACAACAGGATGAAGTCCTGGGGCCAGAAGGTCGCGCCAAAGATATGAAACTTGCTTTCCGCCAGGTCCCACAACACTGCCTGGCGTGAGTCCCAGTTCAGCCACACGGTGCCAAAAAACGCCAGGAACAAAAAGCCTGCGCCACTGATGCGCAAGGTGCGGAACAGGCCGGTGAAACTGCGGGTGTGGATCAGGTTGTCGCTGGATTTGGCCTTCATCTTCTTTGGATGTGCAGGCTCGAAATTTTCTACTAATCGGACGGGGATTCTATCGCTCATGGTCTTTCGCTCATCAGCCTCCATCAGGCGGATGAACTATGGGCCGCGATCTGTTTGCATAACAGACTCAGGTAAATCGATAAAAAGCGGATCAGATGGGTTTTGGCGCCCGCCCTGCGACAATGTGCAGCACCCCGCAAGCCGTGGGGCCGGTGCCTGGATCAACCGTGCCCGCGGCATGCTGATCCAGATCAATCAAATCACCGAATCACCGTCAGTGGCCTTGAGGTGCTTACGCCCATCGATGGCGCCGGCCACGGTCAAGGCGTCGGCTTGCGCCTCGGTGATGTAAATCCGCTGGCCGTCGATCTCCACCGCCGACATGGCTTTATCGCTGTCGGTAATCACCGTTACCTCCAGCACGCTGCAACGCTGCTCTTCGCCGCTGTCGTCAATCTTGAAATAGCAGCTCTGGTTTTCGATACGTACGGGCATGGTGTTCTCCTGGTTGCACAGTCCTGTTGGTTAGGTGTCGCGCCCTTGCCAATGGTTCGGCGCAACTGACTGGCGGTCGTTGCTGTCCATCTTCTATCCCCCCCATGAAAAGGACAGGACCATGGACGCCTGGTGGCAAGAAGTCTGGCAAACCCTGCAAAGCGAATTCGCCGATATCGGCGATGCGCGGCAAATGACGCAAATCACCGTACGCCTGCTGATTGCAGCGATCCTCGGTGGCATCCTCGGCTTTGAACGTGAACAAAAGGGCAAGGCCGCAGGTGTGCGCACCCATATGCTGGTGGCGATGGGCGCAGCGTTGTTCGTGCTGGTCCCGCAGATAGGCGGTTCACAGGCCGATGCCATGAGCCGGGTGATACAGGGGGTGATCGCCGGGATCGGTTTTTTGGGCGCGGGCACCATCCTCAAGGGCAAGGAGGAGGAGGCCGGGCAGCACGTCAAGGGCCTGACCACTGCGGCCGGCCTGTGGATGACCGCCGCCATCGGGGTGGCGGCGGGGCTGGGCAAGGAGTCCACGGCGGTGCTGAGCACCGTGCTCGCCCTTGCCGTGTTCAGCGTGATGCCAAGGATTGTGAAGCTGTTGGACAAGCCTTAGCAGCGGCTCCTACACGATAACCGGCGGCATCGTCGTCGGCGGTTCTTCCTGTGCCGGTGGCACGCTTTCCGGAGGTTCCTGCTCGGGAATCGGCTCCGGTTCGGTCGGCGGCAGGGTGGGTTTGTCGATATTCGGGTCTGGGGTTTCAGCAGGAATGGGGATGTTCATCGCGGTGGCCTCGTTTGTGCTTTGCTCAACCGGTGGACAACCGTCATGGCCGTTTGATTCCCGCCCGGTGGCGGTACATCCACCTGAACTTTTCCAACGCGCCCGGGCTCGGACCTTATGTGGCCGGCTCAGGGAGAGCCCGCTTGCAGCACTGACAATCAAGCACAAGAGCGTCCATGGGGCGTAAGGGGAGATGCTCGATGACTGCTGAAAGACCCGCACTACCACTGTCCCAGGCACTGTTGCTGCCCAGGATCGCCATTGAAGACACCACACCTGTGATCGACGCCGGGGCCTTTGCGGTCAAGGCCGTGCAAGGCCAGCGCATCCAGGTGGCGAGCAATGTCTTTGCCGATGGCCATGACCAGTTGGCCGTCTTGATCCGTTGGCAGGCCTTGGGTGAAGACAGCTGGCACAGCGTGCCCATGAGTGACCAGGGCAACAATGCCTGGCAGGGCGCGTTCAGCGTGACCGAGCAAGGCCCCCACCAGTATTGCGTCGAAGCGTGGATCGATCATTTCGCCAGCTTCTGCTACGAATTGGGCAAGAAACACACGGCCGGGGTTCCTGTCAGCCTTGAGCTGCAGGAAGGTCGCAACCAGGTGCTGCAAGCTGCCGAACGCAGCGAAGGCGAGCTGCAGGAGCGCTTGCAGCAGTTGCACCAGCAATTGTCCGGGCTGCTGGAAACCGAGCAGGTCGCGCTGTTTCTGCACGAAGACAGTGCACAGTTGATGGCCCAGGCTGATTTGCGCCCCTACCTGAGTATCAGCCCGCTGTACCCCCTGGATGTGGAGCGCCCCCAGGCGCTGTTTGCCAGTTGGTACGAGCTGTTCCCGCGCTCGATCACCGACGATCCGGCGCGCCACGGCACCTTCAATGACGTGCATTCGCGCCTGGCGATGATCCACGACATGGGCTTTGACGTCCTGTATTTCCCACCAATTCACCCCATTGGCCGTAGCCATCGCAAGGGCAAGAACAACTCACTGAGCGCCGGCCCCGATGATCCCGGCAGCCCCTATGCGATCGGCAGCGAGGAGGGCGGCCACGATGCAATCCATTCGCAACTGGGCACCCGCGAGGATTTCCGGCGCCTGGTAGCCGCCGCCGCCGAGCATGGCCTGGAAATCGCCCTGGACTTTGCCATCCAGTGCTCCCAGGACCACCCGTGGCTCAAGCAACACCCCGGCTGGTTCAACTGGCGTCCGGACGGCACGATCAAATACGCGGAGAACCCGCCGAAAAAATACCAGGACATCGTTAACGTCGACTTCTATGCCGCCGATGCGATCCCCAGCCTGTGGCTGGAGCTGCGCGACATTGTGCTGGGCTGGGTCGAGGAGGGGGTCAAGACCTTCCGCGTCGACAACCCCCACACCAAGCCGCTGCCATTTTGGCAATGGCTGATCAGTGACGTACGGGCCCAATACCCGGAGGTGATCTTCCTCGCCGAAGCCTTCACCACCCCGGCGATGATGGCGCGCCTGGGCAAGGTCGGTTATTCCCAGAGCTACACCTATTTCACCTGGCGCAACACCAAGGCCGAACTCAGCGAGTACTTCACCCAACTGAACCAGTCGCCCTGGCGTGAATGCTACCGGCCGAACTTTTTCGTCAATACACCGGACATCAACCCAGGCTTCTTGCATGAGTCCGGCCGCCCGGGCTTTTTGATCCGCGCAGCATTGGCCACCATGGGCTCGGGCCTGTGGGGCATGTACTCGGGCTTTGAACTGTGTGAAAGCGCGCCAGTGCCGGGCAAGGAAGAGTACCTGGACTCGGAAAAGTACGAGATCCGCCCCCGGGACTTCAGCGCCCCCGGCAACATCATTGCCGAGATCGCCCAGCTCAACCGCATCCGCCGGCAGAACCCGGCGCTGCAGACACACCTGGGCCTGACGCTCTACAACGCCTTCAACGACAACATCCTGTACTTCGGCAAGCGCAGCGAAGATGGCGGCAACTTCATCCTGATCGCCGTCAGCCTCGACCCGTTCAACGCCCAGGAGGCCCATTTCGAGTTGCCGCTGTGGGAGATGGGCTTGCCGGACGACGCCCAGGTCCAGGGCGAAGACCTGATGAATGGCCATCGCTGGACCTGGTACGGCAAGACCCAATGGATGCGCATCGAGCCTCACATGCCGTTTGGCATCTGGCGCATCACCCATTCTTGATGCTGGCGGCGATCAAATGTGGGAGCGGGCTTGCTCGCGAAGGCGGTGTGTCAGTCAAGTATCAACTCACTGATCAACCGCCTTCGCGAGCAAGCCCGCTCCCACCTAGATCGAGCCCAGTGTCTAAGTTTTTTTGAATTTTCCAGGAGTTTCCAATGGCGAAGAAACCCAAGGCTGCCACCTTTATCAAAGACCCGCTCTGGTACAAGGACGCGGTGATTTACCAGGTTCACGTCAAATCCTATTTCGACTCCAACAACGACGGCATCGGTGACTTCCCCGGGCTGATCGCCAAACTCGACTACATCGCCGACCTGGGCGTGAATACCATCTGGCTGCTGCCGTTCTATCCTTCGCCACGGCGTGATGATGGCTATGACATCGCCGAATACCGTGGCGTACACAGCGACTACGGGACCATGGCCGACGCCAAGCGCTTTATCGCCGAGGCGCACAAGCGTGGCCTGCGGGTGATCACGGAACTGGTGATCAACCACACGTCCGACCAGCACCCCTGGTTCCAGCGGGCACGCAAGGCCAAGCCCGGTTCCAGTGCGCGGGACTTCTACGTGTGGTCCGATGATGACCAGAAATACGATGGAACCCGCATCATCTTCCTCGACACCGAAAAGTCCAACTGGACCTGGGACCCGGTGGCCGGCCAGTACTTCTGGCACCGTTTCTATTCCCACCAGCCGGACCTCAACTTCGATAACCCGCAAGTCATGAAAGCCGTGCTGTCGGTGATGCGCTACTGGCTGGACATGGGCATCGACGGCCTGCGCCTGGACGCGATTCCTTACCTGATCGAGCGCGACGGCACCAACAACGAAAACCTCCCCGAAACCCACGATGTGCTCAAGCAGATCCGCGCCGAGATCGACGCCAATTACCCCGACCGCATGCTGCTGGCCGAAGCCAACCAGTGGCCGGAAGATACCCAGCTGTACTTTGGCGACCAGAAAGGCGATGACGGCGATGAGTGCCACATGGCCTTCCATTTTCCGCTGATGCCGCGCATGTATATGGCCCTGGCCCAGGAAGATCGCTTCCCGATCACTGACATTCTGCGCCAGACCCCGGAAATCCCCGCCAACTGCCAATGGGCGATTTTCCTGCGCAACCATGATGAGCTGACCCTGGAAATGGTCACCGACAAGGAGCGCGATTACCTGTGGAACTACTACGCCGCCGACCGCCGCGCGCGTATCAACCTGGGCATTCGCCGGCGCCTGGCGCCACTGATGGAACGCGACCGCCGGCGCATCGAGCTGCTCAACAGCCTGCTGTTATCCATGCCCGGCACGCCGACCCTGTACTACGGGGATGAAATCGGCATGGGCGACAACATCTACCTGGGTGACCGCGACGGCGTGCGTACGCCGATGCAGTGGTCCATCGACCGCAATGGCGGGTTTTCCCGCGCCGATCCGGCCAGCCTGGTGCTGCCGCCGATCATGGACCCGCTCTACGGTTACCAGTCGGTCAACGTCGAAACCCAGGCCCAGGACCCACACTCACTGCTGAACTGGACCCGGCGCATGCTGGCGATCCGCAAGCAGTCCAAGGCATTTGGCCGTGGCAGCCTGAAAATGCTTTCGCCCAGCAATCGCCGGATCCTGGCCTACACCCGCGAATACACCGGCGCCGACGGCAAGCACGAAATCATCCTGTGCGTGGCCAACGTGTCGCGCACCGCCCAGGCGGCGGAGCTGGACCTGTCGGCCTTCGCCGGCATGGTTCCGGTGGAAATGCTCGGTGGCAATGCATTCCCGCCCATTGGCCAGCTGAATTTCCTTTTGACCCTGGCACCCTATGGCTTCTACTGGTTCGTGCTGGCCACCGAAAACCAAATGCCCAGTTGGCATGTGGAACCGGCCCAGAGCATGCCGGACTTCACCACCTTGGTCCTGAAAAAACGCCTCGAAGAGTTGCTCGAAGCGCCATCGCGCACCACCCTGGAGCAAACCTCGTTACCCACCTGGCTGCCCAAGCGGCGCTGGTTTGCCAATAAGGACGCGGCCATCGACAGTGTGCACATTGCCTATGGCGTACGGTTTGGCGATGCGCAGCACCCGGTGCTGCTCAGCGAGATAGAAGTGACCAGCGGCGGGCAGACCAGCCGTTACCAATTGCCCTTCGGCCTGTTGGGCGAAGACCAGTTCACCAGCGCCTTGCCGCAACAACTGGCCCTGGCGCGGGTGCGCCGGGTGCGCCAGGTGGGCTTGATCACCGATGCCTTCAGCCTCGACAGCTATATCCGCGCGGTCATCGAGGGCCTGCGTGCGCAGACCGTGCTCAGCAGCAGTGACGGCGAGATCCGTTTCGAGCCGACCGCGCAATTGGCCAACCTGCCGGTGGGGGACGAGTTGCAAGTGCGCTACCTGGCGGCAGAACAATCCAACAGTTCCGTGGTGGTGGGCGAAAGCCTGGTGCTGAAGTTGATTCGCAAAGTCAGCGCCGGGGTCCACCCGGAACTGGAAATGGGCGCCTACCTGACCGCCGCCGGCTACGCGCATATCTCGCCCTTGCTGGGTTCGGTGATCCGTCGCGATGCCGAGGGCCAGGACAATCTGTTGATGATCGCCCAGGGCTATCTCAGCAACCAGGGCGATGCCTGGAGCTGGACCCAGAACAACCTGGAGCGGGCGATCCGCGACGAACTGGCCCAAGCCATTTCCGAACAGGAACAACACTACAACGCCCTCGGTGAACTGGCCGATTTCGCCGGGCTGCTTGGGCAGCGGCTCGGGGAGATGCACAACGTCCTGGCCGCGCCTACGAGCAATCCGGACTTCCAGCCTGAAGTCACCTCGGCCAAGGACTGCCAGGTTTGGGCCAAGCAAGTGGGGGCCCAGGTCGAGCGCGCCCTGCAGTTGCTCAAACAGCATCAAGGCGAATTGAACCCTGACGATCAGGCGCTGGTCACTCAACTGCTGGCGCAGAAAAAGCCCATCGCCAGCCACGTGCAGGAGTTGGCAAAAGCCACCCTGGGCGGTTTGCGCATCCGTGTGCATGGGGATTTGCACTTGGGCCAGGTGCTGGTGGTCAAGGGCGATGCCTACCTGATCGACTTCGAAGGCGAACCCGCACGGCCACTGCACGAGCGCCGGGGCAAACACAGCCCGTACAAGGACGTCAGCGGCGTGTTGCGTTCGTTCGACTATGCCGCCGCCATGGCCCTGAATGTGCAAGCACAAGGCCTGGATCACTCGGCTGATGCTGATGCGGCACGCCAGCGGGTCGCCGATCGTTACCGCAGTGAAGCGCGACAGGCATTTATCCAGGCGTATCAACAGGCTACGTCTACACTGGCGCATGACTGGCAGGATGCCAAAGGGGCGCAGGCGGCACTGGCGTTGTTCAGCCTGGAGAAGGCTGCGTACGAAGTGGCCTACGAAGCGCAGAACCGCCCGACCTGGCTGGCGGTGCCATTGCGTGGGTTGCATGGCTTGTTGGCCGGCCACATTTAGGGGGGTTGCTGTGTCTGACCTTATTCAAAACCACAAGCAGTGGGA
This sequence comes from Pseudomonas proteolytica, assembly GCF_007858275.1. Taxonomy (GTDB): domain Bacteria; phylum Pseudomonadota; class Gammaproteobacteria; order Pseudomonadales; family Pseudomonadaceae; genus Aquipseudomonas; species Aquipseudomonas proteolytica. The sequence goes on from NZ_VFEV01000025.1 coordinate 10,670, forward strand.
GAAATCATGAGTTTTACACACAAAGAACCGCTGCATTCGACGTTCAAGATCATGCCTGCCCCCAAGGATATCGAAGCCCTGGTGCGAGCCGAGCACCCGGATCCGTTCGCGATCCTCGGGCCCCATGAGGACGAGGCAGGCGGTCAGGTCATCCGCGCGTTTTTGCCCGAAGCCTTGAGCGTCGAGGTCCTGGCCCGTGGCAGTCACGAGGTACTCGGCAGCCTCGACGCCACGCCGGTCCCAGGCTTATTCATTGGGGATTTCGCCACACGCCAGGGCTACCTGCTGAAGATCCAGTGGGCGGGCGGCGAGCAGATCACCGAAGACCCCTATAGCTTCGGGCAGTTGCTCGGGGAAATGGACCTGTACCTGTTTGCCGAAGGCAATCACCGCGACCTGAGCAGCTGCCTCGGCGCCCAGGTGATGAGTGTTGACGGCATCCAAGGCGTGCGCTTTGCGGTGTGGGCGCCGAATGCGCGGCGAGTCTCGGTGGTGGGTGATTTCAATATCTGGGACGGGCGCCGCCACCCGATGCGCCTGCGCCATCCGGCTGGGGTCTGGGAGATCTTTATCCCTCGCCTGCAACCGGGGGCGGCCTATAAATACGAAATCCTCGGCGCCACCGGGATCCTGCCGCTCAAGGCCGATCCCATGGCCCTGGCTACGCAACTGCCGCCCGACACCGCGTCGAAAGTCGCCGCGCCGTTGCAGGTGGCGTGGGCAGATGAGGCGTGGATGCAAGCCCGGGGCGAACGCCAGGCGGCCAGCGCGCCGCTGTCGATCTACGAACTGCACGTCGGCTCCTGGCAATGCGAACTCGACGAGTTGGGCGAAGTGGCGCGCCAATACGGTTGGCGCGAGCTGGGTGAGCGGCTGATTCCCTATGTGCAGCAACTGGGTTTTACCCATATCGAGTTGATGCCGATCATGGAGCACCCTTTCGGCGGCTCCTGGGGCTATCAGCCGCTGTCGCAATTTGCGCCCAGCGCGCGTTTCGGTTCGCCCGATGACTTTGGCGCGTTCGTCAACGCCTGCCATCAGGCGGATATCGGCATTATTCTCGACTGGGTGCCCGCGCATTTCCCCACCGATACCCACGGCCTGGCGCAGTTCGACGGCACCGCGCTGTACGAATACGGCAACCCGCTCGAAGGCTTCCACCAGGACTGGGACACCCTGATCTACAACCTGGGGCGCACCGAGGTCCACGGCTTCATGCTGGCCTCGGCGTTGCACTGGCTCAAGCACTTCCATATCGATGGGCTGCGGGTGGATGCGGTGGCGTCGATGCTGTATCGCGATTATTCGCGCAAGGCCGGCGAGTGGGTGCCCAATCGCCACGGCGGGCGCGAGAACCTGGAAGCCATCGACTTCCTGCGCCATCTGAACGACGTGGTGGCGCTGGAAGCCCCCGGCGCTCTGGTGATCGCCGAGGAGTCCACGGCCTGGCCGGGCGTCAGCCAGCCGACCCAGCAGGGCGGCCTGGGCTTCAACTACAAGTGGAACATGGGCTGGATGCACGATTCGCTGCATTACATCCAGCAAGACCCGGTGTACCGCGCCCACCATCACAACGAACTGAGTTTCGGCCTGGTGTATGCCTGGTCCGAGCGCTTTGTGCTGCCGATTTCCCATGACGAAGTCGTGCATGGCAAACACTCGCTGATCGACAAAATGCCCGGCGATCGCTGGCAGAAATTCGCCAACCTGCGCGCCTACCTGAGCTTTATGTGGATGCATCCGGGCAAAAAACTGCTGTTCATGGGCTGTGAGTTCGGCCAATGGCGTGAATGGAATCACGACCAGCAACTGGACTGGTACCTGCTGCAATACCCGGAACACCGCGGCGTGCAGAAACTGGTGGGCGACCTCAATCGTCTGTACCGCGAAGAGCCGGCGCTGCATGAGCAGGACGATGCGCCGCAGGGCTTCCAGTGGTTGATTGGTGACGATGCCATCAACAGCGTGTATGCGTGGCTGCGCTGGGGTAAAAGCGGCAAGCCGGTGCTGGTCGTTGCCAACTTCACCCCGGTGCCCCGAGAGGCGTACAAGGTCGGCGTGCCCTTGGCCGGCCGCTGGAAAGAGCTGATCAACAGCGATGCCGACACCTATTCCGGCTCCAACTACGGTAATGGCGGCGAAGCCTTTACCCAGGACGAGCCGCTCCATGGGCAGGCCGTATCACTGTCGTTGAATTTGCCGCCCTTGGCCGTGCTGATTCTGCGCCAGGAGTAATAACCGTAGGAGCCGGCCTGCCGGCGATGGACGATAACGCTGATGTTGGGTACCAGACACCCCGCAGCGTTTATCGGCCGTCATCGCCGCCAAGCCGACGCCTGAAAACAGCCCGCGCCGTTGCCCTGACGAGCGCCGTTACCAATTCCTCTGGAACAATTTCTTACGTGTGATCCACACAAGGCTGTCAGCGATCAGGCGTAGGATCTCCGTTCACCTCGTTTCGTCGCTGTCCCTGTGTATCACTGCCAGAGACGCAAACACCATGCCCCCAGCAAGCTTGAATACCCGACATGCCACTCTTTCGCCTCAGGTGGCCCCGCCAGTTGATGCACCACCTGTGGCCCAGGGCAAATCCAGCCTGGCCGCGGTGCCAACAGCAGAGCCACCTACCCGTGCGCAACAGGCCGAGGTGCGAGGCAAACTGGGGGATCTGGACGAAATGCTGAAGACTCTGAGGGAGCTTGCAGCCTCGAAAAACGCCGATACCCCCGTGAACAAAAGCGTGTTCCTGAACAAAGACTCACCGTTGATACCGCCGAACGGTTCCACCGAGCCGGGTACCAACCGGCTGGAGAACATGCTCAAGTTTTATGGCATCGTGCCATCTGATCCAAAGACACCGGAGCAACTGCAAGCAGCCATTTATGCCGTGGCAGATGCCCGCAGCGAAATCGCCCTGGGTCTGGATAATACTTCCAGTAATGCCGATGGCTTGTTGCACAAGACTAACGAGCCGGCTATCTCTGCATGGGTCGCCGAGCAGGAGGCCAAGCACAAGCGGCCTTTGCTCAGTCTGTTGACTGAGGGAATCTCGCCACAGGCCCTTGAAAAAGCCAAGGACACACCAGCAGCGGTACTGGAACTGATACTTAAGTCACCCAAAGCCAATGAGCTGATTCAACAACTGCTTAAGACCCTGGGCGGGGCTGAATTTCCACTGGATGGCGTCATTACCCGTGAGGTCAAGATCAAATTGTTGCTCAAGGCCCTGACCTTGAGCCTGGACCCGGTGCAAGGCCAAAAGCCGGGGCATATCGCCGGCTTTGACCTGGCGTCGAGTGAGCGTTGGAACCAAAGCTACCCAGCCATCAAGTCCGAGTTCAGGCAACACTTGGTCAGCACAAGGCAGTTATCCAGCGACCAGGCCTATCTGGCGGCCTATATCCTGAAACCCCAGTTCCCGGCCGACTTTGCCGTACGTGATACACCGGCAGAACTGCCTTACCAGGGATCGGCGGCGTGGGTGAACTTCAAGCACGGCGTCAGCCTGGCCGAAGCGATAAAACCAGGCTCTTCGCGGCACATGAGTTTTCAGGAGCTGGTTGACCTGCCAGCCAAGTTCAGCGAGCAAGCGACGACGGACGAGCAGTGGGCGGTTATCGCGTCGACCCGTATCCCGGCGACGTTGGATTGGGCCGTGGCACAAGGGCTGCTCCCACAAAAACAGGACTACTCCCAGGAGGAGATCAATACAGCAGTCGCCGCACTGGATGCCCACGTCGATAAGGTGGTGTCGGCAGCCCAGCAATTGTCAGCGGATGTGCCGATGCGCAAGGATTATTTCGAGCGTATGGCGCGGGGTACTTCACGCACCGAAGTGCTGAGCCTGTTCAGCCCTTTGTTTCTTCTGTACAGGCATCTCAATGGCGAGAAAATCACGCCGGCCGAGGTCAGCTATCAATACCCTGTCTATGATCAAGCCACGTTCAAAACGGCGTTCGACAAGTACCTGAAGGATACAAAGTCAGCCTATGCAAAACTGATCACCGACCAGTTGTCCCAACTCCCGCTAAAAGACCGCAGGGCCATTGAACAGGGAGATGTCACGGTTTACGCACTTAGGACCAAACCCGACTCAGCCAAGGAAACTGATGACGATAAAAAGGCAGCAATCACACGCCCGGCATTTATTCTCAAGGCGGTACATGAGGGGCAGACAACCTACTACGAGATCAATCCTGTCAAAGGTATCGCTCGGCGTCGTGACGACTTGAAACCGATTCTGGAGTCCTACAACCCGGCCGATAAAAGCTATGGCAAAGACTTCATCTCGATCGAACACTCCGCTGACGGTGTGCCTTCCGAAGAATTGGTTGTGCGCGACGCTCGTGCAGGTGGCAGGGCTGAGTTCCAGAAAAAGTGGGCGAGCTATAAGTCAGGCAAAGGTCCCAAACCTGCCAGTTTTTCTATCGTTGTCCCTCAACAACTCGCCCACTTTCCATCATCTGCCGCCCCCTCTACACGAGCCGTGCCACAAACCCTCACGTCCGAACGGTCTGAGGCTATCGCAAAGACCGCTACAGATGATCTGTTCTACGTTGATACAGACAGGCTGAAGGAGTGGGCCGAGTCCGATCCTGAGCGAGAAAGTGCCGCACAGAAAAAAGATGAGGCGTTCTGGGAGCGCGTCAAAGGTACCGCGCAGATGGTGGTTCCGCTCTGGAGCGGCATTGAAAGTCTCGTCAAGGGTGACACCAAACAGGGTGTGTTGGATCTGGTTAACGATGGGCTGTCAGCGTTAGCGGGCCCTATGGGCAAGTTTGCCGCGGGCTCGGTGCGTTTGGTTTCGCGTGCAGGCAAGATCGGAGTGCGCGCGCTACTGCCTAAGTTTGGCTCGTTGGTAAAGAAGTTTGCGGTTTCTGTGGTGCGCAATCTCAACCCCCTTGACCCCGTGATGCCTGCACTGAGGAGCAGTGGCAACAGGCTGCTGAAGTTCGGCGGCGCGCACCTGCAAAATGTTCAAGTTGGCATTGCACAGTTCAAAAAATCTGCCGTGCTTAAACTGCCCGGCCGAGGGCGTTACGACCTCTCTCCAACAATTGACCTGACCCCCAGGCCCGTTGCCCAAGGACAGACCTTGCGGGTGGCCGAAGGTATTTCCAGTGAGCAGGCACGGGTGGTGAAACGCAATAAATACAGCGATGTGATGGTCGGCGATGACGTCTATCGCTATAACCCGGGCAAACCCGAAAGCCTGGTCAAACTAGGCGGGCCTGAGGATATAGGGCCGCTTGAAGGGTTTGTGATGACCTGTGGCGCCGGAGGGCGCCGTCACAAACGGGATCTCGACGACCTGTGTTACACCAAACAGATCGAACCTGGCGGCACCCCAGTGTTCCAGGACGCCCAGGCCCTGGAGCATCGTCGCCTGATTCCGGGGGTAGGGCAGGCGAAAGGTCCGCGCACGGTCATTCACGAGCATCGTCGTTACCGCGTCAATGAAGCGGGAAACCAAGAGCTACTACCAATGGCCAGTTCACAGCCTGTGACGTACAAGGGCCGTACCACGGGGACCGTAGTCAATGAACCGGACTTTGGTTATGACGACTTTGGTGTGCCTCGGGCGGTCAACCAGCAAACGGTTGTAGTCAAGATGGATGCGATCAGCGATCTGAGTAATGACCAGCGCGTCGTCAGGGGCCTGAAGGTCAATCATGACGGCCGGCAGTACGTGGTGGTCGAGGCCGATACCGGCGTGCACTACTACGCTGAGCTGAACGGCAATGGTCAACTGGATTTTCACCGCATGACCCGCAAGGATCCACTGGACGTTGAATTTATCAAACTGTACGACCAGCATAAGGATATCTATGGCTTTGCCGCCCAGGGCCTGCCGGACAACCCGTTGGTGGTGCTGCCGACTATGGATAGCCTGGTCAAGAAGATCGTCGCTGACGAACCCATGACGCCTAAGGAAATCAACCATCTTGCCAGCGTATTGCAAGGACTGCCCCCCGAAAAACAGCGTGAAGTATTGATGGGGGTGTACGCCGCGGGGAGCAACCCCGGCCATGTGGTAGTCGCGGCAAAGCCGGTGCGACTGGCGCCGATCAAGAAACCGGCTGACTTTGCCCAACTGCCGGCAGAGCAGCAGAACCGCTTGTATGCAGAAGGGGCGAGAAAAGCCGTCGACGAGCAATTCCAGGCCACTGGCATCCGGTCAGCCAATCAACAGGTTCCAGGTCTTGCCGGTGAGGTCGCACGTAGCAACACCGCCACGGAAATGGTGGGCTGGCTTTACACACGAACAGGCGCCCCCAACTATAGCGAAATAGTCCTGAAGACCGGTGCCGGCAATTGCGACCAGATGGCCAAGGTGGCCGTTGATACCATCAATACCAGTGGCGGCCATGCGCGTATCGCGCAAGTCAAGGGGCATACTTTCGCTATCATCGGCGGCCCACCAGGGCAGCCTCGCAGCAAAGGGTTTGTGGGGCCGGAGTGGGATGACGCCTGGGTCGTTGATCCCTGGGCCGGTATCACCTGCCGAGCTGCGGATTACCCCGGGTTGTTCAAGGCGCGAATGCAAGAGTGGAGCCAGTCGGGCCGGCGCATCCTGATCAGCGATGGGGCGACGCCACCCCGTTCAGTGTGGAGTGACCCCTTGGAACCACGCTGGATAGCGGCGACCGTCGATGGCGAGGCTCAGGTGTTCCAATAGTCCCGGGCGCATCGCCCGCGACAGAAAACACCCACGCCCCTAGGGTTTTCAGAACTCCACCCTGACGCCCACAGTGCCTTTGCGCCCATCCAGCGCATTGCTATCGAGGTTGCGTTCATAACCCAGATCGCCATACAGGCTGACGCTGCTGGACATCTGCAGGGTTGCACCGGCACTCAGGTCCAGGGTGGTGGATTTCTGCTCGGTGTCGATATCCGTGACCCCGTTGAAACGCACCCGATTGGTGCCGGCCGAGGCATGCCAGACATTGGCGCGCAGATACGGCTGGACTGGCATCGACGCTACGGTATAGCTGCCCCGCAGCCTGGCGCCGAGCCGCGTGGTGATGGCGGTATCGGCGGAAAACGAAACGTCGGAAACCCCGTCATTCTGGCGATCGAGCCGGGTTTTATTGACGATCAACTGCAATTGCGGCTCCAGCACCCAGTTTGGCGCGACGGGCAGCGGTACGCCGGCTTCCACCGAGCCCAGCACATCGTGGCCCTTGGTCTTGAGCTTGAGCCCGCGATCAGACTCGCTGCTGCCATTGAGGCGGGTGCCCATCAGCACAGCATCGACGTACCAGCCATACAGGTCGATCAAGGTCCAGTACAGGCCCAGGCTGTCGCCACGCAAGGTGGTGTTGCCGGCATCCAGGTGCTGCCAGCCGCGATTGAAGCCGTCGACATTGCCCCGCAGGCGGCTATGACCGACGAAGAAGCCCACACGTTGGGTCTGCCCGTTGGCGGTGGTCCAGGCATGCACGTCGCTGCCCACCTGGAAACCGGTGACCGAACTGTCCAACCGCGGGCTGACCGTGCCGGCATAGGCCTGGCGGCTGCTGTTGCCGTACACCCGGCCCCAGCCCGCCGGGAATGAGCCGCTGCTGGCCTGGCGTGCCTGGTCGCCCATGCGCTCATGGTAGGTGCCAAGCATGGCCCGCACCGTCTGCTGCGCCGCGGGGAACAGCGCCGAATACACGGGTACTTCGGGGCGATAGATCGGGATCGGCGCTTCACCGGCCACCGGCGCAGGCAGGTCCACCGGTGTGCCTTCGGCGGGAATCGGCACCGGCAGCGGTTCCACGGGGCCCTCCGGGGCGGGCAGCGGCGGCGCCACCACGGCCGAGCGCAGGTACCACTGCTGCTGGGAGTCTGCGCTGACACCGCCCTTGAACAGGAAGTACTCGAACGCCCCGGCCGACACCGAGCCCCCCGCCAGGCTGAAGGCCTGGTCACTGCCGGTCGCGCCGTTGAGCGCTTGGACCACCTGAATGCCATCGCTCAGGGTTTCGGCGCCAGCCCCCCCAAGGTTGCTGACGTTGAGGGTCGTGCTGCCCTGAAGCGTGCCCTGGTTCACCACCAGTCTGTCACTGGCCGAGCCATCACCGCCCAATACACTTTGCAGCGCCATCTGGCCATTGTTGCCGATGTAGTTGCCATTGACCGTCAGGCTGTCGGTGGCACTGCTGCTGGCACTGGTCATATCAATCAGGCCGCTGTTATGGAGGGTGGCCAACTGGCCGGCAGTGAGGGGGCTGATGCTGCCCTGGCTGACCAACAGCACGCTGCTGCCGTCGACATTCAAGGTGCCAGTGCTGGTGCCGGTATCGCCGAGTTTGAAATCCCCGGCCAGGCTAAAACGCGAGCCATTGTCCAGGTTGACCGTTTCCCAGTTGGCGTAGCGCTCGGCGTTGGTCGCCTGGGTGTTGTCAAACGTCAGGGTATCGTTGCCCAGGCCGCCATCAATCAAGGGGGTGGCGGCGAGGGTGGCTTGCGTCAGGTTCTGCAGGAGTGCGGTGTCGTTATCCGGGCCCATATTGACTGCAGAGTTGATCGTGCCGGCGCCGATCCAGTTGAACTGATCGTTGCCAAAGCTCATGAGCACCTGGCCGTTGACCACGCCGCCGGTCAGGGTAAACAAATCATTGCCGCCGCTGACACTGACGTTACCGCCGATATACCCCCCGGAAATGCTGATGGTGTCCAAGCCAAACCCGGTCACCAGGTTGCCGTTGATCCGCCCGCCCAGCAGGGTGTAGAAGTTGTTGTCGAGCTTCATGTCGACCCGCCCGATCGTGCCCGCCGATTGGGTGGCAACATCGCCATCTTCGAACGCCCCGACGATCTCGCCGCCACTCATGTTGAACGTATCCCGCCCGTCGCCCTGGGCCAAACTGGCGACACGACCGCCGCTTTGCGCGTAGGCATCGATGCCATCACCCTGGTTGATCGCGCCAACGCTGCCGCCGCTGATTTGGATGCTATCGGCGCCATCGCCCTGGGTCACCGCCCCCACGACAGCATCCAGCTCCACACGGAAAATATTCGCCCCATTGCCCATGTTCAGCGCGCCCATGCTGCCCGATTGCGCTTGCACCAGATCGTGGCCGTCGCCAAATGTCACGGCGCTGGTGATTGCGCCATTGCCACCGGTAGGCAGGTTGAGGGTGTTGTTGCCGTTGAGGTCGGTAAAGCCGGGCGTGGTGCCGCTGTCGCAGGTGGTGGTGTCGTCGCCGGCCGTGACCACCGGTGTACAGGCCGCGTAGGCCGGTAGCGAGAGGGTGGTCATCAGGGTCGCGCCGGCCGTCCAGGCGCTCAGGTGCAGCAGAGAATATCGCCGTGTGCTCATGATCCATCCTCACTCGATGGCAACTGACATCCCGTCGCCTGCATGGGCAGGCGCGGTACGGACCATGGCAACGAGAAGCACGATAACGATAGGGGACGGCTGGTTCCGTTTCGTAAAACATCGCCAATGCAAGGGGTTGGCATGGCTTTCTCGACTGCACCTGAACCGGTGCAGTGCTTGTTCCACGTTAGCAACAGCCGCAAAGGGCCGCCACTGTCAGAATTAACAGGTACAGACCAGTTACAAGAACACAATCTCGTAGGGTTCGCGCATCCGCTCCAACAGCACCGGTGGCAGCATCGGCGCCAGGCCGATCAGCGGGTCGCCAAGCAGTTGACTGGCGTAGGCATGGGCGGCGTGGCGTTTGCGCGCCACACTCCAGGTGTCGAGGCGCACCTTGCGCGCGCACTGCCAGGGCATGCGCCCGGCTTCACGGGCGGGGCGATGCCAGGCCCAGATCGGCAATTCAAGAAGGCGCGCGCCAGTCAGCGCACAGGCAATGGCCGTGGCGCGGCCGACGGCGTCGTGGTCGGCATTGCCATCATTGCGCCAGGTGGTAAACACCACATCACCGGGTTGCAGGTAGCGGGCGATAAAGGGGCTCAATAGCTGTTCGCGAGCGGCCAGGTCGTTGTCGCAAAAACCGCCGCGAATCCACTTCAGGCTATGCAGGGGCAAGCCGAGGCGGCGCAGGGCCTCGACACTTTCCTGGGGGCGAAACACGCTCAGGCGCTGCGCCGACCATTGGTTGGAACCCGGATGACTGGCGCTGCCGTCAGTGATCGAGATCAGCTTCAAGGGGTGGTCAAGGGCGCTGAGCAGTTGCAGCAAACCACCGCAGGCCAGCACTTCGTCACCCGGGTGCGGGGCCACTACCACCACCCGCGAGCCGGCAGGCACCAGGAGGGAAGGGCTGATGGTGGGGATTTGTGCCAGTTGTGGTGCGCTGTTCCAGATTTGCGCCGGCGTATGGCGACCGTCGTTGAGAGTGGCGGGTTTGATCAATGTCACATCCTTGTCCTGATGATGCAGGTCGTGCCCCGTGGACGGGTCGACTCTCCTTTTTTATCGCGCAGGCGCCAAGGCCTGTGCGGCACACGGGCAATCCGAATCCTGGATTGCCAAGCTTGAGTATTGTTCATCACCCGGATTTCGCCGGGCAAAGTTGCAACTTTTTCAGGAAGGCTGCATCAGGCCCTTCAAATAATCGCCAAAACCGCCCTGTGCGCGGCAGTCCAGCCGCGCACTGGTGATGACCTGGGGCGCATGGCTCCAGGCAATGGTTGCGCCGCATCGCTCCAGTTGGCGCACCAGTTGCACATCTTCATGACAGGCCAGGGGTTCGAAGCCGCCGGCACGTACATAGGCACCGGCGCTGACGCCCAGGTTGGCCCCATGGATGTGCCGATGCCCGTCACAAGCCCGATAGGCCTGGTTGTAGCGGATCTGCGCGGACTCATCGAAACCTTCGCTCCAGGCATCCACCGTGACCGTGCCGCATACCGCGTCCACGCCCAGGGCCAGTTGCGCCACCAGCCAATCACTGGCCACGCGGCTGTCGGCGTCGGTGCAGGAAATCCAGCGCGCGCCCTGGTTCAACAGATGCCGTGCGCCTATTCCACGCACCTGGCCGACGTTGCGGGCCTCTACGTTCAGGCTGTGCACCCCGAATGCCTGGGCAATGGCGCTGCTGCGGTCGGTGCAGCTGTCGAGGACCACCAGGATCTGCACCTCTTCACCGAGCAAGCCCGGATGGCTGGCGGCGATCATCGCAGCCTTCAAGCACTCGGGCAGCAGCGCCTCTTCGTTGTGCACCGGGATCAGAATGCCGATCATCGCAGCCCCTCAAGGTGGGCGACCGAGGCGCTTTCGCGAGACCACAGGTCGAGTAGGAAATCACTGTCAGCCACTTGCGCCACGCGCGGCATGCCCAGGCGCTCGTGCAACAACTGGTGGACCTGTTCCGCCGTCTGCGGGCAGCCCTTGATAGGCGGGCGCCAGTGGCAGGCCAGCACCTGACCGTCGTGGGTCAACGCGGCCAGGGCCCGCTCGATCAACACGCACAGGTCATCCTGGTCGAGGTAATAGCACCACTCGCTGAGCACGATCAGTTCGAACCGGCCCTGCGGCCACTGTGCCGGCAAGCGGCTCTGGCACACCTGGGCGTGGGCAAAACCCTGCAGGCGCGCCTGGGCCAAGGCCACCGCCTTGGCCGCGGTGTCGCAACACACCAGTTGGTCACAGCGCGGCGCCAGTTCGGCGCTTAATTCGCCATTGGCGCAGCCGGGCTCGAAAATCGAGGAGTAGCGCGGTTTGCTCAGCAACCCCAGGGTCAAGGCCCGTTTGCGCTGCTCGTACCAGCGCTGGCGAAAGGCCCAAGGGTCGTCATTGTCGACAAACAGCTGATCGAAATAGGCGGTGGCAACACTCATACAAACACCACTTCAAAAGGTTGCAGTAGCCGCTCCAGCACATGGGGCGGCAATACGGGCGGCAAGTCGATCTGCGGATCACCCTCCAACTGGCTGGTGAACGCGTGCAGGGCGTGGCGCTTGCGCGCTACGGCAGCGGGCGTCAGGGCGATCTTGTGCGCACGGTGCCAGGGCACCCGCGTGTCCTCTGGGGTTGCCCAGTGCCAGGTCCATACCGGCAACTCGATCAACTGCGCGCCTACGGCCCGGGCCGCCTGGGCACTGGCGCGGCCTACGGCTTCGTGGTCGCAATGGCCGTCTTCGCGCCAGGTGGTGAACACCACGTCGTGGGGGTGCAAGTGTTGCTGGATAAATTCAACCAGTGCCGGTTCCCGCGCCTGTACCTGGCTGTCGGAAAAACCACCACGCAGCCAGCTCAGCCGTTGCGGCGACCAGCCCAGGCGGTGCAGCGCCTCGGCCGACTCCTGGGGGCGCACCTCGCGTAAACGCTGGCGCGGCCAGCGGGCCGAGCCGGGATGACTGGCGCAACCATCGGTCACCGAGACCAGCAGCAACTCGCGGTCCAGTGCCGCCAAGCCTTGCAACAGGCCGCCACAGCCCAGTACTTCATCGTCTGGGTGGGGCGCAATAATTACCGCGCGACAGCCAGCAGGCACCAGTTGCGCGACGCTGATCAGGGGCAGGCCGGCGACCCGAGTGGAGCCTTGCCAGGCGCGCAGCGAGGTGCCTTGGCCGACAATCGGGTTGGCGTTCACAGCTGCCACGTCCCTGGTGATTGCTGCGACAGCTGCTGGCCGAGGGCCGCCAAGTCACGCTCGGCGTGGCTTTGGCGCAAGTACACCGGCAAGTCGGCGATCAGCCGGGCAAAGTGCGGGTCCTGGCAATACGGCCCGGCGCCCATGGCCCGGCCAACGTGATGGATGACCTCGTTGGCCGTCGCCTCAATGACTGCCCGCGCCCGGCGGGCGAGCAGTTGGGCATTGGCCTGGGGTTGCTCATCGATCTGCCGCGCAGCGCTGCGCAACACCATGGCGCCAGCATGCAACGCCATGTCCACCGCGCCCAGGTGGGCCAGGGCATGGGGTTCTTCGCGGCGGCCACAGTGTTCGCGCAGGGCCTCGGCCAAACGTTGCGCCGCGCCGTACCAACAGGCGGCGATACCAACCCCGCCTTGCCAGAAACCCGGGCGTTGCAGGTAATCCCCTGGACCGCCGACCGCTACTGCAACGGCGTTGTCGAAAACCACCTCGACACTTGCACAGGCTTGCATACCCACGGCTCGCCAGCCGTCGCCGGTCACTTCGACACCCGGCTGAGCCATCGCCACCGCGACCAGCTGTTGGCGTTGCTGCTCATCCCAGGCAGTCAGTAATCCATGACTGACCACCGCAGCGCCGGAGCACCAGGCCTTGCGGCCCTCCAGCAGCAGCTGGCTGCCGGCACGTCTGACCTGCACCCGGGCCGCCGGCGGTTCGGCGGCCCACATGCCCCAAGTGCTGCCCGCTGGTGGGGCCGGGGCATTGAGTTCGGCCATGATTGCCAGCGCGTCAGTGTGCCCTTCGTACAACTTGCACAGGCTCAAATCGTGGCCGGCCACCTGGGCCAACTGGCTGAAACGCACCAGTGTCTGCCCGCCACCGGGGCGCGGCAACTGGTCCAGGCCAGCGTCCACCAGGGCCTTGAGGGTCAGGCCAAGGCCCTCGATTTCAGCCAGTGGGTGGCGGTTGAGTAGTAGAAAATCGTGCAATGCCATTTCACACCTCTTCCTCATGCTGCAGTTCGAACAGTAGCAGCGAGCGCCCGGTCACGGCATATTCGTGGTCAAAGTCAAAGCGCTCCTGACCGCGCACGGCCGGCTGGTTGGTGTCGACCATGCAGGTCCAGAAGCCGCCATCCGGCACTTGGGGCAAACGGAAGTTCACCAGGTCATGGTGCGCGTTCACCACCAGCAGCAGCGTAGCATCGGCCCCTGGCCGGCGAATCCCGGTTTCCTGGGCACGCCCGTCCATCAACATCCCCAGGCAACGGCCCTGGCTGTCTTCCCATTGTTCGATGGACATTTCGTTGCCATCGGGGGCCAGCCAGGTCACGTCCTTGACCCCGATGTCTTCGTTGTAGTCGCCCACCAGGAAGCGCCCGCGACGCAGGATGGGGTAGGCCAGGCGCAGCTTGATCAGGCGCTTGACGAACTTGAGCAAGGACTTGCCATCTTCATCCAGCTCCCAGTTGACCCAGCCGATTTCACTGTCCTGGCAATAGGCGTTGTTGTTGCCGTGCTGGGTACGTGCGAACTCGTCCCCGGCCACCAGCATCGGCGTGCCCTGGGCCAGCAGCAGGGTGGCGAAGAAGTTACGCATCTGGCGCAGGCGCAGCGCGTTGATCTCGGGGTCTTCGGTGGGGCCTTCGACGCCGTGGTTCCACGACAGGTTGTTATTGCTGCCGTCCTGGTTGTTCTCGTCGTTGGCTTCGTTGTGCTTGTCGTTGTAGGACACCAGGTCGTGGAGGGTGAAGCCATCGTGGGCGGTGATGAAGTTCACCGAACTGTAGGGGCGGCGCCCGCGCTGGTTGAACATTTCGCCGGAAGCGGTCATGCGCCCGGCAAAGTCGGCCAGTTGCCCATCATCGCCTTTCCAGAACGCGCGCACGGTGTCGCGGAAACGGTCATTCCATTCCACCCAGCCTGGCGGGAAGTTGCCCACCTGATAACCACCGGGGCCCACATCCCAGGGTTCGGCGATCATTTTCACCTGGCGCAGCACCGGGTCCTGCCGGCAGGCGACCAGGAAGCTGTGGCGCTCGTCGAAACCGTCGTGGTAGCGCCCGAGAATGGTCGCCAGGTCGAAGCGGAAACCATCCACATGCATTTCCGTGGCCCAGTAGCGCAGGGAGTCGGTGACCATTTGCAGCACGCAGGGGTGGCTCAGGTCCAGGGTGTTGCCGGTCCCGGAATCGTTGATGTAGAAGCGCTTGTCGTCGGGCATCAGGCGGTAGTAGGAGGCATTGTCGATGCCGCGCATGGACAGCGTCGGGCCCTGCTCGTTGCCTTCGGCGGTGTGGTTGTAGACCACATCGAGGATCACCTCCAGCTTGGCTTCGTGCAGGTGCGCGACCATTTCCTTGAATTCGGCGATCTTGCCACTGGCCAGGTAGCGCGGGTCGGGGGCAAAGAAGGCGATGCTGTTGTAGCCCCAATAGTTGGTCATGCCTTTTTGCAACAGGTGCTGGTCATTGACGAAGGCATGGATTGGCAGCAGCTCTACGGATGACACGCCCAGTTGGCGAATGTGCTTGAGCACGTCATCGACCATCAGCCCGGCGCAGGTGCCGCGCACCGCCTCAGGGACCGAAGGATGGCGCATGCTGATGCCGCGCAAGTGGGTCTCGTAGATGATCGTGCGATCCCAGGGCGTGCGCACCGGCTGGTCGTTGCCCCAGGTGTGGGCCGGGTCGATGACTTTGCATTTGGGCACGAAGGGCGCGCTGTCGCGCTCATCAAAGCTCAGGTCGGCATCCGGGTGGCCGATGGTGTAGCCAAACAGGGCTTCGGACCACTTGAGCTCACCCACCAGTTGCTTGGCATAGGGGTCGATCAACAATTTGTGATGGTTGAAACGATGGCCATTGGCAGGATCGTAGGCGCCGTAGACGCGGTAGCCATAGATCAGCCCGGGGTGGGCGTCGGGCAAGTAGCCGTGGAACGTCTCGTCGGTGTATTCCGGCAGTTCGATGCGCTCCAGTTCTACTTCGCCGGTATCGTCGAACAGGCACAGCTCGACCTTGGTCGCATTGGCCGAGAACAGCGCGAAATTGACCCCCAGACCGTCCCAGGTCGCGCCGAGGGGGAAGGGCAAGCCTTCACGAATCCGCGATGGCTCGGTATCGGGTGTCTTGCTCATAGTGTTGCTCCTGCAAAGTTTTTCCGGGCCGAACGGGGCCGTGCTGACATCAGGTCAGATCAATCGTTGAGCTGTTTTGTAGGCGCCGGCGAGCCGGCTCCTACAGGAAGGTGGGGTCAGCCGACGGGCTTGCGTGGGGCTCGGGGCTTTTTGGCGGCGGCGGGTTTTTCCGCAGGCGGCTTTGCCTTGGCCGCCGGTTTGGCCTTGGGTTTGCTGGGTGTCAGGGCCTCGGCTTCGGCCAGTTTGCGGGCCATTTCCCAATGGCGGGCTTCCTGGCCTTCGGGCTTACCTTCGGACTCCCAGATCTGATACGCGAATTCACGGACGCGCTTGTCTTCGGTGCTCATCGCAATGCTCCTCACAGAAAATTTCAGCTTTCTTGATCGTCAGAATGGATAAAGACATTCACCGGGACATCCCCCAGGGCAGCGCTGATCAGTAGCTCCTTGTTGGGTGTGACTGCGCCTGTTTGCAAAAGTCCCTTCCAATTTTGCATCGTAGCGTCGAACGGTAATTTGATCCGGGTATCGCCCCAAACTTGCGCATCTACCCGGGGTTGGGCGCTGTTTTCAAGCAGGGCGTGGGTCCAGCGCGGCACCACCACCAACAGCCATTGGCCTTGATACTCGCGACTGAAAGCCACCACCCGCTGGGCATGCTTGCCCAGCACTTGCAGCGCTTCATAGCGGCCCCTGGCAAACAGCAACGGGTGGGCCTTGCGCAGGTTCAACACCTGGGCAATCAACGCCTGCTTCAGGTGCCCGTCACGCCAGCGCTCAAGCAAGGCGCCCGGTGCTGCCGCCAGGGCCCGTTGCCGGGCGCTGAAATCCACCGCCCGCCGGTTGTCCGGATCCACCAGGCTCAAGTCCCAGAATTCGTCGCCCTGGTACAGGTCCGGCACGCCGGGCACGGTGTTGCGCAGCAAGGATTGCGCCAGCCCGTTCAGGGCCCCGGCGGGGGCGATGGCCTCGGCGGCGGCGTGGATCGCCGTGCGCAAGGGCAGGCCGATCGGGTCGAGCAGCAGGCGTGTGAGGAACGCTTCGACACCCTGCTCATAGAGGTCGTTGGGCGCACTCCAACTGCTGTGCAATTTGGCTTCGCGCAGGGCTTTTTGTTGCCACTGCCAGAGGCGTTGCTGGTAGTCGTCGATGTCGTGCAGGTCCAGGGGCCAACTGCCCAGCAGCACCTGGTAGAGGATCAACTCATCGCCGGCCGAGGGAATGCCCGGATCATCGCGCAACGGCATGGCCAGCCGGCGCCAGTGCTGCACCTGCTCGACATACCACGGCGCACATTCACTGAGTACCGCCAGGCGCGCGCGGCTGTCTTCGCCGCGCTTGTGGTCATGGGTGGCGGTGGCCAGCAGGTTATCGGGGAAAGTCTGCAGGCGTTGCTGGTTGGCGGCATGAAAGTCAGCCAGGGGCGCGCTGAACTGTTCGGTGCAAAAGCCTACGTCATTGCGCGAGAGCAATACTGCCGAGCGGTAGAAGGCGGTGTCTTCCACGGCCTTGGCGGCTGCGGGCGAGGTCAGTTGCTGGAAACGCACGCAGGCGTGCTTGAGGATCTTGCGCGGTTGCCCCACCGGACGCTCGCGCCAGGTTTGGCCACCGAGCCACTGTTGCAGGTAGTCGAGCACTGGCCAGTCGGCCTCGCTCAAGGTGCCTCGGGCGCCGGCCAGGGCCTGTTGGAACACGCTCTCGTCAGCGGCGCTGCGGCCACGGGCGCTGATATAGGTGCGATACACCGGGAAGTGCACGACCAGTTCCTGCAATGCACGGCGGATCGCGCCCAGGGTCAGGTCGCGGCTCATCACGTCGGCGCGGGCTACTTGCAGCAGGGCCTGGGCCACGCTTTCAAAATCCCCGGCCAGGGAGCCGTTGAGGATCTGTTGCCGGGCCAGCCAGGCTTCCTCGATAAACGCCGAAGGCCGTTCAGTGGCCTCGCGCCAGAGCCGGGCCAAGGCCTCGAACCCCTGGGGGTCGTGCTGCACCAGCGACACCTGGTTCATGAATTCGTAGCCGGTGGTGCCATCTACCCGCCAGTCTTCACGCAGGGTTTCGCCGGCGCCGAGGATCTTCTCGACAAAGATCGGCAAGTGGCGGTTTGGCGACAGTCCATCCACGCGCCGCCGCAACTTGCGGCAGTAACCCCGTGGATCGGCCAGGCCGTCGATATGGTCAATGCGCAGGCCGTCCACCAGGCCCTCGCTGATCAGTTGGAAGATCTTGCTATGGGTGGCCTCGAACACCGTGGTGCGCTCCACCCGCAGGCCGCCGAGCTCGTTGACGTCGAAAAAGCGCCGCCAGTTGATGTCATCCGCTGCCGTGCGCCAACTGGCCAAGCGATAGGCTTGCTGTTCGAGCAACTGATGCAGGCGGGCAAAACCTTGAGGTTGGCGCGCATCAAACACTTCCAGGGCGTGTTCGATGGCCGCCAGGGTCAGTGGGGCCTGCGCGCGCTGCGCCAGTGCCTGTTTCAGGCTGGCGGCTTGAGGCCAGGCATCGGCCTGATACGCCAGGGCGCTGAAGCGGTCGGCCAGGTCTTTGAGGGGAGGATGGGCGCGCAGGATATCGCCGTAGTCACTGGGGCAGATCGGGAAGCGGTGTTCGTAGTGTTCGACAAAAAAACTGCCCTGGGCCGGGTCAAAACGCAGGGGCAGCGTACCGCTTTGCAAGGCTTCGCCGTAGTCGCTACCGAGGAAGGGCATCAACAGTTGGCCCTTGAGCAGGGGGTCCGGCGAGTGCCACTGGATATCGAAGAATTCGCTATAGGGGCTCAGGCGCCCCCATTCCAGCAGGTCCAGCCACCAGGGGTTGTCGCTGCCGCCGACGGCCATGTGGTTGGACACGATATCCAGAATCAGGCCCATGTCGTGTGCGCGCAAGGCCGCCACCAGGCGACGTAGCGCCGGTTCGCCGCCCAGCTCGGGGTTGACCGTGGTCGGGTCGACGACATCGTAACCATGCATCGAGCCGGCGCGGGCCTTGAGCAAGGGCGAGGCGTACAGGTGGCTGATGCCCAGGCTGGCGAAATAGGGCACCAGCGGCACCGCATCATCGAGGGTAAAGCCCTTATGGAATTGCAGGCGTTGGGTGGCCCGTAGCAAGACGGCGTTCATCGATCACGCTCGAAGGCCTGATTGCGCGCCACCGCCAGCAACTCCAGGCGGCGGGCGGCGTTCTCATTGTCGAGCAATTGCGCAGCGTCCCCCGGCAGGCGCCGGCGCCAATTGGGATGGGTGTCGATGGTGCCGGGCAGGTTGGCTTGTTCTTCGACGCCCAGGGCGTCTTCCAGGGGCAGTATGACCAGCGGTGCGCGGGTGTGGCCGAGGTAACGCACGCTGGCATCGAGAATATGGTCGGTTTCGTTGCGCCACTCATCGCGAAAATTCTGCGGGTCTTGCGCCAGGGCCCGGC
The DNA here is from genome assembly GCF_007858275.1 of Pseudomonas proteolytica. Lineage (GTDB taxonomy): Bacteria > Pseudomonadota > Gammaproteobacteria > Pseudomonadales > Pseudomonadaceae > Aquipseudomonas > Aquipseudomonas proteolytica. The sequence goes on from NZ_VFEV01000025.1 coordinate 29,724, forward strand.
GCAGAGCCTCGCGCTCACCCTGGCGGTGCTCGCTCCACTGCTCCACGGTGGGCGCATCGATCAGCCCCAGTTGCACATTCCAGTCGATATCGCGGCTGTGCCACCAGCCGTTGAGTGTCGGCAGGTCATGGGTGCTGGTGGTGGCCAGGGCGTTGTCCGGCCAGTCAAGGATCGGCGTGAAGCACCCGCCATGGTCCTGTTCAAACAACAGCACGCGCATGCCAAGCATGGCGCGGGCGCTGAGTTTTTCCCGCAGGCCATCGGGCACCGTGCCCAGGTCTTCGCCCAGCACAATCGCCTGGTGCCGGCTGGATTCCAGGGCCAGCAGGCGCAGCAGGTCATCCACCGGGTAATACAGGTACGCGCCTTGTTTGGGCGAGGCGTCCTTGGGGATGACCCATAGCCGTTGCAGGCCCATCACATGGTCGATACGCAAACCGCCGGCATGGGCGAAGTTGGCCCGCAGCATTTCGATGAACGCCCGGAAACCATTGCGTTTGAGGCCTTCGGGGGAGAACGCGGAGATGCCCCAGCCTTGGCCAGCACGGTTGAGGATATCCGGTGGCGCACCGACGGTCAGGTCGGCCAGCAGTTCATCCTGACGGCTCCAGGCCTGGCTGCCGCCGCCATCGGCGCCCACGGCCAGGTCGGCAATCAGGCCGATGCCCATGCCACTGCCGCGTGCGGCTTGTTGTGCGCGCTCGAGACAGCGGGCGATCAACCATTGGTTGAAGGCATAAAAACCAATGGCTTCGCCCTGTTCGGCGGCGAAGTGTGCCAGCGCGGCGCTGCCCGGGTCGCGCCAGTCCTCGGGCCACTGGCGCCAGTCGAGGCTTTCACCGTTGGCGGCGCGCGCGGCTTGCACGGCTTCAAAGCGGCAGTGGTTTTCCAGGGCCTCGCCACCGGCGTGACGGAAACTCATGAAGTCAGCCTGCTGCGGGTGTTCACCCTGGCGGAAATCCTCGTACAGCGCCCGCAGCAAGCGTTGCTTGGCCTTGGCGGCGGCGGGCCAGTCGATCAGGCTTTGTTGTTCCAGCTCTTGCAGTTCATCGGCCAGCCCGGTGGACTCGATGGCGCTGCGCAGTGCGCGCTCGCCGAGGATGCAACCGGGCGAGGCATACAAGCTATTGAGGAACAGGCGGCTGGACGGTGAATAAGGGCTGAAATGCTCGGTATCGGCACTGAACATTGCGTGCATCGGGCTGATCGCCAGGGCGTCGACGCCCCGTTCCGCGGCAGCGCGAGCCAGTTGTTCCAGGGCCTGGGTATCACCGAACCCACCATCGCCGGCGCGGCGCAAGGCATATAGCTGAGCACTCAGGCCCCAGGCGCGGGCGGGCTGGCTATCCACTGCCTCGGCAACGCTGAAACACTGATGGGGGGCAACGGCCAGGGTGAAGGACTGGTCGGCGATCTGCACTCGGTGGTAGCCCACGGGCAGGACGCCGGGCAGGCTGGCGTCGGCATCCAGCGCCAGGCCTTGGGCGCTGCCGTCCTCCAGGTGAACCTGGCATGCCGTACCAGGGGCAAAGTAGGCGGCCAGGTCAAGGCCGGTGCCCACGTCCACGGTCAACAGCGGCGCCAGGTGCCTGTCTTGCTGCACCCGCTCCAGCTCTTGCAGGCTGGCGGCGATGGCCGCGTCGGTGTCGGCGGGGTGGCCGAGGCCTTGGAGCACGGCGCGCAACGCGTCGGCGCTGACATGCTGCGGGCGGCCGTTGGCGTCGATCCAATCCACCGCCAGGCCCGCACGGCTGGCGAGTATTTCCAATTGCGCTTCGCTCAAGAGTGCTCTCCAACAGATGATGAGGTGTCACCCGGCGTCAGGCTGACGCGGGCAGAGAAGGGCGTAAGTGACTTAAGGTCGCTGCTGGTGCTGAACAGTTCGCGGAGGCCGGCCGGGTGATGCAGGGTGGCCGGGCTCAGGTTGAGATCAATCTGCAATAGGCTGCCGTTGCCCAGGCGCCAGCGTGCAGACACCGCGCCCTGGCCCAGGATTTGCGCGCCGAGGGCAGTGCTGCCGGGCAGGTGGGGCACGATGTGCTGTTGGCGCAGGCCCAGCAGTTGGCGGTACAGCGCGGCCGGCGCCTGGGTAAATTGCGGAATAGAGCGCTCAAAGGTCTGCAGCGCGTTGGGGTCGGGAATCTGCGCGCGGCGTGCGGGGTCACTGAAGGCGGCGAAGTCAGCAAATTCATTGCGCCGGCCTTCGCGCACCGCTTCGGCCAGTTCGCCGTGATGGTCGGTGAAGAACAGAAACGGCTGTTCGGCGTTGACTTCATCGCCCATGAACAGCAGCGGGATCATCGGCGACATCAATAACAGCGTGGTCGCCGCCTGCAACGCCTGGGGCGAACACAGTTGGTGCAGGCGCTCACCGAGGGCGCGGTTGCCGATCTGGTCGTGATTCTGCAAAAACAGCACAAAGGCGCTGGGCGGCAAATGAGCGCTGGGCTCGCCGCGCCGTGTGCCGTGGCGGGTGGTCTCGCCCTGATACACAAAGCCTTCGCCCAGGCAGCGGGCGAGTTTGGCGGTGGGATCATCGGCAAAATCGGCGTAGTAGGCGTCGGTCTCGCCGGTCAACAGCACATGCAGGGCGTTATGCCCGTCATCGTTCCATTGCGCATCGAAGCCCTGCTGTAACAGGTCGGCCTGGTTGAATTCGTTTTCCAGCGCCAGCCACACGTGGCGCCCCGGCGCTACCTGCTTACGCACTCGTTGCGCCAGTTCCTTGAGGAACGCCGGCTCGTTGATGGCATGCACTGCGTCCAGGCGCAGGCCGTCGAAGCGGTATTCGTTGAGCCACATCAGGGCGTTATCGATAAAGAAGTCGCGCACTTCGCGGCGGCGAAAGTCGATCCCGGCGCCCCAGGGGGTGTGGCTGTCTTCGCGGAAAAAGCCTTTGGCATACTGGCCCAAGTAATTGCCATCGGGGCCAAAGTGGTTGTAGACCACATCGAGAATCACCGCCAGGCCATGCTCGTGGGCCGTGTCGATCAGGTGTTGCAACTGCTCGGGGGTGCCCAGGGAAGCCTGCGGTGCGTAGGGCAAGACACCGTCGTAACCCCAGTTGCGTTCGCCGGGGCATTGGGCCAAGGGCATCAGCTCGATGGCGGTGACGCCCAGCTCTGCCAGGCGTGGCAGGTGCTGCTCGACTGCGGCGTAACCACCCAGTATCCCCACATGCAGTTCGTAGATCACCGCTTCATGCCAGGGCCGGCCTTGCCAGGTGGCGTGGCGCCAAGGGTAGGCCAGGGGATCGACCACCACGCTGTCGCCATGCACATCGGCATGTTGCAGGCGTGAGGCAGGGTCCGGCACCTTCTGCTCACCATCAATGGTGTAGTGGTAGCGGGTGCCGGCCCCACAGCGTACATGGGCGACAAACCAGCCCTCTGCCTGGGGCAGCATGGGCACTGACTGACCATTGTGCAGCTCGACGCTGACATCAGACGCGTCAGGCGCCCACAGGGCGAAGCGGGTATGTTGCGCATCCTGCATGATCGCGCCGTGGGGCCATGTTTCCAGAGTCCGTAACGGCATCTATCCCAACCTCTTTATGCTTTCCCTGATTTTCCCAGCGCTTTCGCTACCAGTTGTTCGTAAAGTTCGGCGTAGGGTTCCACCGCCTGGCACCAGTTGAAGGGCGCGGCCATGGCCCTGCAGCGCATGGCGTTGAGCAGGCCGGGGAAGGCAAACACCTTGAAGGCGCGGGAGAGGGCGGCTTCGTAGCTTTGCACGGTGGATTCGTCGAACAAAAAGCCGGTCACGCCGTCTTCGATGGTGTCTGCCAGGCCGCCGGTATTGCGCGCCACCGGCAACGAGCCGAAGCGCTGGGCGTACATCTGGCTCAGGCCGCAGGGCTCGTAGCGTGAGGGCATCAACAAAAAGTCGCTGCCGGCAAACATGCGGCGGGCATCGGTTTCGTTGAAGCCGATCCGCACCCCGATGCGCCCGGGGAACCGCAGGGCCAGGGCGCGCATGGCCTGTTCTTCTTCCGGCTCGCCACGGCCGATAATCGCGATCTGCCCGCCGTTTTCCACGATAAAGCCGGCGACCGCTTCCGTCAGGTCCAGGCCTTTCTGGTACACCAGGCGCGACACTACGGCGAACAAGGGGCCGGTGGACTCGTCCAGGCCGAACAACTTGCGCACGTGGCTGGCGTTGACCGCCTTGCCTTGCCAATCGCCGATATTGAACGGGTGATCCAGGTGCGGGTCGGTGGACGACTCCCAGCTTTCATCGATGCCGTTGGGAATACCACTGAGCAGGCCTTGCTGGGTCTTGCTGGCAAGGAAACCATCCAGGCCGCAACCGAACTCGGGGGTGGTGATCTCCCGGGCGTAGGTGGCGCTGACCGTGGTGATATGGCTGGAATACGCCATGCCGGCCTTGAGGAAGGACATCTTGCCGTAGAACTCCATGCCCTCCTGTTGCAAGGCATGTTCGGGAATCCCCAGCTCCGGGCAGGAGGCCAGGCTCACCACACCCTGGTAAGCCAGGTTATGAATGGTGAACAGGGTGGGGGTGCGTGACCCACGCCAGTGCATATAGGCTGGCGCCAGGCCAGCCGGCCAGTCATGGGCGTGCACCAGGTCCGGGCACCAGTGGATTTGCGCGAGGTTGGCGGCAATATCGGCGGCGGCCAGGCCCAGGCGGGCGAAGCGGATATGGTTGTCAGGCCAGTCGCGACCGTTGTTGGCGCCATAGGGCGTGCCTTCACGCTCGTACAGTTCGGGGCAGATCAGTACATAGATGACCAGGCCATCCTTGAGGTCCATGCGCCCGATCTTGCAGGGCGGCAGCGCGGCATGGCCGCCCAGTTCGCCGATGATATGGATCGGGTTGTCGCTGTCGAGCACCTGGCGGTAGCCGGGAATCAACACCCGTACATCGTGCAGGTGCGCCATGGCACGGGGCAAAGCGGCGGACACATCTCCCAGGCCACCGGTTTTCACCAGGTCGGCCAGTTCCGAGGTCACAAACAGGACTTTCTTGCGATTGGGGTTTTGAGACGAGACCGGCCGCACTGCGCCGGGAAGGTCAACCAAGGCGGTTGGCCCATCGACCGGCTGACTGAAACGCTGTCCCTGAATTCCCGAAGCGGCACTGATCATAATTATTCTCTCCCATGTGTTGGTCAGCTGAGGGCCTGGCGCCCTCAGCGAAAGTCAACCGCGTCCTGCGGTCACGCGCACTAGCACTGCACAGACTGGCAAGGCTTATGCCAATTGCACCGAACTGATAAATAGATTGGATGGGCGGACGTCCGGCTGGCGCCGGTGGCGTGCGTCCTACCTTAAACCTGACCTACGGCAGAGTTGGAAAGTTTCGATTTATTGCGGGGGCTTTTGTTCTGATCGTGACCCATCGGTCATGAGTCTAGGACAGAGCCCAGAGCCTGCAAGGGTTGTAGGAAAATTTTGTAGGACAATTATATTTTTCGGCCAGACGCTTCCCTTGTAGAAGCTGGCTTGCCGGCGATGGCGGCCTTGAGAAATGCCGCGTTGCCCAGGGCCTCATCGCCGGCAAGCCGGCTCCTACGGGGCGAGTGCCTTTTTGTGGGGCATCGGGGCTGGGCTGCTCGATAGGAGTGCAGCCGGCTACTTAAAGTGATTTGTTAAGAGTTTATATCTATATAAATCAATGCTTTATAAGAAATGTGTGAAGTAAATAATCAGATAAGGCTGCGCAAGGTCTGCCCACTGGCCCACGCCTGGATGTCTTCGATCATCTGTCCATAGAACTGCCGGTAGTTCTGCTCGCTGACATAACCCACATGGGGCGTCGCCAGAACATTGGGCAGATGGCGAAACGGGTGATCGACCGGCAACGGCTCCTGGTCGAACACATCCAGGGCCGCGCCCGCCAATCGCCCATGGCGCAGCGCATCGACCAACGCCGCCTCATCGACGATCGGCCCCCGTGCGGTGTTGACCAGTCGCGCATCGGGTTTCATCCAGCCCAGGGCCTGGGCATCCACCAGGCCACGGCTGCGTTCGCTGAGTACCAAGTGAATCGACAGTACATCGGCCTGCTCGAACAGTTCGCGCTTGCTGACCCGGGTCACACCCACTGCGGCGGCTCGCTCTGCGGTGAGGTTTTCACTCCACGCGATCACCGACATACCAAACACCTGGCCAAACTGCGCCACCCGCTGGCCGATGCTGCCCAACCCGAGGATGCCCAGAGTCTTGCCATGCAGATCGCCGCCCAGCCCTTGCTGCCACTGGCCGGCGCGCAGGGAGTTCGCTTCGGCCAGCAGATTGCGGGTGGATGCCATGATCAATGCCCAGGTCAGCTCGGGCGCCGCGTGTTTGTAGCTGTCGGTACCGCACACCTGGATGCCCAGGGCCTTGGCGGCGACAAGGTCGATGGCGGCATTGCGCATGCCGCCGGTAACCAGCAATTTAAGGGCCGGCAGCCCCTGCAACAGCGCCTTGTCGAAGGTTGTGCGCTCACGCATCAGGCAAATCACCTCAAAACCCTGCAAACGCTCGATCAGGGTCGCGGTGTCGGCGGGATAGTCATGCAGGAAGTGCACCTTGCCGATCGCTTGCAGGGCGGACCAATCCACAACGTCACGTGCCACATTTTGCCAATCGTCAATGACTGCGATCTGTACTGACATACACACCTGCCTCGGGTTGAATGGGATTAGAGCGCCTTGAGTCCTTGCAACAGCGCCTGGTGAAAGCGCGCGGGTTCTTCCATCTGCGGGGCATGGCCCAGGCCTGGGAACTCCACCAGCGTTGAATGGGGAATGAGCTTGGCCACCTGCTTGCCCAGTTCGTTGTAGCGGCCGATCCTGGCCTTGACCTCGGGCGGTGCGTTATCACTCCCGATGGCGGTGATATCAGACGTACCAATCAGCAGCAGGGTGGGTATCTGCAGGTCCTTGAACTCGTAGTACACCGGCTGGGTGAAGATCATGTCGTAAATCAACGCCGAGTTCCACGCCACCCGTTTGTGGCCAGGGCCCTGGTTCAAGCCGACGAGCATGTCGACCCAGCGCTCGTATTCCGGTTTCCAGCGCCCGTCGTAGTAGGTCTTGCGCTCATATTCGCGCACGCCGTCGGCGTTCAGTTTCAACTCGCGCTCATACCATTGGTCGACGCTGCGATAGGGCACGCCCAGGGCTTTCCAGTCCTCCAGGCCGATCGGGTTGACCAGCGCCAGTTGCTCGGTTTGCGTGGGGTAGAGCAGGGCGTAGCGGGTAGCCAGCATGCCACCGGTGGAATGGCCAACAAGGGTGGCCGTGGAGATACCGAGCTTTTGCAGCAACTGATGAGTGTTGATTGCCAACTGCTGGAAGCTGTACTGATAGTGCTCAGGCTTGCTGGAGGTGCAGAAGCCGATCTGGTCCGGCGCGATCACCCGGTAGCCGGCTTCGCTCAGGGCCTTGATCGACGCCTCCCAGGTCGCGCCGCAGAAGTTCTTGCCGTGCATCAACACCACATTGCGGCCATTGGCAGGGCTTTTGGCGGGCACGTCCATATAACCCATTTGCACGGATTGGCCCTGGGACTGGAAGTCGAAATGTTCGACCGGATAGGGGTACTGGAAACCTTGCAACTGCGGGCCATAGCTTGGGCTTTGCGTGGCGGCCAAGGCAGGCAGGGCGCAAGCGGCCAGCAGACCGGTAAGGACAAACGAGCGTGTCAATGGCATGGGAAAGCTCCAGGGGCGATGCTCCCGGATGCTGTGGTGGGTGGATTAAGCGGGGATTAACCTGTTACATCCAGTGCAGCGTCAGCATTGCCACCACGGCATAACGAGCCGCCTTGGCCAGGCTGACGATTAACAAAAAACGCCACAGCGGCTCCTTCATCACCCCGGCCACCAGGGTCAGTGGATCGCCAATGATCGGCAGCCAACTGAGCAGCAGTGACCAATGCCCCCAGCGTCGATAGTGGCGACGGGACTTCTCCAGCTGCGCGGCGCTCACTGGAAACCAGCGACGGTCCTTGAACAGTTCCACCGAGCGGCCTAGTAACCAGTTGACCCAGGAGCCCAACACGTTGCCCAGGGTCGCGATCCCCAGCAGCAGCCCTACCGAGTAGCTGTCATTGAGCAGCAGCGCGACCAGCACCGCTTCCGATTGCAGCGGCAACAGGGTGGCCGCCCCAAAAGCGCTGAGAAACAGCCCCGCATAGCCTGCAAGCATTGCTCAGTGAGCCGGGTATTCGGCTACCACCACATCTTTGCCGGCACGGGTCAGGCCAATGACTTGATAGGCGTCGCTCATCCCATCCATTTCCATGCCTGGCGAGCCCATGGGCATGCCCGGTGCGGCGATGCCCAGCAGGTCATCACGTTTGCGCAGGGCCAGTACCTGATCGGCGGGTACGTGGCCTTCGACGAATTTGCCGTCGATCACGGCGGTATGGCAAGACGCCAGGCGGGGTGCTACGCCCAGCCGCTGTTTGACCGAGCTCATGTCGGCTTCAACATGGTCGTTGACCTTGAAGCCGTTGCTTTCGAGGTGGCTGATCCATTTTTTGCAGCAGCCGCAATTGGCATCACGGTGCACGTCAATCGGGATCAGTTCGGCGGCCTGGGCCAGGGTGGTCATGAACAGGGCGGACAGTAAAGTCAGGCGCAGGGTGGTTTTCATCGACAGGTCCCATGGGTTACGGAGTGCGCAAAGAGGGCGCATTGTCCGCGCTTTTGCGAATCAGGTGAGGTGGTTATGTTTCGAAATTATACGAGCACGCCACAACCCCGAAGCTTATCGTCCGCAGCTTTCAGCAAACTGAGAGGAAGATGACAAATTTGTCAGTTCAGGATGATTCCAGGCGCTGCTTGAGCTGGTCCATGGCCTGATTCGACAGCTCTACCATGCGCGCTTCCAAGGTGTTGAGCTTCAGTTCGGTCTCGTAGCTGAGCACGCGAGTGAACAAGGTGCCGCTGCCGCGAGATTGTAGATAGTAGTGAATGCAGCCATCTACGGCGAGCGAGGTAAAAACCGTCTTGAACTCCCGCGGCGGCTCGGCAATCTGCACCCGGTAGCTCATGGGCACACGCACCCCGAGCAAGTCGATCATCTCGGTAAACCGCTGGCCGGCAGGCAGCGAGCCGCTGGTGCCTGTGTCGGCGCTCAGGGATGTGGGGTGCCATTCGTGCCAGCGGTCCGGTTGGGTGACGTAGTCGTAGACGGCTTCGATGGGGGCTTGGATATAGCGTTCCTGGCTAATCTGCCTGACGTGGGCCTGGTGCTCGACAGCGTTCATGACACACCTCCTGTGTGGTGAGACGGAGCATTAGGAGCTGTCAGAATAGTCGTACTTGGCGACAGTGCGCGCAAAGATGTGTCGCCGATTGAAGCCTGTGTGAGTAAGCCGAAATTAAAAACGCCCCGTTTAGACTGTTATATCTGACAGGTTCTTTTTCCAATGATTGGCCTTCTAATAATAAGCGCAAAGCCCCCTCAAATTAACAATCATGAAATGGTGAGAAAAATGCCTAATGACGTGCATACAGACATTAACATCGGCGACGTTAAATCGACGGGAAACATGGGCGGTGAAATTTTCATCGACGAAATTTATAGCCATGCATTCAAGGCGGATGTTGTTCTTTACGTTAATAATGCCTCCGTCATCCAGATATACGGTAGTCAAGGGGAGTCGCAGGAAAGCACAGTTATCGCCGTATCGTTAAGGCCGGGGACGCCATCTGGCGCGTATACATTTGGCAAAGAGCCAATCACCGCTCTGGACTATTACCCTCCGCGTGACGGAGCTCTATGGAAGGTGACAGGTGGTGGCGTCAATATCAGTTTTGATGAAGAGGGCAAGCGTGCTACCGGGACCTTACAAGTTTTGTGCGAGCGTGGAGTTCAAAAACTGGACGCAACGGTGAATTTCGACATCACTAACTAATCAACGACAACGTATTTGATGATTGTTCTCCGGCAGGAGAACAATCATCACTTTTGATCAGATCTGATAGTTCTTCAATTCCCGGGCAATCACCAGCCGTTGGATCTCACTGGTTCCCTCATAGATCTGGGTGATCCGCGCATCGCGGTAGTAGCGTTCCACCGGGTAGTCTTCCAGGTAGCCATAGCCACCATGGATCTGCATGGCCGAAGAACAGACCTTCTCGGCCATTTCCGAAGCGAACAGCTTGGCCTGGGACGCTTCGGACAGGCACGGCTTGCCGGCACTGCGCAAACGGGCGGCATGCAGGATCAGCAGGCGCGCGGCATTGAGGCGGGTCTGCATGTCCGCCAGCAGGTTGGCCACGCTCTGGTGCTCAATAATGGCCTTGTCAAACTGCACCCGGTCACGGGCGTAGGCCAACGCGGCTTCAAAGGCCGCGCGAGCGATGCCCAGGGCCTGGGCGGCGATGCCGATGCGCCCACCTTCCAGGTTGGAGAGGGCAATGGCCAGGCCCTTGCCGCGTTCGCCCAGCAGGTTGGCTTCGGGAATGCTGCACTGGTTGAGGGTCACCGCGCAGGTGTCGGAGGCGCGGATGCCCATCTTGTGTTCCGTGCGGTCCACGGTAAAGCCGGGCGTATCAGTGGGCACCAGGAACGCCGAAATACCTTTCTTGCCCAACTCCGGGTCGGTGACCGCAAACACGATTGCCAACTTGGCGCGCTTGCCGTTGCTGACAAACTGTTTGGCGCCGTTGATCACCCACTGGCCATCGCGCAGTTCGGCGCGGGTGCGCAGGTTGTGGGCTTCGGAACCGGCCTGGGGTTCGGTCAGGCAGAAGCAACCGATAGCCTGGCCACTGGCGAGTTCGGCAAGCCAGGTCTCTTTCTGTGCGGGTGTGCCGTAGTTGAGGATAGGGCCGCAACCCACTGAATTATGGATACTCATCAGCGCGCCTACCGCACCGTCACCCGCAGAAATCTCCTCCACGGCTAAGGCGTAGGCCACGTAGTCGACGTAGGTGCCACCCCATTCTTCCGGCACCACCATACCCAGCAGGCCCAGTTCACCCATCTTGGCCACCAGGGCGTCATCGATCCAGCCGGCTTTCTCCCAGGCCTGGGCATGGGGGGCGATTTCACCGCGGGCAAAGTCGCGCGCCATGTCGCGAATCATTACTTGTTCTTCTGTAAATTCAATATCTTGCATGAGTTATCTCCCGCTCTTTGCGAAGTCTTGGAAGAAGCTGTCGACGTGGCTCTGCTCCAGTGCCGCTAACGTTGGCGGGTTCCAGCGCGGGGATTTGTCCTTGTCGATCAACAGCGCACGCACGCCTTCGATCAGGTCGCCACGGGCAAACCACTGGCGGTCCAGGTGCAGTTCCAGAGCAAAGCAGTCCTCCAGCGCCAGGTGCCGGCCACGTCGCAGCATCTGCAGGGTGACGGCCATGGCCAAGGGCGAGCGAGTCTGCATCAACTGGGCGGTAGTCACGGCCCATTCATGGCTGTCGGCGACGGTCACTTGCTGCAATTGCTCGACAATGCTCGGTACGTCCGGCTGGGCAAAGAAGTGATCGATGGCCGGGCGCAGGGCCGCCAGCGGCGCATCCGGCAGTTGTTGCACCGCAAGCTTGGCCAGCAGGCCTTGCAGATCCTTGAGCGGTGAGTCTTGCCACTGCAGGTGGTCGAGTTTCTGGTCCAGTTCGGCCAACCTGGCGCTGTCCAGGTACCAGTCGGCGAGCCCGCAATACAAGGCGTCGGCGGCGCGGATCTGCACCCCGGTCACGCCCAGGTAAATCCCCAGCTCACCGGGAATGCGCGGCAGGAAATAGCTGCCGCCTACATCCGGGAAATAACCGATGGCCACTTCCGGCATGGCCAGGCGACTGCGCTCGGTCACCACCCGCAGGTCGGCCCCCTGGACCAGGCCCATGCCACCGCCCAAGACAAAGCCGTCCATCAGGGCAAGGACCGGTTTGCGGTAGTGATGAATGGCCAGGTCGAGGGCGTATTCTTCGACGAAGAAGTCTTCATGCAGCGTGTCGCCGCTCTTGAAACTGTCGTACAGCGAGCGGATATCGCCCCCGGCGCAGAAGGCCTTTTCACCGGCGCCGCGCAGAACCACCGCGTGCACCTGGGGATCAGCGGCCCAGGCGTGCAAATGCGCCGACAGGCTGCGGACCATGTCCAGGGTGATGGCGTTGAGGCCGGCGGGGCGGTTGAGGGTCAGGTGGCCGATATGGTTGCGTACCTCGGCCAGGACGCTGTCCTGGGGGGACTCGGTGCTGCATGTCGCCTGGGACTGAGCCTGAGCAGTCATCTGTAACTCCCTGCTTTTATTGTTCTTTATCAAAATGTTCGCGGGCGAACCATCACCGGATCGTACCAGTGCAAATTTGCCCAGTACAACCCGGAATCCTGCAGGTCATCTTTGCATTTATGCAGGGGGTGTTCGATAAAAAACCAGGGCAGGCGTGCTTAGACCCGACTGGCCAGTACTTGGCCAATGCTGCGGCGGCGAGCGTGGTCTTCGGCGATATGGATCAGCTCTTCGAGCTCAGTGGGGGTGACGTCGAAAAACTGCTCCATTTGCGCCAGCGCTTGCTCCAGGTCCACAGCGGTGATTTTTGGATCTACCTGCGGCGTCGCAGACGGCACCATGACCGGCGCTTCGGCTGGGCCCTTGGGGTAGCGAGTGCGCGTCAGGTTGTTATAGGCCAGGGCCGAGAGCAACAACGTGGCGGCGCCCAACATGACCGGCGCGACTTCCTGCCAGCCCAGGGCGATGGTGGCCGGGTCCGCCAGCACCAGGGTCATCGCCAGGCCCCCCGAAGGCGGGTGCAGGCAGCGCAGCCAGCACATCAGGATCAAGGCCATGCCCGCTGCGAGGCAGGCGCTGCCCAGGGTGCGCCCCAATACGCGGGCCACCAGCAAAGCCACCACGGTGGCGCACAGGTAGCTGCCGATGATCGACCACGGCTGGGCGAGGGCACCCGATGACACGGCGAATAACAGCACGGCGGAGGCGCCCAGCGGGCCCAACAGGTGCATGGCCACTTCCAGGCCATACACCTGGGAGCAGAGCCATACGGTCAATAGAGTGCCCAGGGCCATGCCGATGGCGGCACGGCTCCATTCGGCGGGGCGGGTGTTGATGGCAGCGGGTAACCAGCGAGCGAGCATTGCGGGGCAGTCCAATCTTGAAAGGCGATCACAAAACAATGCCGCTCAGCTACACCTGCAGGTTTGTGCAGAACTGAGTGACATCGGGCAAAAAAAGGGCTTTGCGGTTTGCCGCAAAGCCCTTCGAAAGTTCCAACATTTGGGGGAGGAACCGGCGCAGTGTGCCGTTCAAACAAAACTGTCGCCAATGCATATTAATGCAGCTTAAGTGCAGTAATTTTGCATCAAAACCGCTCAAGCCCCGGGCTCACCTTGCCCAGTACGCGGTCGTGGTTGGCGCTGCTGTTCAGCGACTGCTGCACGCTCTCCCGCAACCGTGGGTCGCTGGCCAAGGGCCCCTTGAGGGCGACAAGGGCGTCGCGCAGCCCCATTAGCCGAGCCAGGGTGGGCAGGGGGATATAGCCGACGTGTACCGGCTCGATAGGCAATGACTCGTCAGGCACGGCAGCGGTCCTCTGAGGGGTGTTTTTGAACGCAGGCGGTAACTAAATAGCGCAATGTGCAGCGAGTGTAACGCTGGGGTCATAGGGCCGGTAGAGGCGCCGCTACCGGTATTTACGGATACAAACGTAGGAGCTTTCTTGATAAAAGCCCCCCACTCAGTCACCCGTACCCAGATGCAGCAACACATAGGTATTTTTATCGAACTGCCCTGTGAGAACCGGCGTCATGCCATGCCAGCGTGGCTCGCCCAGACGCATGAAATCCGCCTTGTCCATCACCAGCCATGCAGGCACCGGCACTGCTGCCAGGTCGCCAGGGGCTTGGGTGAACAATGGCACCCGGTCACATTCCACATTGACCATGAATTTGATGGCCTTGGCGTCTTTACCCAGGCCATGCAATACCAGGGGCGCCGGGTGCTGCCGGATGAGGGCATGAGCCTCGCGGGCAAAGGTGCGGGTGTCATACAGGCGCCGTTCCAGGGGTTCGACCACCAGGATATATACGCTCCACACCGCCAGCACCGCGCAAAACGCCGGCCCGACCGGGCGCCAGTGCCACTTGAGGAGCATCCCGGCGACAACGACCTGCAAGCCAATCAACAGGCCAACCACGCCCTGGAAATGCTCCAACTGCGCACCAAAGCGATGGCGCGCCACCACTAGCGCCCCCATCAACAGCCCCGGGCTCACTGCCCATAACGCCAGCATCAAGCCTCGCAGCGCCTTGAACAGACGGCCATCTGCCGGATGGAACGGGTACGCGGCGATGATCGCCACCATGGGCATCATGGGCAACAGATAGCGGGCTTTCTTCGCCTCGGGGATCGACAGGCCGAGCATCACGATCAAGCCCGCCGCCGTACAGCCCAGCAGCAACTGCCAACCACTGTCAGACATACGCCGGCCATTGAGCAGCACCGCAAGCAGCGCCAGCAGGGCCAACGGGTATGCCAGGGCGTAGTTGCCCAGGGAGCTGGTGAAGTAATACAACACGCTGCTTGATCCTTCGCGGCCATCCATGCGCCCGAGGAACTGCATGCGGATCACGTCCTGCATAAAGGCCTCGCCGCCACTGACCTTGGCCAGCAACAACAGCAACCCTATGCAGGCCACCAGCAACGCCAGGGCCAGCAGGCCGAAGCTGAACAACGGGCGCCACTGGCGATTGAGCAGGTAAAAGCTGCACAACACGCCGGCAGGGATCACCAGGCCGATGGGCCCGCGAATCGCAAAGCCGAGCAATAACAGGAGCAATAGCCACGGCAGGCGCCGGGGGCTGGCGAAGTGATCGTGGGCGTAGCCCAGGTAAAACACTGCCAGCGTCACCGCCGCCAACATCTGGTCCAGGGACACCGAGCGGGTTTCGCTGATAAACGTACTGCTCAGCAACAGCAACGCAACACTCAGCAACGCCCAGCGCCGCGAGTAGGGCGCGGTCAGGCGGTAGACCAGGGCGACGATCACTGCCGACGCAATGGCCGTCGGCAGCCAGGCGCTGAGGCTGGTGACGCGCCCCAGGGGCAGCGACAACAGCCAGGTCAACAAGGTTGAGGTCGACAGGTAGTCGGCATACGGCTGGCCATAGGTCGAGGGGAAAAATCCCGGCCCATGGCGCAGCATTTCCTGGGCGAACAGCACAAAGCGCGAGTCGAAACCGATAATTGCATGGTCCCAGTTGCCGGCGACAAACAGCAGCAGCGCCAGCAGCCCGATACCCCAGGACTGGCGGCGCAAGGTTGCGCCGAGCATGTTGTCCACGCCTCAGGCCTCCAGCAACCGTGGCAGCCACTGTTGCTGGGGGATCGGCAGGTCGCAGGATTGCCCGCGGCCCATGGGGAAGTAATGGAAGCCCTTGCGCGCCAGGCGCTCGGCGTCATACAGGTTGCGCCCGTCAAAGATCACCGGCGCCTTGAGGCGTGCGTGCAGCAGGTCGAAGTCCGGCGCCTTGAATTGCTGCCACTCGGTGCAGATGATCAAGGCGTCGGCCCCGCCCAGGGTCGATTCCGGGGTGCCCATCAGCATCAGGCGCGGGTCATCGCCGTACAGCCTCTGGGTTTCCTGCATGGCCTCGGGGTCGAAGGCCCGCACGTTGGCGCCGGCGGCCCATAGCGACTCCATCAGCACCCGGCTCGGTGCGTCGCGCATGTCGTCGGTGTTGGGCTTGAACGCCAGGCCCCACAAGGCGAAGGTCTTGCCGCGCAGGTCGCCTTTGTAGAACGCGCGGATCCGTTCGAACAGTTTGCTTTTCTGCCGCTGGTTGATGGCTTCCACCGCTTCGAGCAAATCACTCGAGCAATTGGCTTGGCGGGCGCTGTGGATCAGCGCGCGCATGTCCTTGGGGAAGCACGAGCCACCGTAGCCGCAGCCAGGGTAGATAAAGTGGTAGCCGATCCGCGAATCGGCACCGATGCCCAGGCGCACCGACTCGATATCGGCGCCCAGGTGCTCAGCCAGTTCGGCGATCTGGTTGATAAAGCTGATTTTCGTGGCCAGCATGCAGTTGGCGGCGTATTTGGTCAGCTCGGCGCTACGCACATCCATGAAGATGATGCGGTCATGGTTGCGGTTGAACGGCGCGTACAAGTCGCGCATTACCTCGCGTACCTCTTCGCGCTCGCAGCCGATGATGATCCGGTCGGGGCGGCGGCAGTCGGCCACGGCAGAGCCTTCCTTGAGGAATTCCGGGTTGGAGACGATATCGAACACCAGGCTGCGCCCGGCCAACGCCTTGTCGATGTGCGCGCGCAAGGTGTCGCCGGTGCCCACCGGGACCGTGGACTTCTCCACCAGGATCACCGGTTCGACGCGATGACGGGCCACCGCATCGCCCACCGACAGCACGTACTTCAAATCGGCCGAACCGTCTTCGTCCGAAGGTGTGCCGACCGCAATAAACAGCACTTCACCATGCTCGACCGCGAGTTTTTCCTGGCTGGTAAAGGTCAACCGGCCGTTTTCCAGGTTTTCCCGCACCAGGCTGGCAAGCCCCGGCTCGAAAATGCTCACATGGCCCTGTTGCAGCAGGCGCACCTTGTTTTCGTCAACGTCCATGCAGATCACATCGTGACCGACCTCGGCCAATACGGTGGCCTGTACCAGGCCAACGTAACCACTACCAAATACGCTGATTTTCATGGGGCATTCCTGGGGCTTGTGTTGCCGATACGACGGGAGTTGATTGTCAGGACGCCGAGGATGACCAGTGCCACCCCCAAGGTTCGCGACAGGGAAAAGGGTTCGTTGAAGCCCGGCAGGCTGGCTGCCAACAGGTACACCAGCACGTAGCTGATACTCAGCAACGAATAGGCGCGCCCCAGGGGCAAGTACTGCAGTGCGCCGAGCCAGCAGAGCATCGACAGCGCGTAGGCAACAATCGCCATGACCACTACGCCCAACGCCAGCGGATCCACCGTGGCGTTACCGAGTGCCGTGAGCCAGTCGGCGGGCAAGGGCAGGCGCGTCATGCTCCAGCGCATGCCCAACTGGGCAGTGCTCACCAGCGCGACGCTGGATAACGCCAAGGTAAAACCACGTAACCGGCTCATACCTGGCCCCCCAGCAACAGCACACCCGCCATCACCAGGGCCACGCCAAACCAGTGGCGGCGATCCACCGGCTCATGGAACACAAAGCGCGCCACCAGGGTAATCAAGACAAAATTCAGGCTGAGCATCGGGTAGGCAATCCCCACCTCCAGGCGTTGCAGCACCAGCAGCCACACCAGCAGGCCCAGGCCTAGACACAACAGGGCCAGCCACAGCCAGGGCGAGCGCAGTTTCAAGGCCCAGCCCGCGGGCTGGTTGCGCCAGCCTTCGACGGCATACTTTTGGGCGATCTGGCCCATGCAGGTCAGCAGGCACGCGGCCAGAAGCAGCAGCAAGGTGATCAAGGCGCCACCTGTGGGAATACCAGGATCACCATGTTGCCTTGCTCGTAGCGCTTGCCATCTTTGGGCAGCAACTCGACCTCGCGTACTTCACTCTCGCCCTTGACGCGCATCACCACGCCCACCGAGCCCTGTTTGCGGGCCTCGGTCATCCATTGCTGGACTTGCGTGGTGTCGACCCGGCGATTGGCCGCATCAGCGTAGGCAAGGCCATATTTGACTTCGCCCAGAGTGTCGTACAGCGTCACGTCCGGGCGCTTGAGCCGCCACGCCAGGGACGAGGCGGCGCCCAGGTCGTTGCTCAGCAAGCGCTGGGTGCCTGCCAGCTCTTCGACGTGGTCAATGATGAACTGGTCCGGGGTCTTGTTATAAACCACCGAGTGCGGCAACGCCGCCGGCACCAGGGCCACCAGCAACCAGCTGCCCAGGGCAGGCGCCGCCCACAGGCGCAACGGGCGTGCCACCTGTAGCAGGTTGGCGATGATCCAGCCCAACAGCACGATAAACACCAGCACCAGGCTCAGCAGTTCCTGCTGGTGGGCAAAAATCGGCTTCTTCAACTGGAAATACACGATGGCCATCAGGCCCAGTACGCCAAGGATCAGGTTGAGCCCGCCGTTGATTTGCAACACTCGGCCACGGGCCTGGGCCAGTTTGTCCGCCAGGGTGTTGCCCATCAGCAATGCCAAAGGCAGCAGGCACGGCAGGATGTAAGCCGGCAGCTTGCCCTTGCTCAGGCTGAAAAACGCCAGGGGCATCAGCAGCCACAACAATAGGAAGCCGGTCTTGTGCGTACGCTTTTGTTGCCACGCCTGCTTCAGGGTGGAGGGCAACAGCGCCAGCCACGGTAGGCTGAACGCGGCCAGCAACGGCAAGTAGTACCACCAGGCCTCTTCGTGCTGGGCATCTTCACCGGCAAAACGCTGGATGTGTTCGTGCCAGAAAAAGAAGTTCCAGTAGTCCGGTTCCTGGGCATGCACCATCAGCGCCCAGGGCAGGCTGACCACAATTGCCACCACCACCGCGACCACGCCATAGGTTAGCAACTCACGAAAGCGTTTTTGCCAGACCATGTAGGGCAGGGCGACCAGCACCGGCAGCAGCCACGCCAAAAAGCCCTTGGTCATGAAGCCCATGGCGCAGGCCAGTCCCAGCAATGCCCAGGCGCCCAGGCGCGCGCGCCGGCCGTGGCTGTCGATACATAGCCACAGCGCCACGCCGCTGAGGTTGACCCAGAAGCTGAACTGCGGGTCGAGGTTAGCGTAGCCACCAGACATCGCCACGCTGACAAAACTCATGTACAGCACAGCGCTGGCCAGGCTCTTGCGTGGATCGTTCCACAGGCGCCGGGCCATGAAGTACACCAACAGGATGCTCAAGCCCGTGGCCAGCGCCGAGGCCACCCGCACACCGAACAGGTTCTGCCCGAACACGGCCTGGCCCAGGGCGATCATCCAGTAACCGGCCGCCGGTTTTTCGAAGTAACGCAGGCCCATAAAGTGCGGGGACGCCCATTTGCCCGTCAGCAGCATTTCCTGGCTGATCTGCGCGTAGCGGCTTTCATCCGGAATCCACAGGCCATGGGTGGCCATCGGCAACAGGTAACACAGGCCGAAGACCAACAGGAGCAAGGGCAGCGCCCAACGTCGGATCATCCCTTTTGCACTCCCAGCCAGCCTTCGCGGCCGCCGAGTACGCCGCGTGTCAGATGCGCCTGGGGCAGGCTCGCCGGATCGGCCGGCAACAAGTTGCCCAAGGGCTGGAATTGAATGCCGCGCTGCCGTGCCTGGGCAAGCAACTGGCGAAACTCATTAGCCATCAGAATCCCTTCTACTTCTGCGTGGATCGTATAGACGTTGAGTGTCGATTCGGTGAACCGAGCAAGAATGAAACCGTTGAAGTACTTGGCCGCGACCTGTGGCCCGACCACTTCGTCGAAGGTCGGCAAGTCCACCGGGATCTGTGGGGTGCCGGCACTGCCGTCGGCGAGCGTCGGGCGAAACACGCTGGTGCCGCGACAATCGCTGTTGTAGCGCAGGCCAAAGCCTTGCTTGGCCTGCACCACGCGCTCGTCGGCGCGCCAGCCGGCGGCGGCGGAACAGTCCACGGGCTGGCCAAGAATGTCGCTCAGGGTGTCGAGCCCACGGCGCATCTGTTCCACCAGTTGCGCGTTGCTCCAACGGCCGGCATTGGCCTGCCAGCCATGGTGATCCCAGGCGTGCAGGCCCACTTCGTGCCCGGCGGCCCTGGCCTGGCGCATCAAGTGCCCCAGGTCGCGGCCAATCGGCTTGCCCGGCCAGGCGGTGCCGGCCAGCAGGATGTCCCAGCCGTACAGCCCGGCCGCGTTGGAGCGCAGCATCTTCCACAGGAACTGCGGGCGGATCAGGCGCCACAGATGCCGGCCCATATTGTCCGGGCCGACACTGAAGAAAAACGTCGCCTTGATGCCGGCCTCATCCAGCAACTCCAGCAACCTTGGCACCCCATCGCGGGTGCCTCGGTAGGTGTCGACGTCAATGCGCAGACCTGCCTTCATTATTTGCCTGCTTCGCTGGACTGGGCGATTTCCAGCATCGCTTCACGCAGGAAGAAATCCAGGGTGTTGCCGATGGTTTCGCTCATCTCCACGCTCGGCTCCCAGTTCAGCAGGCGCTTGGCGTTGGCGATGCTTGGCTTGCGGTGCGCCACGTCCTGATACCCGGCGCCGTAGAACGCCTTGCTTTCCACTTCGCGAAAACCCGCGAACGGTGGGAAGTTGCCACGCAATGGGTGAGCCTCGAACTGGCGCAGCAGCTCTTCGCCCAACTGGCGGATGCTGGCTTCGTTGTCCGGGTTGCCGATGTTGATGATCTGGCCGTTGCACGCGTCGTTATCGTTGTCGATGATCCGCGCCAGGGCCTCGATGCCGTCGGCGATATCGGTGAAGCAGCGTTTTTGCTCGCCACCGTCAAACAGGCGGATCGGCGTACCTTCCACCAGGTTGAGGATCAACTGGGTGATCGCCCGGGAGCTGCCGATACGTGCCGAGTCGAGGCGATCCAGGCGCGGGCCCATCCAGTTGAAGGGGCGGAACAGGGTGAAATTCAGGCCCTTGGCGCCATAGGCCCAGATCACCCGGTCCAGCAGTTGCTTGGATACCGAGTAGATCCAGCGCTGCTTGTTGATCGGCCCCACCACCAGATTGGAGGTGTCTTCGTCAAAATTCTGGTCCTGGCACATGCCATAGACTTCGGAGGTCGACGGGAAGATCACGCGCTTGTTGTACTTGACGCAGTAGCGCACCAGCTTGAGGTTTTCTTCGAAATCCAGCTCGAACACGCGCAATGGGTTGCGGGTGTATTCGATTGGCGTGGCGATGGCCACCAGCGGCAGGACCACGTCGCACTTCTTGATGTGGTACTCGATCCACTCGGAGTGAATGCTGATATCGCCTTCCACATAATGGAAGTTGGGGTGGCTGCGCAGGCGTTCGATAGCGTCAGAGCCAATATCCAGGCCGTAGACTTCGTAGCGATCATCGCGCAACAGCCGTTCGGACAGGTGGTTGCCGATAAAACCGTTGACACCCAGGATCAGCACACGGGTCCGCCGTGGCTTGCGGCCCGACTCGGCGCCACGCAGCACCGAGCCATCCACCAGCCCCAGCTCATCGGCCAGGGCCGGGCCTGTGAGGTACAGGCCGTGGTCGTTGCGCTGGCCGTAGCTGATCACCAGGGAGTCTTCACCGCAGGCAATGCGCAGCGGGTTGACGCTGATCACGCGGCCGGGTGCCTGGCCTTCGTTGCCCTTGACCACCTCGGCTTGCCACACGATCAGCTTGTGCTCGCCCACGGCACAGAAGGCGCCGGGGTAGGGCTGGGTCACGGCGCGTACCAGGTTGTACAGCGCCTCAGCAGGCTTGCTCCACACCAGCTTGCCGTCTGCCGCGGTGCGGCGGCCGAAGCAGGTGGCCTGGCTTTCGTCCTGGGCAGTTTCGCTCAACGTGCCCTTAGCCAGTTGCGGCAGCGCATCGCGCAGCAGCTGTGTGGCGGCCTCGCGCAACTTGGCGTGGAGCGTCAGGCCGGTGTCGCTGCGCTCGATCATGACCTTTTGCTGGGCGAGGATCGCGCCGGCATCGGCACGCTTGACCATGCGGTGCAGGGTCACGCCGGTTTCGGTTTCACCGTTGACCAGCACCCAGTTGGCCGGCGCGCGGCCACGGTACTTGGGCAGCAGGGAACCGTGCAGGTTGAATGCGCCCTGGCGCGCGGTGGCCAGCAGTGCCTCGCCCAGCAGGTTGCGGTAGTAGAACGAGAAGATGAAATCCGGGTTCAGCTTGGCGACACGCTCGACCCACAGGGGATGGTTGGCGTCTTCCGGCGCATGCACCGGGATGCCGTGGCGTGCGCACAGCTGGGCGACCGAGCCGTAGAAGGTGTTTTCCTTGGGGTCGTCGGCATGGGTGAACACTGCAGCAATGTCGTAACCCGCAGCGAGCAGGGCTTCAATGCCTGCACAGCCAATGTCGTGGTAAGCGAAGACAACAGCTTTTGAACTCATGACGGAACCTGATTGGAAGGTGAAGTGGAAGGCTGGGAAGAGGGCAGGCCATCGACGATGACCACCGGCGCGGGCGCTGCTGGCTCGTTGCGCAGCACCTTTTCAATAAAGAAGCGTGGGCGCGCGCGCACATCGCTGTACATGCGCCCCAGGTACTCGCCCAGCAGGCCCATGCCGATGAACTGGCCGCCGGTAAACACAAACAGCACGGCGAACAGCACGAACAGGCCATCACCGGCCCAATCGGCACCAAAGGCCAGACGCATGACGATCAGGGCGAACGCAAACAGCATGCCCAGGGCCGCCAGGCTGAAGCCGACGATGGACAGCAGGCGCAGGGGCGTGGTGGTCATGCAGGTCAGCAAGTCGAACATCAGGCTGATCAGGCGCATGGCGCTGTACTTGGATTCGCCGTGTTCGCGCTCGGCGTGGTGCACCGGGATCTCGGTGGTGTGGCGCGCAAAACCGTTGGCCAGGATCGGGATAAAGGTGCTGCGCTCACGGCAGGCGAGCATGGCGTCGACAATGGTGCGCCGGTAAGCGCGCAGCATGCAGCCGTAATCGCTCATGGCCACGCCGGTGGAGCGTTGCACGGCCAGGTTGATCAGGCGCGAAGGCCAGCGGCGGAAGGCCGAGTCCTGGCGGTTGTTGCGCACGGTGGCAACCACGTCGTAGCCCAACGCGGCTTGCTCGACCAGGCGTGGAATCTCTTCGGGCGGGTTTTGCAGGTCGGCGTCGAGGGTAATCACCACCTCGCCCCGGCATTGCTCGAAACCGGCCATGATTGCCGCATGCTGGCCGTAGTTGCGGTTCAGGATCACGGCCACCACATGGCTGCCTGGTTCACCTGCCGCGTCTTCCAGCAATTGCGCGGAACTGTCGCGGCTGCCGTCGTCCACCAGGATGATTTCGTATTCGTAGGCCAACTGCTCACACGCAGCACGGGTACGGCGCAACAGTTCGGGCAGGCTCTGTTCTTCGTTGTAGACCGGGATAACGATCGACACGCAATGAATAGGGTAGGGTTTCAAAGATTCATGACCTCGGTTTTAGAGCAACTTCAAGCGTAGAGATGACAACAAACAGCGGATGAAAGTGCGGGCAACTGAATAAAAACAGCCGTGTGCATAGCCATCCTGAGTAAAGCTCATAACGACCAAAGGTAAAGCATTATCAAAGGGTTAGTCAGCAAAACGCGGTTTGCCCCAAGTACTGCGGCCAAGATTAAGCGCAAATGTGTCCAGCGAATATGAAAGGCGGATGAAAAACTCGTTTATTTGTTGGGCAGACAGCGAGTGTTCAGCTAGACAATAAAGAACCCAGACAAACGATAACTGTTTGCGCTGTAGTCCCAGTCTGTAAGTGCTTTAGTGCGTATGTACGGTGAATTAACCGGGTTTGCACTCAGTCCCGCCTGACGAATCTTCTCTGCATCCCCCTGCAAGTCCCGGTAAAGTAAGCGATCTCTTGCCTGGGTAGTCGGATGAATAGCGTGCAGTTTTTACGCGGCCAGTTACGGCCGGTCTTGATGGTGATGGCGCTCGGGGCGGCCCATGCAGCTGTGGCGGCCGAGGAAATGAAGCTGACGCCGCTGAGCCAGGTTCCGCTCGGGATCGAGGTCCGGGGCAAGCAGGTGGCCGCGTATAGCTGGGATGATCGCCAGGGCCGTAACCTGCTGGTGTTGGCCGAGCAGGAAGCCGGCGAGCGTGATGATGACGGGACGCAGTCGGCGTCAATCTATGCCGCCCAGTACCTGTTGGAGGGGGATCGCCCCAAGCGCCTGTGGATGCTGCATGACGATGTGCAGCGCTGCGAATTCGACGCCAGCCTGCACTTTGATAACGCCGCGACCCGCGTCACCGACCTGCTGGATGACGGCCTGAGCCAAGTGACCGTGGGCTACTCGCGTACATGCACCAGCGATATCAGCCCCCGGGAGTTCAAGCTGATCATGCACATCGGCAAGTCGCACAAGTACGGGCTGCGTGGTGTCGACCGCTACGGAGCCAGTTGGTGGGACGAAGAAGCCGGTGCGCTGCGCGGTATGCCGCTGCCCACCGATTGCAGCGTTGCCGGGCAGCAGGCGTTGGTCAGTCAGTACAAGGAGCAGGGCACCGAACTGCCATTGCCAGGCTGCTACAACGACGAGCATGACTTCGCCAAGGCGCCCGCCACGCTGTTGGCTTTCATGCGCCAGCAGTGGTTTGCGCTGATGCAAAAACAGGACGTGGACTGGGGCCAGCAGCAAAGCCCGGCACCCGCAGAGGATGAGCCCTAGTTTGGTATGCGGCGCCGACCTGCGTTAGACTCGGCGCTCGCCAAACCACTAAATACCGAGATTAAACATAGGCTTAGTCTCGATATTTAATCTCAAGGCTGATCTATTTTGACCGAGATTTCCCGCAATCCCCTGACCCTGTATCTCGCGCGCCTGGCGCCCTCTAGCCAACTGACCATGCGCTACGTGCTGCAGGATGCGGCCGACCGCCTGGGTTTCGAAGAGATCAACCTCGAAGATATCGACTGGCACCTGCTGCAACCGGAGCACGTGATGGCTTTGGTCGCCGTGCTGCGTGAAGACGGGTATGCGCCCAACACATCGTCGCTGTATGTCAACGCGGTGCGCGGGGTGATGAACGAAGCCTGGCGCATCAGCCTGATCAGCCAGGAACACTTGCTGAAGATGCGCTCGGTCAAAGCCACCGCCGGCACGCGCTTGAGCCAGGGGCGTAACCTGCGTCGCACCTTGATCCGCGAATTGATGGACGTCTGCGCCGCCGACCCAAGGCCGCAAGGGCTGCGGGATGCGGCAGTCATCGGGATCCTGTATGGCTCGGGGATGCGCAAGTCAGAATCGGTCAACCTCGACCTGGCCCAGGTGAACTTTGCAGAGCGCAGCCTGCGGGTGATGGGCAAGGGCAATAAAGAGTTGATCAAGTACGCGCCGGCCTGGGCGTTTGCCAAGTTGCAGGCCTGGCTGGAGTTTCGCCGCGAGCACTTGAAGGAAGGGGAACAGGACGATAATTTCCTGTTCAACCGCATCCGCCGGGGCAGCCATATCACCCGCGAACGCATTACCAAACATGCCATTTACTACATCGCCCGCCAACGCGGCGAACAGGTGGGTGTGAAAATCATGCCCCATGATTTCCGGCGCTCGTTTATTACCCGGGTGATCGAGGAGCATGACTTGTCGATTGCACAGAAACTGGCGCACCACACCAATATCCAGACCACCGCCAGCTACGATGTGCGTGATGACAACGAGCGGCGGCGCGCGATTGATCGGTTTGACCTTTGATCGCTGGAGAGTGAACACACCCCTTGTGGCGAGCGGGCTTGCCCCGCGCTGGGTGGCGAAGCCGCCCCAATAGCCTCACCCCGTTCTGCCAGGTACACCGAGGTGGCTGGTTTTGGGGCTGCTGCGCAGCCCATCGGGGGACAAGCCCCCTCGCCACAAGGGGGAGCTTTAGCAGTCCGAAACCTGTTGTCGACCGCTAGCTTTTTGTGGCGAGCGGGCTTGCCCCGCGCTGGGTGGCGAAGCCGCCCCAATAGCCTCACCCCGTTCTGCCAGGTACACCAAGGTGGCTGGTTTTGGGGCTGCTGCGCAGCCCATCGGGGGACAAGCCCCCTCGCCACAAGGAGGGAGCTTTAGCAGTCTGAAACCTGTTGTCGACCGCTAGCTTTTTGTGGCGAGCGGGCTTGCCCCGCGCTGGGTGGCGAAGCCGCCCCAACAGCTTCACCCAGTTCTGCCACAGCGTTCCCATTTAACCATGAGCCAAAAGCTGCTTTTTAAAGACCTTGAACGCTGTGACACACCAACGCCTGGCGCTCGTAGTTCAGCGCCTTGTTTTGTGCAGGCAGCGCATACGGCGCAGTACATTGCTGGTCACCCCACTTGATCGTCAGGCTGCCTTGGTCCTCTTCGACCAGTACCAAGGCATTGCCGCTGGGATCGGCGATGGCCAACTGTTTGCCGCTGGCGTCTTCCAGTGAGGCGCCGAACGCCATGCGCTGGTGCTGCGCATCAAACAGCTCAAACAGCACGCGCCGCCCGGTTTTGCCGCTGTAGCGGGCCAATACCACCGCACCGCGGCGCGGTACTAACTGCTGCGTGGCCTGGGTGATTTCAACATCACCGCCCAGGTCGCGGGTGTCGAGGCTGATCCAGTTCACCCGATAAGGCTGTGCCGAGGGCACCACGGCATAGCCGTTGCGCCCGGTTTCAACCCCGCTGTAGCTGCTGACTTTAGCCCCGCTGATACCCGGCACCTGAACCAAGGCAAAGGTTTCGCTGACGGTCTGCCCCAGGTTGATGCCACCGGCGTGCGCCACCACTGAGCCGGCAACGTTAAGGTTTTGTGCGTCGTACCCACGGCCCTGGCTATACCCCAGGCTGATATCGGCCATGGATGTGCGGCTATTGATGTTGGCCGATCCCGATTGGCCACCCGTTCGGCTATGCCCGGCCTGGACCGAATAGAACACATCGCTGGTATCGGCCACATAACCGTTGATACCCGCCTGGGTGCTGGTATCGCCTTGCTGGGTGCTGGTGGTGACGAATGCACGCGGCGCCCGGGGCTGGCTGCCCAAGGGGAACGAAAAGGACAGGTTGAACTGCGTGTCGGAGTCCGGTGCGCCCCAACTGGCAATCTGTTTGGTGCGTGTCACCCCCAGGTTGTAGCTCAGGTCGCCCCAGTTGTTGTTGTACCCCGCCGAAAAGCTCTGGGAGCCGCCACGGTTCCAATAGCGCTGGTCGGTGGCGTTCAAGTAAAGGCTGCCGAACTCGCGGTTGCGCCCGATGCTTTGGTTGATCGTCAGGTCGGTGCGGGTTTTCGAGTTGCCCGTACGCTTGACGGCACCCTCACTGGTGTCCTCGACGTGGTCGGTCAGGGTGCGGTAGCCCTCGGTCGAGTAACGATAGGCGGCCAGGGTGAAGTTGGTGTCGGTGCCGGCAAAGGTCTTGGCATACAACGCACGCACGCTGTTGCCCTGGGTCGTTTGCCCTTGGGCGGCGCTTGAGGAGTGAGTGACGTCCATCGACACCGCGCCCAGCGACGTGTTTTTGCCAACCCCCAGGGAGAGTGCCTTGTAGTCTTCGCTCACTTGCAGGCCGACAATCGCGCTGAGGTTGCTGGTGAGCCCGTAGGCGAGGGTGCTGCTGACAAATTGCGGGCTCGCCAAGCCGTCAGCATTGCTGCTGAATTTACCGGCTGAAACGCTGTATTTGACCTGGCCTTCACGCACCATGATCGGCAGGCTGGAGAACGCCTGGGTGGTCACGCGCCGACGGCCGTCGGCCTCGATGATGGTGATTTCCAGGTCGCCGTTCGAGCCGCTGGGGTAGATATCGTTGATCTCGAAAGGCCCGGGCGCGACGTTGGCGGTGTAGAGGATGTAGTCGTTCTGGCGGATCTCTACCGTGGCGTTGGTCTGTGCCACGCCACGAATCACCGGCGCATAACCGCGCTCGCTGTCGGCGCGCATGCCTTCGTCGGACGCCAGTTTCACGCCTCGGTAACGCACGCTGTCGAACAGGTCGGTATCGGAAAAAATCTCCCCGGCACTGAACTGGCCCTTGAGCGTCGTCACGTCATGCTGCACATAGCTGCGGTTGCTGGTGAAGTTGCTCGGCCGCCCCGTGCCATTGCTCAGGTTCGATTCGTTACGCAAGCGCCATGCGCCCAGGTTGATGCCGTTGCGCAGCCCCAAGTTGTTGTTGATGCGGGTTTCATAGTCGCCGGCGGTGCGGCTGCTATTGAGTTGATAGTTGATAAACGCTGCGGGCACGCCGTCGTCCCATAACTGGGGGTCGACATAACCGCGCATGCCCCGTTGCATCGCAACCTGTGGAATGCTCGCCGCCAGGCGCAGGCGACTGGCGTCATAGCGCAGGGTGGCCTGGTCGATCAGCGTCGGTAGGTCGTAGCAGGCCTGGGGTTGGCTGGCGTCGAGCTTGCCTTGGGCTTGCAAGAGGGTCAGGTCGATCCCCAGTTGCTTGAGCAAGTCCAGGGTCAGGCACGGATCGACCCGGCCGGTCTGCGGGTTGCGCTTGAAGTCGATGTCGCGACGGCCCACCAGGACCTCATTGCTATACAAGTCGACTCGGTAGTTACCGGGCAGCACGCTGTTGGCCGACAGCAGTTGCTGCAGGTCTACCGACGATTGAGCGCCCTGCAAAAAGGTGGTGTTGAACACTTCCAGGGACGGCTCATCGGCAACGGCCCAAACGGGCGAGCCGGCAAGAATGGCCAATGACAGCGTACTCAACTTCAGAGATGTGCACGTTGTAGACACGCGTGAAGTGCGCTCGCTTGATATGTAATGATTGGGCCTGCTGCCTAAAATAAAAAACATGCAAAGAACCTATATCATCCCTGTTTATCGGACAGGCGAGGCACGCGAGTACGCACTCGAATCGAACCTGGAGGGTTTAAGGGAAACGCTTATTGCCGGGTGCGCGCCTCAGTGGCCTTGGCCGTCAGGCGCGTGGAAAGTTGTGCGGTGTATTTATCTTGTGCGCCATAGTCGTTAATGCTGGAAAAAGACAACTGCACTGTTTCGTAACCACCGAGTTGTTTAACGCTGAACTGTTTTTCAGCGCCCGGCGCAATCATTGTCGAATCGGCAGCCAGTTCCGTTTGTTGCCCGGCCTGAAGTTTTATATCGGCCATGGACACGTGATACAGCGTCGGGTTTTTTACGCTCAGCCACGACTCGGCGCCACGCTTTTGCAGTTGCCATTCCAGTTGCGCCGGCGCCGACAGGGCGCTACCTGGCAAACCGGCTGGCCGGAAAAATATCTTGATGCGCTGGCGTACCGCCAGTTGCAACGTGTTGTCGGAGGCGGCGGCCTGCGGGATCTCTTGCACATTGAGCCAGATCACGGATTCACGATCCGCCGGCATACCGCTGCCCTGGTAAAGAATGCGCAGCAATTGCTGCTCCTTGGCAAATATCCGTGCCAGTGGCGGGGTCACGGCGAACGGTGCAGCACTGGCTTGCGCATCGCTGGTATCGACCCAGGATTGAATCAATACATCCTGGTTACCGTTGCGCACGGTGATATTGGCTTCTTTGTGCTCGCCATCGAAGACGATACGCGTGGCACTCAATGAAATGCTGGCGCCAGCCTGGGTCGCCATCAGCAGGGTCAACAACCCCAGGCCTGCGGCAATGGAACGAGGCAACATGATGTCTACCGTGTATGGGTCGGATAAATGGCGAGGCCCTGGGGCCTCGCGCGTGGCATTTACAGCCTTGGGGGTTATTCGTATTGCAGGATGAACGGCAGGGTGGCGTCACCACGACCCGCAGTGGAGGCGCCGGCTGCACCGGTGGTGACGTAGGCTGCGGCAAAGCTCAAGGTTGCATCGCCGCCTTCGGTGCCTTGGCCGTGCATGCTGCTTTCGATGCGGGCGCTGGCCGGGGAGCTGAGGTCGATCAGTGCGCCTTTGCTGTCGAGCAGGGCGATGCCGACGTTGCTTGCGCTGCCGTTGCCCGGGGTCAGGGCGAGGACTTTCTTGCCGGTGACCAGGCCCGAGCCGCCGCTGTTGGCGTCAAAGATCATGGCCACTTTGGTGCCCAGGTTGCAGTTCACGTTGAGGTTGAAGTCTTTGGCTGTCACACGGCCCGAGGCCGGGTTTTCAGCGGTGCCCATGTCTTTGATCGATACCGAGCCCATGTCCACCGAGATCACGCGATCGGAGTTGGCGCCGTCGACCGAGCACGCGTCGTTGTTGATCACGCCGGTGAAAGTGATTTTGCCGCTGCCACCCAGGGTCGGGGTCGGCGCAACGGGATCTTCGGCAAATGCACTGCTGCTGGCGGCAATAACTGACACAGCGATAAGGGCCAGGGAAAACTTCTTCATGATGATGTCCGTTAGTGTTGGTTGTAGAGAGGGTTGAAACTGCCAACGAACAATAGTGATTTTAAGCCTTAGAGAGAATAAGACGATTCTTATAAAGCACTGCAAGGCAAGTTAGTTAAGGAGGAGATTAGTTGATAAGGCACGGATTAGTTGAAGATATTTTGCGCCAGGCAATAAGCCAACAAGTCTTGATCACTACTGACTTCAAGTTTGCGCATGGCCGAAATTTTTTGCGCACTGATAGTCTTTGAACTTCTATTCTGGCTGCGCGCTATATCACTGACACTTTTGCCTGAAATAAACAAACGCAGTATCTCGAATTCCTTCGGCGACAGGGTCGAGAAACGCGCATCGATAGCCGTCATCGACTCGACCACCGAAGTCTTGGCGGGCTCCAGGCTGCGATACAGCGCCTGCTGCACAATAGACTTGAGGGCCACCTGGATTTCGGTGTGCAACTGGCTTTTCTGGATGACGCCCACCACGCCCATCTCTTGCAGACGGGTCAGGATCAGATGATTGGAGATCATGGTCAGGATCAGAATCTGCACCTGGGGGAAATGCCGCTTAAGGTATTCCACCAGTTTCAAACCATCGCCGTAGGGTGAATCGCCGGGCATGTTGTAATCGGTAATCACGATGTCGATAGGCTGCTGTTCAAGCAGCCCGATGAGGCCTGCCGAACAGATCGCTTCGCCCACTACTTGAAAGCGCGCGTCTCGCTCGACGAGTTCTCGCACGCCCAAAAGCACGATGGGGTGATCATCCGCAATAACCACAGTGAAGGTTTTCATAAGGGTTGCCCGTAATGCTGGTTCAGTGAGTGAGGAGGGCTCATGGCTGCACGCTGAGCAAGGCTGAAAGCCTACTGCTGACCTGGTTTATGCGCATTTCCAGCGCGGGATTGAGCCGGCCGCTGGCCAACTGGCTTTCCAGTTCGACACACGCCTGGGCCAGGTCCAGCGCCTGCACCGCGCCCAGGGCCCCGGCCACCGAGTGCAAGGTTTCGGCCAGGCGCCGGCAATCGCGTTGCTCAAGTGCGGCGCTGATGCGCTGCAGATCGTGCTGTACGCTGCTGACAAACAGCGGGCGCATTTTTTCTGACATCTGCACCGTGTCGATCACCGCCGGCAAGACGCGTACCGTCGGCCGGCACAGCTTGATCAATTGCGCGCGCAGGGTTTGCAGGCTCAAGGGCTTGACCAGCCACGCATTCATCCCGACTGCCAGGCAACGCATGCCTTCTTCGCGCATGGCATTGGCGGTGACACCGATGATCGGTAATTGCGGGTCATGTTCCCTGAGGGTGCGGGCCAGTTCGTAGCCATTCATCAAGGGCATGTTGACGTCGGTCAGCACCAGGTCGAAGGCCTGGGGTTGCCACAGGTGCATGGCCTGCTCGCCATTGTCTGCCAAGGTAACCGTACAGCCCAGCGCTTCCAGTTGCTCCTGGATGATGGCCTGGTTTACCGGGTTGTCCTCGGCCACCAGAATGCGCAGTTGCAACTGCCCGGCGCTCTGTTGTTCGGCGTGCTGCACGGCTTCCTGCTTACCCTGCTGCGCCAGCGAGACCACCGACGCAATGGCACGCACATCATGCATATCCACTTCCCAGCCCTGGGCCGTATACAGCGGTGGGCTGTGTGCACCCGGCACACACAAGACGCGCGGCCCGGCCCAGGACAATCGCGGCCCGGCGGGCAACATGTCGACCAGTACGGCCTGCGCATTCTGTGAGGCCAGGGGCAGCGTTGCCACCGAGGCCTGGATACCCAGGCGCCCGAGCCAGTCGCACAGCGCTTCGGCCAACTCGCGCACTGGCGCCTGTACATAGACCGGCGTCGCGCTCGGCTCAAGAAGGGGAAGTCCGGGCAGCTCGCCACGGCCTATCGGCAAGCTCATTTTCAAGGTGAAACTGCTACCCAGGCCGGGCTCGCTGACGACCTTGATCTGGCCATCCATCATTTCGGCGAGCCAGCGGCATATCGGCAGGCCCAGCCCGGCACCGCCTTGGCCAGCGGTGTCTGGTGCCTGGTAGAACAAGTCGAACAGCTTGGCTTGCTGCGCCTGGCTGATGCCCACGCCAGAGTCGGTCACTTGCCACTCCAGGTCCACCTTATCGGCCCCCCGGCGAAGCGCCCGGGCCCGAATCACCACGCGTCCTATGTCAGTAAATTTGAGCGCATTGCTCACCAGGTTGTTGAGGATCTGGCGGATCCGCATCGGGTCGCCGACCACACAGTCGGGCAACTGCGCATCGATGCAGCCATACAGTTGCAGGCCCTTGCGCTGGGCGAAGGCGGCGTAGGTGTGCAAGGTGTCTTCGAGCATGTCCAGGGGGCAAAACTCGATGGACTCGATTGCCATCTGCCCGGATTCGATTTTCGACACGTCGAGCACATCACTGATCAGTTGGAACAACGTGGCAGATGAGCGTTGGATGGTGTGCAGGTAGGTTTTCTGGCGCGGGTCCAGGGTCGTCAACCCGAGCAATTCCAGGGTGCCGAGCACGCCGTACAACGGTGTGCGGATTTCATGGCTCATGGTTGCCAGGAACAGCGTCTTGGCTTCATTGGCCGCATCGGCGGCGCGCCGGGCATCTTCCAGGGCCAGGGCGTCTTCAATATGCCGGGTCACGTCGTTGAACGCATAAAGCCGCACATCCTGGCCTTGATAACGGGTCGACACGAAACCGACCTGCAGGTGCCGGCCTTCGATTTCCAGGTGGGTTTCGCCACTGTCGGCGCTGTCCTGGAAGCGGCTGAGGGCCGCCACCAACCTGGCGGTGCCCGGCCATTGTTGGGCGCGCTGGTTCTCGATCAGCACCTGGCCATCCGCGCGGCCCACCACACACAGGCCGGTAGGCGCGGTGTCGATAATCACCCGGCTGAATGCCACGCTTTCGGCAATCCGCTCATGGGCCTGGCGCGCCGGATGGATCACTTGCTTGCGGTACCAGCGGTTGCCGGCCCAGACAATCGCCAGTACGGCACACAGAAACAGCACCAGGCTGGTCAGTGGCCACAGGGCATAGCGGAAAAAATGCTTGTAGCTGATCCCGTAGATTGCGGTCCACTGCGACTGGGCGTCGTGGGTGATTTTGAACTCCAGCCCGTTGGCGCGAATATTCAGCCCTTCACCCAAGGCAGAGGCGCGGACCTGAGGCCCCGTCAGCGTCTGCCCGGCAGGGGAGATCAGGGTGAATCGATCGTAGATGGACGACTCCATGGTGCGTTCCACATCGTTGACGTGTGCCATATCCAGCAGCGTGGCAACCATCACCTGGTTAGTGCCTTGACCCGCGCGCAAAATCTGAGGGTTCAGGGGGATGCCGATATACGCCAACAACTGCGGAGCCCCGGAGGCTTTCCCGGTTGGGGTATAGGTTTCCCAGTAAAGTCTGTCGTCTACCCGGGGCAACTGCTCGAGCCTTTGCTGCACCGCGTCGGCCTGTTCGGCCGTGGGGCCGTTGAACGGGGTTGTGCCGCCGCGTTGGTAGCCGACCGCAGGCACCGCAATGTGGTAGTTGACCAGGCGGTTGAGGATAAAGACGTGGGGCGATGCGTAGGGCGACGATGACCAGTACGCGCTGTAGTAACTGGCCAGGTGCACCCCCAGGGCAAAGATCTTCTGCTGCTCGCCAGGCGTGACCCGTTGCGCCTCGAACTGTGCACTGAAGGGCACCGAAAAGGCGAACTCACGACCTTCATAGCGGGTGTTGTGCATGTCCAGGCGATGGCTCTGGAGGCTGGCCTGGGTGTTCTTGTCGCTGATCAAGTCCCGTTGGATCGCCGGCTGCGCCAGGGTCCGGAGGAAGGTTTCCTGTTCCTGGATATTTTCCATCAGCCGGGCAAAATGAAACCCCACCGCGGCGTGCTGCTCATCGATGATCCGCTGCAACGCCCAGTAACTGGTGCCTGCCAGCAACAACGCGACGCCGAGCACGCCCATCAGCCCTTTGTTCAAGCGCAGTGAGCTGCGGGTGAATGCTTCCAGGATCGCGTTGTTGTGCTTCATTGATGGTTTTCGCAGGCGGCTGAGAAATCGGCGCTGGATGGAGTTTACTCCTTATACAGGTTAGACAAATCCGAGCCGGGGGCTAATGAGATGTCGCTGGGCCATCATTGTTCAACAGTTGTTGAAATTGTTCTGAGGAGACCGCGTGGGAGATCAGAAAACCCTGCACCTGGGTGCAGTCGATTTTGCGTAGCAACGCCAGTTGCTGGGGCGTCTCCACACCTTCGGCCACCACCGTCAGCCCGAGTTTGCGGCCCAGTGCGA
Source organism: Pseudomonas proteolytica (assembly GCF_007858275.1). Taxonomy (GTDB): domain Bacteria; phylum Pseudomonadota; class Gammaproteobacteria; order Pseudomonadales; family Pseudomonadaceae; genus Aquipseudomonas; species Aquipseudomonas proteolytica. The sequence goes on from NZ_VFEV01000025.1 coordinate 63,812, forward strand.
TGATGCTCGCCAGGGCCGAGGTCATGCCTTCGTTGTCATGGCAGCCCTGCACCAGCGCCTGGTCGATCTTGAGTTCGGTAAACGGGGTCGAGACCAGGTTCAGGTAAGAGCTGTAGCCCTTGCCGAAATCATCCTGGGACAGGCCGAAACCCTTGATGCGCAGGCGGCAGGCGCCGGCGTAGAAGTTGCTGATGTCCTGGGGCACCGAGCATTCCATCAGCTCGAAGCAGATCATCCCCGGGATGCCTTGGTGGTCGAGGACGAACGCCAGCAGGCGGTCTGCCAAGTCATGGCTATTGAGCAGGTGGGTCGGCAAATTGATCGACACTGGAATCTCATACCCGCGCTGGCGCCAGCGTTCCTGGGCCAGGATCGCCTGTTTGAGCACCAGCCATAGCAGGCGTTCTTCCAGGTCGAAGGTCTTGATCGCCGGCAGAAACGCGGCGGGCAACATCACCCCTTGCTCGGGGTTCATCCACCGCACCAGCGCTTCAGCGGCGACAATCCGGCCGTTGGCCAAGGATTTTTTCGGTTGGAACCAGGCCTGGATCTGCCCGTTGCCCATGGCCTGGAGGAGTGTGTGCCGGTCAATCGCCGGCGGCGTGGCAGGCGCGGGGGAGGGGCTGCGGTCTTTGTGGTTGAGCTGGCTGACCAGGCTGCGCAAGGCGTCGGCTGCGACTGGCTTGGAAATCAGGCCGATGACTTTCACATCGAGATTTTTCGCCACCAGGCTGGCCGCCATCAACATACGCCGGGAGGCGGCACTCATGATGGCCAGGGCAGGCTTGCAACGCAGGGTCGCCAGGCTCTGGATAAATTGCACACCGTCCATGCCCGGCATCAGCAGATCGGTCAGCACCAGGTCGAAATCACGCTGGCGCAAGCGCTCCAGTGCTTCGTTTCCATCCTGGGCGGACTCCAGCATGAAGTCGCCCAATTCATTGAGCAGGTTCTGCAGGTACAGGTGCTGCAGGGGATGGTCCTCGACGATCAAAATACTATAGGGCTTCATGGGGGATCCGTGTGTAGGGCTCCAGGTAGTTGAAGAGGGCCAGCAACGCAAAGGGTTTGACCAGGCAATGGTTCATTCCGGCGGCCAGGCACAAGTCTGCCTCGCCGCGCATGGCGTTGGCGGTTGCGCCGATGATGGGCAGCGCGCAACCTTGGCTGCGCAACTCCCTGGCTAATTCATAGCCGTTGACTCTGGGCATATTCACATCCGTCAGTACCACGTCGAAGTGTGAGGCCTTGCACAACTGCAGCGCTTCATGACCATCGCAGGCCAACTCCACGGTGCACCCAAGTTCCTCAAGCTGGTCACGCAAAATCAGTTGATTGATAACGTTGTCCTCAGCCACCAGCACATGCAGGTCGAGCTTGCGCAACTCGCGCTTTTGCACCTGCTCGTCGACCCGGGCGACCCACAATCCCTGGGCCTGGCTGACCGCCTGGTGAATGGCGCTCAACTGGTTGAGGTTGGCATGCCACACGCCGGTCTCGGCATGCTGGCCATTGCTGCTGTTGCCACTGACCAGGATCACCGGCCCCGGCCAGTCGGGCACCAGGGGCTGTTCGATAGTGCCGGGATGCAGCTCCAGCAGCAGTTGCCCGTCGGGGTGGGTGGGCTGGCCAGTCTGGGCTCGGGCGCCCCAGCGACGCAGCCAACCGCTGATGGATTGAGCGAGTTCGGGAATGGGCGAAACCACGTAGACGGTCTCGGCGAGCAAGCTGCTCATGGGCGCGCAGGGCGCCACTTCGAGGGGCAGGGTGAGGCTGAAACTGCTGCCCAGGCCCAGTTCGCTGACCATGCGGATATGCCCATTCATCAATTGCGTCAGGCGCTGGCAAATCGGCAAGCCGAGCCCGGTACCGGCGACGACGTTGGTGTTGCCTTCGCTTTGATAGAACGGCTCGAAAATCATCGCCTGGTCTTCCTGGGCAATGCCTTTGCCGGTGTCGGACACTTGCCACAACACGCTGGAGCGCTCGTCGTCGCGGTCAAGCAACTTGACCCGCAGCACCACGCGCCCGTAGTCGGTGAACTTCACCGCGTTGCTCAACAGGTTGTTGAGGATCTGCCGCAGGCGGGTGACATCGCCCCTCAGCCGCTCGGGTAACTTGGGGTCAAAGCAGGCGTACAGCTGCAACCCCTTGCCCATTGCGGCCGCGGCGTAGCCCTGGATGATTTCATTGACCAGGTCCAGGGGCGAGAACTCGCTCAGTTCCAGTGCCAATTGCCCGGCCTCGATTTTCGATACATCCAGCACATCGCAGATCAGTTGCAGCAAGGTGGCCGAAGAACCCTCTATGGCATGCAGATAGTCTTTTTGCTGGGCATCGAGCTGGGTGCGGGCCAACAGTTCCAGGGTGCCCAGCACGCCGTACAGCGGTGTACGGATTTCGTGACTCATGGTCGCCAGGAACAGGGTTTTCGCGGCATTCGCAGCGTCGGCCGATTGCCGGGCTTCTTCCAGGGCCGCTTCCACCTGCTTGCGCGCGCTGATGTCGCTGAATGCACAAAACAGCACATCCTCGCCCCTATAGCGGGTGGGTGCACTGCTGAGGTAAAGGTGGCGGCCGTCGAGGGTCTCGAAGTAGTCACAGTGCCCGGAGGGCTCACCCTCGAATGCCTGGCGGATCCAGCCGGCGCAGAGGGTTTCACGCTCCAGGCCGGTGCCCAGCCACTGCTGGGCCAGGGTGTTTTCCAGTACCACCTGGCCGTCGGTGCGCCGCAGCACACACAGGGCCACCGGCGCGGTCTGGATCACATCGCGCCCGAAGGCTTCGCTTTCAATCAGCGCCTGGATGCCATTGATTGACGGGATGATGAAGCGTTGATTGACCCGGCGCATCACCAGCCAGATCAGCGTGACGCTGAACAGGCAAAACACCAGCGACCCGAGCAGCTCGCGCCACAACCCCCGCACCACATCGCGCAGGTTGATCGTGTACATCAGTTGCCAGTCCGACGATTTCAGTTGCTTGCGAATCACCAGGTGATCCGGCACCAGGCCATCGCCGACAAAGCCGAAAAAATTCTCGCCCTTGGGCTTGAGCAGGGACTGGTCCAGCCGTGGGTCATGGCTATTGGTAAATACCAGCATGCCCTGGGAGTTGAGCATCATGAACTCGCCCGCGCTCTGGTCATTGAGGGTTGTGGAGACTTCCTGGCTTTCCATCTCCAGGCCCAGCCAGCCGGAGTCGGGATCGCGCTCATCCAGCAAAATGAACAGGTAGAGGTGGGAGTGCCCCTCGGTTTGGTCGCTGAGCCAGAGTTCGCCGGGGTCCAGTGGGTTGTGTTGCTTCAACGCCCGGAGGCGGTTGAGCATGCACTTGGAAAACGGCAGTACCTGCGGCGTCGAGTCATAGAGCCGGGTCAGTTGCGGATCCGGGCCGGCGGTCACGTAGAGCAGGTTGACCTGCTTGGTCTTCAGGTAACTGCGCATGCGCGAAGTCAGCCAGATGCTCCACTGATGGCCTGGGGCATTGCCCAGCTGCAGGCGCTGCTCTTCGCTGGAGGCCGGGTAAGCCTGGGCCTTGGCCTGGGTGGATTTGCGTACCGCTGACAGGCTCAGGCTTTCGAGCAGTGCTTCACGGGTGGTGAAGAAGGTATGAGCCTCGGCAATGGCGCTACTCATATAGCCACGCCGCTGGGAGATGTCATTGTTGAAGGTGGACAGCAGGAACGTGTAGACACCGCTCAAGATGCCGACCAATAACACGGCGGCGAAAAGACGAAGCAGCCTTCTGGCTGCTTCGGGGCGGGAAAGGACGGGATTGATCTGCAGCAGATAACTTTTAAATCGCATCGGCGGATTTTAATCGGCCACCCAGCGCCTGGGCATAAGACGATCCTTAAAAGCAGCCACGTATCTACTTGTAGAACATATCGACCACGACCGCCGCATCGAACGCGCCGGGAACGGGCAGGGTGCGCCACTTCAGGTCCGCCCTGAAGTCCTGGCGGGTGGTCTGGTTGGCCCCCTTCATCTGGGCCAGGGGGAACCACTCATTGAAGGGCAGGTTCTGGTTCGTATAGTCCCAGGACAACGCGATGCCCACGGAACTGTTGTTGGTGGGCACCAACAAGCCATTGACCACGTTCCCGCCGCCCGGGGTGGTAGCGAAGCGCGCGCTCACCGTATACGGGGTATCGCAGGCTTTGCGCAGGCTCAAGCTGAAGGCTGCGGTGCTGGCCACTTCGCCGATCTGCGCCTTGCGCGAGGGCTTGGGGAAGCTCACCACATTGGGCGTAATCGTCAGGTCGGGCGTGCAGGGCACGAAGCGTATGTCGTTCACGCCGGTGACGATGTAGTTGAGGTTGCTGTTGGGGCGGTTGTTGAGACCGGTAATACCGTCCAGTTGAAACACCCGGTATTGCGACAGGGTACTGGCCTGGCCGTTTTGTGGGGTGGTACCAAACTTCTCGATAAATACGCTGAAGTTGAGGGTGAACCGGGCCTTGTCCCAACCCACGCAACTTGCCAGGGTGCAACCGCGGTCGGAGTAGAACCCAGTACCGTACTTGCCGCTGCTTTGGGTGATGGGCACCGAGTTATAGCGAATCCCGGCGCGAATACCCTGGCCGATGCTGACGCTTGCCGGGTTCAAGTAGAAATACACTTCCTCGCGCCCATGCAAGTAGTCGTCTGCGCAGATCACATTGACCGAGCGAGGGCCGGACTCCCAGATAATCGTGCCATCTGGCGCATCGGCCGCCACGGCCAATGCGGTGCCCAGGGGAGCGGTGTCGGCGATCGAGCCGCTACCGTCCACCCGGCAGGCCAGCGCGTAGCTGGTAGCGGGGAGGGCGGCGCAGGCAAACAGGGTGGCCACGAGCAGGTATTTAAGAGGTGACATAGGTCGGTATTCCCCGCGATCCATCACTTGAGGGCCGCGCGATGGCGGGCCTGCAAGCCGATATCGGTGATTTCGGTAAAGTTGATTTGGCTCCCGGCGCTGATGGGGGCCTTGGTGCTGAAGACCTTGCGTTCCCCGGGCTTGAGCAATACGTAGTCCTCCAACGCTTGAACCTGGCCGCCGGAATCGCTCTGCACATCCACCAGGGACAGATGAAACGCACTGGGATTGGTGACGGTTACCGATTGCGCATCGGTGCGGCTCCACACCAATTGCTGCACGGCCTCGGACGAACTTCCTGCAAGCCCTGGCGGGCGATAGAACAGCTTGAGACGCTGGCGCACGGCAAATTGCACACTGTCGGCGGTTTCCGGTTTCAGCGGGATTTCCATGACGTTGAGCAGGAACATCGACTCCACGTCGCCGGGCAAGCCTTCGCCGGCGTACAGAATGCGCAGCAGGTGATGCTGTTGAGCATCCAGGCGAACCAGCGGCTGGACCACGGCGAAGGGCACCGCCTGGGTTGCATCATCGTTGTCCCGAGTGACCCAGCTTTGCACCACCAATTCGCTGGGGGACTGATTGACGATATTGATGCTGGCTTCTTTGAATTGGCCAAAGTAGATCAGGCGCGTGCCTTCAATCTTGACCGCCGCCTGCGCGCAGGGCGCCAGGGCCAGCAGCGCTGCAACCAGCGCGCTGATCCAGAGCAAGGGACGGCACAATGGCCAGTGGTTGAGTGATGACATGAGGGCCCGTAGCTTTCCTGGGTATGTTCGCAGTGGCTTCGGGGTGCATGGTAGGAGTTGGGGGCTGGGGATTCTCTCAGGCGATTCTTAAAAGCCAAAATCAGGGCTGGGACGCTTTCTGCTGGTCGCCACCGAAAGTGACGCTCTTGTTAAAGAAATACCCCACCACACGCCATTGCTGGTCATCGTTGCGAAACACCACCTTTTCCCGGACGGTGGTGGTGGAGAACGTCGAGGCGAACTCGATAAGCGCGTATTTACCGGCGGGCGCATCAGGCATCTGCTCGGTAAAGCCAATGGCAGCCGGTTCCCGTTTGTGCAGTGTCCCCAAACCAAGGCGCAGGGCCTTGAGCCCATTGACCCATACCAACTCGGAGGTTTTCGCCTGCAGCACCGGGCTGACGGCTGGCCAGGTCCGGTCGGCCTTACCCGCATCCAGTAGCTCCAAGAACACCACTGCAGTATCCAATACCTGCTGTTGCTGTTGCGGTGTCCCCGGATCGGACGCCATGACCTTGGGCGTGCTGTTGTTGAAACTGATATCGCAGCCGCCAAGCAGCACCACACTGCACAGCACAATCGCCAACAGCTTCATGCAAAACCTCCAGGGGCGCCTTCATCCGTTGGGACGAGTAAAGACGAGCTTTGGACGCGTTGCCATGGGCCGGGTTAAAAAACCGATCTCAGCTTGGGCTGCCTTGAATCGAGCGTACCTGCCAATCGCGCAGCCATTGCAAACCTTGGGATGTGTTGCCCCGTGGCCGGTATTCGCAACCCACCCAGCCGGTGTAGCCCAACTGGTCAATCAGCTCGAACAAATAGGGGTAGTTCAACTCGTTGTGCAGGTCCGGTTCGTGGCGATCCGGCACGCCCGCAATCTGGATATGGCCGATGTCGGCGAAATCCCGGCGCAGCGTCGTCGCCACGTCGCCTTCGACGATCTGGCAATGGTAGATATCGAATTGGACTTTCAGGTTGGCGTGGCCGACCGCTTTGCAGATGGCGTGCGCCTGATGCTGGTGGTTGAGGAAAAAGCCCGGGATGTCCCGGGTATTGATCGGTTCCAGCAGTACGGTGACGCCGATTTTGGCGGCCTGGGTCGCTGCGTAGTCGAGGTTCTCCAGGTAGGTCTGCTGGTGCCTGGCGCGATCGGCCTCGTCTGCCAGCAGCCCGGCCATTACGTGAATGCGGTCGTTGCCCAGGACGGCGGCATATTCCAGGGCCTGATCGAAACCTGCGCGAAACTCCGATTCGCGGCCGGGCAAGGATGCGGTGCCTTTTTCCCCTGCCGCGATATCGCCGGGCGGCGCGTTGAACAGGGCCTGGACCAAGCCATTGTCGTCAAGCCGCTGCTTGAGTTGCTGCGCGGGATAAGCGTAGGGGAACATGTATTCCACGGCCCGGAAACCATCGCTAGCGGCGGCGGCAAAACGGTCGAGAAAATCATGTTCGGGGTAAAGCATGCTGAGGTTGGCAGCGAAACGAGGCATGAAGACTCCTGCGGTGAAAAATCAATCGTATGGCCTGGGTTACCACTGAACCCCAAAGACCTCGTGCAACTCATCCAGTGCCGACTGAGGCAGGGGAGTCGGTCGTGGCTGGTTCATCAACCAGAGGCGTGCGGTTTCTTCCAGCTCTTCCAGGGCGTAGCTGGCCTTGGACACTGAGCTTTCCCAGATCACCGGCCCCAGGCGTTCAAGCATTACACCGCGCACCAGGTTAGCCAACTGCGCCACGCGCTCGGCGACCTTGGGGGAACCGGGACGTTCATAGGCGATCTGCGGAATGCGCCCGACTTTCATCACTTGATAAGGCGTCAACGGCGGCAGGATCATATCCTCCTGCCAGACGCCGGCCAGGGTCAGCGCCACCAGGTGAGTGGAGTGGGTGTGGACCACGCCGCCAACCCCGGGGTTGCGATCGTAGACTTGACGGTGCAGCGCCAGCGTCTTGGAAGGCTTGTCACCGCTGACCCAGTCCCCGGCCAGGCTGACCTTGGCTATCGCCGCCGGGTCGAGGCGCCCCAGGCAGGCGTCCGTGGGGGTGATCAGCCAGCCGTCGTCCAACCGCGCACTGATGTTGCCGGCGCTGCCCACCGTGTAGCCACGGGTATACAACGAAGCGCCAACGTCACAGATCTCTTCACGCAGGGTGTTTTCGTTGCTCATGCCGGAACTCCTGCCAGTTGCTTGAGAGCCTTGTCGAAGAAGTCCACACCGCCGAAATTGCCCGACTTGAGTGCCAGCGCCAGCGGTTCCCCGGGCGTGCTGACGCAGGCGGGTACTCCAGGGTCGATTTGCGCTCCAATCTGCAATAGCTGGATATTCAGCGCCTGGACCACGGCGCCCGAGGTTTCCCCGCCGGCGACCACAAAGCGCCGTACGCCGGCCTCGCGCAGACCGCTGGCGATCCGCCCCATGGCTTGCTCGACCAAATGCCCCGCACGCTCGGCGCCCAGCTCGCGCTGGACCGCCTTGACCTCGTCGGCCGTGTTGGTGGCGTAGATCAGCACAGTTTGCGCATGGTCGGCAGCGAAGGCCAGTGCGTCCTCAACCACCGGCTTTCCCGCCGCCAACGCTAGCGGGTCGACCCGCATCGCCGGACGACCTGCCTGCAGCCAGTTCGCGATCTGGCCCAGGGTGGCCTGGGAAGCGCTCCCCGCAAGTACCACCGCCGCGCCTTGGACCACGGGCACGTGCGCGGCGTCGAGGTCGCGCAGCTTGCCGGCACGCCGGAAGTTGCCCGGCAGGCCCAGCGCCAACCCGGAACCGCCGGTGAGCAGCGGCAAGTCCGCACAGGCTTCGCCCAGCAGATAGAGATCGGTATCACACAGGGCGTCGGCGACAGCCATGCTGACACCGTCGGCGCGCAGTTGAGCAATGCGCGCGCGTATGCTCTCCACGCCGGCGGACACGCTGTCGTGGCGCAACAGGCCGACCTTGCCTTGGGTCTGCGCTTGCAGCACGCGAACCAGGTTTGCGTCTGTCATGGGCGTCAATGGGTGATGCTGCATGCCCGACTCGCTGAGCAATTGGTCTTGAACGAACAAATGCCCACGAAAAACCGTGCGGCCGTTTTCCGGGAAGGCGGGGCAGGCAAGGGTGAAATCGCTGCCAAGGGCCTGCAGCAAGGCTTCGCTGACCTGGCCGATATTGCCGGCCGCCGTTGAGTCGAAGGTTGAACAGTATTTGAAGAATATCTGTTCACAGCCACGTTCACGCAGCCAGTGCAGCGCTTGGAGTGAGTCCTCGACGGCATCGGCGGCCGGTACCGTGCGCGATTTCAGGGCGATGACAATCGCGTCGGCATTGAGTTGGTCGGCAACATCGGCAGCGGGAATGCCGATGCTTTGCACCGTGCGCATGCCGCCGCGTACCAGCATGTTGGCAAGGTCGGTGGCACCGGTGAAGTCGTCGGCGATGCAACCCAGCAGCGGCCGGGCAGGGGCATTCAACATGTCGAACTCCTCAAGCGGGTTTAACCGGGCTGGTATTCATGGATGAACTGCTCGATCACATCGGTGAAACGCTCATCCGCGGTGAAGCCCAGGTCCCGGGAGTAGGCGGCACAAAACGCGCCCGGCCAGGAACCGACGATGCGCTCGATCGCCTGATTGGGTTCCAGGCGAATGCGTTCGGCCACTTGCGCGCCGGCTGTCTGGCGCAGGGCGTCGATCATGCGCTCTACCGTGATCGACAGGCCCGGCATGTTGATCACGCGGCCCTCCGTCAACTGCTCGCTACCCAGTTCATGGCCATGGATCAGGTTGCGAATGGCCTGTGCAGGCGACATCAGCCAGAGCCGGGTGTCGAGCGGTACCGGGCAGACGCTGGTCTGGCCGTTGAGCGGTTCGCGGATGATACCGCTGGCGAAGCTGGAGGCTGCAAGGTTTGGCTTGCCCGGGCGCACGACGATGGTCGGCATGCGCAGGCTGCGACCGTCGACGAACGCACGCCGGCTGTAATCGGCAAGTAGCAGGTCGTTCATGGCTTTTTGTGTGCCGTAGGAGCTTTGTGGCGCCCATACCTGGTTATCTGGCACCTGTTCCGGCAACTGCCCGCCGAACACCGCGACGGAGCTGGTCATCACCCATTTTGGGCATGTGCCAAGCTGGCGCACGCGCTCCAACATGTGCTGGGTTGCACTGAAGTTGATGCGCATGCCCAGTTCAAAATCGGCTTCGGCCTGGCTGGAAACCACCGCAGCTAGATGGAAAATGCTGTCGGTATTGGCATCGATCAAGCGCTCGAGCACGTGGGCGTTGGCGATATCGCCACACACCACTTTTACCCGGGGGTCATTGATCCCCGTCAGTTCGACCATGTCGAACGCGACAATCTGCTCGATGGGCCGGGACTGGCCCGTGCGGTCGGTGAGCGAACCACGCAGCAGCAGCGCTTCGATCAGGCGGCGGCCAAGGAAGCCGGCTGCACCGGTCACGAGAATATTCATGAGTTACTCCAAACGTCAGCGGTTGACGAGTTTTCCGGGAATTCTGAAGACCAGCAGGGCGCCGAGGAACAGTGCGCTTGCCATCACATACATGCCGATTGTGGTGCTGTGGGTCAGGTCCTTGAGGAAGCCCATCAGGTAGGGCGAGACGAAGCCCGCCAGGTTGCCCCAGGAGTTGATCAAGGCGATCCCGGCAGCCGCCGCCGTACCGCCAAGGAACGCAGTCGGCAGGCTCCAGAACAGCGGCAGGGTGCTCATGGCGCCCATCGAACCCAGGGTCAGGCCGATCATCGACACCGTGAAGTTGTCGCTCCAGGTCGCAGAGATGAACAGGCCGATGCCACCGAGCACGGCGGTCAACGCCAGGTGCCAGCGTCGTTCGCGCAACCGGTCGGCACTGCGCGAAACCAGGATCATGGTCAGAGCAGCGGCGGCGTAAGGGATGGCGGTGAGCATGCCCACTTCGAACACATCGCTGACACCGGCCTGGCGGATAAGGGTTGGCAACCAGAAACCGACGGTGTAGAAACCGGCGATCATGCAGAAGTAGATGGCCGTCAACAGCCAGATACGCGGCTGCAGGAACACCTCTTTGAGGCTGTGTTTCTGGTGGCCGATGGCTTCTGCGTCAATGCGCGCCTGCAGCAGGGTTTTTTCTTCACGGGTGAGCCAGCCAGCGCTGGAGATCCGGTCGCTGAGGCAGAAAACCACCAGGAAGCCGACAGCAATCGAGGGTAGCCCTTCGAGGAAAAACAACCATTGCCAGCCCGCATATCCATGAACCCCGTTGAAGGCGCTCATGATCCAGCCGGACAACGGCGCGCCTATCAGCCCGGACAGCGGCACGGCGGTGGCGAACAGCGCGTACATCTTGCCGCGGCGGTGGGTCGGGAACCAATAGGACAGGTAGAGGATGACCCCCGGATAGAACCCGGCCTCGGCGATCCCGAGCAGGAAACGCATGATGTAGAAGGATGTCGGCGTCGTCACCAGGGCCATGGCCGAGGAGATGATGCCCCAGGTGATCATGATGCGTGCGATCCACAACCGCGCGCCGACACGATGCAGGATCAGGTTGCTGGGCACCTCGACGAGGAAGTAGGCAATGAAGAAAATCCCTGCGCCGAGGCCATAGACGGCTTCGGAAAATTGCAGATCGTCAGACATCTGCAACTTGGCGAAACCGACGTTTACCCGATCCAGGTAGGCGACCAGGTAGCACAGCAACAACAGCGGCATGATCCGCCACGCCACTTTGCGATACGCCAGGTTCTCGAAGCGATCTGCGGGTACGACGGCACTGGTTTGAATCACTGATTCAGTCATGTGTTTCCCCCATCCTTATTTTTATAGTGGGTGGCGTTGTTTGTGTCGGATTACATGATGGGGCGTTTTTTATCATAATACGTCATACGAATTCAACGACTAAATCCAGAGAGGACGGCGGGTCTAAAATGCAGTACCTTTCACAGATTTGAGCCAGAGTCGTCTATGCCCACTCCTGACAAATCCTCCTGTAGTGCCGATACGCTGGGTACCCTGAAGGACTCCGCCAAGGGCACACTGTCCGATCAGGTGACGGCGGCCCTCAAGGCCTATATCGCCAGCGGCGAAGCGCTGCCAGGGCATCGCCTGCCCACCGAACCGGTACTTTCGCAGCGTTTTGGCGTCAGCCGCACGGTCATCCGCGAGGCCATTTCGCGCCTGAAGTCGGCCGGCCTGGTCGAGGTCCGCCAGGGCAGCGGTACGGTGGTCAGCGAAGGGGCACACATCAAGGCATTCACGATTGACTTGGATGTCGGCGGGTCGATCGAGGCGGTATTGAGAGTCACCGAACTGCGCCGCGGCATCGAAGGCGAGGCGGCGGCATTGGCGGCCCAGCGACACTCACCGGCGCAACTGGAAGCCATCCACCAAGCGCTCAAGGCCATTGATGCAGCGGAGCAGGGGAGCCGCGACGGGGTTGAGGAAGACTTGGCGTTTCATCACTCCATTTCCAAGGCGACCGGCAATCCGTTGTACCCGTCATTGCACGAATTCATCGCGCAATTCATCAAAGAGGCGATCCGCATCACACGCTCCAACGAAGAGCGGCGCCGAGACCTGGCCAAGACCGTCCGGGCCGAGCACTTTGCCGTTTACGCGGCCATTGCCGCGCGTGATCCAGAAGGCGCACGGCAAGCGGCGCTGGAGCATATCAATAATGCGGTAGAGCGACTTAAAAGTGCGGATCCGTCGTTTTGGCAGAGTCCGGGGGCGAGGAAGGTTTAGTGTTTGAGCTTGGGAATGTGAGTGGGGCATTATAACTAAACTAAATAGTTATTAATTTTACTTATAAGCTATTGAGATATAAAGAGTAGGGCACACACCCACATTACCAGCTATGCGATTGTTGAATATGGAAATAACCACTATCGTCAAAAGCGCTAAAAAACTAGTAGTTCCTACAGTAGCCACAACCCTGGAATGCCCGGAACATCGGGTTTCCAGCACCTTGTGGTGTCTATGAGGAGAACGAACATGAATAAGATCTACGACGATGAACTGAAGGCTATTTCGACCAGGCTCGCTGCCATGACGGCTGTTGAGCGGCAACGCGCGTTGGACTTCTTGAATGGCAAGGCTGAACTGCGTCCCGATATGGGGAATAGTGCAAGCGTGGCTGGTGTTACAACGACTCCCGTTAAACCCATTGAGTGACAAGGTGCCGCCATCCGGCGTTGAGCCACACGAAGCATTCACGCAAATATCCGGCAACTTGGCCAATATTGCGTACGCAGAGTAAACCTCCGGTGATCTATAAGATTCGGGCGGGGTTTCTTTGCGTACGGAACACTTGGGGCGATTTGGTTGGATCGGTATTGCGGCGGCCTCTGGGAATAATGAGCGTCTTGCAGCACGTGTCCAATCGGTGGCCATCGCCAAACATGAGGTGTGGGTTGCTGTAACATCGCCAGGCAGCAAGCTGGGCCAGAGGATGAGGATTTGAGGGCAGGTTGCCTCAATCATTCAGAACCCGTAGGAGCGGGCATGCCCGCAGCGCGTCAGCGCGAGGACTTGACCAATCCTACGGCAACATTCATAGGGCAAATAGGGGAGGAGGGATGCATTGATCGCCTGACACCTTGTTGATTTAGCCGCTAAATTTGAGGTCGATTCCTCCGGCGCTCGATCTGCTTTTCACCGTGAAAAATAGAGTAGGTAATCGGTTCCGACTCGGTTGAACTATAACTAAACTAAATAGTCATTTAGTTTAGTTATGCCTTTAATGAATTATAAGGAGGAGGGTAGCTCATCTGGTGACCTAGGGGTAGGTCATGCATGATCGCTAACGTTCATGCATGCACGCTAGCGTTCAAGAATGAGCTAGGGTAGCTCAAATTATGGAGAATTTTGATGCAGCAGCACCTTACACCTTGGATGATCGAAAGCGCTTACCGTTATTGTGAGGCCGCGAAATACTTGCTTACTGGGTACGACATGATGGCTGTTGCCCAGGTCAATGCAGCGATCGGTATGGAGATTTTGTTGAAAAGCTTCGTCGCCCGGCCCAGCGGCAACCATGGTCAGGTCAATGAAACGTATGACTTAGACCTCAAGTTGATCAATGACGCTCATCGCGAGCTGCAGCACGCTGGCAAGATTGCTGCTGATGACAAACGCGTTGATAAGCACGATCTACTCACGCTTTTTTATGCGGTGCCTGCTGATATCCGGTCGCGACTTCGATTCGACCATGAGGAAGAATGGATCGAGCGTTACCGTAATGTTTTCACAAACGCCCGATATCCATACGAGGCCAGATCGCGCAAAGGATATAGCGACACGCTGATTCGCGTCCTGGACACCATGATCGAGAACGTTGTGCAGTGGTACCGCGATCAAGATTGCCAGGACGTATTCATTGTCTGCTATGGAATGACGCCGGCTGATTTCCAACCCAAGGCTGCCGAGCAGGCCGATCCGTCATGAGCGTGGCTTCAAATCTGACCACCGCCGGCCCCCAAGCCTCCATAGTGAGGTACGCATAATGTATATTATGTTAAATCACGTAATACACACTTCAACCTCCACCCGACACCTGCGATCACTTCCACGCCCCCAGCTTCCTCCAGTCAACCGTCCGCCCCTCTGCATATAAGCGCCTTATAAATCTCAGAAACCACCTGCGCCGTTGCGCTTTCGAGCGTTCCCTCATTACGGCATAACACCCAGCCATGATTTTCAATCGCACGCTCGAACGCGTTGGTACATGCCACATGTTCTTCCAACAGATGGATCACAGTGCTGTTCAAGCCGCGCCGTCGTGCCGCTGCCCGTGCCCAGGAGATATCAGGAGCGGTGACAATCCCGATATGCAGGTCGGGTACTTGCACATTCCGATCGATGTTCAACTGTAGGATTTCTGCAAACGGGATTGTGCGCCGGAACGCGGCATCGGACGGGTACCAGCGATCAATCAACACAATGCTGCCGGGTGGCTGTTGAGCAATGACGTGCCGGGAAATCCATGCCCGGCTATCAGCGAGGCGCTCACACACCTCCCACTCCAAGTTCCGTGAGGGATTCCTGACCAGTTGGTTAACGAGGATCATTGTTTGCCCCCGATGGGGATCGCTTTTTTTCTCGCACAGCCGGATTACTTTTTTGTTGTCTGCCCTTAGTACTGTTGTAACGGCTTCCAACAGCGTGGTTTTGCCGGTTCCCTTGGGCCCGTCTACAGAAACAAACAGCGGACGCTTGATCATTTCTGGCTTGCGGGCGTAGACGTGACCACGCCATAACCCTTCTGGAGTTCGGTCAGGCGCTGGTTGTAACTGTCACGAATGCACGCCTGTTTGTCGTCAGCCTTCCAGCAGTCGTTGCGCCCCTTGATCCAGCCACGTTGTTCAGCCTTGAGCATCTTGGCCTGGCTACCGGCCTTTTTCAGTGCAGCGCTGTAGGTGCTCGCCATTTGGCGATCCAGGGAGGCAAGCCCTTCGCTGCTGCAAATCAGTGTCTCCACGGAGCTGGTCATGTTCGCGCTGCACTTGAACGAAGGTCCGGTCTGGGCTTGTGCGCTGACGGTCAAACCTGCGGCAAGCACGGCCACTGACAACAGCGCCGCCCGGGTGATTGAATGCATATAATGGTGTCCCTGTGAGGATGTGAATGAGCGTCGTGGTAAGGGCCCACGGTGGCGGCTGCAACGCGTATGATTCTTGCACGCTTTCTATAGGTGGCACTGCATAGGTCGACAATGGCAAAAATCAGCGTTAGCAACAAGGCGACCACGCCAGGCCGAAGAAATCTCACGGCCGCCGATCGGCAGCAGCAGATGGTCGAACGGGCGATCACCCTCTTCGCCCAGAAAGGCTTCGCACTCACTACCCGTGAGTTGGCCGAGGGACTGCAGGTGACCCAACCCCTGCTCTATCGCTACTTTCCCAGCAAGCAATTATTGATCGAGCAGGTTTACCAGCAGGTGTTCATGAGCCGCTGGGACCCCGAACTGGAGCAGCAGCTCAAGGACCGTACGCGTCCTTTAAGGGAGCGGCTGATTGATTACTTTATCGGTTACACCCGGACCATTCTGAGCAATGAATGGGTGCGGATCTTTCTGTATGCCGGCTTGCAGGACCCGCAACTCAACCAGCGCTATCTCAAGCAACTGCACGAAACGGTGTTCCTGACGATCATTGAAGAACTGCGCCATCAGAAGCAACTGAACACCCCGCTGGACGAGCAGGCGTTGAGCCATGAGATCGAAGTGCTGTGGGGTTTCCACAGCAGCTTCTTTTACTTGGGGGTGCGTAAATGGGTGTATCAGTTGCCCGTCCCTGAGGATCTTCCGCAGCTGATTGCGCTGCGGGTCAATGCCTTCCTCGATGGCGCCCTGCATTGCGACCAACTCCCGTGATGTCTATTTCCGCGAACAGATACCAGGCAAAAGCCATCCATGGGTATGACCGGGTTGGTCCAGATCATCCGTGAGGGGTCATCAGCTTCCTTCCTGCGACTGGCCAATGTCGAGGCTGGCCATGGCCTGGCCGACAATCCGGGCCCCCGGCACGTAGTCAAAGATCATCTCGATGGTGATCCCATTGGGGTCTTCGAGAAACAGCTGGTGCTCACCCATCTGTGGAATGACCCGTTCACGAAAGGCAATGCCCATCGATTGCAGACGGACCTGGACAGATTCCAGCCCTTCGCAACGTAGCGATACATGATCGAGACAGCCCGACCCGTAACCCCCCTGCTTGTTACCCAGATAAGCCTGCAGATCCTTGTCACCGCCCACCACACTGGCGATATGCAGGAGTGGACGGCCACCGGCGTACATCCAGCAGCCGGGAAAACGAAAATCCGGACGGGGCCCGGATGACAAGCCAATCACGCGTTCAAAAAACTCGGCGGTCTTGCCCCACTGTTCGGTGCGAATGGTGAAATGGTCGAGCGCTAGTACTCCCATGTTCCCTCCAGGCGTTACGGATCAGAGACGTTGCAGATGCATATTTTATCATCCGATATCTTATTTCAAGAGGTAATTTATCAACCGATAACTTGTGCGGACGGTTTACTATCACGCTGATCATTCTTCTAGGGTTCCCCATGGCCAACCACGACCTCAGCTTCACCCCCGACCTCGACCCCGACTCGATTTCTTCCGACGTCATCGGCTTCAACGGCATCCTGGTCTCCACGCAAATCCCGGTGCGCGCCGATGGCAGCCTGGAACTAGGCGATATCACCGCGCAAAGCGAATGCACCCTGCAAGCCCTCAAGGTCGCGCTCGAACGCGCCGGCAGCAGCATGGACCGGGTCATGCACTTGACCATCTACCTCACCGACATGGCCGACCGCGCCGCATTCAACGAGGTGTACAAGCGGTTCTTTGCCAAACCCTGGCCAGTACGCGCGGCCGTAGGCGTGGCGTCGTTGGCGGTCGAAGGCATGCGAGTTGAAGTCACAGCGATGGCAGCCAAAGGCTGAGCACTGCGCACCATTGGGCATCCAGCGGGTGCCCACCCGGCGATTCACGGCTACAATGCGCACCTCAACCGTGACAAGCCTGACTAAAAAAACTATGTCCTTGCCCAAGCATCATCTGGAATTGCTCAGCCCTGCCCGCGATGTCTCCATCGCGCGCGAGGCTATCCTGCACGGCGCCGACGCTGTGTACATCGGCGGCCCAAGCTTCGGTGCGCGCCACAACGCCTGCAACGACGTGAGCGAGATCGCCCAACTGGTGGAATTCGCCCGTCGTTATCACGCCCGGGTGTTCACCACCATCAACACCATCTTGCATGACGATGAACTGGAGCCGGCCCGCAAGCTGATCCACCAGTTGCACGATGCAGGGGTTGATGCACTGATCGTCCAGGACCTGGGCGTGATGGAGCTGGATATCCCGCCCATCGAACTGCATGCCAGCACCCAGACCGACATCCGCACCCTGGCCCGGGCCAAGTTCCTCGATCAGGCCGGATTCTCCCAACTGGTGCTGGCCCGCGAGCTGAACCTGCAGGAAATCCGCGCGATTGCCGATGAAACCGATGCCGCCATCGAGTTCTTCATTCACGGCGCGTTGTGCGTGGCGTTCTCCGGGCAGTGCAATATTTCCCATGCGCAAAATGGCCGCAGCGCCAACCGTGGCGATTGCTCCCAGGCCTGCCGCCTGCCCTACACCCTCAAGGACGACCAGGGTCGTGTTGTCGCCTTTGAAAAACACCTGTTGTCGATGAAAGACAACAACCAGAGCGCCAACCTGCGCGCCCTGGTAGAGGCCGGCGTGCGCTCGTTCAAGATCGAAGGCCGCTACAAGGACATGGGCTATGTGAAGAACATCACCGCCTATTACCGCCAGCGCCTGGACGAGATCCTTGAGGACCGCCCCGACCTGGCTCGCGCCTCCAGCGGCCGCACCGCGCATTTCTTCCTGCCGGACCCGGAAAAGACCTTCCACCGTGGCAGTACCGACTACTTCGTCAGTGATCGCAAGATCGATATCGGTGCCTTCGACACCCCAACCTTTACCGGCCTGCCAGTCGGCGTGGTGGAAAAGGCCGGCAAGCGCGACTTGCAGGTCATCACCCATGAGCAGCTGTCCAACGGTGACGGTTTGAACGTGCTGATCAAGCGTGAAGTCGTGGGTTTCCGCGCCAATATCGCCGAGCCCAAGGGTGAGTTCGAAGAAGATGGCGAGAAGCGCTACCGCTACCGCGTCGAGCCCAACGAGATGCCGGCGGGCCTGCACCAGTTGCGGCCCAACCACCCGCTCAACCGCAACCTGGACCACAACTGGCAGCAAGCGCTGCTCAAGACCTCCGCCGAGCGCCGGATTGGTGTGTCCTGGCAAGTCTGCCTGCGCGAAGACCAACTGCAACTGACCGCCACCAGTGAAGAGGGGGTGAGTGCCAGCACCACCCTGCCCGGCCCGTTCGGCGTAGCCAACAAACCGGAACAGGCGCTGGATACCTTGCGCGACCTGCTCGGCCAACTGGGCACCACCCAGTATCACGCCACGGCCATCGAACTGGATGCGCCGCAGGCGTACTTCATCCCCAACTCACAGCTCAAGGCCCTGCGCCGTGATGTGATCGAAGCGCTGACAGTGGCCCGTGTCGAGGCCCATCCCCGTGGAGGTCGCAAAGCTGAAACCACGCCACCACCGGTGTACCCGGAGTCGCACCTGTCGTTCCTGGCCAACGTCTACAACCAGAAGGCTCGCGATTTCTATCACCGCCATGGCGTGAAATTGATCGACGCGGCCTACGAGGCCCACGAAGAAACCGGTGAAGTGCCGGTGATGATCACCAAGCATTGCCTGCGCTTCTCCTTCAACCTGTGCCCCAAGCAGGCCAAGGGCGTGACCGGCGTACGCACCAAGGTTGCACCGATGCAGCTGATTCACGGCGATGAGGTGTTGACCCTGAAGTTCGACTGCAAGCCTTGCGAAATGCACGTGGTGGGCAAGATCAAAGGCCATATCCTCGACCTGCCGTTGCCGGGCAGCGGTGTGCAGCAGCAGGTCGTGGGGCATATCAGCCCGGCCGACCTGCTCAAGACCATCCCCCGCGCGCCACATTGAGTAAACCCACGTCCCTGTAGGTGCCGGTTCGCCGGCGCCTAAAGGGGGCGTTTGGATGGCGCCAACTCTGGCTTGACACGCCACCACCAACCCCGCTGCAACCCCGCCGCCGCCAGCAATATCGCCGCAACCCCCAACCACTGTGCCCAGCCCAAGCGATGCCCGTAGGCCATCCAGTCAACCAGGATCGCCGCAACCGGGTAGATGAACGACAGCGCCCCGGTCAATGCCGTCGGCAGTTTTTGAATCGCGCCATACAGCAGCACGTACATCAGGCCGGTATGCACCACGCCCAGCGTCAACAGCGCGGCCCAGGCATCGACGGGCGCCGATAGGCTTTGCCACGAGACCAGCGGCACCAGCAGCACCGCGCCGGTAGTCACTTGAATCAGTGCCAGTAGGTGCGGCGGCACGGCCTTCAGACGTTTGATGATCAGCGCAGCGACGGCATACAAAAACGCCGCGCCTATCGCCTGCACCACGCCCAACAGGTAATGATCACCACTGCCCTGCTGCTCGCCATGGGCACTGACAATCGCCAGCATGCCCACGAAAGCCACACTCAACCAGACGAGCTTCTGTGCGGTGATCTTTTCGCCAAGAAACAACGCCGCGAGCATCACCAGCATGAACGGCTGCACGTTATAGACCGCGGTGCTGATCGCAATGGAGGCCTTGGCATAAGACGCAAACAGCAACAGCCAATTACCGACAATGGCCACGCCGCTCAACATCGCCCAGCCGAGTGTCGAGTAATTCAACCATCCGCCCCGCAAATACCCCAGCCGCCAGCACACCAGCAGCAGAGTCGGGCCGCCGATGACGCAACGCCAGAACACCACTTCGATGACCGCCACCCCAGACACCAGTACAAACCAGCCAATGGTGCCGGAGATCAGCATGGCGCCGACCATTTCCCACGAGCCGCGACGTATGGATGTGTCCATGATTTAGCTCCTCGAATGAGGCTAAATTATGGCAACCTGCGCCAATCAGGCTCCAGCGCCTGCAGAAGGTAAAAGGTGATCCTTACCTATTCTTATTAGGCAAAACAGCAAATCTGCTTAAGGAGCCCAGGATGATTGATGTTATCGACCAACAACTGATCGCCGCCCTGATGGACGACTCGCGCTGCTCGCTCAAGACCCTGGCGGGCATTACCGGCCTGTCCTCCCCCAGCGTGGGCGAACGTTTGCGACGCCTGGAGGAGCGCGGAGTCCTCAAGGGCTACACCGTGGATATCGACCCGAAACACTTTGGCTATTTGTTGCAAGCCATCGTACGTATCCGCCCCCTGCCCGGCCAATTGCAGGAGGTGGAACGGCAGATCCAGGCGATTCCGGAGTTTACCGAGTGCGACAAAGTCACTGGCGACGACTGCTTTATCGCCCGACTGCACGTACGCACCATGGACCAGTTGGATACCTTGCTCGATCGTCTCAACGCTTACGCCGAAACCAACACCGCCATTGTCAAGAAAACCCCGGTCAAGCGCCGGCTGCCGCCGTTAGCGGGCCAGTGACGCTCTGTTAAAGGCCGCCGCTGATTTGCACTACGATGGCCGCGCCAGCTGTGCCATCATGTTGCGATTACGCTTAAATCCTTTTCACGGATGATCGGTTTGCTTAGTCAATTTAATCTTTTCATCAGCACCACCCCCGTAAAGGACGTCGTTGACTTCCGTCTCCAGAACGAGCACGCAGGCCATTTGGCCTACCACCAGGCCGATCTGCGCACGTTGGACGCCAGTCTCAAGCGGGGCATATTCGACCTGCGTGATTACCTCGATCGGTACGTGTCTACCAGCGAGCAACCCAAGGCGATGGCCGAGCTTGGCGTGGCTATCGCACATCACCTGCTCGGCCCGCAGATTTTCCAGGAACTGCAGCAAGGGCACCATCAACGTACGCTGTGCGTGCACTTGCCGACCGTCACCGGGGAGCAGGACAGCCTGGCTGCCGCCATGGCCCGTGTCGCGTGGGAAATTGCCCGGCAGGATGAACAATCGGCGCCCTTGGGGGAGCGCAACTTGCTGGTGCGCGTCACCTACGCCACGGCACTCGCGCCCTCTCCACCGCTTACATTGCGAGCCGACGAAGCCTTGCGCGTGTTGTTCATTTTTGCCCAGTCCCGTGGTTCGCAACCACTGGGCGCGCGCATGGAAAGACGTGAACTGCTGCGGATGTTCAAACAGAAAATCTATCCTAAACGGCGTGTCGTTGCGCATTTCCTGACCCACGGTGTCACGCGCCAACGGTTGGTCGACCAGATCCAGGAACACAGTGGCTACCATATTGTTCACTGGAGTGGCCACGGCACGCTCAACCAGTTGGATCTTGCCAGCCCTGGCGGCGCCAAGAACAGCATCAGTGGCGATGAGTTGGTGCGGCTGTTCAACGACGCTGGAGGTTTCTTGCCCAGGCTCGTGTTTCTAGGCGCGTGCCAGTCCGGGGACAGCTTGCAACCCCGTGACTGGCGTGACTTTTTTAGCATCGCCCAAGGCCATGATCGACCAATCAAAGCCAGCGCTGACAATTCGCCAGGGGCGTGCGGCATCGCGTATGCGCTACTCAAAGGCGGTATACCTTCGGTAGTTGCCATGCGCTTCGCGGTAAACGATGACTACGCGCGTGAGCTGGCAATCAGGTTCTACCGCGGCCTGTTGGCCGACGTATCTGCGAAGGACGCGGCAGCGGCACTCAATCAGGCGCGAAAGGAGCTGGCCAATCGCACCAACACATTGGGTTTTGCCATCGGCGATCACGCCACAGCGGTACTGTATGGTGCCGAACAACCCGGACTTGTGTTGGCCGCGGGGCCGAGCCCCGGCACCTTCGCCCAAAGTAACCGCCTACACCAGATTGCCGAGCTGACCAGCGTCAGTCATGAGCACTTTGTCGGTCGGACGTGGGAACTGGCAGACCTGGGCGCCGACTTTATTGGTTCGCGTGAGGGTCCCGAAGTCACACCGGTGGCGATAATCACCGGTTTGGGTGGCATGGGCAAAACCGCTCTGGTGGCCGAAGCTCTCGAATTGTGGGCTGATCGTTTTAAATGGGTCCTGCTATACCAGTGCAAACCCTCGGCACTGGTGTTTGAGGCCACATTGCTGGATATCCATCGCAAATTGGACGCCGAGTTGGGCATCTACAACGCACATGTCCAGCAATGTCCTGCAGACAGGATCTATCGCGAGGCAACACCGACATTCACCGGCGCCGAGCGGACTCAACGGCTAATCCACAATTTGATCAGGGCCCTGCAACACGAGGCAATCCTGCTGGTTCTGGATAACTTTGAGACGAACCTCAAGCCGACATCCGAGCCTGTCGACGGGCAACCCTTCTGGTCCAGCCAGGATCCGAGCTGGGACACCTGCCTCGCGGCGCTGTCGATTGGCCTGCAAGGCTCACGCTCACGGGTATTAATCACCTCCCGCTTGCCGTTGAAAGCCTTGGCAAGCGCCACTGCATTCTCGGTGTTGCTGGGTCCATTACCCGCCCGCGAGGCGGCATTGTACCTGCGCGCTCATCCGGTACTGAGTCATATGGCGAACAGCAGCGATGAGGCCATCAGCTCATTGGCCATGCGATTGCTCAACGCCAGCCGCTTTCACCCGTTGTTGATGGATCGCTTTACGCGTTTGGCTGCGGACCCTGCATTTCATGGTCAGCTGCTGAGCGCATTGGAAACACTGGAGAGAACCGGAAACTTCTCGGCACTTCCGGATCTCTTTGCAACCACCCCCTATCACAGGGACGAACGGGTTTACCTTGATAATGCCCTTGCCGTATCACTGGACCAGTTCATCCAGCATCTGAGTGTTGATCGGCGCCAATTGCTATGGGTGATTTCCCTGGCCAATGAAGTCATTACCCTGGCGTTATTGGAGTCGGTCAACGCAGCACTGAAGTTGCCTGAAATGGGCGCATTGCTGCGCACGCTGGTCAGCGTTGGGCTGGTCAACGAGGATAATCATACGTGCGTCCCCCCGATGCCCCACCTGACTTGCCATGAGGTGGTTCGCGAACGTATTCAAGCGTGGATGGAGCATGCTGTCGAAGATCGTGGAGTGTTGAACGAGAATGTTATCCGGCGTGCCTACGGCCAGTTCCTCAAAGACTACTTTCTGGCGATGCGCCACAAGGACATGGATGCCGCGCTGCAGGCCGGCAGCCAGGCCCTGATTTACTGCGTCCAGGGGCAGGCGTGGGACCAAATGGAGTATTTCCTCAGCAGCCTAGTCACCAGCGCCCTGGGGCCCGGCATGGTTGAAACGTTGATTCCCCATCTGCAAACCGCTGCACAATCGGTGCAGGAAGACAGCCAGCGCCTGTTTTTCCTGAACTGCCTGGGCGATGCCCTATCTGCCGCCGGCAGCTTGGAAGCCAGTTCGCAGGCCTATCATCAGGCGGCCATCCTAGCCCGGGCAGCCACTGAAAACGGCGAAGGAGACACTCATGAGGCCTGGGGCAAGCTCGCTGTCATTTGTAGTAACTGGGCAATTGTGTACTCCATACAGGGTAATTTCGTGAACGCCCGCAAGTGTTATGTCGAAAGTAGCGAAGCTGAAAAACATGGCAGTCGTCCGCCCATTCACTTGCTGATCAATGAATTGCAGATGTTGAACCTGGATATCAGGAGCGGCGGCATCGAAGAAGCGGAACATCAGGTGACAGAGCGGCTTGAGCGTTTGATGCAGTGGTGGGACTGCTACAGTGCCGGTCTACCAGTGCCTGAGGCGCCCAGCAGCGAGATGCTGACCCGAGCGATCATCGGTGCGTTGCATATCTCCCTTCGTATCGACGTGCAAAAACGGGACTGGCCTAAAGCCCTGTTAAAAGCAGACAAGGTGCTTGAGATCGAAAAGTCAGTGTCGCGCTCACTGGAGGATATCGCCGAAACCCGGTTCGACAGGGCCACCGTGCTGATGCACCTTCCTGAGCACCTGGATGAGGCGCGGGCCGAGCTGGAACAGTGCAACCAGATTTTCCATAACGTGCCAAGGATGCGAGCCAGAACCCTGACCGCGCTTGCTAACCTGGCTGCAAATCAAGGCGAGTTGAAGCAGGCCATCACCCTGGAAAGGCGGGCGTTGGTTCTGCATGAACAAGGTCCAGACCCACGCACCCGTGCGGCATCCCATAGCAATCTGGCCAGTTATCTTTCCCACCAGGGGAGATCTGCGGATTTGCAGATCCAGGCACTTCATCGCATGGCCGGCATCATTTACTGCGTGGAGGCCGGGATGGGGCAGGATTTTTCGGATGTCATGCGCGGTTATACCTATGACTGTCTGCGCGCCAAGGATACCGGCACAAGCGTCACTGCGCCGACTGTCGCCGAACTGGTGAAAGCCCCCGGATTTTGCGCGCTGAGCCTCTGGCTGGAGGCACGTCAGGTCGACTTCGATGACCTGCAAGCCCGAATAGATGCCCTGGTTCAAGCGTTACACACGGCACTCTCCAATCAACCACCTTCTGAGCCTTCCGTTGATGCCTGATACCTTACCTGCTTTGCCCGTGGCCGAACTGCTCGCAGCCCTCCAGCAAGCGGTTCGATCCGGCAATAGCGAGCGCGCCCAGGAACTGTCCCGTCAAATCCAGCAACGCTTGTTGCAGGAAACCGCCGATTGCGCCGCGATCGAGCGCCAAGTGCGTGCGTTGCTCAACGAGTTAGAACAGCCTGGCCAGATCCCCACGGCGCTGACCTTCAACGACTTGCAACAACAGCGCAGCGGCGCCGCAGACCTGGTCTATCCCGTCTGGTATGGAACCAACCGCCAACCTTTGGGCGATGGTTTCAGTGGTCAGCGTCACCCCCAAGTGACCTATGGCAGGGCACTGGTGTACGTGCCCCAAGCCCACCGTTTCGGCGAGACCGGCTCCAGTCTCTGGCAGCGTATGCGGCGCTTTGATTTACGTGACGATCGCTTGCGCTTGCAGTCGACTGACGCTCTGGACCAGGGCACGTTCTTCAGCCAATTGCGCGATGAAATGCAAGCCGCCCGGGATAACGGCGATGCGCCCCATGCCTTGGTGTTTCTGCACGGCTACAACACCAGCTTCGAACAAGCCGCCATCCGCGCCGCACAACTGGGGGTCGACCTCAATATCAGTGGCGCGACGGCATTTTTCAGTTGGCCCTCCCGGGGCTCGGCCATGGCCTACACCGTCGACGAGGCCAGCATCGAAGCCAGTGAAGCGGCAATCACAGACTTTTTGGTGAGATTCTCCCAAGAGTGTGGCGCCGACAAAGTCCATATCATCGCCCACAGCATGGGCAATCGTGGGTTGTTACGCGCATTGCAGCGCATTGCCGGCAATGCGCAGACCCGTGCTACCGTGCAATTCGGCCAGATATTGCTGGCCGCCCCCGATGTGGATCGCGACCTGTTCCTCGACTTATCGTCCCTGTACGGCGCCTATGCCGAACGCGTCACCTTGTATGCCTCGGATGCGGACCAGGCTGTACACCTTTCGGCCAAGTTCCACGATTCACCCCGCGCCGGCTACTTCACTCCCTACACCGTCGCGGCAAATATTGACACGGTCGCCGTGCCGGACTTTGACGTAGACATGCTCGGTCATGGCTATTTCGCCCAGGCCGATGCCCTGCTCAGTGATATCTATAGCCTGATCCGCAATAACGCCCCTCCCGGCGACAGGCAACGCGTTTTCCCCGGGCAGTCCGAGGGCCAGACGTACTGGACGTTCCGCCGCTGACGCTAAGCATCAGCAACGCCTTCTTCGGCCAAATCATCCTGCTCGATCAGCGGCACCTGGGCATCATCCATCAACGATCCCGGGTCTTCATTGCCCGGATCATTGATCGGCTCCTCTTCGGCTGGGGTATGCATCGCCCTAGCCGCCCGGGGTATCAATGTCAGCGTCCGTTTCTGGCTTGGGCTCGCGCTCGGGCTTGAAGTCTGGGCTGTACTCGTTGTCCTTGGCGACTTCATCAGTCGCGGGTTGCGGATCCTTGGGGCCCGTACCGGGAGCGGGTATTTTATGCGTGTTGTCATCGATGGCCGGATCATTCCTGCCACTGACTTGCGGGTCTTGACTGTGATTCGCGCTCATGGGGACCTCCTACCAAGCAGATGTACAGTTAAGGCGCCACGGAGATGGGTGAAGTTCAGTTCAAACGAGCCGCGCTGATCAATGGTCACGACCCCGGATTATCCACCTGGATATAAAACGCAAACGCCGCCAGCAGCATCCAGAACACCGTGAACAACCACGGCGTACGCACCGAAAACAGCAATGACTTGCGATAGCCCTTGTGCGACGACTCGGTCTCGCAGAACAGCGGCGACTCATCGTAGGCCATGCCCATCACCGGTTCGCTGCGCAACAACTCGCTCTGCTTGAAGTGCCAGTGGTCAATGATGTCGTAGGCCGCACGTATGCCGGGCCAGGCGTTGAGCGAGCTGAACACGCCGAGCATCGACAGCAGCAGCGGCACCACCAGGGTGAACAGCTTGCCCCACTCGGGGTTGAGGTTGCCCATGCAGGACACAAAGGCAATCACCAGGAACGACTGCGCGGTGAGGTAAGCATCGGTGCGGTTGGCAAGGATGGTGGTTTCGTATTGGATTTCCCGGCGATAGAAATCCAGGCGATCCTTGGGCGAGCCAAAGATCTTGGCATTGTGTTCGGTATGGTCAGTCAGCGCCGATTCGGGGCTATGGGGGGAAATGATCCGGGGCACGATCGGTGATCCTTAGGTGCGTAATCCCGTTAGAAGAACCGGTGATGCCCGAAGTTCAGGTCAATTGCCTGCACCGTTATGGAGCATGGCATATGCCTGGGGCGCACTGCACTTGCGCAGGCCGCTCCGATAACGGGCTTACACACTGTGTAATCCCTATAAACGCAGTTTCGGCACAGCCATTGCTTTACTCCTTAAATCCCCTGCCTGCCCAGGTGAACACAGGAGCAAACGTTACCCCCCGACTCAGAGCCGACTCCAAAAGAAAGTAAGGACAAGGTCCGTTGGCGCCAAAAGCCACGGGCTCATAACAATGCGTTTTCTAAAGCGGCAGTGCCTGCAACGTTTCACCCGGCACTGACAAGGTAATTGGAATGGCTCGATCTTTCTTTGATGAAATGAATGACGCAAATGGCGTGTGCCGTACGCACTATCAGGATTTTTCCCGCTGGCTGGCCAACACACCGCCGGAACTGCTGGCCCAACGCCGTCGCGAGGCCGACCTGCTGTTCCACCGCGCCGGGATCACCTTCACCCTGTACGGTGACGAGCAAGACACCGAACGCCTGATTCCCTTCGATATCATCCCGCGCAGCATCCCCGCCAGTGAGTGGAGCGTGATCGAGCGCGGCTGTATCCAGCGGGTCAATGCGCTAAACATGTTCCTCGCCGATATCTACCACGACCAGCGCATTATCAAGGCCGGGATCATTCCGGCCGAGCAGGTGCTGGGCAATGAAGGCTATCAAAAAGCCATGGTCGGCCTGGACCTGCATCGCGGTATCTATTCCCACATCTCCGGTGTCGACCTGGTGCGCGATGGCGACGGCACCTACTACGTGCTCGAAGACAATTTGCGCACACCCAGCGGTGTGAGCTATATGCTCGAAGACCGCAAAATGATGATGCGCCTGTTCCCTGAAGTGTTTGCCAAGCAGCGCATCGCACCAGTGGATCACTACCCCAACCTGCTGCTCAAGACCCTGAAAAGCGCCAGTCGCCTGGACAACCCCAATGTCGTGGTGCTGACCCCGGGGCGCTTTAACAGTGCGTTCTTCGAGCACGCGTTCCTCGCCCGAGAAATGGGGGTGGAGCTGGTAGAAGGCGCCGACCTGTTCGTGCACGACCTCAAGGTGTTCATGCGCACCACCGACGGCCCCAAAGCAGTGGATGTGATCTACCGGCGCATCGACGATGCCTTCCTTGATCCGCTGGCCTTCAACCCGGAATCCATGCTCGGCGTTCCCGGCCTGGTAGCGGCCTACTGCGCTGGCAACGTGGTGCTGGCCAATGCCATCGGCACTGGCGTGGCCGACGACAAATCCATCTACCCCTACGTGCCGGCGATGATCCGCTTTTATCTGGATGAAGAACCGGTGCTGCAGAACGTACCGACCTTCCAGTGCCGCAACCCCGCTGAGCTGTCCCACGTACTGGCGCACTTGCCCGAACTGGTGGTCAAGGAAACCCAGGGCTCCGGCGGCTACGGCATGCTGGTGGGCCCGGCCGCCTCGGCCGCCGAGATCGAGGACTTCCGCCAACGCATCAAGGCCCGGCCCCACGCCTATATCGCCCAGCCGACCTTGAGCCTGTCCACCTGCCCGACTTTTGTCGAAAACGGCATCGCGCCACGGCATATCGACCTGCGGCCCTTTGTGCTGTCGGGCAAGGAGACCCGCCTGGTGCCGGGTGGGCTGACTCGGGTGGCGCTGCGCGAAGGCTCATTGATCGTCAACTCGTCGCAAGGCGGCGGAACCAAGGACACCTGGGTGGTGGAGGGCTGAGTATGCTGAGTAGAACCGCCGCAGATCTGTACTGGATGTCGCGCTACCTGGAACGCGCGGAAAACCTGGCGCGCATGCTGGAGGTCAGCTATTCGCTGTCGTTGATGCCCCAGGCCGGACGCAGTGATGGCCTGGACGAACTGGCGATGTCGCTGCTCAGCAGCGGCACCCTGGACAGCTATCTGGAACGCCATCAACAGCTGGACGCCGAGCGCATGCTGCACTTCTTCGCCCTCGACGAAGAAAACCCGGCCAGTATCTACAACTGCCTGCGCGCTGCCCGGGGCAATGCCCATGCGGTGCGTGGGCGGATCACCGCCGACATGTGGGAAAACCTCAACGCCACCTGGCTGGAAATGCGCAGCATCGCCGCCGGTGGCCTGGCACGCCATGGCATCAGCCATTTCTGCGACTGGGTCAAGCAGCGCTCGCACCTGTTCCGTGGAGCCACCTCCGGCACCATCATGCGCAACGACGCCTATCGTTTTATCCGCCTGGGCACCTTTGTCGAGCGCGCCGACAACACCTTGCGCCTGCTGGATGCGCGCTACGAGATGTTTGGCGAAGAGTCCGAGGAAGTCAGCGACCTGTCCGCCCGCGGCTACTACCAGTGGAGCGCCCTGCTCCGTGCCTTGTCGTCATTCGAGGCCTACACCGAGCTGTACCCCAATGCGCTGAATGCGCGTTCGGTGTCGGAGTTGCTGCTGCTACGCAGTGATGTACCGCGCTCGTTGCATGCGTGTATCGAAGAGTTGAGCCATATCCTCGCCGACCTGCCAGGTAGCTACGGCCGCACGGCCCAGCGCCTGGCTGCCGAATTCGAGGCGCGGCTGCGTTACACCGGTATCGACGAGATCCTCGAAGAAGGCCTGCACACCCGGTTGACGGAGTTTATCGACACCGTGCGCGAACTGGCGCGGGCCATCCACAGTTCGTACCTGGAAGTGGTGTAGGCATCGCTTCGCCTTGTAGGAGCGGGCTTGCCTGCGATGGCCATGAGTATCTACACAACTCTTTGGTGGTTTTTGGGGTTGGGTACATATCCGTTGCTGCGGTCACGGCCACTTAGGGTTCCGCCCTTACGGCGGGTCACTTTTGGAAAAGAGCCCCAAAAGTAACCAAAAGGGCTCTTGCCCCACCACTCGGCACCTCGCCTAGGCTCGGTGTGCCCGTAATCCGACATTGATTTGGGGGGCCGCCGCGATGGGCCATCCATGGCCCAGCGCGGCTAAACCGGCGTCCTGCCGGTTTACCCCCCAAATCAATATCGGATTACGGCCAGCGTGGTTTGATGGGGCGCCTAAGATCAAAATCACAAGCAAAACGAGGCGGCCTGACAGCCGACCTGATCGTCGAAGCGTGCGCGTATCCTTGTGGGAGCGGGCTTGCTCGCGAATGCAGTCTGTCAGTTGATAAATGTATTGACTGACACTCCGCATTCGCGAGCAAGCCCGCTCCCACAGGGGAAAGCAGCTCCGCGCTCTGGCGTTGCTGTTGCTGTTGCTGTTGCTCAGCTTTTGATCTGGCTTTTGATCTTAGGCGCCCCATCAAATCACGCTGGCCGCAGGCAGGTATTGCGCAGTGGGCACCCCGGCAGGATGCCGGGGTAGCCGCGACACGGCCATGGATGGCCGATCGCGGCGGGCCCACGGAGCAATGCCTGACTGCGGGCATGCCGAGCCTAGGCGAGGCACCAAGTGGTGGGGCAAGAGCGTTTTGCTTACTTTTGCGCTGTTCAAAAGTGAGCAGC
>NZ_VFEV01000026.1 GCF_007858275.1 Pseudomonas proteolytica
CCCAATAAGACGAATGCGTTGTACCAGATACACCGCAGCGGCTGGTTTTGGGGCTGCTTCGCAGCCCAGCGCGGGGCAAGCCCGCTCGCCACAGGAGAGTTCGTCAGTTTCTGAAAGTTGTGTAGATACCTATGGCTATCGCAGGCAAGCCAGCTCCCACATAAAGCAACGCTGCACTGTCAGGCTTATTGCGCACTAGGCCAAGGCAGAATCGGAATCGCCGTCACCGCATTCTGCGGACTGCCTTCGATCAGGCGGTCGCTGTAGACCAGATACACCAGGGTATTGCGCTTCTTATCAAGGAAACGCACCACCTGCATGGTCTTGAACACCAGCGAAGTGCGCTCCTTGAACACTTCGTCGCCATCCTTGAGCTCACCCTTGAAGCGGATCGGCCCGACCTGGCGGCAGGCAATCGACGCTTCGGCGCGATCTTCGGCCAGGCCCAGGCCACCTTTGACACCGCCGGTCTTGGCGCGAGACAAGTAGCAGGTCACGCCGTCAACCTTGGGGTCGTCAAACGCTTCGACGACGATTCGGTCGTTGGGGCCGACAAACTTGAACACCGTCGATACCTGGCCAATCTCTTCAGCCGAAGCCAGCAGCGGCATCACCACCAACAACCCCAGCAACCCCTTCAATACACGCATCGCAGCTTTTCCTTTAAACCAGGATCAGGTTATCGCGGTGAACCAGCTCCGGCTCAGCCATGTAACCCAACAGACCGACAATCGACTCAGACGACTGCCCAATGATTTTCTGCGCCTCAAGGGCGCTGTAGTTGGCCAGGCCACGGGCGATCTCACGACCGTCCGGCGCTACGCACACCACCATTTCACCACGGCGGAAGCTGCCCTGGACCAGCTTGACGCCTACCGGCAACAAGCTCTTGTTACCCTGGGACAACGCCGACACCGCCCCCGCATCCAGTACCAGGGTGCCACGGGTCTGCAGATGGCCGGCCAGCCACTGCTTGCGCGCCGCCAGCATGCCACGCTCGGGCGATAGCAACGTGCCAATGCGCTCGCCAGCCTTGAGGCGATCCAGCACGCGCTCCAGGCGCCCGCCGACGATGATGGTATGGGCACCAGAGCGGGCCGCCAAGCGCGCAGCGCGCAACTTGGTCTGCATGCCACCACGCCCCAGCGCACCACCGACACTGCCGGCCACGGCATCGAGCGCCGGATCATCGGCACGCGCCTCGTAGATCAGCTGGGCGTCCGGGTTATTGCGCGGATCGGCGTCGAACATGCCATCGCGATCCGTGAGGATCACCAGCAGGTCAGCCTCCACCAGGTTGGCCACGAGGGCAGCCAAGGTGTCGTTGTCGCCAAAACGGATCTCGTCGGTCACCACGGTGTCATTCTCGTTGATCACCGGGATCACCTTGAGCTCGACCAGGGCACGCAAGGTGCTACGGGCATTGAGGTAACGCTTGCGGTCAGACAGATCGTCATGGGTCAACAGAATCTGCGCGGTATGGCGCCCGTGCTCGGCGAAGCTGGATTCCCAAGCCTGCACCAACCCCATCTGACCAATCGCCGCAGCAGCCTGCAACTCATGCATCGCGCTGGGTCGCGCGGTCCAGCCAAGGCGGCTCATCCCGGCGGCAACCGCCCCGGACGACACCAGCACCAACTCGACACCCGCCTCATGCAAGGCCACCATCTGTTCAACCCAGACGCTCATGGCTGCGCGATCCAGCCCCTTGCCATCTGCCGTCAGCAGCGCACTTCCGATCTTTACGACCCAGCGTTGCGCACCCGTCACTTTGCTCCGCATCATCTTCAACCTTAGATTGAGGGCCACGCGACCCAGCGCCGCCCATAACGTTATTCGTGACTACCGATTACCAGATACTAAAACGCCGCTCGATTGAGCGGCGCTTAAGTTTATCGCAACAGATCAGTCACGCACGTAAATGATTTCCGGACCATCTTCATCATCCACATCTTCCTCATCCCAATCATCGTCACCGATATCATGGACCGACTTGACGCCACTGCGACGCAGGGCACGCTGGTCATCCAGCGCCTGCAACTGCGCACGCGCCTCGTCTTCGATGCGCTGATCAAGATCCGCCAGCTCGGCCTTGTAGACCGGATCGGCAGCCAGGCGATCGGCACGATCTTCCAGGTAGCGCATGATGTCACGGGTCAGACGCTCAGTGCCTTCTTTGGCAATGGCGGAGATCACGTAGACCGGACCCTCCCACTGCAGGCGGTCAACGATTTCCTTGACCCGCTCTTCGTGCTCTTCTTCGAGGATCTGGTCGCACTTGTTCAACACCAACCAACGGTCACGCTCAGCCAGGGACGGGCTGAACTTGGCCAGTTCGCTGACGATCACTTCGGCAGCATCCGGGGCACTGGTTTCATCCAGCGGCGCCATATCGACGAGGTGCAGTAACAGACGGGTACGGGACAAATGCTTGAGGAAGCGAATCCCCAGGCCCGCGCCATCGGAAGCACCTTCGATCAGACCCGGAATGTCCGCGACCACGAAACTCTTCCAACGATCGACACTGACCACACCCAGGTTCGGCACCAGGGTGGTGAACGGATAATCCGCGACTTTCGGCTTGGCTGCGGACACCGAGCGAATGAAGGTACTTTTACCGGCGTTCGGCAGGCCCAACAGGCCAACATCTGCCAGTACTTTCATTTCCAGCTTCAGGTCACGCTGCTCGCCCGGCTTGCCCGGCGTAGTCTGGCGTGGCGCACGGTTGGTACTGGACTTGAATCGGGTATTACCCAGACCGTGCCAGCCGCCCTGCACAACCATCAGCTTCTGGCCGGCCTTGGTCAGGTCGCCAATCACTTCCTGGGTCGCAGAGTCGATGATCGTGGTGCCGACCGGCACGCGCAGCACCAGGTCCTCACCTTTTTTACCGGTGCAGTCGGTGCTGCCGCCGTTGGAGCCACGCTCGGCATCAAAGTGCCGGGTGTAACGATAGTCCACCAGGGTATTGAGGTTTTCGTCGGCCATCATGTAGATGGAACCGCCATCACCACCATCACCACCGTTCGGACCACCGTTCTCGATGAACTTTTCGCGGCGGAAACTCATGCAACCGTTACCGCCGTCGCCTGCTTTTACTCGGATGGAAACTTCATCAACGAACTTCATAACAAAACGCCTCTCGCCGCACGGACGAGCTTAAGAAACCAAGACATAAGACTCTTGCAAAAATGAGCGCAGCGACCTCAATCAACGACCGCAAATCCAGCGCTTGAGCCCATCACAAACAGCTTTGCAAGAGACTCACCCCACAAACGAAAAAGCCCCGTCGCAAGACAGGGCTTTTCCAGCGAGCTCGCAATTAAGCCGAGACAACGCTCACGTAACGGCGGTTGAACGCGCCTTTTACTTCAAACTTGATCACGCCTTCGATTTTCGCGAAGAGGGTGTGATCTTTACCCATGCCTACACCGTAACCGGCGTGGAATTGGGTGCCGCGCTGACGCACGATGATGTTGCCCGGAATGATTTTCTGGCCGCCATACATCTTAACGCCAAGGCGTTTGGCTTCTGAGTCGCGACCGTTACGGGTACTACCACCAGCTTTTTTGTGTGCCATGAGTCAATTCTCCTAGTGAGGAATTAGGCTGAAATTAAGCCTGAATACCGGTGATTTTGATCTCGGTGTACCACTGGCGGTGGCCCATACGCTTCATGTGGTGCTTACGACGACGGAACTTGATGATGCGGACTTTATCGTGACGACCTTGGGAGATCACTTCAGCCACAACGGTAGCGCCAGCAACAACTGGAGCGCCGATGTTCACGTCATCGCCATTGGCGACCAACAGAACGCGATCAAAAGTAACGGATTCGCCGGTAGCGATTTCCAGTTTTTCGATCTTCAGGTATTCACCTGGGGCGACCTTGTATTGCTTGCCACCAGTAACAATTACTGCGTACGACATGGTATTTCTCCGATAATCCTGCTCACCCAGCGCTTTATAAGAAGAGGTATTGGCTGGCATGGCTGCATGGGATGGACGTCCCGAATGCAATTGCGTAAGGCAGGTGCTGCCCAGGAAGTTCAGGGTGCGCGATTGTACGCAAGCTGTGAAAGGCTTGCAAGTAGCCGCCAGTCGCCGTGAAAGCGTAGCGAGCGAAGGGAAGACAAGGAAAAAACAGGCGAGGAAGCGGAGTTTACTGGTTGTAAATGAGCATTCCGAGCCTGTTTTTGACGCAGGATTACCGAGCGCAGTAGCTTTCACGGTGACTGGACGCGCCTTGACACCCGGGGGCGCGGGTCCTAGCATGCCGCGCAACCCTTCTGGAGCGACTGTCGCTGATGCAACCCCAAGCTTTCTACCGCGCGGTGGCGGACGATTTTAGCGCCGTCGACGACATCATCAAGAAGCAACTGACTTCTAAAGTGCCGCTGGTCTCCAAAATTGGCGACTATATTACGTCGGCCGGCGGTAAACGCCTGCGTCCTTTATTAGTGTTGCTGTGTGGCAAGGCCCTGGGCCGCGAAGGCGATGACCTGCGCCTGCTGGCCGCTACTATCGAGTTCCTGCACACAGCCACCCTGCTGCACGATGACGTGGTCGACATGTCCGGCATGCGCCGTGGTCGCGAGACCGCCAACGCCATGTGGGGCAATGCGCCCAGCGTGTTGGTGGGCGACTTCCTGTATTCGCGCTCGTTCGAAATGATGGTCGAACTGGGCTCGATGCCGGTGATGAAAATCCTGTCCCAGGCCACGCGCATCATCGCTGAAGGCGAAGTGTTGCAGCTGTCCAAGGTGCGTGACGCGAGCACCACCGAAGAAACCTACATGGAAGTGATTCGCGGCAAGACCGCGATGCTCTTCGAAGCCTCGACCCACAGCGCCGCCGCCCTGTGCCAGGCGACTGCCGAACAGGCCGAAGCCCTGCGCACCTTTGGTGACCACCTGGGCGTGGCCTTCCAACTGGTGGACGACCTGCTCGACTATCGCGGCGACGCCGAAACCCTGGGCAAGAACGTCGGTGACGACCTGGCCGAAGGCAAGCCGACCCTGCCGCTGATCTACACCATGCGCGAAGGCACGCCGGAACAGGCGGCACTGGTGCGCAAGGCGATCCAGAAAGGCGGCATCGAGGACCTGGAAAGCATCCGCGCAGCCGTGGAGGCCTCGGGCTCTCTGGAGTACACCGCACAACTGGCGCGCGACTACGTGGCCCGTGCCATCAAGTGCCTGGAAGCCCTCCCCGCCAGCGAATACCGGGACGCCCTGGTGGAGCTGAGTGAGTTTGCGGTAGCCCGTACTCACTAACGCTCTGTGGGAGCTGGCTTGCCTGCAATAGCATCACCTCGGTACCGCTGATAGACCGAGGTGCCTGCATCGCAGGCAAGCCAGCTCCCACATTTAGACCGCAGCGCCCCCGCCCCAGCAAAACCCTATATAATGTGCGACTTTTAGCCATCCTGACTTTCAAGGAGCTTTAGTGAGCACGTTGCCACCCTGCCCAAAATGCAATTCCGAATACACCTATGAAGACGGCGCCCAGCTGATCTGCCCGGAATGCGCCCACGAGTGGTCCGTCGGTGGTGAAGCCGAAGCAGCCAATGATGAAGCCGTGAAGAAAGACTCCGTGGGTAACGTCCTGCAAGACGGTGACACCATCACCGTGATCAAAGACCTCAAGGTCAAGGGCACCTCGCTGGTGGTCAAGGTCGGCACCAAGGTCAAGAACATCCGCCTGTGCGATGGCGACCACGATATCGACTGCAAGATCGACGGTATCGGCCCGATGAAGCTCAAGTCCGAGTTCGTCCGCAAGGTCTGACCTGCCTGCTCCATCCCGCGCCCGCCGCGGGATGGCGTCTCACCCTCCCCGCATCACCTCCCTCCAAGTAGCAAAAAGCCATCCCTTTTGACCTTGCACAATGCCCACACAGAAAAATCAGGAAATTGCCAATAGGGACTTGCTATTCTACGAATAAGAATTATTCTCATTGAAACCTTTCAAGGAGATGCGAACCATGACTTATTTGATTGATGCCTGGCTGGACCGTCCGCACCCTTACCTGCGGATCCTTCATCGGGAAACCGGCGAAGTGTGTGCGGTGCTCGAAGAAGAAGCGCTGAATGAATTGCAGGACCAGGGCGACCTGGACGTCAACGGCCTGAGTTCCAGTGAACCTGGGGTGCTGAAGGAGGTAGTGAGGAATCTGTTTCTGTTCTGCTATGCCCGAGCATTGCGCCCGGTGACAGAGCTGCATGGCAAGTTTCACCCATGAGCAACCCGAAAAGCCCTGATTGCACCGGGCTCATGTGGGAACTGGCTTGCCTGCGATAGCAGCACCTCGGTGTAGCTCAAGACCGAGTCATCTGCATCGCAGGCAAGCGAGCGCCTACACAGAGCCAGGCGCAACCATCAGCAGGTCTTACAGAACGTCGAGCAGCTCGACGTCGAATACCAGAACGCTGTGCGGCGGGATGCTGCCAACGCCTTGTGCGCCGTAAGCCAGTTCGCTCGGCACGTACAGGCGCCATTTGCTACCGGCATTCATCAGTTGCAGGGCTTCGGTCCAGCCAGCGATCACGCCACCCACCGGGAATTCTGCCGGCTGGCCACGCTCGTAGGAGCTGTCGAACACAGTGCCGTCGATCAGGGTGCCATGGTAGTGGGTACGCACCTGGTCTTCACGGGTCGGCTTGGCGCCTTCACCGGCGGTCAGCACTTCAAACTGCAGGCCGGAAGCCAGGGTGGTGATGCCTTCACGCTTGGCGTTTTCAGCCAGGAATGCCAGGCCAGCGCCTGCGGCGGCTTCAGCCTTGGCTGCTGCTTCGGCTTGCATGATGTCGCGGATCACCTTGAAGCTGGCAGCCATTTGCTCTTGGTCAACACGGCTTGGCTTGCCGCCGAACGCGTCGGTCAGGCCAGCCAGGATCGCGTCCAGGCTCACGCCAGGTGGCGGGTTGTCGCGCAGTTGGTCGCCCAACTGACGGCCAATACCGTAGCTGACGCGGGTTTCGTCGGTGGACAGATTAACTTCGGACATGGAAAGGCTCCGCTGTAGGACAACCGCAAAGGCCTGCAAAAGCGCAGTTTCTGCGTGCTATCCAAACTAAAAGGGCGAGCAGACTAGCACACTCGCCCTACGCTTGATGAGCCCAAAATCCCGGGCCAAAAGGCGCCGGGCCTGGATCAATGCTTGGTGACTTTATCCAGGTAACCCATGGCAAACGCCGAGATCACGAAGGTCATGTGAATGATCACGTACCACATCAGGTGCTGTGGATCGACATTCTTGGCATCCATGAAGATACGCAGCAGGTGGATCGAGGAAATCGCCACGATGGATGCCGCCACTTTCATCTTCAGCGACGAAGAGTCCATGGTGCCCAGCCAGTTGAGCTTTTCCTTGTTGTCGTCGATATCCAATTGCGAGACGAAGTTCTCGTAGCCGGAAATCATCACCATCACCAGCAACCCACCCACCAGGGCCATGTCGATCAGCGACAGCAGCACCAGGATCAGCTCCGACTCGGCCATCGCAAAGACATTGGGCAGCAGGTGGATCACTTCCTGGAAGAATTTCAGCGCCAACGCCAGCAGCCCGAGGGACAAGCCGAAATAGATCGGCGCCAGCAGCCAGCGGGAGGCGTACATTGCATTTTCGATAAAGCGTTCCATGGAATCTCACACAGCGTGGCTAGAAATGGCGGCGAGTATATCAGCCACGTACATCGCGCCATAACCACCCGGAAACTGACCTGTAGCGCTTCTGTAAGACTATTTTTCTGCTAGTGTCGGCCTCATCAAAGTGGCTCGATGCTGCCGGACAGGAATCTCAAATAATGGATGTGCGATCTCCCTTGGCCAGTCTTGGCCTGTGTGTGGTATTGCTGGCGGCCAGTGGCTGCTCCCCCAGCGACGAGCACAAGCAAGCCAGTCTCGAAGAAAAAACCGCTCAGTTCGAGCAATCCCTGGACGTCATCCAGGACCCACGCCTCAAGGAGGCCGTAGCCGAACTGGGCGGTTCGCTGCTGCTGCTGGAGCGTGCGCGCATCAAGCTAGACACCAAACCCGTCGAGACCGAGTACGGGGAAAACACCCTGGCCGCGCTTGCGCACTACCCGACGCCACAAGCACTGGTGGATACCTACATCAACGGGCTATTCGTCCTGCGCAAGAACTCGCACTCGGACTACCTGACCGATCTGCAACCGGTGTTCCCGTTCAGCTTCAATATGCCGGACCAATTCCCCTTTCCCCATGGCCTGGAATGGCAATCGGTGACCTTGAGCAACAACAAGATCATCCCATTCCAGCCGGAATGGTCGGAAACCGACCCCGGCATTCAACTGAGCCCCAGCAGCTCCAACCTGACCAACCCGGACGACCTGACCGTCACCTATCCGTTCATCGAAGGCATCGAGACGGACAACAAGAGCCAGCCCCAACCCGTCACGCTCAAGGGCCAGGTCGAGGTCATCGCACCGCGTAAAGTCCTGACCTTCGACCTGACTCGCAAAGACGTGGGCCAGAAACGCAGCGAAGAAAACCTCACCGTTACCCTGCTGGCCCTGGAAAACAACTACGCCGAGATCGAACTGACCAACACCGCGCCCCTGGCGCCGCAAGTAGCGGATGAATCGCCCAACCCGCTGCTGGTCCAGGCCCGCGACACTACGGGGCTGTTTCTTTCCCGCTCCGGCTCAATCAACGAGAGCGCCGCCCAGGTGGCGTTCTACGAGCAGCAACTGGCGCAGATGCGCAAGCAAAAAACCTGGTCCGACGCCTTTGAGAAACAGCTGGGAGACGAGCAGAAAGCCTTTGAACAAAAGCAGGCCAGCCACTACGCCAAGGTCTACTTCAATGGGCAGATCGATAACCTGCAGGTCAGCGTACTGGACTTTTCCCAAGCAACTGTCACCCGCAAGGACCTTGAACTGCCGATCCGGCGCTTCGACAAAAACAGCCTGGAAAAAACCGTGCAGGCCCTGCCCATGCCGGTCACGGTGTATGACGACCAGGCAGCCGACTGGCTGCAAAGCGCCAGCCTCACCGAAGACCAGTTGAAAAGCAGCATCACCATCAGCCAGTCAGTGGAGGACGCCAGCGCCGCCCACATCGCCTTTGACCATCCTTTCACGTTCAATGACGACCTGATCGGCTCGACACGCACCAGCAGCGATGCACCGCTGACGTTCTTTACGGCAAATGATGAAGGCAAGCGCGGCGAGCCCATCGAGTTGCCCACCGAGGCCTTTGAGGTCGACCCATGGCGCGGCACGATTACCTACGATCTGAATTTATTCCCGGAAAACCCAGGGTTTGCCGTGGGATCGATCCCACTGTTCCTCGCCACCATCGAAAAAAGCACCGTCAGCACGGCACAATTGCCCAAGGGCCTGTCGCTCCAGGACAACGCGCTGATTGTCGACCAGGCGCTTTTTCCTTCCGACAGCTGGCGGTTCTTTGCCAAGGACGCCAGCGGCAACTACTTGAAGGAAATCCTCGGCGTCAGCCATCGCGCCCAGGAATACGGCACTGCACTGTTTGATGTGCATTACTTTTATGGCCGGCCGACCGAGCTTGAAACCTACCAACGCACGGCGTTGAACACGGTGCAGTACGGCTTTGAGGTCAAGCTGGACAAACCCGAGACCAAATAACCTGTAGGAGCCGGCAAGCCGGCTCCTACAGGGGTTGCGGGTTACAGGTGCAGGGCGTGGGGCCGGCCGCCGTTGAGCTGGCGCAGATGGGCTTGCAGGTGAATGCACCATATCTGCGGGTCGTCGGCCAGTTCGTAGCCGTGCAGGGTCAGGCTTTGCACGATGGATTCAAGAATGTTTTCCGCGACGAACGGCCCGTGGAACGGCCCTTGGGACTTGATGGTCGAGGGCTGCTCACCGGTCATTCCGGCGGCAAACAGCAACGTCCACATCCCTGCGTCCCCCGCAAGAGGACGAATGGAACATTCAATTCGGGTAACCAGGCCCAGGCACTGGCGGGTGAGGCAAAGGCTGCGCGGCATGGCGGCGACCCTCGGTAGATCCGGTGTTCAGCCTCCAAGTGCAAGGCTGTCTCTATCCCATGACTCCTGTAGATATCCCTTGAGCTGAGAATAGAAGAAAACCGGTACAAACCAAGGTTGTAGGGACCAACGGTGGTTGGCCCCATACAATTGAGCCAAAAATATGGCACCCCCTGTAGGAGCCGACTTGCCGGCGATAGCGCCAAAGCTGCTGGCCTATCAATACCTGACAGACCGCCATCGCCGGCAAGCCGGCTCCTACAACGGATACATCAGGTTGGCTTGGCCTCAGCCAACGCCTGCTGCGCCAGTTCCTTTTCCGCCTCTTTGAGGTCTTCCTC
Organism: Pseudomonas proteolytica; assembly: GCF_007858275.1. Lineage (GTDB taxonomy): Bacteria > Pseudomonadota > Gammaproteobacteria > Pseudomonadales > Pseudomonadaceae > Aquipseudomonas > Aquipseudomonas proteolytica. Next base: position 10,332 of record NZ_VFEV01000026.1, read on the forward strand.
GCTGATCATCTCGGCAATCGCCCGCAGACGCTCAACCACGCGGGCGTTGACGCTACCCTCGGGGAATTGCCCTTCTGCATCCGGCTCACCCGCAGGTTCGCCCACCAACAGGCTCAACGCCTCGTCGGCCTGGCGCACGGCATACACATGGAACTGCCCTGCCCGCACGGCCTGCAAGACCTTCTCATCGAGCATCAACGTCGCGACGTTGGCCTGGGGAATGATCGCGCCCTGCTCGCCCGTCAAGCCACGAGCCTCGCACAGACGGAAGAAGCCTTCGATCTTCTCGTTGACCCCGCCCACCGCCTGCACTTCGCCGAACTGGTTGATCGAGCCGGTGATGGCAAAGCACTGCTTGAGCGGCGTCTTCGACAGCGCCGAAATCAACGTGCAGGCCTCGCCCAACGAGGCACTGTCGCCGTCGACGTAACCGTAGGATTGCTCCAGGGCAATGCTCGCGGAGATCGCCAGGGGGAATTCCTGGGCATAACGGCTGCCCAGGTAACCGGTAAGGATCATCACGCCCTTGGAGTGGATCGGTTGCCCAAGGTTGACCTCGCGCTCGATGTCGACAATGCCGCTACCGCCCGGGTACACCGTGGCGGAAATCCGCGCCGGCACGCCAAACGCCGAATCACCGACCTCGAGCACAGTCAGCCCGTTGCATTTACCCACCGCGGCGCCAGCCGTGTCGATGAGGATGACCCCGGCGAGCATGTCGTCAAGAATCCGCGCAGAGACCCGCCCGGTGCGCGTGGCCTTGGCTTTCAGGGCACGTTCGATATGCCCGGCGTCGGTGCGTTCGTCGCCTGCCAAGTGGCGGATGAAGTCCGCCTCGCTGACCAGTTGGAACAGGTCGCCAATCCGGGCCGACAGGCGTGCCTGGTGCTCCGCCAGGCGAGCGCTGTAGGTCGCCAACCGCGCCACGGCATCCGAGGTCAGCGGTGCCATGCCTTCTTCCGAGGTGCGGGTTTTCAGCAATTGGGCAAATTGCTCCAGGCTCTCATCGACCATCGGGATATCTTCATCGAAATCCACCAGTACCCGGAACATCTCCTGGAAGTCCGGATCCAGGTCTTGCAACGTGTAGTACAGCGAACGGGCGCCGATGATGATGACCTTCACCTGCAATGGAATCACTTGCGGGTTGAGGGTCACGGTGGCCAGGCGGCCCAACTCGCCCAGTGGCGATTCCATCTTCAGCTTGCGTGATTGCAGGGCCCGCTTGAGCGCGTCCCAGACAAACGGCTCGCTGAGCATTTTCTCGGCTTCCAGGATCAGGAAGCCGCCGTTGGCGCGGTGCAGCGCCCCCGGGCGCAGTTGCCGATAGGTGGTGTAAAGCGCGCCCTGGTCGGTGCTGTACTCGATCCGGCCGAACAGGTTGTCGTAGGTCGGGTGCGGCTCGAACACCACGGGTGCGCCGCCATTGAGCGCATGGCCCACTACCAGGCTCGGGCAGTACTGCTCTTCGAGCAGCTTGCGCGCCTGGGCGTCGGTTTTCGCGTCATCCACCAACAACTCGACCACGGTCTTGAGCAGATAGACCTGCATCGCCTGCAGGTAGCCGCAGACGCCGGCGTTCTCGGCGTACTTCTCCGACAACGGCGCCAGCAGTGGCTGCAAGGCCAGGGTGATGGTCTCTTCGTTGAACTGGCGCATCTGGTTGTTGGACTCGCGCTTCCACTGCGGCAGGCTGGCGAGTTCTTCGTTGAGGCGTTCTTCGAGCTCGGAAATATCCGTGTGGAAGCGCTCACGATCGGCTTCCGGCAGTTGCGAGAACTCGGCCTCGTCCAGGGCCTTGCCATCGAGCATCGGGGTAAAGGCGATGTTGGTGCTGTCACGGTACAGCGCCACGTCCTTTTCCAGGGCCAGGCGCTCGATCACGTCCAACGCACGGTCGTAGCGCTGGTTGAAGGCGCGGTCGATGGCGCTTTTGCGCTGCTGATACGTCGGGTGCTCGAACACCGCCGGGAACGTGGCGACCAGGTTGTCGATCAGGCCACTGATATCGGCAATGAACGGGGCCGCGCCGCCTGCAGGCAATTCCAGGGCGCGGGGCTCGCGGGGCTCGTCGAAATTATTGACATAGACCCAGTCTGCCGGGGTCTGCAGGCGCTTGCCTTCGGCCTTGAGGTAGCGTTTGACGAACGAAAAGCGCCCGGTACCGGGCTCACCCATGACAAACACGTTGTAACCGGGGCGTGGCATCGCCACACCGAACTGCAACGCTTCAACCGCGCGTTCCTGGCCAAGCACACCGCGAAAGGGCTCCAAGTCATTGGTGGTCGAGAAGCTGAACTGTTCAGCGGAGAAAGGACGAGTCAGCGCTTCGGGCGCTAGACGCAAGCTGGCAGCAACAGGATCAGGCATCGGGCTTCCTTACATCAGGCGGGGCAATGGCGGCATTCTGGCGCCGTGCGTAGCTGGCTGGCAAGGCACGACTGAGGTAAAGCATAGACACGGGATGCGGCGTGCAAAAAAACCGGTCTGCATTGATTGTTTTACAAAAACCCACGGAACCCTTGGAACATGCCTAAACTCCAAACTGCGCGGGTTGGACTAATAACTGGCCCCTAGGGCGCCGTGAGGCGCCTGAACCCTTGTCCATTGGTTTGCACACTAAGAGAACAAAGCTATGAAACGGATCCTTCTCGGTACTCTCTTCACCGTTGTCTCCCTCAATGCAATGGCCGAAGCGCCAGGTGGCCCGAACTGCGGTTGGGGCAACATGCTGTTCGAAGGCCAGCGCGGCACGCCGGCCCACTTCCTGGCCTCCACCACCAACGGCACCTCCGGTAACGCCACGTTCGGCATGACCTCGGGCACCAACGGTTGCAGCACCAACAGCGCGCTGACTTACGGCGGCAAATCGTGGATTGCCATGAATGGCATGATGAACGAGCTGTCCGAAGACATGGCCAAAGGCAATGGCGAAGCGCTGACCACCTATGCCGTGGTCCTGGGCGTTGCTCCAGAGGATCGTGATCACTTCGCAGCAGTGACTCACGAACACTTCCAGCAGATCTTCAGCAAGGCTGACGTAACCGCAGAAGACGTGCACTCCAACACCATCGCTGTTCTCAAAGGCGATGCCCGCCTGGCGAAATACGCCACCCAGGCTTAAGCTCGACCTGCCCGCGCCCTTATCCGGCGCGGGTTTTGTTTTTTGGACCTGCCCGCTTTGGGTCTTTATTTATTCCGACTTAAGTTGCCCCTATGCTCAAACGCCTTGCCTACCTGGCACTCTTCGCATGCGCCCCGCTATCTGCGGCGCCGCATCTTGATGATCAACGTTTGCAGCAACTGGCCAATGATCCGTTCTGGCTTTCGCTGGGGCACTACGAAGCCGGCAAGATCAGCGGTTGGCGCAGCTATGTCAGCGACCAGAAATTTTTCATCGCCAAAGACGGTGCCCATCACCCGGACGCCGAGCTCAAGGCCACCGTAGAGGCGTTGTACGCCCCGGCCAGCCTTGGCGAAAAACACACCCAATGCGTGTACCCGGCCCGCACCCGCTGGCTCAAAGACCAGTTGCAGCTGAGCGACCTGCCGCCCGTGGACTGCGCCGAGTTCAAGCAATGGTTCAAGGACGTCGCGCCCCACAGCGCGGTGATGATCTTCCCGGCGGCCTATCTCAACAGCCCGTCCTCGATGTTCGGCCATACCTTGCTGCGCATCGACCAGGCCGACGTACAAAGCAACAAGACTGCCCTACTCAGCTACGCGATCAATTTCGGCGCCTACATTGAAGGCTCGGACAACAGCATCCTCTACGCCTGGAAAGGCCTGATGGGCGGTTACCCAGGGCTGTTTGCCCTGGTGCCCTACCAGGAAAAACTCTCGGAATACCGTAGCCTGGAGAACCGCGACCTGTGGGAATACCGCCTGAACCTGACCCAGGTCGAAACCGAGCGCATGGTCGAGCACGTGTGGGAGCTCAAGCAGATCCAGTTCGACTACTTCTTCTTCGATGAAAACTGCTCGTACCGCCTGCTGGAACTGCTGCAAGTGGCGCGCCCCGGCCTGCGCCTGACCGAACAGTTCCCGCTGACTGCCATTCCTACCGACACCGTAAAAGCGGTGAAGGACGCCGGCCTGGTGGAAAAAATCGATTACCGCCCGTCCCGTGAACGGGAGTTGCTGGAGCGCGCCAAGCCCCTGGGCAGCGACGAGCAACAATGGGTGCTGAAGATCAGCGATGACCAGAAACAACTGCAAGACCCAACGTTCAAAAGCCTGGGCAAAGACCGCCAGGCCCTGATCATCGACGCTGCCTACCGCCTTGGCCGCTACCGTGCCAACGGCCTGGAGCGCGACAGCGAGCGCTCCCAGCGCAGTTTCGAGTTGCTGCGGGCAATCAACCAGAACCCGGCGCCCGACCTCCAGATCGATCGCCCTGGCCTGCCGGAAAACGGCCATGAGTCGCGCACCTGGCAAGCAGGCATCGGCACCCGTGGCGACAAGGCCTTCGGCGAATACGGCCTGCGCATGGCTTACCACGACCTCAACGACAACGCCGAAGGCTTCCCCCTGGGCGCGCAGATTGAAATCCTGCAGATGAAACTGCGCCAGTACGAAGGTAACAACTGGCAACTGCAGCAACTGGACCTGGCGACCATCCGCTCCCTGACCCCGCGCAATGAGCTGCTGCAGCCGTTGTCCTGGCAAGTCACCGGCGGCCTTGAGCGAGTACCGGGCAAACATGACGACGAAACCCTGGTCAGCCACGTCAATGGCGGCGCCGGCGGCACCTGGCAACTGCACGACGACATGCTCGGTTTTGCCCTCGGCACCGTGCGCGTGGAACATAACAACGACTTCAGCGAATTCATCTCCCCGGCGGCCGGCTTCAACACTGGTGTCTTGTGGAAAAACCCGCTGGGCAACCTCAGCCTGGAGGCCAAGGGCGACTTCTTCACCAATGGCGAAGTACGCCGTAGTATCAGCCTGAATCAGCAGTGGGAAGTGTCACGTAACCTCGGCGTACGCCTGAGCGCACAACGCGAGTTCAGCCACATGGCCACGCCGGTGAACGAAGTGATGCTGGAAGTGAAGTGGTATCACTATTGACCCGGCGCAAAACCCACTGAAACTCCAGTGTGGGAGCGGGCTTGCCCGCGATGGAGGAGTATCAGTCGCCGGATAGATTGACTGAAGCACCGCTTTCGCGAGCAAGCCCGCTCCCACATTTTTAGTCCGTGTTTACCCCATACCTACAGGAGTTCTAACGACATGGCCGTCACCTGCACCACCCTTGAACAAGTCCGGGAAAACATCGACCGCCTGGACCGCCAGATCGTCGCCCTGCTGGCCGAACGCGGCAGTTTCGTCTCCCAGGCCGCGCGCTTCAAAAAAGACAGCGATGGCGTCAAGGCTCCCCAGCGTGTCGAACAAGTCATCAACAAGGTTCGCGAGCTATCGCACACCCTTGGCGCCAACCCCGACGTCACTGAACAGGTGTACCGGGCGATGATCAGCGCATTCATCCAGCAGGAATTGGCCGAACACGCCGCTCTCACCCAACCCACGACATAACCCCCTGTGGCAAGCGGGCTTGCCACCAAAAATATGTCGTCCAAACAAATAGCTCACCCAGCTTTCACATCTCCCCGACGAATCCCCTTCTAGACTTCCCTTATCAGCCGCTCAACGGCCGGGGAGTATGAGATGTGGCGGTTCGCTGTGATGCTGGGCGTGGTGATGGCGCTTTCAGGGTGCCAGACCACCCACGAGGAGTTGCTGGCCAGGGGTTATCCACCGGCCTTCGCCGACGGTTTTGAGGATGGCTGCGGCAGTGGGCGCCAGGCGGCCGGGGTGATCACTGGGGTGTTTCGCAAGGACGTCCCACGCTATGTGAAGGACCGCACCTACGCCGAAGGCTGGGAGGATGGCTTTCGCCAGTGCAAGGCCATGCGCGAGAGCGAGGACCAGCAGGACTACCGGGAGCGCCACTGGGACGAGCGCGAGCGCGCCTGGCAGCAAGAGAAGGACCGCGACGCCGCACGGGCCTATCGCAGCCAATAACACCTCTGTAGGAACTGGCGTGCCAGCGATGGCAAGCCAGTTCCTACAGTGGATCAGCGTTATGGCTTAGACGATGCCCTGGGCCAGCATTGCATCGGCCACTTTCACAAAGCCCGCGATGTTCGCGCCCTTCACGTAGTTGACCCGGCCATTTTCCTCACCGTAGTGCACACAGGCGTGGTGGATCGATTGCATGATGTTGTGCAGTTTGCTGTCCACTTCACCGGCGGTCCACAGCAGGCGCATGGCGTTTTGCGACATTTCCAGGCCACTCACCGCCACGCCGCCGGCATTGGAGGCTTTGCCCGGTGCGAACAGGATGCCGGCGTCGATAAAGATATCCACAGCCTCGAGGGTGGTCGGCATATTGGCGCCTTCGGCCACGCAGATGCAGCCGTTGCGCAACAGGTGGTGGGCGGCTTCGGCGTCCAGTTCGTTCTGGGTCGCGCATGGCAGGGCGATATCGCAGGCCAGTTCCCACGGGGTCTTGCCGGCGCGGAATTCCAGGCCGAAGCGCGAGGCCAATTCGCTGATGCGCCCGCGCTGTACGTTTTTCAGCTCCAGCAACGCCGACCATTGCTCCTCGGTCAAACCACTTTCGCAATACAGGGTGCCTTCGGAATCGGACAGGGAAATTACTTTGCCGCCCAGGTCCATGACTTTGCGCGCCGCGTACTGCGCGACGTTGCCCGAGCCAGAAACCGCCACGCGCTTGCCTTCGACACGCTGGCCCTGGCGCTTGAGCATTTCTTCAGCGAAGTACACACAGCCAAAACCGGTGGCCTCGGGGCGGATCAGGCTGCCGCCGTAGCTCATGCCCTTACCGGTAAACACCGAGGTGAATTGGTTGCTCAGGCGCTTGTACTGGCCGAACAGAAAGCCGATTTCCCGGGCGCCCACGCCAATGTCGCCAGCGGGTACGTCCACGTCCGCGCCGATATGGCGATACAACTCGCTCATGAACGACTGGCAGAAACGCATGACCTCGGCGTCGCTCTTACCCTTGGGATCAAAGTCCGAGCCGCCCTTGCCGCCGCCCATGGGCAGCGAGGTCAGGGAGTTCTTGAAGGTCTGCTCGAAGGCGAGGAATTTCAGCACCCCGAGGTTGACCGACGGATGGAAGCGCAGGCCGCCTTTATAGGGACCAATGGCGCTGTTCATCTGGATACGGAAACCACGATTGACCTGGACCTTGCCCTGGTCATCGACCCACGATACCCGGAAGGTAATGGCCCGCTCCGGCTCGCAGATGCGCTCGAGGATGCCCGAAGTCAGGTAGTGGGGATTGGCTTCAAGAAAAGGCCACAGGCTGCGTAGGACTTCTTCCACAGCTTGGTGGAATTCCGGCTGGTCCGGGTCGCGTTTTTTGAGGCGGGCAAGGAAGGATTCGACGGATTCGATCATGAAAAGTCTCGGCAGATTTATTGTCGTTAATGGCGAATTGCCCAGGACTTTATCAATTCATGTCGCACCGCGACAGGGCAAAATGTCGCTTTTGTGAATTTAAATGGTGCATTGGATATAAATAACCCTGATTTTCTGCCCCCTAACAGGGATTTCAACTCGGGGAATGCACCAATAGTTAAACCGCTATCGCAGGCAAGCCAGCTCCCACATTTGATCGTGTTGTAGCGCAGGTACTCGATCTAATGTGGGAGCTGGCTTGCCTGCGATGAAGTCACCTCGGCGTACCTGAAATGCGCCCAAAAAAAACGGAGCCCGAAGGCTCCGCTTTTCAAACCACCGACCCGATTCAGGCCAGTTTCTTGTGCCGTACACGATGCGGCTGGGCAGCCGCTTCGCCCAGGCGCTTCTTGCGATCGGCTTCGTACTCGGTGTAGTTGCCTTCGAAGAACACTGCTTGCGAGTCATCTTCGTACGCGAGGATGTGTGTCGCCACGCGGTCAAGGAACCACCGATCGTGAGAGATCACAATCGCGGCGCCCGGGAAGTCCAGCAGGGCTTCTTCCAGGGAACGCAGGGTTTCAACGTCGAGGTCGTTGGACGGTTCGTCGAGCAGCAGGACGTTGCCGCCCTCTTTCAGGGTCAGGGCCAGGTGCAAGCGACCACGCTCACCACCGGACAGGTCCTTGACGAACTTCTGCTGGTCGCCACCCTTGAAGTTGAAGCGGCCGACATAGGTGCGCGACGGGATTTCATAGTTGCCGATGCGGATCTGGTCGGAACCGTCGGAAATCTGCTGGAACACTGTCTTGCTGCCGTCGAGGTCTTCGCGGCTCTGGTCGACGCAGGCCAGTTGCACGGTTTCGCCGACTTCGATGGTGCCCGAATCCGGTTGCTCCTTGCCCATCAGCATGCGGAACAGCGTGGATTTACCCGCACCGTTACCACCGATCACGCCAACGATGGCGCCTTTAGGCATGGAGAACGACAGGTTGTCGATCAGCACGCGGTCGCCATAGCCTTTGCAGACGTTCTTGAACTCGATGACCTTGTCACCCAGGCGCGGACCGGCCGGGATGTAGATTTCGTTGGTCTCGCTGCGCTTCTGGAATTCCTGGGACTGCATTTCCTCGAAGCGTTGCAGACGGGCCTTGGATTTCGACTGACGGGCCTTGGCGCCTTTGCGCACCCACTCCAGCTCGTCTTTCATGGCCTTTTCATGGGCCGACTGCTGCTTGGATTCAGCGGCCAGACGGTCGGACTTGGCTTCCAGCCAACCGGAGTAGTTGCCCTCGTAAGGGATACCCGCGCCACGGTCGAGTTCCAGGATCCAGCCGGCGACGTTGTCCAGGAAGTACCGGTCGTGCGTGATCGCAACCACGGTGCCCGGGAAGTCATGGAGGAAGTGTTCCAGCCAGGCCACGGAGTCGGCGTCCAAGTGGTTGGTCGGTTCGTCGAGCAGCAGCATGTCGGGGGCCGAGAGCAGCAGGCGGCACAAGGCCACGCGGCGCTTTTCACCACCGGACAGGTGCTCGACCTTGGCGTCCCACGCCGGCAGGCGCAGCGCATCAGCGGCGACTTCCAGCTGGCGTTCCAGGTTGTGACCGTCACCGGCCTGCAGGATGGCTTCGAGCTTGGCCTGTTCGGCGGCCAGTTTGTCGAAGTCGGCATCCGGCTCGGCGTAGGCGGCATAGACCTCGTCCAGGCGGGCCTGGGCGTCCTTGATGACGCTGACGGCTTCCTCGACCACTTCACGCACGGTCTTGGACGGATCCAGGATCGGCTCTTGCGGCAGGTAGCCGATGTTCAGTTCGGGCATCGGGCGGGCTTCGCCTTCGAACTCGGTGTCGACGCCAGCCATGATTTTCAGGAGCGTGGACTTACCCGAACCGTTGAGGCCGAGCACACCGATCTTGGCGCCCGGGAAAAAGGACAACGAAATGTTTTTCAGGATTTCCCGCTTCGGTGGAACAACTTTGCCCAACCGATGCATGGTGAAAACGTATTGAGCCAAAATATGGACCTCGTAAAAAGATGAGAACAGGGCCTGCGTAGCGGCATGGCGCTGTACGTAGCACATCGAATGATCAAGGTTAACCTAAGTCAGCGGCGGCGGGCAGGTTGACAGGTGCTTTTCAGCCGCGCTTTTTCCTGCTGTAGGCCAGATAGAACACAAACCCCAGCGCCAACCCCCAAAATGAAGAAGACACATGGAAGAAGTCGGGGAAATACACGGTGATCATCAAGGTGGCGACAGCCGGGTAATAAAGATCACTTTTGAGCGCGTCCCTCAGGGCGTCCGCCAGCGTGCTGAACAATGCCAGTGCAGCCAGCGCCAGCACAACCGCCGAAGGAATGACCGATAACAGGCTCACCAACCCGGCGGCAAAGAACGCCATGACCCAGTAACTGATGCCCGCCGCACAACTGGCGATATACCGCTGCGACTTGTCTTCGCAGGCCAAGGGCCCGGCACACATGGCCGCCGTCAGCGCCGCCAGGTTGAGATTGTGGCAGCCGAACAGGGAGGCACAACTGGTGGCGAATCCGGTGACGAACAGCATCCCGGGGAAATGGCTGGTGTAGCCGTTATTACGCAAAATCAGATAGCCGGGAATATTCTGTGAAAACAACGTGACCACAAACAGTGGGATGGACAGGTTGATAAACGAGGACAAGGTGAAGACCGGCACTACCCACTCAAACGTCAGGGCTGAAGCCTCCACCACCGGTGCCAGCGGTGGCTGGAGCAGGAAATAGGCAAATAGCGCGCAAAGCGTCACCGGCAAGGCGAATAACGGTTTGAAGATAAACAGCACCAACCAAAGGGCGGCCACCACTCCCATGATCAAGGGGTAGCGCTCAAAGGCCGGTACAAACGAGGTGGACAGTGAGAGCAAAACCCCCGCCAGCATCGCCGATGACAGGCTGGCGGGTATTTTTTCAATATAGCGGGCAATGTTCGGTACCACGGCCAGCGCCAGCATCAGTACCCCGGACATGAAAAAGGCACCGACTGCTTCACCAAACCCAACCAGGGGCTGGTTATACCCAAGCAGGATCGCCGACCCCGGTGTCGACCACGCAAACGCGTACGGCTTTCGGGTTAACAAGGAGTAGGCGATCCCCAGCCCTCCCTGAAACAGACACAGGACCGCCAGGGCGCTGACCGCCTGGCTGGGTGAAGCCCCTACGTTGTAAAAACCCTGCAGCACAATAAAAAAAGTACTGATAAACCCTATCAGCGCTGCACTCGCTCCTGTGCTGATCAGGCTCCACCAAGCCACGGGTAGGCCACTGCGCGCACTCCATCGCTTGCTTGAAACACTCATCACCGCCACCTCGCTTGTCGACTTTTCGAGCCGTGACAGGAACAAACTTGCACAATCGAAAATACGATGCTAAACCAATATCCAATGGATATTGGTTGCTTCGTCTGAATAGTAGTGAGTAGTAGATTTGAAAAGCAAACGGCTTAGTGACCTGGGTGAGATTCAACACAGAACAGCAAGCGAGCAGATTGAACAGGTGCTGAAGCAGGCAATCCTGGAGGGCCGGCTCCCTCCCGGAGAGGTGTTGCGCCAAGAGGAGCTGGCGCAGACCTTCAACGTCAGTCGCATGCCGGTTCGAGAAGCGCTGAAGAAACTGGAGGCACAGGCGCTAGTGGATTTCGTGCCTTACAAAGGCGCGATCGTGACGCAGATATCGAAGGCCGATGGCCTTGATAACTACGCGATCCGCCTGGCACTGGAACCGGCCGCCATACGGCAGTCGATTCCCTACTTGACCCACGAAGATCTGCAGATGGCCAGGGACTTGATCCAGCAGATGAATGACGAAACGGAAATGGACCAACTGGGGGTGCTGAACAAGCGTTTTCACATGTGCCTCTACGGGAAGACGCCTCATGCCAAGTTCTTGCAACTGGTCGAGAAACAACTGTCCGTGGAGGATCGTTACCTGCGCTTTCACTTGTCTGCCATGGGCCGTGAGCACATGTCACAGGACGAACACCTGGCGATGGTCGAGGCCGCCACCCACCAGGATCTGGACCGCGCCGAGGAGTTGGTGCGCAAGCACTTGATAAAGGCCGCTATTGCACTGGAAAACTTTTTCGACCGCAAAACTTAAAAGTGAGTGCTTACCGCACAACAAGGAGGTAGTCGTGGTAGAGGTCATTTCAGCAACCGCCGTGGATTCGGCGCAGAACCTGGCTGGAAAGTCGATTTTCCTGGAAATGGGCGCACGTTTGGGCGTTGTCGAGCTGCTGTTGCAAGCAGAGCCCTTCGATGCGCAACAGGTCGTAGACCTGAGCGGCGCCAAGCACCATTTCGTCGTGTCCTACCTCAACGCGCTATGCAAGCTGGGGCTGGCCGCGCCTGGCCCTGACCCCGAAAGCTACAAGGGCACCGCCGAACTGCCAGCGGCGGTGAACAACTGCGGCTACCTGCTGTGGGCCTTGCAGTCCTGCGCGCCGTTGATCGAACACCCTGTGCAGTTCGCCAATGATATGCAGGGTGCTATCGACACCTACGTACGCAATGGTGAGCACGTGGCCAGGACGTCCAAATGGATGGGGGCGACCGACTTTTATCCCCATGCCGAAAAGGAAATCCTGCAAGCCAACCCGCAAAAAATCATTGATTTCGGCTCAGGCACTTGCGGCCTGCTGATCCGCCTGCTTGAGCAACTGCCACAGGCCACGGCAATTGGCATAGACCTGAGTGCCAGCGCTTGCCAGAAAGCCCGGGAAATCATTGAAGGCAAAGGCCTGAGCCAGCGGATCCAGGTGATTCATGCACCGGTTGAAAGCCTTATCAACGATCCGGCCTTGCTCAAGGACGTCGATGTCATTCACGCAGGCTTCGTGTTCCATGACCTGAACCCGACGCAAAGCCAGGTTCTGCCGCGCCTGCTGGCGGCCATCAAGGGCGCATCCCCCCGCGCCAAACTGGTGATTGCGGACGCCATCCCCGACGACACGCCTTGGCAAAACAACGCCTATTCGCTGGCGTTCACGTTTTTACATACCCACTTCATGGATCGACGGTTTCCTTCTGAGCAAGGCTGGCGAGCGCTGCTCGAACAGGCTGGGTTCATGGACGTGACCATCAGTAAACCCGGCCTGTCGGGCAGTCGCCTGATTGTCGGTCACTAAAGCACCACCCTTCCTTTAAAGCAGTAAGGAACCCTATGTCGTAACCAATCCTTGGGAGATCGATCATGCGTATAGAAACCCTTGTGGACCGTGTCAAAACCCATCGCTGCTACAGCCACCCCATCTTCCACAACTGGGCCCGGGTCAACCCCAGAACCGAAGCTATCGGCGCCTTGTTCCACCATATACGCAGCTTTTGCGATGCCACCCGCCCGGGCTGGAACCTGCCTGAAGGCCTGAAGCAGATCGGCCTGCCCACCGAAAGCCATCTGCTGCAGGAAATCGTCGACAGCGAGGAAAACCATGGCCCGGAACTGGCGATGATGGCCGGGCATATCATCAACCGTTCAGTGCCGGGCAAGGCGTTGTTCGACGACCTGTCCGACCAGGCCCATATCGAGTCCATGCTCAAGCGTTGCTCCGACAAGTTGCTCGGCCAACTGCCTGGTTACGACTTTGCCACCGGCCTGATGCCGCAAACCAAAAAAGCCATCCACACCTTTGAAGCACGCAAATCGACGGCGCCCCAGGATGTGTACAAAAGCCTGGGCACCGCGCTGGCCCTGGAGATCATCTCCAATCGCCAACTGATACCCGGAGAAAAAGCCTGCCTGATTGATAGCGGCCTGTACCGCGCCAGCTTCGACGAGCCGGCCATGCACTACCTGCTGGAGCACTACGGTGAAACCGGCGCCGAATGCCAGCACGAACAGAATGCCATCGAAGCCGTAGGGTCAGTCCTCAGCGCCGAGAACAGCACGGCAATCGTCCAGGGCGCCGATGATTTCCTCAATAACCTGGAAGCGTTATGGGACTTGCTGGACGCCACTCTCCTCCAGGCCGAGGATAGCCGCGCCGCGGCCTAAAGCGTACCGACGGGCCGGGCGACCGGCCCCTTTCACCGACCAAACCACAGGTGAACCATGAACCTACAAGCACTCGACACCCTCTTCGAAGAGTTCTTCCGCAGGCCCGTCGCCAATGCCGAGGACATATTCGACCTGGGCGCGAACTCCTTGACGGCCATTCAATTGATCGGCCGGGTCAATGAGGCGTTTGGCGCGAATATCAACATGGAGCAGTTTTTCCTAAAGCCGTGCAAACAAACCATCATCGATCAGTTGCAGCCGGCAACGGCGGCCCATTACGCCTGATGAGGTACGCCATGCACAGCCTGTTCCCCTTGACCCTGAACCTGCCGCGCGCCGGCAAGGTGATCTGTGTACAGAGCCTGCCAATTGATCCGGCCCGGGAGACCTTGCTGCTGTTGTCGCCAGTGGGCACGCAGTGTTTCTACATGAAGAACGCCGCATTGTTTTTCATCAGCCGCTTCAATGTGATCATTCTGGAAAGTGACGCCTTGCTGTCCTATGCCTCCACAGCGCAACTGACACCGAGCGCGGGGGTCAGCGATTTTTTCACGCAGCTGCACACTGCGCTGCCTGAGGGCGTATGCCTGGATGCTCTGGTGGGTTACTGCTCTTCCGCACCTTTGGCGCTGTTGGCCGCGACCCAGGGTGCCTGCCGCAAATTGCTATTGCTCAACGGCGCCTACTTTCTCAGGGGCGATGAAATTGCCAAGAGCCAGTATGAACGCGACGTCGAACGCATGATGCAATCGATCGCGCAGGGGAACTGGGCCCAAGTGTATGAAGCCGTCAGCCTGATCCACACCGCGTGCAGCTATACCCCCAGCGACTACCGCTACCAACAGGTCCGGCCTTTGCGCGAGCTACAGGCCTTTCACCAATACCTGACCTTCCTCAACCACTTGGCGAGCCTGGAAGTGGCGAGCACCGCCCAGGCCGTCAAGACACCCACCCTGGTCTGGTGTGGCAGCAACGATCGCTACACCGACACTGCGTCTTCAAAATACGTGGCGCAGTGGCTGCCTGACTGCCAACTGATCGAAGACCCGGCCGGACATCATCACGACTTTGTCGACGGCCATGAACAGCTGTACCAGGCCATGAGCTGTTTTCTGACCCGCGACACAGCGCAGGCCAGCCGATGAACGCACATAATCGGTCCACGACCCGGGTGTTTCGCAAGTTCCAATCGATTTGCACGGTGACGCCCGACGCGGTCGCGGCTGTCGCTGAAGACGCGTCGATTACCTATCAACAGTTGCATGAGCGAGTACTGGGGCTATGCGAGCAATTGACCCAGCGGGGCCTGGCCGATACCCCATGCCTGCCGCTGGTCGCCAATCGTTGCCTGGACTATCTGGTGACGCTGCTGGCTTGCGCCAAGCTGGGGCTGGCCTATGTTGCCATCGATCCCGGCACCCCCGCCAAGCGCATCGTCGCGCAGCTTGATCAACTGGGCTGCAACCATGTTTTGCTGCTCGACCAGCCCGAAGCAGTCAATTTAGATCCACGCCTGACCCACTTGCGTCTTGACGAAAGCGGCGCCCTTAGCGCCCAAGGTCCAGCCTTTCGCCGGCCCACCCGGCCGTATCCAATGGACATCGATCCGCTCACGGTGATGTTCACCTCCGGCACCACTGGCGTCCCCAAAGGCGTGCTGATTGGCCAGGATGGGCTGCTGAACCTGGTGGAGAACGTACAGCGGCAAGTTCAAGGCCTGGCGCGCAACTATGTTCATCACTCCTCGATCGGCTTTGACGCCGCGTTGTTTGAGGTCTGGGTCCCTTTGCTGACAGGTGCCTGCGTCACCTTGCACAAACCCGCTTTCAATATCGAGACCCTTTGCGAGGCGGTGCAAAAAGCCCGGTGCGACGTGCTGCTGTTGACCACCTCGCTGTTTCATCTGGTGGCGCAGCACCGCCTGCACATGCTCGCCGCAGTGCGGGTGCTGTACGTCGGTGGCGAAGTACTCAAGCCGGTGCATGCCCGGGCGCTGCTGGCGGCCAACCCAGGCATCACCCTCATCAACGGCTACGGCCCGACCGAGAACACCGTGTTTTCCACCTGGCATAGCCTGGGCACACTCAAGGATGCCCAGGCGCAGGTCATCCCGATTGGCCATCTGCTCGGCCAGGTTTACGCCAAAGTCGTCAATGCCGACCTTCGAGAGGTCACACCCGGCACATCCGGCGAGTTGCTCCTCGGCGGACGAAACCTGGCCCTCGGCTATCTGGACGTCGAACTGACCCGCAAGCGTTTCCTGCGCCTGCCAGAAGGTATCTATTACCGTACCGGCGACTATGTGATCGAGGACGAACATGGGGTTTTCCGCTATCAGGGCCGCATCGACGAACAGGTCAAGATCCACGGCTACCGCGTCGAGCTCGCCGAGGTCGAACAGGGGCTGATGCAGTTACCGGGCATCGCCCAAGCGGTGGTGCTGGCCCGCGCCATGAATCCTCTGGAAAGCTGCCTGCATGCCTTCATTGTGTTCCAGCATGGCTGGCCGGATACCGACGAAGGCAAGTTACTGAGCCTGCTATCCAGCCGGCTTCCCCCCTATATGCTGCCATCGCGCATCCATCGGTTGTTCGAACTGCCGGTGACGGCCAATGGCAAGGTGGATAAACGCGCGCTGCAATCACTGGCGGACGAACAGGCCGTTCATATTGCGCCCCACCCTGCAGGCTCCGCGGTGCTGGAAGCCTGGTCCAGCATCCTGGGCACCCGCGACTTGCGGCCTGAAAACTCCATTTATACCTATGGCGCCTCATCCCTGAGCGTCGTCATGGCCCACACGCGAATCAACCAGACCCTTGGCAGAAAAACCCCATTCGATGAAGTCGCCCGGCTGAACACCTTGCAGGAATGGGTGCAGTACTACGTAGCGCATGAAAACCTCAGTAACCTCTCTTAGGAGCCGACATGGATATCACTGACTTTTCGTTGACGGAACAGGAGCATCAGCAATTCGACCGGGACGGCTTTATCGGGCCCTTCACGCTCTACGAGCCTGAAGAAATGATGCAACTGCATAAAACCGTACGGGCGCAATTGTTCAACCGTACGCACGCGCCCTATGACGCGCCCCTGGATGTGGCGATCACCAATTACGACCGGCACCTGGACGTTGAATTGCTGACCCGTCATGTCTTTCGCAAAGAGATCGTGCACCGCCTCAAAAGCATCCTGGGCCCGGACGTAATCTGCTGGCGCAGCGAGTTCATTCCCAAATATCCCGGCAATGAAGGCACCGATTGGCACCAGGCGGACACGTTCGGCCATGCCTCCGGGGAACCCCAACTGGTCTGGCCCGAGGATGAAGCATTCGGCGGCGCCATCAACGTGTGGACCGGTTTTACCGACGCCACCCCGGAAAACGGCTGCATGCTGTTTATTCCAGGCACCCACAAAAAAATGAACTACGACGAGTCCATCGGCATGACGTTCGACCCGGTCGCCAATAAAGATGTGGTCAAGGGCCAATACGCCCGCGGCTTCAACGGCTACGACTACAGCACCCTGCAAAAAGACAAATCCTGGCAACCGGACGAAGCCGCAGCGGTGCCGATCGTGATGAAAGCCGGGCAGTTTGTGATCTTCCGCTCGATGCTGATGCACTCCTCGCTGCCCAACTCGACGTCGGACAAAACCCGCCTGGGGTATGTGGCGCGCTATGTTCCAGGGCGGGTGAAGGTCTACCCCGGCACCGACTATGTGAAAGAGTTTGGTGGCGAGTATCGCCTCGACAAATTCGGCGTGGTGCAAGTTGCCGGGACCTGTACCGACCAGCAAAACCGCGTGGCGAACAGGAGCCTCAGCGGCCTGGACCTCAAGCCTCTGGCCAGTTGACAAGGATCGCCCATGGAACAGCCCTCGTACCTGGCGATCGACCATATCGCCTACGCCACCCGATCCACGGAAAAAACCTCAGCGTTCTTCAAGACCCTGGGGTTCGAGGTGCTGTTTCATCGGCAACCGATCGAGACCTTTGGCGTATTCATCACCAAATTGCGTTCTCCGGCGGGTGAGATCGTCGAAGTGGTCGAACCCTTTCGCGCCGACAGCGTGGTCAGCCGGCTGCTGGTGGACGTGGAGGCGTGTATCTATCACGTGGCCTTCAAGGTCGGTGACCTGCACACCACCCAGGCGTCACTGGCAAAAATCGGGGGGGTGACCGTGACCAATGCCATGACGATCCCCTATCCCGCCACACCAGAACACCGTTCACTGACGACGTCACACATGTTTCATCCGGCGGTAGGCCTGTTCGAGATCACTGGATGAGAGGGACGCCATGAACCACACAACCCTGGCGCAGCCCCGCTGGCTCGCACCGTTCCACACAGGGCACGCCGCCGTCCAGCGACGCATATTGCTGTGCTTCCCCTATGGCGGTGGAGGCATGGCGCCGTTCCTCGGGTTGAACGCCTTACACAGCATCGACATCGCGGCCTGGGGGGTCAGGCTGCCTGGACGTGAGGAACGTATCCAGGAGGCGCCAGCGCTCAGTGTCGAGCAAATGATCAATGCCATAG
Source organism: Pseudomonas proteolytica (assembly GCF_007858275.1). Lineage (GTDB taxonomy): Bacteria > Pseudomonadota > Gammaproteobacteria > Pseudomonadales > Pseudomonadaceae > Aquipseudomonas > Aquipseudomonas proteolytica. The sequence continues at coordinate 28,325 of NZ_VFEV01000026.1, forward strand.
TCACCGAGCTGCAAGCGCTGACACTTCCGTTTGCCTTCTATGGCCACAGCTTCGGCGCCGGCCTGGCACTGGATATCGCCCATGCCCTGGCCGAACGGGGCCACCCTTTACCCACCCACCTGCTTCTTTCCGGGCGCATGCCGCCCCATACCGGCTATTCCCCGTTACTGGGAGCGATGAACGATCAGCAGCTATGGGCGCACATCCGAGCGCAAAGCACCCTGCCGTTGCCACCGGACCCTGCGTGCAGTTTCGCCCGTACCGCCGTGAAGAAACTCAAGGCCGACCTGGCGCTCAACCAACAACTGACCTACCGCTTCCTGCGACCCTTGCCGGTCCCCCTGCATACCCTCAATGGCTATGACGACCCGTTGATCGACCCCCATCGCCTCGACGAGTGGGGTTGCTACACCAGTGCCACCTTTCAGAGCCAGTGCGTACCAGGCGGGCACTTTTTTTTCGAAGACGACTTTCCACGCTTTTACTCGTTTTTTTTAACCGCCCTCAGTGAACAAGGCAGCTAAGTCATATGGAACGCGCATTCTGGAGCACCCCTTACCTTTCGACCCTGGACGCTCGTGTGCTGAGTATCGAGGGGCGTAACGTGGAGATCAGCCCGACGATTTTTTTTGCCGAGTCGGGCGGCCAGGAGTCTGATCACGGTACGATCAACCGCATTGAGGTCAGCCAGGCCACGGTGGCAGGTGAGCGGATCATCTATGCCCTGGCCCAGGACCCGGACTTTGCCGTTGGCGACCAGGTCAACGTAACGATCGACTGGCCTCGGCGCTACGCATTGATGCGGTTACACTTCGCCGCGGAAATCGTGCTGGAACTGTTCTACAAGAAATTCCCCGACCTGCAGAAAATCGGCGCCCACATAGGCCAGACCAAGGCGCGGATCGACTTTACCCTGGCAGAGAATGTCAGCCAGTACTTTCCCGAAATCCTGCAGGAAGTCGAAACGCTGGTCGCGGCCGATCTGCCCATTGAAAGCCGCTTCACCGACACCGCGCGCTTGCGCCGCTGCTGGCACATCGACGGGTTTTCCCAAGTGCCCTGTGGCGGTACGCACCTGAACACCACCGGCGAAATCGGCAAGATCCGCCTCAAGCGCAATAACATCGGGGCGCAAAAAGAGCGTGTCGAAATCTACCTGCTGGACTAACCGCCCTACCCCCTGACTGTCCTGGGAGACAGCCTTCATGCTCAACGTCATGTCTGCACTTGGGTTGCTGCTATTAATGCCGGGGCCGACCAATACCCTGTTATTGCGCTCTGGGGTGCTTTCTGGTTTCAGGCGGGCCTGGACCTTGAGCTTGTTGGAATGCCTGGCTTACCTGCTGCAGATTTCATTTTGGGGCTACCTGCTCAGCCATATGGGTGCCAGCGCGCCCTGGTGCCTGAAAGTGATGCAGTTTGTCTCGATCTGTTATCTGGCCAAGACCTCGTACTGCCTGTGGCGCGAGCCCACCGTCGGCCTGCCCGCTATACCGGGCGCGCGGGTATCGCGCCGGCAATTCTTTTTGCTGACGCTGATCAACCCCAAGGGCTTGCTGGTGGTGTCGTTCATCGTGCCCGTGCAAACCTTTGCCGATACCGCCTTGTATGGGCAGTTCGTCATGCAATTCACCGCGGTAGTGATCCCGGTAGGCTGCGCCTGGGTGCTCTTCGGTGCGCGTATCAAGCGCAGCGGGCATGCCTGGTTGACCCCGCAAAACATAAACCGCACGGCGTCTGTGGTTATTAGTTGCTTTGCACTGGCAATTCTATTCAAACTGGCGGATGCGTTGATCCGTACCGGCCCGGCCTTATAGTCCTGCCAGGCGGCGCTGGCACTTTGCCACAACTCAAGGCATGCTAGCCGCCCTTCGGGCGTCCGGCTTATAGTGCACGTCGCGCGCCAGTACAGCCAAACCGCAGGATCACAGCTTGACCAACGTAACAAAGCCAAGCCCGTTGCGCGCAGCCCATATTGCGCCGGGCGCCCCCCTGCACGGAACCCTCAAGGGCGCGTTGGCGACGCTGGTCCTGTTGCTGCTCGCGCTATTGTTCTGGCAACTGCTGGACCAATTGCAGCAAAACCAGAAGAACCAGCAGCAATACACCATCAATTACAGCGCCGACCTGGCCGAACAGATCAGCCTGAACATGGCCCTGAGCGCGCAAATCGCCCTCAACCTGCTGCCGATTGTCGAGCCCCCACGCAACGAAGAACAGCACCAGGCCTTGGTGCGCAGCTTGCAACGCTCGCTGCCGGAACTACGCAGCGTCGCCCTGCTCGCCCCCAGCGGCGCGATCATCAGTGACACCGCCGACAACAGCCAGGACGGTGCCTGGCTCGAAGAACTGGTCAAGCGCAGCCATGCCCAGTCCTATTACCTGAGCAACAACAGCGACGGCTCCGTCATCTACTTGCTGCTGCACCAACCCAGTGGCGGCGCAAAAATGTACTGGGCGTTGCGCCTGGCCCCCAATTACCTGGCCAACCTGACGCGCCAGGACGGCCAGGGGCCGCGCCCGATGTGGGCGATTGAAAACCAGTTGAACCATCGGATTGTCAGTCGCGACAGCGGCATGCCCAGCCAATGGTCGTCCGGGCTGACCCCGGAAGAACTGAATAAAACCGTACTGGTCACCCCCTTGAGCAAAAGCGACTGGCAACTGCGCGGCCTGTTCGACCGCGCCGCCGTGCTGGAGCAACTGCTGCCGGCGTTTATCGGCAAGTGCCTGCTGGGCCTGGCCTTTTCGCTGATCCCGGTGCTGGTGCTGCTGAACATGCGCCGCCGCCAGCGCCAGGTCAACGAAGGCCGGCGCCGCTATCAGGATATCTTCGACGGCACCGGCGTGGCCTTGTGCGTGCTCGACCTGTCGGGCCTGCGGGGGTTCTTCGACAAGGCCCAGTTGCACACCCGCGAGCAGTTGCAGGACTGGCTGCAAAACAGCCCCGAGCAACGCCAGCATCTGCTCAAGGAACTGCGTATCACTGAAGTCAACCAGGTGGCGGTGCGCCTGCTGAATGTGGCGTCCTGCGAACAGGCCTGGGACCGTTTGATCGACGGTTGCGCGCTGAACACCAGCGCCATTGGCTACCAAGTGCTGGAAGCCGTGCTGACCCAGCAAAAACAGCTGGAGCTGGAGATTCAACTCAGCGACATCGACGGCAACGACCAGTACCTGTGGCTGGTGATGCGCCTGCCGGAAGCACAGCACGACTATAAGGCAGTGATCCTCAGCATCAGCGATATCACCAGCCGCAAGCTGATCGAACTGTCGCTGGTGGAGCGCGAAGGCTTCTGGTCGGACGTGGTGCGTACCGTGCCGGATCACCTGTATGTGCAGGATGTGATCAGCCAGCGGATGATCTTCAGCAACCACCACCTGGGCCATACCCTGGGCTACAACCGGCACGAACTGCAACAGATGGGCGAGTACTTCTGGGAGATCCTGCTGCACCCCGAAGACGCCGAGTATTACCACGAACTGCGCCAGCAACAGCGCGCCGCCGGTTACCTGGCACAGTTGCAGTGCCAGCTGCGCTTTAGGCACCGCAACAACCAGTGGCGGCGCTTCGAGATCCGCGAACAGGCCCTGGCCCGGGACAAGACCGACCAGGTCACGCGGATCATCGGCGTGGCCAAGGACATCACCGACCAGATCGAAGCCAGCGAGTCCCTGCGCGACAGCGAGCAGCGCTACCGGATGCTGGCCGAAAGCATCAGCGACGTGATTTTCTCCACCGACAGCAAGCTGGCCCTCAACTACGTCAGCCCGTCGGTGAATGCAGTACTGGGCTATGAAGTCGACTGGATCTTCAAGAACGGCTGGCAATCGACCATCGCCAACCCACAACAACTGACCGGCATCTACACCCTGGTAGAACGGGTCAGCCGCGCCCTCGACCAGCCCGAAGCCCTGGCCCTGCTGCGCGATGACGTGCAGACCCAACTGTTCCTGTTCGACTGCCTGCGGGCCGATGGGCGCAAGGTGCCGATCGAGCTGCGCCTGGTGCTGGTGTGGGACGAGCACGGCGCGTTCGAAGGCATCCTCGGCGTGGGTCGCGATATCAGCCAGCAACGCCGCGCCGAGAAAGACCTGCGCATGGCGGCCACGGTATTCGAGCATTCCACCTCGGCAATCCTGATCACCGACCCGGCCGGCTATATCGTGCAGGCCAACGAAGCGTTCAGCCGGGTCAGCGGTTATGCGGTGGCCGACGTCCTCGACCAGTTGCCGAACATGCTCACCGTCGACGAACAGCAGGAAGCGCACCTGCGCTACGTGCTCAAGCAGTTGCACCAGCACAGCACCTGGGAAGGCGAAGTGTGGCTCAAGCGCCGCAGCGGCGAACATTACCCGGCCTGGGTCGGCATTACCGCCGTACTCGATGATGAAGGCGACCTGGCCAGTTATGTGTGCTTCTTCAGTGATATCAGCGAGCGCAAGGCCAGCGAGCAACGCATCCACCGCCTGGCCTACTACGACGCTCTGACCCACCTGCCCAACCGCACCCTGTTCCAGGATCGCCTGCACACCGCGTTGCAGTCGGCCGAACGGCAGAAGTCGTGGGTGGTGCTGATGTTCCTCGACCTCGACCGCTTCAAGCCGATCAACGACTCCCTGGGCCACGCCGCCGGCGATCGCATGCTCAAGGAAATGGCCACCCGCCTGCTCGGCTGTGTGGCCGAAGACGACACCGTGGCGCGCATGGGCGGTGACGAGTTCACCTTGCTCCTGCAACCGCGGGTCAGCCGCGAAATGGCGCTGAACCGGGCGATCCACGTGGCCGAGCAGATCCTCGCCAGCCTGGTGAAGCCGTTTGTGCTTGAAGGCCGCGAGTTTTTTGTCACCGCCAGTATCGGTATCGCCCTGAGCCCTCAGGACGGCAACGAACTGAGCCAACTGATGAAAAACGCCGACACCGCGATGTACCACGCCAAGGAGCGCGGCAAGAACAACTTCCAGTTCTACCAGGCCGACATGAACGCCAGCGCCCTGGAGCGCCTGGAACTGGAGAGCGACCTGCGCCATGCCTTGGACCAGAACGAATTCGTGCTGTATTACCAGCCGCAGTTCAGTGGCGATGGCAAACGTTTGACCGGCGCCGAAGCCCTGCTGCGCTGGCGCCACCCACGGCGCGGGCTGGTGCCGCCGGGGGATTTCATCCCGGTACTGGAAGAATTGGGCCTGGTGGTGGATGTGGGCGACTGGGTGATCGACGAGGCCTGCCGCCAACTCAAGACCTGGCACCAGAACAAGGTGCGGGTACCCAAGGTTTCGGTGAACATTTCGGCCCGGCAGTTCTCGGACGGGCAGTTGGGTACGCGGATCGCTACCATCCTCAAGGAAACCGGGCTGCCGCCGGCGTGCCTGGAACTGGAGCTGACCGAAAGTATCCTGATGCGCGAGGTCAACGAGGCCCTGCAGATCCTTGCCAGCCTGAAAAACCTTGGCCTGAGCATCGCGGTGGACGACTTCGGCACGGGTTATTCATCGCTCAACTACCTCAAGCAATTCCCCATCGACGTGCTCAAGATCGACCGCACCTTCGTCGACGGCCTGCCGTCCGGCGAGCAGGACGCGCAGATCGCCCGCGCAATCATCGCCATGGCCCACAGCCTGAACCTGGCGGTGATCGCCGAAGGCGTGGAAACCCATGAGCAACTGGACTTCCTTCGTGAACACGGGTGCGACGAGGTGCAGGGCTATCTGTTTGGGCGGCCGATGCCGGCCAATCGGTTTGAGGCGCAGTTCAGCAATGATGCGCTGTTCATGTTTGACTGAAATTTTGCGGTGAGGCTGATGGCCTCTTCGCGAGCAAGCCCGCTCCCACAATTGAAATGCGTTCCCATGTGGGAGCGGGCTTGCCCGCGATGAGGCCCTCAAATACGCCATCCATCTCTGGATGAGCGCCACTTGTCCGCGACATGATGTCCTTTCATATGCCATCTAAAACCCATTGGGTTAGAATGCCCCTCTTTTCTGCCCCCGATCCTTGAGGACCGCCATGTTCAGCCGTGATTTGACTATTGCCAAGTACGACGCCGATCTCTTTGCCGCCATGGAGCAAGAAGCTGTGCGCCAGGAAGAGCACATTGAGCTGATCGCTTCGGAAAACTACACCAGCCCTGCGGTGATGGAGGCTCAAGGTTCGGTTCTGACCAACAAGTACGCCGAAGGCTACCCAGGCAAGCGCTACTACGGCGGTTGCGAGTTCGTCGACGTGGTTGAGCAACTGGCCATCGACCGTGCCAAGGAACTGTTCGGCGCCGATTACGCCAACGTCCAGCCACACGCCGGCTCCCAAGCCAACGCGGCCGTTTACCTGGCCCTGCTGCAAGGCGGCGACACCATCCTGGGCATGAGCCTGGCCCACGGCGGTCACCTGACCCACGGCGCCAGCGTTTCGTCCTCCGGCAAGCTGTACAACGCTGTGCAGTACGGCATCGACGGCAATGGCCTGATCGACTACGACGAAGTCGAGCGCCTGGCGGTCGAGCACAAGCCAAAAATGATCGTGGCCGGTTTCTCTGCCTACTCGCAGATCCTCGACTTCCCACGCTTCCGTGAAATCGCCGACAAGGTTGGCGCCTACCTGTTCGTCGACATGGCCCACGTGGCCGGTCTGGTCGCCGCTGGCGTCTACCCGAACCCAGTGCCTTACGCTGACGTCGTGACCACCACGACCCACAAGACCCTGCGCGGTCCACGTGGTGGCCTGATCCTGGCGCGCGCCAACGCCGAGATCGAGAAGAAGCTCAACTCCGCGGTATTCCCGGGCGCCCAGGGTGGCCCGCTGGAGCACGTGATCGCCGCTAAAGCGATCTGCTTCAAGGAAGCGTTGCAGCCTGAGTTCAAGACTTACCAGCAACAAGTGGTGAAAAACGCCCAGGCCATGGCCAGTGTGTTCATCGAGCGCGGTTTTGACGTGGTTTCCGGCGGTACTGAAAACCACCTGTTCCTGCTGTCGCTGATCAAGCAGGACATCTCCGGTAAAGATGCTGACGCTGCCCTGGGCAAAGCCTTCATCACCGTGAACAAGAACTCGGTACCGAACGACCCACGTTCGCCGTTCGTCACCTCGGGCCTGCGCTTCGGCACCCCGGCCGTGACCACTCGTGGCTTCAAGGAAGCAGAGTGCAAGGAACTGGCTGGCTGGATCTGCGACATCCTGGCAGACCTGTCCAACGAAGCCGTGATCGACGCGGTACGTGAGAAGGTCAAGGCCATCTGCAAGAAGCTGCCGGTGTACGGCGCTTGATTGCAGTTGCTTGAATGAAAAGCCCGGCTCTTGAGCCGGGCTTTTTTATGCCGATTTGAATTTGGAATGCAGATCAAAAGGTGGGAGCGGGCTTGCTCGCGAAGGCAGTGTATCAGTCGGCACATGCATCAACTGACAGGTCGCCTTCGCGAGCAAGCCCGCTCCCACATTTTTGACTGTATTTCAGGTCAGGGTTGGTAGACCCGCTGGATGCCCGCGCGAATCTTCTCTTCGGGCAATTCGTCAGCAATAAACACAATCACACTCTCCCGCGCCTCGCCCTCGGCCCATTCAGTATCCCAATCGAAACCGTAGAGCTTGAGCACGCCCTGGAACACCATGCGCCGGTCTTCCCCGGCGATGTTCAGCACGCCCTTGTAGCGCAGCAGTTGCTTGCCGTGCTCCTCCAGCAGTTCGTTCATGAACTCACTGAGGCGGTCGATATCCAGCGGCTGGTCGGTACGCAATACCAGGCTGGAGATACGGTCGATGGACGGTGCCTGGCTGACCGGGCGCAAGGTCATGCCGGCGTTGAGGTTGAAGCCACGCACGTCCAGCAACTCGGCGAGGTCAATCTTGCCGTGCTCCACCACCCGGATCGGCGCACGGCGGTTGATGCGGGTCAGGCGCTCGCAGAGGGCGTCGAAGCTGGCGTCGTCCACCAGGTCACGCTTGCTCACCAACAGGCGGTCGGCAAAGCCGATCTGCGCCTGGGCGATGGTCTGGGTCAGGTGGTGTTCGGCGTGGGCCGCGTCCACCAGGGTGATGATGCCGTCGAGGATGTAGCGCTCGCGCAATTCTTCATCGATGAAAAAGGTCTGGGCCACCGGAGCCGGGTCGGCCAGGCCGGTGCATTCGATCACCAGGCGGTCGAAGGCGATCTCGCCGCTGTCCAGGCGTTCGAGCAGCAGGTACAGGGCTTTGGTCAAGTCGGTGTGGATGGTGCAGCACACGCAACCGTTGGACAGGGTCATGACTTGCACCGGCTCATCGCCCAGCAACTGGGTGTCGATACCGGCGTCGCTGAATTCGTTTTCGATCACGGCGATTTTCAAGCCGTGTTCGGCCTTGAGCAGATGACGCAACAAGGTGGTCTTGCCAGCGCCGAGGAAGCCGCTGAGGACGGTGACGGGGATGGGAGAGGACAAAAATATTCTCCTTGAGGAAACTTAAAACAAATGTGGGAGCGGGCTTGCCCGCGATTGCGATCTCACATTCAACATCGCTGCTGACTGACAGTCCGCCATCGCGGGCAAGCCCGCTCCCACAAGGGATCACATAGGCCCAAGCCTATGGGTTCAACAGCACTTGGGCCCGCCCTTGCCGCCGTAACGGGCTTCCTGGCGTTCCCGGAAGAACGCCTTGTAGTCCATCATCGGCTTGTCCGGGTGCTTGGTTTGCATATGCTCGACGTAGGTGTCGTAGTCGGGCATGCCGACCATCAGGCGCGCGGCCTGACCGAGGTATTTACCGAGGCGACCAATGTCATTGAACATGTTTGCAACCCTCTATCACGCGTCCGGCATGGCTTGGAATGGCGCTTCTTTATCCGTACGTTCCTTGGTACCCCAGGCGGCTACGCCGACTTTGATCGCATAGAACAGGATGCTGAAGACCACGAACAGGAACAGTACCGTCAGCGTCGCGTTGGTGTAGGCGTTCCAGATCACATGCTGCATCTGGTCGATGTTCTTCGCCGGGGCAAGGATCTGGCCGTTGGCCAACGCATCGCTGTACTTCTTGGCCAGCGACAGGAAGCCGATTGCCGGGTTGGCGTCGAACAGCTTGATAAAGCCTGCGGTGGTGGTGCAGATCAGCAGCCAGACAGCCGGCAGCAGCGTGACCCAGATGTAGCGCTGGCGCTTCATTTTGATCAGCACAACAGTGGCGAGCATCAGCGCGATACCGGCCAGCATCTGGTTGGAGATGCCGAACAGCGGCCACAAGGTGTTGATGCCACCCAGCGGATCGATCACGCCTTGGTACAGCAAGTAACCCCACATCGCCACACAGCCTGCGGTCGCGATCAGGTTGGCGGTCCAGGACTCGGTACGCTTGAGCGCCGGGACGAAGGAGCCGAGCAAGTCCTGGAGCATGAAGCGACCGGCACGGGTACCGGCGTCAACTGCAGTCAGGATGAACAGCGCTTCGAACAGGATCGCAAAGTGGTACCAGAATGCCATGGTGTTTTCACCCGGCAGGACACTGTGCAGGATCTGCGCGATACCGACCGCCAGGGTCGGCGCACCGCCGGCACGGGCCAGGATGGTGGTTTCACCGATATCGTTGGCCACTGCCTGCAGCGCTTCCGGGGTAATTGCAAAGCCCCAACTGCTGACGGTCTGGGCAACGGTCACCACATCAGTGCCGACAATCGCCGCAGGGCTGTTCATGGCGAAGTACACGCCTGGCTCGATCACCGAAGCGGCAACCATGGCCATGATGGCGACGAACGACTCCATCAACATGCCGCCATAGCCGATGTAGCGCGAGTGGGCTTCATTGGCCAACAACTTGGGCGTGGTGCCCGAGGAGATCAGCGCATGGAAGCCGGACACCGCACCACAGGCGATGGTGATGAACAGGAACGGGAACAGGCCGCCCTTCCACACCGGACCAGTGCCATCGATAAACTGGGTCAGCGCAGGCATTTTCAGGTCAGGCATGGTGACCAGGATGCCGATCGCCAGGGCGATGATCGTACCGATTTTCAGGAACGTCGACAGGTAGTCACGGGGAGCCAGGATCAGCCACACCGGCAACACCGCCGCCACGAAGCCGTAGCCGACCAGCATCCAGGTGATCTGGATCCCGGTGAAGGTGAAGGCCTTGGCCCAGACCGGATCAGCGGCAATCTGCCCGCCCAGCCAGATCGAACCCAGCAGCAACAGCACGCCGATGATCGAGATCTCGCCAATGCGGCCCGGCCGGATGTAGCGCATGTACACGCCCATGAACATCGCAATCGGGATGGTCGCCATCACCGTGAAGATGCCCCACGGGCTCTCGGCCAGGGCCTTGACCACGATCAGCGACAACACCGCGAGGATGATGATCATGATCAGGAAGCAGCCAAACAGCGCGATGGTCCCGGGAATGCGGCCCATCTCTTCGCGAACCATATCCCCCAGGGAGCGGCCGTTGCGACGGGTGGACAGGAACAGGATCATGAAGTCCTGCACCGCACCCGCCAGCACCACGCCGGCAATCAGCCACAGGGTACCTGGCAGGTAGCCCATCTGCGCGGCCAAGACCGGGCCGACCAAAGGCCCTGCACCGGCAATGGCGGCGAAGTGGTGACCGAACAGGATATGTTTGTTGGTCGGCACATAGTCCAGACCGTCGTTGTTGATCACTGCGGGGGTGGCCCGCCGTGGATCGAGTTGCATCACATTATTTGCAATGAACAGGCTGTAGTAACGATAAGCCACCAGATAGATGGCGACTGCCGCGACTACAATCCACAAGGCGTTGATCGCCTCGCCGCGACGCAAAGCCACTACGCCCAGGGCGCACGCTCCTACGATTGCCAGCAACAGCCAGGGTAGATGGCGGAGCAGGCTATTATTATTTTTCATTTTTTTATTCCAGCCAGGTTGGACAGAAAGACAGCCATCCGGAGTTTAGCGCGCTGTGCCCTAAAGACCAGCCCCCTACGTTGGTCTAGAGCCTTGCCGGGGCGAAAAAAACAGAAATAAATGCCCGATAATGGCGCAAGGCTACAATCCCTGTACCTACAGAGGGTTTCACCATGAGCGACCAGCCGTCAGATCGCCGCCGTTTTCGGCGGATTGCCTTCGATGCCAGGACCGAACTCAAGCAGAACGGCCAGCAATGGCCGGTGCAACTGGTGGATTTATCGCTCAAGGGGCTGCTGGTGCAAAAGCCCGCGCCGTGGTTGGCCAAGGGTGATGAGCCATTTGACGTGGACATTCACCTGGACGCCCAGACCGACGTCAGCATGCAGGTGCGGCTGACCCATGATGACCAGGGGCAACTGGGGTTTGTCTGTGAGCATATCGATCTGGACTCGATCAGCCATTTGCGCAGGTTGATCGAGCTGAATCTGGGGGATGAGGAGGAGTTGCATCGGGAGTTGGGCGAGTTGCTGAACATCTGACCTTTGCCGGCGATGGCGGCGTGTCAGTCAGGGATGTAGCGACTGATTCGACGTCATCGCTGGCAAGCCAGCACCTACAGGGTTTTGGGTTATTCGAACAAGGCGTCCAGGGCCTGCTCCAGACGCGTCACCGCAATCACCTGCAACCCCGGTGGCGCCTCCTTCGGTGCATTGCCCTTGGGCACGATGGCACGCTTGAAGCCATGCTTGGCCGCTTCCTTCAGACGCTCCTGGCCGCTGGGCACCGGACGCACTTCGCCCGACAAGCCCACCTCACCAAATACCAGCAGGTCATGGGGCAACGGCCGATTGCGCAGGCTGGACATCACCGCCGCCATCAACGCTAGGTCCGACGCGGTTTCCAGTACCTTTACACCGCCAACCACGTTGAGGAACACGTCCTGGTCATGGGTCGGAATCCCGCCGTGGCGATGCAGTACCGCCAGCAGCATCGCCAGGCGGTTCTGATCCAGGCCCAGGGTCACGCGGCGCGGGTTGGCCAGGTGGCTGTCGTCCACCAGGGCCTGGACTTCCACGAGCATCGGCCGGGTGCCCTCCCACGTTGCCATTACCACACTGCCCGGTACTTCTTCCTGGGCGCGGGTCAGAAAGATCGCCGAGGGGTTGGAGACTTCTTTGAGCCCCCGGTCCGTCATGGCGAACACCCCCAACTCGTTGACCGCACCAAAACGGTTTTTCACCGCGCGCAACAGGCGCAGGCGCCCATCGGACTCGCCCTCGAAATACAGCACCGTATCGACCATATGCTCCAGCACCCGCGGGCCGGCCAACGCGCCTTCCTTGGTGACATGGCCCACCAGGAAAATCGCCGTACCGCTTTGCTTGGCATAGCGCACCAGCAACGCCGCGCTCTCCCGCACCTGGGACACCCCTCCCGGCGCCGATTGCAGCTGCTCGGTGAAGATCGTCTGGATCGAGTCGATCACCATCACCTTGGGTTTTTCCACACGGGCGGTGGCGATGATGCTTTCGATACAGGTCTCGGTCATGACCCGCAACTGGTCCTGGGGCAGGCCCAGGCGACGGGCGCGCATGGCCACTTGCTGCTGGGATTCTTCGCCGGTGACATACAAGGCCGGCATGCGGCTGGCGATGCTGCACAGGGTTTGCAGGAGGATGGTGGATTTGCCGATCCCCGGATCGCCGCCGATCAACACCACCGAGCCGTCCACCAGGCCGCCACCGAGCACTCGGTCAAGCTCGCCGGAAGCGGTAGAAAAGCGCGGAATTTCTTCGACGCTGACTTCAGCCAGGGTCTTGATCTGGGCTTGCTGGCCGGTCCAGCCTGCGCGACCGGTGGGCGCTGCGGCGCCGCCACTTTCGATCATGGTTTCAGTGAGGGTGTTCCACGCCCCGCATTCGCCACACTGGCCCGCCCATTTGGGAAAGGTCGCGCCGCACTCCGTGCAGCCGTACATGCGCTTGGCCTTTGCCATCTGAGAACCTCCAACCGAAAAACCGCGATGATAGCTCAGCGCGGCGGCGCGGTACGGATTTCACCGTTGGCCAATCGTGTAGCGCTGTTGCCCAGCGGGTCCTCGGCGTTCAGGTCGGCGCCCTGGGCCTTGAGTGCATCGAGCAGTTCCACGCGCTTGAACAGCCCGGCGTACATGGCCGCCGTCTGTCCGGCACCGTTGCGTTGGTCAGGGTTGCAGGCGGTGCCCAGCAAACGCCGGGCAATGCTCAGCTCACCCTTGAAAATCGCTCCCATCAACGCCGTGTTGCCGCGTTTGTCCTGCACGCAAGCATCGGCACCGGCCGCCAGCAGTTGCTCCACGGCCGGTCCCTGCCCGTGATAGGCGGCCAGGATCAGCGCGGTGTAGCCCTTGTCATCGACGGTATTCAGGGAATAGCCGGACTCGATAAAGGTGTTGAGCATCTCCACATCGCCACGCCGGGCGGCGTCGAAGTAGTAGTCCTGCAATTGCGCCTTGAGGGCCTGCGGGTCGGCCAATACGCTCAAGGACCAGCAGGCCAAAAGCGCTCCAATAAAGCTACGCATAAGCGACATCCTCCAAGGCTCCTGTGGGAGCGAGCTTGCTCGCGAAAAACGTAAGGGCACCGCGTTAATCCTGAATGTACGCGGTGCCTTTGAGAGCTTCGCGAGCAAGCTCGCTCCTACAGAAGTGGGTATTAAGATCAGTCGTTCAGCTTTTCAGCCAATGCCTTGACCCGCGCCAGATCACCCTTGGCCACTTTGGCCACGCCAGTGCCATATTCCGGGTCGGCCTTGTACAGGAACGACAGGATAATGTGCTTGCTGACGTCATCCGTGGTCGCCAGGGAGCCACCGAAGTTGTCGATCAAGTCCTGGCGCTCCTTCTTGCTGAAGGAGCGGTACAAGTCGCCTGCCTGCTTGAAGTTCTGCTCACGCTGGATCTTCGCCTGCTGGGTGCTGCCGGCCAGGGGCATCTGGCTGTAGCGCGCACTTTGCGGCTCTTCCCGCGGTTCCAGGCGGCTTGGCTGGTAGTTCACGCCGCTGCTGGTCTTGCCGAAGTTCATCGTGCCGTCCTGGTTACCGTTGTTGACGGTGACCCGTGGTGCGTTGATCGGCAATTGCAGGGCATTGGCGCCCAGGCGGTACATTTGCGTATCCGCATAGGAGAACACTCGGCCTTGCAGCAGGCGATCTTCCGACGGCTCGATACCCGGCACCAGGTTCGCCGGGGCCATGGCCACTTGCTCGGTTTCCTGGAAGACGTTGGCCGGGTTGCGGTTGAGCACCATCTGCCCGACTTTGCGCTGGGGAACATCGGGCCAGATCTTAGTGGCGTCCAGAGGATCGAAATCAAACTTGGCCAGTTCTTCCGGCTTGAGCACTTGTACGTACAGATCCCACTTGGGGAAGTCGCCCTTGTTGATATGGGTGACCAGGTCGTTAGTCATATGGCTGTAGTCACGGCCCTGGACCTCGACAACTTGTTTTGGATCCAGGTTCTTGATGCCCTGCAGGCTCTTCCAATGGAACTTGACGTAGTGCACTTCACCCTTGGCATTGATCAACTTGTAGGCATGTACGCCATTACCATCCATCTCGCGGTAACTGGCCGGGGTGCCGGAGTCCGAATACAACTCGGTGAGTGTGCGGGTGGACTCGGGAACATGGGAAAAGAAGTCAAAACGACGGGAGTCGTCATCCAGGTTAGTGCGTGGGTCAGGTTTGAACGCATGCACCATGTCCGGGAACTTGATGGCATCGCGAATAAAGAACGTCGGGAAATTATTACCTACCAGGTCCCAGTTACCTTCGGCGGTATAGAACTTGGTGGCGAAACCGCGAGGGTCGCGCAGGGTTTCCGGGGAATGGTTGCCGTGGACTACGGCAGAAAACCGGACGAATACCGGCGTGGCCTCACCTGCGGCAAATACTTTGGCCTTGGTCAGGTCGCTGAGGTTATCGGTGACGGTGAAGGTGCCGTGGGCACCAGTGCCACGGGCATGCACCACACGCTCAGGGATGCGCTCACGGTCAAAGCGTTGCAGCTTCTGGATCAGTTGTACGTCCTGCAGCAGCACCGGGCCGTTGGCGCCGGCGGTCTGCGAGTTCTGGTTGTCGCCCACCGCCGCGCCATTATCGCGCGTCAAGTTGGCGGCACTGACCGACAATGACAATAGACTGATACCGGCAATCAACAGCAGATTGCGCGCAGCAATAGGCCTGCGACTATTAAGGTTTTTCATCAAGGATTCCTCTGGTTTTATAGGCACTTTTTAAGGGTGCATGCCAGAGGCTAGTGATCCTGGCGCCAGAAGATAAATAGAAAACTCACACACACTCGATTGAGAAAATAGTGTGGTAAACCACTGAAATGGCGGGTATTTCGCGCGCGATTGGTGGCACTTTGCAAACTATTTGCGTTTTAATGTGTCGATTACAACGAACAGTGTTAACAGTTGTGTCGAGCAAGTCACTGCAGACTGACTTACACTGAGTTCCTCTCCTCTCAACTGTAACAAGGAATAACCTATGGGCGTGATCAGTGAGTTCAAGGCCTTCGCGGTCAAAGGTAATGTGGTCGACATGGCGGTCGGTATTATCATCGGCGCCGCCTTCGGCAAAATTGTTTCGTCCTTTGTAGGCGACGTGGTGATGCCGCCGATCGGTCTGCTGATCGGTGGTGTGGATTTCGGTGATCTGGCGGTAACGCTCAAGGCCGCCCAGGGCGATGTCCCAGCAGTGGTCCTGGCCTACGGCAAATTCATCCAGAGCGTGATTGACTTCGTGATCGTCGCGTTCGCGATCTTCATGGGCGTCAAGGCCATCAACCGCCTCAAGCGTGAAGAAGCCGCCGCGCCAAGCCTGCCGCCGGTGCCGACCAAGGAAGAAGAACTGCTGGGCGAGATCCGCGACCTGCTCAAGGCTCAGAACAACAAGCCCCTGTAGCCGACCTGCAACACCTGTCGGCCACTGAAAAAAGGCGCCTCTGATCGGGCGCCTTTTTGCTACCAGTAGTTTTCTACCGCCACCTGCCCTGGCCGACGCGTCAGGCTCAATTGCATATCGCGCTGTTTAAGCAATTGCCGGGTGTCGTCGATCATCTGTGGGTTGCCGCAAATCATCACCCGCGAATGCTCTGGCGTCAGGGCCACACCCGCCGCACGTTCCAGCTCACCATTTTTGATCAGGGTGGTGATACGCCCATTCAATGCGCCCGGGTGCTGCTCACGGGTCACGATGGGCAGGTAGGTGAGTTTATGGGCGTATTCCTTAAGGTACTCACGCTCGCCCAACTGCTGGATCAGTGTCTGGTAGGCCAGCTCGCGAGCCTCGCGGGCGCTGTAGACCAGAATGATGCGCTCGAATTTTTCCCAGACTTCAAAGTCCTGCAGGATCGACAGAAACGGCGCAATGCCGGTGCCGGTCCCCAGCAACCAAAGGTCCCGGCCATCGACAAACCGGTCCAGGGTCAGGAAGCCCGTGGCTTGGCGCTCCACCAGCAGTTCGTCGCCGGCACGCAAGCGGCTCAACTCACTGGTGAATTCGCCGCCGGGCACCACAATCGAGAAGAACTCCAGGAACTCATCGAAGGGCGACGACACCACCGAGTAGGCGCGCCACACCAGGCTGCCATCGGGTTTGCTCACACCCAGGCGGACAAACTGCCCGGCGACGAAACGAAACCCCGGGTCGCGGGTAGTCCGCAGGGTAAACAGACTGGGGGTCAATGACTGCACATCGATCAGGGTCTGGCGTGTGAATTTTTCAGCACTGGCCGTCATAGCGGGCTCCGGGCGACAGGTAACCCCTAGTGTCGCCCAAAGTGGCGCCGGCAAACACCGTTGGTTTGTAGTGACATCCGCCCTGCCGGCGACAACCGGTGTGTATCACTGCTGTAACGGTACTTGAGTAATAGCTCTAATTGCGCAAACCAAACTATTTCGCGATTAACCAGGCCCCTTGACTGCACATCTAAACAGCCACTGTTGAGCGCGCGTTTAAAGGCAAGCGGCTAACCCTCTCTAAGAGAAGGAAAATCGTCTATCGCAAGAAAACGTAGTTTGTTGCTCATCTCGCAATCCGACTAAAAAGCATGGCGCTAAGTACGAAAATTCCCATGCCCACTTTAGAAGCTGTCCTACACTCGATCGATACCGGTATGGGGACCCGCGTTACGAAGTGTCAGTGTGCGACTCATGGAGAGTTACCGATGGTCAAATGGCGCAACACACGTCTACCCAAGCTAGAGGGCGAGGATGAGGTGAATACGATGTTCGAGGCGGCTCTGAACATTACCTATGAGCTGGGTTTTGAGTACTGTGGTTATGTAATGGGTTCCAATGCTCTTTACCGCCCCAATAAGAACGTTCGCCTCAACAACTATCCAGATGAATGGAACAACATCTACAAGGCAGAGAATTACTTCGAAATGGATCCCTTGGTCGGCCATTGCAAACGCGATGTCTTGCCGATCGTCTGGGACGAAAAAACCTTCGCTGCAGTGCCGGACATGTGGGTTCACGCACAAGCCCATGGCTTGAACCATGGCTGGGCCCAGTCAGTGCATGACTTCCGTGGTCTTTTCAGCATGATTATCCTGGGCCGCAGCAAGGGTGCGGTGAAAGCCCATGAGCTTTACGAAAAAGCCGGCCAGGTCCTGTGGATATGCCATGCACTGCATACCGTTGCCGTCCAGTCCTATGTCAAGGAGCCGTTTTTCCAAAGGCCCAACAAACTTACCAGCCGTGAGACCGAGATTCTGCAATGGTCAGCCATGGGCAAGACAGCTGCCGATATTGCGACGATTCTGTGCCTGTCAGAACGCACCGTCGGCTTTCATATCAGCAGTTCGATGAAAAAACTGGGCGTCACCAACAAGATTGCCGCCGTATTTACCGCAGTCAGACAAGGCCTTTTTTAAACGCAACTAGCACGAGCCCCCTGAAAACACTGAATGTATTCCCTTTGAAAAAAACGTAACATTTACGGCCAGTTCTGAGTGATGACGCCGCCCGCGTCGCAGTCCACTCAGAAGGTTCCTCCCCCCGCGAGGAACACCCGCCGATTAGCCAGAGTTCCCCCCGCCATGCCCCTGCTCGATAGCCCCTTCGCCCAACTCGACCTGATCCGCCAGCCCGAGCAGCCAAATGAGCCGCTGCAAGCATTCGATGCGGCAGACGAATACCTGCTTGCCCACTTGGCCGAGCAGCAACCGGCCAGCAATACCCGCGTGCTGGTACTCAATGACAACTTTGGCGCGCTGGCAGCCAGCCTGGAGGGGCATGTGCACGTCACCAGCAGTGGTGACTCGTTTTTGGGCACCCAGGCCTTGCAGAAAAACCTGATACGCAACGGCAAAGCCTTCGACGCCCTGTCGCTCGTGCCTGCCAGCCAGGCATTCAGCGGGCCCTTCGACCGCGTCCTGATCCGGGTACCAAAAACCCTGGCGCTGTTGGAGGAACAGTTGATCCGTCTGCAAGGCCAATTGGCGCCCGGTGCCGAAGTGATCGCTGGCGCGATGGTCAAGCATCTGCCCCGGGCCGCCGGTGAACTGCTGGAACGTTACATCGGCCCGATGCACGCCTCGCTGGCGGTGAAAAAGGCCCGGTTGCTGATCGCCACCCCGGCCGATCGACCGTTGGCCGTATCCCCCTACCCCACGCGCTATCGCCTCGACGCCCCGGCCATCGAGTTGCTCAACCACGCCAATGTGTTCTGCCGCGAAGGCCTGGACATCGGCACCCGCGCCTTCCTCCCGCACCTGCCGCAAAACCTGGGCAGCGCCCGGGTGGCGGACCTGGGTTGCGGCAACGGAGTACTGGCGATTGCCAGCGCCCTGCAAAACCCAGAGGCGCAGTACACCCTGGTCGACGAGTCCTATATGGCCGTGCAATCAGCGACCGAGAACTGGCAGGCCGCACTGGGCGAGCGGGCAGTGACCATTCGCCCCGGCGACGGCCTGGCGGACCAGGAACCGCAATCTTTGGACGTGGTGCTGTGCAACCCGCCGTTCCACCAACAGCAGGTAGTGGGCGACTTCCTCGCCTGGCGCATGTTCCAGCAAGCCCGCGAAGCGCTGGTGGTCGGTGGCGCCTTGTACATCGTCGGCAACCGCCACCTGGGCTATCACAGCAAACTGGCGCGGTTGTTCCGCGGTGTGGAGCAGGTGGCAGCGACGCCAAAGTTCGTGTTTCTCAAGGCCCGCAAATAATCCCAGGCAAAAAAACCCTCCACAAGGAGGGTCAAAAGGGTGGGATATCAGTGAGTGCTCAGGCCTGCAGCGTTCATAAACATGCGCATCAGGCTGGCCACCACGAACAGGGCCAGGACGCTGCCGGTCCAGATCATCGCCAGCCAACCCAGGCGCTGCCAGAGCGGCTTTTTCTCGGCCTGTTCGATGTCGTCCAGTGAAGGTTTACCGCTCATGGTGCAAGCCTCCTAGTGATAGCCGTCTTCATGGGTCACCTTGCCGCGGAATACGTAGTAGCTCCAGAAGGTGTAGCCCAGGATGAATGGGATGATGAACAGCGTACCCACCAGCATGAAGCCCTGGCTTTGTGGCGGTGCGGCAGCGTCCCAGATCGAGACCGACGGCGGAATGATGTTTGGCCACAGGCTGATACCCAGGCCGCTATAGCCCAGGAAGATCAGCACCAACGTCAACAGGAACGGCGCGTAATGGGCATTGCGGGCCACGGCGCGCACCAGGGCGTACATGGTCACCAACACCAGGATCGGCACCGGCAGGAACCAGAACAGGTTCGGCAGGGTGAACCAGCGCGAGGCGATGTCCGGGTGGGCCAGGGGCGTCCAGATGCTGACAATGCCAATCACCGCCAACACTACAAACGCCAGGGGCCGCGCCAGGTTGTGCATCTGCTCCTGCAACTTGCCTTCGGTCTTCATGATCAGCCAGGTGCAGCCCAGCAGCGCATAGGCCACGATCAAGGCCACACCGCAAAACAAAGCAAACGGCGAGAACCAGTCCAATGAACCACCGGCAAACTGGCGGTCGACCACCGGAATGCCTTCAATGAATGCCCCCAGCGCCACGCCCTGGAAGAAGGTGGCGGCCAGCGAGCCGCCAATAAACGCCTTGTCCCACAGGTGGCGCTTGTCATCCTTGGCCTTGAAGCGGAACTCAAAGGCCACGCCCCGGAAGATCAGGCCGATCAGCATCAGGATCAGCGGCAGGTAAAGCGCCGAGAGCACCACCGAGTAGGCCAGCGGGAACGCGCCGAACAACGCCGCGCCCCCCAGCACCAGCCAGGTCTCGTTGCCGTCCCACACGGGGGCGACGGTGTTCATCATTACGTCGCGGTCAGTCTTGCCTGGGATAAAGGGGAAGAGAATGCCGATCCCCAGGTCAAAGCCATCCATGACCACGTACATCATGATGCCGAAGATGATGATCACGGCCCAGATCAGCGGAAGATCAATACCCATGACTCAATTCCCCTTGTTCAGAGTGTCGCCGTGATCGGCGTCGCCGCTGTCATCGGCCGCCGACAATGGACGCGCCGGGGTGCGTTGCTGCCCAGGGCCACCGTGGGCCGGCTCGGTGCTTTCGTGGGTGACCGGGCCTTTGCGCACCAGGCGCATCATGTAGCCCAGGCCCGCGCCGAACAGAGCGAAGTACACCACCACAAACAGCGCCAGGGTGATGCTCATCTGCACCACGCTGTGGTTGGAGGAGGCATCCGCCGTGCGCATCAAGCCGTAGACCACCCAGGGCTGGCGCCCGATTTCGGTGGTGAACCAGCCGGCCAGGATTGCAATCAAGCCCGACGGGCCCATCCACAGCGCCAGATAGAGGAACGGTTTGTTGGTGTACATCCTGTCGCCCTTGCGCAGCCAGAGGCTGAACAGGCCGGTGAAGATCATCAGCATGCCCAGGCCGACCATGATGCGGAACGACCAGAACACGATGGTCGAATTGGCGCGGTCCTCGGGCGGGAACTCCTTGAGGGCCGGCACTTGCTTGTCCAGGGAATGGGTGAGGATCAGGCTGCCCAGGTAGGGGATTTCCACCTTGTACTTGGTCCGCTCCTCCTTCATGTCCGGCCAGCCGAACAGGATCAGCGGGGTCGGTTCATTCCCAATGTTTTCCCAATGGCCTTCAATCGCGGCAATTTTTGCCGGCTGATGCTTGAGGGTGTTGAGGCCGTGGAAGTCACCGATCACCGCCTGGATCGGCGCGACGATCAGCGCCATCCACATTGCCATCGACAGCATGGTGCGGATCGCCGGGTTGTCCTTGCCACGCAACAAGTGCCAGGCCGCCGAGGAACCGACGAAGAACGCGGTGGCGACAAACGCCGCCGTAGCCATGTGCGCCAGGCGATAGGGGAACGAGGGGTTGAAGATCACTGCCAGCCAATCGGTGGGGATCACTCGGCCATCGATGATTTCAAAGCCTTGCGGCGTCTGCATCCAGCTGTTGGACGCGAGGATCCAGAAGGTCGAGATCAACGTACCGACCGCTACCATCACCGTGGCAAAGAAGTGCAACTTGCGCCCGACCTTGTTCCAGCCGAACAGCATCACCCCCAGAAAGCCCGCTTCGAGGAAGAATGCGGTGAGCACTTCATAGGTCAGCAAGGGCCCCGTGACGGAACCGGCGAAGTCCGAGAAGCGGCTCCAGTTGGTGCCGAACTGATAAGCCATGACTAGGCCCGAGACCACACCCATGCCGAAGTTGACGGCAAAGATCTTTGACCAGAAGTGGTAGAGGTCACGGTAGGTATCGTTGTGGGTCTTGAGCCACAGGCCTTCCAGCACCGCGAGGTAACTGGCCAGGCCAATGGTGATGGCCGGGAACAGGATATGGAACGAGATGGTGAATGCGAATTGAATTCGGGCGAGATCTAGCGCCTCCAAACCGAACATAAGTCTTCCTCTGTCAGGTAATACCGGCTGCTGGCTGGGGGCCTGCACCCACTGCCCCCACGGATATGGAGTGTGGCGAATTGCAATTCGTTCTTTTTTTACCAACCACGTAGGGATTCTGGCCTTCTGGCCGCCACACCAACGCTCCAATCAGCATTGATCTGGATCAAGCAACGATGAAAGAGTAGTCCCATTTTTCGGCTTGGACTGTGTGGTCTTTTGCCGCGTGACAGGATGACTCAGCGAAATAGATGCCTTGCTAAGGATATTTCCTTGGCAGCAACTATTTGTTACAGCTTGATGCTAATCTCGGCGCTTCCCAGGTTCAGTCCAGTGCTTGCCGATGCCCAGTGAAACCCCGCTGCTGTTACGTCATCACCGCCCGTTTATTGCGTTTTGGCTGGCCCGGATCTTTACCGCCAGTGGCTTCCAGATGCTCACGGTGGCCATCGGCTGGAACCTCTACCAACTGACCGGCAATGTGCTGGACCTGGGGTTGGTGGGCCTGGTGGAGTTTGTGCCGCGGGTGCTGTTCATGCTGCACACCGGGCATGTGGCCGATCGCTACGAACGACGCAGAGTCGCCGCCATCTGCCAGACGCTGCAGGCGTTAATCGCCCTGGCGCTGGTCGTTGGCAGCCTGACGGACAATATCACCCGCGAGATGATTTTTATCCTGGCCTTCCTGCTGGGCGCGGCCCGCTCCTTCGAGCTGCCCACCACCCAGGCCCTGCTGCCAAGCATCGTGCCCACTGCCCTGTTCCCACGGGCGGTGGCGGCGGCGCAGTCAGCCCAGCAATCGGCAACCATCGTCGCGCCGGCACTGGGCGGCCTGCTCTATGCCTTCGGCAGCGCATGGGTGTATGGCCCGACGGTATTGCTGTACCTGATTGCCTGCCTGCTGACCCTCAACCTGCCCGCCCGGCAGACCCCACTGAACAAGGGCAAGGCGACGCTGGATTCGTTGCTGGCGGGGATCCGCTTTATCCGCAGCCGCCCAGACATCCTCGGGGCGATTTCCCTGGACCTGTTTGCGGTGCTGCTGGGCGGCGCCACGGCGTTGTTGCCGGTGTTCGCCAAGGACATCCTGCTGACCGGCCCCTGGGGCTTGGGGCTGCTGCGTTCGGCGCCAGCGGTGGGCGCGCTGCTGATGTCGTTGTGGCTGGCGCGGTTTGCCGTGGACCGGCATGTGGGCCGCGTGATGTTTACTGCCGTCGGGGTGTTTGGCGTGGCGACGATTGCCTTTGGCCTGTCCACCTCGTTCTGGTTCTCGTTGGCCGTGCTGGTGGTGCTGGGGGCGGCGGACATGATCAGCATGGTGATCCGCGCCTCATTCGTGCAATTGGAAACCCCCGATGAAATGCGCGGGCGGGTCAGTGCAGTCAATGGCTTGTTTATCGGGGCGTCCAATCAGTTGGGCGAGTTCGAGTCCGGCGTCACCGCCCACTGGCTGGGCACGGTGCCCGCCGTGGTGCTGGGCGGGGTCGGCACGCTGCTGGTGACCGGGGTGTGGATCAAGCTGTTCCCGACGCTGGCCAAACGGGACCGCATGCATACCCCGGCCGAAACGCCCTGAACCTGTAGGAGCCGGCTTGCCGGCTCCTACAGGGGGTCATCATTGGATGCGCAACTGAGTCTTCAGGGTATTGCGCGGCACATTGATCGACGTGTTGCTGTACTCGAACCAGCCCGCGGCGCGGATATCCACGTCAAATACATAGATGTAGCCCATCAACGTGCCAGCGCCATTGCAGGCCTGGCTGATGGAGCCCACCTGGCAAATCGCCGTCTTTTGCCCCGCAAGCCGCGCCCCATCAAAGGTGGCGATGGCGTTGTTGCCCAGCCCCACTTCCATCACCGAGACCCGCGTCGGCCCGCGGTGCTGGCACTGCCGGGTGCTGTCGACGCCTTCGGCGACGGACTCCTTGCACGCCTGGGATTGCACCTGGAACACCCGCACCTCGCTCAAGGCTGGTGCAGGCGCGCCCCACGCCGGTGCCGCCGCCAGCCACAGGCCAATGCAGGCGAACGGAGCTAGACTCCACGCGATGGCTTTTTTCATGCTTTGGATGACCCCGGACTGAACGTCGACGGAGTATGCCTCAAGGCCACACTCAACAAAACCGAGGCCGGGCGCCACAGGCCGTCGACCTGCTGGTATGATGCGCCGCTTTTTCCGATCCTCTGTAGAAAACACGCGGCGCTTGGCGCAGTTTGTGCTTTGACTTTGAGGTCAACAAATCACGGCGCCAAGCGCGCCACAGGGAGCAGGCATGCTGGAAAAGCTGTTTCAACTCAAGGCACACAACACCAACGTGCGTACCGAGATTCTGGCCGGTATCACGACATTCCTGGCCATGGCCTACATCCTGTTCGTCAACCCGAGCATCCTCGGCGAGACCGGTATGGACAAGGGTGCGCTGTTTGTCGCCACCTGCCTGGCGGCGGCCATCGGCTCGACGATCATGGGCCTGATCGCCAACTACCCGATTGCCCTGGCACCGGGCATGGGCCTGAACGCCTTCTTTACCTACACCGTAGTGCTGCATCTGGGGCATACCTGGCAAGTGGCGCTCGGCGCGGT
This sequence comes from Pseudomonas proteolytica, assembly GCF_007858275.1. Lineage (GTDB taxonomy): Bacteria > Pseudomonadota > Gammaproteobacteria > Pseudomonadales > Pseudomonadaceae > Aquipseudomonas > Aquipseudomonas proteolytica. Next base: position 52,638 of record NZ_VFEV01000026.1, read on the forward strand.
GTTTATCTCCGCCGTGCTGTTTTTCCTGCTGTCGATCTTCCGCATCCGCGAGTGGATCATCAATGCGATCCCCCTGCCCCTGCGTTCGGCAATTGCCGCTGGTATCGGCCTGTTCCTGGCGCTGATCGCCCTGCATAACGCCGGGATCGTGGTCAGCAACCCGGCGACCATGCTGGGCATGGGCGACCTGGCCAAACCTGCACCGATCCTGGCCACCCTGGGCTTTTTCCTGATCGTGGCCCTGGAAGCCCTGAAAGTGCGCGGCGCGGTGTTGATCGGCATCCTTGCGGTGACCGTCGCGGCCATCGCGCTCGGCGTGACCCCATTCGGCGGCGTGGTTTCGATGCCTCCGTCCCTGGCCCCGACCTTCCTGCAACTGGATATCGCCGGCGCCCTCGACGTAGGCTTGATCAGCGTGATCTTCGCCTTTCTGTTCGTTGATCTGTTCGACAACTCCGGCACCCTGATCGGCGTCGCCAAGCGCGCGGGCCTGATGGGCAAGGACGGCCACATGCCGAAAATGGGACGCGCCCTGATCGCCGACAGCACCGCGGCCATGGCCGGTTCGCTGCTGGGCACCTCGACCACCACCAGCTACATCGAGTCTGCTGCTGGCGTGAGCGCTGGTGGCCGCACTGGCCTGACCGCCATCGTGGTGGCGATCATGTTCCTGCTGGCGCTGTTCTTCTCGCCATTGGCGGCCAGCGTCCCGGCGTTTGCCACCGCTCCCGCGCTGCTGTTTGTCGCGGTGCTGATGACCTCGGGCCTGGCGGAAATCGACTGGGACGATATTACTGTTGCCGCACCGGTGGTGATCACCGCCCTGGCGATGCCCTTCACTTACTCCATCGCCAATGGCATCGCCTTCGGCTTCATCGCCTGGACCGGTATCAAGCTGCTTACGGGCCGCTACCGTGAACTCAACCCAGCGCTGGTGATCCTGTCGATCCTGTTCGTGATCAAGCTAGGCTGGTTCCCCGCATGACTTTTGACGCAGCAAGTTACGCCCTGCAACTGCAAGAAAAGGTCACGCGCTTGCGTGACCTGCTCGCGCCGTTCGACGCGCCCGAGCCGCAGGTGTTCGATTCGCCCCTGCAGAACTTCCGCCTGCGCGCCGAATTCCGCCTGTGGCGCGAAGACGGCCAGCGCCACTACGCGATGTTTTCCCAGGACGACAAGCGCACGCCGATCCTGATCGAAGAATTCCCCATCGCCAGCTTGCGTATCAACCAGTTGATGCCGCAACTCAAGGCCGCCTGGCAAGCCAGCGCCGCCCTGAGCCACAAGCTGTTCCAGGTGGAGTTCCTCACCACCCTGGCCGGCGACGCGATGATCACTCTGTGCTATCACCGCCCGCTGGACGAGCATTGGCACACCGCAGCCAACAAGCTGGCGGCCGATCTGAACGTCAGCATCATCGGCCGCTCCAAGGGCAAGCGCGATGTGATTGGCCACGACTACGTGGTCGAGAAACTCGCTGTCGGCGGTCGCACCTTCAGCTATCGCCAGCCCGAAGGCGCCTTCACCCAGCCCAACGGTACGGTGAACCAGAAGATGCTCAACTGGGCCTATGACGCCCTGGGCGATCGCAGTGATGACCTGCTGGAGTTGTATTGCGGTAACGGCAACTTCACCCTGCCCCTGGCGACCCGCGTGCGCAAGGTGCTGGCCACCGAGATCAGCAAGACGTCGGTCAATGCTGCCTTGAGCAATCTCGATGAAAACGCGGTGGATAACGTGACCCTGGTACGCCTGTCCGCCGAAGAACTGACCGAAGCCCTGAACGAAGTGCGGCCGTTCCGACGCCTGCACGGTATCAACCTCAAGAGCTACGAGTTCGGCAGCGTCTTCGTCGACCCGCCCCGTGCCGGCATGGACCCGGACACCTGCGAGTTGACCCGGCGCTTCGAGAACATCCTGTACATCTCCTGCAACCCGGAAACGTTGGCGGCGAACATTGCACAACTGCACGACACCCACCGCATCACACGCTGCGCGATGTTCGACCAGTTCCCGTGGACCCACCATATGGAATCGGGCGTGCTGCTGACCCGGCGCTAACCCTTTAGGCCATAGCAGATCCAAAAATATGGGGCTTATGTGGGAGCGGGCTTGCTCGCGAATGCGGTGGATCAGTTGCCAAGTAGTTGGCTGACCTACCGCATTCGCGAGCAAGCCCGCTCCCACATAAGCCCGTACACATTGGATTGGCGGGTATCCCCCGGCTTATTCTTCCTTACGCGGCCGACCGCCCTTCTTGCCATTGGCGCGGGCGGCCTCGGACTTGGCGGCACTGGTTTTACGGCCGTTACGCGATGCCACCATGCTCGCAGCCAGGTCCATCAACGGCTGGCTGGTGGCGATCAGGCCTGTGATCGATACATGCAGGTCACGGGCTTCACAGCACAGCGCCTTGCCACCAAACCCGACCTCCAGTGCCCGAAAGTCTTCTACAGAAAAACCTTCGAACTCCGTAAGACCGGCCACTGGCAACATGATGCGGCTACCGTCGCTGAAGCCAATGCAAATGCAGTCGTCTGCGTAACTCACCGAACTGGCGTTGGCGTACACCCGCTTGAGCTTGCGCCCACGGGCTACAGCCTTATCGATGTCGGCCTCAGTGATCGGGACATCGGGCCGTACTTTGGCTTTTACACTTTTCATAACTCAATCTCCACGGATCCTGGCGCCCTCACCAGATTCAAAATGGTTCGCCGCCCCGCAACATCGTGCCGGGCACTGGCAATCACGTAGACTCCCGGCCGGATGACCAGCCCCGGCACAACCTCATCGGCCTCCCAATCCCAGGAATGGTTGTCCAGGCAGACCGTTTGCAGCTTCTCCCACCAGATCCTGCGAGCCCGCGCCAGATAATGCTGCTGCATCAATGTCTGGCGAATGCCTTCCAGAACTGCCCCTGATGGTCGCCGCCGCTCAGGATCCACATCCCACAACGCCACATCCCCATCCAGAAAACTGAAACGAAAACGCGCATCCCATTCCTTGCCCATGACATGTACGTGGGGCGGGCAATGCTCATCCCTGAGCAACACTGCAATCACATGTCCTTTGTAAGTGCCTACTCTCATCGTAACCCATCCGTTAGGTTATTTATTACCGATCAGCGCCTGCTCGGGCCCCAACCGACAGCCGGCTCCTTCTAAATGCCAAGGCTGCCTCACAGACTAGTAACGAATGACACGGCTTCAAATGCCGGGTTGTAACCGCGAATGCCCAAGACCTGCGGGCTCAAACGCCTTGCTCAGAACCGGTATTCGAGCATCCCGCTCAACGTGCGGCCCCGCGCCAGGCTGAGGTTGTTGGCGTCGCCCATGGCCACGAAATAGGCTTCGTCGGTGGCGTTTTCCAGGGCCAGGCCAAGGTTCAGGTGGTCGGTCATCCAGTAACTGGCGTACAGGTCGTAGAGGGTGTATTGCGGCCACAGCGCCTGGTCGATGAAGTCGTAGCCCTGCTGGTTGAGGTTGGCACCGTTACCCGAGCTGTAGCGCACCCGCACCCCGGTATCCAGGCGTTTTTCCAGAAACCGCGCGCCCAGTGTCAGCGAGCCGCGATCCGCTGGCATATAGGTAGCGTTGCCCATGATTCGGCCGCAGCTCTCTTTGTTGTTGGCAACCTCATCATCCAGCACCTCATAAGTGGTGACAGGCCTGACCCCCGGACGGCCGTCCGGACGAATGTAGGATTCGATACGCGTAGTCCTCGGCCCGCTGGTCTTGGCTCCGCCCATGTAATAGTTTTTCGAACAGAAGTCGTTACTGCCGATCATATGGGTGTAGCTCAGGTTGGCGTAGGCCCGGCCCATGTCGTAGTTGAGCTGGTATTCCATGCCGCGAAAGCGCGTCGGTGCAGTGTTGTTGACGTAGGCCATGGTCCCCAGGAAGCCGCCAACGCTGGTTTCCGGCAAGCTGACGCTGTGGTTGAGGAACGAGAAGTTTTCGATCTTGGTATCGAAGTAGGCGACCTTGATGCCCAGGCGGTCGTCGTTGAAAAACAGCCCTTCCTTGAACACGTTGACCCCCATTTCCCAATCCCGCGACTCTTCAGCCTTCAGATAAGGGTTGGGAAACACCCGCTCTGACGAGCTGCCGCCATGGGGCCGACCGGTCATGAAGGTCTCCGTGACTGCCGGCGGGCGCCAGCCCTTGCCCCAGCGCGCATAGAGTTGCATCCACTCCAGCCCAGGCTTGATACCGATGCCAAAGGTGGGCGAGAAGTGCCCCTCTTCATTGTCGATATCAAACACCTCGGCCACCCGCTTGGCGCCCACCAGGCTGTTGTAGAAACGGTCACGTTTGTAGAGGGTCATTCCGGTCTGGCCTTCAAGCCGGTAGCGGTCGTACCGCAGGCCGGCATCCAGGGTCAGCCAGTTGTCGTATTCGTATTGCAGGTTATTGAACAGGCTGGCGATGGTGCGCTTGCCGCCAGGGGTGGCGCCTTCGACGTACGGCAGCAAGCCCTGGAGGTTGACCGCCTCGACCTTGTTGCTGCGCGGTTTGAATTCGTCCTGGTACATCTCCAGGCCGTAGTTCCAGCTGACGCGCCCCAACGTATTGAAATCGAAGCGCGAGGTGTTGTCGGCCTGCAAGCCCCAGGTGTCGGTCTGGAAGTGATCGGTGTAGCCGCCGACCTCGTTGCCCGTGCCCGGCGTCGCCAGGTTCGGCGCATTGGTCCGCTCCAATTGCGTCGTGACGTAGTACGCCTTGGCCTTGAAGTCGATCAGTGGGTTGTCCGGGGTGTAGCTGTAGTCCAGCGCGACGTTCTTGGCGTTGAGGTTGTTCTTGCTCACACGCTGGTAGTAAACGCTTTGCGCATCGTCGGCGGTATAGGCCCAGGCATCGTTGCTGTCGCTGTCGCTTTGCAGGTAGCTCAGTTGCACACGCTGGTCGTTGGGCAGGTTCAGGCCCAGCTTGACGATCTGCGAGCGGGTCACGCTGCCCATGTCGCCGACTTCGCTGTTCAACCAATCGTCAAACGCTTCGGGTTGGTATTTGCGCGCGCGCAGGTTGGTGCCCAGTTTCTGATCGTTGTGGGTACCGGCGCGGTAATCGCCAAAGTGTCGCTCGCTATAGCCCAGCAGCACATCGCCACGCTCATCGCCAAAGGCAAACACGCCGCTGCCGTTGAAGTGGGTGCCGTTACCCAGTTTACCGATGCCGTTACCCGCGCGCAGACGCCCGCCGTACTCCTTGCCATCGGCCAAAAACTCACTGGCGTCCAGGGTCTTGAAAGACGCGATCCCGCCGAGCACCGCCGCGCCGCCCATGCCCGACTGGCTGCCTTTGTCGATCTCGATGCTGGAGACAAACTCCGGGTCGATCACCATCGTGCCGTTGCGTTGCTGGTGGCCGTTGACGTTGAAGTTCTGGCGCATGCCATCGATGTTCATATTGACCCGGCCGTAGTCCTGCACCCCACGGATATTCACCGACAGGCCAGGGTCACGCTGATTGACGGCGGTGTAGACGCCGGCGGTTTCTTCAAGCATGTCGGCGGCGTGCCGGGGTGGGCGCTTGTCGATCTGCTCACGGGTGATCACCGCTACCGAGCGCGGCGTTTCATACACCCAGTCACTGGGCTTGCCGTTGGTATTGGCATGGATGGTGGTGGTGCCGACAGTCAACGCGCCGTCCTGTTCGACACTCACGCGATTGAGGGTGACCTGGCGTGCGCCGGTAAAGCGATACTCCACCGGCGCGCTGCCCAACAAGCGTCCCAGGCCTTCCTGAACACTGTACTGGCCCTTGAGCGCGGTGCTGCTGAGGCCTTGCAGGCGCGGGCTGTCGAACAGCACCTGCAAGCCGGCCTGGTCGGCAAAGGCCAGGACTGCGCCGCCCAGGGGTTGGGCGGGAATATCGAACATCAGCGTCGAAGGCTGCGAAGCGCCGGCCACGGGGGCAGCGGCGTAGGCCTGCCCTGCAGTGGCAAACAGAGCCAAGTGAATGGCCAGGGCCAACCGGCTGCCGGTGGTGCGCCCTTTGGTGATTGCAGACATTGTGGTGATCCCCTCGCTGAGCGTTTTTTGTTTATGCGAATACTTCTCGATTAGCAAGACGCGTCAGGGATAGGGACTCAGTAAGTGTTTCTGAAAATTGTTTGAAGATCAGCCAGGAATGCGGGCCAGCTCCCACACACAAGCGCCCGTTCACAGGAAGGTTTGCGATATGTCAGTAGATCAGGCTGACGCCCGCCAGATCAAAGCGTCGCACCTGCAACTCTTCGGTCAAGGTGCCCAGCGCCTGGTCCAGCATGTCGAGGCGGAACACCGCGCTGACTTCACGATTGGCCAGGTCGGCATTGCTCAATACCACCCGGCCGGGGCGGTAGCGATTGAGTTCTTCAACCACCTTGGCCAGCGGCTGGCGATCGAACACCAGCACCCCACGCCGCCAACTGGTGGCCCGCGCCAGGTCAAAATCTGGCAGGCCGCTCACACCATCCTGCGCCCTGTAGCGGGCGGCCTGCCCTTCGTGGAGGACCGTGGTTTGCGCTCGGTCTTGTTGGGTCACCGCCACGCTGTGTTGCAGCACGCCCACCCACGCCTGGTCGTCGGCCTCGCGACCGACCACAAAGCGCGTGCCCAGCGCCCGGGTTTGGCCGCCGGCACTCTGCACCACGAATGGCCGGGTTTCCTGCCCGGCCATGGGCGCCACGTCAAAAATCGCCGAGCCGGCCAACAGGCTGATCCGCCGCTGCTCGCCGTCGAAGTCCAGGCGGATGGCGCTGGAGGAATCCAGCTCCACAGTGCTGCCGTCAATCAGGCGGACCATGCGCACTTCGCCCTTGGCGGTCAGGTAGTCGGCCTGCATCTGTAGCAAGGCTTGCGGCCCCTGCAACCAGCCAACACCGGCGACCACCAGCAACAGCGCGACACTCGCAGCCACGCGCCAGGTTCGCCGACGCTGGGCGCGACGCGGTGCCACGCCAGCAGGTGGTGGACGCTGGCGATGCACCGGTGCATCCAGTTGCAGTTCACCCAGGGCCGCCCAGGTCTGCTGGGCAAACTCCAGTTCTGCGGCGTGGCGACTGTCGCTGTCGATCCAGCGTTGCAGTGCGGCATGTTCCTGCACATCCAGCCCCCCCGCATGCAGGCGCACCGCCCAATCGGCGGCGACCTCGGTAATGCTGGGCTGTTGCGACTCCTGGCTATTCACGTGTGAGTCTCGAATTCTCGTTGTATGAAACAGTGACGTTTGAGCTGCGTTTTTTCAGTAATTCATTCGTCGGATGGCGTCACATCGCCCTCCCGCAAACGCTGTATGACATGCGCCAGCGCCTTGGCCAGATGCTTTTGCACTGAACTGTCGGAAATTTCAAGATGCCGCGCGACCTGGGCGTGGGTCATGCCTTCGACGCGGTTCAGGCGGAAAATCTGCTGGGTGCGCTCCGGCAGTTCCGCCAACGCCTGCTTCAATGCCTGTCGTTGTTGCTGCGCCATTGCCTGAGCCTCCAACCCGGCCACTTCATCTTCAATCTCGGCCAACGCCTCATGGGGCACGGAGTCGGTCTTGCGCCGTGCTTCCTGGCGAATATGGTCGATCAGCAGATTGCTCGCCGTGCGGTAGAGATAGCCCTGGGAGTTGTCGATCCGCTCGCTGGACGGCTTTTGTGCCAGGCGCAAGAAGCTCTCCTGCACCAGGTCCGCAGCCAACTGAGGGTCCCGCACCTTGCGCAGCAGATACCGACGCAGGGTATCGGCATGCTTGAGAAACAGGCCCTTGAGATCCACGTCCGACAAACCGACTCCCTGGGGGTGTAAAGGAAACAGGCGCGCATCTTAAGCGTTGTCGAGAATGATTTTCAATTGATATCAACTCTTGGGTGGTATCGCCTGCCTCTATTCAGCGTTCGATAATCGAACGGTTATCCACGGTGCGGCGTTTGGCCAATTGACCAAATTAACCATTCAGTACATTTTGTCCCCATCAATAAAAACAACAGTGGAGACATTTCCATGGCGCCTATCGTGCTGGTCCTCAACGGCCCTAACCTGAACCTGCTTGGCACCCGCGAACCGGCCACCTATGGCCACGAGACCCTGGCCGACGTCGCCGCGCTGTGCGGGCGCAGCGCCGAACAATTGGGGTTGAAACTGGAGTTTCGCCAGACCAACCACGAAGGCGAACTGCTGGACTGGATCCACGGGGCCCGCGCCCGTTGTGCCGGGATCGTGATCAACCCGGCGGCCTGGACCCACACCTCGGTGGCCATCCGCGACGCCTTGGTGGCCAGTGAACTGCCGGTGATCGAAGTGCATCTGTCCAACGTGCACGCCCGTGAACCCTTCCGCCATCACTCCTTTGTTTCCCCTATCGCCAAGGCCGTGCTCGCCGGGTTTGGCAGCCACGGCTATCACTTGGCCCTTGAGCATTTCAGCCGGGTGCTCAAATGAAGCCACGCATCCTCGCCGGCCTGATCGGTGCCGGCATCCAGGCCTCCCGCACACCGGCCCTGCATGAGCAGGAAGGCGATGCCCAGGGCTTGCGCTACCTGTATCGCCTGATCGACCTCGATCAGTTGCACATGGACAGCAGCGCCCTGCCCGACTTGCTCACGGCCGCCGAACAGATGAACTTCACCGGGTTGAACATCACCTACCCGTGCAAGCAAGTGATCCTGGCGCTGCTCGATGAACTATCGCCCGAAGCGCGGGGCATCGGTGCGGTCAACACCGTGATCTGGCGCGACGGCAAGCGCATCGGCCACAACACCGACTGCCTGGGTTTTGCCGAAGGATTTCGCCGTGGCCTGCATGAGGCTGCGCGCCAGCGCGTGGTGCAGATGGGGGCCGGTGGCGCGGGCGCAGCAGTGGCCCACGCACTGTTGGCCGAAGGTGTCGGGCAGTTGAGTATTTTCGATGTGGACCACGGGCGCGCGCAAAGCCTGGCGGATAACCTCAACCAGCATTTCGGCGCCGGCCGCGCGCAGGCCGGCAGTGATCTGGACAGCGCGATGACGGCGGCTGACGGCCTGGTCAATACCACGCCCATGGGCATGGCCAAGCTGCCGGGCATGCCAGTGCCAGCGCGGTTGCTACGCGCTGCGCTGTGGGTCGCGGAAATCGTCTACTTCCCGCTGGAAACCGAACTGCTGCGCACGGCCCGGGCCTTGGGCTGTCGCACGCTGGATGGGGGCAATATGGCCGTGTTCCAGGCGGTGAAGGCGTTTGAGTTGTTCAGTGGCAAGAAAGCAGACGCACAAAGGATGCTCGATCATTTCCAGAGCATGAACACTTCACTGTAGAAACCGGTTCCTAATGTGGGAGCAGGCGTGCCTGCTCCCACACAAGCCCGCACCACATTGAATTCGGCGGTGGATCAGGCCTGCAGGTAACGCAGCACCGACTCGCAGATCATCGCGCGATGCCGCTGCTTGATCGCTTCATCCGACAATTCGATCTGGAAAATCTCACTGAAGGTATGCCGGTTGGATACCCGGTAAAAGCTGAACGAATTGATCAGCAGATGCACATCCAGCGGCTCCAGCCCCGCACGAAACACCCCCAGTTCCGCGCCCCGGCGCAAGGTCGCGCCCAGCGCTTCAAGGATATTGCTGTTCATCGCCTTGATCGCATCCGACCGTTTCACATACTCGGCGTTGTGAATGTTCTCGATGCTGACGATCCGCACAAAGTCCACATTCTGGTCATGGTGGTCGAAGGTGAACTCCACCAGGCGCCGAATCGCTTCCCGCGGCTCCAAGGCGGTGAGGTTCATCCGCGTCTCGGTGTTGCGGATATCACCGTAGAGTTTTTCCAGGACCTCGACGTACAACTGCTCCTTACTGCCGAAGTAGTAATAGATCATGCGTTTGGAGGTGTGGATGCGCTCGGCGATAGCGTCCACCCGCGCTCCGGAAAGCCCCTGCTGCACGAACTCTGCAATGGCCTCTTGCAGAATGTTCTCGCGGGTCTTTTCCGGGTTGTTCTTGCGACTCTTGCGCGGCGCCACGGGGGCGACGGGCAGTTCGGACGTCGGGGTCATGGTGCGCTCACGGCCATTTATGCAGGCCGTGATTATGGGCCGCCAGGTCTCACGAAGGAAGCGCCAACACCCTACAACTTGGCCTGGCGCAACGCCCCACTGCGCGACTTGGCCATCGCCGCCAGGCGTACCGCCACGTTGGCGGCGCCATAGCCGGCGTACCCGTTCTTGCGCTGGATAATCTCGAAGAAGAACCGCCCTTCGAAGGGCTCGGTGTACACATGAAACAGCTCACCGCCCTGGGCGTCACGGTCGTACAACACGTTGTAGTACGCCAGTTCGCTGAGGAACTGATCGTCGAAATCAAACCGCGCCGCCAGGTCATCGTAGTAATTGAGCGGGATATCCAGCAGCGGCACGCCCGCCTCTTTGGCCCGGCTGACCTCGGCAAAAATATCCGCACAATCGAAGGCAATGTGATGCACCCCGGAGCCACGGTAGCTCGATAGCGCGTGGGAAATCGCCGTATTGCGGTTCTCGGAAATATTCAGCGGCAGGCGGATCGAGCTGCAGCGGCTACGCAGCGCCCGGCTCTTGACCAGGCCGTAGGGGTCCGGCAGCACCACCTCGTCGTCGGCCTCGAAATCCAACAGGCTCTTGTAGAACAGCACCCAACTGTCGAGGCTGTCGGCCGGCAGGGCCATGGCCATATGGTCGATGCGCAGCAAGCCGCCGCCGCTGGTGTTGGCGGCCTGCAGGTTGAAATCGGTGTCGTAGATCCCGCCCGCATGCTGGTCCACCAGGTAGATCAGGCTGCCATCCGGCGCGCGGACCGCCGCCAGCTCCAGTTCATTGGGCCCGACCAGGCCGCGATAAGGTTGGCCCTTGTAGGCCACTGCCCGTTCCAGGGCCTTGGCGCTGTCCTTGACGCGCATCGCCGTGGCGCACAACGACGGGCCATGGGCCTCGAAAAAGTTATGGGCAAAGGAGTAAGGCTCGCAGTTGAGGATCAGGTTGATATCGCCCTGGCGCAGCAGGCTGACGCTCTTGGAGCGGTGCTGCCCAGCCTTGACGAAGCCCAGGCGTTGCAGCCACTGGGTCAACCGGGCGCCAAGGTTTTCATCCACCGCGAATTCCAGGAACTCGATGCCGTCGTACTCGCTGGCGGCTGGGGTCTCAAACAGGATATCCACCGGCGTGGCCTGTTTTTCCAGACGTTGACGGGTCTTCTCTTCCAGGTACAGCAACGACCGCAAACCATCCGCCGCGTTGGCCCGGGTGGGCGCGGCGCGAAAGCCATCGTTGAAAATCTCCAGGGACAGCGGCCCGGTGTAGCCACTCTGGATGATCGGCGCGAGAAAACCCGGCAGGTCGAACTCGCCCTGGCCGGGGAAGCAGCGAAAGTGCCGGCTCCACTCCAGCACGTCCATGGCCAGGATCGGCGCGTCGGCCATTTGCACAAAAAAGATCTTGTCGCCAGGGATCTGGGCGATCGCCGTCGGATCGCCCTTGAGTGACAAGGTATGAAAACTGTCCAGCAACACCCCGAGGCTGGGGTGATCGATCTCGCGCACCAATTGCCAGACCTGTTGCCAGGTGTTGACGTGCCGCCCCCAGGCCAAGGCTTCATAGCCAATGCGCAAGCCACGGCGGCCGGCGTGTTCGGCCAGCAGGCCGAGGTCATCACGCAGGATCGAATGCTCGCCCGTCGAGTCCGCCGAGGCATTGCTGCACACCAGCACCAGGTCAGTGCCCAGCTCCTGCATCAGGTCGAACTTGCGCTCGGCGCGCTCCAGGTTGCGCGCCAGGCGATCGCGGCGGCATCCTTCAAAGTCACGAAACGGCTGGAACAACGTGATGGCAATGCCCAGGTCGGCACACATCTGCCGCACCTCACGGGGGCTGCCGTCGTAATACAGCAAGTCGTTCTCGAAGATTTCCACCCCATCAAACCCGGCCGCAGCAATGGCTTCGAGCTTTTCCGGCAGGGTGCCGCTCAGGGAAACAGTGGCGATGGAACGTTGCATGGGGTGACTCCCGGCAATGAAGGCTGGTCTTATTTGCGGCAAATTATTGGCCGCGCGCGATAAAGCAGCAATTTAAAATGTACCAACCGGTTAGTTTTATGGGCGATTATCGAACACAATGGCGATTGGTGAATTGACGATTTTTTAGCCGCTGCGCACCATCGATTGCGCATCCAGGGCCGTTTTTTTGTTGGCGCGCACCTGTGATCACGACCCAGAACACACCATAAAAATTTCAAAAACGGGTACCTCTCATGCCTTCGCAAAATTCCGCCGTGGCCCCGCGCCCCGGCAACCCGCAAGCGGCCATTGGCGACAAGATTCGCGGCGCCCTCGCCGTCGGCAAAACCCGCTGGGGCATGCTGGCCCTGGTGTTTTTCGCCACCACCCTGAACTACATCGACCGTGCCGCCCTGGGCGTAATGCAGCCGATCCTGGCCAAGGAGATGAGCTGGACGGCGATGGACTACGCCAACATCAACTTCTGGTTCCAGGTCGGCTACGCCATTGGTTTTGTCTTGCAAGGCCGGTTGATCGACCGGGTCGGCGTCAAGCGCGTGTTCTTCTGTGCGGTGCTGCTGTGGAGCATCGCCACCGGTGCCCACGGCCTGGCGACCTCGGCGGTGGGCTTTATGGTCTGCCGCTTTATCCTCGGCCTGACCGAAGCGGCCAACTACCCCGCCTGCGTCAAGACCACCCGCCTGTGGTTCCCCGCCGGTGAGCGCGCGGTGGCCACCGGCATCTTCAACGCCGGCACCAACGTCGGCGCCATGATGACCCCGATGCTGTTGCCGCTGGTGCTGCATGTGTGGGGTTGGCAGGCTGCCTTCCTGTGCATGGCGGCGCTGGGTGGGGTCTGGCTGGTGTTCTGGGGCCTGAAGTACTACAACCCCGAAGACCATCCGAGCGTGAAGCAATCGGAACTGGACTACGTGCAACAGGAAGTCGAGCCGGAACAACCTCGCGTGCCCTTCAGCCGTATCCTGCGCATGCGCGGCACATGGGCCTTCGCCATTGCCTACGCCCTGACCGCCCCGGTGTTCTGGTTCTACCTGTACTGGCTGCCGCCGTTTCTCAACCAGCAATACAACCTGGGGATCAACGTGACCCAGATGGGCATCCCGCTGATCATCATCTACCTGACGGCGGACTTCGGCAGCGTGGGCGGCGGGATTCTGTCCTCGTTCCTCATCGGTCGCGGCATGCAGCCGATCAAGGCGCGCTTGCTGTCGATGCTGCTGTTTGCCTGCTGCATCGTCGGCGTGATCATGGCTGCAGGCTCCAGCCAGCTATGGGTCGCGGTGTTTGCCATCTCCCTGGCCATCGGCGCACACCAGGCCTGGACCGCCAATATCTGGAGCCTGGTGATGGACTACACGCCCAAGCACATGATGAGCACGGTGTTCGGTTTTGGCGGGATGTGCGCGGCCATCGGCGGGATGTTCATGACGCAGATCGTCGGCCATATCCTGACCGTGACCAACAACAACTACACCGTGCTGTTCACCCTGATCCCGGCGATGTACTTCCTCGCCCTGACCTGGATGTACTTCATGGCGCCGCGCAAGATTCCGACGGTCGAGGTCTGACTCACCGCCGCCGCTGCTGCCAGGCAGCGGCCAACCCGCTCAGGCAGATCACTCCGATCCCGACCACCGTGGTCAGGTCCGGGGTGTGGTTGAACACCAGCCAGCCCAATAACCCCGCAAACACGATCTGGCAATAGCCGAACGGCGCCAGCAAGGCCGGCGCAGCGAAGCGGAAGGCCTGGGTCAGCATCAAGTGCGCGGTCATCCCGCAACTGCCCAGCGCCAGCATCAACAGGCCATGACCCAGGGTTGGCACCACCCAGAAGAACGGCACCAGCGCGCTCATCACCAAGGTGTTGCACAGGCCGGCGAAGAAGTTGCTGGTGGTCGGGCTGTCGTACTGGCTGAGGATGCGGGTCAGCAGTTGGTAGAAACAGAAGAACAACGCCGAGACCAAGGGCAACAACACCGCCGGGGTGAACAACTCACCACCGGGATGCACGATGATGATCACCCCGACAAACCCGCAGATCACCGCCAGCCATTGGCCCCGCGTCACATGCTCGCCCAGCAGCGGCACCGACAGGGCCGTCACCAGGATCGGCGCGAGAAAGTTCACCGCCGTGGCTTCCGCCAGCGGGATGTAATGCAAGGCTGCGGTAAAAAACAGGCTGGTACCCAGCAGGCACAGGGCCCTGGCGACCTGCAACAACGGGCGTTTACTGCGCAGCACGCGCAAGCCCGATTGCGGCAGGAAAATCCCCGCCATCAGCAGCGTATGCACCATGTAGCGGGCCCACACCACCATCACGATGGGATAGAACCCGGCCAGGTACTTGGACAAGGCGTCATGGCTGGAAAACAGGAGCGTCGCCAGTACAATCAGCGCGATGCCCTTGAAGGGATGGTTGACGCCGGAAAGAGGGGTGCTGAGGGTCATTGAATTCTCGTGCGTGACAGGCTGAAATGACCGCCGCAAGCAGTGGCACTCAACGCGCTAATCTAGAGCGGGTGGTGCATCGGTCTCAAGAGCATAACCAAACAGCGGGCGATCAGCGCACTAAATTGCCCAAACCCAGTCCAACGCTGCACGCCAGCCTGCCATTGCACGCTTTTTAACCAAGGCCCACTCCATGAAAAAATCCCTGTTGCTCCTTTCGACCCTCGCCCTGCTCAGCGCCTGCGATAAACCCCCCGAGGCCCCGAAGCCGGCGCCGCCCTCGGTGCAGGCGACCCTGGTCCCGGAAACCCTGCCCACCGACAAATGGGTCGGCAAATGGATCGGCGTCGAAGGCCTGCACCTGACGGTCAGCAAAGACGACAGCATTGGCCGCGGGCACTACCTGCTGACCATGCAATACGGCCTTGATGCAGATGCCTCCGGCACCTTCAAGGGCGAGGCCGGCGAAGACGGCATCATCTTCAACCGCCCCGACGGCCCGCAAGTGCTGCGCGCCGGCGACGGTGCCGCGACCGGTTTGAAATGGCTGGCTGATAAAAAAGATTGCCTGGTGGTCAATACGGGCGAAGGGTATTGCCGCGAATAACGGCCATACTCAATCACCACAACCCCGATTACTGTAGGAGCGAGCTTGCTCGCGAAAGTCGTTAACGCTAACGCCGCATGCCTGGTTTAACGCGGTGCCTTTGCGTTTTTCGCGAGCAAGCTCGCCCCTACATAACGATCATCAAGAGGATTGCCACATGCTATGGAAAAAGGGTCGGCGCAGCGACAACGTGGTCGACGCGCGTAATGACGGCGGCGGTGGCGGCGGCATGCGCTTTGGCGGCGGCAAGGGCCTGAGCCTGACCGCTATCGTGCTGATCGTCGGCATCGGCCTGCTGACCGGCCAGGACCCGATGCAAATCCTCGGGCAACTGAGCGGCCAGATGACCGAGCAAGCCCCCTCGGTCAGCCCGCAAACACGCCAGGCACCACCGGCCAACGATGAACAGGCGGACTTCGTGCGTGCCGTGCTGGGCGATACCGAAGACACCTGGGGCCAGGTGTTCCAGGAAAACGGCCTGGCCTACAAGAATCCCAAGCTGATCCTGTTCCGTGGCCGAGTGAATTCCGCCTGCGGCGGCGCCACCTCCGCCAGCGGCCCGTTCTATTGCCCGGCCGACCAGCAGGTCTACCTGGACCTGGACTTCTTCCGGGAAATGTCCCAACGCTTCCAGGCGGCCGGCGATTTTGCCCAGGCTTATGTGATCGCCCACGAAGTGGGTCACCACGTGCAAACCCTGCTGGGGATTTCGTCGAAAATCCAGGTCGCGCGCCAGCAAGGCCGGCAGATGCAAGGCGATGGTGGCCTGCTGGTCCGCCAGGAACTGCAAGCCGACTGCTTCGCCGGGGTCTGGGCCAACCGTGCGCAAAAACGCCTGAACTGGCTGGAGCCGGGTGATATCGAAGAGGCGCTGAACGCTGCCAACGCCATCGGCGATGACCGCTTGCAGCAGCAGGGCCAAGGCCGCGTAGTACCGGACTCGTTCACCCATGGCACTTCGCAACAGCGCGTGCGCTGGTTCAAGACCGGGTTTGCCCAGGGCCAGATCAGCCAATGCGACACGTTTTCGGCCAAGAGTCTGTAAATGAATAAACGCTGCGGATGGCTGCTGGGCCTGCTGATCACCTGCTCGACCGCCACCCTGGCCGCCGGGCAGGCGGTCAAGGTGATCAGCCCCGATCGATTCACCCTGCAAGCCGGCGACCTGAGCCTGGGCCTTAGCCAGGACTGGCGCCAGCCGCTGCCACAGGTCACCCGCGCGTTGATTATCGTGCATGGCCGACTGCGCAACGCCCAGACCTACCTCAAAAGCGCCAAAGACGCCGCCGCCCACGCCGGGCAAAGTGCCAATACCCTGGTGATCGCGCCGCAGTTCCTCAACGATGCCGATGTCCAGCGCCATCACTTGGGCGACAGCGTGCTGCGCTGGCACGGTAATGCCTGGATGGCGGGCGAGTCGTCAATCGGCCATGGCCAGATCAGCTCCTACGGTGCCCTGGACCAAATCATCAAGCACCTGGGCAACCGCAAACTATTCCCGGCCCTCAAAGAAATAGTGATCGCCGGGCATTCCGGGGGTGGCCAGGTGGTGCAACGCTTTGCCCTGACCGGTCACGACCACCCGGCCCTGCAAGCGGCGGGGATCAGCCTGCGCTATGTGATCGCCAACCCGTCGTCCTATGCCTACTTCAGCCCGCAACGCCCGGTGCAATTCGCGCCGGCCAGTTGCTCAGGATTCAACGACTGGAAGTACGGCATGCAAAAGCTGCCGGCCTACGCCAACGGCCAAAGCCCCGAGCAACTGGAAAAAGCCTACGCCGCGCGCGAAATCACCTACCTGCTCGGCCAGCAGGACACAGACCCCAACCATCCGGCCCTGGACAAAAGCTGCGCAGCCGAGACCCAGGGCGCCTACCGGCTGATTCGCGGGCACAACTATTTCAACTACCTCAAGCAACGCCATCCGCAGTTGAGCCAGCGGTTGGTTGAAGTGCCAGGGGTGGGGCATGACGGCGACAAGATGTTCACCTCGCCGCAGGGGCAGGCGGTCCTGTTCCACTAATCCGTCAGACAAAACCCAATCAAAAATGTGGGAGCGGGCTTGCTCGCGAAAGCAGCCTGTCAGTTGATGCATGTGCCGACTGACACACCGCTTTCGCGAGCAAGCCCGCTCCCACATTTGATTTTTGATGCTTGCTTTAGATCATCTGGCGTAATGCCGCGCAGTCCCTGGCGTGCCAATCGGCCAATTCCGGCCATGGGTTTTCCGGCAAGTTCACCAACACCGTCCGCGTCCCCGCCGCCCGCCCGCAATCGAGGTCGAAGCGATAGTCACCCACCATCACCATCTCGCCGGGGGCCACGTCCCAGGCCTGCGCCAGTTTCAGCAGGCCACCGGGGTCCGGCTTGGGCGGGGCGTCGTCGCGGCCCAACACATCTTCCACGGCAAAACAGTCCGCCAGGCCGATGGCCTGCAAGGTAATGTGAGCCAGTTCCTGGGCATTGCGCGTCAGGATCCCCAGGCGATAGCCTCGGGCCGCCAAGTCCCGCACCAATTCCACCGCGCCCGCAGCTGCCACCGAACCCAGCGCCAGCTCCCGTTCATGCTCCAGCAACCAGGCATGCTTGGCCGCCGCTTCAGCCGCCGGCAACGCCGCCAAATGGGTGAGGATGTCGTCGGCAGGCGGAATGTCCAGGGCCACGCGGATCGCCGCGAAGTCATGCACAGCCACAGTCAGGGTGCCGTCCATATCAAACACCCAGTGTTTAACCTGCGCCAGGCTCATGCCCAATCCTTGCGATGCCGGATCAAGCCTTCCTGAGTCACCGAGGCCACCAGTTGACCGGCGCGGTTATACACGCTGCCACGGGAGAAACCACGGGAATTGCCGGCCCATGGGCTGTCCATGGCGTACAGCAACCAGTCGTCGGCGCGCAGATCGGCGTGGAACCACAACGCGTGGTCGAGGCTGGCCACTTGCATATCCTTCTGCCACACCGTCTTGCCATGGGGCAGCAACGAGGTGGTCAGCAGGCCGAAGTCCGAGGCATAGGCCAGCAGGTATTTATGCAGCGCCGGTAAGTCGGCCAGGGCGCCATCGGCGCGGAACCACACGTATTTGACCGGATCGGTGGGCTGCGGGTTGAACGGGTCTTTTTCGGTCACCGGCCGCACTTCGATCGGCTTGGGGCACAGCAGTTTTTCGCGCATGGCTTCGGGAATCAGGTGCGCCCGTTGCTGGGTCAGCTCCAACTCCGACGGCAAGTTCTCCGGCCCCACCACCACCGGCATGGTGGTCTGATGCTCGAAGCCTTCCTCGTCGTACTGGAACGAGGCGCTGCAGGTGAAGATCGGGTTGCCCTTCTGGATCGCCGTGACCCGACGCGTGCTGAAGCTGCCGCCATCGCGTACCCGGTCCACTTGATAGACCACCGGCAGGCCGGCATCCCCAGGACGCAGGAAATAGCCGTGCAACGAATGCACATGCCGCGCTTCTTCGACGGTCTGGCTGGCCGCCGACAGCGACTGGCCCAATACCTGGCCGCCGAACAGTTGGCGAAAGCCCAAGTCCTGGCTACGGCCGCGAAAGAGGTTTTCTTCAATCGGTTCCAGGGTCAGCAAATCGACCAGATCTTCCAACACTTGGCTCATACACTCTCCTCAGAGCAAAACGGTTTCTACCTTCTATTTTCTACTGTAGGAGCGAGCATGCTCGCGAAAAAACCAGAGACGCCGCTGGGTATCAGGCCCTGCGCGTTATCGTTGACGTTTTTCGCGAGTAAGCCCGCTCCTACAAGTATTACCGCCTGCTTATCCGTGCAGCGTGTCCAACCATTGGGCGCGGGTGATGCGATACAACACATGATGGCGCAGGGGATCGTCCGCCGCGAGCCTGGGGTGCTGAAAATCTGCGGCCGGATCGTAATGCATGCCGATGGCCTGCATGACTTTCTGCGACGGCAAGTTGGGCTCGGTGGTGAAGGCCACTATCTCGTCCAACTGCAAACGGTCAAAACCACAGCGCAATGCGGTCCAGGCCGCCTCACTGGCAAACCCCAGGCCCCAGTGCTCGCGGGCCAGGCGCCAGCCTATTTCCACCGCCGGGGTGAAGTCGGCGTCAAAGCCAACATTCAGCAACCCCGTCAGGCCGATAAACTCGCCGCTGTCCTTGCGTTCCAGGGCCCACAGGCCAAAGCCGTACTCGGCAAAATGCCCACGTATTCGCCCGATCAATGCCGCGCTTTCCAGGCGATCCAAGGGGGCCGGGAAATAGCGCATCACCTGCGGATCGGCGCACATCCGGGCAAACGTCGGCAGATCGCTGTCGCGCCACTGGCGCAGCACCAGGCGCGCGCTTTCCAACTCAAGTATCGGCTCCATCGTTCCCCTCCCTTGCCATGTGCGTGAGTGTACAGCGCTGTTAAGATCCGTCGCTGGTTCCTGTCAGAAATTGCCATGCCTTTGCCACTGATCTACCACGACGACTACAGCCCCGAGTTCCCAGCGGATCATCGCTTCCCCATGGACAAGTTCCGGCTGCTGCGCGATCACCTGGTCGACAGCGGCCTGACCCAGGACAGCCAACTGCTGCGCCCACAATTATGCCCGGCCGAGGTCCTCGCCCTGGCCCATGACCCTGGCTATATCGAACGCTATATGAGCGGTGAGTTGTCCCGCGAAGACCAACGGCGCCTGGGCCTGCCCTGGAGCGAAGCCCTGGCCCGGCGCACCGTGCGCGCAGTCGGCGGCTCGTTGCTGGCGGCCGAACAGGCCCTGGAACACGGCCTGGCCTGCCACCTGGCGGGCGGCACCCACCATGCCCACTACGACTACCCGGCGGGCTTCTGCATCTTCAATGACCTGGCGGTGATCAGCCACTACCTGCTGGCCAGCGGGCGGGTCAACCGAGTGCTGATCTTCGACTGTGACGTGCATCAAGGCGATGGCACCGCGCGCATCCTCCACGACACGCCGGATGCCATTACCGTGTCCCTGCACTGCGAAAAGAACTTCCCGGCGCGCAAGGCCACCAGCGACTGGGATATCCCGCTGCCCATGGGCATGGGCGATGCCGACTACCTCAAGGTGGTGGACGACGCCCTCAACTACCTGCTGCCGCTCTACCAGCCCGACCTGGTGCTGTATGACGCGGGTGTCGATGTGCACAAGGACGACGCCCTGGGTTATCTCAAGCTGACAGACGCAGGCGTCGCCGCCCGGGACGAAAGCGTGATGCGCCATTGCCTGGGCCGCGACATTCCGGTGGTGGGCGTAATTGGCGGCGGCTACAGCAAGGATCGCCCTGCCCTGGCCCGTCGCCATGGCATCCTGCATCACAGTGCCCAACGGGTGTGGACATCATCAGGCTGTCATTGAAGTGTGGTTGCGTTACCCACAATGCCTGTGGAACGGCCTGTGGATAAGTTGAGCGTAAGCGCCTGCAAGGCACACGCCACATAGGGTGTAGGAACGTGTACGTTTTTTGATCAGGCAGTTTCGCGGTGCTCGGGTAGAATGCTCGGCCTACTTCGCCGAACCGCAGTCACCACCATGCCCCAGATTCCAGCCCAGCCCCCTCACGTCACGATCATCGGTGGCGGCCCCGCCGGGCTGATGGCCGCCGAAGTATTGAGCCAGACCGGGGTCCGTGTGGACCTGTATGACGGCATGCCATCGGTGGGTCGCAAGTTCCTGCTGGCCGGGGTTGGCGGCATGAACATCACCCATTCCGAGGCCTACCCGGCCTTTCTCTCACGCTATGCCGAGCGCGCACCCGACATCGCCCCCTTGCTGCGCCAGTTTGGCGCCGAGGCGTTGTGCGAATGGATCCATGGGCTGGGGATAGAAACCTTTGTCGGCAGCTCTGGCCGCGTGTTTCCGACCGATATGAAAGCCGCACCGCTGCTGCGCGCCTGGCTCAAGCGCTTGCGCGACCAAGGGGTAGTTATCCACACCCGCCACCGCTGGCTGGGCTGGAATGCCGATGGCGGATTAATTATCCACAGCCCGGATGGCGAGAAAACTGTCCACAGCGATGCCGTGCTCCTGGCCCTCGGCGGCGGCAGTTGGTCGCGCCTGGGTTCCGACGGCGCCTGGCTCAAGTTGCTGGAAGACCAAGGCGTGCCTTACGCCCCGCTGCAACCGAGCAACTGTGGCTTCGAGGTGACGGCCTGGAGCGACTTGATGGTGAGCAAATTCGCCGGAGCGCCGCTGAAAAACGTCGCCATCGGTTTGGCCGATGACAAACCCCGGTTGGGCGAATGCGTGATCACCGCGACCGGTATCGAGGGCAGTTTGATCTACGCCCTGTCGGCGCCGATTCGCGAAGCCATCAACCGCGACGGCTCAGCCACCGTGCATATCGACCTGCTGCCGGGCAAGCCACTGGACAAGGTGCAGGCTGCATTGGCCAAGCCCCGTGGCTCACGTTCGATGAGCAAGCATTTGCACAGTCAGTTGGGGTTGGATGGGGTCAAGGCCGCGCTGTTGCGCGAGTTGGCGCCTGCCGAGCATTTCAGCGACCCGCAGCAATTGGCCGTCGATATCAAGGCTCTGCCGCTGACCCTGGTGAAAACCCGGCCAATGGACGAAGCCATCAGCACCGCAGGTGGCGTGCCGTTTGAGGCGCTGGATGAGCGCTTGATGCTCAAGCAATTGCCGGGAGTGTTCTGTGCCGGAGAGATGCTGGACTGGGAAGCGCCGACGGGCGGGTATTTGCTGACGGGGTGTTTTGCCAGTGGGCGGGCTGCGGGGCGCGGGGTGTTGGAATGGCTCCAACGCCAATAGTTGCGGCGAACTCAGGTCCGCCATCGCAGGCAAGCCAGCTCCCACATTTGAATGGGTTCACAGTTCAAAATGTGGGAGCTGGCTTGCCTGCGATGAGGCCCTGACAGGCAGCAAAGAATTACTTCTTCTTACGCGGCCCGGTATTAAAGACCGGCACCTTGCGCACCGGCTTGATCGAAGGCTCGGCCGCCACTTCACCGCTCTCCACCCACTTGCCCAGGTTGCGCTTGCCGCCACCACCCGAGGTCTTGGGCTTCTTCGGTTTTTTCGGCTTCTTCACCACCTGGCCACTGGCATCGGTATCCGGCACGCGGTGCTCCGGTTCGAAGTCCTGTTCCATTTTGCGGGTCAGGGTTTGGCGGGTCAGCATCTCGATGGCCGAGAGCATATTCACTTCATCGGCACACACCAGGGAAATCGCCTCGCCGGTGTTGCCCGCCCGGCCAGTACGGCCGATGCGGTGGATGTAATCCTCGGCGACAATCGGCAGGTCAAAGTTGACCACCATCGGCAAATCTTCGATATCCAGGCCACGGGCCGCCACATCGGTGGCCACCAGGATCTGCACATCGCTGGCCTTGAAGCGGTCCAGGGCACGTTGGCGCGTAGCTTGTGGCTTGTCGCCGTGGATGCCGTCGGCATTGATCCCCAGGCCTTGTAGCTTATCTACCAGCGCATCCACGCCATTGCGGGTCTTGGCGAACACCAGTACCTGCTTCCACTTGCCCTTGCGCATCAGGTGCACAAACAGCTCGGCCTTGCGCTTCTTGTCCACCGGCACCACCCATTGCTTGACGGTGTTGGCGGCGACGTTGCGCGGGCTGACTTCAATGCTCAAAGGGTCATTGAGCATCTGCCCGGCCAGCAGGCGGATATCGTCGGAGAAGGTCGCGGAAAACAGCAGGGTCTGGCGCTTTTTCGGCAGCATGCGGTAAATGTTCGCCAGTTCTTCCGAGAAGCCCAGGTCGAGCATGCGGTCGGCTTCATCCAGCACCAGGGTTTGCAGCTGATTGAGTTTCAGCGCGTTCTGGCGGAACAGGTCGATCAAGCGCCCAGGGGTGGCAACCAGAATGTCGACGCCCTTGCGCAGCTTCATCATCTGCGGGTTGATGCTCACCCCGCCATACACCGCGTAGGTGGTCAGGGGCAGATGTTCGGCGTATTGGGCAACGCTGGCGTGAACCTGCTCGGCCAACTCGCGGGTGGGGCACAGGATCAGCGCACGCAACGAGTTGGCGGTGACCTTCGGCCCTTCCATGGTCAGCAGTTGCAGGAGCGGCACGGCAAAGCCGGCAGTCTTGCCGGTACCGGTCTGGGCCGCGGCCATCAGGTCGCGACCGGCCAGCACCGCCGGAATGGCTTGCGCCTGCACCGGCGTCGGGGTCTGGTAGCCAAGCGCCTCAAGGGCGCGCAGCAAGGGTTCGATCAGGCCAAGTGTGGCGAAAGTCATGTGTTTACCGTAGGAAAAATTCAGCGCAAGGGCGTAATGCGCGGCAGTTTACCTTATTTCCGGCTTCGGCTTACGCCACTGGGGCAGGCTGATCAACAGCACAGCGCTGATGATCACGAGCATCGCCAGGGCTTCTTCCAGGCCGATGGTCTCGCCGACAAACACAATCCCCAGCAATACCGCCACGGCCGGGTTGACGTAGGCATAGCTGGTGGCCGCTGCCGGACGCACATGCTTGAGCAGGTACATATAAGCGTTGAAGGCGATGATCGAGCCAAACACGGTCAGGTAAGCCAGGGCCAGCCAACCTTCTACCGGCGGCATCGCCTCCAGGTGTTCGCCCTTGAGTGCGCTGCCGATCAACAGCACCACACCGGCGATCAGCATTTCGGCGGCGCTGGCCATGGCGCCCTGAGGCAACGGCAAGTGCCGGCTCCAGACCGAACCAAACGCCCAGGAAGCGGCGGCGAACAACAGCAGCCCAGCGCCCAGCGGGCTCGACTGCAGGTTGGAGCCCATGTTGAGCATGGCGATGCCGATCATCCCCAGAATCACCCCGGCCCATTCCAGACGGGTATTACGCGCGCCCCAGAAATAGCCACAGAGCAAGGTAAACAGCGGCACCGTCGCCACGGCCAGCGCGGCGACGCCGGAGGTCACGCCGGTGTGTTCAGCCACACTCACGGCGCCATTGCCGAACGTCAGCAGCAAAATGCCGATCATGCCCGCGGCTTTCCACTGCGCCCAGGTCGGCGCCGGCACCCCGCGCCAGCGCAAGTAGCCATACATCAGCGCCCCCGCCGTACAAAAGCGAATCCCCGCCAGCATCAACGGCGGCCAGTACTCCACGCCAATGCGGATAACCAGGTAGGTAGAACCCCAGATCACGTACAACGCAAAAAAAGCGGCGATCAACGGTAACGGAAAACGACGTGGGCCAGGCATGGGCAGCTCTGCGGCAAGACAAGGGATCGCTATTTTAGGAATCCGCGCCAGTAAACATAAGTTACAAAACCTGTTTAAAGCGCCCATACACTTTTCAAATCATGGTTATCAAGGCTATAAGCCTTGTATTCGAAAGCCCCCTACTGCCAGAGCCTTATCATGGACAAATACGACCGCATGCTCCTCAGCGCCCTGCTGGAGGATGGCCGCGCCACCTACGCGCAACTGGCCCGTACCGTTAACCTCTCCGCCCCCGCCGTGGCCGAACGCGTGGCCAAGCTGGAGGCCAGCGGCGTAATCACCGGCTACCAGGCCAAGGTCGACCTGTCCAAGATCGGCTTGCCGATCCAATGCACAATCGAACTGCGCTTGACCAACAACGGCAGCCAGAAGGTCTACGACGCCCTGGCAGAAATCCCCGAACTGACCGAATGCCACCGGGTCACCGGCGACCCCTGCGTGATCATGCAAGCGGCGGTGGGTTCGATGCCGGAATTGGAAAACCTGATCAACCGGGTGGCAAAGTTTGGCTTCAGCAAGACCTCGATCATCTTGTCGAGCGCCATAGAGCGGCGAGTGCCGCTGGGGCATTTGGAAGGGAAGAATGGCGGTGCCTGAGCGCAGGCCTACTGTTGATCGGGTTGCCGGGGCTGGATGCGAATAAGTGTAGGAGCGGGCTTGCCCGCGATAGCGGTGTAACTGACCCACCGCCATCGCGGGCAAGCCCACTCCCACATGTTGATCTTGGTTGTGCTCGGGATTGCGATCAGAACCCGCGATGTTTCTTCAGATGATCATTAATCTTCGCCGCCGGTACTTTCTGCAGGCTGCACAGCAGGTCATGGGACAACTCGCGCAAGCCATGGGCACGGCGCAGTTCCTGCGCCAAGTGAGCGGTGAGGTTGGCGGCCATTTCTGCGTCGGCCATGGCCCGGTGAGCCTTGCCGGTGTGGGGCAACTGGGCATAGGAGGTCAGGGTGCCAAGCTTGTGGTTCGGTGCTGCCGGCATCAGCCGGCGCGCCAACAGTAGCGAACAGGCGAATTTTTGCAGGCGGGTGCGGCGGATCAGGCCCAGTTCGAAGTCCCAGAACTTCTGGTCGAACGCGGCGTTGTGCGCCAGTAGCGGTGTGGTGCCGACGAACTCATTGACCTCGTTCATCACCCGCTCCGCCGGCGGCGCGCTGCGCAGCATGGCGTTGCTGATGCCGGTCAGTTGCTCGATAAAACCCGGCACGCGTACGCCGGCGTTCATCAGGCTCTGGTAGCGGTCCACGATCTGGCCCTGTTCCAGGATGACCACGGCAATTTCCGTGGCCCGGCAGTTGCTGCTCGGCGAGATGCCGGTGGTTTCAAAGTCGATGACCGCTATACGTTCCAAACCTGTTCCAACCCCATCTGAAAATCTATTTGAGCAACAACGCGCCTTCGATAGGCACGTAGCGGCTGGCTGCGCGGATCAACGAGTTGGCCGTCAGCCCCGGCACGCCGTAGGCCACGGCTTCGACGCCATGTTTATGAATGATGCGATCGAGCAACATGTCGAAATCGCCATCACCCGAGGCCAGCACTATTTCGTCGACATGGTCGGCAGCGTCCATGATGTCGATGGTGATGCCCACGTCCCAATCGCCTTTGGCCGAGCCATCGCTGCGCTGGATGTAAGGCTTGAGCTTCACGGTAAAGCCCAGGTTGCGCAGGATCTGCTGGAACTGCTGCTGCTTGCTGTCGCCACGGTCGATGGCGTAGGCATACGCCTCGACGATCTGCCCGCGCTGGCTGATATCAGCCCACAGGGCGGCGTAGTTGAAGTGGCAGCCATAAGCCTGGCGCACGGTGTAGTAGAGGTTCTGCACATCGGCGAACACTGCTATTTTTTTCACCGCATATCCTCATGGCACCGGGGACGTGATGGCCCGCAAAGGCGCTCAGTATGCCAGCCAAGAGGAGGTTTCCGAGAAAAATCAGACCGGGGCGACAGAGCGCCCCGATTCAGTGGGTGTCAGACGAAGGAATCGTCGTCGCCAAAGTAGGAGGAGTCGTCGGCGTAACCGCTGTCGGCGAAGCTGTCAGCGCTATCATTGCCCCAACCGCTGTTGTCACTGGCCGGCGCCGGCTCTTCGCGAACGATCTCTTCCACCACCTGCGGCTGCTGGTTATGGCTGAACAGGCTGCTGATACCTTGGGCCAGCATCACACCACCGGCCACGCCGGCTGCGGTTTTCAGGGCGCCGCCGAGAAAGCCGCCGCCGGCGGGCGCTGCCGGCTGGGGTTGCTGATAACTCTGTTGTGGCGCAGGCGCGCTGTTGAAGCCCGGTCGGCTCGGCTCGCGCCAACCACCGGCGCCAGAGGCCGGCGCGCTGGGCGCAGGCTGCGGCTCACGGGAGCTGCCACCAAAGATGCTCGACAGAAAACCACCACCGCTTGCGGCCGGCGGGGCTGTCCGGGTGCGTTGCAACTCATCCTGCAACTGCTGAATTTGCTGCGCCTGCTGCTTGTTCTGCGCATCCAGGCTCTTGATCGCCGCTTCCTGCACCAGAATCGCCTGGGTCATGAAGTACCCGGCGGCTGGTTGGCGAGTGATGTGCTCCTTGATCCGCGCTTCTGCCTGGGCGTCGCGGGGGGCTGAATCCGTTTCGGCTTGCTGCAACCGTGAAAACAGTCCATCGATCAGGGTTTGCTCTTCGCTGTTCATGGCGACCTCGTTAGATTGCCGGTAAAAATCTGCGTCCCGCCCGCAATGGGCAAGGTACGCCACCAGTAATGGGGCTGGGCCGCGGCGTTTCAATGGTCTTTACCCAAGGTTTACGTTTGTCGGTGATCAGTTAAAGTGTCTGCTGCTTTTTTGGCCTGTGATGACTTTGATGAATCCGTTGACCGTTCTGCGCGACTCTTTCTATTTCTTCCAGCGCAACCTGGGCGCCATCGTGCAGTTGTGCCTGCCCTTGGTGATCCTGGAAGCCGTACTGCAACAAGTGCTCGATCGCACGCTGGGCCCGGAGGCGTTCACCGGCTACAGCATGATCGTCGGGCTGCTGGTGTATCCGCTCTACACCGCCGCGTTGATCCTGTTCCTCGACGCCCGCAGCCGTGGCGAGTCGCCGCGCACCGCCGACGTGCTGGCCATGGCGCTGACCCTGTGGCCTCGCTATGCGCTGCTGACCGCCATGAGCACCCTGCTGATCCTGCTGGGGCTGTCGCTGTATTTCCTGCCGGGGATATGGCTGATGGTCACCCTGGCCTTCGCCGAATACCTGCTGGTACTGCGCGGCATGCCTGCGCTGGCGGCGATGAAGGAAAGTTTCCGGCTGACCCGAGGGCATTTCCTGCGCATCCTGATCTGCCTGCTATGCGTAATGACCCCACTGTGGCTGCTCAAGGGCGCCAGCGTCGCGGCCTGGCCCGACCTGCAGAACCCGCTGCTGGCGGTGCTGATCGACAGTGCCCACAGCTTCTTGCAGTTGTTTACCAGCGTGGTGCTGTTCCGCCTGTTCATGCTGATCGCCGGTGATGCAGACGCCCGCTAACATGGTCCTTGGGCTCCCGGCTGCCGGTCGGGTATGCTCCGTGCCTGTCCTGCAGCGCCATAAGGCGAGCCGATGAACCGTTTACTGCGTACAACCCTGGTAGGTCTGCTGATTCTGGCTGGCGTGCTGACCGCCCTGGTCTACAGCCTGACCTGGCGCCCCGCCGACAAACAGACCTTGCCCGTAAGCTGCGTCGCCCCGCGCGCGCCGACGCTGCTGCCCGGCCAGGCGCTCAAGGTGATGACCTGGAACGTGCAGTACCTGGCGGGCAAGAACTACGTGTTCTGGTACGACACCCCCGACGGCAGCGGCCCGGACGAGCGCCCCACCATCGAAGACATGGCCTCCAGCCTGGACGAAGTGGCACGGGTGATCCGTGACGAACAGCCAGACGTACTGTTGTTGCAGGAGCTGGACGAAGGCGCCAAGCCATCCCACTACCAGGATCAACTGGCGCTGCTCCAGGAGCGTCTGGTGGACCTCTACCCTTGCAGCGTCCAGGCTTTCGACTGGAAAGCCGACTTTGTGCCCGACTGGCATATCTTCGGCAGCGTCGGCCGCAAGCTGGTGACCCTCAGCCGCTACCAGATCGAACACGCCGAACGCCTGCAACTGCCCGTGGCCTCGGCCAACCTGCTCAGTCGCCAATTCCAACCCAAGCCTGCGTTGCTGCTCAGTTACCTGCCGTTGAGCGACGGCGGCCAACTGGCAGTGCTCAACACCCGCCTGGACAATGGCGCACCCGGCCACAGCGCGGTGCGCGAACAAGTGCAGGCAACCATCAAACTGCTGGATAAATTCGAAAGCCGAGGCACGCCGTGGCTGATTGGCGGGGATTTCAACCTGTTGCCGCTGGGGCAATTCCTGCGCCTGGACCCTGGCCGACGCGGGCAGTACTCACCGGACAGCGAACTGCATCTGCTGTGGGACAAATACCCGATGGTCCCCAGCAACAGCCAGTCCAGCGGGATTGACCGCGCCCAGTGGCTGACCCACTTCCCCAACGACCCGGGCCTCGATGGGCCGGATCGCACGGTGGATTATCTGTTCTTCAGCCCAAGGCTGAAGAAGGTCGAAGCCAGAGTGCGCCAGGACGATACGTTACGTATTTCCAATCATTTGCCGGTGATTGCGCGGTTCCTGCTGCCTGCGGCGCAATAGCAAACACCCCCAAACCCAATGTGGAATAGGGTTTGTGTAGGAGCTGGCTTGCCTGCGATAGCGGTCTGTCATCCAGCACCTGGCTAACGGACCCACCGCCATCGCAGGCAAGCCAGCTCCCACAGTTAGATCTTGATCGGGATTACTTGCGCGGTTTGATCCGCGCAGTCGCCTCTGCCACCAAGGGGTCATCCGGCCAGTAATGCTTGGGATACCGCCCCTTCAGATCCTTCTTCACCTCGGCGTAGGTACTGCGCCAGAAGTTCGCCAGATCCTGGGTCACCTGCACCGGCCGCCGTGCTGGGGACAGCAGGTGCAACTTGACCACCTGCCGCCCACCGGCGATGCGTGGGGTGTCGGCCAGGCCGAACAGCTCCTGCAAGCGCACCGCAAGAATCGGCGGCTGTTCACTGTAGTCCAGGCGCACCGATGACCCCGAAGGCACTTTCAAATGATGGGGCGCCAGTTCGTCCAGGCGCTGGGGCAGCGGCCAGGGCAACAGGTTATGCAGGAAGCTGGAAACATCCAGGTTGGCGAAATGGCTCAAGCGCGAGACCTTGCCCAAGTACGGCATCAACCAATGTTCCAGGCTGGCGAGCAAGGCGCTGTCGCTGACGTCGGGCCACTCACTGGGTTTGCCGGCATCCAGTTGACGCAGCAGCATGACGCGGGCCTGCCACTGGCGCAGTTCAGGGGTCCAGGGCAGCAGCTCCAGGCCCTTGCGCCGCACCAGGTTGACCAGCGCCTGGCTGCGGGCGGACTCGTCCAGGCCTGTCAGCGGCTCGCGGCTGAGGATCAGCTCACCGACCTTGCGCTGGCGTTCAGCGCGCAACACGCCCTCGCGCTCATCCCAATCCAGTTGATCGAAGCAGCGCACTTGCTCGGCCAATACCGAATCGAACAGCGCCGGATCAAAATCCGCGGCCAGGTAGATCCGCTCTTCACGCTGGCCCTGGCGGCTGCCCAGGTCGGCAATCACCAACCATGCTTGTTTCATCAGGCTGTCGGCCTCTGCAAACAACGCGGCGCGACCGTTGGCCAGGCGATACTCCGCACCGCCCGCACGACGCTGCTGCGCCACCCGGTCCGGGTAGGCCAGCGCCAGCAACGCCCCAAGCCAACGCGGGTGATCGGGATCGGCCACCGGCTGCTCGGCCTTGCCTCTCAGATAGCCGCGATATTGCCGGGCCAATTGCCTGGCCCGCTGTACGCCACCCTGGGTGCCACGGGCGCGCTCCTCGCCGGACAACAACGCCAGGCGACTGTGCAAGTCCGCACCGGCGCCACGCAAGATGTCGCGCTCGCCCAGTAGCGCGGCAACATCACACGCCATGTTCGCCAGCCCCAGGTCCTGCCCCCGCAACAACAAATGCGCGATGCGCGGGTGCGCCGGCAGGCTGGCCATTTTCTGCCCGTGGGGAGTCAAGGTCGCGTCCTTCAACGCGCCCAAACGTTCCAGCAAATCCTGGGCCTGGGCATAGGCGGCGGTGGGCGGGACATCAAGCCAGACCAACTGCGTCGGCGTCACGCCCCAGCGCGCCAGTTGCAGGGCGAGGCCGGCAAGGTCCGCCGAGAGAATTTCCGCGCTGCCATAGGCCGCCAGCGCTTCATGCTGGTCTTCGGACCACAAGCGATAACACACGCCTGGCTCCAGTCGCCCGGCCCGGCCTGCGCGCTGGGTAGCACTGGCACGGGAGATGCGCTGGGTGTCGAGACGGGTCATGCCGCTACCGGGGTCAAAGCGCGGTACCCGCGCCAGCCCGGCGTCGATCACCACTCGCACGCCATTGATGGTCAGGCTGGTCTCGGCAATGTTGGTGGCCAGCACCACCTTGCGCTTGCCGGCGGGTGCCGGGTCGATAGCCGCCCGCTGGGCTGTCAGGTCGAGCTCGCCATGCAACGGGCAGAGCAGCACATCGCTGCGCTCACCGAGGGCGTCGGCCAGCTGTTGATTGACCCGGCGAATCTCCGCCTGCCCCGGCAGGAACACCAGCACGCTGCCGGTTTCGTCGTGCAGGGCTTCAAGGATGGTCTGCACCAACCGTGGCTCGATAAACTCACCGGGCTGGAATGGCCGCCCCCAGCGCATCTGCACCGGGTACATGCGGCCTTCGCTGCGCAGGATCGGTGCGTTGTCCAGCAGACCCGACAAGCGTTCGCCTTCGAGGGTGGCAGACATGAGGAGGATTTTCAGCGGCTGCTCGTCGCGAAACAACTCGCGGCCATTGAGACTCAGGGCCAATGCCAGGTCGGCGTCGAGGCTGCGCTCATGGAATTCGTCGAAGATCAGCAAGCCCACGCCATCGAGTGCCGGATCATCCTGCAGGCGGCGGGTGAGGATGCCTTCGGTGACCACTTCGATACGGGTGTTGGGGCCGACCTTGCTGTCCAGGCGGATACGGTAGCCAACGGTCTCCCCGACCTTCTCCCCCAGTTCACTGGCCAACCGCTCGGCGGCGGCACGGGCGGCGAGCCGGCGGGGTTCAAGCATCAGGATGGTTTGCCCGGCCAGCCAGGTTTCATTCAACAGCGCCAACGGCACCCGCGTGGTTTTACCGGCGCCGGGCGGTGCTTCGAGCACGGCTTCATGGCGCGTCGCCAAGGCTTTACGCAAGGCGGGTAAAACATCATCGATTGGCAACGAATTCATACTGGCTCCAAGGCAGAGCGGCGAGTATAACGGCGAACTGCTCAATCCCATTGGGAACAGAGTCAGATGTGGGACGTGCTCGCGAATGCGGTGGGTCAGCGACATATCGGATGACTGATACACCGCTTTCGCGAGCAAGCCACAACCCTGCAAGCTTCCCATTCTAGTAATACAAAGCCGCTTATATTCAGGATCGCTCCCAATTTCCACCAGTATCTGTAGAACTCCATCGCGACGAAGCATTTCGCTCCCGACTATGACGCGCGGCTTCGGGCCCGAGCAGTAAAAGTGTCTTGTGCTGGTTTTCCTCGCTCGGACGTTTACCGCTGTCTGCCTTCCAGTAAATCCAGGCATTGAAATACGGCTTCTCGCGCTCCTCGATGATGTCAGGGCGCAGACGGACAATTTCAGACGGTTTGGGGTTGGCCGGCACAGAAGCTTGGGTTGGAATGGCCTGGTTCAGTTGCTCTAGGAAGTCCTTGGGCTTCAATGGCTCACCGCTCATCCCGTCTGACCGAAGCACAGCAAGCAGGTCGCCATACATGTCGCCCAGATAGTCCCGAATTCTGTACCCATTGAGCACGTCAAAGCGGAAGAAACCTCTGACCTCGCCACGTGCGGTGAGTGTCAGTATGAAGGGCGTGTCGCGAGTGGAGAAGAGGCAATCAAAGCTTGCGGCGCCCGTCGTCACCAAGAACTGCTGCATGTCGCTGCCAATTGAAATCATGCTGCGATGAAGCAGCCTGAGAGACGTCATTTCCATATAGCTCGAACCTCACAAAAGCTTGAGCTAGAGATAATGGCGAGATCAAACAGGGCGAGCAAGCCAAGTGCCACCCCTGTTAGACCTTCGTCGCAGACAGAGCACGGATCCGTGCCAGCAAGCCAACCAGATGGGTAGCCCCGCTCCTGCCTCTCTCACACTGACCCGAGCGCCCGCCTCACGAAGCTCTGGTCGACGTATCCCATAACACCCCAGGCCGGCTCGTTATGGCGGAGATAGTCAGCCAGCTCATCCACCCCGGCCCCTTCGGGAAACTCCAGCAGCTCACACATGCGGTGCAGCGTCTGGATGGGAATCCCAATTTCCTCAAGGGCATTCACCCCTGGCGGTAAATGAAGGTTCTCGAATTTGATTCTGACGTAGCTGTAGTCAATCGTGCTCCGGATGCCCTTCTTGATAGCGTGCAAGCGAACCACGTCTTCCAGCAGCGCCAGCACCTTGGGAATGGTGTAGCCGAAGGTATTGCTCACCAGCTTCAAGTCGTTGTTGAGCCCAGTGGAAAGGGTCAACTTCTCATCAGCTTTGATCCGTTTTTGACCAGTCCTGATCCGTTTCTCATCATCCTTGATCCGCTGCTTGGTGTATTCGATTTGGCCCTTCAGATAGGCAGAATAGCTCTCAGCTCTCTGAAAGCTCGTCAGCTTGGCCAGGATGGCATCGGGAGTTTTGGTCTGCAGCCCATTCGTGGAAAAAGCCCTGGGCACGAGCTTGCTGCTGATCATGGCCAGGGTGGTCAGGAAACCAGGCGCTGGCGACCAGTGAAACAGAAGGGACTCGAATTCGTTCTCGCTGAGCATCTCGACCATGCTGTAGAGCTGCTCGAACTGCTCCATCCTGAAGTAGGAGTGCTTCTTGAGCAGATCTATGGAAAATCGATCTTGGGCAAAGGCGGCCTCAAACCTCTCCTGAGAATATTCTGACAAATGATCCGGCTGTGCACTGGCGAGCAGATTCAGCGGTGTATCCGCATCCTGAATTCCCAGAGGCACATCAACCTCTTGGTTCAGATTGTCCTCCGGAACGTCTTCCAGACAGAACACTTTGCCCACAAAATGGATACCCATCCGGCCCGCACGTCCCTTGATGTTCCCATGGGTGAATTTGTCGATCCCGCGAGTGCCATTACGGTTGTCGTAAATGACCACGTTCTTCGCAACCGTGTTCACCCCCTCAATGATGGTGGCCGTGCACAGCAGAAAACGAAGGTCGCCGGCATTGAACCGGTCGGCGGTGTACTGTTGGAGCGCCCTGGGGAGGCCACCGAAATGCAGGCCAATGCCGTTCCTGAGGGCATAGGTATAGTCCCACTCTGGGTCGAATTCCTCAGCAACCCAATCAATGTGCTCACTCTGGAACGGACGGCCATACCCAAGCCGGACGAGTTCGCGTGCAACCTTGCCTGCAACGCCAGAGGACTTGCAGTAGATGATCGTGGCGCCTTCGCACTGGGGCGCAATAGTCGCCAACATTGCAAGCTTTCCTTCGTCGTCATTGGCATCCACACCGAACGTCTGCACATCGACAGCCACCGTGTTGAAGTCGGCGGAAATGAAGGTGTGGTCGTACCCAAGTTCAGTCAGGCCTCGAATGCTGTTGACGAAAGGCCCGGTAAGGTAGAACTGCTTGGACACCTTTAGCAGCTTGCTAAGGGCGATATTCAGTTCGATGACCCGCTCATCATTGAAGTCTATGGTGCCACTTTTGAGCTGCTGGAAGGCCAGTTTGTAAAATTCGTCGATAACGAAGAGGTCGATGGCCTTGATGTCATCACGCTCGTTGACCCGCTCCTGGGTCAGGACGTACACGACCCGTTCGCTGCGGCATTCTTGCGAGCTGTGATGGATGATCTGATAGACCTCTCCGAAGCGCTCCTGAAGGCGTCTGCGCGTCTCATCAGCTAGCGCGACCGTGGGTACCACTAAGACGACCCGATTGAAGCGACCGAGCCCCAATAGCGAGTCGACAATGGCACTCTTGCCCATGCTGGTGGGCGCACTGAGCACAACGTTGCGACCGTCCTTGAGCAGGTCGAAGATCCGGAACTGCATAGAGTGGAAAACAAAATCCTCTGAGAATGGCGTGCGGTAAACGTCGAGCGCAATCAGGTCACCCAGGGACAGCTCAGAGAACTCTTTCTTTAAGTAGGGGAACAGCCCAGCCTTCCTGACCATGTTGCGCAGAATGCCAACGTGGTCGGTGAATTTCTCACGGGCATCGAGCGCTCGGATTGTCAGATCTCGGCCCAGAGGGGTGGAGACAGGGTTGGACAGGAGGGTGTTGACCGCTGACAGGTAGCGGAATGCGGAGAATCCATCACCGCCCAAGCTCAACTTGGCTGCTTCATAAACTTCGGTCATATGGCCTCCCTGACCTTTTTGTCCACCAACTGGGTCAACGTCTCCAAGCTCGGTGCGGGGTAGATGAACACGTCGATCGCAAGCACAGCGAACGTTGGGTCGCGTTTCAGGTCGTCGGCAAACATTTCGAAGAGAGCTGTCGTTTCCCGTTCTAAATGATCTTCATGCCCGGGTGTCTCAGGGTCGGTGAGCAACGAGGAGTCGTACCCAACGAACAGCACAAATTTGAATCGATCCAGGTGTGCATCGAAGGGGTTGCTCTCGTCCAGGATCATGTCGATGTCATGCCGCAGTAGGTACTCATCATCCTTGATGTCGAGAATCTTGCCCCGGGCGTTGCTGAAACTCTCCACGATCTCTTCGTAAAGCTGTTGGCGAATCTCCGGAAGACGCGTAGTGATGTTGGCTGCTGTGACCAGCTCACTGAAGCCGACCCACAGCTGATCGCCCTCCGGATCTCGCCTGACGATATGGACGTTTTCGAGGATCTTTTCTTCGCCCTTACCTTCGAGGTAAAGCAGACACGGAATAGGCTGGCTCGCATGCATCTGCCGCATCGTGGCATGGAGTAGCACTCGCCCCAGGAGTGAGCGGACGTCTGCCAAGGAAGCAAACACCGTGTTTTTCAGGCGCTGAGATTGCTCGACTAGGGACAACTTGTGAATGTCTGCGAGCTCATTGGGGCGAAGGAACACTTCATCCAGCCATTTGCACACATTGTCCACAATGTGTTTGTAGCGATAGCGCTTGAAGCTGTATTGCTGGTGCAGGACGTGACCATTGCGCTTAGCACATGGGGTCGCCAGCGAGCTGCGAAACGGAACCAAGATATGGGGCAGTTGCCGTTTGACGTACACTTTGCGACCCGCACGCATCTGATCCTCCTCGACCAGCACCTGGAACCACGCGTTTAGATCCGCACGCAGGTAAGATTTGCTGTCTACGGAGTGAATTTTGCGGGACAGGGCACCTTTACGGGTGATCGTATCCAGAATCCCCTGCCAGATGTTCTCCGCCGAGGCTTCGCTGCTCAATAAGACACCGTGAAGATCATACGAGGCTAGTCGAATGTTCCTGATGCCCAAGAGCTCAATCTCGCGCATCGTGCGGAAGACTTCCCAGCACGCTGCGTCGACCCAGGTCGCCACGTCCACCCCACTGGGTGCGACGTAGTCGGAGGTTTTGGAGTTGAGGTAGTCGACCAGATCACCGCGCCCAGCTTTTCCATCGCGCTCTTCACGGTTGATCAGCAGGTATTCGAGGGTGACATTGGTCGGATGCTCCGTGACGATCCTGAACTTCCTGGGCACGGAGAGCGTGGGCTCGCATTGCATGGACTTATGCATGATCGAGCTGTATTTGATCTTTTTGTTGCCGGCACCTGAACTGAGTACGACAAGGTCGCTTCTCGCCCAGAGTGTCTTAGTGGTGGTTTTCACCTGCACGAATTCGACGAAATCATCGAAAACAACATCAATGTCATCGGTGACTTCACATCGAACGCGTTGAATAGTTTTGTCCCGCAACATCTGGGTGACGTAGTAGGCTGCGACACAATCTTGGAAGATGAAGCCGTGCTTGGCAGCGACTCCGCCAGCATCATTAGGTTCCATCTCGACATCCATGGCAATTTTAGCCATCGAATTTATGACAATCTCCCTCACCCGTCCAGATTATTGATAGCACATTGACGCGTCGGATAGGCTACAACCCTGGCGCCCCCCCTTTGGTAAGCATCAGCCGCCAAATGCTCAGACCTCAGCCCAAACACGAGCCGGGCCAAGCCGTGGTTGCTAGCAAATACACCATCGCTACAAAGGGTTTAACAAATATTGATCACAGCGGCGGCTCGTACTCAGGATCAAGCAGGTAAAGAGTCTCGGGCACGTGCGGTGACAACATCGAGATCAGGCTGGCCCGCAGGCGGCTGTCGACATCCTTATGCAGACGGATTTTGCCGATCGCCAACGCCATCACGAATTCCATGGCGGCTTCCCCGCGCTCTTGCCCATATCCTGCAGCAACGCGCTGAATGATGTCCGCCATCGACAAGCTGTGGGTTTCCTGAGCTCGATAATCAAGCTCCGTCGGGAGCGCGGCGCGCAAGAATGCCCCCTGGATGACACCATCGTCGAAACGCGAGAACACATCTGGCGAGAGAAGCACCTGCTGAAGCTCCCCGGATTCAAGCCGCTTGGCATTCTGCACCTTATCGCTGTACCGGGCGTTCTGCAGAATCCACAGAATGGTTAGATAGATGTCAGTCGACGAAGCCCCTCTCACGTCCTTCTTGCCGTCGACAAACGCAAAACCTCGGCTGAGTGTCATCGGCTGACCGGTGAGGCTGCTTGGCCAGAACGGATTCAGACCAAGCCCACCGGCAGCAGCGTTATCAAACACCGCCATGCGCTGAGTGACTGCCGGCGAGAACGTAGTGGTAACCGAGTGCAATGAACCGAGCAAGCGCTGCTCTTCTACCCAATGACTCGTGCAGGCAAGTTCAGCTGCGGGGATTTCCACGAACGTCTTGAAGACGTAGCGACTGTGCCCTTTGGGTGGTTGCGTCAGGTTGCTCTGCAGTTCCTTCATCATCTGATAGCTACGCCCGAAAAGCGCACCCGTGATGTACAGACGAGTGCCTGGTTTCTCGGCGTTCTGCGCAGTACGTAGCCGACGGCTGACGCTCAGCAGGCGCGACCCACGCTCGGCAGCAGCGGCAATGATGATGACAGCCCCTTCAAAGTTCACGCTGGCATCGAATCTATCGAAGGACACCTTGTTCTCGACCGTGACGCCACACGATGCCAGGTAAACGATCGCCCGGTCGGCCAAGGCTTCACTGGCCGGGTCATCGTCGTGGATGATCCACTTGGTCGACGCGACGGCCTCCTCCCGCAATACCCGTTCGTACCAGCCGCCAAAATCATTGGCAACCACTAGGCTGTCTTTATGGACATGCACCGTCCGAGGCCTAAGCCCCGGTCTATCTTGGGTATAGCAGCTGAACAAGTCGGCCCCCATGAAGGAGTAGAACTTGGCTTGCAGCGAGTCTGGCGCATGATCAGTGCCTATATTCAGCACCTTGGTCTCGCTGTGCTCGGCAACGAACCGTTCGCCATGGATACGGATCAGACGAATCCCACCCGCTTCGCCCTCGCCCAGTACTTCGAAGTCTTCAGGTTTCTTGAGCGCATGCAAGATCGTGCAAGAACTCGATGTTTCATCAAAAGACAGAAGGGTCGCCACGCGCGTCGGCGAAGCGCTGTTTACCTTTAGCCACTGCTGCGCGAGGCCACACTGGCTCGATGCGGAAATAAGGCATAGGGCAGAAACGGCCTTAGGTAAAGGCCCATCCTTGAGAAGGCCTTCGTGCGAATGGAATGACCGGATGTTAGCAAAGCCCGCCTGCCCGAACCGCATGAGGTACATCTGCATCGCCATTCCTAAGGGCAGCAAGGCGATCGTGTCCAGATACAGGGTATCGGGTGCCGCCATGCCATCTTCCGTGGCCTTCTTGATGAGGGGTAAGCAGGTAAATGCTAGGTAGTGGGCGTGCAAGGTCTCGGACAACAAGTCTTCCGCACGGATGAAATAGTTCGAGGCCCGAGACGACGGTTTTGAGTAGAAGAAGCCTGCAGGCGCCTTCTTCAGCACGTTGGAACGATCGACGAGGTGATTCAGGCCAGCCTTCGCAATTTCGCTGGAATTGCCTTTGATGAGCGTCTCGAAACGCCGCTTCGGGCCGGAGATGTGAACGTAAGCAGTTATGGCGCCATCTACGTCGTAGAAAGCACATGCGTAGGTGCGCGGTGAGCCTGGGCCTTTACGACTCAACTCCGCCATCAGCGGCGATGTAGGGGCCGCCTGCTGGGCGCGAAATTCGTCCAAGGCATAACCTGGCATCAGAAACACCAACAGATCAGGCATGATGTGGCCGGACAACTGATGCTGAAGTGCATGCGCGGCTTGCGTGTCCGTGAGCAAATCTAGACCGGTGAAGAAAAAAACCGCATAGACCGGGTTGCCGGCCTGGCTCAACTCGACTTCAAAATCCATCAGATCGAACATGTCAGTTCACCGGAATGCAGATGGTGAACACAGTGCCTTCCACAGCCGCCAGCACCCGCCCCCCGTATCGAGTCGACGGGGCGAACTCCATGATCTCATTACTTCCCTGAAAAGCCTGATGCAGCGAAAGTCGGCCCGTCCGGATTCGCACGAACGCCTCAAGCTTGTTGAGTGCCTGAACGGCGTTATGCAGCCCCATACCTGAGTTCGGAGACTGAGGTTTGGACGTAACGTGCTTTTTGAAGCAATCGAGTGTCGCCTCAAGTTCTGCCTCAAGGCTTAGCGTTTCGAGGCTTTCAACTGGCCGCTTCTCCTTAGCAGTCAGCCATCGCCGCGCCAATCCTGGGCCACTGTCGATGACCGAGATTTCCAAAAAGTCCAACATTTCGGCTTTCAGGAAGTGCTTCAGGATAAACCGCGCCAGCTCGGGCTCGTTGGCCGAATACTCCAGCGCATCCTGACGATTCATGCGGTTGAATTTGATGGAGGTGCCGCGCAGAGCCTTTTTGTACTTGACCCCGTCCACGTCCGTGACGGCGTGCTGGTCGGCGTTGGAAATCAGCTCCCATAGCACGCTGCCTAATGCTGGCAAGCCTGCCTTGAGCAACGCCCCCTGGTCGCCCCTAGCATTCATCAGCTTCGACGACGTTTCCACAAGCGTAGAAAACCAGGACTTGGGTTGGACTTTCGGCAACGCGTGATCAAAGTAGAACGGTTTGATGAATTCACGCTTGGCGTTGTTGACGCTGAACAGATTGATGACCGTAGGGCGGGCGCCACGAGTGCTCGCCGTGTAACGCAATTCACCCTCGAACATGGCATCAACCAAGGGTCTGATGGCGATAAGGGCCGCGCGTCGATCAATGACTTGATGATCTTGAGCGTGGACTTCATTGCACATGATCAACGCAAAGAACCCGGCAGCGCTCTGGGCCAATTGAGTGATTTGCGCTATGGCGTCGTCGCCAGCGGAGGCGTAGAGGTGAAGGACGCTTTTTTCGCAGGTGCGGGCCCAAGTGACGATGAACTGAGCCAAAGCGGCGTCCACGCCCAGCCCACCGCCGTGGCTCATGCTGTTGGGAAGCCTGAGATTGGGATCCGTACCGTGCGACTGGTAAAGATCCTCAATCTCGTAAATGTTGAGCTTCCGGCTGATTTGCATTTGTGTTGGCGCTGATTTAAAACTGACCCACCCTGCCGATTGAAAATTGACCCAGGACGGATTGCTGATTTTTGCCCCAGCAATTGTGGATAAGCTTAGCAGCAGTGTTCCGATTCAAGACCATCAAGC
>NZ_VFEV01000027.1 GCF_007858275.1 Pseudomonas proteolytica
CAACATTTCCATGCTGATCACCCTGTGTTCTCCTGCTCAAAAAGTGAGCAGAAGCAGTTGAACACCTGGGTCAGTTTTCAGTCGGCAGAACAGCCTCTACTGGGTCAGTTTTCGGTCAGCGGCAACATTGCATTTGCGCCCCTTACATTCCATCGTTGACCTGATGACGCGGAGAAGCCCGAGCGCCACGGTCGCAATCTAC
Source organism: Pseudomonas proteolytica (assembly GCF_007858275.1). Lineage (GTDB taxonomy): Bacteria > Pseudomonadota > Gammaproteobacteria > Pseudomonadales > Pseudomonadaceae > Aquipseudomonas > Aquipseudomonas proteolytica. The sequence continues at coordinate 203 of NZ_VFEV01000027.1, forward strand.
CTAAACCGCCTCCATCCGCCGTATCAGACCGGTCGGCGCAGGCGAAGCACGCGGCTGACTCTACGCGATGAAACATGTTTAGGCGATTATCTGCTCAGCGTGTGCGCCCTGGGACTCCTCCCAATCAGCCACATCTACCCGAGGGCCCATCAAGTCAGGGCCTCCAGCCGCCAAGGAGTGACGAATGACCGGCATCGAGAAGGAACTAGCAGACATAAGAAAGTTGACCAGGATCACCCTCCCGGAAAGCGACAGTTACTTGTATCGCCTATGCGAGCCCTGATTCAGTAGCATCTCAGTGGTATATCGATCTGCTTTGCGCAGATGGGTGGTAACTGAGATCCTGCCCAGCCGGGCGTGATAAGCGTCCACGCGGGGGCCATCGGAGACGGAGATTGTGGCCGTAGAGCAGCGTCCGCTCGAACGCATCCTGCGAATAATATGGATGCTCAAACTGTTGCGCTGTCAACCCAATGTAGAGAACAGTCCATGTATAGAAAAGCTATTGTTACATTTCTAGACGTATTAGGCTTTCGAAGCCTGATAAAAAATGAAACCTGTGACTCCATAGATTCTATTTTGGAGAAGATGAGTAAATACGCCGCACCCATAGCCGACCCTGACGATGATCCTTACCATCCGGTCACCACTGCATTTTCCGACTGTGTCATGCGTATTAGCTTCACAGACTCTAAAGCAAACTCCGACTATCAAATAGGTCTACTATTCTACGAATTACTTGCGTTGGTACATGCGCAGAGTGAGTTGATAGACAACGATGTGATCGTGCGCGGCGCTGTTGCCTTCGGAGATATCTCCTATAAAAATGAGCGTGTGTTCGGGCCAGCGATGGTTGACGCGTATGAGCTTGAATCAAGCAAAGCTGTATTTCCTAGGATCATCATCAGTCCTACCTGGATGGACGTCCTGAAATCTGATCGTCTCATACGCTCGAAAAATCACACATTGAAGGAAGAGCTGATCTATATCAACAAGCTGATTAGAAAGGATGAAGATGGCCTCTATTTTATCGACTACATCCGAGCTATCCGCAGCGAACTCGATGACCCAGAAGCGGGCTATATATCATTTTTAAAAAGGCATCAACGCTTAATCAAAAACAACCTAAAAAAACATGTAACCCAAGACAGGGTGCTAGAGAAATACAAGTGGCTTTCGCGTTATCATGATGAGCTAATCAATGAACTTAATGAAGATTTCTTAGAATATTATGGACACTCAAAGAAATCTTTGCTGACAGCGGATCTAGAATAAATCATTGGATTGTCGTCACGGTGGTCTTGAGCACTATCCATCAGCAACTAGAGCAGAGAGCAGCCGCCACGTACTTGACAGAAGGGGACTGCCAGATTTTTTGTGTACGGGCGGTTAACGCCCGTCACTTGACGGACACTTAGAGTTGACGCATCAGCTCTCGAACCAGTCGCTCGAACTCATCCACCGAGGAGGCCTTGGCGTCCAAAGGCCGGATGCGTATGAGCTTGGTGTTGGCCGCGCGAAAAATGGCGTCCTTCAGCTGGTCATTCGCTTGCGCCTGGGGATCATCGTGGAAGCTGCTGTCCAGCTCAATAAAGTACTTAGGCACGTAGCCACTGCCGACATCGAATACGACGCTATCGACTATCCCCCGGAAGAAGTATGACCGGGCCGGCTCCAACAGCTGTCCCTTGATGGCCTGATAATCCAGAATGCAGCTCAAGGCGACGTTAGGGTATGGGTGGTAGGTCGGGAAGACCCGCCGCACCGCCTCATAGAAATTCTCTTCCTGCTTGGACTTAAACAGTCGGATGGTCTTGGGCTCTCCTGGTGTCACTTCCGTTCCACGGACGGTCATATTCGTCCGCAGGCTCGCTGAAACCGCTTCCGGCTTGGCCCGGAGGAAGGACTGGATGATTTCTTTGGCCAGCGGGCGGTGCTGGTGCGTTTGAGCATAGTTGAGCAGGGCTGTGTGCTTGGTCTCTTGCATCAGCTTCAGTCGTTCATCAACGAAGCGATCCACAAAGCCCTGGCTGAAGCCATGCTGGTTCAGCTCAATGATCAGATTGGTGTATTCGAATTGCCTGGAGCGCTCAGCAGGTGGCAGTGGCTCAGCGAAAGTGAAGAACTCCGACTCAAAGAAGCCGGTCATTTGCGTCAAAAAGAGATCCTGCACCTTGGCTTTCTTCTTCTGGTAGATGATTTTGCCAATCGCCTCCCAGTCCTTCTGCGCCAACAACGTAAACCATTGCTCTCTGTCTTCCATGGCTGCGCTCCACGCTTGATGCCGGACATCGAGCTAGGATATGTCCGGGGTCGAAGCGCGTGCAACATCAGCGAGAGCGAAGGTTCCGTGTAGGTACTGTGCTTGCAGCCTCGCCCCCGTCTCGAACAACCTCAAATAGCCTTTAACTACACTGCTGCGCACTCAATCTTGAAATTGTCGTTACGGAGAGTTCCGCGTATGCCCCTTGATCTATTTTCCCCTCAGGTCGCCACCGCCGCGCTGCATCCGATCTTCAAAATGATGTCTGAGGAAATCTATGGCCCTGAACGCGCAGTGCTATCTCAATGGGCCGAAGGCTTCGAAGATCGTGATAGGAAGTTCGTAAAGGAGCTTCAAACCACCTTTGAATCTTCATTTTGGGAGCTGTACCTGTTCGCAGCGCTGAAGGAATGGGGGCTGCCGACTGATCCTCGTCACCATGCGCCTGATTTTGTCGTCGAGGGTGAAGTCCCATTTTGCCTAGAAGCGACAATCGCAAATCCCCCGGCTGGCGGGCAGCCAGCTTACGGCTTCTCTATGGCTCATCCCCCTAAGGACTTCACCGACTTCAACATCGAGTCCACCTTGCGAATCTGCAACAGCTTCGATGCGAAAGTCAGGAAATACAGGAACAGCTACTCAAAACTGGAGCACGTTCAAGACAAGCCCTTCGTCATCGGTATCGCATCATTCGACAGGCCGCACGCGCATTTTGCAGCTGGGCGCCCGATCATGGCTGCGCTTTACGGGCTCTATCATGATGAAGCCGCGACAAGGCCCGGGGATACTCACGTTGAGTCTTACAACGTCACAGCAGCCCCAAAAAATGCCAAAACCAACATCGAAGTGGGATTATTTTGCGATGACACTTATGCGGACGTTTCCGCTGTCGTCTACAGCAGTCTCGCGACCTGGGGGAAATTGAGGGCGTTGGCTGACAATCCTGATGCACTCTCTGCGTACTGCACGCTTTACCCCAATCCGGGCAACCTGTTACCAATCATTCGTTCCGTAATGAAGAAGGACTACAGCGAGCACCTGATGGATGGGCTGTATGTGCTCCACAATCCCTTCGCTCGGCATCCCCTGCCATCGGGACTGCTGAGCCACCCTCGCCTGTGCGAAGTCAACGTCGCTTCGGACGGTGAGCTCATCATGACTGCCCCTGACGATTTCCTACTGCTGAGAATGATCAAAACAATGAAAGTGACTGACGTTCCCGAGCAGCCGTGACCATAGCCACCGCTTCAGGGTGGCGTGACGGGCGGCTAGCCTCCCCCCGCCCGCAGAGAGGCTGCTAGTCGCGCGGGAATAGCGTGCCGGTTGTCATGATGGCAAAGCGGCACTAGATTAGGCCTTTTTCAATAGAGCTTACATATGGATATGCCTGTCAGGAGTCCGGTAGACCTCAAGATTGCGCTTGCGATTCTCTACATCAACTTCGCCACCTATAACTCACACAAGCGGATACTGAGTTCATCGCAGTTGCTCCTGTGCTGGAGAAAGGCGCCGGGGGGGATGTTCATTGATGTCCTGCACGACAGAGTCACAGGCAGCAGGGCCAAGATGGCCTTTACGCAGCTCATCCAACGAGTAGATGAGCTGAAATTGCTGACAGACGTCGTGGAAGCTAAACGGCTACTGAGCGAGGGCTACGCGTCGACGTTGTCCACGATCCGGCAACCAAGCTTCAAAGCCGCAGTCAAGCTAGTAATCAGCGTCCCTGAAGATATGGTGGAGTACGAAGAACTCATCGCCCAAGCAGACTACAGCATTGGGGCCTCGCTCAGCAGCGAACGGTTCCCCACCCACTATAGCCGAGCTCCGGTCGATCAAAAATTTACGAAATACGCCGTCCACTTCGGAACGGATCGCCTGTTGGAATCGCCAAGGACTGTGAGGTTTGGCGGGTTCCGCAGTGATGATGTCGTGTCTTATGGCATCGCAGAGGTGTCCATCCCTCACCTCCATAAGGAAGGCAAACTGGAACGGCCCGTGTTGTGGCCTTCTACCTCAAAGGGGAACCCCAACAAGCATATCGTCATCCACGAGTCTGCTCTTTTTGAGCTGGAAGAGTGGTACGACAACGCCAAGACCTATCTCGCGAAGATCAGCGAAACATCCACTAGCCATGAAGGCTTGCTATTCATCCACGGATACAACGTGAGTTTCGACGCGGCATTGTGGCGGTCGGCGCAGCTGTGCCATGACCTCAAATTCCCAGGTCTAATGCTGTGCTTTTCCTGGGCGTCGCTTGGCAGTACGACTGGCTACCCTGCCGACGAGGCGACGGTAGATTGGTCAGCAGCCCATCTGAAGGAATATCTGACGAACGTCACAGAAAACCTGGGCCTGACGTCGTTGCACATTGTCGCCCACAGCATGGGTAATCGGGCGCTTCTCGCTGTACTGGAAAACTGGGAGAACAAGCCGGGCGCTACCGCGATCAGCCAGATCATCCTTGCTGCTCCTGACGTCGACGCCAAGCGCTTCAAGCAATTTGGGCGGGTGTTTAACCTGTACGAGCAAGTAACGCTTTATGCGTCCCGCAACGATCGAGCGATCACTGCGTCTAAGCTTGTGCACAGCAATCCAAGGGCGGGCGGCGCCAATCCACCTCTGGTCATGGATCACCTGTCGACTATCGATGTCTCCAGTGCTGGTAGGGACATGTTCGGGTTAGGCCACAGCTATGTAGCCGACGTGACGAAAGTGTTCCGGGATCTGTTCTACATCGTCCGGCATCGGCACAAACCTGACCAGCGCGCAGGAATCACGAAGAAAGATGAGGGTCACTGGGAGCTGAGCTAAGCCCATAAAATCAGACCAAACGTGGCGCAGGCCTATTCGCTCCCCGCCACCACTTGAAAGCCACCGCAAGGTGGCTTTTTGTATCCGCTTGCCTTAGGGATTCTCCGAACAAGTCCGTAGATGTGCTGAAATATGCCCGTCCCCTGATCCGAGCTACCCATGAGCCAGATGAGCTTTTCCGACTTTGAATACGCAGGCAAGCGCAAGCAGACACGTCGTGAACGCTTCCTCACCGAGATGGATCAGGTCGTGCCCTGGAGCGCTTTGCTAAAGCTGATCGAACCGTATTACCCGAAGGCTGGCGGTGGTCGAAAACCCTATCCTCTGGAAACCATGCTGCGGATTCATCTGCTGCAAAACTGGTTCTCCCTGAGCGACCCGGCCATGGAAGAGGCGCTCTACGAAATCACGCCCATACGCCAGTTCGCGGGTTTGACTCTGAGTGCGCCAATCCCTGAAGACACCACGATCATGAACTTCCGGCACTTGCTGGAGAAACATAAGCTCGCGCCTGCAATCCTCGCTGTCATCAATGGCTATTTGCAGGACAAAGGCCTGTCGCTGCGCCAGGGCACCATCGTCGATGCGACCATTATTCATGCCCCCAGCTCGACAAAGAACAAGGAGGGAAAGCGCGATCCCGAGATGCATCAGACCAAGAAAGGTAATCAATATTTCTTCGGGATGAAGGCTCATATCGGTGCTGATGTCGAATCCGGTCTGGTTCATCACGTCCATGGCACCGCTGCCAATGTGGCCGATGTCACACAGGTCGCCGAGCTGTTGCATGGCGAAGAAAACGCGGTGTATGCGGATGCTGGATACACCGGTGTCGAGAAACGTAAAGAGCATGAAAATCGTAAAGTGATCTGGCAAATCGCGGCTCGCCGCAGCACCTATTCCAAGTTGAATAAACGCAGTCTGCTGTACAAGGCCAAACGCAAGATCGAGTACTGCAAAGCTCAGACGCGGGCCAAGGTCGAGCATCCTTTTCGGGTGATCAAACGGCAGTTCGGTTATATGAAAGTACGCTTTCGTGGGCTGATGAAAAACACGGCCCAGTTGACCACGCTGTTCGCCCTGTCGAACCTGTGGATGGCTCGAAAAAAACTGATGGGTATGGGCGAATTGCGCGCTTAACACCGAAAGCCGGACAAAAACGCCCTCAATACCCGATGCACTGTTCGCTTTTCAGCAAATAGCGGGGCGCTTCGGGAAAATTGCGACTGGCCGCCGGCATACGGCAAGTTGATCGGAGCATCCTTAGGGGCATAAACCAAAGCTGGGCAAACCAAATCTTGACTTACTTAGAGTTGAAGCTAGCTTTGACTTGCTCCAAGAACCCCAGCACGTGATCATTCACTTCACCACGAAATATATCTGAGTAGTCTATTTTAACAAATCCAGGTTCTACGCTGGCCGTGAATGCCTTACACAAAAAATAGAAATCATTTTCGTATTTCTTGATAAAAGGTATAGTCATGGCGCCTTTCTCAGTCTTGTAGTTTATCAGGAAGCAAAGGAAATGCCCCCTAAACCTCAACTCATCGACATCATCTTCAACCGTAGTCTCTTCATAGCGTGATATAGGCGCGATCGTGAATGTTCGGTCATTAACAGGAACATACTCATCGAAGTCCTCATCAAATTGCAATTCAACACTCCTGATTTTTAAGTCTTCCCCTTTATATTCGGACTTAATCAGACATTTTGGAAAGTCGACTTGCAACATCCCCTCAGCGTCAAGCTCTGCATCCGCAAAGGCATAAACGATGTTAGATATCTTTTGAAACCGTCCATCATAAAATGCCACTACTTCGTAACCGCCTCCAAACAGATTCGCAATCGACTCCGACTTATACTTGTTCTCAAATTCACTCTTTAAATGGCTTGCAAATTGATCGAGAGCCATGCAAGTGCCATGCACCACAATATTTTCTTCAAGAACATCAAACGCATGTGGTGGATAATCCTGATAATGCGCCTTTACATGACCCGCACCAGACCCACCAACCCAAAGCTCAAAATTTTCATTGCGATGCCCGCAATCCGCATAAACATTAGATATGTGAATTTCATCCTCTTCAACACTTAGGGCGATAATTCTGATCTTTTCACTATCAATGGTATCGTCGGCAAGTACTGCATTCGAAAAACGCTTCCCCGTCAATACGGGGTGCTCATCTACTAGCCTCTCAATAAGCCGTACAACCGCCTGAATCGATCGCACATCCCCGGCGAAAGCTATGGCGAAGTGATCGTTCACCACAAGAATTTTTTGACACAAACCAGCCACGGCGTGAGCACGCAACGCAGGGCTTCCGGCATCAGGCTTGAACGATGGGATCTGCGATGGACGCCCCCTCTTACTTGAGCTGGTAAGCAGAATGTCAGCCTGAAGGAAACCACCTTCCTTCAACTTGTAGCCCGAAATCATCGTCATGTGCAGATCCTTATGCGTGTGTGAATGACCAAGGTACAACGCCATCATAGTGACACCAAAGTCATTTCTGCGACTAAGAACTGCGAAATTGATCCGTCACCTAGGACACCGTTTGGGTGCGTACCATGGGCCGAAGCTGAGGTGTCTGCTGATGAGTGTCTACACATACCAGTATGAGATGGCGTTGTTGAACTCGGGGCTGGTGTAAGACGTAATCGGGTAATCCGGATTAGAGACCTTGGCACCTACCGGGGGTAGGATTGGGGATCTCTCTTGGGTTGGTTAGGGAGGGACAAGCGATAAAAAGGCTGGGGATATATCCTAGAGGGAGGTCAGTTGTGGCAGGAGAATGTCCTGTGCCTTGACAAGATTCCAGGGTATTTCGGTGCAAATGGCAAAACATGGAATTCGTCGAAGATCAGCAAGCCCACGCCATCGAGTGCCGGATCATCCTGCAGGCGGCGGGTGAGGATGCCTTCGGTGACCACTTCGATACGGGTGTTGGGGCCGACCTTGCTGTCCAGGCGGATACGGTAGCCAACGGTCTCCCCGACCTTCTCCCCCAGTTCACTGGCCAACCGCTCGGCGGCGGCACGGGCGGCGAGCCGGCGGGGTTCAAGCATCAGGATGGTTTGCCCGGCCAGCCAGGTTTCATTCAACAGCGCCAACGGCACCCGCGTGGTTTTACCGGCGCCGGGCGGTGCTTCGAGCACGGCTTCATGGCGCGTCGCCAAGGCTTCACGCAAGGCGGGTAAAACATCATCGATTGGCAACGAATTCATACTGGCTCCAAGGCAGAGCGGCGAGTATAACGGCGAACTGCTGGATACCGCTGGAGTGCCGCCTCCAATTGGAATGCGACTAAAAGTAGGCGCTGGCCCCCACATTAGAGGGGTGGCGCGCGGTAGATCTGCTTTATAGTCACCCCATACAAGTTCAGGAGAATCCCATGCGTATTGCTTCCCGTGTCATCGGCGGTGTTGTGGCCGTCACCCTGTTGAGCCAACTGACGGCCTGCGGTTCGATTTTCTATCCTGATCGCCGTGGCCAGATCGACGGCAAGATCGACCCGGCGATTGCCGTGCTCGATGCGGTCGGCCTGCTGTTCTACGTGATCCCCGGCCTGATAGCCTTTGGCGTGGACTTCGCCACCGGCGCGATTTACTTCGAGCCGGGCAAGAGCGCACAAGTGGCCCCCGAGAAGCTGCAAGAAGCCATCGGCGCCGACGGCAAAGTGGATAACACCAAGCTGCAAACCATCATCGAACACGAAACCGGCCGCAGCTTGCCGCTGGACGACCCACGCCTGATCCAGTTCAAAGGCAGCGTGCAACAACTCGCGTCTCTGGGCCTGCAACCTGCCGCGTAAGGATTTGACTGCCCCATGAGCACCAGCACCGAACACGCCCGCCTCTTGCGCCTGGCCACCCGCGCTTCGGTCGGCGTGGCCAGCATCCTGATTATCGGTAAAGCCGTCGCATGGTGGTTCAGTGGTTCGGTGAGCATGCTGGCCGGGCTGACCGATTCGCTGCTCGACGGCGTGACGTCGCTGCTCAACCTGCTGGCGGTGCATTACGCGCTGCGCCCGGCGGATGACGATCACCGTTATGGGCATGGCAAGGCAGAATCCCTGGCGGGCATGGCCCAGGCGCTGTTTATCGCAGGCAGTGCAGTGTTGATCGCCTTCCAGGCTTACCAGCGCTTGCAGCACCCGGAACCGGTGGGCGCGCCATGGCTGAGTATCGCGGTGATTGTGCTGTCGCTGGCGCTGACCGTGGCGCTGCTGATCTTGCAACATCGGGTGATCCGCGAAACCGGCTCGAACGCGGTGCGCGCGGACTCGCTGCACTACCGGTCGGACCTGCTGCTCAATGGCAGCATCCTCCTGGCGCTGGTGCTGGCGGCTTTTGGCTTGCATCAAGTCGATGCCTGGTTTGGCCTGGGGATCGCCGCCTACATCTTGTGGAGCGCGATCCAGATCGCCCGGGAAAGCTTTGCCGTGCTGATGGACGAGGAGCTGCCGGCCGAAGTCAGCCAGCACATGCTCGAACTGGCCCGTGGCGTGCCCGGCGTATTGGGTGCCCATGATTTACGCACGCGGATTTCCGGCAACCACTGGTTTGTGCAGTTGCATCTGGAGTTACCGGGAGAGTTGAGCCTGTCGGTGGCCCACGGCATCAGCGACCAGGCCGCCGATGCCATCCATCAGGCCTACCCACGGGCCGAGGTGCTGGTGCACGCCGACCCGCTGGAAGTGGTCACCGGCAACAAGGCTTAGTAGGTCACCTGATAGCCGCGGCTGCCCAGGCAGTTGCCCTGGGCCTGGCGGTAGGTTTGCACCACCGCTGGCGCAGGCGCGTAGGTGACGGTCTGCGGGTCGAAGCCACTCTGCTGCACCGCCCAGCGATAGCAATCGTAACCGTCCTGCTGCACCTGGGCAGGCGATTGACCGTTGGCGGGATAGGCCACCACGTCATACCCATTGCCCTGGGGCGCCGGCTGCGGCGGCAGGCTGGCCACCGGCGGTTGCACCACCACGTACTGCTGGGTACTGCTCTCGTAACTGTAATAGGCGCCAGCGGCGAGGAAAAACAGCGCGCTGCCTACCCACACTTCCCGCGCATAGTCCGGCAGGTAATGCACACGAATCCCGTAGGGTGGCGCGACCACTACATAGCGCGGGCCTTGGGGCCGATACCAATAACCACCCGAGAAGAAATAATCCTGGCCGCGATAGGGCACGCGGTAATTGCGGTCGGGGAAGCGGTCCACCGTGTAGCCCGGCCGATATTGCGGGCCGGGCCCCCAGCCATTGCCATGCCCGTCGGGGCGGCCTGGCCAGCGATTGTCATTGGGGTGGCCGTTGTAGCCTGGGCGCGAGCCGGGGCCGCCGGCTTGCCAATGCGGGTTGCCGTCGTTGCGCCTGGGAATGTCACGGTAATTGCCCTGGCGCGGCTCCTGGGTCTGGCCTACGGAATCGGGCCGGCCCTGGATTGGCAGGTTGCTACCGGCCTGGGGCGCCGGGCGTGGTGCGTCGTGGCCTTGCGGACGCGCCTGCCACTGGCCATTCTGGCCACCGCGCTCACCCTGCGGGCTTGGCTGGATGTGTTCCGGGCGCGGCGGGTTGGCTGAATGCCCTCGCTCTCGCTGCCCGTCACCGCCCTGCGGGCCTTGCCCCTGCCGTGGTGAGTTGTCTCGTTCCTCGGCCATCAACTGCGTGCCGAAGGTGACCATCAACACCCCTACACCTGCCAAACGCCAGATGCGCTTCATGCTATTCCTCACTGCGGATTAGGGCCTGTGCATGAGACTGGAAAAGCCGGGCCCGGTTCTGCAACAGGTTATCAGTCGCCAGAACAATTTTCGCCGGCAAAAGAAAAGGGGCGACCCGTCGGTCGCCCCTTGAGAACTTCGTCCTGGCTCAACGCTTATGACGTTGGCTCACCTCACGCCGTCTTGTGGACAGTGTGCAGCCCGGGGGCCGGCCCAACCCGGTGGGGTTGGCGGGCCGCAGCCGGCCTGATTGGGCGGGCTGCAGTGGACTCTATGTCCGGGCAGTGATTCTGTTGGTAATCATAGGCGTGAGGCGCCGACAGATGATTGCGAAGATTGCGTCAATAAACAGTGCTTGCGCAATTTTTAACCCTGGATAGATAATTCACAGCAATAGTTACGACAAAGGCCATCCCCATGAGCAAACTTGACCGATACGACCTGAGTATTTTGGCGGAATTACAGCGCGACGCGAGGATCTCCAACCAGGAGCTGGCCGAGCGGATCGGCCTGTCGCCGTCACCCTGCTCGCGCCGGGTCAAGCAATTGGAAGACGACGGCTATATCTCGCGCCAGGTCGCCCTGCTCGACCGCAAGATGCTTGGCCTAAGCCTCACGGCCTACGTGTTGATCGGCATGGACCGACACACCCCCGAGCGTTTCGAGAACTTCGAAGCGGCCATCCGCACCTTGCCGCAAGTACTGGAATGCAGCCTGGTCACCGGGATGGATGCCGACTATCAGTTGAAAGTGGTGGTGCCGGATATGGATCACTATCAGAAACTGCTGCTGGGCCACCTGACCCGGATTGAAGGGGTGACCAGCGTGCGCTCAAGCTTCGTGCTCAACCAGGTGCTTAACAGCACCGAGTTGCCGTTGACTCACCTGCGTACCTAAGACTCACCACTAACCCCATGTAGGAGATGGCTTGCCTGCGATAGCGGAATTTCAGTCGCTGATATGCCAGCTGACAGTCCGCTATCGCAGGCAAGCCAGCTCCCACATTTTGAGCGCGCTCAGGCAGTGACACCTGGGTGCGACGCACCGACGCAGGTCAACGTTGCACCTGCCGCCTTGCCTTATACTGCGCGCCTGCCTTTGTCGGAAACTGCCCAATGAATTCGATTGACCCCGTGCTGTTTGAAGAGTGGATGATGACCGGACTGGTCACCCTCCTAATCGTTTTCATGGGCTTTATCGTCTGGGACCTGGCGAAGAAATCCAAAGCCGGGCGCTTTGGCTCGATGATTCTGTTCTTCGTGCTGGGCCTGGGCGTGGCCGCGTTCATCATCAAGAGCGTAGTGATCGGCCTGATCGAATCCGGGGCGTTATAAGCGCGCCGGCACTTCGCGGTATTGGCCCTGGTCCAGGCCTTCAATCGACCAATCACCGATTTTCACCCGCACCAGGCGCAAGGTCGGCAAGCCCACGGCGGCGGTCATGCGCCGCACCTGGCGGTTGCGCCCCTCGCGAATCACCAGTTCCAGCCAATAGGTCGGCAGGTTTTTACGAAACCGCACCGGCGGGTTGCGCGGCCACAGTTCTGGCTCCTCCAGTCGCCGGGCCTGGGCCGGCAGGGTCATGCCGTCGTTCAACTCCACCCCCGCGCGCAGGCGTTGCAGATGCTCCTCGGTGGGCTCGCCTTCCACCTGTACCCAGTAGGTCTTTGCCAGTTTGTGCTTGGGGTCGGCAATCCGCGCCTGCAACTGGCCATCGTTGGTCAGCAGCAACAGGCCTTCACTGTCCCGATCCAGGCGCCCGGCGGGGTAGATGCCGGGGATATCAATGAAATCCTTGAGGGTCGCGCGCCCGCCTTCGTCACTGAATTGGGTCAGCACGTCGAAGGGTTTATTGAACAGGATCAACTTCGGCTCGGCCGGCGGCGCCTTGGCGACACGGCGAGCAGCGGCATGTGGCGGTTTCACGCCAGGGCGGCGCGAGTCGGGACGGGCAGGACGGGACATGGCAACGGAATATCTAACGGTCAGGACCGACCATGCTAGTGGCCTGACCGTTAAATAACCACCCTGCTATTTAGCGGAACGGCGGCTCGTCAAAGCTGCGCAGTTTGCGCGAATGCAACGAGTTGAGCTCGGTGCGCAACAAGTCCACCGCCTCGATGCCGATCTTCAAGTGCTGGCTCACGGCCCGCTCATAGAACGCGTTGGCCGAACCTGGCAACTTGATTTCACTGTGCAGCGGCTTGTCCGACACACACAGCAATGTGCCGTAAGGCACCCGCAAACGGTAGCCTTGCGCGGCGATGGTGCCGCTTTCCATATCCACCGCCACCGCACGCGACAGGTTGATCAACGGCCGTTCCTGGGCCCAGCGCAGCTCCCAGTTGCGATCGTCGTAGGTCAACACGGTGCCGGTGCGCAGGCGTTTTTTCAGCTCTTCGCCCTTCTCGCCGGTGACGTTCGCCGCCGCTTGCTGCAACGCCATCTGCACTTCGGCCAGCGCCGGGATGGGGATGTTCGGCGGCACCACGCGGTCGAGAATGCCGTCGCGCCGCATGTAAGCATGGGCCAGCACATAGTCGCCGATGGTCTGGGATTGGCGCAGGCCACCGCAGTGACCGATCATCAGCCAGCAATGGGGACGCAACACCGCCAAGTGGTCGGTGATGTTCTTGGCATTGGACGGGCCGACACCGATGTTGACCAGGGTCACGCCATGGCCATCGCTGGCCTGCAAGTGGTAGGCCGGCATCTGATAACGGTGCCAGACCACGCCTGCGGCAATGGCAGACGCTTCGCCATGGTCCATGCCTTTTTCGATGATCACGTTGCCCGGCAATACCATGCGGATAAAGCGTGGGTCGCTGCGCAATTGTTCCAGGCCATGGACGATGAACTGGTCAACGTAACGGTGGTAGTTGGTCAGCAGAATCCACGGCTGCACATGCCGCCAATCGCTGCCGGTGTAGTGCACCAGGCGGCGCAGGGAGAAATCCACGCGGGCCGCATCGAAGAGCGCCAGGGGCAGCGGATCGGTGTTCTCCCAGTCATACAGACCATCGGCGATACCATCGGTGGCGGCGGACAGATCGGTGCTCGGGAACACCCGCGCCAGGGTCGCTGCGGTCACGCCGGAGCCGGCCAACTCGTCGCCCTGCTCCACCACGTACGGGTACGGGATATTCTGCTGGCTGACGCCCACTTCTACCGTCACGGTGAAGTCGTGCATCAACGGCACCAGTTGTTCCAGCAGGTATTTGCGGAACGCCGCCGGATGGGTGACGGTGACGCTGTAGGTGCCCGGCAACTGCACCTTGGCGTAAGCGCGAGTGGTCTGTGGGACTTCGCCATGGCAGTGGTAGGTCAGGCGCAGTTCGGGGTAGCGAAAGAGCGCACGTTGTGCGGCGTCGGGCTCGACGCGATCCTTGAGGTATTGCTTGAGAGCCTGGTTGAGCGCGCCGGTGGCTCGCTCATGCAGAGCTGCCAGCCGATCCACGGCCTCTTCGGCAGTTTGGACGACAACAAAAGCTTCGGTCACGGTAAGCATCCTGTGTTCTGACGTGCAGGCCTTCATCTTGCCTGCATCGCCGCCAGACGCAAACTCTGAATTGGCATGCCTGGTTATCCACAGGCCGACCTAACCACCTCTGAATTGGAATGCGTTCAAATGTAGGAGCAGGCTTGCCTGCTCCAATTACATGGGATCGCGTTTAGGCAGGGGTTGAACGGGCGACGATGGCCTGCACATCCACACCCCGTGGCAAGGTGCCATACACCCGCCCCGACGACTCACCCAACCGACTGCCGATAAACCCATCGCTGACACTGGCGTTGCCCGCCTCCAGCAACAACTTAGCCTGCAACGCCACGGCGATATCCTCAGTCAGTTGCCGCGCCCGGTACTGGATGTCCTGGGTGTCCATAAACGCCGACTTCAATTGCTCGATATGCCGCGCCAGGCGCTTATCGCCATGCCCATCGCCCAATTCGACGAACAATGTCTCCAGCACCCCAGGCTCCTTCGACAAGGCACGCAGCACGTCCAGGCATTGCACGTTGCCAGAACCTTCCCACGTAGAATTGACCGGTGCCTCACGGTACAGGCGCGGCAAGATGCTGTCTTCGACATACCCGGCGCCGCCCATGCATTCGGCGGCTTCGTTGATCATGGCCGGCGCGCGCTTGCAGATCCAATACTTGCCCACGGCTGTCACCAACCGGGCGAACTTGGCTTCTTGCTCATCCCCCAGATGGTCCAGCGCCCGGCCCATGCGCAGGCTCAAGGCCAGGGCCGCCTCGCTTTCCAGGGCGAGATCGGCCAGGACGTTTTGCATCAAAGGTTGTTCAATGAGCACGCGGCCACCGACCGAACGATGGGCACAATGATGGCTGGCCTGGGTCAGGGCCTGGCGCATCAAGGCGCTGGAACCGACCATGCAATCGAAACGGGTCATGGCGACCATTTCGATGATGGTCGGCACGCCCCGGCCCTCTTCGCCGATCATCCAGGCCAGGGCACCCCGGAATTCCACTTCGCTGGACGCGTTTGAGCAATTGCCGAGTTTGTTTTTCAGGCGCTGGATATAGAACTGGTTACGCGTGTCATCCGGGCGGTGCCGGGGCAGCAGGAAACAGGTCAGGCCCTTGTCAGTCTGGGCCAAGGTCAGGAAGGCATCGCACATCGGCGCCGAGCAGAACCACTTGTGCCCCACCAATTCATAGGGCTGGCCAGGACCGCCAGCACCCACGGGGTAAGCGCGGGTGGTATTGGCACGCACGTCGGTGCCGCCCTGTTTCTCGGTCATGGCCATGCCGATGGTTGCGCCGGCCTTGTGGGCGATGCCGACGTTGCGCGGGTCATATTCGGTGTTGAGGATTTTTGCCAGCCAGGTGTCGGCCAGGTCCGGTTGCAGACGCAGGGCCGGCACGCAGGCGAAGGTCATGGTCAGCGGGCAGCCCGTGCCGGCTTCGGCCTGGCTGTGCAGGTAGGTCAGGGCCGCTCGGGCGACATGGGCGCCCGCCTGGGGATGGGCCCAGGGCAGCGACGGCAGGCCATGTTCAACGGCGGTGCGCATCAGTTGGTGATACGCCGGGTGGAACTCCACCAGGTCAATGCGGTGACCATAACGATCATGGCTGCTGAACACCGGCTTGTTCTGATTCGCCAGGAACCCGGCCTCCATCAGCGGCCCGCCCGCCAAGGCGCCATAGGCATCGATACGCGCCTCGGCCCAGCCCGCGCCAAAGCGCCGCGACCATTCCTGCAGGGGCAGGTCGAGGCGATACAGATTGGCGCCGTCCAGGGACGGCGGCTGATTGGTAACGTCGTGGGTTTCGGCGAACTGGTGCAGATTCATGACGGGCCTCCTGATAAAAGGCCACGCTGATTGAGGCCTTGAATTCAGTTAAGCATCGTCACTGCGCTTAAAAAAGTGGCATATGCGCCTAACTGCCGGCGCTTTCGCCCTCTAGCGGGCACAGCAGGCGCCGCTGTAATACGGCCTGCAACAGCTCAAAACGTACTGGTTTGAGCAACTGCTCGGAAAGGCCAATGCCATGACAATGCTGACGTGCGCCGCCCAGGGAGTCACTCAGGCCGATCACCGGCAGTTCAGCGCAGCCGGGCAAGGCCCGGATCTGGCAGCACAGGGAGAAGCCATCCTCGGGCACATCCAGCAACACCGCATCAAACGCCCCATCCTGCAGCATGGCCAGGGCCACGGGGCCGCTGTCCGCCACTTTTACCCGGTAACCGAGCTTGAGCAACATGCCGCGCAAGACCAATTGCGTGACGCTGTTGTCGTCCACCAGCAGTACTGTGCAATCCTGGGGTGCGCGGTGCAGATCCACGGCCCGGGCCGGCTCCGGTGGCACCGCAATGACGGCCACCTCCAACTGGAAACGGCTGCCTTTGCGCGGCTCGGAATGATGGGTCAGGCGCCCGCCGAGCAATTCGATCAACTGCCGGCAGATCGCCAGGCCAATGCCCAGGCCGCCATATTCACGAGTGGTCGAGCCATCCACTTGGAAGAAGCGCTGATACAGGGTCGCTTCATCCAGGTGCGCAAAACCGATTCCGGAGTCGGTGACGATAAAGGTCAGATCCAGATGACCATCAGGCCGGGGCACACCCACTACCCGCAGGCGCACGGCGCCTTCATGGGTGAACTTGAACGCGTTATCCAGCAGGCATTCCAGGCACTGCATCAGCTTGCCTGCGTCGCCCTCCAGGCGATCGGGCAACTGCCCCGCCACATCGATGGAGAACTCCAGGCCCTTACCTTGGGCATTACCCTGGAATTGCTGGCGCAAGGTATCGAGCACCCCACGCAGGCTGAACACTTGCGCCTGCGCGCTGAGGCGGCCGGCTTGCAATTCGGTGAGGGTGAGGATGCCATTGACCATGCGCATCATGTCCCGTGCCGAGCCGGCGGCGGTGTGCTGGTATTGCGCCAGGTCCCCGGCCAGGGGCACGGTCTGCATCAACTCCAATGAACCGATCACCCCATTCATCGGCGTGCGCAGTTCATGGGTCAGGGTCGCGAGGAATTCGTCTTTCAACTGGTTGCTGTGGGCCAGTTGCTGGTTGAGCACTTCCAGTTTCTGGCTGGCATCAAACAGGATTTGCGCCTGCTGTTCGCGCATCGCGTTGATCCGGTCAGCCAGGGCCAGGGACAACAGGGCGACTTCGATGGCCGAGCCGATCTGGCTCGCATACATGGTGAGAAACACATTGGGCAGGTAGCCCAGCACCATCATCGTGTTCACCACCCCGCCGATCAGGAACGCCGACCAGGCGATGATGAAATACCGCGCCACGCGCTGGCCGCAGCACCAGGCCTTGATCCCGGCGACAAAGATGGTCACGGTGAAAACCAGGGCCAGCGCGGTCGCCAGGCGCAGGGCCAGGGCGTAGCTGGTCATGAGCGACAACAACATCACCACCGCCCCCGTGCCCACCAGCACCAGCAGCAACCGGTCCAGCCAACGACTATAGAGGGCGGTGTGCAAGAAGCTGCGGGCAAACAGGCTGCCGAACAACGCTGACGCGCCGATCAGGAACGGCGTCGCCGCATTCGCCCACCAGGGGTTGTCAGGCCAGAAATACTCGACCGCCGCGCCATTCACCGAGAGCTGGTACATGCCGAACGAGGCGATATAGAGGATGTAATAGAGGTAACTGGTGTCGCGCACGCTGAGGTAAATGAACAGGTTGTACACCAGCATGCCCAGCAGCACGCCATAGATCAGGCCCAGCACATAGAGGCGCAGCGGCTGGTCTTCCAGGTACGCAGTGCTCGACCACAGCGTCAATGGCGCCTGGATCGAACCTTCGCTTTGCAGGCGCAGATAGAGTGTTTTCTGTTCACCCGCCTTGAAGTCGACAGTGAACAGGTAGTTGTTCTGGCGAATCTCACGGCTGGCAAAGGGCAATGCATCCCCGGTGCGCCCGGCCAGGCGATAGCCACCGGCATCGTCAGGGACGTACAGCTCCAGATGATCAAGGGGCGGATAGGCCAGCTCCAGTAGCCAGGTGCGCTGGGCCTGGGGATCCTTGGGCAGGTAATGCAGGTCGACCTTGAGCCAGAACGCCGAGCGTGAATAGCCGGCATTGAGGGTGTCTTTATCATGGCGGGTGTAACGAGTGGCCATTAGCGCAGAACGGGCATCGGCAATGGTGACGCTACCACTTGGGTCTTCGAGTACTTGCATGACCCGGCCCAAGGGAAGGCTTCGGGTGGCCTCGTTGAACTCGACGGCGCCGGCCAGCAGCGGCAGCCCACACAAGAGAAACATCAGCAAATAGCGCATAGAGCCCCAGCGTGGCCTGTCCGGTTATGTCAAAAGCCCCCCATTCCTTTTGAGAAGACGTACACCGGCGATACATTAAGTTGTTTGGATCCACTTTAGCATAGCCGGTAAAGGCCAAAAGACACCATTGAAATAATTTTCCGGATGGCTCTAGGACGGGACTTTCAGAGCATAAATTGCTGAAAATGAATGATAGCCCGTAGCCATCTTTCCAAGTATTTCCCCATGAAATACAGGCGCCGCCCGACAGCCACGCAAAAAGCGTTTGGTGGTAAGCTCGCGCACCATGAATATCTACAGCTCTCGTCCCGTTGTCCTCTGTCTCTCCGGCCATGATCCCAGTGGTGGCGCCGGCTTGCAGGCAGATATCGAAGCCTTGCTCGCCCAAGGCTGTCACGCGGCCCCGGCCGTGACCGCGCTGACCGTGCAGAACACCGTGAATGTCAGTGACTTCCGCGTGCTCGATCGTGAGTGGGTATTGGCCCAGGCCAACGCCGTGCTTGGCGACTCCGAAGTCGCGGCGGTCAAGCTGGGCATGCTCGGTTCTACGGTGATGGTTGATACCGTGGTCGAACTGCTACAGCAGCACCCGCACCTGCCGGTGGTCTGCGATCCGGTGCTGCGCGCCGGTGGCGGCGGCAGCCTGGGCAAGGATGAAGTCGGCTATGCGATGCGCGAGCGGCTGTTGCCGTTATCGCTGATTGCCACGCCCAACCTGCCTGAAGCACGCATCCTCGCCGAACTGCCCGATGGCACGGCAGACGAATGCGCCGAGAAACTACTGCCGTTCATCAAGCACTTGTTGATCACCGGCGGCCACGGCGACGAGCATGAGGTGCACAATCGCCTGTACAGCCGCGACGGCACGCGCCGCACTTTCACCTGCCAGCGCCTGCCCGGCAGCTATCACGGCTCCGGCTGCACCCTGGCCAGCGCCCTCGCCGGCCGCCTGGCCCAGGGCGAAGGCCTGGCCAGCGCCGTGGAGTCGGCACTCAATTACACCTGGCGCACCCTGCGGGACGCCGAACAACTGGGCCAGGGGCAGTTTGTGCCGCGTCGCCTGCCACTGGATTTCTGTTCGTAATATCAAGGGGCCTGCTCGATGAAACTATGTGGCCTGTATGCCATTACCGACAGCCAACTATTGGCCGGTAAGTTCCTGTCCTACGTCGAGGCTGCGCTGGAAGGCGGCGTGACCTTGCTGCAGTACCGCGATAAAAGCAGCGACGAGGCCCGCCGCCTGCGCGAAGCCGAGGCCCTGCGTGAACTGTGCTCGCGCTACAAGACCCAGTTGATCATCAATGACGATGCCGAGCTGGCCGCGCGCCTGGGCGTCGGCGTCCACCTCGGCCAGACCGACGGCCCGTTGACCCCGGCCCGGGCGTTGCTGGGGCGCAATGCAATCATCGGCTCCACCTGTCATAGCCAGATCGAACTGGCTGAACAGGCCGCGCGCGAAGGCGCCAGCTATGTCGCCTTTGGCCGCTTCTTCAATTCCAGCACCAAACCCGGCGCCCCGGCAGCCACCCTCGAAATGCTGGCCCAGGCCCGCGCCCGCTTGCAGGTGCCGATCTGCGTGATCGGCGGCATCTCCCTGGAGAATGCTGCGCCTCTGGTGGAGCACGGCGCCGACCTGCTGGCCGTGGTCCACGGCCTGTTCGGTGCCGACAGCCCCCAGGAAGTGACGCGCCGCGCCCGCGCCTTCAACGAACTCCTTAAATCCTGAATTCAGAGAGCCTGCCCATGTCTCGTTCCGAAACCCTGTTTGCCAATGCCCAGAAACACATCCCCGGCGGTGTGAACTCCCCCGTGCGTGCGTTCAAGAGCGTTGGCGGCACCCCGCTGTTCTTCAAGCACGCCGAAGGCGCCTACGTCACCGACGAAGATGACAAGCGCTATGTGGACTACGTGGGTTCCTGGGGCCCGATGATTCTCGGCCACAGCCACCCCGACGTGCTGGACGCGGTGCGCAAGCAACTGGAGCACGGCCTGTCCTATGGCGCGCCAACCGCCATGGAAACCGAGATGGCGGACCTGGTGTGCTCGATCGTGCCGTCGATGGAGATGGTGCGCATGGTCAGCTCCGGCACCGAGGCGACCATGAGCGCAATCCGCCTGGCCCGTGGTTTCACCGGCCGCGACAGCATCATCAAGTTCGAAGGCTGCTACCACGGGCACTCCGACAGCCTGTTGGTAAAAGCCGGCTCCGGCCTGCTGACCCAGGGCGTACCGAGTTCGGCCGGCGTGCCGGCAGCGTTTGCCAAGCACACCCTGACCCTGCCGTTCAACGACATCGCTGCTGTCGAAAAAATGCTCAGCGAAGTCGGCCAGGACGTAGCGTGCATCATCGTCGAGCCGGTCGCCGGCAACATGAACTGCGTGCCACCGGCGCCGGGGTTCCTCGAAGGCCTGCGCGAGCAGTGCGACAAGCATGGCGTGGTGTTGATTTTCGATGAAGTGATGACCGGTTTCCGTGTTGCCCTCGGCGGTGCCCAGGCTTACTACGGTGTCACACCGGACCTGAGCACCTTCGGCAAGATCATCGGCGGCGGCATGCCTGTAGGCTGCTTCGGCGGCAAGCGCGAAATCATGCAGCACATCGCGCCACTGGGCCCGGTCTACCAGGCCGGCACCCTGTCCGGTAACCCGCTGGCCATGGCCGCCGGCCTGACTACCCTGCGCCTGATCAGCCGCCCGGGCTTCCACGCCGAGCTGACCGACTACACCACGCGCCTGCTGGACGGCCTGCAACAACGCGCCGATGCGGCGGGCATCCCGTTCGTCACGACCCAGGCCGGCGGTATGTTCGGCCTGTATTTCAGTGGCGCCGACGACATCGTGACCTTTGACGATGTGATGGGCAGCGATGCCAACCTGTTCAAGCGCTTCTTCCACCTTATGCTCGAAGGCGGTGTGTACCTGGCACCGAGTGCCTTTGAGGCCGGTTTCACCTCCATCGCCCATGGCGACGCCGAGCTGAAGCTGACTCTGGACGCCGCCGAACGTGCCTTTGCCGCACTGAAGTAAGCCAGCCACAACCTGACGTCGCCCGTGGCGGCGTCAGATTTGCTACCTTGCTTACAGAAATTTCCTTCTTTTTTCGAGAAATCACCTGCAATCCGGCAGATAACTTGCCCACGCAGCAGAAAAACGAGTAAAGACTTTGTAAGCAGAGGTCTGCTTATTTCATAATGCGCGCTTATTGGATCCCCACGTGGCTCCACGCGCCCCGTCAGAGGTAAGTCGATTCCCATGAAACGCACCGGCCGCACCCTGGTTCTGGGCTGCCTGTTGCTCCTTCAACCGCTGCTTGCACTTGCACAAGCGGGCGGCAACTCGTTGTTGATCCCAGCGATGGGTCGCTGCACCCTCAATACTCAGCCAGAAAGCCAGGCCGAGGCGCTGAGCGCCTGCCAGACGCTGGCCGACGGTGGGGATGCGCAGGCGCAATACGAGTTGGGCGAATTCTTCTATGACGACAAAAACCCTGCCCGCGACCTGAACAAGGCCTTGAGCTTCTTCGAGAAAGCCTCGTTGCAGGGCCATGCCCAGGCGCAATTCAAGCTGGGCAGCATGTTCTTCCATGGCGAAGGCGTGCCGGCCAATAACGTGCAGGCGTACATCGTGCTGAAAATGGCCGCGGTCAACGGCGCCGAAGACGCGCTGGACACTGCCGACGAAGTCGCCGAACACATGCAGCGCGATGAACTGGAAGTAGCAACCCAGGTGCTGGGCCAGATTTTCCGCAACTACCTGCAGGAATTGCAGAGTGCGGATGGGCGTTCGCCTTTCTCGCCACTGCCCTGACATTATCTAAACCCTTCTGACGCCATCGCAGGCAAGCCAGCTCCCACATTTGAATGTGTTCACAAATCAAAATGTGGGAGCTGGCTTGCCTGCGATGGGCGCGATGCGGTCTAGAAGACTACTTCTCAGGCATCGGCATCGGAAACGGCATGACATTGCTCATGCCCCGGGCCTCGCTGATTTTTGGCGTGCCCAGGCGCTCGACTTCATCGATGCGCACGATCGAATGCATCGGCACAAAACTGCGCACCACGCCTTCGAACTGGGCCTTGAGCTTTTCCTCGCCCGGATCGACGACCAGTTGCGTGCGCTCGCCAAAGACGAACTCTTCCACTTCCAGGAAGCCCCACAGATCACTTTGATAGATCTGCTTGGCGTACATTTCGAACACCTGGCCCTGGTTAAGGAAAATCACCTTGTAGATTGGAGCTTCACGTTTGGTCATGGGGGGTGGGCAGCACATCGGCGGATATAAATGAGGGCGCGAACTATAGCATGGCACCCGATGCACAGTGCTAGGAACCAATGGGCATGCCCCCTATAATGCGCGGTTCTTTACCACCAGTTGACGATTCCCATGGCCAAGAAGCTTTACATCGAAACCCACGGTTGCCAGATGAACGAGTACGACAGCTCGCGCATGGTCGATCTGCTGGGTGAACATCAGGCCCTGGAAGTCACGGCTCGCGCCGAAGATGCCGACGTGATCCTGCTCAATACCTGCTCGATCCGCGAACGGGCCCAGGACCGGGTCTACTCGCAGCTGGGCCGCTGGCGCGAACTGAAACTGGCCAACCCGGAGATGGTGATCGCCGTCGGCGGTTGCGTGGCCAGCCAGGAAGGCGCCGCCATTCGCGACCGCGCGCCCTATGTCGACGTGGTCTTCGGCCCGCAGACCCTGCACCGCCTGCCAGAAATGATCGACGCCGCGCGCATTACCAAGCTGCCGCAGGTGGACGTCTCGTTCCCGGAAATCGAAAAATTCGACCACTTGCCCGAACCACGCATCGACGGCCCGAGTGCTTATGTGTCGGTGATGGAAGGTTGCAGCAAGTACTGCACCTTCTGCGTGGTGCCTTATACCCGTGGTGAAGAGGTCAGCCGCCCGTTCGACGACGTGCTGGCGGAAATCATCCACCTGGCCGAAAACGGCGTGCGCGAAGTGACCCTGCTGGGGCAGAACGTCAACGGCTACCGGGGCCAGACCCATGACGGGCGCCTGGCGGACCTGGCCGAGCTGATTCGCGTGGTCGCGGCGGTGGACGGTATCGAGCGCATCCGCTACACCACCTCGCACCCGCTGGAATTCTCCGACAGCCTGATCCAGGCACACGCCGAAGTGCCAGAGTTGGTCAAACACCTGCACTTGCCGGTGCAATCGGGCTCGGACCGCATCCTGTCGGCGATGAAGCGCAACCACACGACCCTGGAATACAAGTCCAAACTACGCAAACTGCGCGCCGCCGTGCCGGGCATCTGCATCAGTTCGGACTTTATCGTTGGCTTCCCCGGCGAGACCGAGAAAGATTTCCAGCAGACCATGAAGCTGATTGAAGACGTCGGTTTCGACTTCTCCTACTCCTTCGTCTACAGCCAGCGCCCCGGCACCCCGGCTGCCGACTTGGCGGACGAGACCCCGGAAGCGCTGAAAAAGGAGCGCCTGAACGCCCTGCAACATCGCCTTAACCAACAGGGTTTCGAGATCAGCCGACAAATGGTCGGTTCGACCCAGCGCATTCTGGTTACCGATTACTCGAAGAAAGACCCGGGCGAATTGCAGGGGCGTACCGAGAATAATCGGATCGTGAACTTCCGCTGCGACAACCCGACGCTGATTGGCCAGTTCGCCGACGTGCACATCGACGCGGCGCAACCGCACTCGCTGCGCGGCTCGTTGATCAACTGACGGAGCAGATCCGAAGGCAAATGCAGATCAAATGTGGGAGCTGGCTTGCCTGCGATAGCGATGTAACAGGCAGTATCTCTTTCGAACGGGGCGGCCCTATCGCAGGCAAGCCAGCTCCCACAGTGGATCTTCGTTGTTCCTGAGAGCCAAGCCCGTCCATTTAAGTGCTTTCGCACACCGGCGGCTGGCGTTATCCTCTATTTCACCTAAACAGCCAAAGGGCGGCTAAAAGCAACCTTGAACGCACCCATAGCAGAACCCCATCGTTTCCTCCTCGAGCCGTTTGAGGCTCGTCGTTTCGCCAATCTGTGCGGACAGTTCGACGAGCACCTGCGCCTGATCGAACAACGCCTGAGCATCGAGATCCGCAATCGCGGCAATCAGTTCGAGCTCATTGGTGAACCCCAGCACACTACGTCTGCAGAAAACCTGCTGCGTCGCCTCTACCGCGAAACCAAGGGTAGCGAGCTGTCGCCGGAGACGGTGCACCTGTACCTGCAGGAATCAGCCGTGGAAGACCTGGCCAACAACCCGGTGGCCGAAGCCAGCGTGGCGCTGCGTACCAAAAAAGGCATGATTCGCCCACGCGGCTTGAATCAGCAGCGCTACGTCAAGGAAATCCTCGGCAACGACATCAACTTCGGCATCGGCCCGGCCGGTACGGGCAAGACCTACCTGGCCGTGGCCTGTGCGGTGGATGCCCTGGAGCGCGAACAGGTGCGACGCATCCTGTTGGTGCGCCCGGCAGTGGAAGCGGGCGAGAAGCTGGGCTTTCTACCCGGCGACCTGGCCCAGAAGATCGACCCGTACCTGCGCCCGCTGTACGACGCACTGTATGAAATGCTCGGCTTCGAATACGTGGCCAAGCTGATCGAGCGCCAGGTGATCGAGATCGCCCCACTGGCCTATATGCGCGGCCGCACCTTGAACAACAGCTTCATCATCCTCGACGAAAGCCAGAACACCACGGTCGAGCAGATGAAGATGTTCCTGACCCGTATCGGGTTCGGCTCAACGGCAGTGATCACCGGTGATATCACCCAGGTCGACCTGCCCAAGGGCACCAAGTCGGGCCTGGGCCAGGTCATCGAAGTGCTCAAGGACGTACCGGGGATCAGCTTTACCCATTTCATGCCCAAGGACGTGGTGCGTCACCCGCTGGTGCAGCGCATTGTCGAGGCCTACGAGCGCTTCGAACACCGCGACGATGGCCTGTCGAAGGACAACCGTCGCGATGCTTGAGCTTGACCTGCAACTGGCCACCCAAGCGCCAGCCCCCAGCGAAGCACAGTTCCGCCAATGGTGCGCACTGGCCCTGCGCCAGCGTACCGCCGACTCGGAACTGACCATCCGCCTGGTGGATGAGCCTGAAGGCCGCGAGCTGAATCACACCTGGCGCCAGAAAGACTACGCAACCAACGTGCTGTCGTTCCCCGCCGATGTACCGGATGAATTGCTGGATATCCCGCTGCTGGGTGACCTGGTGATCTGCGTCGAGGTGGTGGAGCGCGAGGCAAAGGAACAAGGCAAGGCCCTGGAGGCCCACTGGGCCCACCTGGTCATGCACGGCTGCTTGCATCTATTGGGTTACGACCATATAGATGATGAAGAAGCCGAAGAAATGGAAGCACTGGAACGAACGTTGCTTGCAGAGTTGGGTCATCCTGATCCCTATGCGGACGACGAACACTAATCGACACTCAACTGAAACAATCAAGGATTTAGAGTAATCGCTATGAGCGAAGACCGATCGAGCAACGGGCAAAAGTCATGGCTGGGTAAACTGACCCAGGCTTTTGCCCACGAGCCGAAAAACCGCCAGGAGCTGCTGGAGCTGCTGCGCGAAGCCCATCAAAACAAGTTGCTGGACAGCGAAGCGCTGGCCATCGTCGAAGGCGCCATCCAGGTGGCTGACCTGCAAGTCCGGGACATCATGGTCCCGCGCTCGCAGATGATCAGCATCAAGGCGACCCAGACCCCACGGGAATTCCTCCCGGCCGTGATCGACTCGGCGCACTCGCGCTACCCGGTGATCGGCGAAAGCCATGACGACGTCATGGGTGTCCTGCTGGCCAAGGACTTGCTGCCGCTGATCCTCAAGGAAAACGGCGACAGCTTCAACATCAAGGACCTGCTGCGCCCTGCGACCTTCGTGCCTGAGTCCAAGCGCCTGAATGTGCTGCTGCGCGAATTTCGCGCCAACCACAATCACATGGCCATCGTCATTGACGAGTACGGCGGCGTCGCCGGCCTGGTGACTATCGAAGACGTGCTGGAACAGATCGTCGGCGATATCGAAGACGAACACGACGTCGAAGAAGACAGCTACATCAAGCCGCTGCCCAGCGGGGATTTCCTGGTCAAGGCGCTGACGCCGATCGAGAACTTCAATGAGTTCTTCGATAGCGAATTCTCCGACGACGAATTCGACACCGTCGGCGGCCTGGTGATGAGTGCGTTTGGCCACCTGCCCAAGCGCAACGAAACCACCGAGATCGGCGCCTACCGCTTCCGCATCCTGAATGCCGATAGCCGTCGCATCCACCTGATCCGCCTGACACCTATTGCCCGCTAAGGACTGATATGCGCCGTCTCACCGCACCCGGCTGGCCCGGTAACCTGCTGGCCGTGGTGGCCGGTGCTATCACCACCCTGGCGCTGGCGCCGTTCGATATCTGGCCGCTGGCACTGGTGGCGGTCGGGGTGTTCTATGCCGGCATGCGCCAACTGACACCACGCCAGGCCTTCGGGCGTGGCTGGTGTTTCGGTTTTGGCCTGTTTGGGGCGGGCACCAGCTGGATCTACTACAGCATCCATCACTTTGGTGGCGCTTCGGTGTTGCTGGCCGGGTTGTTGATGCTCGCGTTCACCGCAGCGATCGCCCTGTTCTTTGCCCTGCCCGCCTGGCTCTGGGCGCGGTGGCTGCGCCGCAACGAAGCGCCCCTGGCCGATGCCTTGGCGTTTGCCGCGCTGTGGGTGGGCCAGGAAGCGTTTCGCGGCTGGTTCCTCACCGGTTTCCCCTGGTTGTACTCCGGTTACAGCCAACTCGACGGGCCGCTGGCCGGGCTCGCGCCGCTGGGCGGGGTGTGGCTGATTTCGTTTGCCCTGGCCCTGAGCGCTGCGCTGATCGTCAACCTGCCCCGCATGCTGGCGGCCCGCCGCAACGTGTTTGTCGGCGCCGGCCTGGTACTGCTGGTCGCACCGTGGGCCATTGGCCTGGCACTCAAGCACCATGCCTGGACCAGCCCCGCAGGCGAGCCGCTGACCGTCGCCGCGATTCAGGGCAATGTCGAACAGAGCATGAAGTGGGACCCGGCGCAGCTCAACGAGCAACTGGCGCTGTATCGCGACATGAGTTTTGCGTCCAAGCGCGTCGACCTGCTGATCTGGCCGGAAACCGCCGTGCCAGTGCTCAAGGAGTCCGTCGAGGGCTACCTGGGGATGATGGGCAAGTTCGCCGCTGACCGAAACGGCGCAATGATCACCGGCGTGCCGATTCGCCAGGAAGTGCGCCATGAAAAGCGCTACTTCAATGGCATCACCGTGGTCGGCCAGGGCGATGGCACCTATCTGAAGCAGAAGCTGGTGCCCTTTGGCGAATACGTACCGCTGCAGGATGTATTACGCGGCCTGATTGCGTTCTTCGACCTGCCGATGTCGGACTTTGCCCGCGGCCCTGAAGACCAGGCGCTGCTGCAAGCCAAGGGCTATCAGATCGCGCCGTACATCTGCTACGAAGTGGTCTACCCCGAGTTCGCCGCCAGCCTCGCCGCCCGCAGCGACTTGCTGCTGACCATCAGCAATGACACCTGGTTCGGCACCTCCATCGGCCCCTTGCAGCACCTGCAAATGGCCCAGATGCGCGCCCTTGAGGCTGGCCGCTGGATGATTCGCGCCACCAACAACGGCGTGACCGGCCTGATCAACCCGTACGGGCAGATCACCGAGCAGATCCCGCAGTTCCAGCGGGGCATCCTCTACGGTGAAGTGGTACCGATGCACAACCTGACGCCGTACCTGCAATGGCGCTCGTGGCCGCTGATCATCCTGTGCCTGGGGCTGTTTGGCTGGGCGTTGCTGGCCGGGCGCATGGCCAAGACGGTCTAGGCAGAAAAACACAAAACCCAATGTGGGAGCGGGCTTGCTCCCGAAAGCGGTGGGTCAGTCAAATATCCAATAACTGACCCACCGCTTTCGCGAGCAAGCCCGCTCCCACACAAGCCCACTCCCACATTTTGATTTGCGGCGTTAACGGTAGAACAGCCGGTAACCTACCTGCCCCACCGCCTCATTGATCAACTGCCCGCTCTGCCAGATCGACTTGAACTCCGGCATCCAGCCACCCAGCGGCCGGGCATTGTCCACACCCAGGAAGCCGACCGGCGCCGGCACTACGGTAAAGCCGGCCTTCTCGAAGCTCCACACCGAACGGGGCATATGCCAGGCCTGGGTCACGAGCACCACGCGCTTGACGCCCTGGGGCAGCAGGATTTCGGCACTCATCTGCGCATTTTCCCAGGTCGTGCGGCTGCGTTCTTCCTTCCAGCGCACGGCTACGCCAAAGTCTTGTTGCATCGACACCGCCATCAACTCCGCCTCGCTGGGCGGCGTGCCATAGTGCAGGCCGCCGGTGGTCAGCACCGGCAACCCCGACGCCTTGGCCAAGCGCGCCGCATACCGCTGGCGTTCAAGGCCGACACCGGTCGGTTGGTCTGCGCCCCAGGCCGGATCGCCCCGCTCGCGACCCGAGCCCAACACCACAATGGCATCGGCCCGTTGCGCCAGGCTGGCCCAGTCGTCCACGGCCAATGGTGGTTCGGTTTCCAGCGCCCGTGCGCCCCACTCCCCCATCACCGGCAGGCTGATCAGCCAAATCCCGCCAAACCCCAAGGCAAAGCACAGCCCGGCCAAGCGCGGGCGGCTGCGACGAAACCACCAGGCAAGGGCCAGCAGCAGCAAGAGAATGCCGGGCGGCAGCAATAATTGTTTGATGAAATAACGAATAGGCATCGAGCATCTCCAAAGATGCCCGAAGCCTAAGGTGTAACGGGGTTTAGCGACAATCTTTACACGCGGTGGATAACGCTGATCAGGTTACTTGAATCGTGCAGACCGCAGCTTTTCCGGGCCACGGCTGGCCGACAAGTCCTTGAGCCATACCACCTTGGACGATCGCACCGCCTCCCTGGCTGGCACAGGAGCCACCCATTGCGGGATTGGGCGCGCGTTCAAGTCCAGGTAGGCCTTGATCACTTCAAACTCTGCGGGGCTCAAGCCTCGCAGTTCCAGCTCATCAGGCCGTTCGTCACGCAATCGGCCAGCGGTTCTGGCTGCGTCCAGTGCTCGACCCAAACGGTCGATCAGTCCTTCATACACGTCAGGTTTCGTTCTCATTCGCTGCGAATCAACCATCCCCTCACCTCATTAAAGATAAGTCTCACTCCCCAATAAACAGCGTAGCTGCGCTGACGCAACCAACCGCGCGCCGCGACCAACGGCCTGTGCTGCGCAATCAGGGTTTCCCTCGATAGAGTGGGGTCATGTATGCTACGGCGCTTCCTGTAACTCCACTTCCCGCAGGGTTTGGGCACGGACGCGCCGCTTTTTGGTGTCGATCAACCCGGACAATGCACCGAAGAGGATTAGGCCACCCCTATTCAGTTCAAAAGTAGCCATGCACGAACAATATCAGCCCCGTGAAATAGAAAATGCCGCCCAAACTTTCTGGGATGAGCAAAAGTCCTTTGAAGTCAGTGAACAGCCAGGCAAGGAGACTTACTACTGCCTATCGATGTTCCCTTACCCCAGCGGCAAACTACACATGGGGCACGTGCGTAACTACACCATCGGCGACGTGATTTCCCGCTATCAGCGCATGCTCGGCAAGAATGTCCTGCAACCTATGGGTTGGGACGCCTTCGGCATGCCTGCGGAAAACGCCGCGATGAAAAACAACGTAGCGCCCGCCAAGTGGACCTACGAAAACATCGCCTACATGAAGTCCCAGCTGCGCAGCCTGGGCCTGGCCGTGGACTGGTCCCGCGAAGTGACCACCTGCAAGCCGGACTACTACCGCTGGGAACAATGGCTGTTCACTCGCCTGTTCGAAAAAGGCGTGATCTACAAAAAAAGCGGCACCGTGAACTGGGACCCGGTCGACCAGACCGTCCTGGCCAACGAGCAAGTGATCGACGGTCGCGGCTGGCGTTCCGGCGCGCTGATCGAGAAGCGCGAAATCCCGATGTACTACTTCAAGATCACCGCCTACGCGGATGAACTCTTGTCGAGCCTCGACGACCTGCCGGGCTGGCCTGAACAGGTCAAGACCATGCAACGCAACTGGATCGGCAAGTCCAAGGGCATGGAAGTGCAGTTCCCGTACAACGTCGATTCCATCGGCGCCGAGGGCGCACTGAAAGTCTTCACTACCCGTCCGGACACCCTGATGGGCGCGACCTACGTCGCCGTGGCCGCGGAACACCCGCTGGCCACCCTGGCCGCCAAGAACAATCCTGAGCTGCAGGCTTTTATCGCCGAATGCAAAGGCGGCAGCGTGGCCGAAGCCGACGTCGCCACCCAGGAGAAAAAAGGCCTGCCGACCGGCCTGTTCGTCGAGCACCCGCTGACCGGTGAAAAACTGCCGGTGTGGGTCGCCAACTACGTGCTCATGCACTACGGCGATGGCGCAGTAATGGCCGTACCGGCCCACGATGAGCGCGACTTCGAATTCGCCACCAAGTACAACCTGCCGATCAAGTCGGTGGTACGTACCAGCTCCGGCGACAGCAACCCGGCCCCGTGGCAAGACGCCTACGGCGAGCACGGCACCCTGATCAACTCCGGCGAGTTCGACGGCCTGGACTTCGCAGGCGCTTTCGACGCCATGGAAGTCGCCCTGATCAAGAAAAACCTTGGTGCCTCGCGCACCCAGTTCCGCCTGCGCGACTGGGGTATCAGCCGCCAGCGCTACTGGGGCTGCCCGATCCCGATCATCCACTGCGAAAGCTGTGGCGATGTGCCAGTGCCGGAAGACCAACTGCCGGTGGTACTGCCAGAAGACGTGGTGCCAGACGGCGCCGGCTCGCCGCTGGCGCGCATGCCCGAGTTCTACGAGTGCACCTGCCCCAAATGCGGCCAGCCTGCCAAGCGTGAAACCGACACCATGGACACC
The DNA here is from genome assembly GCF_007858275.1 of Pseudomonas proteolytica. Classification (GTDB taxonomy): domain Bacteria; phylum Pseudomonadota; class Gammaproteobacteria; order Pseudomonadales; family Pseudomonadaceae; genus Aquipseudomonas; species Aquipseudomonas proteolytica. The sequence continues at coordinate 31,649 of NZ_VFEV01000027.1, forward strand.
TTCGTCGAGTCCTCGTGGTACTACGCCCGCTACGCCTCGCCGCACTATGAAGGCGGCCTGGTGGAAAAATCCGCAGCCGACCACTGGTTGCCGGTGGATCAGTACATCGGCGGTATCGAACACGCGATTCTGCACCTGCTCTACGCGCGCTTCTTCCACAAGCTGATGCGCGACGAAGGCCTGGTGAGCTCCGACGAGCCGTTCAAGAACCTGCTGACCCAAGGCATGGTGATCGCCGACACTTACTATCGCCGCGAAGCCAATGGCGCCTACACCTGGTTCAACCCGGCGGACGTCGAGTTGGAGCGCGACAGCAAGGCCAAGGTGATCAGCGCCAAGTTGAAATCCGACGGCCTGCCGGTGGAAATCGGCGGCACTGAGAAAATGGCCAAGTCGAAGAACAACGGCGTTGACCCACAGTCGATGATCGATCAGTTCGGCGCCGATACCTGCCGCCTGTTCATGATGTTCGCCTCGCCGCCCGATATGAGCGCCGAATGGTCGGACTCCGGCGTCGAAGGCTCGCACCGCTTCCTCAAGCGCGTCTGGCGCCTGGCCCATGCCCATGTCAGCCAGGGCTTGCCGGGCAAACTGGACGTGGCGTCGCTGAACGATGAGCAAAAACTGATTCGCCGCAGCACTCACCTGGCCATCAAGCAAGCCAGCCAGGACGTGGGCCAGCATCACAAGTTCAACACCGCTATCGCCCAGGTGATGACGCTGATGAACGTGCTGGAAAAAGCCCCGCAGGTCACCGAGCAGGACCGCGCGCTGGTACAGGAAGGCCTGGAAACCGTCGTGCTGCTGCTGGCGCCGATTACTCCGCACATCAGCCACGACCTGTGGAGCCAGCTGGGCCACAGCGTCGCGGTGATCGACGCTACATGGCCGGTCGCGGATGACAGCGCCCTGGTACAGGACACGCTGCAACTGGTGATTCAGGTCAACGGCAAACTGCGCGGCCAGATCGACATGCCCGCCAGCGCCAGCCGTGAAGAAGTCGAAGCCGCTGCTCGCTGCAATGAGAACGTGCTGCGCTTCACCGAAGGCCTGACGATCCGCAAAGTGATCGTGGTGCCCGGCAAACTGGTCAATATCGTCGCTAGCTAATCGGATCGGGCGCCGGGGCAAGAACCCTGGCGCCGAACAAAACCTCCAGGGCCTCGATAAGGCCCACATGGTTTCAAGGGGAGCAATAAAATGATCAAACGCAACCTGCTGGTTATGGGCCTTGCCGTATTGCTGAGCGCTTGCGGCTTCCAGCTGCGCGGCACCGGCACCACGGAACTGGCGATCAAGGAACTGGATGTCAGCGCACGCAACGCCTATGGCGAAACCGTGACCCAACTGCGCCAAACCCTGGAAAACAGCGGCGTAAAAGTCTATCCCGGTGCGGCTTACAAGCTGGTGCTGACTGACGAGAAAGAAACCCAGCGTAATCTCAGCTACGCTAGTGCCGGCCGCTCTTCGGACATCGAGCTGAGCAACATTCTCATGTTCCAGATCCAGGGCCACGACCAACTGCCGCTGATCAGCGACAAGTTGCAAGTGCAGAAGGTCGTGACTCATGACGGCAACAATCTGGTCGGCTCGGACACCGAGGTCAATCAGGTGCGCACTGAAATGCGTCGTGACCTGGTCCAGCGTATGGTGCTACGCCTGCAAATGATCAGCCCGGCCCAACTGGATGCCCTGCAGCAGACTGCCGACGCCAAGGCCAAGGCGGACGCCGAAGCGCTGAAAGCCGCGCAAGACTATGAAAACAGCATCCCCAAGCAATCGCCTGTTGAAGTCCCAGCCGAGTAAACCAGACGGGGCGCGTCAAGCGCCCCGTTCACCCTGCCTATGAAACTCGCTCCCGCCCAACTCGCCAAACACTTGCAAGGCAACCTCGCGCCTGTATACATCGTCAGTGGCGATGATCCGCTGCTGTGCCAGGAAGCCGCCGACACCATTCGCCAGGCTGCGCGCCAGCAAGGCTTTGATGAACGCCAAGTGTTCAGCGCCGATGCCAGCTTCGACTGGGGCACCCTGCTCCAGGCCGGGGCCAGCATGTCGCTGTTTGCCGAAAAACGCTTGCTGGAGTTGCGCCTGCCCTCGGGCAAGCCTGGGGATAAAGGCGCGGCAGCCCTGATGGAATACTGTTCACGCCCCGCCGAGGACACGCTGTTACTGATCAGCCTGCCCAAGCTCGATGGCAGCGCGCAGAAAACCAAATGGGGCAAGGCCTTGGTGGAAGGGGCGCAAACCCAGTTCATCCAGATCTGGCCGGTCGACAGCAGCCAGTTGCCGCAATGGATTCGCCAGCGCTTGTCGCAAGCCGGGCTGTCTGCCACCCAAGATGCTGTCGAGCTGATTGCGGCTCGGGTCGAAGGCAACCTGCTGGCCGCCGCCCAGGAAATCGAAAAGCTCAAGCTGATGGCCGAAGACGGGCAGATCACCGTCGAAACCGTGCAAGGTGCGGTGGCCGACAGTGCAAGGTTTGACGTATTCGGGCTGGTGGACGCGATCCTCAATGGCGAACCGGCGCATGCCCTGCGCATGCTCGAAGGGCTGCGCGGCGAAGGTGTGGAGCCGCCAGTGATTCTCTGGGCCCTGGCCCGCGAACTGCGCGTGCTGGCCAATATTGCCCTGCAATACAGCCAGGGCACGCCACTGGACAAGTGTTTCAGCCAGGCCCGCCCGCCGGTCTGGGACAAACGCAAGCCCCTGATGAGCAAGGCACTGCAACGGCACTCGGCGCAACGCTGGGCGCAATTGTTGCTCGAAGCCCAGCGCATCGATGCGCAGATCAAGGGCCAGGCTGCCGGGTCGCCGTGGATGAGTTTGAGTCGTTTGTCGCTGCTTATGTCCGGCCAACGCCTGACACTGCCTGCCGAATAATAAATCCTCCAGAGCAACACAAAACCAATGTGGGAGCGGCATTTCACATTCAGATCGAGGCCATGTCCTACATCGCGCCGGGCTGGACAGCCGGCCAACTTCGGCAGATGATTTGTACCGCATTACCCACCCCATCGGAGAGTCCCGATCATGAGCAAAAAGCCATCCAAGCATGGCCCCAACAAGGCCAAATCCATCATCGCCCAGCCGTTGTTCCGCAGTCGCCAGGAACGAGCCGGCAAAGGCAAAGGCAGCTACCGCCGCGAAGCCTTCCAGTCTAATAGCTGGGAGGCTTCTTACTTTCTGGCTGCCTGAAGGCAAGTGCCCCTCTGGCATGATAAGGTCTGCACCTGATTCGTATTTCCTGGACCTGTGCATGCCCTCTAGTCTTTCCCGTCGTTGGCACCTTCGCCAATTGATTGCTGCCTCCAGCCTGATCCTGTTAGTCGCCTGCGCCGAAAAACCCACCGCCGCCGACGCTCAGCCCCTGCCCACACTCCAGACCGCACCGGTTGCTGCACCCGCCGTAGTTGCGCCCCTGGCCGTGACCAATCTCGATATCCAACCGACCCAGACCTTCGCCGAATGGCAGGCGGGTTTTCGCGTCGAAGCCCTGAAGGCCGGCATTACGCCTGCAGTGTTCGACAGCGCCTTCGCCAACGTCACCCCTGACATGGCGATCATCCGTGCCGACCGCAGCCAACCGGAGTTCTCCCGGCCGGTGTGGGAATACCTCAACGGAGCCCTGTCGGCGTTGCGCGTGCGCAATGGCCAGGCATTGCTGATCAAGCATGCCGATATCCTGCAAAGCATCGAACAACGCTACGGCGTGGATCGCCAGGTGCTGGTCTCGGTGTGGGGCATGGAAAGCAACTTCGGCTCCTTCCAGGGCAACAACTCGGTGATCCGCTCCCTGGCGACCCTGGCCTACGAAGGCCGCCGCCCGGCATTCGCCCAGGCGCAATTGCTGGCTGCGCTGCAAATCATCCAGCATGGTGATATCCCGGCCGAACAGATGCGCGGTTCCTGGGCCGGTGCCATGGGCCAGACTCAGTTCATTCCGACCACCTATAACACCCACGCGGTGGACTTCGATGGCGACGGTCGCCGCGATATCTGGAATAGCTCGGCCGACGCCCTCGCCTCCACCGCGCACTACCTGCAGAGCTCGGGCTGGCAGAAAGGCCAGCCGTGGGGCTTTGAAGTGCAGCAATTGCCAACGAATTTCGACTACGCCCTGGCCGATGGCGTGGTGCGCAAGCCGGTGGGCGAATGGTTGAAACTCGGGCTGCAGGTGCCGGCCGGCGCCAGCGTGCCGCCCAACGTAGACACCCTGTCCGCTGCCCTGCTACTGCCGGCAGGCCACCGTGGCCCGGCATTCCTGGTGCTGGATAACTTCCGCGCGATCCTCAAGTACAACAACTCGTCGTCCTACGCCCTGGCAGTCGGCCTGTTGTCCGAGCGTTTTGGCGGGGGCGGCGTGATTCGCGGGGATTGGCCAACGGACGAACTGCCACTGACCCGCTCCCAGCGTATCGAGTTGCAGACGGTGTTGAGTGCCAAGGGTTATGAGGCGGGCAACCCGGATGGGATCATCGGCGCCAATACGCGCAAGGCGATTCGTGCGGCGCAGCAGTCGTTGGGCTGGCCGGCGGATGGGTACCCGACGGTGAAGTTGCTGGAATCCTTGCAGAGCCGCTAGAACTGCGTAAAGCGGCCGCCTTCGCGAGCAAGCCCGCTCCACAGGGGCAAATGCGGGCTTGCTGGCGATAACGGCCTGACAGACGACTAAATACTCAGGCTTTGAGCACCACTTCCTGCTCCAGCACCAACCGCTGTTCCCCCGCATCCAGGCGCACCAAGGCGCCCATCGGCAAGGTCAGGTTCGGGTCGCAATGACCGCTGCGCCAGCCCGCCAGGACCGGGATGCACAACGGCTCGAAGGTCTGCTTCAACAGCCGCTCCAGTGCAACGCCATCCACCCCCGCCACATCCCCCACCAGCACACCGCGAACCTGCGCCAACTTGCCCGCCAGGCGCAAATGCGTCAGTAGGCGGTCGATGCGGTAGATCGGTTCGTTGACGTCCTCGATAAACAGGATGATGCCCTCGGCATCGATTTCGAACGGCGTGCCCATCACGGCCGCAATCATTGACAGGTTGCCCCCCAGCAGGCGCCCACTGGCGATGCCTGGCTCAACGGTGGTCAACGGGTAGGCCACCGGGTGCGCCAGCACACTGCCAGCCCCCAGTTGCCCACGCAGCAGGCTGAACAGCGATGATTCGGTGGGTTGTTGCTTGTCACCGAGCAGGTCGGCATTGAGCATCGGGCCGTGGAAGGTCACAAAACCGGCGTAGCGGCTGATCGCCAAGTGCAGCGCGGTGATATCGCTGTAGCCGACGAAGGGCTTGGGGTTGGCGGCCAGCAGGGCGAAATCCACGCCGTCGAGCAAACGTGGAGTGCCGTAGCCACCGCGCAGGCAGAAGATGGCGTCGATATCGGGGTCGGCGAAGGCTGCATGCAGGTCGCGCAGGCGTACTTTATCGCTGCCGGCCAGGTAGCCGTCGCGCTCGTACACCCCCGAGAAGATCCGCAGCTCGTAGCCGCGGGTACGCATCCATTGCCCGGCCTTTTCCACATCCAGCGCGGCAGGGCCGGCGGGGGCGATCAGGCCGATAGTGCCTTCAGCTCGCAACGCGGGTACGACGGCACTCGCTTGAGCGGTCATCCATGTTCTCCCTATCTGTAGCGCAGAACCCAATGTGGGAGCGGGCTTGCTCGCGATGCAGGCGCCTCGGTATATCAGTTGCACCGAGGTGATGCTATCGCGGGCAAGCCCGCTCCCACACAAGCCAGCACTCCACATTGATTGCGGTGCGGCTTACGAAACCAGGCTCGCCTTGACCAGCTTGGCCTGCTCGTCGGCATGGTACGACGAACGTACCAGCGGACCCGACGCGACGTTCTTGAAGCCCATCTTGTAGCCTTCTTCGGCGAACCAGGCAAAGGTGTCCGGGTGCACGAAGCGCTGTACCGGCAAGTGGCTACGCGATGGCTGCAGGTACTGGCCGAGGGTCAGCATGTCGATGTCATGTTCGCGCATGCGCTTCATGACTTCGATCACTTCATCGTCGGTTTCTCCCAGGCCCAGCATCAGGCCGGACTTGGTCGGGATGTGCGGCATCATCTGCTTGAATTTCTGCAGCAGGGTCAGCGACCACTGGTAGTCCGAACCCGGGCGCGCAGCCTTGTACAGGCGTGGCACGGTTTCCAGGTTGTGGTTGAACACATCTGGCGGCTCGGCAGCGGTGATTTCCAGGGCGACATCCATGCGGCCGCGGTAGTCCGGGACCAGGGTCTCAAGCATCACGTTCGGCGACAGCTTGCGGATTTCGCGGATGCAGTCGGCAAAGTGCTGGGCACCGCCGTCACGCAGGTCGTCGCGGTCTACCGAGGTGATGACCACGTACTTGAGCTTCAGGTCGGCAATGGCGATGGCCAGGCTTTCTGGCTCGTTGACGTCCAGTGGCTTCGGCCGGCCATGGCCTACGTCGCAGAACGGGCAACGACGGGTGCAGATATCACCCATGATCATGAAGGTGGCGGTGCCACCGGAGAAGCACTCACCCAGGTTCGGGCAGGAGGCTTCTTCACACACGCTGTGCAGCTTGTGTTTACGCAGCAGCGCCTTGATACGGTCGACTTCCGGCGAAACCGGGATGCGGACGCGGATCCAGTCGGGCTTTTTCGGCAGTTCGGTGGTCGGAATGATCTTCACCGGGATGCGTGCAACCTTCTCGGCGCCGCGCAGCTTGACGCCGGCTTCCACCTTGGCACGCGGAGCCGGGGCCGGACGGTCGGTAATGTCCAGCGTCGGGATCATGGTTTGCACAACATCAGTAGTCATATCAGTCGATTCCGCCCGTCAGGGTCGTCTGCTCAGCATAGTCGAGGTGTTTGACGAGCTGCGCGCGCAGCCGGGCACTAACCTCGGCAAATTCTATGGGTGTTGCGTGATCGCTCAACTGGGTCATGGCCAAACCGGCGTAACCACAGGGATTGATCCGGCGAAACGGCGCCAGGTCCATGTCCACGTTCAGGGCCAGGCCATGAAAGGAACAACCATGGCGGATGCGCAGGCCCAGGGAGGCGATTTTCGCGCCGTCGACATACACACCGGGTGCATCGGGCTTGGCCGCTGCCGTTACGCCGTAGCTGGCCAAGAGTTCGATCAGGCAGTTTTCCATGCGACTGACCAGCTCGCGCACGCCATAACCCAGCTTGCGCACATCCAGCAGCAGATAGGCCACCAGTTGCCCGGGCCCATGGTAAGTCACTTGGCCACCTCGGTCGACCTGCACCACCGGAATATCACCCGGAAGTAGTAGATGTTCGGCCTTGCCAGCCTGGCCCTGGGTGAACACTGGCGGGTGTTCCACCAGCCAGATTTCATCAGGAGCCGAAGTGCCGCGCTCGTTGGTGAACCGTTGCATCGCATGCCAAACCGGCTCGTAGGCCATCTGGCCGAGCTCGCGAAAGCCCAGGACCTGTGACATCACAACACCATGTGCACGAAGCCGGTGGCCCGCAGTTCACTGTTGATGTTGTAGAGCTGGTCTTGATCAGTCGCAACGATGTGCAACTGGATCGTGGTGTATTTGCCGGTAGAGCTGGAGCGCTCATCCACGCGCTGATCGTTGATCGTAGCGTGCTTGCGCACGATTTCGAGGATCAGGTCTTTACGGCCTACACCGGTATCGCTGATCACCTTGATGGGATAGTCCTCCACCGGGAATTCGATCTTTGGCGCCTTTACTTCTTTATCGGTCATGGCGTAACGGCCTCGTAAGCGGTAAGCCGTGGCGACGGGCAAAGCCCCGCGTCGGATCAACGCGGGGCTTTGCGGGTGCACACAATCAGTTGAACAAGCCGTAGAAGAATAGACGGATGCTATCCCACACGCGGCGGAAGATACCACCTTCCTCAACGGCGTCGAGCGCGATCAGATCGGCGCTGTGTACGACTTTGTCGTCCAGCTTCACTTCGACTTTACCGATCACATCGCCCTTGGCGATAGGCGCGGTCAGTTGTGGGTTCATGGTCATGCTGGCAGCCAGTTTCTTCAGCTGGCCTTTAGGCATGGTCAGGGTCAGGTCATCAGCCAGGCCGGCCTTGACTTGACGCTCGGTGCCTTTCCAGACCGGAGCCTGGGCCAGTTCAGCGCCCTTCTGGTAGAAGGTCTGGGTTTCGAAGAAGCGGAAACCGTAGGTCAGCAGCTTCTGGGTTTCAGCCGCACGAGCCTGCTCGCTGTTGGTGCCGAACACTACGGCGATCAAGCGCTGGCCATCACGTACAGCCGAGGACACCATGCAGTAGCCGGCTTCGTCGGTGTGGCCGGTTTTCAGGCCATCCACAGTCTTGTCACGCCACAGCAGCAGGTTGCGGTTAGGCTGCTTGATGTTGTTCCAGAAGAACTCTTTCTGGGAGTAGATGGCGTAGTGCACCGGGTCGACACGAATGATCGCGCGCGCCAGGATCGCCATGTCATGGGCCGACGAGTAGTGGTCTGGGTTCGGCAGGCCGGTCGGGTTCATGAAGTGGCTGTTGGTCATGCCCAGGTCAGTCACGGTTTTGTTCATCATGTCGGCGAATGCATCTTCGCTGCCGGCAATGTGCTCGGCCAGGGCGACGCTGGCGTCGTTACCGGACTGGATGATGATGCCGTGCAGCAGGTCGCTGACAGTCACCTGGGAGCCGACCTTGATGAACATCCGCGAACCGCCGGTACGCCAGGCGTTTTCGCTGACGGTCACCGGATCGTTTTCACCGATCTGGCCACGACGGATTTCCAGGGTCGCGATGTAGGCGGTCATCAGTTTGGTCAGGCTGGCCGGCGGCAGGCGCTGGTCACCATTGTTTTCGACCAGCACGTTGCCGCTGGCAGCATCCATGAGCACGTAGGACTTGGCAGCCAGTTGCGGTGGCGCTGGCATCATTTCGACGGCCCAGGCAGCGGGCGCGATGATCAGCGGGACAAGCAGGCACAGGCGTTTGGCTAAGGTGGTGATGTTCATCCGTCTCTCGAAATTGCTTATGGAAACTTGCCCTCGCGGGCAAAACTATTCAGACAACCCGTTGCCAGGCTGTCGCGTATTCAGTTGCCAGCTCAACCCTTGCCTTCGGGTTTTTATTATTCGACGAGCCTGCAACCAGGGCCCCGGCACGCAAGCGCACCAGCACCCTAGATCCGCTACTGCTTATTCGGCGCTGACCACGCTGGGCTGACCCAGGTTGGCCAGTCGCACGCTGTTCTGCACCTGGGCAATCTCGCCCGCCGAGCCGATGGGGCCCAGGCGTACACGGTGCAGGGTCTGCTGGTTACGCACGATGGAGCTGATAAACACCGGCGCGCTGACCATCCCGCTGAGCTTGGACCTTAACAGTTCTGCCGCATCCGGGTTGGCGAAAGCGCCGACTTGCAGGTATTGCCCGCCCGCCGCACTACCCGGCGCCGCCTGTGGCACGGCCACGACTGGCGCGGCGTGTTGCTGGGGCGGCGGCGTCCACTGCTCGACCTTGCCCGCCGAGGCGGTGATCTGCGGTTGCGCGCTTTGTGGCTCGTTAAGCATCAATGGCGCCGGCTTGCCGCGCTGCGCCCAATACTGGGCAGGGTCGATGCCTTCAACCTTGACCCGCGCCGTGCCGGTTTCGGCATAGCCGAGTTTTTTCGCGGCGGCGTAGGACAAGTCGATGATTCGGTCGGAATAGAACGGTCCACGGTCGTTGACCCGCAGGATCACCGTGCGGTTGTTGTCCAGGTTGGTCACGCGCACATAGGCAGGCAGCGGCAGGGTCTTGTGCGCCGCGCTCATGCCGTACAGGTCATACACCTCGCCGTTGGCGGTGTTCTGGCCGTGGAACTTGGTGCCGTACCAGGACGCCGTGCCCGACTGCACGTAGTTCTTGGACTCTTGCAGCGGGAAGTAGGTCTTGCCCAACACCGTGTAGGGGTTGGCTTTGTAGTTGCCGGTATGCAGGGTTGGCGTGGCATCCGGGATACGCGAGACGTCGACGTCCCACCACGGCGCGCCGTCCTTGTGGGCACGGTTGATGTCCAGCCCCGGCTGCGCGCGGACTACCGGGCCACCGGCCTTCTGCACCGGCGCTCGGCTGGTGGAGCAACTGACAACCAGCAAGGACAATGCTGCCAGCGCCACCAGCTTGAGCGGTTTATTGATCGGCGATACCCGCATTACTTGACGCCCCGTGCTTGAACCAGCATGTCTGACAGCTGATGCACGGCCATGGCGTACATCACACTGCGGTTATAACGCGTGATTGCGTAAAAATTCTTCAGGCCCATCCAATATTCCGGGCCGTCTGCACCTTCCAGGCGGAAGGCGGTAACCGGCATATCATCGCGCAGCGCATCATGACTTGACCAGCCCAGCGCCCGCAACTCCCCGACGGTTTTCACCGGCTCGATGCCCTGGGTCAGGCCCTCATCGGCGCGATCGCCCGTGACGTCCGCACGGATCACCACCGGTTCGCCACCTACCCAGCCATGACGCTTGAAGTAACTGGCAACACTGCCAATGGCATCATCGGGATTGCTCCAGATATTGATATGGCCATCACCGTCAAAATCCACGGCGTAGGCGCGAAAGCTGCTGGGCATGAACTGTGGCAGGCCCATGGCGCCGGCGTAGGAGCCTTTGAGGGTCAACGGGTCGACCTGCTCCTCGCGGGCCAGCAGCAGGAACTCACGCAGTTCCTTGCGGAAGAACTCGGCACGGGGCGGGTAATCGAAGCCCAGGGTCGACAAGGCGTCGATCACCCGGTAACTGCCGGTATTGCGCCCGTAAAAGGTTTCAACGCCGATGATCGACACGATCACCTGGGCCGGCACGCCATATTCCTGCTCGGCGCGGGCCAGCACGGCCTCGTGCTGCCGCCAGAAATCCACGCCCCTGGCCACGCGGGCGTCAGTCAGGAACATCGGACGATATTCCTTCCACTGCTTGACGCGCTCGGCGGGCCGGGAGATCGCGTCGAGGATCGACTGCTTGCGCTGCGCCTCGCGGAATACGCCCATCAGTTGTTCGCCGGCGAAACCATAGTCACGGGTCATCTCACCGACAAATTCGGCGACCTGGGGCGAGCCGTCGTAATCGCCGGCCAGGGCGGGCTGCGAAGCGCCAAAGGCGCCCAACAGGCCCAGACAGGACGCGTATCGAGCAGCCCAGCCGCGCATTGCTTGCATTGACATCTTCACCTTATTCAAACCTGTGCGATCCACTTGCGATGGGTATGGATCGACATCAAAACCCCAAACGCTGACAGTAATGTCACCAGCGAAGTTCCGCCGTAGCTAATGAACGGCAACGGCACCCCAACCACCGGCAGCAGGCCACTGACCATACCGATGTTGACGAAAACGTAAACAAAAAAAGTCATTGTCAGCGCACCGGCGAGCAATTTGCCGAACAACGTCTGCGCTTGTGCGGTAATCACCAGGCCGCGCCCGATCAACAACAAGTAGATCAACAGCAGTGCGCAGATACCCACCAGGCCGAACTCCTCGCCCATCACCGCAATAATAAAGTCGGTGTGGCTTTCCGGCAGGAAGTCCAGGTGGGACTGGGTGCCCAGCAACCAGCCCTTGCCAAACACACCGCCGGAACCGATCGCGGCCTTGGACTGGATGATATTCCAGCCGGTGCCCAGCGGATCGCTCTCGGGATCGAGGAAAGTCAGGACCCGCTGTTTCTGATAGTCATGCATGAAAAAGAACCACATGGCGACAGCCACCGGCACGGCCGCCACCAACACGCTGACGATCCAGCGCCAGCGCAGGCCGCCCATGAACAGCACGAACGCACCGCCGGCAAGGATCAGCAGACCGGTGCCGAGGTCCGGCTGGCGCACAATCAGGATGAAAGGAATGCCGATCAGGATCAGGCTTATCCCCACATGCTTGAGCTGCGGCGGCAAGGTGCGCTTGGCCAGGTACCAGGCGATGGTGGCCGGCATCAGGATCTTCATGAATTCCGACGGCTGGAAGCGAATCACCCCGGGGATATTGATCCAGCGGGTGGCGCCCATGGCGTTATGCCCCATGACGTCCACCACCACCAGCAACAGTACGCCGGCGACGTAGCCCAGCGGCACCCAGCGCGCCATGAAGCGCGGCTCCAGCTGGGCGATCACGACCATCGACAACAGGCCCAGGCCAAACGACGACGCCTGCTTGATCAACAGATCCCAGTTCTTGCCACTGGCCGAATACAGCACGAACAGGCTGCCGGCCGCCAGGGTCAGCAGCAGGATCAGCAAGGGGCCATCAATGTGCATGCGCTGCAACAAGGTGGCGCGGCGACGCATCACATCCTCACTGGAGAGAATGCGGTCAAAATTACTCTTCACGGGCCGTAGCCTCCGCGCTTGAAGGGTTGGCAAACTCAGGCCTGAGCTTGCCGTCCTGGTCCAGCAACCAGGCGTCCATGATCTGGCGCACCACCGGGGCGGCCACACCGGAACCGGACTCGCCGTTCTCAACCATCACCGCCACGGTAATCTTCGGGTTGTCGGCCGGGGCAAAACCGACGAACAAGGCGTGGTCGCGATGGCGTTCCTGGACCTTGGAGCGGTCGTACTTCTCGCCCTGCTTGATTGCCACCACCTGGGCGGTACCGCTCTTGCCGGCAATCCGGTACTGCGCGCCAGCGGCGGCCTTGCGCGCCGTGCCCCGGGCACCGTGCATGACTTGCTGCATACCGTGGTTGACCTTGGTCCAGTCGGACGGGTCGCGCAGGATGATGTCCGCAATCGGGTTTTCATCCACCGGCTTTTCACCCTCGATGGTCTTGGCCAGGTGCGGGCGAATCCACTTGCCCTTGCTGGCCACCAGCGCCGTGGCCTGGGCCAGTTGCAAAGGGGTGGCCTGCATGTAGCCCTGGCCGATCCCCAGGATCAGGGTCTCGCCCGGGAACCAGGCCTGGCGCCGGGTGGCGCGCTTCCACTCCCGGGAAGGCATCAGGCCCGGGGATTCTTCAAACATGTCCAGGGATACTTTCTGACCCAGGCCGAACTTGCCCATGTAGGTCGACAAACGATCAATCCCCAGCTTATGGGCCAGGTCATAGAAGTAGGTGTCGTTGGAACGCATGATCGCCGTGTCCAGGTCCACATAGCCGTCGCCGGTACGGTTCCAGTTACGGTACTTGTGATCGTAGTTGGGCAACATGTAATAGCCCGGATCGTAGACCCGGCTGGAAGCGGTGACCACACCCGCGTCCAGGCCGGCAATCGCTACCGCCGGCTTGATGGTCGAGCCCGGAGGATACAGACCGCGCAGCACCCGGTTGAACAGCGGCCGGTCAATGGAGTCGCGCAACTCGGCATAGGCCTTGAAGCTGATCCCGGTCACGAACAGGTTGGGGTCGAAACTCGGCTGGCTGACCATCGCCAGCACCTCGCCCGTGTTCGGATCCAGCGCCACCACCGCGCCACGACGCCCGCCGAGGGCCATTTCTGCGGCCTCCTGCAGCTTGATATCCAGGCTCAGGACAATGTCCTTGCCGGGAATCGGGTCGGTCCGCTTGAGCACCCGCAGCACGCGGCCGCGGGCGTTGGTCTCGACTTCCTCGTAACCCACCTGGCCGTGCAACTGCGGCTCGTAGAAACGCTCGATACCGGTTTTGCCGATATGGTGCGTACCGCTGTAATTGACCGGGTCGAGGGTTTTCAGCTCTTTCTCGTTGATCCGCCCCATGTAACCAACCGAGTGGGCAAAGTGCGCCCCTTGCGGGTAGTGGCGCACCAACTGCGCCACCACTTCCACACCCGGTAGGCGGAACTGGTTCACCGCAATCCTGGCGATCTGTTCTTCGGTCAGCTCAAACAGGATCGGCACCGGTTCGAACGGGCGCCGCCCCTGTTTCATGCGTTTTTCGAAGATCACACGGTCTTCCGGGGTCAGTTGCAGCACCTCGACGATCACATCGAGGACCTGCGGCCAATCACCGGAGCGTTCGCGGGTCATGCTCAGGCTGAAACTGGGCCGGTTATCGGCGATCACCACACCATTGCGGTCGAAAATCAGGCCACGGGTCGGCGGAATCGGTTGCACATGCACCCGGTTGTTTTCCGACAACGTGGAGTGATACTCGTACTGAATCACCTGCAGGTAATACAGACGGGCGATCAACACGCACATCAACGCCACCACCGCGATAGCGCCAAAGATCACCCGCGCGCGTACAAGGCGTGCGTCTTTCTCGTGGTCCTTGATGCGGATCGGCTGGGTCATCAGGCAGGGCGCAGACTATTTGTGGTAAGGGTGCCCGGACAGAACTGTCCAGGCGCGATACAGCTGTTCACCGATCAGGATCCGCACCAGCGGATGGGGCAACGTCAGGGGCGACAGCGACCAGCGCTGATCGGCCCGCGCGCAGACTTCCGGCGCCAGCCCCTCGGGGCCGCCGACCATGAAGTTGACCGTACGCGAATCCAGGCGCCAACGATCCAGCTCCACCGCCAACTGCTCGGTGCTCCAGGGCTTGCCGTGCACCTCAAGGGTGACGATGCGCTCGTTGGCACCGACCTTGGCCAGCATCGCCTCGCCTTCCTGACGGATAAAGCGCGCCACGTCGGCGTTCTTGCCCCGGGTGTTGAGCGGTATTTCCACCAATTCCAGCGCAAGCTCGGATGGCAGACGCTTGGCATACTCATGCCAGCCTTCTTCCACCCACTTGGGCATGCGTGAACCGACAGCAATCAGACGCAGGCGCACAGCCGTTCCTTATTCCTGGTCTTTGTTGAGCTTGTCGAAGTGCGCGTGACCGACTTCCGGGCTGTGGTGCTTGCCATCGGCGGCACGGCTCTGCTCGGCGCCTTTCCACAGACGCTCCAGGTCGTAGAACTGACGAGCGTTGCTGGTCATCATGTGTACGATCACGGTGTCCAGGTCAGCCAGCACCCAGTCGCTGTCGCCCTTGCCTTCTTCACCCAATGGCTTGACGCCCTGGGCTTTGACGGCTTCGCGAACCTTGTCCAGCATCGCGCCGATCTGGCGGTTGGAGGTACCGGTGGCGATGATCATGAAGTCGGTGATGCTTTGCTTGTCACGCACGTCCAGGACCTGAATGTCCTGGGCCTTCACGTCTTCCAGGGCCGCGACGGCCAGCGCTACCAGCGCTTCACCCTCAGGAGCCGGGACCAACAGGGCTTCCACCGGCAACGGTGCGCTCTTGAACGTGCCTTTGCGCTTAACTTTGCTTACGTCTTTGTTCGTCATATAAAACTCGTTTTGCTCAATAGTTCGGGCGCTTCAATACACGATTATTCGTGCCTTCAAGCGCGCCTTTTCAGTTCGACGCACGGTAAAGCCCGTGCGCATCGATGTAGGCCAGGACCGCGTCAGGCACCAGGAAACGTACCGACTTACCGCTGGCCAGCAGTTGACGGATCTGGGTGGCGGACACCGCAAGCGGGGTCTGCCAGACGAATGCAATATTCCCGCTCGGCCCGGTCAGGGCCTGTGGGTCACTTACCGACCGCGCTGCCAGCAGGTTGCGCAAGGCATCCGGCGGTTCGCTGTCGGCATCCGGGCGTTGCAAAACCAGGATGTGGCAATGCTGGAGCAACTCTTCCCAGCGATGCCAAGTGGGCAGTCCGCAAAATGCGTCCCAGCCCAAAAGCAGAAACAACTGGTCATCGGCGGCCAACTCGGCCCGCGTCTGTTCCAGGGTGTCGATAGTGTAGGACGGTTTATCGCGCTTGAGTTCGCGGTCGTCCACCACCAACGGGGCAATGCCGGCCACCGCACACTGCACCATCGCCAGGCGCTCCTGCGCGCTGACTTGCGGCGTGTCCCGGTGCGGCGGCCTGGCGTTGGGGATCAGCCGCAGCTCTTGCAGCCCGAGGGTATCCGCCACTTCCAGGGCGCTGCGCAAATGGCCGATGTGCACGGGGTCGAAGGTACCGCCGAACAGCCCGATGCGTTTACCCATCAAGTGCGCACATGACCGTCACCAAACACCACGTACTTCTCGCTGGTCAGGCCTTCCAGGCCAACCGGCCCACGGGCATGCAGCTTATCGGTGGAAATCCCGATCTCCGCCCCCAGGCCATACTCGAAGCCATCGGCAAAGCGTGTCGAGGCGTTGATCATCACCGAAGCGGAATCCACTTCGTTAAGGAAACGCCGGGCATCGCTGAAATGCTCGGAAACAATGGCGTCAGTATGCTTGGAGCCGTAGGTGTTGATGTGCTCGATGGCCTGGTCCAGATCGTCGACGATCCGAATCGACAGGATCGGCGCGGTGTATTCGGTGTACCAATCCTGCTCGGTCGCCTCGATCACATCGCTGCCCAACAGCGCCCGGGTACGCTCGCAACCCCGCAGTTCCACGCCCTTGTCACGGTAGATCGCAGCCAGCGGCGGCAACACGCGCTCGGCAATACCGGCGTGGACCAACAGGGTTTCCATGGTGTTGCACGGCGCATAGCGATGGGTCTTGGCGTTATCGGCAATGCGGATCGCCTTGTCGAGATCGGCCGCCACATCGATAAAGACGTGGCAGACGCCATCCAGGTGCTTGATCACTGGCACCTTGGCATCACGGCTGACGCGCTCGATCAGGCTCTTGCCACCGCGCGGCACGATCACGTCGACAAACTCAGGCATGGTGATCAACGCGCCCACGGCCGCGCGGTCGGTGGTTTCCACCACTTGCACCACTTCGGCCGGCAACTCTGCCACGGCCAGGCCCTGCTGGATGCAGGCGGCGATCGCGCGGTTGGAGTTGATGGCCTCTGAGCCGCCACGCAGGATGGTGGCGTTACCGGACTTCAGGCACAGACTAGCGGCGTCGATGGTCACGTTCGGGCGCGACTCATAGATGATGCCGATCACGCCCAGGGGCACGCGCATCTTGCCAACCTGGATGCCTGACGGCAGGTAGCGCATGTCGCGGATTTCGCCGATGGGGTCAGGCAGCTTGGCCACCTGGCGCAGCCCTTCGATCATGTCGTCGATACGTGCCGGCGTCAGCGCCAGGCGATCCAGCAATGCCGGTTCCAGACCATTGGCCCGGCCGTTGGCCAGGTCCAACTCGTTGGCGGCGGTCAACTCGGAGCGCGAGGCATCCAGAGCATCGGCGGCAGCCAGCAGGGCACGGTTCTTCTGCGCGGTGCTCGCACGGGCGATCAACCGCGAGGCCTGACGGGCAGCGCGACCCAGGCGGGTCATGTAGTCAAGAACGGACTCAGTCATGGTCTGGTGGGGTCTTGGCAAAGAGGAAAGCGGCAGATTATAGCTGTCGCGCCGTCCTACGGACAGCGGTGAGGGGCGGATGGTCGAAATGAACTGTAAAAACTCGACGTTCAGCGGTGATTAAGCCTGGAGTTGATATCATCCTGTCACATTTGGCCTGCGCAACCGCCCTTCGTTATGTCCAGTTCACCCCCCAAGTACCCCGCTAAGCCCCTGCCTGATGGGTTTTTCGACCGCGACGCACAAACGCTCGCGAAAGATTTGCTGGGCAAAGTCATCCGTCACCGTGTCGGCGATGTGTGGCTGTCGGCGCGAATTATTGAAACCGAAGCCTATTACCTGGCCGAAAAAGGCAGCCATGCGTCCCTCGGCTACACAGAAAAGCGTAAGGCTTTGTTTCTGGATGGCGGCCACATCTATATGTACTACGCCCGTGGTGGCGACTCCCTGAACTTCAGCGCCCAGGGGCCGGGCAATGCCGTGCTGATCAAGTCGGCCTACCCGTGGGTGGATGAGGTTTCAGGGCCTGCAAGCCTGGCACAGATGCTGTTGAACAATCCCGACGCCAGCGGCCGCCAGCGCCCGGCCCACAAGCTCTGCGCCGGGCAGACGTTGCTGTGCAAGGCCCTGGGTTTGAAAGTGCCGATGTGGGACGCCAAGCGCTTCGACCAGGCGCTGCTCTACGTGGAGGATGTGGGCCTGGCGCCCACGCAAATTATCCAGACCACCCGCCTGGGCATTCCCGGCGGGCGCGATGAACACCTGATGTATCGCTTCGTCGATGCTGACTTCGCACCCTATTGCACGCGGAACCCGTTGCGACGCGGCCAGGTCGAAGGCCGCGATTACGTTTTGATTTGAATATCTGAAACAACCGTTTCTGCTGGAAATGGCATCTGCAACACAGCCGATGCCCTGTAGGAGCTGGCTTGCCAGCCCCTACAAGGGTCGCCGGTGTTTTGAGAAGCGCATTCCAGGCAGCGGTTCATTGATGGAGTGATTGTATGGGCCCATGGCTCGATGGCATTACCGGCTGGCTGACCCTCAATCCGCAATGGCTGGCGGCAGCGGTGTTTATCGTCGCCTTTGTGGAATGCCTGGCCATCGCCGGGATTATCGTGCCGGGTACGGTGCTGCTGTTCGCCATTGCCGCACTGGCCGGCAGCGGCGCGCTGTCCCTGGGCGAGACCTTGCTGCTGGGCTTGCTCGGCGGGCTGCTGGGCGATGGGATTTCCTACTACCTGGGTCGGCATTTCCACCAGAACATCCGGCGCCTGCCCGGCCTGCGTCATCATCCCGAATGGATGGACGGGGCCGAGGCCTACTTTCAGAAGTACGGCATCGTCAGCCTGCTGGTAGGGCGCTTCATTGGCCCACTGCGCCCCATGCTGCCCATGGTCGCAGGGATGTGCGACATGCCATTCCCGCGCTTTGCTGCCGTCAGCGTGCTGGCCGCCGCCGGCTGGTCGGTCGCCTACCTGTTGCCTGGCTGGGCCGCAGGTGCAGCGTTCCGCCTGCCGCTGCCCGAAGGGTTCTGGCCTGAGGCTGGGGTGGTTGCCGCCTGCCTGGCCGTGTTGTTCGGTATCGCCCTCAACAGCACCCTACGCGGCCACCGCCGCGCCACTCTGTGGGTGGGCTGCGCCAGCCTGGCCTTGTTGATTGCGATGTTTATCGGTTATCCGTACCTGAACCACTTTGACCAGGGATTGATGGCCCTGGTCCAGGAGCATCGCAGCCCGACCATGGACCGGGTCATGGTGATGATCACGCAGTTGGGCGAGTTCAAGAAGATGTTCGTCGCCAGCGCCGTGCTGACCGGCCTGCTGTTCCTGGCACGGCAATGGCGCCAGGGGATCTTTGTCGGCGCCACACTGCTGGGCGCCGCGCTGATCAATACCGGGAGCAAGCTGTTCTTTGCCCGTGGCCGACCAGAAATCCTCGTCGACCCGCTGACCAGCTTCAGCATGCCCAGCGGTCACGCCTCGGGCTCGTTTGCGTTCTTCCTCGCGCTGGCGGTGCTGGCCGGTCGCGGCCAACCGATTCGCATGCGTCTGGCCTGGCTGCTGCTGGGGGCGATCCCGGCCGCCGCCATTGCACTGTCACGGGTGTATCTGGGGGCGCACTGGCCGAGCGATATCCTGGCTGGCACCTTGCTGGCAATGACGGTTTGCGCCTTCAGCCTAACGCTGAGCCAGCGCCAGAGCTCGCTACCGCCCATGGCGCCAAAGGTCTGGTGGCTGATCGTGCCGGGATGCGTGGCGGTTCTGGGGTTCTTTGCCCTGACCGGGACCTCCCACGCTTTGCTGCGCTACGCCTACTGATCTAGGCCGGACCAACCCAGTCCACGGGAGTGCTACGCCGCTCAGCACAGCGCTCCCGGCGTTCGAACAACATCTCATCGGCGATTTCGGCAGCCCGCTCGGCAATGTACTCCGGGCCACGATCGCCAGCCTGCTGAATCAATTGCGCGGTCACACTGACAAAAAAAGCATCCCAGATCGGCTGCTCCGATGGCGGCAATCGAATCATGTTCATTCCCTGATAGTAGTGGCTGAAGCTCCACTATTTCAGGCGATGGGCACCCGGCATCGAAGAAAAATCCGAACCTTGCGCGGATGAATCCGAGACAATCCGGCTCAGGGAAACAGTTCACCCTGCAACTCATCCAGCAACAATTGGATCGCATCCAGACGCTGCTGGGGGTCGTCGAGTTGCAGCAACTTGATCTTGTCTGCATCGGTGAACGGCAACAAGTAGGCCAGGCGGTTGCCCAACACCTGCTGCCCCTGCGCATCGGCGCCCATGTCCAACGAGGCGACCATCGGGTGCTCCGCCAGGGCCTCAAGCAGCGCCAACAAATCAGCATCCTCCTCGTCCAACGGGCGCTCGGGGAGGTCTTCCAGCCACTCGACATCCGCTACCAACAGTTGATCGCGCTGCACATCCGCCTCGCGTACCCGAAACCTGCGCCCACCCTCGACCCGAATCCCCAGCAAGCCATTGTCCTGCTGCTTGAAATCACGAATCAGCGCTTCGCAACCAATCACTGCATAGCCGTCGGGCGCCAGGCCGACTTCCTGGTCATCAAGGATGCAGACCACGCCGAAGCCTTCGCCCTTTTTCATGCAGCGGCCGATCATGTCCAGGTAGCGCGCCTCGAACAGTTGCAGGTCGAGGGTGCAGCCTGGAAACAGCACCGTATTGAGAGGGAACAGCGCCAGACTCATAAAGCGTTCCTTAAACCCGATTTAAATCACCAAAGACACGGCCAGTGGCAGGAACACTGCCGTGGCCACGCCCATCAAACTCATCGCCAGAGCGGCAAAGGCCCCGCACTCTTCGCTTTCCTGCAAGGCCACCGAGGTGCCGACCGCGTGGGCAGTCATGCCCAGGGCCATGCCCCGTGCCTCAGGGCTGTGCACCCCCAGGCGAGACAGGAAAGCCGGCCCGATCATCGCACCGATCACCCCGGTGATCAGCACGAACACCGCCGCCAACGCCGCGACGCCGCCGATCTGCTCGGCCACCAGCATGGCGATGGGCGAGGTCACGGACTTGGGCGCCATGGTCATCAGCACCATATGTTCGGCACCAAACCACCAGCCGAGCCACACACACAGGCCGGTGGCAAACACCCCGCCCACCATCAGCGTAGTAAAAATCGGCCAGAACAACTGGCGGATCCGCCGCAGGTTTAAATACAGCGGCACCGCCAGCGCCACGGTGGCCGGGCCCAGCAGGATGCTCATGATCTCGGTGCTTTTGCGATACTCGACATAGGTCAACCCGCACCCCAGCAGCACGCCGATCACCAGCAACATCGAGACCAGTACCGGCTGCAGGAAGATCCAGCGGGTTTTCTCGAACCCCGCCAGTACCAGTTGATAGGCGCCCAACGTGATGCCGATACCAAACAAGGGATGGTGGATCACCGCCGCCCACGCGCCCTGCCAATCGAAGGTCATTGCCTCTCCTCCCGCCGCGCCTGGCGCTTGACCAGTTTTTGCATCATCACACCAACAACGCCCATGGCGATTACCAGCGACAGGACCAACGCCCCGACGATGGCCCAGAAATCGGCGGCAATGTCCTTGGCATATACCATCACCCCCACCGCCGGCGGCACCAGCAGCAGTGGCAGGTAACGCAGCAGGCTGCTGGCCGCCAGGCTCAGCGGTTCACCGACCTCGCCGCGCCACACCAGATACGCCAGCAGCAACAGCAAGCCAACAATCGGCCCCGGCAAGATCGGCAGGAACAAGTGATTGATCGCCGTGCCCAGCAATTGAAACAACACCAGCCAAGTCAGACCGCGTAACAGCATGGGTTTTCTCCCCCCAAAAGCCCGTGGGCATTATAAGCACGCCGCTCCTATGAACAGGCATTCGCCAAAAGCATGGTGGGTTGACCGGGCCATTTGCCCATGATGATCTACATTGGTTCTCGGGAATCCACCTAAAACAATAACCCCCTATAGGAACGAGCTTGCTCGCGAAAGCCGTCGACGATAACGGGTGCACCCAGGCAGTACGCGGTGACATTGGGTTTTTCGCGAGCAAGCTCGCTCCTACAAGGGAATAGATTGATGAACCAAGGAGAGTCGCAATGCCTTTCGTACCTGTAGCGCAACTCAATGAATATGTCGGCAAGGAACTGGGACGTTCCGCATGGCTCACCATCGACCAGGAGCGTATCAACCTGTTCGCAGAAGCGACCGGCGATTTTCAGTTCATCCACGTCGATCCGGTCAAAGCTGCCCAGACCCCATTTGGCAGCACCATTGCCCATGGCTTCCTGTCGCTGTCGCTGATCCCCAAGTTGATCGAAGACATCCTGATCATGCCCGAGGGCCTGAAGATGGCGGTCAACTACGGCCTGGACAGCGTGCGCTTTATCCAGCCGGTGAAGGTCAACTCCAAGGTGCGCCTGGCAGTGACCCTCACCGACGCCACCGAGAAAAAGCCGGGGCAGTGGCTGCTCAAGGCCACCTGCACCCTGGAAATCGAGGGCGAGGAAAAACCCGCCTACATCGCCGAATCATTGTCACTGTGCTTCGTCTGATACACCTGTAGGAGCCGGCTTGCCGGCGATAGCGCCAGCAGTCGCGCCATCGCCGACAAGTCTGTATTAGCACACAGACCACTAGGTATAGCTTCCCCCGCTGCGGCATACTCGGCGCTCAATTATCCGGATCCCGCTATGCGCCCAATCGTTCCCCTTGCTCTGGCCTTGTTGCTCACCGCTTGCGGCGACGGCGAACCCCTGTTGCCGCCCGACGCACGGCTGCCGGACGGCGGGCGTTATCGCGGGGATGTGGTCGATGGGCTGTTGCAAGGCCAGGGCCGGGTGGACTACCCCAACGGCAGTTGGTACGCCGGGCAATTCGACAAGGGCCAGTGGCATGGCCAGGGCGAATGGCACGGCAGCAATGGCGAAGTCTATAAAGGTCAGTTCCAGCAAGGCCTGTTCGATGGCCAGGGTACCCTGACCACCGCAGCCAACACCTATGTCGGCGGCTTCAAGCAAGGCCGGCGCAACGGCGAAGGCACCCTCAGAGAGGGGCAGATGACCTATCGCGGCGAATTCAAGGACGACCAGTATTCCGGCCTCGGCCGCCTGGAGTTGGCGGACGGCAGCCAATACCAGGGGCTGTTCGCCCACGGCAAACCCAACGGTGAAGGCCAGCGCAACGACGACAGCGGCAACCAGTTCAGCGGTCACTTCGTCAATGGCCAACTGGAAGGCAACGGCACCTTCAACAGTGCCGAAGGCGACATGTACATCGGCCACTTCAAGCAGAACCAACTCAACGGCAAGGGCCGCTACGAAAACGCCGACGGCGATGTGTGGACCGGCGAGTTCCGCGAAGGCGCCCTCAGCGGCAAAGGCGAACTGACCGGTGTGGATGGCAGCCATTACATCGGGCAATTCAGTGATTGGCGCTTCACCGGTGAAGGGCGCCTGAACCTCAGCGATGGCAGTTTCTACATCGGTGGCTTCGACAACGACAGCTATCACGGGCAAGGCACCCTGGTGCTCACCGATGGCACGGTACAGGCCGGGACCTGGGCCAATGGCCTGCGCGTACGCGATGCCGATGGCAAGCTGTTGCCCGATGCCCTGGAGGTCGGGGTACTGGCCCAGGGGCGTTTGCTCGATAACGCCCTTGCCGCCGTGCCGGCGTCGACCCCGGCGGTCGAGCTGTACACCCTGGTGGTGGCCGGCGACGGCAAGCAAAGCGTATTCCTGCGCGAGGCCGACTATGTCAGCAACCTGCTGGCCAGCCGTTTCGGCGCCCGCGGGCAGATCCGCCTGGTCAACCATCGCGACCACATCGCCGACCGCCCGATGGCAACCCGCGAAAGCCTGCGCCGTGCCGTGCAGACCCTGGCCGAGCGCACCGGCCCCGAAGACCTGGTGTTTATCTACCTGACCAGCCACGGCACCCACGAACACCAACTGGTGCTCGACCAACCCCGCATGGAGCTGGCCGACCTGCCGAGCGACGAACTGGCGGCGGTGATGGCGCCGCTGAAAAACCGCGACAAGGTCATCGTGATTTCAGCCTGCTACTCCGGTGGATTTATCCCGGCGCTCAAGGATGATCACACCCTGATCATGACCGCCTCGCGCGCCGATCGTGTGTCGTTTGGCTGCTCGGAAGAAGCCGACTTCACCTACTTTGGCGATGCCTTGTTCGCCCAGGCCCTGACCCAGACCGACGATTTGCAACATGCTTTCAAGCTGGCCCAACGGCATGTGACCGAACGCGAAATGGCTGACAACTTCGAAGCCTCCGAACCACAGATCTGGGCCCCCAAGAGCGTCATCGCCCGCTGGCAATTATTACGCAAACAGCAGGCACGAAAGGCGCTGGAAAGCGTCTCTATCAATAGCAAGGAAGCAAAGAGCAACTAAGCTGAAACTGTATCAAGGGGGAAATACCATGTACTTGACGCCTCAGCATATATTGCTTGCCGGAGCCTCGGGCTTGACCGGGGAACATCTGCTGGACCGCCTGCTCAACGAGCCCACCGTCACCCGCGTATTGGCGCCCAGCCGCCGCCCGTTGGCCGAACACCCGCACCTGGAAAACCCGGTCGGCGATCCCAACGTATTGCTGCCACAACTGAGCGGCCGGGTCGACCTGGCCTTCTGCTGCCTGGGCACCACCTTGAAAAAGGCCGGCTCGGAGGAAGCCTTTCGCGCGATCGACCTGGACCTGGTGGTAGCGTTCGGCAAGCGCGCACGGGAGATGGGCGCACGGCACCTGATTGTGATCAGCGCCATTGCCGCCGATCCAAAGTCCTCGGTGTTCTACAACCGGGTCAAAGGGGAAATGGAGCAGGCGTTGCAGGCCCAGGACTGGCCGCAGTTGACCATCGTGAGGCCTTCGCTGCTGCTGGGCGAACGGCTGGAGACCCGGCTCGCGGAAAAGCTCGCGGGGCCGCTGTCGCGGCTGATTCCCGGTAAATATCGCGGCATTGAAGTGTGTGAACTGGCCCGGGCCATGTGGCGCCTGGCGCTGGAAGAGCAGGATGGAGTGCGGATCGTCGAGTCGGACGAGTTGCGCAAGCTCGGCAAGTGAGTCTGCTCAACGGTTTTGCACCGGCCCAATGTGGGAGCGGGCTTGCTCGCGAAGGCGTAGTGTCAGTCAATGGATCAGGTGACTGACACTGCGCCTTCGCGAGCAAGCCCGCTCCCACATTTCAGGTCGGTGTTAAACCTTGGCTCAGCGTTACAACCCACCCGTCGCATTAAACCCAACCCCCAATACCGTCAACGCCGACAGCGGCAACAGCAGTGTGTCGAGCAACGCACTGGCTGGCAGATCAAGGCCCGGATAGCTCGGCGCTTCGGCGCCAAAGCGGTCCATGGCGCAACAACCACCCTGCATCGCATACAAGTCCAGGCGCGTCCCCGCATACACCACTGGCGCGCCGGGTTTGGCCGCATCCAGGGTGCGCGCGGTGGCGCAGCCCATCAGTTGCAGTGCCAGCACCATCAACAAGAGTTTATTCATCACTGCTCAAATGATGCTCACCCCAACGCGGCAACATGTCCTGGGGGATATTCAGCAGGTTGAGAACCCGCGCCACCACGAAATCCACCAGGTCATCGATGGTCTGTGGCTGATGATAGAAGCCCGGCGATGCCGGCAGGATGGTCACGCCCATATTCGACAGCTTGAGCATATGCTCCAGGTGAATGCTCGAGTAAGGCGCCTCGCGCGGCACCAGGATCAACTGGCGGCGCTCCTTCAAGGTCACGTCCGCCGCGCGCTCGATCAGGTTATTGCAAGCGCCGGTGGCGATCGCCGACAACGTGCCGGTGGAGCATGGCACCACCACCATCGCCGCAGGCGCACCGGAGCCGGAGGCCACCGGTGACATCCAGTCTTCCTTGCCATAGACCTTGATCTGCCCCGCCGCCGCACCGGTGTATTCGGTGAGGAAGGCCTGCATCATCTGCACCTTGGGCGGCAGCGAGACGTCAGTCTCGGTGGCCATCACCAATTGCGCGGCCTTGGAAATCAGGAAATGAACCTCGCGGTCTTCACGCACCAGGCAATCGAGCAAACGCAACCCATAAGGCGCGCCGGACGCGCCAGTCATCGCCAGGGTAATGCGCTCCGGGCCGCTCATCGCAGCGCCTCGGCCAGTTTGCCGTGCAAGCCGCCGAAGCCGCCGTTGCTCATGATCACCACGTGCGTCCCCGGCTTGGCCTGGCTCTTGACCCGCTCAATGATGCCTTCCAGGGAATCGCTGACAATCGACGGCACGCTGCAGAGTTTGGCAACGGCCGCCAAGTCCCAGCCCAGGTTGGCCGGCGCGTACCACACAACCTGGTCGGCATCGTTGACGCTTTCCGGCAGGCCGTCGCGGTGTGCGCCAAGCTTCATGGAGTTGGAACGCGGCTCGATGATCGCGATCACCGGCGCATCGCCAACGCGCTTGCGCAGGCCGTCGAGGGTGGTGGCAATCGCCGTAGGGTGGTGGGCAAAGTCGTCGTAGATGGTAATCCCATTCACTTCGGCAACCTTTTCCATGCGCCGCTTGACGCTCTTGAACGCACTCAACGCGGCAATGCCCATGGCCGGCACCACACCGACATGACGCGCCGCCGCGAGAGTGACCAAGGCGTTGGCGACGTTGTGCTGGCCGGTCATGTCCCAGTCGACGATGCCTTGGGGCTCGCCCTCGAACAGCACTTCGAACCGGGACCCGTCCTCACGCAGCAACTTGACCTGCCACTGCCCGCCCGCGCCGGTGGTTTGCACTGGCGTCCAGCAGCCCATGTCGATCACGCGCTGCAAGGCCGGTTCGGTGGTCGGATGGATCACCAGGCCTTCGCTTGGGATGGTGCGCACCAAGTGATGGAACTGCCGTTCGATAGCCGGCAGGTCGGGGAAGATGTCTGCGTGATCGAACTCCAGGTTGTTCAGGATTGCCGTGCGCGGACGGTAGTGGACGAACTTGGAGCGTTTATCGAAGAAGGCACTGTCGTATTCATCGGCCTCGATCACAAAGAATGGGGTATCACCCAGGCGTGCCGACACCGAAAAGTTCTGCGGTACGCCGCCGATCAGGAAGCCAGGGCTCATGCCCGCGTGCTCCAGGACCCAGGCCAGCATGCTGCTGGTGGTGGTCTTGCCGTGCGTACCGGCAACCGCCAGCACCCAGCGCCCTTGCAGCACATGATCGGCCAACCATTGCGGGCCGGAGACATAGGGCAAACCTTTGTTGAGCACGTATTCCACGGCGGGGTTGCCACGGGACATGGCATTGCCGATCACCACCAGGTCTGGGGCCGGGTCAAATTGCGCCGGATCGTAGCCCTGGGTCAATTCAATGCCCTGGGCCTGCAATTGCGTGCTCATGGGCGGATAGACGTTGGCGTCGGAGCCCGTGACGTGATGGCCCAGCTCTTTGGCCAGGACAGCCATTGAGCCCATGAAGGTGCCGCAAATACCGAGAATATGAATGTGCATAGTGGACCTCGTAAAACATCGAGGCAGGTTAGCGCAGGGCGTGGAAAATCGCACTCTTTTACTGCGCCCCGAAGAGTTGCAATCACGCCTGGTACTTGGGCATTGCTGCACAGTACCAGGCTTGATTGCGCACCTTTGGCGAAACAAACAAATGCACTCTAGCTAACGAATCAGAAACAATGAAACTTGCCTCACACCGTCTGAGGCTTTCTCGTCTCCACCTCCCGCACCGCAAGAAGTCTGCCTATGCCATTACTATTGAGATGTTCATACCTTTTATCCAGCGCATCCAACCTGGCAGTAACACTTTTCGACCCTACTGTTGAATCATCTTTATAGGGTTTGTAAATAAATCCGTTTTGCTCCGAAACTTCCGCCATGTTTTTCTCGGACGCATCGTAAATCTTTTCCATCAAATCAAGGCGTTCATTTATGTCAACTGGCCATGTCGAACTTTTTTCCAGGGCCTTACCATCTCCCCCTTCAACCATGGCCTGAATCGTATTGACGGCATACGTCATTTTTAACTCAGCACTTTCTGTACGCGTCTTAACCAATGCAGCACTTTGTTCTGCCCCACCACTTCCCGCCGCAGAAGCAGCATTGGCGGCCTGGCTTGGGGCGGGCTGATGAGCCGGAGGAAGTAGCGGGGTATTGGCAGCAAAATTACCTTTGATGGTTTCGCCCGTCCAGACAGACCCCGCGTAGGTACCAATACTCAGCGGAGTGCTGACAAGTCCGTTTACGGAGGCGTTCACAAAAGCATCGCGCGTGACGGTTTTCAAGCTAGTGTCCGTTTTGAACACCCCGGCCTTGACCAGACGATCAGCTGAAACCAGATTGGCCGCCACATCACCGAATGTTTTCGGTTTGGCAACAGCGGGTTTGGCCGGGCCAGTGAGTGATGAATTTGGGTGCTGCGTTTTGAACACCATCTCCCTGAATTTAGTCACCCCCTGGGTGTTTGAGGGGCCTACTGGCCGGGTAGGGCCCAGAATAGAGGTCGGTTTATAAGCATTTGCTATCAAATTAGTCTTGGGGGGCTTTGGACTTACAAAAGAATAAATTTTGGAGGC
Source organism: Pseudomonas proteolytica (assembly GCF_007858275.1). Classification (GTDB taxonomy): domain Bacteria; phylum Pseudomonadota; class Gammaproteobacteria; order Pseudomonadales; family Pseudomonadaceae; genus Aquipseudomonas; species Aquipseudomonas proteolytica. The sequence goes on from NZ_VFEV01000027.1 coordinate 59,878, forward strand.
CCCTCCCTTAAACCCCCTCTTAGTCCGTGTATTGATTCCATCCAAGGATTCACCAGCGGTATTCCCCTCGCTGGATGCTTGCGTCTTCTGCTTATCCCCGGACGCGCTCCAATCTGAAGCCCCTTTCGTGCCGGCAGCTGCCTGCTGGCCCGGCGCCTCGGATACCCGGTCCTTTACCTGAAAGGAGGTTGAAACAGGGGAGCCTGTAATATTCATGTTTTCACCCATCGTATAGATATGTAACTATTAATTTTACTTATCCCTAAACCAAACAACCAACGCAATGACTCATCCCTTACCCCTAAGTATAAAAAACACAACACTTAGTTCCACCCAACACACATTTAAAATCGAATATGAAATTTTGTCCCAAGCAAAACAACCGCCCATTACTTCGAACAGCACCCAAAGTAAAAAAATATTAAATAGCCACTACCCGAAGATTATTTCCAGCCAGCCCTCCGCTGTATAAGTCTCATAAGAACTTCATATCAAACATATTTACGCACTACAAAGTACGATCAAAACATCGCCGACTTGCCCACCGGTACCTTTTGTAAAAGGCGAGCGTGGGCGAGTCTTCCAAAAGACAGTAAGAGAGCAGGAATCTCCCTTGACGTCACTCTGCTGCGGAGCGCAAAGCGATACCATGCTTGCGTAACTTGCGGTATAGCGTATTACGACTAACACCCAACTGTTCTGCTGCCTGGGTCATATGCCAGCGCTGCTGTTCGAGCGTGGTCAGCAGTGCCAAGCGCTCTGCGTCCTCCAGCGGCTGTTTTTCCCGCGGTACGGTAATTTGCACCTGGGAGGGCACCTGGCGAATCATTGCCGGCAAATCGCCCAACCCTATCCGCCCACCGTCACACAGCGCGGTCAAGGTACGTAGTACCGTACGCAGTTGCCGGACGTTCCCCGGCCAGGAAAAGTCCAGCAGCGCCTGACGGGCATCGCCATCCAGTTCTATCACCTGCCCTTCTGCCTCTTGGGCCAGCACAAAGTCCAGTAGTTGCGACTTGTCGCTACGCTCACGCAACGCCGGCAACGCCACCTCCAGACCATTGAGGCGATAGTACAAGTCCTCACGGAAGGTGCCGTCGGCCACCCGCATCAACAAATCACGGTGGGTTGCGCTGATAATGCGCACGTTCACTGCTTGCGGTTCACCGCCGATGGGCACCACCAATCGGTCTTCCAGCACCCTTAATAGCCGGGTTTGCAGGGCCAGGGGCATATCGCCGATTTCATCGAGAAACAAGGTGCCACCGTCAGCCTGTTGCAGCTTGCCGCGCATGCCTTCCTTGCGGGCCCCGGTGAAACTGCCGCCGCGATAACCGAACAGCTCGCTCTCGATCAGGCTTTCAGGGATGGCTGCGCAGTTCAGGGCCACGAAGGCTTTGTCGGCGCGCTGACTGGCATGGTGGACGGCCTTGGCAAAGGCCTCCTTGCCGGAGCCGGTTTCGCCATTGACCAACAACGGTACGTCCCGCTCAAACACCCGCAAGGCCTTGCGAAAGTCGCTCTGCAGCGCCTCATCTCCCAGGCAGATCCCCGCCAGCCGAGGCCGCTCGACCGGCGGCGGCGCCGACACCACTGGGCTCGGGGCGCGCCGCGCCTCGCCTCGCAGTACCGCAAACACGCTGCGCCCGTCACGGGTACGCAAAGGCCAACTGGCGCTGGCATTGGCGCGACCGAGCAATTGATCCAGGGTGCAGTCGAAAAACATCTCCACCGGCAGGCCCAGCAAGCGCCCCCGTGGCAGGCCCAACAAGTTTTGCGCACTTTGGTTGAGCGCACAGATCCGCCCTTCGCCGTCGAATGCCAGCAGCCCTTCGCTGAACAGGCCCACGGATTCGGCCTGCAGGTGGAAACGCAGCAACCAGTGATTTTCGAAGTGCCGCAGGAAATAACAGCTCTCGATCATCTTCGCCGAAAGATTGACCAGCGCCATGGTGTGGAACTGGCTCTGGCGCGATACCGCTTCGCGGGCCGACGACACGTCAAGCACTGCCAGCAGGTCGCCATGGGGATCAAACACCGGGCTCGCCGAGCAGGTCAGCCCGGTATGGCGACCGCGAAAGTGTTCATCGCGATGAATGGTCAGGGCCTGGCGCTCCACCAGGCAGGTGCCGATACCGTTGGTGCCTTCGCAGGCTTCGCTCCAGTCGGCGCCGAGCCATAACCCGGCACCCTCGAATACCTTGCGTTCGCTGGGCGCAGTGACGCAATTGAGGATCACCCCGCGCGCATCGGTCAGCAGCACCGCATGGCCGGCGCCAGAGAGTTGTTGATGCAAACTGTTCATTTCGTTGCCGGCGATGTGCAGCACTTGCTGCAGGCGCTCGCGGCTTTCCAGCAGGCGCTCATGCTCGAGCACCGTGGGCGCGACGGTCAACGTCGGGTCGAGGTGATAGTCCTCTACGCAGCGCAGCCAGGAACGGGCAATCGATGGGTCGCTGCCAGGACCGTGCAACGGGTCTTGCCCACGGGTGACGGTCAGGACTTGCCGGGCATGGCGGCTGAAATGATCGTTGTGCATGTTCTTATTGTTCTCCTGTTGCGCGGGACACACCGCGGACCGGGACGCCCAGCATCCTCCAGGCCTGGGCGCATTGCAATCCCGCGGCGACCCATGGGTCACAAGCTGTATCGCTTGTGGCACAAAGTGTCACCCTGACTGTACCGCCCGTGTCACAGCAAAGCCTTGCAACAAACCCCAAGCCCTTGATTTACCTGCGCTGCAGGGCGCTGGCCCGACCTTTGCTCTACGCTTTATCAAGCGCAGCAATGCTGCACTCCAATAAACATAAGAAGTCAGGAGATACCCACCATGCGTTACGCACACCCTGGTACCGAAGGCGCTATCGTTTCGTTCAAGGCCAAGTACGGCAACTACATCGGTGGCGAATTTGTGGCACCGGTCGACGGCAACTACTTCACTAATACTTCGCCAGTGAACGGCAAGCCCATCGCCGACTTCCCGCGTTCCACAGCCAAGGATATCGACAAGGCGCTGGACGCCGCCCACGCCGCCGCTGATGCCTGGGGCAAGACCTCGGCCCAGGACCGTTCGCTGGTGCTGCTGAAAATCGCCGACCGCATCGAACAGAACCTGGAACTGCTGGCCATCACCGAAACCTGGGACAACGGCAAGGCGGTACGCGAGACCCTCAACGCCGATATCCCCCTCGCCGCCGACCACTTCCGCTACTTCGCTGGCTGCATCCGCGCCCAGGAAGGCAGCAGCGCCGAGATCAACGAACACACCGCCGCCTACCACTTCCATGAGCCCCTGGGCGTGGTCGGGCAGATCATCCCGTGGAACTTCCCCCTGCTGATGGCCGCCTGGAAACTCGCGCCAGCCCTGGCCGCCGGCAACTGCGTGGTACTCAAGCCCGCCGAGCAGACCCCACTGGGCATCAACGTGCTGATGGAAGTGATCGGCGACCTGCTGCCACCTGGCGTGCTGAACGTGGTTCACGGTTTCGGCAAGGAGGCCGGCGAAGCCCTGGCCACCAGCAAGCGCATCGCCAAGATCGCCTTCACCGGCTCCACCCCGGTGGGCTCGCACATCATGCATTGCGCGGCCGAGAACATCATTCCGTCCACCGTTGAGCTGGGTGGCAAGTCGCCGAACATCTTCTTCGCCGACATCATGAAAGCCGAGCCGCAATTTATCGAAAAGGCCGCCGAAGGCCTGGTGCTGGCGTTCTTCAACCAAGGCGAAGTGTGCACCTGCCCATCCCGTGCGCTGGTGGAAGAGTCGATCTACGACGACTTCATGAAAGTGGTGATGAAGAAGGTTGAGTCGATCAAGCGTGGCGACCCGCTGGACACTGACACCATGGTTGGCGCCCAGGCGTCCGAGCAGCAGTTCGACAAGATCCTGTCGTACCTGGAAATCGCCAAGGGCGAAGGTGCCGAGTTGCTGACCGGCGGCAAAGTGGAAAAACTGACCGGCGATCTGGCCACCGGCTATTACATCCAGCCGACCCTGCTCAAAGGCACCAACAAGATGCGCGTGTTCCAGGAAGAAATCTTTGGCCCGGTGGTGAGCATCACGACCTTCAAGGATGAAGCCGAAGCACTGGCGATCGCCAACGACACCGAGTTTGGCCTGGGCGCAGGCTTGTGGACCCGCGATATCAACCGTGCGTACCGCATGGGCCGGGCGATCAAAGCCGGGCGCGTGTGGACCAACTGCTACCACCTGTACCCCGCGCATGCGGCGTTTGGTGGCTACAAGAAGTCTGGTGTGGGTCGTGAGACACACAAGATGATGTTGGATCACTATCAGCAGACCAAAAACCTGCTGGTGAGCTACGACATCAACCCACTGGGTTTCTTCTAAGTTTCGTCAGCACCACACTCCCACACTTGAAATGCAATCAAGTGTGGGAGCTGGCTTGCCTGCGATGAGGCCAGTACAGCCAATACTCATGTTGAATGTGAAACCGCTATCGCAGGCAAGCCAGCTCCCACACTGAATCATCATAAATACTCGGCATCTCATCCGGCTCAAGTCAGTCGGGATAAAACAATAAGAACCAAAGGTACTTCCCCATGCCTAGCGAACCGACAGGATCCTCCGTCGACTTCGAAAAAGTCGACTCCGAATATTTCCAACAACGTGAACTGAAAAAAGGCGCTGCCGGCTGGGTGCTGTTAGTCGGCCTCGGCGTTGCCTATGTGATCTCCGGCGACTACGCCGGCTGGAACTTCGGCCTGGCCCAAGGCGGCTGGGGCGGGATGTTCCTCGCCACATTGCTGATGGCCACCATGTACTTGTGCATGTGCTTTTCCCTCGCTGAACTGTCTTCCATGATCCCCACCGCCGGCGGTGGCTACGGGTTTGCCCGCAGTGCATTCGGGCCCTGGGGTGGGTTCCTCACCGGCACGGCGATCCTCATCGAGTACGCGATCGCCCCCGCCGCCATTGCGGTGTTTATCGGCGCCTATTGCGAGTCGCTGTTCGGCATTGGCGGCTGGATGATCTACCTGGCGTTCTACATCATCTTTATCGGCATCCACATCTTTGGTGTCGGGGAAGCGCTGAAGCTGATGTTTGTGATCACCGCTGTCGCCGCGATTGCCCTGGGCGTGTTCCTGGTATCGATGGTGCCGCACTTCAGCGTCGCCAACCTGTTGGATATCCCCGTGACCGAGGCCAAGGGCGCCAGCAGTTTCCTGCCGTTTGGTTATGTCGGTGTGTGGGCCGCGATCCCCTACGCGATCTGGTTCTTCCTGGCGGTCGAAGGCGTGCCCCTGGCCGCCGAAGAAACCAAGAACCCGAAACGCGACCTGCCCCGCGGCCTGATCGGCGCGATTGTGGTGCTGACCAGTTTTGCCCTGCTGATCCTGGTGATCGCACCCGGTGGCGCCGGTACCCTGGCGCTGGTCAAGTCCGGCAACCCGCTGGTGGAGTCCCTGGCCCTGGCCTACGGCGGTTCGACCTGGATGGGCAGCTTCGTCAACCTGGTGGGTCTGGCCGGGCTGATCGCGAGTTTCTTCTCGATCATCTACGCCTACTCCCGGCAGATCTTCGCCCTGTCCCGCGCCGGCTACCTGCCGCGCAAGCTGTCGCAGACCAATAAAAGCAAGGCGCCGGTACTGGCCCTGGTTATCCCCGGGATCATCGGCTTCGGCCTGTCGCTGACCGGCCAGGGCGACCTGCTGATTTTGGTGGCGGTGTTTGGCGCGACCATTTCCTATGTATTGATGATGGCCGCGCATATCACCCTGCGCATCCGTCGCCCCAAAATGGAGCGTCCATACCGCACGCCGGGTGGCATCTTCACCTCGGGCCTGGCCCTGATACTGGCCTGCATCGCGGTCGTGGCGGGTTTCCTGGTGGATCCACGCGTGGTGATTGGCGCGGCGATCATCTATGGAGTATTAATTGCTTACTTTGCTTTCTACAGTCGGCATCACTTGGTAGCAGGCACGCCGGAAGAAGAATTCGCGGCGATCCAGGCCGCAGAGGCCGCCTTGCACTAAACGCCGTAAACCACGATGCGGGCCAGCGCCCGCGTCGTCATGGAGAGTCTGTATGGCAAGTTTTTCCCATTCGGTCGGTGCATTGACCTACCGTTTCGACAGCCTCAAGGACGTGATGGCCAAGGCCAGTCCCGCACGCTCCGGGGATTTTCTCGCAGGCGTCGCCGCGCAGAACGATGGCGAACGGGTTGCGGCGCAAATGGCCCTGGCCAATATCCCGTTGAAGCACTTCCTTGAAGAGGCGCTGATCCCTTACGAAAGCGATGAAGTCACCCGGCTGATCATCGACACCCACGACCAGCAAGCCTTTGCCGTGGTCAGCCACCTGACCGTCGGCGGCTTGCGCGACTGGCTGCTCAGCGACGCCGCCGACGAACACAGCCTGCGCGCCCTGGCGCCAGGGCTAACCCCGGAAATGGCCGCCGCCGTGTCGAAGATCATGCGCGTGCAGGACCTGGTGCTGGTGGCGCAGAAGATCCGCGTCGTTACCCAATTTCGCGGCACCCTGGGCCTGCGCGGGCGCCTGTCCACACGCCTGCAACCCAACCACCCTACGGATGAACCGGCGGGCATTGCCGCGAGCATCCTCGACGGGCTGCTGTACGGCAACGGCGACGCCATGATCGGCATCAACCCGGCCACCGACAGCATCGCCTCGATCTGCGCCATGCTGGAGATGCTCGACGCGATCATCCAGCGCTACGAGATTCCGACCCAGGCCTGCGTGCTGACCCACGTCACCACCTCCATCGAGGCGATCAACCGGGGCGTGCCCCTGGACCTGGTGTTCCAGTCGATTGCCGGCACCGAAGCGGCCAACGCCAGCTTCGGGATCAACCTGAATGTGCTGCAGGAAGGCTACGATGCGGGCTTGAGCCTGAATCGCGGGACCCTGGGGCAAAACCTGATGTATTTCGAGACCGGGCAAGGCAGTGCCCTGTCGGCCAACGCGCACTTTGGCATCGACCAGCAAACCTGCGAAACCCGCGCCTACGCCGTGGCGCGGCATTTCAAGCCGTTCCTGGTCAACACTGTGGTCGGTTTTATCGGCCCCGAGTACCTGTACAACGGCAAGCAGATCATCCGCGCCGGCCTCGAAGACCACTTCTGCGGCAAGCTGCTGGGCGTGCCCATGGGGTGCGACATCTGCTACACCAACCATGCCGAAGCCGACCAGGATGATATGGACACCCTGCTGACCCTGCTGGGCGTGGCCGGGATCAACTTCATCATGGGCATCCCGGGCTCCGACGACATCATGCTCAACTACCAGACCACGTCCTTTCACGACGCGCTCTACGCCCGCCAGACCCTGGGGCTCAAGCCCGCGCCGGAATTCGAACAGTGGCTGGCGAAAATGGGCATCTTCACGCAAGCCGATGGCAAGGTGCAGTTTGGCAACAACCTGCCACCGGCCTTCCGCCATGCCTTGGCGCAATTGGGATGAAGAAGGAGCCTGAAGTGCAGACCGACACACCTCCAAGCGATAACCCATGGCTGGAACTGCGACGCCTGACCCCGGCGCGGATTGCCCTGGGCCGCACCGGCACCAGCATCCCCACCGGCGCGCAACTGGACTTCCAGTTCGCCCACGCCCAGGCGCGGGACGCGGTGCACCTACCGTTCGACCATGCCGGCCTGAGCAGTCAGATGGCCGAGCGCGGCCGCGACAGCCTGTTGCTGCACAGCGCCGCCCCCGACCGCCATAGCTACCTGCAGCGCCCGGACCTGGGGCGGCGCCTGAGCGATGAGTCGGCGCAGACCCTGCGCGACTACGCCCTGGCCAACCCGGGTGGCGTGGACCTGGCGGTAGTGGTGGCCGATGGTTTATCGGCGCTGGCGGTGCATAAACATACCGTGCCGTTTCTGACACGCATGGAAGAACAGACCCACGCTGAAGGCTGGTCGTTGTCGCCGGTGATCCTGGTGGAACAAGGCCGGGTCGCGGTCGCCGATGAAATCGGTCAGTTGCTCGGCGCCAAAATGGTGGTGATCCTGATCGGCGAACGGCCGGGGCTCAGCTCGCCGGACAGCCTGGGGCTGTATTTCACCTACAACCCCAAGGTGGGCCTGACCGATGCGTACCGCAACTGCATTTCCAACGTGCGCCTGGAGGGCCTGAGCTACGGCATGGCGGCCCACCGTTTGCTGTACTTGATGCGCGAGGCCTGCCGGCGACAGCTGTCGGGGGTCAACCTCAAGGACGAGGCGCAGGTTCAGACCCTGGAAACCGATGATCCGGACTTGATGAAAGGCAACTTCCTACTCAGCCCGCCCAAGGACTGATACCAGCACGATTGCGATTTTTCGCCGCTTTAGGCAGCATCAAGCAGCGGGCGCCCGAGTAAAGGACCGTTTGCCGTCGTATTCCTATAGAAGTTGAGGCCTAGCATGCGGATCACTCAAGCGACTCTGGAACACCTGGACCTGTTGACCCCGTTATTCGTCAAATACCGTGAGTTCTATGGCGCGCTGCCCTTTCCTGACTCATCCCGGGCCTTTCTGGAAAAGCGCCTGCGGCGCAAGGAATCGGTAATCTACCTGGCCCTGCCCGATGACGACGACAGCAAATTGCTCGGCTTTTGCCAGCTGTATCCGAGCTTTTCTTCGCTGTCATTGAAACGGGTGTGGATCCTCAACGACATCTACGTCGCCGAGGATGCCCGGCGCCAATTGGTGGCCGATAACCTGATGCGTACCGCAAAAAAGATGGCCAAGGAAACCAATGCCGTGCGCTTGCGCGTATCGACCAGCAGCGATAACGCCGTGGCGCAGAAGACCTATGAGTCCATGGGCTTTCGTGAAGACACCGAGTTCAAGAACTACACGCTCCCGATCAGCGAAGACTGAAACACCGCAAAAAAATGTAGGAGCTGGCTTGCCTGCGATAACCTCACCGAGGTCTGGCTGACACACCGAGGTGCCTGCATCGCAGGCAAGCCAGCTCCCACATTTGGATCAGTGCTAGGCAGAATAGCTGCGACATCCCCCGCTACAAAACCAACACGCATTTCATCATTCAATCCGTATAATGCCGACCTTTTAGGACTGTAAGAAAACCGGCATACGCCTGTAGCCTTATTGCCCGAAGCTTCCGCACAGGCCCGCTGAGCCAGGCCGTCCACACAGGTGCCATCCATGGATTTCAACCCGCTCGACCTTATCCTGCATCTCGACGTGTACCTCGACTTGCTGGTAACCAATTACGGTCCGTGGATCTACGCCATCCTGTTCCTGGTGATTTTTTGCGAAACCGGCCTGGTGGTCATGCCGTTCCTGCCGGGCGATTCGCTGCTGTTCATTGCCGGCGCCGTAGCTGCAGGCGGCGGCATGGACCCGGTCCTGCTGGGCGGCCTGCTGATGCTGGCGGCGATCATGGGTGACAGTACCAACTACGTGATCGGCCGAACCGCCGGGGAACGCTTGTTCAGCAACCCCAACTCGAAAATCTTCCGTCGCGACTACCTGCAAAAAACCCACGACTTCTACGACAAGCACGGCGGCAAAACCGTGACCCTGGCGCGCTTCCTGCCGATCCTGCGGACCTTCGCGCCGTTCGTCGCCGGTGTTGCCAGAATGCCTTACCCGCGGTTCTTCGGCTTCAGCGTGCTGGGCACCATCCTCTGGGTCGGCGGCCTGGTCACCCTCGGCTACTTCTTCGGCAACGTACCGTTCATCAAGAAAAACCTCTCGCTGCTGGTGGTGTTCATCATCCTGCTGTCGCTGGTGCCGATGATCATTGGCGTGGCCCGCAGCCGCTTTGGCCGCACCTCATCCGAAGCCAAGCCGCACTGACCGGCCATGTGGTCCCTCAGCGCCTGGCGTCGCCGGCGCCTCCTGGCCAAGCATCCCGTTGCCGATGACACCTGGCAGCGGGTGCGCCATCACCTGACCTTCCTCGACGGTATCAGTGCCGAACAGGACCAATGGTTGCGTGAGGCCAGCGTGCTGTTCCTCGCCGAAAAGCACCTCACCGCCCTGCCCGGTGTCGAACTGCACCAGGAACAACGCCTGCTGCTCGCCGCCCAGGCGCAACTGCCGCTGATGAACCTGGGCGACCTGGATTGGTACCAGGGTTTCCACGAAATCATCCTTTACCCCGATGACTTCCGCAGCCCCCAGCGCCATCGCGATACCAGCGGCGTGGAACATGAATGGGACGGCGAACACAGTGGTGAAGCCTGGCAGCAAGGCCCGGTGATCCTCGCCTGGCCGGGGGTGCTGGCCAGTGGCAATTGGGAAGGCTACAACCTGGTGATCCACGAACTGGCGCACAAACTCGACATGCTCAATGGCGACGCCAACGGCCTGCCACCCCTGCACCACGACATGCGCGTCCAGGACTGGGCCAGCGTGATGCAGAGCGCTTATGACGACCTCAACCGCCAGCTCGACCACAACCCCGACGCCGAAACCGCCATCGACCCCTACGCGGCGGAAAACCCTGCGGAATTTTTTGCCGTCACCAGCGAGTATTTTTTCAGTGCGCCGGATTTACTCACTGAGAGTTATCCACAGGTCTACGAGCAACTGAGCCACTTTTACCGCCAGGATCCCCTGGCCCGCCTGAAACATCTGCAGGCCAGCGACCTGCGCTATCAGACTGAAGGCTAAGTACCGTACGACGTCTGGCGCGTGGCATCGGCACAGGAATATGCCTATAATCGCCGCCACTTTTAGGCCAATCCGGCCAATTTACCTGGCCACCAACGGGGGCAACGCCCAATGAGCTACAGCAAGATTCCGGCTGGCAAAGACCTGCCGAACGACATCTACGTCGCCATCGAGATTCCGGCCAACCACGCGCCGATCAAATACGAAATCGACAAAGACAGCGACTGCCTGTTCGTTGACCGTTTCATGGCCACCCCGATGTTCTACCCGGCCAACTACGGTTTCATCCCTAACACCCTGGCTGACGACGGTGACCCCCTCGACGTGCTGGTCGTGACCCCTTACCCGGTCACCCCAGGCTCGGTCATCCGCGCTCGCCCGGTGGGCATCCTGAACATGACCGACGACGGCGGCGGCGATGCCAAAGTTATCGCCGTGCCACACGACAAGCTGTCCCAGCTGTACGTCGACGTGAAGGAATACACCGACCTGCCGCCACTGTTGCTGGAGCAGATCAAGCACTTCTTCGAGAACTACAAAGACCTCGAAAAAGGCAAATGGGTGAAGATCGACGGTTGGGGCAACGCAGACGCCGCCCGCGCCGAGATCATGAAGTCGGTAGCCGCCTACAAAGGCTGATACCCGCTACTCATTGCCACGGCAATCAAAAAAGCCCCGATCATTCGGGGCTTTTTTTGTGGGAAAAAATAAACGACAAGTTCATTTAGATAAACAAAACAGCAACTAACGTTTAACTAACCTCAATTCAATCAAGACTTTACTTGCAATAAGGAAATACCTACATACACCAACTCAACGCATGGTTTATTTGATCTAGTTTTCCGGCCAGTAAACTCTGCGTTTATGAATACATCAGGTGATCGCTTAAGAACGTTACTTAGGGAAGTGCATCTTTCCGCCTCCGACTTCGCCAAGAATCGCGACGTCACGCCCCAGCATGTCAATAACTGGTTCAAGCGTGGCGTGCCCATGGCCCGGCTCGACGAAATAGCAGAACTGCTGTGTGTCACCAGCCGCTGGCTGCGTACCGGCGAAGGCCCCAAACACCCGCCAACCAACTACCACCTGGAAGGCTCCAACCGCGCAAACAACGCCGCCGCACGCGAAGACTGCGGCCACTACCTCTGCGACCCCAGCAGCGGCCCGGAAAAAGTCGACGTGGAAGTCCCCCTCCACGCCTCCTTCAACGCCCAGGAAACCCTACGCCTGTCCCTGCATACCCTGGAACAACTCAACGTCACCGCCGACCGCGCCTTGGGAGCCTATATGGTTGGCAACAGCATGATCGACATCATCCAGGACGGCGCCATCCTGGCCATCGACCGCGGCCGCACGCAAATCATCGACGGCGAGATCTACGCCCTCGAACACGACGGCATGCTGCGCATCAAATACCTCTACAACCGACCCGGCGGCGGCCTGCGCATCCGCAGCCACAACAGCAACGAACACCCCGACGAACTCCTGACCTACGACCAGCGCTTCGAGCAAAACGTCCACATCCTGGGCTGGGTGTTCTGGTGGTCCACCCTCAACAAACGCCGCCCTCCCGTCCCGCTGGACGACCACCTGATCGGCCACGACAGCTCTAAATCAGACCAGACGCTGGGAAAATCAAATAAATGTGAGTAACATGCGCGGCACATTTGGCAGGGTCGGCGTAAAGCCCACACACCCTGCCCGGCGACGCGGAGGAGTTCCCGCCGATGCCCCCTTTATCACTTGGGCGAGCGCTTGAGTGAACGATTGAAGGCTGGTGAGGTTTACCAAAAATAGACTTAACCAGTCCCCGAGAAGCCGGCCACAAGCCGGCTTTTTAATGCCTTTTTGAAAGCCAGCCTCATCTACTGAAAACCGCGACAGCCTTGCTAGATCAAGGGTTTCAGCCTACTTTTGTTCCTGTGACTTCCGTTTTGATCCGAGGCGTTCCACGCGTAAGTGGGGGAACAAGTGGGGGAACAGAGGGCGAAAAAATGGGCAAACTGACCGCCAATCAAGTCAAAAACCTGGTTGAGGCAGGGACGTACGAAGACGGTGACGGGCTTCGTCTTTTGGTGAAACCCTCAGGACGAAAAACCTGGGTACTCCGCTTTCAATTGAACGGCAAACGCAGGGAGATGGGTCTCGGGAGCTACCCTCAACTCGACCTGAAAAAAGCCCGCGCAGCCGCCTATGAAAATAAAGTCCATATCCTCAACGGCACTGATCCACTCGCGAAACGACAGGCTGAACAAGCTGCTCAGCGGGAAGCCGAACGCAGAGAACTGGCACATCTGATAACCTTCGAGAAGTTAGCCTCCGACTACCGTGACGCCCATGGCTCGAGCTGGTCAGAGAAATGGCGCAAAGGCTGGCTGAGGAAACTCGAGCTCTATGCTTTCCCAATAGTAGGGAAGCTGTCCGCTGACCAGATCGAGACCAAGCACCTGATCAAGGCCTTGCAGCCACTCTGGTCAAGCAAGACACGGACGGCTGATGAGGTTCGAGGGCAAATCGAACAGATACTCGATGCCGCAAGAGCCCAAGGCCTCAGGTCCGGAGAGAATCCGGCTCGCTGGCGCGGTCATCTGGAAAATCTCCTTAGCCGGCATGAGAAGAAGAAAGCTCGCAAACGCCAACATCACCCGGCATTGAAATGGCAGGACCTTCCAAAACTCATGGAAGCCTTGCGTAAGGACACCAGCCACGTTTCTATCGCAGCTCAGTTACTGATCCTAACCGGTGCTCGCTCACATATGGTCCGATTCGCACGCTGGGATGAATTCGACCTTGAGGCAGGCCGCTGGTCTTTATCCGACGAACGAATGAAGACCCGCCAGGCTTTCGCGGTCCCGCTGGCGCCAGAAGTCGTCTCACTACTCAAGAGTCTTCCCAAGCTCGGCCGCGAAAGTCCCTACGTGTTTCCAGGAAGTGGTCGCAGCGGCGTCATGCATGCCAACGGCATTCGTAACCTGCTGCACGGGCTCGGCTATAAAAGCATCACTCGCCACGGATTCCGCTCAACGTTCCGCGACTGGGCGGGCGAGCAGACTAATTTCCCTCGAGAGATTTGTGAGCTGGCGCTGGCTCATGATGAGCGAGGAGAAACCGAAAGCGCTTATTCACGATCTGACTTCTTCGAAAAGCGTCGAGAGCTGATGGAGCTTTGGGCTCAGTACGCCAAAGGTGACAGCGATAGTGAGAATACCCAGAACGACGCAGGGACGCGCTAATGCTCAAGTCTAGCGGTTGAACTGCCAGGATTTTCCTAAGCGAAGAGTGAGCAAATGGATGGTCAGCAAATAGTAATAGCGCGTCGATTCAGTGTGCTGGTTTAGGTGGTGATTCAAAAACCACGCAAGGTGTTTTCTCTGCCAAGTCCATGGATTGTCGCGTTGCCAGCGCTCAGCGATCGCTGTTTGGATAGCCTTCGCCTGACGCAGATGGCGTTGGCGCGTGGTATGTGACCCGGTCAGGATGCCCGCCAGGAACAGCTCCATATCGAATGACTTGCTCATGCTCGGCCGCCTATGTAAGCCGACACCACGTCGATACGGCCGTGCCCGAGTTCATAGCTGATTTGGTCTCTGGCCGCGCGATCAAGGCGTCGGTCGAGCTGATAGCAACTGCCTCCGTTGATGGGCGCGAAATGATGGGTGATTTGCTCATAGCGCTCGCACGCATAGGCCGCCCGCAATTCGTGGAAGCCTTTGAGGCTGTACGGATGGAGGATGTCCCGTGCCGGGCGAACGATTCCCCGTTGGAATTCAAGGTAGCGTTCATTCGGTGCAAGCAGGTTGCGGCTACCGTCGGGCGAGACCTGTTCGGCAAACCTCAGCGCGTCACGAACATGATCATCTACCGTAATCCAACGAGGTGCCGATGCACCTGAGCGGCCACCTTTAGTGCCATCCTGGATGTTGATCCTCCCGAGTTGCTCGGCTTCCCGTTGCAGTCGAGGAAGGTCGGCCAAAATGGCCTCACGCAAGCGCATTCCGGCGGCTCGCGCCAAGTGCACGATGGCGGCAGCGCGTTGCATTTGGAGTTCGCAGAGTATGTCGACGATCCGTTTCACATGTTCGCGATCTTGGCCTTGCGGCACCGATTGACGACCACTGGTGCGCCGCATTCCCAAAGCCTTGCTCGGACTCACTACCGTCACATACTGATCAACGCGAAGCGCAGCCATGGTCCGGTTCACGCTGGACAATCGGTTTTGCGCGGTGGCGATGCCTATAGCACCTTGTTCAACTTGCTGACGCAGATGCTCGGCGTAGTCCAGCAAGGTCTGCCGATCAATCTGTCGTGCATCGTTGACGCCTGGCCCATCCTCCGAGCGACACCAACGTACAAACGCCTGCCAGCGATCACTGTGCGCCTTGACCGTGCCGTAATGCCCGCCGCCAAACAAATCTTTCAATGCCTGTGGCCCGGCATAACTCAGTTGCCGACCATAGCCAAAATTGCGCCCATCTCGCCTGCCCACCAGTGCCATGATCAAACTCCTTCCGAAGGCATACGTTTGAAACTTTCCCCACGTCATCCCGCCAAGAATGTTGAGTGTTATCAGGGATCAAGGCCCCTGCGACCTGTGAGGGTTGTCCACTAACGCGGGACTGACGGCTCTTTACGACCGGGAGCTTGGGCATCTCATGATCAGGCCTCCTGAGCACCGATACCGGTGGGCGGGTGGAGGCTGCATTGGCTGACGAGACCGCCGCCGCGAGATCCTGAGTCGGGTGAAGGCAGTGATGCGATGACCGGGGCATGCCTGACTGTCAGTCAGGTGCAGTTCCATTCCGTGGGCTGCGGCACCATCATCTGCATCGCTGTTGATGGTGACTTCGGTGTTTGTCACGCCGATTGTCACGAGGGGAAATGCCGCAATGCTTTGTACGAGGTGGGCTGCAGCAGTGGTAGCAGCGCCCGTCTCTTTCCGGGAGAAAGAGACGGGCGCAGGTTGGCGCAATGAAATGGCCAAGCGGATAGGTTGCTGCAGGGCAGCTATGAAAGAGGGAAGTTGCCGCAGTGGGCACACTGGTAAAAGTAGGCATCCATCACATCGCTGTGACCGTGCGAGCCGCCGGACGCTAATCGCACTTTGGGAAAACCACCACTGTGTGGCGTAGCCTTAAAGGTTCTGGCTACCTGGGTTGCTGTCAACGACAGCGCTTGCCCGATCTTTTCTACGCCTGTGGATAATTTGGGTCAAGACTCCAATTTTCGGGAGTTCTGCGGCTGTGGATGAAATTATCCAGCGGTGGAAATCTGTGGTTTTCCACAGACCGTTTGCGTGGGCTTTAGATTTTTTAAGTGAGGTCCATCCAAGCAGGGCGGCTTTGCAGCCCCGCTTGGATGGACCCGCGTGGAGGGGCGGACAACGGTGATCTCACAGGGTTACCCACGTCTGGATGCGCCACGGATATTTTGTAGGGAAGTGATCGTCACCTCCCGCCCCCAACCTATTGAGTGAAATATCCAACTGAGGCCATCACCGCTCGCAGTCGTTGCAGCATAATGCGCCCCAGTTAGATTCATCACCGAGCTGCACAGTGGTTCAGCAGCTTTCGAGCACTACAAGGACTTCAGAACATGTCGCAAGCCTCCAACAATCTGGCCGCTTTCATCTGGTCATTGGCCGATTTACTCCGTGGCGACTTCAAGCAAAGCCAATACGGCCGGATCATTCTGCCGTTCACCTTGCTGCGGCGCCTGGAGTGTGTGTTGGAGCCGACCAAAGCAGCGGTGCTGATTCAGCATGAAAAACTCCTGCAACTCAATCACTCCGAAGAAGCCCAAGAAAAACTGTTGCTAAGAGCTAGCGGTGGGCTTTCGTTTTTCAACACCTCAAAAATGGATCTCTCCAAACTCGGTGAAGCGGGCATCAAAGCCAACCTCGAATCCTATCTGCAGGGTTTCTCCAAGGACGCCCGCGAAATTTTCGAACACTTCAAATTTAGCGAGTTCATCGGTCAGCTAAACGATGCCAATCTGCTCTACAAGATCGTACTACGGATTCGAAAGACCGACCTAAGCCCCACAGCGGTCTCCAACCACGATATGGGTCTAGTGTTTGAAGAACTAATCCGTCGTTTTGCGGAAAGCTCGAATGAAACCGCCGGGGAGCACTTTACCCCACGCGATATCGTGCGCCTCACCACCTCCCTCGTATTTATGGAAGACGATGATGCGCTGACCAAGCCCGGCATCATCCGCACCATCTACGACCCTACGGCCGGGACGGGCGGTTTTCTCTCATCCGGCATGGAATACGTGCATGAGCTGAACCCCCAGGCGGTGATGCGAGCTTATGGTCAGGAGCTCAACCCTGAGAGTTATGCCATCTGCAAAGCTGACATGCTGATCAAAGGCCAGGATGTCAGCAACATCAAGCTCGGCAACACCTTGTCGAACGACCAGCTCTACGCCACTGAATTTGACTACATGCTGTCCAACCCACCCTTTGGCGTGGACTGGAAAAAGATCGAGCAAGAAATCAGCGACGAGCACACACACAAGGGTTTCAGTGGCCGCTTTGGCGCGGGTTTGCCACGAGTAAGCGATGGCTCCTTGCTGTTCCTGCTGCACCTGCTCAGCAAGGTACGCGACGGCTCCCAGGGTGGTGGCCGGATTGGCATTATCCTGAATGGCTCGCCATTGTTTACCGGCGGTGCCGGCTCCGGCGAATCAGAAATCCGCCGCTACATCCTGGAAACCGATTTGCTCGAAGCCATAGTCGCGCTGCCCACCGACATGTTCTACAACACCGGCATCTCAACTTACATTTGGGTATTGTCCAACAAAAAAACCCAAGAGCGTAAGGGCAAGGTTCAACTGATCAATGGTGTGAACCTGTGCGGCAAAATGCGCAAATCCCTCGGTTCCAAGCGTAATGAAATGGACGAAAGCGATATTGCCACAGTGATACGCGCCTTCGGCAGCTTTGCCGCAGTCGATGCCTACGAACTCGACAAACAAGCCGCACAAAAAAGCAATCGCGGCCGCCAGGCAGCCAACCCCAAAGCCGAGGCAGCCAAGACCTTCGCCAGCAAGATTTTCAGCACCCACGAGTTCGGCTATCGGCGTATCAGCATTGAGCGCCCATTGCGGTTGTCTTGGCAGTTCAGTGACGAACGCGTTGCAACCTGCCGTTTCGCCCCCGGCGCCCTTAATAGCGCCATGCAGTGGCTCTATCAGGAATACAGTGCCATAGAGGGTGAGAGCTGGAGCGATGGCGACAACTGCAAGCTCTACGGTGATCTGAGTACCCATGAAGAGGCCGTCCGTCGTTACTGCAAGCTGCATTTTGCTGAGCTGAAAGAGAAGCACATTAAGGATCTGCTAAGCAGAACAACCTGGATGAACCAAAAGCGGCTGTTGCTCAAGACGCAACAGTTGCAGGCAAGCATCGGTGCTGCCCAGTATGACGACTTCAACACCTTTGAGGAGGCCGTCAAAGCTGCCTGCAAGGAACAGGGCATTGCCTTGGACGCCAAAGACAAAAAGCAGATCATCGATGCCGTGAGCTGGAAGAACCCAGCCGCCGCCAAGGTCATCAAGAAGGTTCACAAAACCAAAGCCAATCCACTGTATGGATTTTTTGGCGTTGACGGAGAAGTACTGGAGTATCAAGCCGACAGTGAGCTGCGCGACAACGAAAACGTCGCGCTCGATCCGAGTCAGAGCGTTAATGCCAGCAATGAGGCTTACTTCCTAAAAGAAATTCAGCCACACGTGCCAGATGCTTGGATAGACGCCAGCAAAAAAGACGCTAAGGATCAGCAAGTTGGTATTGTCGGGTATGAAATCCCCTTTAATCGGCATTTTTATCAGTATCAGCCGCCGCGAGACTTGGTAGAAATCGATGTCGATCTGGATGCAGTATCCGCTGAGATTATGCAGTTACTACAAGAGGTGCATTCGTAATGGCCGGACGATATAAGCCATACTCTCAATATAAAGATTCTATGGTTGAGTGGCTAGGAAAAATCCCTAGCCATTGGAAACTGGTGCGCATTAAAGAATCGGCACACGTAATCAATGGCTACCCATTTGACTCAAAGCTATTTGAACCATCATCGGGCATCCCTCTTGTTAGAATTCGCGACATAAACTCATCGAAAACAGAAGTTGGGTATATCGGCAAGGTACCGCCAGAGTCGCTAATAACCGACAATGATATATTAGTAGGAATGGACGGCGACTTTAATGTGGCAAAATGGAAAGGAGGAGAAGCCGCATTAAATCAGCGAGTCGCCTGCATTCGGGCACCCAACCATTCCTTACAAGATTTTATTTTTTACTCGCTTCCATTCAACATGAAAATAATTAATGACTTAACGTATTACACAACGGTTAAGCACTTATCGAGCACAGACATTCTTAAAACACGACTGGCGCTCCCTCCTGAAGACGAGCTTACCCACATAGTTAACTTCCTCGACCGCGAAACTGTTAAAATTGATAGTCTAATAGAGCATCAACAACAAATCATTCAACTACTAAAAGAAAAACGTCAAGCCGTAATCAGCCATGCTGTCACTAAAGGTTTGAACTGCAACGCTAAGATGCGCGACTCGGGTGTTGAGTGGCTGGGGGACGTTCCGGAGGAGTGGACTGTTTGCCGCATCAAGCACGTTGCCAGGTTGGAAAGTGGACATACTCCAGATAAAAAAATTGAGGAGTATTGGGTCGATTGCGATATTCCGTGGGTATCGCTCAACGACTCATCTCAATTAAAAGAAGTCGACTACATCAGCGATACTGCATTTTATCTGAATGAAAAAGGTATAGCCAACTCTTCAGCCCGAAAGCTTCCCGAAAGATGCGTAGTTTTCACCAGAGATGCAAGCATCGGTTTGGCGGCAATCACGACAAGGGTTATGGCTGTATCGCAACATATTATTGCTTGGGTATGCAACGAGAAAAAAGTCATTCCAGAATACTTATTGCTTATTTTTTACGCCATGAAAGATGAGCTCGATCGATACACCTTCGGTGCAACTTTGAAAACAATTGGCATGCCTGACGTAAACAAACTGATTGCTGCCTTCCCTGACATTGAAGAGCAGAAGCAGATCATTGATCATGTTTTTAAATCCAGGGAAAAACTTGATCTATTGATTGCGAAAGCTGAACAATCAATAAAAATCATTAAAGAACGCCGTACTGCCCTAATCTCAGCCGCCGTTACCGGCAAGATCGACGTGAGAGATTGGGTTACTCCGAAAAACAGTCAAACCAACAAGGAAGTAGCCGCATGAGTTCATTGGATGGAGGCAAGGCCAACGAGCTAATGTTTCAAAACGATATGCTCAAGCATTTGCTCAGTAACGGTTGGCAGCTGGGTAAGGCGGAGCACTACAACCGTGAACTCGCCCTGTATCCCGAAGACTTGCTCGGTTTTGTGCAAGACACCCAGCCTCAGCAGTGGCAAAAATTCTGCATCCTCTACCCAAACAACCCCAATCAGAGCTTTCTTGAGCGAGTCGCCACCCAGCTGAATAAAACCGACCCCAATGCCGCCAGCAAAGAAATGCGCACCTTCGGCACGCTGGGCGTGTTGCGCCATGAATTACGTGACCGTGGCACCCGTTTCAGCTTGTGTCAGTTTAAACCTGAGCACGATCTAAACCCCGACACCTTGGCTCGCTATGCTAAGAACCGCTGCCGTGTCGTGCCTGAGGTGATTTATTCACCTTGGGCAAGCCAAGAACATCTCGAACAAACCGGCAGCAAGGCCAAAGCCTGGCGGATTGACTTGGTGTTGTTTGTAAACGGCTTGCCGGTTGCCACGCTGGAGCTGAAATCCGAATTCAAGCAGGCCGTGCAGAAGGCCATTAAGCAATATAAAACCACGCGCTTGGCCATCGACCCAATAACCAAAAAGCCCGAACCGCTGCTGACCTTCAAGCGTGGTGCGTTGGTGCATTTTGCGGTGAGCCAATACGAGGTTTATATGGCCACGCGGCTGGAAGGCACTGATACCTTCTTTCTGCCGTTTAACAAAGGCACAAAGGCAGGCGGTGCCGGGAACGATGTGCCGTCAGACATTAACCAGTACGCCACCGATTACCTGTGGAACGAGGTCTTACTCCCCAGCAACCTACTGTCGATCCTCGGGCACTTCGTGCACCTGCAAATTGAAGACAAAGAAGATTGGGAAGGCCGTAAATACAAGAAAGAAAGCCTGATTTTTCCGCGTTACCATCAGTGGGATGTGGTGAATAAACTGGTCACGGCGGCCCGCACCGAAGGCCCCGGTCATAAGTACCTGATCCAGCACAGCGCCGGTTCCGGCAAGTCCAACTCGATTGCCTGGGTAGCGCATCAGCTTTCGGCGCTTTATGACAACCAGGGTTGTAAGCAATTCAACTCAGTGATTGTGGTGACGGATCGCACCGTGCTGGATGATCAGCTGCAAGACACGATCAACCAGTTTGAACACGTCGATGGCGCGGTTGGCCGCATCAATAATCAGGAAGGCGACGGTTCCAAATCGGAAAAGCTCGCCGCAGCGCTGGAAAACTCGCAGCCGATTATTATCGTCACAATCCAGACCTTTCCCTATGTGCTGCGCGCCATCGAAAACAGCGTCAGCCTGAAAGAGCGCAGCTACGCGATCATTGCTGACGAAGCCCACTCCTCGCAAACCGGCTCTACCGCCCGCCAGCTAAAAGAAGTGCTGATGATTGAGGCCAAGGCTAATTGTGAGGACGAACTTAGCACCGAGGACATTCTCGATGCCGCCGTGGCTTCACGCCGCGTGTCGAAAAACCTCAGTTACTTTGCATTCACCGCTACGCCGAAAACCAAGACGCTGGAGCTGTTTGGCCGTTTGCCCAAGCCAACTGAGCAGCCCTCTAAAACCAATAAGCCCGCGGCCTACCACGTGTACAGCATGCGTCAGGCCATTGAAGAGGGTTTTATTCTCGATGTGCTGAAGAACTACACCAACTACAAAGTGGCCTACAACCTGGCGCAAAAAATCGACAAGGCTGATCAGGAGGTCGAAAGCAAGAAAGCCAAGGTCAAGCTCAACCAGTGGGTGCGCCTGCACGAATACAACATCGCGCAAAAGGTGCAGGTGATTGTTGAGCACTTTCGCAACAACGTGATGGGCCTGTTGGGCGGTCAAGCCAAAGCCATGGTGGTCACCAGCTCACGCAAAGAGGCCGTGCGATACAAGCTGTGTTTCGACAAATACATCGTCGATAAGGGCTACCAAAAAATCCATGCCATGGTGGCATTCTCCAGTGAGGTGGAGTTCACAGAGAAAGACCCAAATGCGGTCGCGTTACTCGGCAACAAATACACCGAGAACAACATGAACCCCAACCTCAAAGGCCGCGATATGCGCAAAGCCTTTGATAGCGATGATTATCAGGTGATGATCGTTGCCAACAAATTTCAGACCGGCTTTGACCAACCCAAGCTCTGCGCCATGTACGTGGACAAAAAACTCGGCGGCGTCGAGTGCGTGCAGACCCTGTCGCGCTTGAACCGTACGTATCCCGGCAAGGCGGACGTTGGCACGTTCATCCTGGACTTCTTCAACGAGCCGCAAGACATCCTCGATTCGTTCCAGCCGTACTTTCAGACGGCAGAGCTGGCAGATGTTTCCGATCCAGACTTGATCTTCGATTTGTTTGAGAAGCTCAACGCGGCAGGCATTTACAAGTCCAGCGAGGTTGAGCAGTTCTCCGCAGCCTTTTTCATCAAAAACAAAAGCAATGCGGCGATTGCCAACATTTGCAAGCCTGCGGTCGAACGCTGGACGAAACGCTACAAGTTGGCGGTTGATGCCTACGCACACTCGAAAGACATATTTGAGAGAATCAAAAAGACTCAGGATGCAGTGTTGGTCGCCAACGCTGAAAACGACCTGAAGGAATGCAAGCAAGCCAAGGACGCCCTGGACATCTTCAAAAAGGATCTGGGCACCTTTGTGCGTTTCTATGAATTCATGTCGCAGATCGTCGATTACGATGATAAGCAGCTGGAAAAGCTCAGCCTATACGCACGCAATCTAAGCCCAATGCTGCGTGAAGCCGCTGTGGATGAGGATGATATTGACCTCACTGGTGTCGTGCTCAGCCACTACCGCGTTTCGAAAATACGCCAGCAAGATCTGAAGCTAAAAGAAGACTCGCCCGACTATAAGCTCGTGCCAGGTGAGGGGCTTGGATCAGCGGCTGCGAAGGACAAAAAGGAAGAGCTGCTTTCACAGATATTAGAACGGCTCAATGAGCTGTTTGTGACGGACCAACTGACTGAAAAAGACATGGTAAATTACGCCTATACCATCCGTGACAAGGTCAGTGAAAACCAGTTAGTTATGCAACAACTGGCAAACAATACTCCCGAACAGGCATTGCTTGGAAACTTCGCCAATGCGGTTGATGACGCGATTATGGACAGTGGCGATGCCCACCAGAACCAGATGATGCAACTGCTCTCTGACCCTGCTAAGGCCAGTAAATTTGCCAGAGTGGTTTTCGATTTACTTAAGCTGGCAGACCAATAATCGCATGTCCCACCGCAGGTGGGACTTTCTCCAGACTAAAAGAGATACTGACTGTAGGTGCTACTGAACAAGTAATTGGGCAGCAGGCTGCTGCCCAATTTATCAACTGCCAGGAACGCTCGCGACCTCAGTAGCTGCCACTTCATCGAAACGCGGAAATCGCTGCTTTAATCGCT
This sequence comes from Pseudomonas proteolytica, assembly GCF_007858275.1. Classification (GTDB taxonomy): domain Bacteria; phylum Pseudomonadota; class Gammaproteobacteria; order Pseudomonadales; family Pseudomonadaceae; genus Aquipseudomonas; species Aquipseudomonas proteolytica. Next base: position 83,191 of record NZ_VFEV01000027.1, read on the forward strand.
CAATCGTCCACCGCCACTTCGGCGTAGTCGGACGGCAAACCGTATTCTGATTCCCAAACATCCCAATCTCTCGTACTGCCTGGCTCACCGGCACGCTTTGCAGCCATTGGATCGGAACAAAATAGTCGCAGCGCTCCGGATCGTCAGCAAATTCTGCATGATAATTGGCGCGCGTTGCGACCTCTAGCACCGGCCGCTCCTCGCCGTCTTGCATCACTGTGAACTCGTTCGCAGGTGTGGACGTGCCAAGAACGCGTCCTACGCCGACATAGCCTTGCTGCGGAATGTTTACCCAGATCCGATCTCCCGGAGACAGGAGCTGCAGGGTCTTGCTGTACCACGCGCCTCCACCGCCGGAAATAAAACCGAACTCCACAGCATCGGCCCATGAGCGCGAGGCAGAATCGCCGAACGAACAGTAGAACTCGCCGTTCCAAGGCTCGCTATGCCCTTCGCTCGTCGACGCGGCGTTCACTTGAGTCTGAACAGGATCGAGTAACCAGGATCGACTCAGTAGCTGTTGATCGCCCACCTGGAAAATTTGAAAACAGAGCACGTTGATCGGAATATCTCGCTTGCTGAGGTACTCAACGATTCGCTCGCTGCTGACATCCAACTCTGTGGCGACGATGATCAGTTGGTGGCTTTTATTCAAATCATCGTCGTCTAGCACACGACCAAAGCGCGCTAAAAAATCTGCATACAAGCTACTTCCGGGGCGGAACCGTTGGTAAATCGCCGCGATTTCGTTCTCACGGAGACTCTCGACCCACACGGCGTAATCGAGGGTCTGAGCAACGACTTCACGGGGCGTGCGGTCTCGTTTGAGCTCAATTAGTACCAGATTTCCATCAGGAGCAATGGCCAATAGATCAATGCGCCCCCCCATACCAGTGCTTTCTTGCCTACCTATCAGCATCCACTCATCCGAGAGAATGCTTGGGGAGCTGATGATCATTTCTTCCAGTAGCTGCTCACTGGCCAATCGGCTTTGGCGAAGCTTATTGGGTGTAAGGCCGACGGTCCAGACGTCCGTTTTGATAGGCAAGCTGTGAGTCCTTGATGAAATTTTTTATGATAAAACTGGATTTCGCCGTCGAAACTCCGACCACGCAACAATCGCTGGTAGATGCTGAATTAGTTAGCGAGCTACTGACCAAATCAACATTCCATACATGCGTGAAACTCGGGCACGAATACGAGGAACTAGGTTGCCTCAGCTTACTCGCTCAGAAGGCATAACCCGTGCAAGGTCGAGAATAGCCTTGGCAAAAGCCTCTCCCACACCATTTCGCGAGATTTGTACGACCTCATTCAGACCCGTGGTGCTAGACAACTTCAATTCATCGTAAAGACAAACAGGGAGTTCACGATTGTTTTTGAATCTACGATCAGGGCCACCCTTCTTGTTAACAAATTGCCACGTCCTGTCGACTACCGTGGCATCCCTGGGAAGCGAAGCACTTTCAATAAACCGCTTCGCATTGACCTGCAACTGCAGCTCTCGATAGCTAACCGCGCCCACACTTTTCTCGTCATAAATCAATACACGATCAGGGAAGAAATGCAGCGTTTGGCGCCCAACAACCATGGAGATAGTTTCTATATTGGTTTTTACATAAGGTGGTGAAGACCGAGCAATAGTCGTTTTTTTCCGACGTACAAGATTGCTCGCACCAGCGTGATACTTACGATCATGAACGGCGCCTTCGGCCTCGATATGCCAGGCCGCATCTGCTGCCGAAACCTGCTGGCCACTGCTGTGCAGTGCTTCGTAAGCTTCTTCCATCTCGGCGTCAAAATCGTAAAACAGTACAACCGTCTTAGCCATCGTATCGCGTACTGCAGAGGCAATTGTTAGGACTGAACCGAGGATAAGCGCACCCCACATAGTCCCAATGGACCAACCATTACGCAGGCCAAGAAATACTACGAGGATTCCTAGGACACCAACCCATGGCCAAAGCCGCCATCTTGCCTGCTTCGCATTCATTTCATCGAGCAAATCACGTGAGGATGAATCCACGATTTGCGAAGCATCCGCGGACTCGATCTCGACTAAAGGGGCGTGAGTGCCCTCAGGTATTACCGTAGTTTCAACGTGAGGCAAAAAAGGCGGCTTATCGTTGGTCCTTGGTACGGTAGCCCGGTAGTACAGGCCTCCCCGCCCCATATGAACGTAATTGCCTCGAGGCCCGGTCCCGATGCGTAGGCCTTTCAATCCCACCGAAACGCCCACACCCTGCTGGGACAGATTGAAACGAAACAGACCTACTCTGACGCTCTTACGAATATAGAATCCCATTAACATTCCTTGATACAGCTTGAACATCCACTGTTAGGCGCTGACTCACTGCTCGCCAATCACAAGCAATACATCGTCGATATACCGCCCTTCCGCACCATGGGTACCATTACGCTGTTGCCGCTGACCGAAAACTGACCCAGTAGAGGCTGTTCTGCCGACTGAAAACTGACCCAGGTGTTCAACTGCTTCTGCTCACTTTTTGAGCAGGAGAACACAGGGTGATCAGCATGGAAATGT